>NZ_JBITDB010000008.1:0-291916 GCF_044453825.1 Kribbella sp. NPDC051620
TGGCTGGGCGACTGTTGGGGTAGATCGCTGAGTGATTGTGGGTGTAGGTGGCTGGGCGACTGTTGGGGTAGATCGCTGAGTGATTGTGGGTGTAGGTGGCTGGGCGACTGTTGGGGTAGATCGCTGAGTGATTGTGGGTGTAGGTGGCTGGGCGACTGTTGGGGTAGATCGCTGAGTGATTGTGGGTGTAGGTGGCTGGGCGACTGTTGGGGTAGATCGCTGAGTGATTGTGGGTGTAGGTGGCTGGGCGACTGTTGGGGTAGATCGCTGAGTGATTGTGGGTGTAGGTGGCTGGGCGACTGTTGGGGTAGATCGCTGAGTGATTGTGGGTGTAGCTGGCTGAGCGACCGGTGGAGTAGATCCCTGGGTGACGGTGGGAGTAGCTGGCTGGGCGACCGCTGGAGTAGATCGCTGAGTGACGGTGGGAGTAGCTGGCTGGGCGACCGCTGGAGTAGGTGGCTGAGCGGCCGTGGGAGTAGGTGGGGTGGTCGGGTGGGAGGATCCGTCGGGTGAGGGTTCGCGAGGTTCAGCGGTTGCCGATGGTCGGGTTGGCTGCAGTCGGAGGGGTTGGACTGGCGGTGCAGGCTCGGCTTAACGGCGGTCTGGGCGCGAGTCTCGGCGACGGGGTTGTCGCGTCGATGATCTCCACCGCGAGCGGCATCCTCATCCTGCTCGCGATCGTCCCGACCTCGCGCGGCGGCCGGCGAGCACTCCGCCAACTCCGTGAGGCACTCCGAGTACAAGGCCTCCGCTGGTGGCAGTGTCTCGGCGGAGTCGGCGGCGCCCTGTACGTCGTCAGCCAAGGCGTCAGCGTCGGCTCCATCGGGGTCGGCATCTTCGTGGTCGCCGTCGTCGGCGGTACTTCGGCAGGCAGCCTCGCTGTCGATCGCTCCGGACTCGGCCCGGGCGGCCCACGCGCGATCACCACGCCACGGATAGTCGGTGCGATCATCGGCGTCACCGCCGTAGCCATCGCCGGTCATGACCAACTGGCAGGCGACAGCAATCTCTGGCTGCTCGCCCTCCCGGTGATCGCCGGCCTGGCGCTCTCCTTGCAGTCCGCTCTCAACGGCCGGGTCGGCGCGATCGCGGGCTCGCCGTGGGCCGCGGCCCTCGTCAACTTCGTCATCGCGGGATGCACGCTCTGCGTTGCCCTGCCGATCGAGTTCCTGTTCCGCGGCCCCACCCCCGGCGAACTCCCGACCAAACCCTGGCTGTACTGCGGCGGCTTCATCGGCGTAGCCATCATCGCCATCGCAACCACCGTCGTCCGCCGCGTCGGAGTACTCGTCTTCGGCCTGGCCAGCGTCGTCGGCCAACTCCTGGGCGCCGTCCTCCTCGACGCCCTCGGCGCCCACACCCCACCCGCAACAACCTGGATCGCAATAGCCCTAACCCTCACCGCCGTAGCAATCACCATCCTCCCCAACCCCCAACCACAACCCACCCCACCACCACCCACCTAACCCGCCACCGCGACGAGCGCCGCCATCACGCGCCTGACCCGCCACCGCGACGAGCCCGCCATCACGCGCCTAGTCGGCGACCGCGACCTACCGCACCACCCCGCGCCGAGTCGGCGACCGCGACCTACCGCACCACCCCGCGCCTAGTCGGCGACCGCGACCTACCGCACCACCCCGCGCCTAGTCGGCGACCGCGACCTACCGCACCACCGCGCGCCTAGTCGGCGACCGCGACCTACCGCACCACCGCGCGCCTAGTCGGCGACCGCGACCTGCCGCACCACCGCGCGCCTAGTCGGCGACCGCGACCTGCCGCACCACCCCCCGCCTAACCGGCGACCACGACCTACCGCACCACCCCGCGCCTAACCGGCGACCACGACCCACCGCACACCACCCGCCTAACCGGCGACCACTACCAGCTCCACCTTTAGCGCCTACCGGCGACCACGACCAGCTCCACCGCCACGCGCCTAAACCGCCAGCCCACCAGGGCCCACCACCATTAGCCGCTCAAACCGACGCTGGCACTCACCCCACAACCAGCCGCCTGAATCGCCGCATCGTCCACCCCACAGCCAGCCGGTTGAACCCGCCAGCGTCACTCACCCACATCAGCCGCTTGAGCCGGCACTGCTACCCACCCCACCGCCATCAGCCGCTCAATCGGCACCGGTACCCACTCGTCGCCGGCCGTGTGAATCGGCACCGAGTGGACCAGTTGTACCCACCGCTGCTCCAGGGCGCATCCACCCGCGACCGGCGCGTCAATCGGTATCGGGCACCTGGCGCCGGCCGCGTGAACCGGCACTGGGCGTCCATCCGCGACCGGCCGCGTGAATTGGTACTGGGCATCCACCCGCCATCAGTCGCGTGAACCGCCACCGTCGCGCATCCGACAGCCAGCGCTTGAAACCGCAACCTTGCCCACCCCACAACCAGGCCGCCTAAAATCGCCACCGCTACCCACGCACCACCAGCTGGCTGAGCCGCCATCCCGTCACCGGTGGTTAAGGGACCACCATGCGGCGTTTGAGGTCGACTGTTCGTGGCGGGTTGCCGGCTGGGGACAGTTGGGTGATCTGGTCTGTTGGGTGGAGCTTGGGATCTGCGGTGTAGCGGGCGGTCAGTACTTCGGCAGCCGCATCGTCTCCGTTGTCGGCGGCAACCAGGAGGGTTGCGATCTCGTCGGTCAGTTCGAGATCGGCGCCGTCGAGTGAGTCGGTCATCGCGCCCCAGGTGTCCCAGAGGAGCAGCTCGTCACCTTGCAGGTGGGCCAGTTGGTAGAAGACATAGTTCCGGATGAACCAGCCGCCCTTGATCGGCGATGCCGGGTCCACCCCGAAGTCGGCGTCATCCGGAACGCCGGAGCGATACCCGAGCCAGACCTCGGCCGCGGACCGGAACGGCCCGGGCGCCATGTCCTGCGGATCGAAACTCCAGTGCGGTCCTGGATCGAGTTGAGGGTCTACCATCACCCACCGCTCGCCGTTCCAGTACTCCACCACGACGTGGTCGGGGTTGAACCCGTCGACGAAGTACGAGGCGAACCCGATCCGGCTGCGGGCCGGAATCCCCTTGTGCCGCAGGGCGGACACCGTCATCAAGGTGTAGTCACGGCAGCATCCGACGACCCGGTCGAACGGCTGCCGCGGCACGGCCAGCGCAGCACCGTTGCGTCGTTGATCGGTCGCGAGCATCGCCGAGACCCAGCGATGGTTGATCTCCTCATACCGATCGCCGGTGAACTCGATCCCGCCACCGCGGTAGTGGATCAACAGGTTTCGGATCACTGCTGTCAGCCCGGCGATGTCAGACGGCAGCGCGTCGAACAGCCCTGCGTGCTCACCCGGGTCGCTGTAGGGAGTCTGGTCCGCGTAGTTCATCGTGCTGTTCCTTCGATCGGTTGGGCGATGTCGACAGACAGGTCGGAGCCGGCGGCGTACTGGAATCCGGGGTGGTAGACCTCGCGGACCGGTCCGGTCGTCAGCCACCCGGAGCGCCGGACCCAGGCGTCGACGAGGTCGTAGGCGATCATGATCCGCGGATAGCTGCACTCGTCTTTGGTGATCGTGCAGTACGCCTCGGAACGGGCCGGCTCGACCCGGATCGCGATCGGCCCCGCCGGATCGACCAGCCCGGTGAACGGCACGCAGACCTCGACGGTCGCCTCGCTCTCCGGTGTCACCGGTCCGTAGAAGATCACCGACCAGCCGCCGGGCAGCTCGGCCCCGGCTTGCTCCAGATGAGCGTGGATCTCCATCATCGACGAGACCAGTACGCCGACCAGCGACTGCTGATCCGAATCGGCGCGGATGCAAGCCACCTTGGCCTCCGGCACGAACCGGGTCAGCACCGCCCGCGGCGCCAGCCCAGGGCCGGGTGATCGCAGCAGCCGATCGCGCAGATACTCAAGCGTCGCCTTGCGCGCCTCGTTGCTCGCCTGCTCGGCCGCCCACCATCGGTCGAGCCGGATCAGACCTTCCTCGTCGGTGCCGGCCAGCACCTCGGTGATCGTGGCCAGCGGCATGCCGAGTTGGCGCATCACGCTGATCCGCCGGGCCGTTCGAGCTGGCCCAAGGAGTAGAGCCGGGCGCCGTTGACCGGGTTGACCCGGGCAGGGGTCAGCAGCCCGGATACGTCGTACAGGCGCAGTGCCTTGTGGGACAGCCCTGAGCGCCGGCCGAACTCGCCGATCGTCAGCTCGCCCTCGATCTCCCGTGCCTCTGCCATGCCCGTCAGTGAACACCCTGCCCCAGGGGCAGGAACAAGTTTCTCCACAGCTCTTGTGTTCATGACGGTAACGATATATCTTTAGTGTCATGAACAATATCGAGGAGGATTCCATGAACACCCCCAACACTGAAACCAGAGGCCGCCGAGGCGGCCACCGACACCCCCGCCGCGGTGGACCGCGGATGGGAGAAGGCATGCCGATGCACCGCGGACGCGGTGGTCGGGGCCCGGGACGCGGCGCAGGTCGCGGACGCGCCCCTCGCGGTGATGTCCGAACGGCCGTCCTGATCCTGCTCGGCGAGGAGCCGATGCACGGCTATCAGCTGATGCAGGCCATCGCCGACCGCAGCGGCGGACGCTGGACTCCCAGCCCCGGCGCGATCTATCCGACCATCAACCAGCTGGAGGACGAGGGCCTGGTGACCGTCACCGCGGACGCCGGCCGCAAACTCGTCACCCTCACCGACGCGGGCCGTCAGTACGTCGAGGAGCGTCGCGAGACGTCCGCCGATCCCTTCGCCGGCTTCGCGAACGCAGAGCCCGCCAACGACCTGCGCGGACTACTCGAAGAACTGCACTCAGCCACTCGCCAGGTAGCCCGCAGCGGTTCGGACGAACATCGCGCGGCGGCAGCCAAGATCCTGTCCGACGCCCGCAGGTCGCTGTATCTCTTGCTGGCCGACGGCCCGAAGACCTCCGAGGCCTGAAAAAAACCTGCACCTCGCAGGGAACGTTTCGGCCGAACGGCTCCTCTTCCTCGATGTTCACACATCTGAGGAGGGCCGAGATGGAGATCCGAAAGCTCGCCGCGGGCGCACACATCGTGCTTGCAGCGGCGCACGTCTACTGGGCGACAGGCGCAACCTGGCCGGCGCCCGACGAGCGATCACTCTCCCGAGCGGTCCTCGGTGGGGAAGCATCATTCGCCCCACAAATAGTGCTGCCACTGGCCGCATTCCACTTGCTCCTGGCAATCGCGGTGCTCCGGTCCGACCGGTCCGCTCTGGCCAGAGTCGTAGTAGCCGGCCTCGCAGCCGGCCTGGCCGCCCGAGCGACTCTGGGTGTCGTCTGGGTCTTCGTCGAGACCGACGCCGGTACTGCGTTCTACTGGCTCAACCTATTGCTCTACACACCGGCCTGCGTGGCTCTCCTGGCGATCGACGTCAGCTTGCTCCAGGCCAAGTGGCTCAAGCGACTAGTCATTCCACTGCCCGTTCTCGGCGTAGTACTAGTCAGCTTGCTGGCCTACGGCTACCAGCCAACGGCCCAGCCGAGCCCCCAGCCATCAAAGGACTCCCGGTACGTCGAAACGCCGCTGGCAAGGTTCCACTACTTGCAGCGCGGCACCGGCGCACCCGTCGTGCTCCTGTCGCCAGGCGCCTCGCCGGCTTCGGCCTGGCAGCCTGAACTGGACGCTTTGTCGAAGACCCATGCCGTGTATGTCGTGGATCTCCCCGGACAAGGGGAGACCCGGCTGCACGGCACAGGGTTCGCCTTCGACCTGGACGCCATGACCGGAGCACTGGGAGAGTTCCTGGACCAGCTCGACCTGCACCAGGTCGTCCTGGGCGGGAACTCCTGGAGCGGCGGCTGGGGGCTCGCCTATGCCCAGCAACATCCCGAGCGGGTGTCCAAACTGCTCTTGCTGGCGCCCTCCGGGCTGGCTGAGCCGGACCCCGCGAGTTGGGAGGCCTTGAGGTTTCCACTCGCCGGTGAACTGCTGGCGAAGCTCGGTACCAGTCGGTCGGCTGTGCAGGCAGCGGTCCGGGATCTCTTTGTCCACAAGGACCTGGTGACTCCGGCGTTGGTCGATCAGATGTGGGTGCCGGGCACGTATCGTGACAACGTCCGGGCGATGTACGCGCTCGAGCGGGGTCTCGACTGGCGCATCACTCAAGCGGCCTTGCCGCGCACCGGGCAACCTGTGCTGATCATCTGGGGCGAGGAGGACACAGTGCTGCCGGTCGCGCAAGCGCAGCGCTTCGCGAGGTTGTTGCCACATGCAACGGTTCGGACGCTGGCGGGCTGCGGGCACGCCCTCACTCTGGACTGTGCGGATCGGGTGACGCCGTTGCTGGAAGAGTTCGTGCCGTGATCGAGGAGCCCGAGCAGTTGGTACGCGCGGCGCAGCGAGGTGACACGCTCGCCATGCACGACCTGCTCGATCAGTTGACGCCGTACGTCGGACGGATCTGCGCGCCGATCGCACTGAGCAACGGGCCGGACGCGACCCAGGAGGCGCTCGTCGCGGTGTTCACATCACTCGGCACGCTGGAAGAGCCGGCCGCGTTGTTCGGCTGGGTCCGGGCGATCGCGATCCGCGCGGCGATCCGGGTGGCCAAACAGCACGAGCGCCAGACCGCAGCCGACCTCGCCGAACTGCCGGCTCGCGGCGACCCGCAACTCGCGGTCGACATCCGCGACACCTTGGCACGGTTGTCGCCCGACCACCGCGCGCTGCTCGTCCTGCGCGACCTCGAGGGACTGGACGAGCGCGAGGCGGCGGCGCTGCTCGCAGTACCGGCAGGGACGGCGAAGTCCCGCCTCCACCGAGCCAGGGCAAGTTTCCGAAAGGCGTGGGCATCATGACCGACAACTGGCCTGACGTTCAGCTGGATGCGGTGCGGCGGTTGCGTGTGCTGGCAGCAGGCATCCCCGGCGCCACCGTGACCGAACGCGTCTACGACACCACGCCCGCCCATGCGTGGGATTTGATCTGGGGCGACGGCAGGACCTTCGTCGAGTTCCAGACCGACATGAAGAAGGTCGAGTGGATCGAGCGTGACGGGGATCGGGTGCGGATGCAGGTCCGCAGCCGCTACGGCATGAGAGCCCGTCTGCAAGGGACCATCCGGCCAGGGTGGTGCTGGTTGCAGAGCCGTTTCCTGCTGATGGGGATGGCGGTCGCGGAGGAGCCAGACGGCGGCGGTACGCGAGTCGCCCTCACCGGCGGAGTCCGGGTGCCGGGCCGCGCCGCACTCATTCCGATCGGCGTACGCCGGGAGAGCACCAAGTCCCTCAACCGCCTGGAGGCGATGCTCGAGACCAGGCCCGAGTGAAGGCGATGGTCTAGGACGGGACCTGGGCCGACGAGGTGCTCTAGGCGGCGGGAGCCAGCCGGAGGTGCTTTCAGTGGCGGGAGTGGGTGGCGGTAGCTGGGATTGCTGCTAGGAGGGCGTTGGTCAGGGGGCGGTAGCCGAGGTCGTTGGGGTGGAAGAGGTCGGGAGCCAGCTTGCCGCGCCATGGTGGGCGGACGTGGCGGGAGAGTTCGGCGACCGGGAGGCCGCGTTCCGCTGCCGCGGCGTGGATGGTGCGGTTGATGCCGGCGACGTACGGGCTGCAGAGGCTTCCGATTCCCCAGAAGCGGTTGGGAAGGAGCAGGTCCATCACGACCGAGGGCGATGGGAGGCGCTGGATGAGTTGACGCAGGTTGCTGTGGACGAGTTTCGGTGCGGTGCCGAGGATGTCGTTGCTGCCGATTCCGCAGGTCACCAGGTCTGGTTCGACGCCGAGCCTCTCGAGCATCGGGAGTTGGTCGTGGAGGACGTGAGCCGCCTGGGCGCCGGCGCGCGAGAGGTTGAGCACCCGCCACGGCCGACGGGAGGACTCGTTCAACACGTTGACCGCCTGCCCGACATACCCATGCAGCGGTGAGGTCGCGCCCAGACCCTGGGCGGTCGAGTCGCCGAGCACGACCCAGAGCGGGCCGTCGCCAACAAGCGCCGTCTCGTTCTGGCGGGTCCAGTACTCCGCATACGTCCGCGCCTGCACGTCCACATAAGCAACCCCGTCACACCACCGGCGAAACGCGCGCCGCGCCGTCGTCCGGTCGGCGTCACCCCACCGCACCACCATCTGATGCAGCACCCCGATCGGCGTCGCATGGTCATGCTGACTGCGTTCGTAGTGCCTTTCGGCAGCACCTAGTAAAGCCACTCGGCCCCCCTCTGGTCATCACCTCGGCGCCGGAACACACGAGGTGACCCGGAGGTGAACAGCTGGTGACCAGCGAAGGTACCCGATGAAGATGAACAACCCAGCGAGCAAATTCAGAGCGCGCGGAGCAGCACCAGACAGCGAGGGGCAAGAGGAACGACAGCACCTGCGACGACCTCGGTCGCTCCGCTGGAGCTGGTGTCCAGCACGACCTCGTACGCCGGCGCCCAGGAGGCGTCCGGTACGACGACGTCGCGGGTCTCGGCCGTCGCGTTGAGGGCGAGCAGGAACGAGTTGTCCACCGGAACGTTGCCCTCGGCATCGGTTCCGCGGATCGCGTCGCCGGCCAGGAACATACCGATCGTCCGAAGGTTCCCGTCGTGCCAGTCGGCCTGCGTCATCTCTCCGCCGTGCGGCGCGATCCACGACAGATCCTTGCGTCCACCCGGCACCACCGGCTGACCGGAGAAGTAGTGCCACTGGCGCAACGTCGGATGCGCGGCCCGCAACGCGAGCAGCTTCTTCGTCAGCGCGAGATGATCGGACCACACGCCAGGCAGCGACCAGTCGAACCAGGAGGTCTCGTTGTCCTGGCAGTACGGATTGTTGTTGCCGTGCTGCGTCCGCCCGCACTCGTCGCCGGCCGTGATCATCGGTACGCCGGTCGACAGCACCAGCGTCGCCATCAGGTTCGCCATCTGCCGTTTGCGCAACGCGACGACACCGGGATCGTCGGTCTCGCCTTCGACACCACAGTTCCAGGACCGGTTGTCGTCGGTCCCGTCGCGGTTGTCCTCGCGGTTGAGCTCGTTGTGCTTGTGGTTGTACGACACCAGATCGCGCAACGTGAATCCGTCGTGCGCGGTGACGAAGTTGATCGACGCATACGGGTACCGCCCGTCGTCGCCGTACAGATCGCTCGATCCCGAGAGCCGGTACGCGAGGTCCTGTACGCCGTACGACGAAGTGCGCCAGATGTCGCGCACACTGTCGCGGTACTTGCCGTTCCACTCCGACCAGGGCGTCCCGAAGTTGCCGACCTGGTACCCGAAGTTCCCGACATCCCACGGCTCGGAGATCAGCTTGACCCGCCCGAGCACCGGGTCCGCCGCGACCTCCGCCAGGAACGGATGCCCGACCGTGTCGACCTCGTGCCGCTCGTTGCGGATCAGCGTCACCGCCAGGTCGAACCGGAAGCCGTCGACGCCCATCTCCTCGACCCAGTACCGGAGTGAGTCCATCACCAGCCGCCGGACCTGCGGGTGTGACGTGTCGACCGAGTTCCCTGTGCCGGTGACGTCGTACATGGCGCCGCCTTGCGTCAGCCGGTAGTACGCACGATTGTCCAGCCCGCGGAAGCTCAGCGTCGGCCCGTCGAAGCCACCCTCGGCCGTGTGGTTGTAGACGACGTCGAGGATCACCTCGATTCCCGCGGCATGGAACGCGGCGACCATTGCCTTGAACTCGGCAACCTGCTCACCGAGCGACCCCGATGACGAGAACGGAGCATGCGGCGCGAAGTAGTTGAGCGTGTTGTAGCCCCAGTAGTTGGGCAACCCCCGCGCAGCGATCGCCGGCTCCGTCAGGAAGTGGTGAATGGGCAGCAACTCGACAGAGGTGACCCCGAGGTCGACCAGGTAAGCGATGACCGACGGATGGGCCAGTCCGGCGTATGTGCCGCGCTGGTGCTCCGGTACGTCGGGATGCAGCTTGGTGAACCCCTTGGTGTGGAGCTCGTAGATCACCGTCTCGGTCCACGGCACCGGCCTGCTGATGGGCGGCGGCGGCTCCGACGACGCAACAACGACCCCAACCGGTACATGCCCGGCCGAGTCGCCCTCCGACGAGTCGTAGATCACCGGTGATGCGAAGTCGAGCCCCCCGTCGACCGCACGCGCGTACGGGTCGAGCAGCAGCTTGGCCGGGTTGAATCGCAGCCCGTGCGTCGGGTCGAACGGGCCGTGCACCCGGTACCCGTACCGCTGCCCGTGCCCGACCCCCGCGACGAACCCGGTCCAGTACTCGCCGGTGTGCGCGAGGTCCAGGTTGCGCTGGCCCCCGCGGTCGTCGATCAGCGTCAACTCGACCCGCTCGGCGGCAGGCGCCCAGACGGTGAAATTCGTGCCATCGGACTGGACCACCGCGCCCAGCCGGAGGTCCGGATCGGTCGATGGGCCGAGCGCATTCGGGGCGGCGGTGGCTTCGGTCACCGGCACATTGTGCCCATGACAGGTCAAACCGCGCCTCCTGGGAGCGAAACCTGATACAAGTCCTGACAAATACGCAAGGAGTGTTATTAACTTACTCCCGACCACGCGGCTCTAGTGAAGGAACTCCATGTCTGACTCTGACCTGACGGTCGGGCTGATCGGCGCGGGCAACATCGCGCACGTTCACGTCGCGGCCTGGCAGGCGCTGGGCGCGCGGGTGCTGGTGCACTCGGCCGCCGGCGCCGAGGAACTGGCCGCGAAGTACGGACTGGAGTTCGCTCCGACCCTCGAGGGACTGCTCGCCGAGGTGGACTTCGTCGACATCGTCACCCCGTCGGCGACGCACAAGGAGATCGCGCTGGCCGCGATCAAGGCCGGCCGCGACGTCATCTGCGAGAAGCCCCTCGCTCTGCGGGCCAGCGACGCGCACGAGCTGTCCGAGGCGGCTGCTGCTGCGGGCGTACGGATCTACCCGGCGCATGTGGTCCGGTACTTCCCGGAGTACGTCGCCGCGCATGATGCAATCGTCGATGGGCGGATCGGCAAGGTGGCTGTCGCCCGCTTCTTCCGGCAGGCATCGTCACCGGCCGGCGCAGGCTGGTACCGCGATGTCGCACGCTCCGGCGGCGTCATCATGGACCTGATGGTGCACGACCTCGACCAGGCCCGCTGGCTGTGCGGCGAGGTGACCAGCGTGTACGCCGTACAGAGTCCGCCGAGCGTGGATGGCATCAGCCCGGTCAATGTGGCAGCCCATGTGACGCTGACCCACGAGGGTGGCGCGATCAGTCACCTGCGCGCGACCTGGGGCGCGACCGGCACCCCGTTCAAGACTGGCTTCTCGATCGCCGGCTCATCCGGAGTGCTCGAGTACACCTCCGACAAGGAGACCGGCTATGCCGAGGAACTGCAGGGCGAGGCCGTCGGGGGAGACCTGCTCATCCCGTCGTCGACTCTCTATGAGAGCCCGTACCTGACGCAGCTACGCGAGCTGTCCACTGCCCTGAAGGACGGCTCCACCCCGCGGGTGGCCGCCGCTGATGGCACTGCGGCCGTCTACCTGGCCGAGGCCGCCCGCGAATCAATGGCGACTGGTCGCACTGTCGACATGACTACCTTCAACCCGGCAGGAGTACCGGCATGACTTTGAAGGTAGCGATCGCCTCCTTCGCCCACACCCACGCTTCGTCGTACGCCGGACTGCTAGGCGCTCTGCCCGACGTAGAGGTGTTGTCCGCTGACCCTGACGGCCCTGCGGCCCCCGACGCCGGTCCTCGCGGTGCTGCCTTCGCCGCCAAGCTAGGCATCCCCTACGTCGACTCCTACGACGAGCTGTTTGCCTGGGGCCCAGATGCTGTCGTAGTGACCGCGGAGAACGCGCTGCACCGCGGCCTGGCCGAGCGTGCAGCCGCAGTGGGTGCGCATGTGCTCTGCGAGAAACCACTGGCGACCGAGGTGTCCGACGGCGAAGCCATGCTCGCCGCCTGCGAGGCAGCCGGCGTGATCCTCATGACGGCCTACCCCGTGCGCTTCGCGCCGTCCTACGGCCGGCTACGAGCATCGGTCGAGGCTGGACGGCTGGGCGAGGTCTTCGCAGTGCTGGGGACGAACAACGGGAAGATCCCCTATGCCCAGCGGCAGTGGTTCACCGACGCCAAGCTGGCCGGTGGGGGAGCGATGGTCGACCACACTGTGCACTGTGCCGACCTGATCGACGGGCTGACCGGTGGTGCGGAGGCCGTGCGGGTGCATGCAGTGGCCAATCATGTGCTGCACCAGGACAAGGGCGTGGAGGTGGAGACCGGCGGCCTGGTCACCATCACCTACGACAACGGACTGCTGGCAACCATCGACTGCTCGTGGAGCGTGCCCGACAACGGGCCGACCTGGGGCGGCGTGACGCTGCAGGTGACGGGTACGCAGGGCTCGGTCGAGATAGCGCCGTTCCAGTCGCATGTCGGCGGTACGGATGCTTCCGGCGAGGTCTTCCTCTCAGTGGGCGGCGACCTCGACTCGATGATGCTTGGCGAGTTCCTGAGCGCAGTACGGGCCTCTGGCAAGGCAGTACCCGGTACTACCCCTGCCGTGGTCCCGCAGCCCGACGGTGCAGTCGGCCTGCGCACCCTCCGCATAGTCGACGCCGCCCGCCGCTCCGTCGCCGCAGGACAACCCGTCGACGTGTAGTCGGTGTGCTCCGCCCCTCCTCGTGGGGTTCACCCCCTGCTCCAACAGTGGGGGAACCCCGCCCACAAGGGCGAACCCTGCCGGGGAGGGCGGACCCTGCGGGGAGGGCGTAGTACGAGTATTCGCAGTGGTCCGGTACCGTGCCCGGGGATGTGACCGGTGGGTAGTGCTGAGACTGAGGAGCTGTGATGGGTGAGTTCGTCAACCTGACCGTGGCCGATGGGGTCGGCACGATCCGGCTGGACCGGCCGAAGATGAACGCGCTCAACGTGCAGGTCCAGGACGAGATCCGCGACGCCGCGCTGGCGGCGACCGCGGACGACTCGGTGCGGGCCGTCGTGATCTACGGCGGCGAGCGGGTCTTCGCGGCCGGCGCGGACATCAAGGAGATGGCCGACATGTCGTACGCCGACATGGTCAAGCGCTCCGGTCCGCTGCAGGCCGCGCTGAACGCGGTCGCCGCCATCCCGAAGCCGACCGTCGCGGCGATCACCGGCTACGCGCTCGGAGGCGGCTGCGAGCTGACCCTGTGCGCCGACTACCGGATCGCCGCTGACGACGCCAAGCTCGGTCAGCCCGAGATCCTGCTCGGAGTCATCCCCGGCGCCGGTGGCACGCAGCGGCTGTCGCGGCTGATCGGTCCGTCCAAGGCCAAGGACATCATCTTCACCGGGCGCTTCGTGGACGCGGCCGAGTCGCTGCAGATCGGGCTGGTCGACAAGGTCGTACCGGCTGCCGAGGTGTATGACGCCGCCGTCGCCTGGGCCTCGCAGTTCTCGAAGGCGGCCACGCTGGCGCTTCGTGCCGCCAAGGAGGCGATCGACGCCGGGCTAGGGGTCGACCTGCACACCGGGCTGGAGATCGAGCGGCAGCAGTTCGCCGCGCTGTTCGCCACCGAGGACCGGACGATCGGGATGAAGTCTTTTGTCGAGAACGGCCCCGGCAAGGCCGAGTTCAAGGGAATCTGAATGACCACCTCTCCTTCCAAGCCGACTACCGCCAAGCCCGCCGCCACTGCCGAAGAGGTCGAGGCCGCGTGGAACGACAACAAGCTCGCGCAGGTGCTGTACCACGACTGGGAAGCGTCGACCTATGACGAGAAGTGGTCGATCTCGTACGACGAACGCTGCGTCGACTACGCCCGCGACCGGTTCACCGACGTCGCCGGATCCGACGGCTGGCCGTACGGCAAGTCGCTCGAGATCGGCGCCGGCACCGGCTTCTTCACGCTGAACCTGAAGCTGGCCGGCGTACTGGCCGAGGCGCACGTCACCGACCTGTCGCCGGGCATGGTCGAGGCGGCCAAGCGCAACGCGGACACCCTCGGCTTCGCGATCGAGGGCAAGGTCGCGGACGCGGAGAAGCTGCCGTACGACGACGACACCTTCGACCTGGTGATCGGGCATGCGGTGATCCACCACATCCCGGACGTCGAGCTGGCCTTCCGCGAGATGCTCCGGGTGCTCAAGCCGGGCGGCCGCTTCGTCATCTGCGGCGAGCCCACCCGGTACGGCGACTTCGTGGCGCGGCGGCTGTCGCGGTTCACCTGGTGGGCGACGACCAATGTGACCAAGCTGCCCGCCTTGTCGCACTGGCGCCGGTCGCAGTCGGAGCTGGACGAGTCGTCGCGGGCGGCCGCGTTGGAGGCCGTGGTCGACCTGCACACGTTCGACCCGGACACGCTGGCCCGGATGGCCTCGCGCGCCGGCGCGGTCGAGGTACGGACGGTGACGGAGGAGTTGCTGGCGGCCTGGGTCGGGTGGCCGATCCGGACGTTCGAGGCGGCGGTACCGGAGGAGAAGCTCGGGTTCGGGTGGCGGATGTTCGCGTACAAGTCCTGGCTGCAACTGTCGAAGGTCGACAAGGTTCTGTCTCAGGTCGTACCCGATGAGCTCTACTACAACGTGTCTATCACCGGCGTCGCTCAGTAGCGGTGTACATACTGGACGGATGCGGTTGCTGACGGCGGCGAATCTGCGCTGGGTGGTGCGCCACCGGGCGTGGACGCCGTACTACCTGAAGCGCTACTGGCGCTTCGGCTGGTTCAAGCTGCGGCACCCGCACGTCGTCACCGAGGGGTTCGTCTTCCTCGGCAAGAAGCTGGAGATCGTCGCGCGGCCGGGGCACGGGCGGTTGATCCTCGGCCAGTGGGTGCATCTGGGGGACGAGACGCGGCTGCGCGCCCATGAGGGCACCCTGCGGATCGGCGACAAGGTCGTCTTCGCCCGCGACGTCACGGTCAACTGCTACCTCGACATCGAGATCGGCGCGTCGACGTTGATCGCCGACGGCACCTACATCTGCGACTTCGACCACAAGACCGAGGACCTCGACCTGCCGATCAAGGACCAGGGCCTGGTCAAGTCGCCGGTCCGGATCGGCCCGGACTGCTGGCTGGCCACCAAGGTCACCGTCACCCGCGGCGCCGACATCGGCCGCGGCGTGGTGATCGGCGCCAACAGCGTTGCCCGAGGCAACATCCCGGCGTACTCCGTAGCCGTCGGCGTCCCCGCCGCAGTGGTCCGCGACCGCCGCACCCGCTACGAAGCAGACGCCCCCCGCCGCGCCTACCTGGCCGACCTGGCCCGCTCGAACGCCGAAACCACAGCCCGCCTGCAAGCTGGCACCCCGCCTCTGGCTGCAGGAACGCCCTCCAGCAAAGCCACCCCACCCACCCGGCCCAGTGCAGGCGCAGCCTCCGAAAACAACCTCGCGACGCAGACCAGCCCGCGCCCAACAAAGCCGCCCGCCGCGCCCAACCAACCCTCGCCGGCCAGAAATTCTTCTTCTTTCACACCAGAAGTAGACGCGGCGGGTAACAGCTCCAGGACAACTGGTGATAAGGCAGATGTGACCAGGGGGTTCTCAAGTTACTCGCCAGTCGTGCACTATGTCCCGGAAGTAGCCGAAGAGGAGACGCAGCGTGGCTGAGCAGGCGGACAAGGGGTCCATCCTGGACCAGGCGGCCGCCGACGGCTCGATCACCGACGCGCGGCACCGGGCGGTGGATCCGGTGCCGATCGTGGTGGCGGATGTGACGGACGGTGTGGATCTGGCTACGTTGGAGACAGCGGACGGCGCGCCGTCCGCGCCGATCTGGAGGGTGCGGCGCAAACTGTCGCCGCGCCCGGTACCGGGCAACCGACGCAGGAAACCGCCGGTCCCGGCACCGGTGACGGACGAGGAACCGATCCCGGCTGAGGAGATGGACGACGTGGGTACTCAACCCGACAAGGCGGCCAAGACCGCCGATGCCGAGAAGGCGGTGACACCGGACGTGGAGGCTGAGGAGACTCCCGCGACCGCGACGCCCGCCGAGGCGTCCAGCGCGCGCGGCACGACCGCGACCGCGACGAAGCCCGCGAAGCCGAAGACGGCGGCCGAGATCGTCGCCGAGCAGCGGGCCCGCGAGAAGGCCGCGGCCGAGCCGCCCCAGGACGAGACCGCGGTGACGAAGCCCGTCACCCGGCAACCTGCTGCGCCGAGCGCCGCCGCAGTACCGGGCTCGACCACCCCCAAGACCACAGCGGTGACGAAGAAGACCGTGTCGTCCACGTCGAGTACGGACAAGGGCAAGGCCGCGATGTCCGCGGTCGGCTCGGGCGTCAAGCAGTTCCGGAACCTGCTGGCCTCGCTGGTCTGGCTGATCGCCGTCATCGCGGCCGCGGTGCTTGCCCTGGGCGCGCTCTTCACCGCGCTCGACCAGACCAATCAGAGCAACGAGATCGTGAAGTGGGTGCTGGAGCGCGGGCACGACCTGGTGGGCCCGTTCAAGGACCTCTTCCGGCTGGAGACGGCGAAGAACACCCTGCTCGTCAACTGGGGGATCGCGGCGCTCGTCTACCTGATCATCGGCAAGATCGCGGAACGCTTCATCCGGCCCTGAGCTTCACCGGTACGTTCGCCGGCACCTTCGCCGGTACTACGTGACGCCACGTCCCCGTACTACGTGGTCCGCGGCCGGGCGACGACGATCAGGTCAAGGCTGTCGTCGAGCGCGCCCGGCCGGATCACGAAGTCGTCGTACCCGGTCTCCTTCACCAACCGGACCAGGTCGGCCGGCCAGTGCGCGTGATCCGTCGCGAGCTGGGCGTCGACACAAGATCCGTTGGCCGCCTCCCACGCGGTCAGTTTCTCGCCGTGCCAGAGGCCGAGCGTCTCGACGACCTCCAGGTCCGCTTCGACCAGCTCGACGAACTCGGGGCCGGTGAGTTCCCTGGTGTGGTACCAGTTGCCGCTCGGGAAGGTCAGCCGGTTCGGAGTACTGAGGACGATGGTCGCGCCGGGCGCCGTGATCCGCGCGCACTCGGTGACGAAGCGCGGTTGCTCCCACAGGTGCTCGATCGTCTGCAGCGACACGAGCAGCTCGAAGGCCGAGTCGGCGAAGCCTGTCTGGACGAGATTGCCCTGCACCAGATTGACTTGTGGATAAGCCTTCGCGACGTGACGAAGCGTCGTACCTTCATAGTCGAGACCGAACACCTGCCTGGCTCCGGCCCGGTGCAGCAGGTCCGCGCCGTACCCCTCGCCGCAGCCGGCGTCGAGGACGCGGCGGGTCTCGGAAGTCAGCCAATTCGCCGTGATCCAGCGATAGGCAGCCTCGTGGCGCGCGAACCAGTAGTTCTCATGCCAGATCCCGGGGGCTGTTCTCTCACCGGTGAGCGGTAACGTCTCGGTCACCAGGTGACTGTAACTGTGATGGGACTCGCACGCGTCATATGTTTCTCGTGAGTAACATCCGTGGCAGGCTGGGAGAGACCGTTAACCAGAAGGGGTCCCACACGCTATGAAGATCGTCGTCTGCGCGAAGTTCGTGCCGGATGCCACGGCGGACCGCCGCTTCCGCTCCGAGGACAACACGGTGGATCGCGCCGGGGTCGACGGGCTGCTGTCCGAACTGGACGAGTACGCCGTCGAGACCGCGCTGACCGTGAAAGAGGCCGGCGATGGTGAGGTGACCATCCTCACGGTCGGGCCGGAACAGGCCGCGGACGCCATCAAGAAGGGCCTCCAGATGGGTGCCGACGCCGGCGTCCACGTGAACGACGAAGGCATCCACGGCTCCGACGCCGTGGCGACCTCGCTGATCCTGGCCAAGGCGCTGGGCAAGCTCGAGGCCGACCTGGTCGTCTTCGGGATGGCCTCCACGGACGGCTCGATGGGCGTCGTACCGGCGATGGTGTCCGAGCGGCTCGGGCTGCCTGGTGTCACGCTCGGCTCGTCGGTCACCGTCGACGGTGACAAGGTGACGATCCGCCGGGACGGTGACACCGCCAGCGACACCATCGAGGGCACGCTGCCGCTGGTGCTGTCGGTGTCCGACCAGTCCGGCGAGCCGCGGTACCCGTCGTTCAAGGGCATCATGGCCGCGAAGAAGAAGCCGGTCGAGACCTGGTCGCTGGCCGACCTGGAGATCTCGCCTGACCAGGTGGGTGCCGCGTCCGCGTGGACCGAGGTCACCGAGGTGACCGCCCGCCCGCCGCGTTCGGCCGGCACGATCGTCACCGACGAGGACGGCAGCGGCGCTGCCCAGCTCGTCGAGTTCCTGTCCACCAACAAGTTCCTCTGAGGGGCGAGCAATTCATGTCGAACGTACTCGTTCTCGTTGACCACACCGGTGGCAAGGTCCGCAAGACGACCGCTGAGCTGCTGACCATCGCGCGCCGCCTCGGCGAGCCCGTCGCCGTCTTCATCGGCGACAACGTGCAGGACGCACTGCCCGCGCTCGGCCAGTACGGCGCGACCAAGGTGATCGCGCTGACCGCCCCCGAGCTCACGCAGTACCTGGTGGCCCCCAAGGCCGAGGCGCTGCAGCAGGTCGCGGCGAAGATCGAGCCCAGCGCGATCCTGATCTCCTCGAACTCCGAGGGCAAGGAGATCGCCGCCCGGCTGGCGGTCAAGCTCGACTCGGGCCTGATCACCGACGCGGTCGACGTCCAGGAGGGCCCCGTGACGACGCAGTCGGTGTTCGCCGGCAACTACTCCGTCAAGGCCAAGGTCACCCACGGCACGCCGATCATCACGGTCAAGCCGAACGCGGCGACGCCCGAAGCGGCCGAGACCTCGCCGGAGGTGGAGGAGTTCGACGTCACGATCTCCGACGGCGCCAAGACGGCCCGCATCACCGACTCCAAGCCCCGCGAGGCGACCGGTCGTCCCGAGCTGACCGAGGCCGCCATCATCGTCTCCGGCGGCCGCGGTACCGGCGGCGACTTCGCTCCGATTGAAGCCTTCGCCGACTCGCTCGGCGCAGCAGTAGGCGCCTCCCGAGCAGCAGTCGACTCGGGCTGGTACCCGCACGCCTACCAGGTAGGCCAGACCGGCAAGACCGTCTCGCCCCAGCTCTACATCGCCGCAGGCATCTCCGGCGCCATCCAGCACCGAGCCGGCATGCAGACCTCGAAGACCATCGTCGCCATCAACAAGGACGAAGAAGCCCCCATCTTCGAACTGGTCGACTTCGGCGTAGTAGGCGACCTCCACAAGGTCCTCCCCGCCACCACCGAAGAGGTCACCAAGCGCAAGTCCTGACCCACCCAACTAATCACCCAGCGCCCGGTCGGCCCCCGCCGACCGGGCGCTGCCGCATCCACGCATACCCGGTCCGCCCGCCGACAGAGTGCTGGCGTGTCTGCTGCTGCCCGATCCGGCCCGCTGACGGGGGTACTGGCGCGTCCGCTCGTGTCCGGTGCGGTCCGCCGACTGGGTACTGGCGTATCTGCTTGTGCCCGGTGCGGTCTGCTGACGGGGTGCTGGGGTGTCTGCTGGTGTGCGGTGCGGTCCGCTGACCGGGTGTTAGCGTGTCTGCTCGTGCCCGGTCCGGCCTGCTGAGTGGCGCTGCCGCACCCACTCGTACCCGGTGCGCCTCGCCGACCGGGTACTGGCGTATCTGCTCGTCTCCAGTGCGGCCCGCTGACGGGGATGCTGGCGTGTCCGCTCGTGTCCGATGTGGTCTGCAGACGGGGGTGCTGGGGTGTCTGCTGGTGTCCGGTCCGGTCCGCTGACCGGGTACTGGCGTGTCTGCTCGTGACTGGTCCGGCCTGCTGACTGGGCGGTGCCGCACCCACCCGTACCCGGTCCGGCCACGCCGACGGGTGGTGGTGGTGGTGTGTCTGCTTGTGCCGGGTGCTGTGCGCTGACCCGGGTGGTGGTGTGTCTGGTCGTGCGCGGGGGTGCGTGCTGGGCGGGGTCGTGGTGTGTTTGGTGGTGTCCGATCATGCGGTGGCTGTCGGGCCTCTTGGGGCGTGTGGCGGTGGGGAGGTAGGCGGGGCGGGCGATGGGCTTGGATCGCGGCGGGTGTTGGGTGTTCGGGGTGAACCGGCGGGTGGCTGAGGTCGAGTTGGTCAGACGTCTTCGGCAGCTGGCCGGCGTACCGGTTGTGTGCCTTGGGTTAGAGGCCGATGTCGGCGGGGTGGTAGGTGGGGGTGCGGCGGGCTTGGGAGTTTTGTTCGTAGGCGTGGGCTAGGCGTAGGAGTACTGGTTCGGACCAGGCGGTGCCGATGAAGGTGATGCCGATGGGGAGGCCGAAGGCGAAGCCGGCGGGGACGTTGATGGCCGGGTAGCCGGCCAGCGCGGCCGGGGTGGAGCTGCCGCCCAGGTAGTTGTCGCCGTTGATGAGGTCGATCTTGCCTGGGGGTGCGCTGGTTGGCATCACCAAGGCGTCGAGCCTGTGCTGGCGTAGTACGGCGTCGATGCCTTCGGTACGGGACAGTCGATGGTTGGTGGCCAAGGCTGCGCGGTACTCCGCCTCGGAGAAGTTCAAAGCCTGTATGGCCTCGAGTCCGTCCTGGCGGACGTAGAGCAGTTCGCGGTCGCTGTGTTCGCGGTTGAAGGCGATCAGTTCGGAGAGGCTGCGCGGGTGGTTGCCGGGAGTCGTGGACAGGTATCGGTTGATCGCTCTCTTGGCCTCGTACGCCTGCACGACGATCGAGGTCTCGGTGTTCTCGAGTTGCTGCGCGGTCGGGATGTCGGCCGGGTCGACCACTGTCGCGCCGGCCTTCCGTAGTACGTCGAGCGCTTGCTCGGCGATCTCGTCGGCGTGAGGGCTGTACCCGAAATAGACCTCACGCGGTACGCCGATCCGCGCGCCCCGCAGTCCGTCGGCGTCGAGGAATCGCGTGTAGTCGAGGTGGAAGTGCCCGCGACTCGCCGCGGTGGCCGGGTCCCGGTCGTCCACTCCGACCAGCGTGCCCAGGACGATCGCGGCGTCGCGTACCGTGCGGGCGATCGGGCCGACGCTGTCCTGGCTCGGTACGCCCTGGATCATGCCGGCGCGGCTGATCAGTCCGACGGTGGGTTTCACGCCGACGACGGAGTTGGCCGCGGCCGGGTCGACGATCGAGCCGTTGGTCTCGGTACCGATCCCGGCGACACACAGGTTCGCGGCGGCCGCTACCGCCGTACCGGAGCTGGATTCGCTCGGCGATCGGTCGAGTTTGTACGGGTTGCGGGTCTGGCCGCCGCGGGCGCTCCAGCCAGGGTGGTGGGTGATCGAGATGCCACCGGCCCATTCGCTCAGGTTGGTCTTGCCGAGCAGTACTGCGCCAGCCGCGCGGAGCTTCGCCGCCACGGCCGAGTCTGCTGTTGGTCGCCCGCCTTCCAGGGCGAGCGAGCCGGCTGTGGTGTGCATCCGGTCTGCTGTGTCGAAGAGGTCCTTCAATAGCATCGGTAATCCGTGGAGGGGGCCGCGAACACCGCGAGTACGCCGCTCGCCGTCCAATCGTCTTGCTTCTCGCATGGCATCGGGGTTGACCTCGATCACGGCCCGCAGCCCAGGTCCGCGCCGGTCGATCTTGTCGATCCGGTGCAGGTAGTACCGGGTCAGCTCCTCAGCAGAAATCTTCCCCGCCGCCATGCGTCTGGCGAGCTCGGCGATACCAGGACCATCCGACTGCATCGCCGCACTGTCGGCTGCAGCGTTCGGCGCGGATGTCAGCCAGGGTGCCGTCGCGGCGGCCATGCCCATCGCCAGTACTCCGCGTCGCCCGGGCGTGATTCGGTCAAGGCTCATGTCCCACCTCTGCAGGGTCGTCGAGATCCACTTCCTCAAGCACACCGCCCAGCCACGCGCTCGGACATCACCCGTCCACTACCGCCGCGGTAGAGCCGGCGCTACTTGGCTTCCGGTCGGGCATGCGCAACGAACGCTGGATGTGAGGTGAGTCACAGGAGTCGTGCGGGGCCGGGGCGGCCCGTGGTGGGGTCGAGGAGAGGGCGATCTCGGCGAAGGGGACTCGGATGGTTGGCGTGGATGGCGGGCTGGACAAAGTTGTTGAGCAGTTGGGGTTTTCGGGCGAGGGGCGGGAGTGGTTTCGGCAGGCGACGGTTGGCGACGAGGGGGCGGTCTCAGGGGATCGGGCAGCTGGTGCGGGCCTGGAGTTGCCCGGGGATGAGGCTGCTGGGTTGATGGAGTTTTGTGGGGTGGGGGTGGTGGATCGGCGGGAGATGTTGGCGGCTCGGCCGGATGCTGGGGCGGAGCCGGAGTGGTGGGCGGTTACGGCTGCGTTGGCGGGGAGTGTTGAGCGGGCGATGGCGAAGGCGGTTCCGTCGACTGGGTTCGAGGCTTGGCCGGCGGTGCCGATGGAGTCGTCGGCGGTGGGGTTGTTTGCTGGTGCTTGGGCGTTGCTGGCGTGCGTTCCGCGGTTGGTCGAGGTGCATGCGCGGCGTGGGGTGCCGGAGGCGGTCACGGTGGCGACCGTGTCGGCGCTCGGTGGCGTGATGAGTACGCATCGGCAGATCTTCGGGCGGGCGGGAGTGGGGCTGATTCCGTTGTGGAGTCCGCCGTTGCGGTTCCGGGGTGCGGATTTCGAGATCGGCCGGCATGCGTTCACGCGCGCTCAGCTGGGGATCGGCGACGGCGTTTCAGGTCACGTACTGATGATGCACATCCCGCCGACCGGGCCGCTCGATGCGCAAGCGTCCGAGGAGTCGGTTGCCGAGGCGACCCGGCTGTTCGAGCGCTGCTATCCCGAGGAGCCCGTCGCCGCGTTCGTCTGTCACTCGTGGCTGCTCGATCCGAACCTCGCGGAGTACCTGTCCGCGGATTCCAACATCATCCGATTCCAGCGGCGCTTCGATCTGCTCCCGTTGCTGCCGATGAAGGACCCGAGCGAGGGCGACCGCGAGATGATGCGGCTCGGCCTGCATCTCTCGGTACCTGACCATGGCCCACTCACCGACGACGACCTCGCGCGGGTACCCCAGGAGACCTCGCTGCACCGAGCCTTCGTCTCCCACCTGCGCTCCGGCAACCACTGGCAACTACGAACCGGCATCCTCCGCAAACCGAGCTGATGCTGCCCCGCGGGAAGGCCGCGGTGGGTTGACGACTCGGAGTTGGAGCATGGCGGCGAACCGGGCTTCGGGGTCGTCCAGGTCGAGGGCGCCTACTTCGGCGAGGCGGCGGAGCCGATAGCGGAAGGTGTTGGGGTGGACGTAGACGGCGGCGGCCGCGGCGATGACGTCGCCGAAGGCGTCCAGCCAGGCTCGAAGGGTTTCGACCAGGTTGGTGTTGTGCTCGCGGTCGTACGTGACGAGGCGGGCGATCGGCCCGGTCGGCTGGTCGCCCCGGGCTTCGATGAGGTCTCGCAGCTCAAGCAGGAGCGATTCGACGTGTACGTCGGCCAGCCGGGCGACTCGTTGGGTGCCGCGGGCTGTTCGGAGTACGCGGAGAGCTCGGTCGGCCCCGGCACGGGCATGGGGGAGACGGGCGGTTTCGCGTACGACCGGGCCGACGCCGATCGTGGCGGTGACGCGTTCGCCGATCCGGTCGAGGAAGTCCTTGGCGATCCGTACCGCGTTCTCCTCGCCATCCGAGCGATCGGCGCGGACCGGCATCAACCCATAGGCGGTGTCGCCGACCAGCGCGGCGGCCGAACGCGGGTGGACGGCACCGAGATGCATCGCGAACGCATCGGCCAGACGCTGCCGCTCGGTGGCCAGCCCCGCCTCGCCGACCAGCGAGTCGGAGACCGGTACAGCCAGAGCCAGTACCACGACAGGCTGGTCGGCCAGGCCCAGCCGGTCGAGCGCATCGCGGGCTCCGGCGCCGCCTTCGAGTGCAGTACTGACCAGGTCGGCGCGAAGCCGGCGCTCGACGTCGGCGCCGGCGCGGATGCGGAGCATGTGGAGGGCGACGAGCTTGGCCGCGTCGCAGAGGGCCTGCGTGCGTTCCTCGCTCAGCGGGTCGCGGACGGCGGCCCAGATCGAGCCGAGGATCTCGTCGCCGGCGCGGACGGCGACGGCGACGCGGGGGAGGGTGATTTCGCCTTTGGTGACAGGCATCGGCGGGATGTAGACCGGTTGATCGGTCCGGTACAGGTCGCGGAACACGCCTCGCTCGTTGAGGAGGCGGGAGTAGCGCTGTGGCACTTGGCGGCCGAGGACGGTTTCGACCCGGGCGGGGTCGGCTTCGTCCTGGCGGTTGGAGAAGGCGAGGACGCGGGAGCTGCGATCCTCGATGGTGATCGGCGCGTCGAGGAGGGCGGCGGCCGCGTTGGCCAGGGCGAAGAGGTCGCCTGAGGGCATACCGCCGAGGGTTTCCGGCTCGGCGACCCCGATGTCGCCGTCGGCGAGGAGCGATCTCAGCAGTACTGCGAGCTGGTCCCAAGAGGCGCCTCGGGTGAGGCCGAGCAATGCGACGCCGGACTCGGTCACCGCGTTGGTGATCGTCTCGTCCGGGGTGATCGGGGAGCGGACGACGAGCCCGGCGGCTTGCTGGCGGCCGAGGTCGCGGAGTACCCAGGCGATGAGCGCCGGCTCCTGAAGGCCGACGCCGAGAACGAGCGCGTGGCGGGGAAGTACCGGTTCGTCGAGCGGGTCATGGATGACGACGCCACCGATCTCGGCCGGCTGGTCGGGGTCGCCATGGACGAGCTCGAGCAGGGTGGCGCCCAGGTCGTCGAGCACCCGGCCGAGACTGGCACGTGGTCGATTCGTCACGGAAGGCAGCACCTTTCCGAACCTAGAAGCCGGAAACCCAGCCTAGTTCGTCCAGGCGCACAATTTCAGCCCTCGATTTAGTCCGAACCAACAACTTACAGCGGAAGCCATTCGGTGGAGGTCGTCACTGCGGCTAGTTGGTCGGGGAGGGGGTCGACGCCGATGCCGGGCGTGGTGGGGACGGGGAGGTGGCCGTTGTCGAGGGTGAAGGGGGTGGTGATGTCGGTTTGGTAGTAGCGGCTGGAGGCGGAGGTGTCGCCGGGGAGGGTGAAGCCGGGGAGGGCCGCGAGGGCGACGTTGGCGGCTCGGCCGAGGCCGGTTTCGAGCATGCCGCCACACCAGACGGGGATGCCGTGGGCTACGCAGACGTCGTGGATGCGGACGGATTCGAGGTAGCCGCCGACCCGGCCGGGTTTGATGTTGATGATCGAGCACGCGCCGAGGGTGATCGCGGCGGCGGCCGCGCGGGCCGAGGTGATGGATTCGTCGAGGCAGACCGGGGTTTTGATCGAGCGGGCCAGTTCGGCGTGGCCGAGGATGTCTTCCTCGTCGAGGGGTTGCTCGATCAGCAGGAGGTTGAACGGGTCGAGTCTGGCGAGGTGGCGGGCGTCTGCGACTGAGTAGGCGGTGTTGGCGTCTACTTGCAGCAGGACGTCGTCGCCGAAGCGTTCGCGCACTGCTGCCACCGGGTCGATGTCCCAGCCGGGCTGGATCTTGAGTTTGATCCGCAGATAGCCCTCGTCGAGGTAGCCGCCGACGGCGTCCAGCAGCTCGGGAATCGAGTTCATGATGCCTACCGAGACGCCGCAGGGAACGCGGTCGTGGACTGCGCCGAGTTCGCGCGCCAGCGGGCGGCCTTCGGCTCGGAGTTCGGCGTCCAGTACGGCGGTCTCCAACGCGGCCTTCGCCATCCGGTGCCCGTGGAACTTGGCCAACGCCGGCGCGACGTCGATGGCTGACAGGCGTTCGACGGCACCCAAGGCGGGTACGAAGAAGCGCCGCAGTACGTCGATCGCGCCGTCCACGTACTCCGACGAGTACAGCGGCCCGCTCATCGCGACGCACTCGCCCCAGCCCTCGGCCTCGGTGGACACGACGCGGACGAGCAACGCGTCCCGCGTCGTCTCGGTCCCGAACGACGTCCGGAACGGCGACACCAACGGCAACGAGATCCGCCGCAACTCGACTCCGGTCAGCTTCATCACAGCAGCCCCTTCCCAGGACGTTCGACCACGTACCACCCAGCCCGATCGAACCCGGTCACCCGGGCCCCATCCGCCATCAACCCACCCAGCACCTCCCGCAACACCAACCGCCACTCCTTGGCCGCTCCCGGATCACTCCCACGCAACCCCTCAACATCCGCCGGTACGCCGACCAGCACCGTCCCTCCATCCCCACCCGAGCCACCAGCAACCGGTCGCCCAGTACTGCTGACCGCCAGCAAAATCGTTGCCTCCCGCAACGTCTTCGCATCCAGATGAGTGCCCGTGCTTCGGCGGTGGGCGGCGGTTGTTACGGCGGGGGCGTCCAGTTGCCAGCGGACCAGGAGGCGGTCGGAGTCGTCGGCGTTGTTGATGCTGTCGGCCATCGGCCCGTAGAAGTTGGTCAGGTATTCGGTGGGCTGGGCGGCCAGCTTGGTCAGGTTGAAGTAGGCGTTGCGGCGGATCAGTGGGTCGAAGGTCCAGGAGATCGCCGTGACGCCGCGTTCCAGCGCCCAGGCGCGTTGGTGGAGTTTCAGGGCGAAGCCGATGTTGCGCCCTCGGGCGGCGGTGGAGACGCCGGCTACGTGGCTGTGCATGGTCACCTCGGCGGGGGCGCCGAAGAAGCCTACGCAGGCGCCGATGAGGGTGTCGCCGTCGTAGGCGCCGCCTACGTAGTTGCCTGCTTTGGTCAGGGCGCGCAGGAGTTCCGTGGTCACCGGCGGGTTCTTCGGGTCCGGGCGCCAGATCGAGTCGTACAACCGGTAGACCTGCTCAAGCTCCGCCAACTCGCGAAGCTCCCGCACTTCCACCCCAGCAGACGCAGCCGCCGCCAGCCCATCCCGCGCAGCCTCGGAGACAATCAACTCCTCATCGAGAGCGCTCATGGTCTGTCCAGTAGGTCGGCGAGGAGGGCTGTCAGCAACGCGGTTCGTGGTGCTATCTCGGACACGACGACGTGCTCGTCGTCGGCGTGGGCGCCGCCGCCGACGGCGCCCAGGCCGTCGAGGGTCGGGATGCCGACTCCGGCGGTGAAGTTGCCGTCCGATCCGCCACCGACGGAGATCTCACGCAAGGGCGGCAGGCCCAGCGAAGCGGCCAGCTCAGACGCTCGGCGGTAGAGGTCTTCGGACATTTTGCGTTCGAGCGGCGGCCGGTTCGGACCGCCAAGAACCTCGAGAGTCGCCTCGGGAAGTACCGGCTTCAAGGCATGGAGGGCCGCGTCCACCCGGAGTTGTTCGGCGACGGACCGGGCCCGGACGTCGATCAGGAAGCTACCCGCGGCGGGCACGGTATTCCGCGTGGTGCCAGAGGTCAGCATCGTTGGCGTGACGGTGGTGCCCAATGACGGATCACCAAGGTTGCTGACGGCAAGGATCTGATGCGCGGCCTCGATGCTCGCGTTGACCCCGAGCTCGGGCTCGAGCCCGGCATGCGACGCGCGCCCGACGATCCGGATCTCGTAGTTGGAGACACCCTTGCGCTCCAGCTTCAGCGCGCCTTCCGCCGAAGCCTCGAGTACCAAAGCAGCAACGCACCCCGCCGCCTCCTCCTCGATGAGCGCACGCGACGACGGCGACCCCAGTTCCTCATCACCGGTCACCAGCAACGTCACCCCCGCCGCCGAAGGCAGCGCGGCCAGCGCATGGAAAGCCATCACCAACCCGGTCTTCATGTCGAACGACCCAGGCCCCCGCAGTACGCCGTCCTCAACAAGAAAGGGATGCGTGGCGAGCGAACCGACAGGCCAAACCGTGTCGTGATGCGCCAGCACCAGCACGCGCGCCGGCCCATCGCCGAGCCGCCAGCGCAAGTGCTTGACGCCGTCGACCTCCACGTACTCCGGTGCAACGCCGAGCCGCTCCGTCCCGACCCTGGCCACCACCGAAGCGCTAAGGGCCACAGCAGCGAGATCCGAGGACGGCGACTCACACGTCACCAGCGTCTCCAGATCCGCCAGCATCGACGGCAGCGCGGCCTGCAGCTGATCAACCAGTGAAGTCATCCGCCCACCTTAGGAGTGGCGCGAACCCCGCAGTGCAGGTACTTCTCGCCCGTCGGCAACGAATAGAACGTCAGCGGAATCCAGGTCAACGATCCCGGCTGCCGCAGTACGAACAGATCCCCGCTCTCGTCGACCGGCGTCATCACGAACTCGTGCGACGGCTCCGGTGTCAACGCGGCCAACGGCCCGGTGAGCGTCATCCGCAGTACCGCTTCACCGTCGCGTACGAACACCTCCTGCAGAGAACTGGCCCGCTCGTACCGACCGACATGCTTGTGGACATCGACAACCGGCGGCTCCGCGGGCGCGGACAGCGACGCAGGCATGGCCACGCCGGCGAGTTCGAGGAAGATCTCGCGATAGAGCTCCTCGTACAGATCCCGCGTGTTGCCGCCATTAGTCAGGAGCGTCACCGCCAGCCCCTCAGACGGCAGCACCCGCAGGAAGGCAGCCTGTCCGATCGTGTTGCCGTCATGCCCGATCAGCCGGTGGCCATCCCAGTCGAACCTGATCCAGCCCAGGCCCCACGAGTCGCCGAGCGAGTACTTGTCCGGCAGTTCCGCGTGCTTCTCAGCCATCGCGGTCACCGACTCGGAGCTGAGCACCCGAGTGCCGTCGGGTGCAAGCCCACCGGACAGGTGAAGCCGGGCAAAACCCAACGCATCCGCAGCAGTCGAGGTGACCAACCCGGCCGGACCAAGCGACCGCGGCAACCCCCAGACCGGAGCAACTGAAGGCTCCTCGCCACCTTCGCCTTCATGCCCGACCGCTGCGCGATGCATCAACGCTTCCTCGGGCAGGGTGACGGTGTGGTCCAGCTTGAGCGGGACGATGATCCGCTCACGCAGCGCCTGATCCCAGGTCTTGCCGGTGAGCTTCTCGATCACCCGGCCTGCGAGGGAGAAGCCGGAGTTGCAGTACGACCAGGTAGCGCCCAGTGGATGGTTCTGGCCGACCTCGGCCAGCCCGTCGACGTACTTCTCCAAGCAGTCGTCACCACGCCCGGTGTCGGTGAACACATCGCCATCGATCCCGCTGGTGTGGGTGAGCAGTTGCCGCATCGTCACCTTCTTGGCGACATCGGGATCGCCCAGCTGCAGCTCGGGCAGTACCTCGATGATCGGCGCGTCCAGGTCGAGCAGCCCCTCGTCGACGAGTTGCAGCGCGAGCGTCGCCGTCCACACCTTCGTCATCGACCCGATCTGGAACAGCGAATCGGTGGTCACCTCGACGCCGGTGTTCTTGTTCAGTACGCCGAAAGCGGCCTCCACCAACTCGTCACCGCGCAAGATCCCCAGCGTGGCACCCGGTACGCCGTGCTTCGCCGCCAAAGTACTCAGCCTGCGCTGCCAGTGCGAGGCGTCGATCCGAGCTCGCCGGGGCCCACTCGCATCACCGGCATACTGCTCGACCCAGTCGAGGATGCGCCGGTTGAAGTCGAGCCGGTGCGACGGCCGCCCCTCCACGATGAACAGGTGGCTCGCCTCCGGGTACAGCACCAGTTGCGTCGGCACCCCTTGCTCGCGCAGCGCCGTGTGCCACTGCTGCGCCTGGCCGACCGGGCAGCGCACATCCGCATCACCGTGCAGCACCAAGGTCGGCGTCTTCACCTTGTCGACCTGGCTGAAGGGAGACATGGCGCTGACGTCGTCTGTCGACTCCAGCTCGTAGACGCTCAGGAAGTGCCCGCTGTCCGAAGTACCGGCCATGCTGGTGAGGTCGCTGACCACTCCGCCGGTGACTGCCGCCGCGAAGCGGTCGTCGCGGCTCGTGAGGTAGCAGGTCATGAAGCCGCCGTAGCTGTAGCCGGCGACTGCGAGTCGTTGCGGGTCAGCGATGCCCTCGGCAACCAGTTGGTCGAGCGGCTCGAGGAAGTCCTTGGCGTCCGACGTACCCCAACCGCCGACCACCCCGTTGTAGAACTGCTCGCCATAGCCGTCGCTACCCCGCGGATTCACCAGCAGCACGGTCCAGCCGCGCGCAGCGAGCTCCTGGTGGTACAGGTGCACCTCGTCGGCCACCGCGTTCCAAGCGTTGTGCGGACCACCATGGATGTCGAGCAGCAGCGGCTGCGCTCCGGTCGCGGCAGGATCGCGGATCAGATAGGCCGGCACCACGGTCCCGTCCGAGACCGTGAACTCGCGCTCCACCCGCCTGAAGTGCTCGACGTCGGCGAACTTCTCCCCGTACGTCGTCCGCGGAGTCGCCTCGCCGCTCGCCAGGTCCAGCGTGACCACTTCGCCGTACGACGTCTCGGTGACCAGTACGACGGCCGCCAGGTCGCCCGCGATGCTGAGGCCGGACACGTTCTGCCCCGGCTCGCCCAGCACGCGTTCCGGCGTCCCACCCGCGACAGGCACGGAGTACAGGTGACTACAGCCGCGGTCCCGAACGCAGAAGAAGACAGTGCCGCCGTCAGAGCTCAAGACAGGAAGGGCCCCCGGGTACGCCGGACCGCCCGGCATCACGTTTCGATCGAGACCGGCCGCCAGGTTCACCAGCTCGCCACTGTCCAGCGTGAGCCGCAGCAACCCAGCATGTCCCACCGGCCCACTCGGGTTGCCGACGATCAGCAGCCCCGAGCCATCAGCCGTCCACAGCACCGGACCGGCCAGTCCCTCCGCTAGCCCGACCTGCTCACGCTGGGCCTTCTCATCCGTCGCGTCGAGCACGTAGGCGGGTGCTGTCGGGTTGAGGTCGGCGTCGGGAGCAGTGGCTGCTCCGAAGGCGACCTTGCTCCCGTCAGGCGACCAGGCGGGGTCACCCGCATGCCAGTCGCCCTCGGTCGCCTGCCGGACCTTCTTCGAGCCGACCTCCAGCAGGTGGACATGCTGGCGCATGGTGCGCAACCAGCCGGCACCGTCAGCCTGGTAGTCGAGTCGCTCGGTGACGATCGGCGCATGCCCACGGCGGCCGCGTGCCTCGTCGTCCTCGCCGGCAGCCGCGGCAATGTCGACCGGTGCGCTGAAGGCGATCCTGGTGCCGTCCGGGCTCCACCGTGGTGCACCTGCTCCCAGCGGCAGCGTCGTGAGCTGCTCTGGCTCACCACCGGCTGCCGGGAGTACCCAGAGCTGCGCCGGCCCGTCCTTGGCTCGCAGGAACGCCAACTGCGAGCCATCCGGCGCCCAGACGGGTGTGCTGTCGCTGGTACCTCGGGTGAGCTGCTGCGGCTCGCCACCGGCAGCCGGTACTCGCCAGAGGCTCCGCAGAGTCCGGTCTTCCTTCAGGTCGGTGGTTCGCAGGACATAGGCGAGCTGGGAGCCGTCCGGCGACAGGGCCGCCTGCTCCGGTACCGCGAACTCGGAAAGGTCGTCGATGAGCAGACGTCGGGTCACGGGGAAGTCCTCCTTGGAAGCGGGGGTAGCGAGGTCGTACCGCGGCGGGGTACGGCCGCGAGAAGTTCTCTGGTGTAGTCGTGTTGTGGATTGCCGAGGACCTCGTGGGCAGGTCCGAACTCGACGATCCGGCCGAGGTACATCACGGCGATCAGGTCGCTGACGTAGCGGACGACCGCGAGGTTGTGCGAGATGAACAGCATTGACAGCTTCAGCTCCCGCTGCAGGGAGCGAACCAGGTTGAGCACTGTGCCCTGGATCGACACGTCGAGCGCGGAGGTGATCTCGTCGGCGATGATCACGTCCGGCTGGGCGGCCAGCGCCCGGGCGATCGCCACCCGCTGCCGCTGCCCACCGGACAACGCCCCCGGATAAGCATCCGCCCGCTCACCATCCAGCCCGACCAACTCCAACAACCGCGCAACTTCTTTGTGTCGGTCGGGGAATGGCCGGGGGATGGCCTCGGCGATGGTGTTGCCGATGGTCATCCGTGGGTCCAGGGAGGAGTACGGGTCCTGGAAGACCATCTGCAGGGGGCGGCGTTGACCGGGCCGATGACGCAGCGGCACGCCGTCCAGCAGGATCTGGCCGGAGGACGGTGTCGTCAGCCCGACCGCGGCGCGTGCCAGCGTCGACTTGCCCGACCCCGACTCGCCGACGAGCCCGACCACCTGGCCGGATGGCACCGTCAGATCGACCCCGTCGACCGCGGTCACCGCGCGACTGCCGGTGCCGAACCTGACCGTCACGCCATCGAAACGCAGTTCGCTCATCGCGCCCGCCCCGTCCGGATCGACTCGCCGCCGAGATACCGAGCATGCCAAGCCGCCGCGTCGCCTCCAGCACTCGTGGCGGCCGTCCCCTGCGGATGCCAGCAAGCCACCTGGTGCGCCGGCCCATGGCTGACCAGCGCCGGATCCTCAACCTTGCACTGGTCCTGCGCAAACTCACACCGAGCCGCAAAGGCGCACCCAACCGGGAACGCCGACGGATCCACCGGCCGCCCCGGTATCACCGCCAACGGCTCGTCCAGCGGCGTCTCCAGATCCGGTACCGCGTCCAGCAACGCGCGCGTATACGGATGCCGAGCCCCAGTCGCCAACTCGGCCGCAGGCAAGTCCTCCACGATCCGCCCCGCATACATCACCAGCACCCGATCGCAGACCTGCGCAACCACGGTGATGTCATGGCTGATCAGCAACACCGCGACCTCGTCCTCGGTCCGAATCGTCTCCAGCAACTGAAGCACCTGCTGTTGCACGGTCACGTCGAGCGCGGTGGTCGGCTCATCGGCGACGATCAGCGCCGGCGCCCCCATCAGCCCCATCCCGATCATCGCCCGCTGCCGCATCCCGCCCGAGAACTCATGCGGGTACTGCCGAGCCCGCCGCTCGGCCTCCGGAATCCGAACCGCCCGCAGCCGATCGACAGCCCGTGCCATCGCACTGCGCCGCGTCAACCCCTGATGCTCGCGAGCACCCTCGGCCAACTGCGTCCCGATCCGCTTCGTCGGATTGAACGACGTCATCGGGTCCTGGAACACCATCGCGAACGACGTCCCCAACAGCCGCCGCCGCGCGGCCGCCGTACTGCGAACCGCCAACCGCCCGAGCAACGGCGCCCCGAGAAAGGACAACTCAGCGGCCCGTACCTCCCCAGGCGACTCGATCAACTGCGCGACAGCCAACGCGGTCAGGCTCTTGCCCGACCCGGACTCGCCGACGACGCCGACGATCTCGCCCCGGCTGATCGTGAAGCTGACTCCACGTACCGGTGTAACAGGGCCGGGAAAGCTGACGTGCAGGTCTTCGACGACCAGCACGGCATCGTCATCGACAGCCGCCGCGGGCCTGGTCTCCGGCATCCGCTCGAGTGAGCCCTTCACGGCCGGCACGAAACTCTTCAGCACAGGTACGCCGAAGCCCTTCGCCACCGCCTCCCCGAACAGGTTGAACGCCAACCCGGCAACGACCACTGCAACCCCGGGAGCCAACGCCGCGGCCGGATGCACGTAGATGCTGTTGAGGCTCTCGCCCATCAACCGGCCCCAGTCGTACGCCGGCGGCTGCACTCCCAACCCGAGGAACGACAACCCGGCGAAGGCAAGCAATGCGCCGCCCGCTCCGATCGTCGCGTTCACCACCAGCGGCTCGGCGATGTTCGGCAGGATGTGCCGCAGCAGCATCCGGAACCGTCCGACTCCGGCGATCCGCGCGGCCGCCACGAAGTCCCGCTCGGCGATCCCCGCGACCAGCGTCTGCGTCAGCCGCGCGAAGGACGGCGCTCCGGCGAAGCCGATCGCCAGCACCGCGCCCTTCGCGCCGACTCCGAAGATCACCGCGAAGAACAACGCGAGCAGCAACCCAGGGAACGCGACCGCGATGTTCACCACCGCGGTCGTCAACCGGCCGGCCCGCCGCCCGAGCAGCACCGGCGCACAACCCAGCGCGAGACCGCTGACCACAGCGATCGAGATCGCCGCGAGCGCGAGCAGAATCGATGTCCGCGAGGCGACCAGCACCCGGTAGAAGATGTCGCGCCCGAGATTGTCGGTGCCGAGCCAATGCGCCGCGGACGAGCCTTCCAGCAAGTGCTCGGTGTCGATCGCGCTCGCCTGCTGGGTCCAGATGATCGGGGCGAAGAGCGCCAGCAGGAGCACCGCCAGCAGAAGCACGCCAGCGCCCAAGCCGACCGGCGTACGAAGTACCGCCATCCAGCGCGCCCTCATCCTGGCCTGCCCTCCCGTCCTGGTCTGCCCTCTCATCTCTTCTGCCCTCTCATCAGCTCTCCCTGATGGTTGATCGGGGGTCCAGCAGAGCGAGGATCACGTCGACCACCAGGTTGACCAGGAGGACGCCCGCGCCGTAGACGAGCACCACGCCCTGCACGAGCGGGTAGTCCTTGGACAGGATCGACGACACGATCGTGCTGCCGAGTCCCGGCCAGCCGAAGACGTTCTCGACCAGCACTGTCCCGGCGACCATGCCACCGAGCAGTAGTCCGCCCAGAGTGATCGTGGCCGTGACTGCGTTGGGCAGCGCGTGCCGCACGTAGACAGCAACGGCCGGGAGTCGCTTGGCCCGGGCAGTACGCAGGTAGTCCGTCTGCAGGACGGCAAGCAGCTCCACCCGGCAGATGCGGGCCAGCACCGCCGCTGGGCCGATAGCGAGTGAGATCACCGGCAGCACGTACGACGACAAGCCTCCGCGCCCGGCCACCGGCAGCCAGTGGAGCTTCACTGCGAAGACGTACACGAGCCCCACGGCCAGCAGGAACTCAGGGATCGCCGCCAGGATGACCGTCGTCGACGTGAAGCTCAGCTCGGCACGCGGCCGTCGCCCGGCCCGGGTCAGGACGCCCATCGCCAAGCCGACCGGCAAGGCGATGAGCATGGCAACAATGAAGGCTGCGAAGGCGAGCTGGACAGTGGCCGGCAGCCGGTCCCGGATCACGTCGGATACGGGAAGGCCGGTGGTGATCGAAGTACCGAGGTTGCCGGTGAAGAGGTGCTGCAGGTAGTGGATGTACTGCAACCAGAGCGGGTCGTTGAGGCCAAGTGACTCGCGCTGGGCGTCGACGAGGCTCTGCGCGGCTGCCGGTCCGAGTGCTCCCCGGACGGGGTCGCCGGGGATCAGGTGGATCATCAGGAAGGCCGCGCTGACCAGCACCAGAATCGATCCAGCCAACCGCCCCAGCCGACGGACAGCGAACCGCACCCAGGGATGAGCGGCGAAGCCCGCCGGCAGCCCGGCCGCACTGCCCAACCCGCGCGGCCCCCCGCCTGGCCGACCGCTGACAGAGCCGGTTCCCTGGATGCCGGTGGCTGTGGTCATCCGAGCATCCGGATCGTCTGGGGGGCGACGCCGTCGCTGAGCTCGAAGGTGGCGCCCTTGCCAAAGATCGGCACGGTCGAGTCCACGAACGGCACCACGTTGACCTCCTTCAGCAGAGCGCGCTCAGCGGTCGCCCAGTCGGCACACCCGTCCGCGCCGGCGATCTTGGACGCCTTGGCGATCGCGGCGTCGTACTCGGGGTTCTTGATCGAGGCGAAGTTGCCGCCGTTGGGCGGACCCGTGCCGGACATGAAGCTGACCAGTTGGCTGGGCAGGTTCACCGTCAGCGGGATCAGCCCGGCGTGCCAGGTGCCCTGGCCGGCCAGAACGACGGTGCTGATCTCCGCAGTGGACACGGCCTTGAGCGAGACATCGACGCCGAGCTCACCCCAGGCCTTCTGCAACAGTTCGGCGCCGGACTGCAGCGTCGGGCCCAGGTTGGTCAAGTAATAGAAGACGAGGGACAGCTTGGTGCCGCCCTTCTCCCGGATACCACCCGCGCCTGCCTTCCAGCCGGCCGCGTCGAGAGCTGCTTTGGCGGCGTCGAGGTCATGGCCGGGGATGTTGCCCGTGATCGTGTCGTCGTTGCAGGGCCCAGTGCCGGGGACGACGAAGCTCGTGCTCGGCTTGCCGGTGCCGCCGGTGATCACCTTGCCCAGCTGGGTCAGGTCGAGGGCTTGCGTCAGCGCTTTGCGGACGGCGAGATCGGCGGTCGGCAGGCCGGGCTTCTGGTTGAACCAGAGCTCGCCGAGCGGAGTACCGGCGCTGCGGTTGAAGAGTTGCTGCGCCTGCAGCCGCTGCTTGTCCGGGCCGGAGATGGCGGCGATGTTGACCTGACCGGAGATCAGCAGGTTGGCCGCGGTGGTCTCGTTGGCGACGACCTTGAGCACAACCTTGTCCGCCAGACCCGGCTGGTCGGCCTTGAAATCGCCAGGGCCCCAGGCGTACTCCTTGCGGCGGGTCAGCGTGTAGTGGTCACCGGGCACGGCCTCGGTGACCTTGTACATCCCGGTGCCGTCCGAGCCTTGCTTGAGCAGCTTGCGGTCCTTCATGCCCTTGTCGCACACGATGTGCAGACCACCGATGTTGCGGACCAGGAACGCATCCGGCGCGGCCGCCGTCACGGTGACCGTGCCGGCCGTGTCGTCGCCGACAGCCTTGGCGCCCGCCGGGACGAAGACGCCGATCCTGGTCGACTTGCTGGCCGGATTGCCGACGAAGTTGATGTTGGCCGCGACCGTGGTGGCGGTCAGCGGGCTGCCGTCCAGACAGGTGACACCCTTGCGCAGCGTGTACTTCGCCGTGGTGGTCGTGCCTTCCCACTTCTCCGCCAGGCCCGCCACCTGCTGGCCGTTCTGGTCGAGGTTGACCAGCGAGTCGTAGAGGAACGCGTCGACCTGCTTGGTGATCGACAGCGAGGTGAACTGCGGGTCGAGGTTGCCGGGGTCGGAGCCGAGCGCCATGGTCAGCGTCTGACCCTCGACCGGCTTGCCGCCGCCGGTGGTGGTCGATTCGCCCGAACTGCAAGCAGACAAGGCCAGTCCGGTGAGCAGCGCGCCGGCGATGATGGCAGATCTCATGATTCCTCCGAAGGGAAAGGGCGGATCAGGCTGAAGCGCGGCGGATGGCCCGGCCGCTGTGGATGAAGAGGGCCGGACCGCCCGATTCGTTCCCTACGAACACATAAGAAATGTGAACGCCGTTCTCCGCCTTGCGCGCGATCAGGCTTTCCTCGTTCCGCCCGACCAGTTCGACCGGGTCCGGCGCGGGCCCGAGCTCGGCGAAGATCCCCTTGGGCGTCTGGTCGAGCCAGACCTTGCCGTCCTCGTCCTGCCGGACGGTGACGTCGACGACCTCACAGCTGTAGGTGCCGACGAACCGGTCCACGTCGATCGGCACCGGCGTGGCCGGGGGAGTGGGCAACGCGGGCAGGTCCAGCCCGGCAAGCTCCTTGACCACGTGGCCGACCACAGTCTTGTAGAGCTCGATCGTGTCGCCGCCGTTGGTCAGTACGGCGACCGCCAGCCCATGCTCCGGTACGACCCGCAGGAACGCGTTCTGGCCGATCGTGCCGCCGTCATGGCCGATCACGGTCGTACCGTCCCAGTCGAACAACTCCCAGCCGAGGCCCCACGAGTCGCCCATCATCCCGAGCTTGGGCAGCTTGACCTGCTCCTCCTGCATCGCCTTGACGCTCGCTGGGCTCAGTACCGACGTACCGTCGGCGGCTGTTCCTGAGTCGAGGTGCATCTTGGCGAAGGCGAGCAGGTCGCGTGGCCGCATCGCGAGCATGGCGCCCGCGGGGGCCATCCCTCGCGTCATCCCCCAGATCGGCGCGGGTACCGGTTCCGCGTCGGGAGCGGGCCGGATGTGGCCGACCGCGGCGCGGTACAGGATCGCTTCGTACGGGTCGGTCGCCGCGTGGGTGAGGCCGAGTGGAGTGAAGAGGTGCTCGCGGAGGGCGGTGTCGAACGGCTTGCCGCGAAGTACCTCGATCAGCCGGCCCAGGACCGCGAAGGCCGCGTTGTTGTAGGAGAACATCTCGCCGGGCGCGAAGAGCTGGCTGACCTCGGCGATGCTGGCGACGAACTTCTCGACCGCGTCGTCACCCTTGCCGGTCTCGTTGAAGATGTCGCCCTCGAAACCGGACGTGTGGCTGAGCAACTGGCGAACGGTGATCACGGCCGCCGCGGCCTCGTCGCTGATCACGAACTCCGGGAGGTAGTCGCGCAGCGGCTTGTCGAGGTCGATCTTGCCCTCGTCGACCAGTTGCATGACCAGCGTCGTCGTCCAGACCTTCGTGATCGAGCCGATCTGGAACACGGTGTCGGGGGTGACCGGCACCTCGGTCGCCTTGCTCAGTACGCCGGCAGCGTGGTCGATCACCTCGCCGCCGAACAGCACGCCGACCGCCGTACCGGGGACCTGGTGCTCGGCGAGCAACGCCGGCAGCCGGTCTTGAAGCCACGTCTCGATTTCGCTCAGGGTCGCCATGCACCGACGCTAGGACCGGCCGCCGCCGGAGTATTCGTCGCAACCGACAACTGACCGGCCCGATTTCGTCCGGACCGACGAGGTGTCAGGATCGGACGATGGAGCAGACGTATTGGTACGCCGACGGCCTGGACCCCGAGGAACTGGCCTTCCAGCGCCTGTACGGACCGGTGGAACCGGCCACCCGGGAAGAGGCGGTCGAGTTCTTCGGCGGACTCGGGCTGGACTGGTGGGTCGCGGGCGGCTGGGCCGTCGAAACGTTCACCGGTGTCTCCCGGCCGCACGAGGATCTCGACGTGTCGTTCTGGCGGCGTCATGTGCCGGAGCTGGTCAGGTACGCGGACGGCCGGTACCACGTCTGGTCGGCCGGGAGTCACAAGCTCTCCCCGCTCTCACCCGAGCGGCCGGTGATACCGGACGACGCGGACCAGGTATGGCTGCGCGAGCACGCGCTGGCGCCCTGGAAGTACGACGTGGTGCTGAACCCGGATCGCGACGGGCGCTGGGTGTTCCGCCGCGATCCGTCCCTTGACTACGCGCTCGACGAGGTGACCTGGGTCGCCGACGACGGCATCCGCTACGTCAATCCGGAGATGGCGCTCGCCTACAAGGCCCAGGGGAACCGTCCGAAGGATCGCGCCGACCTGGCCGCCGCACTGCCCCTGCTGGGAGCGGCCAGGCGCAGCTGGCTGGCCGACATGGTTCACCACCTGCACCCCGACCACGCCTGGCTGGAGCAGATCCGCGGCGGCTGAGCAAAACAATCGGGGCGATCGGGAATAAACGGCGCAATTCGGGAACAAGGGGCGAGGACTTACTCTTGAGGGTGTTATGACCTCTTCAGGCCGTCGGACGGTCTATCTCGATCACGCCGCGACGACACCTATGCTTCCCGCGGCGATCGAGGCGATGGCTGCCCACCTCGGGCGTACGGGCAACGCGTCCTCGTTGCACGGGTCCGGGCGGGCCGCGCGGCGTACCGTCGAGGAGTCGCGGGAGACGATCGCGGAGGCGCTGGGTGCCCAGCCGAGCGAGGTGGTGTTCACCTCGGGCGGTACGGAGGCGGACAACCTCGCACTCAAGGGGCTGTGGTGGGCCCGGCTGGCCGAGGACCCGCGTCGGCGGCGGATCCTCTTGAGTGGGATCGAGCATCACGCGGTACTGGACCCGGCCATCTGGCTCGAGGAACACGAGGGCGCCGAGATCGAGTGGCTGCCGGTCGACGAGCTGGGCCGGGTGCGGGCCGAGGACGTCCAGCGGGCGATCGAGAAGGACCCCGAGTCCGTGTCCTTCGTCACGCTGATGATGGCCAACAACGAGGTCGGCACGCTGCAGCCGATCCGGGAGGTCGCCGCGCTCGCCAAGCCGTACGCGATCCCGGTGCACACCGACGCCGTCCAGGCGGTCGGGCAGGTGCCGGTGGACTTCGCCGAGCTGGGTGTCGACGCGATGACGGTGAGTGCGCACAAGGTCGGCGGTCCGTTCGGGATCGGCGCGCTGGTCGTCCACAAGGAGACGAAGCTGGCGCCGATCGTGCATGGCGGTGGGCAGGAGCGCGACGTCCGCTCGGGCACCCTGGATACCCCGGCGACGGCCGGGTTCGCGGCGGCGATCGAGCATGCCGTCAAGCATCAGGCCGAGCACGGCGCGCGGCTGACAGCTCTGCGCGACGCCCTGATCGAGGGCATCACCAGTACGGTCCCGGGCGCGATGCTGTCTGGTGATCCGGTGCACCGCTTGCCGGGTAACGCACACTTGTCGTTCAAGGACTGCGAGGGCGACTCGCTGCTCCTGCTGCTCGACGCGCGCGGCATCGAGGTCTCTACGGGGTCAGCCTGCAACGCGGGTGTCGCCGAGCCCAGCCATGTGCTGCTGGCGATGGGGTACGACGATCAGCGGGCCCGCGGGTCCTTGCGCTTCACCATGGGGCACACGTCCAGCCGGGCCGACGTGGACGCCGTACTGGACAACATCGGGCCCGTGGTCGAGCGGGCGATGTCCGCCGGATTGCAGAACGTAGGAAGGAACCACTGATGCGGGTACTCGCAGCCATGTCCGGCGGGGTCGACTCCGCCGTCGCCGCGGCGCGGATGGCCGAGGCCGGGCACGACGTGGTCGGCGTGCACCTGGCGCTTAGCCGCAACCCCCAGTCGTACCGCAGTGGCGCCCGCGGTTGCTGCACCATCGAGGACTCCCGTGACGCCCGCCGCGCCGCCGACGTGATCGGGATCCCGTTCTATGTCTGGGACCTGGCCGAGCGGTTCCACGCCGATGTGGTCGAGCCCTTCGTCGCGGAGTACGCAGCAGGCCGTACGCCGAACCCGTGCCTGCGCTGCAACGAGAAGGTCAAGTTCAGCGCGGTGCTCGAGCGGGCCCTGGCCTTGGACTTCGACGCCGTCGCCACGGGGCACTACGCGCAGATCGTCGAGACCGCGGCGGGCCGTGAGCTGCACCGCGCGGTCGATCCGGCGAAGGACCAGTCCTACGTGCTCGGGGTACTGACCCAGGAGCACCTCAAGCACGCGTTCTTCCCGCTCGGCGACACTCCGAAGACCGAGATCCGGCTCGAGGCCGAGCGTCGCGGGCTGTCGGTGGCGGCCAAGCCCGACAGCCACGACATCTGTTTCATCGCCGACGGCAACACCCCCGGCTTCCTCGCCAAGCAGCTCGGCGAGGCGCCCGGTGACATCGTCGACGCCCAGGGCAACAAGCTCGGCGAGCACAAGGGCACCCACGGCTTCACCGTCGGCCAGCGCAAGGGCCTCAAGATCGGTACGCCGGCAGCCGACGGCAAGCCGCGTTTCGTGCTGGACATCTCCCCGGTCGAGCGGACCGTCACGGTCGGATCGCGGGCGGAGCTGGCGGTCGAGAGCCTCACTGCGTCGAACCCGCGCTGGTGCGGCCCGGTCCCGACGTCGACGATGCATGTCAAGGCTCAGCTGCGGGCGCACGGGGAGGAGATCGCCGTCACTGCACGGCTCGAGGGCGACCAGGTGCTGGTCTCCTTCGACGAGCCCGCCGATGCCGTCGCCCCCGGCCAGGCAGTCGTCCTGTACGACGGCACCCGGGTGATCGGGTCGGCCACCATCGACTCGGTCGAGCGCGCAACGCAGAAGGTCTGATCTCCCGTGCTGCGGATGAAGGACACCTGCGAGCGCTGTGCCGCGCAACTCGGTCCTACGGCCGATGCGGTGATCTGTAGCTACGAGTGCACCTTCTGCCCGGAGTGCTCTGAGGCGATGGCGCATGTCTGTCCCAACTGCGGCGGCGAGCTGGTCAGGCGGCCGACCCGCACTACAGGTGCTTCCGCTATCGCTTCGCGTACCCCCGGCCGCATCGCCAGATATCTCCAGAGGAACAGGAACACCACGTGAGCAGTCCCTTCGGCCCAGCGGCGACCACTGCGATGGGCTCGCTGCCTGGCGAGGACGTGCGCGAGTGGACCAAGTACGTGCTGGAGGGGGTGACGATCCCGTTCCTGCCCGAGTTGCCGGCCCGCCCGTACGCCGACATGGTGAGCCGGGCCGCTGGCGTGGTGACGTCGCTGGCTATGGATCTGCAGCCGGCTGGCTGGCGCTTGACGGGTGGCAACGACCCGCGGGCGAGCCTTGATCAGCGACGGGCTCGGTCCTTGCTGCTGCAGGACCTGGATGTCCTGGAGGAGCTGGCGGATGGGTACACCGGCCCGCTGAAGCTCCAGGTGACCGGGCCGTGGACACTCGCTGCGACGGTCGAGCTGCCTCGTGGCGACAAGGTGCTCGCGGATCACGGTGCTCGGCGCGATCTGGCCGAGGCGTTGGCTTATGGGCTGCAGGACCACATTGCTGACCTTCGGCGACGGGTGCCGGGGGCCTCGCTTGTGGTGCAGCTTGATGAGCCGGGGCTGCCCGCAGTACTGGCTGGGGCTGTGCCTACTGCCAGTGGGTGGGGTAAGCACCGCTCTGTCGACGGGCCGGGGTCTGTAGATCTACTGAGCCGAGTGATCGAGGCTGCAGCGCCTGCGATCACAGTGGTCCACTGCTGTGCCGCACGCCCGCCCATTGAGGTCTTCCGGAAGTCCGGGGCCGGGGGAGTAGCAGTGGACGTGTCCCTGCTGACTGATGCCGCCTGGGAGCAGATTGCCTTCGCAGTGGAGGACGGGACGACGCTGTATGCGGGCGTAGTACCGACCACTGGACCTGTGCCAAAGGCTGAGCAGGCAGCGGCGCTCCTGACCCGTCGCTGGCACGAGATCGGCCTGGCCCAGAAGTCACTGGTCGACGTCGTGATCACCCCAGCGTGTGGCCTCGCGGGCTCGACGTCACCATCGGACGCCCGGTCACGGCTCGAACTTCTCGGTCGTACGGCACAAGTAGTAGGAGACGCCGCAGAGGCCTAGAAATGTCCCTGGCTGGCGGTAAGTTCGGTCTATGAGTACGGAGATTCCCGAGACCAGTGCCGCCGACCAGCCTGCCGCGCCGCCGGAGGTGCGGGAGCGGCATGCCGAGCTGAGCCGGGAGATCGAGGAGCACCGGTTCCGCTACTACATGGCGACCTCGACCATCTCCGACGCGGACTTCGACGCCTTGATGCACGAGCTGCAGGGGATCGAGGAGCAGTACTCCGAGCTGCAGACGCCGGACTCGCCGACGCAGAAGGTCGGCGTGCCGATCTCGACGCTGTTCACCGCGGTCGAGCACCCGCAACGGATGGAGAGCCTCGGCAACGCCTTCTCCGCCGAGCAGATGGAGGCGTGGGCGAAGCGGCTGGAGCGTGAGGTCACCGTCGCGCAGATCCACGAGAGCGGGTTCCTCTGCGAGCTCAAGGTGGACGGCCTGGCACTCGACCTGGTCTACGAGAACGGCCGGCTGGTCAGCGGCGCCACCCGCGGCGACGGCCGCACCGGCGAGGACATCACGCTGAACGCGCGCACCATCGACTCGATCCCGAACGAGTTGAAGACCGACGACCCGCCGGCCTTCCTGGAGGTGCGGGGCGAGGTCTACTTCCGGGTCGAGGACTTCACCGAGCTGAACGCGCAACTCGTTGAGGCAGGCAAGGACCCGTTCTCCAACCCGCGCAACAGTGCGGCCGGATCGCTGCGGCAGAAGGACCCGCGCGTCTCCGCGAGTCGCCCGCTGCGCTTCGTAGTACACGGTCTCGGCAAGGTCGAGGGCTATCACGTGCACCGCCTCTCGGAGGCGTACGAGCAACTGAAGGAGTGGGGTCTGCCGGTCAGCGACCGCGCCCGCCGGGTGACGACCCTGGACGAGGTCAACGAGTTCATCGCGTACTACGGGGAGAACCGGCACTCGGTCGACCACGAGATCGACGGCGTGGTGGTCAAGGTCGACGAGGTCGATCTGCAACGCGCGCTCGGCTCGACGTCGAGTGCTCCGCGGTGGGCGATCGCGTACAAGTACCCGCCGGAAGAGGTCACCACCAAGCTGCTCGACATCAAGGTGAACGTCGGGCGTACCGGCCGGGTCACTCCGTACGGCGTGATGGAGCCGGTCCGGGTGGCCGGGTCGACCGTCGAGTTCGCCACCCTGCACAACAGCCAGGAGGTCGAGCGCAAAGGCGTCTGGATCGGCGACACCGTGGTACTGCGCAAGGCCGGCGACGTGATTCCCGAGATCCTCGGGCCGGTGATGGAGCTGCGGCCCAAGGACGCGTACCCGTTCCGGATGCCGACCGAGTGCCCGTCCTGCGGGACGACGCTGCGGCCGATGAAGGAAGGGGACATCGACATTCGTTGCCCCAACTCTCAGTCGTGTCCGGCGCAGTTGCGGGAGCGGCTGTTCCATCTGGCGGGGCGGTCTGCCTTTGACATCGAGGTGCTGGGCTTCAAGGCTGCCGATGCCCTGATCAGCAGTGAGTTGATCGCGGACGAAGGGGATCTGTTCTCGCTGACCGCGGAAGATCTGGCGACCAGTTCGTTCTTCACCACCAAGGCCGGTGCGCTGTCCGCCAACGCCACGAAGTTGCTCACCAATCTGGAGCAAGCCAAGACTCAGCAGTTGTCGCGTGGGCTGGTCGCGCTGTCGATCCGGCATGTCGGTCCGACCGCGGCGGCCGCGCTGGCGGCGGCGTACGACGACATCGATGCGATCGAGGCGGCCTCGGAGGAGGAGCTGTCGCAGATCGAGGGGGTCGGGCCGACCATCGCGCATGCGGTGATCGAGTGGTTCGGGATCGACTGGCATCAGCAGATCGTCCGGAAGTGGAAGGAAGCCGGCGTCGAGTTGCGGCAGGTGCGGACCGGGCCGACCGTCGAGCAGACGCTGACCGGCCAGTCCGTCGTGGTGACGGGCACCGTCGAGGGGTACAGCCGCGACGAGGCGACCGAGGCGATCGTGTCGCGCGGCGGCAAGGTCGCGGGGTCGGTGTCGAAGAAGACCTCGTTCGTGGTGGTGGGGGATGCGCCGGGGTCGAAGTACGACAAGGCGGTGCAACTCGGGGTGCCGATTCTGGATGCGGCGGGCTTCGTCGTACTGCTGACCGAGGGGCCGGAGGCGGCTGCGGCGGTGGCGACGAATCGCGAGCCGGAAGAGGCCTGACAGTCGACGGATCCAGCGGCTCCACTGATCCGTCCGACTGTTAGTTTTCACCTTCTAGACGTGGTTTTCTAAGGAGCAGCTATGACGACGCCGCCACAGGGACCGTGGGGTCCTGGGCAGCCAGAGGGCCAGCCGGGCGGACAACAAGGAGGACGACCGCTTGGTGGTCGTCCCGGGCAGGGCCAGCCGCCACAGCATGGCGGCTGGAACCAGCAGCCCGGCCAACCTCCGCAGGGCGGCCAGCCGCCGGCACAGCAGTACCCGCCGGCGGGGCCCCCGCATGGTCAGCCCCCGCAGCAGGGCGGCGGCTGGGGTCACCAGTCCAGCCAGCCTCCGCAGGGTGGCCAACCTCCGCAAGGCAGCCAGCCTTCGCAGGGTCCTCACCCGCAGGGTGGGCAACCCCCGCAGGGTGGGCAGCCTGGTGGTTGGGGTCAGCAGCCTCCGCAGCAAGGTCAGCCGCCGCAGTACGGCCAGCAGCCTCCCCAGCAGGGCCAGCCTCCGCAGGGGCCGCCTCCGGGGTACGGGCAGCAACCGCCGTACGGGCAGCAGCCTCCGCAGCAGGGTCAGCCGCCGCAGTACGGGCAGTCTCCGCAGCAGGGTCAGCCTCCGCAGTACGGGCAGCAGCCCGGTGGGTATCAGCAGCCGTGGGGTCAGCAGCAGCCGCAGGGTGGGTGGCAGCAGGGGCAGCAGCCTTGGCAGGGTGGGCCCGGTCGTAAGAGGGACGGCATCTCCAAGGACAAGCTGCCGCTGGTGGTCGGCGGTAGCTTGATCGGCCTGGTGGTGATCGCCCTGCTGGTGTTCCTCGGTATCCACTTTCTCGGCGGCGACGACAAGACGACGACGACCAACCCGAGCACACAGCCGACCCAGTCGGTGGCCGGTGGACAGGCGCAAGGTGCCACCGACAGGCTGCAGAACGCCGGTTTCCAGTGCAGTGATCTGTTCAACGGCGCCCAGGGCGCGCACCGCGGCTGCTTCAAGTTCGACGAGGTCAGCCAGGCCGAGGTGATCTTCCAGTTCCAGGCCGACGGCACGATCATCAGCACGCTGATCCGGTCGGTGAACCGGGAGAACGTCAACAACGCCGCGGTCTCCTTCGACGCGGCGCTGCAGGCGATCGGCAACGACACCATCGGCGGCAGCGACGTGGCGAAGATCCAGGCAGCGGTGAAGACCGGTCAGAAGGACGCCAAGGTCGCCGGCAGTTGGGGTGACTTCAACCTGTTCAACAACGGTGACTCGGTCCAGGTCTCCGGCAGCAAGTCCGGGATGGAGTCGTTCGACCTGCCCACCAAGGAGTTCCCGACCACCGTCGAGCAGATGACCACCGCGCTGAAGGCGAAGCAGTACGCCTGCACGCTGGCCTGCCGCAAGGACCTGGGCCGATCCGGCTCGCAGCGGATCTTCCCGCTCGGCGGCAGCAGCAAGGCGATCCGCTCGCTCGACATCGAGGCGTCGGGCGACCCCGCCGAGGTCAAGGCGGCCCTCCCGGTCGCCGTCGCCGATGCGATGGGTGTGCTCAAGGGCCCGGATGTGGCTGCGCTCAAGACCTTCCTCGAAGCACACACCGACGGGAAGCCGTACGCTGCTTATGTGGCCGGCTGGCGGGTTCAGCAGACCGGCACGGCCAACGACGACTACTCGTCCCAGTCGATCAGCATCAAGTACGAGTCGTACTACGTGTGAGGTGTGATGAAGTCCAACCCGGAGAAGCGGCCGGAGACCCAGGTGGCCAAGCCGCCGCCGGAGTCGGTGTCCCGGGTGGACGGCGGCGGTCCGTGGGGGCCGACCCAGTTCGACCTGCCGGAGCGTGACGGCGACAACACCCAGACGGTGGTGATCGTCGCCGCCATCGGCGTGATCCTGCTGCTGTTGCTGGCCGGCGCCTGGACGCTGTGGTATTTCAAGTTCAACTGATCCGGACAACGAAGAAGGGCCGCTCCGATCGGAGCGGCCCTTCTTCGTTGATGCTCAGGTCTAAGCGGTGGCGCGGATGGTGACCGCGAGGTTGGCCAGGTAGCTCAGCCGGGCCACCTCGGAGCCGAGGAACTCGGGTCCACCGCGGCGGCCGATCACCAGCACCCGGCGGTTGGACTCCAGCGGCGCGGCGACCAGTACCGACTCGGCCAGACCTTTGTGGTCCGGAGCGGTCAGCGTGGTCGCCTTCTCCAGCGGCAGCCACTGGTCACCCAGGTCGCCGAACTCGGGCGTCGCGCTCGTCTCCAGCGCGACCTTGATCTCGCTGCCGGTACCGTCCAGCAGCGCGGCCCAGTCGGCGTGCAGCACCGCGGGTGCCTGCTCGACCAGGATGTCGACCGCTTCGGCCGGAGCCGAGGTCATCTGCTCGACGGCCTCGAGGTCCATGTGCAGGCCGCCGCCGGCGCCGTACCGGGAGAACCAGATCACCTCGACGTCGGGGACGCCGTTGCAGGCGGATACCAGCCGGTCGGGCAGCACGCCCGGTGGGAGGTCGACCACGATGTCGTCGACGGCGGTGCCGTTCTCGCGCCGGTGCTCCACGATCTCGATCGCGTGGATGTCGGCGCTCACCTCGCCGAGTGCCGTTGCCACGGTGCCCAGCGAACCGGGCCGGTCCGGGATGATCAATCGCAGCAGGAACACCGAACGATCATCTCCCAGCCGAATACCACCCAAGTTACGCCCTGTCGCGGCCAATGTTACAGAGCGGAACAAAGTGACACGCCGGGCCCTCTCATCTGATGAACGGATGACCCTGTGGAAACCGGAAATACAAGTGTCACAACGGCCCACTAGGATGGCCGCGTCCGTACAGGTAGGTGCGAGCCGCACGCTGCCGGCAACTCGTTGTAGACCATTGGAATCCTTCATGCCATCGATTACCCGCGAAGAGGTCGCGCATCTGGCGCGGCTGGCGCGGATCGAGCTCACCGAAGACGAGCTCGACCACCTCGCTCCGCAGCTCGAGCAGATCATCGGCCTGGTCGCCCAGGTCAGTGAAGTGGCTGCCGAGGACATCCCGCCGACGTCGCACGCCCTGCCGCTCACCAACGTGATGCGGCCTGACGTGAACGTCCCCTGCCTCACCCCGGAGCAGGCGCTGTCCGGCGCCCCGGCAGCCGAGGAGCAGCGTTTCCGGGTACCGCGGATTCTGACCGAGGAGGCATGAGATGACCGACCTGACGCGGAAGACCGCGGTCGAGCTCTCCGAGCTGATGAGCTCGGGCCAGGCGTCGTCGGTGGAGATCACCCAGGCGCACCTGGACCGGATCGGTGCGACCGATGGCGCCGTGCACGCGTTCCTGCACGTCGACACCGAGGGCGCGCTCGCCCAGGCGGCCGACGTCGACGCCCGGCGGGCCGCGGGTGACGAGCTCGGTCCGCTGGCCGGCGTACCGCTGGCGCTGAAGGACGTGCTGACCCAGGACGGCGTCCCGACGACCGCCGGCTCGAAGATCCTCGAGGGCTGGAAGCCGCCGTACGACTCGACGGTCGTGAAGCGGCTCAAGGCGGCCGGCATCGTCATCCTCGGCAAGACCAACATGGACGAGTTCGCCATGGGCTCCTCGACGGAGAACTCGGCGTACGGGACGACCCACAACCCGTGGGACCTCAACCGGATCCCCGGTGGTTCGGGTGGTGGCTCATCGGCCGCGATCTCGGCGTACCAGGCGCCGCTGGCGATCGGCACCGACACCGGTGGCTCGATCCGTCAGCCCGCCGCCTTCACGGGCACGGTCGGCGTGAAGCCGACGTACGGCGGGACCTCGCGGTACGGGCTGATCGCGCTGGCCTCCAGCCTCGACACGCCTGGCCCGTGTGCGCGGACGACGCTCGACGCGGCGCTGCTGCACGAGGTGATCGCCGGGTACGACGAGATGGACTCCACCTCGATCAACCAGCCGGTACCGCCCGTCGTTGATGCCGCGCGTCGTGGTGACGTGACCGGTCTGCGGATCGGTGTGGTCAAGGAGCTCGGTGGCGAGGGGTACCAGCCGGGGGTCGAGGCCCGCTTCCACGAGGCGGTCGAGCTGCTCACCAAGCTCGGCGCCGAGGTGGTCGAGGTGTCCTGCCCGCACTTCCAGTACGCGCTGCCGGCGTACTACCTGATCCTGCCGAGCGAGGCCTCGTCCAACCTGGCCAAGTTCGACGCGATGCGGTTCGGCCTGCGGGTCGGCGACGACGGCGAGAACGACGCCGAGAAGGTGATGAGCCTGACCCGCGAGGCCGGTTTCGGTCCCGAGGTCAAGCGCCGGATCATGCTCGGCACGCACGCGCTGTCCAGCGGCTACTACGACGCGTACTACGGCCAGGCGCAGAAGGTGCGGACGCTGATCGCCCGCGACTTCACCGCGGCCTACGAGCACGTCGACGTACTGGTGTCGCCCTCGACGCCGACCACCGCGTTCGCGATCGGCGACCGGGTGAACGACCCGATCGCCATGTACAAGAACGACCTCTGCACGATCCCGTCGAACCTGGCCGGCAACGCGGCCGCGTCGTTCCCGGTCGGCCTCGCGGACGAGGACGGCCTGCCGGTCGGCTTCCACGTGATGGCGCCGGTGATGCGCGACGACCTGTGTTACCTGGTCGGGGCGGCGCTCGAGTCGGCGTACGCCGACCAGTGGGGTGGCGTGCTGATGTCGAAGGCTCCGGAGCTGGAGGTCACCCGATGACTGTGGTTGCTGATGTGCTGTCCATCGATGACGCCCTGGCGCAGTTCGACCCGGTAATGGGCCTGGAGGTCCACGTCGAGCTGAACACCTTGTCGAAGATGTTCTGTGGTTGCCCGACCGAGTTCGGCGCACCGCCGAACACGCAGACCTGCCCGGTCTGCCTCGGCCTGCCGGGCGCGCTGCCGGTGGTGAACGCGCGGGCGGTCGAGTCCGCGATCAAGATCGGCCTCGCGCTGAACTGTGAGATCGCCGAGTGGTGCCGGTTCGCCCGGAAGAACTACTTCTACCCGGACATGCCGAAGAACTTCCAGACCTCGCAGTACGACGAGCCGATCGCCTTCAACGGGTGGACCGAGGTCGTCGTCGACGGGGAGACGTACCGGATCGAGATCGAGCGCGCGCACATGGAGGAGGACACCGGCAAGTCCACCCACGTGGGTGGCGCGACCGGTCGCATCCACGGCGCGTCGCACTCGCTGGTCGACTACAACCGGGCCGGCATCCCGCTGATCGAGATCGTCACCAAGACGATCGAGGTGCCGCCGGCCAAGGCGGCCGCGGTGGCGCGGGCGTACGTGAGCATGCTGCGTGATCTGCTGCTGGCGCTGGACGTCTCCGACGTCCGGATGGACCAGGGGTCGCTGCGGTGTGACGCCAACGTGTCGCTCAAGCCGTCCGGGTCGTCGCAGCTGGGCACCCGGACCGAGACCAAGAACGTGAACTCGTTCCGCTCGGTCGAGCGCGCGATCACCTACGAGATCACCCGGCAGGCCGCCGTACTGGTTGCCGGGGGCAAGATTCTCCAGGAGACCCGGCACTGGCACGAGGACACCGGGGTGACCACCTCGGGCCGGGAGAAGTCGGACGCCGACGACTACCGGTACTTCCCGGAGCCGGATCTGGTGCCGGTTGCTCCGGCGCGCGACTGGGTCGAGGAGATCCGGGCGACGCTGCCTGAGGCGCCACCGGCCAAGCGGCTGCGGCTGCAGACCGAGTGGGGCTTCACCGATCTGGAGATGCGCGACGTCGTCAACGGCGGCGTGCAGACCCTGATCGAGCAGACCGTCGCGCTGGGTGTCGCTCCTGCCGCGGCCAAGAAGTGGTGGCTGGGCGAGCTGGCCCGCGCGGCCAACGAGGCCGGCAAGGACGTCGACGCGCTCGGCGTCGGGCCGGCCGAGATCGCCGAGGTCCAGAAGCTCGTCGAGGCAGGCGCGCTGAACGACAAGCTCGCTCGCGAGGTCTTCGACGGCCTGGTCAAGTCCGAAGGTTCCGTCACCGAGATCATCGCCGCTCGCGGCCTCGCGTTGGTCTCGGACGACTCCGCCCTTCAGGAAGCCATCGACCGAGCCATCGCCGCCAACCCCGACGTCGTCGAAAAGGTCAACTCCGGCAAGCCCGCCGCCGCTGGAGCCCTCATCGGCGCAGTCATGAAGGACATGCGAGGCCAGGCCGACGCCGCCAAGGTCCGCGAACTCCTGAACGCGACCCTGGGCATCTGACGTTCCACCGAGGCAGCGCTGAGATCCGTCATGTGGGCCTCAGCGCTGTCGCGTTCATGCAGCGCTGAGGTCGGACGGAACGGGCCTCGGCGCTGTCGCGGTCAGGCTGCGCTGAGATCTGTCGGAATGGGCCTCAGCGCTGTTGCGTTCAGGCGGCGCGTTGGGACGGCTGGTCGAGCAGGGCGCGAGCGACCGATGCGTCCTGCGCCGATGCCCGCACCTCGTAGCGCGCGGGGAGCACCTCGGTGAATCCGGCATCCGGGCGGTTGTTGACGAGCCCTTTGAAGAACCCGGTCAGCGCACCGATGATGACGCCATAGACGGCGCCCCACAGCATCACCACCAGACCGGTCATGGTGGTGTCGGCGACCAGCGTCACGAAGACTGCCGCCAGCAGTCCGATCCCCAGCCCGATCGCCGCATTCCTCGCGGTCAGCCTGCCCAGCCGGCCGGCACCCGCGGGTCTGTCGGCCAGGACGAGCTCGGCTCCGACAATGACGAGACTGTCCCGGGTCATCCCCGACGAGCGGAGCAGGCGGACCGTCTCCTCAGCCTCCGGGTAGCTCCTCGCGGAGACGATCACCGTGTCATGAACCGGCACCTGCGCAGCAGACCGCAAACCTTTTCCCCTTCCCTCACTGGTGCGACTACTCCACCAGTACCAGGTCTGCCCAAGCGGAAACCTTCGAGAGGACTCAGCTCGAGATGGTGAGGCGGAGGATTCGGTCGTCACCCGGCCTCGGGTCGCCGCGGCCGTCGGTGTTCGAGGTCGTCAGCCACAGCGAGCCGTCGGGCGCCGCCTCGACCGTGCGCAACCGGCCGTACTGACCGCTGAAAAACGCCACCGGCTCACCGGTCCGCTTGCCGTCGGCGACCGGGATCGCCCAAAGTCGCTGGCCTCGCAGTCCAGCCATGAAGATGTGGCCCTGGGCGAAGGCGATTCCGCTGGGGGAGGCGTCCTTCGTCGGCCACTGGACGATCGGATCGACCATGCCATCCAGATTGCTGACGCCCTCGGCGGCCGGCCACCCGTAGTTCGCCCCGGGCGTGATCGCGTTCAACTCGTCCCAGGTGTCCTGCCCGAACTCCGCGGCGTACAACTGCGACCCGCCGAACGCGAGCCCCTGCACATTGCGATGCCCCTTGGAGATCCACAACCTGCCATCCGGGTTCCCCGGCGCGGCCTTGCCCTCCGTGGTGATCCGCAGAATCTTCCCGCCGAGCGAGTCGTCGTCCTGCGAGTTCGGCCGATCCGCGCCATCACCCGTACCGGCGTACAGGAACCCATCCGGCCCGAACCGCAACCGCCCACCGTTGTGAACAGCGGCCTGCGGAATCCCTTCCAGAATCACCGTCGGCTCGCTGATCCCACCATTGCTGTAGGTCAGCCGAGCGATCCGATTGTCATCCCCGCTGGAGTAGTACACGTAGACGTACGGCCGCTTCGGATACTGCGGATCCACCGCGATCCCCAGCAACCCACCCTCCGACGACGGATCAACCCCCGCCACCGTCCCCACGTCACTGACGATCCCCGCCCCCGTGACCCGCTTGATCCGCCCCGAATCCCGCTCAGTCACCAACGCACTGCTGTCCGGCAAAAACGCCAACCCCCAAGGCACCTCCACCCCAGTAGCCACCACCCCAGCCGCCGCAACCTTCAAAGCCTTCCCCGTCGCCGTCCCGGTCGGCCCATTAGGCGAAGAAGTAGACAACGACGGCCGCGCGTCTCCACCCCCATCACCACACCCCGCCACCACCCCAACCACCAAAACCGCCACCAAACCCCAGCGACCCTTACCCATGCCCACCACCCATCCCTAACCCATCCCCAGACCCCCAAGGTATCGACCACTCCAACGCCACAAACCCCAGCACGTTATGCCTGCCCCCTCAGACACCTCCGACTCGGTCGCAATGAGATACACCACGGCCGGCCGCCCGGTTGCAGCTTCTGACAGTTGTCACCACCCGATCGCGCACCGTAGCCTTCGCACGCTCGGGGCTGACAACGTGAGGATGACGATGCGCGGATTCAAGACACGCCTGCTCGGTGCGGGCGTTGTGATGCTGTTGGCAACCATCGGCACGGCGACGGCCTCGGCCGACGTCGCGGCCGGACCACCCCGACCCACGGACAAGCAGCTCCGGACAATCGATCCGGCCACGACCTGCCTCCGCGGTACCGCCCGCCCGTGGATCGACCAGGTCGAGCCGCGGCTGCAGGCGTTCCTTCCCGGCGCGGAGACCACGAACCAGTACACCGTCGACTTCGAGCTGTTCACCCTCGCCGACAGCCAGGTGATCTGGACCGGTACCAGCTTCCCGAAGAACCCCGGCCAGACCGGGCTCTGGACGCAGGCCCTGGAACTGCCGCCCCAACTGCAGGACGCAACAACCTATGGCTGGCACGCACGCGTCTCCGACGGCACCACGACGTCGGCCTGGTCCAGGACCTGTGAACTGACGGTTGACACGGTCAAGCCGAACTCTCCGGGACTCACGATCACCCCGGCCGAGCAGCCGTACAAGGTCGGCCAGACCATCACCCTGAACTTCACCAACGCGGGCTCGGCCGACGTCACGAAGTACGGATTCAGCGTCCTGTCCCAGGAGCCGAACACCTTTGTGCCCGCTCGCACCGGCACGGCCAAGGTCAAGCTGACCGAGGCAGGCCCGAGCTACATCAACGCCTGGTCCTACGACAAGGCAGGCAACGAGAGCTTCGAGCCCACCAATATCAGGATCACTGTCGTCTCCTGATCAAATAGAGGTCCGAACGAACCGACAGCGGGAGGGTTTGTGAGTATCACCAGGCGCGCGTTGCTCGCAGGTACCGCGGCCCTGCCGCTGGCCGGTTCCGCCCAGACAGCCTCAGGAGTTGGCCGCCCGCCTATGAACGACATCAAGGATCAGATCACGAAGCTGGTGGAGGAGCACCGCGACGGTGTTGCCCCGATCGTGTCCCTGGGGGATCCCGTACTACGCCAGGTCGCCGAGCCCTTCGACGGCCAGGTCGACGACAAGGTACTGACCGAGTTCATCGCCCTGATGCGTCGCACCATGCTGGCAGCTCCCGGCGTCGGCCTGGCCGCCCCGCAGATCGGTGTACCGGTGCGCATCGCAGTACTGGAAGACCCCGCCACCATCTCCGACGAGGTAGCCGAAGCCCGCCACCGCTACCCCTTGGAGTTCTTCGCCGCCATCAACCCCTCATACCAAGCTCACGGCCACAAACGCCGAGGCTTCTACGAAGGCTGCCTCAGCATGCCCGGCTACACCGGCGTAGTGAACCGCCCCTACGCCGTGACCGCCACCTACACAGACCCCGCCGGCACCAACCACCACGAGCCCTTCGAAGGCTGGCAGGCCCGCATCGTCCAACACGAAACAGACCACCTCCACGGCACCGTCTACGTGGACAAACTGGAAACCCGCTCCCTCTCCACCACCGAAAACTACCTAGAACACTGGAACGACCCAGTCCCAACCAGAGCCGGCGCGGCTCTTCACTTCCACCTCGACTAGGCGATCTGCTTTTGCAGCTAGTGGCAGTGGGTTTGCCTTGTGGTGTTGGGGTTCTGGTGCTAGTGGGCGCTGAATTGTATGGGTGAACTGTATAAGTTGTAGGTGTTGGGGGATGGGGTTGAGGGCTTAGCGTCATCGCATCTGTGGCTCGGGGGAGTCGAGAGCGGTGGGGTCATGGCCGGGTGGATCTTGGGTAAGAGGCGTGCTGTGGCGGGGGTTTGTGCCATGGCGGTTGGGGTCTTGGGGTGGGTGACTGTTGCGCCTGAGTCCGGGGAAGCGGCTGTGGCTGCGCCTGTGGGGCAGGGGCAGGGGCAGGGGCTGGGCGAGCAGTCGGCGTCCAAGCGGGCTGTTGACTCCAAGACGCGGGTTGAGGTGGTGGGGAAGCGGACCGAGATGGCTCGGACGTTTGCCAATCCGGATGGCAGTTTCACTCTTGAGCAGAGCAACGTTCCGGTGCGGACGAAGCGGGGTGGGGAGTGGGTCGATCTCGACGCGTCGCTGAGCAAGGGGGCGGACGGGCGGGTGCGGCCCAAGGCTGCTGCCATGGAGATGAGCTTCTCCGGGGGTGGTGACGGCGCGCTCATCTCGATGAGGTCCGAGGGGCACGAGCTGACGCTGTCCTGGCCGGAGCCGTTGCCTGTGCCGGTCGTTGCCGGTGACAACGTCACGTACCAGAACGTCTTTCCTGATGTCGATCTGAAGATCACCGCGGACACGAGCTCCTACAGCGAAGTACTGGTGGTGAAGACGCCTCAGGCTGCCCGGCTGCCGCAGTTGCAGCGGCTTGACTTCGCGGTGAAGGCACCCACTCTCCAGGTCGCCAAGGTGGCCGGTGGGGTCGTGCTGGCCAAGGACAAGTTCGGCAAGGTCGTCTTCACCAGCCCGGCGCCGGTGATGTGGGACTCCCGCGGTGCGGGCAAGGCGCCCACGGACGAGGACCGCAGCGAGATGCCGCTCGAGGGTGACAAGGTCGTACCGATCCCGCTCACGGTCGGCAAGTTGTCGATGCGGGTCAGCCCGGCTGCCGCGCTGGTGAACGATGCCGCGGTCAAGTACCCGATCTACATCGACCCGGCGTTCCACTCGGCCCAGTACGGCCGCGCGATGATCAACCAGCACTACCCGACCACCGCGTCCTGGCAGTGGGAAGGGCCGGAGGGCGTCGGCTACCAGGACTTCGAGCCGTGGAGCCGCAAGCGCCTGATCTACCACATGCGGATCGCCGGGCTGCAGTACACGCACATCACGAAGGCGGTCTTCAGCGGGTACGAGACCTGGGCTGCCAGTTGCACCAAGAAGGAGGTGCAGCTGTGGAAGACCTCGGCGATCACCCCCAGCATCACCTGGAACACCGGCTCCGGTTCGGCCACCTGGCTGAAGAAGGTCGACTCTGTCGTCGACGCGGTCGGCAGGGACGGCTGCACGCCGGGAGGCAAGTGGCTCGAGTTCGACGCGACCACGATCATCGCCGAACAGGCCGGTGGCGGCAGCCAGTACGCCTACCTGGGACTCCGGGCGGCCAGTGAGACCGACGCGATGGCCTGGAAGCGGTTCGGCAAGGCGGTCCGGCTCGACATCATCTACAACCACGTCCCGGTTCTGTCCAACGCGCACACGACCAGCCCGACGATGGGCTGCCCGACCTCGACCGCTCCGGCAAAGGTGAGTCAGGACAGCCCGGTCCCGACGGTCACGATCCTGGACCCAGATCTCCAGCCGTCCAAGGTCGACTTCGAGTTCCGGGTCAGCGGCGCCGCATCGACGATCTGGACCGGCAGCAGCATGACCAAGGCCAGCGGCAAGTTGATCGAGTACATCCCGGGCGCGAACGTTTCCGGCCTGCCGGAGAACCAGTTGATCGGCTGGCGTGCCCGGGCCTATGACGGCATCGACTACTCGGCCTGGTCGGGTTACTGCTGGTTCATCATCGATCTGACCGAGCCGCCGCCGCCGAAGATCACCGTGATCACCACGGCTCCCGGCGACGTCTTCCCGCTCCAGCAGCCGATCGACGTCAAGCTCAGCGTCACCACCAACGACCCGAACCACTTCCTGTACGCGATCGACAAGCTGGAGCCGGGGACCGAGTGGGTGTCGATCGACGCGACGAAGAGCGGAACGTTCCGGTTCATCCCGATGAAGGCCGGCCCGCTGGTGATCAGAGCCTGGAGCGTCGACCGGGCCGGCAACCTGAGCAAGGACTCCAACGCCCTGACGATCCGGGTCGAGACAGGTCCGTTCATCGGCCGCTGGTACCTGGACGAGGGAACCGGTACCACCTCGAAGGACACCAGCGGAAAGGCTCACGACTTCACCGTCGGTACGCCGGCAAGCTGGGCGCACGGTGATTCGTGGGACTCGACGTCGACCGGCGCGAACGACTGGTCGGTAGCGCTACCCGGCACCTCGTCGATCGCCACCAGCGCGTCCAACATCATCGACACCAGTCGCAACTTCACCGTCAGCGCCCGGGTGAAGGCCGGCGCCAAGGCGACCCGGCAGGTCGCCGTCAGCGAGGACCGGGCCGGTACGGGTGGTTTCATGCTCGGCTTCGACCACTGGGATCTGACCGATCCCGACGAACGCAAGGCGGTCTGGAGCTTCGCCATCCCGGATCCGGACGGGACCGGCCAGGTCGTCGTGAAGAGCCCTTCGATCGGCTACGAACTCGGTGACTGGATCTATCTCACCGGCTACTACAACTCGGCCGACCGCAAGCTCAGCCTGACCCTGGACGACGGCGCCTTCGAGACGACCGTCGACGTCCCCGGAACCGTGACCGCACCAGACGGTACCGGGCAGCTGCGGATCGGGTCCGCCCTCGACGCCGGGGTTCAGAACCACTTCCTCGACGGCCAGGTCGACGACGTCCGGATCTACCCGGGCCCGATCGACGAGGCCGCGCTCAGCCAGAACTACGAAGACTCCACGCCCACCGAGTAGCCGAGGACCTGCTGATGCGCATCAAACGACGGGCCAATGCGGGCCTGGTGACTCTGCTGGGCGTGAGCCTGGTGGCCGGAGTGGCGTCGTACGTTCCGGAGGCCGAGGCGAAGACGACGTCCCGCCCGGCCCCGGCCGTCAAGTCCGAGAAACCCACGCCCGGCAAGGATTTCCGGCCAGAACAGGCCGGTGTCGACAAGTCCGCGCAACAGGCCGTGGCCGCCTCGAAGGCCGCGGCGGCCCCGGTCTGGCCGGGGGCGACCAGCACGACGGCCGGTACGCCGCTGTCCCGCTCCGCGAACTTGACCGGCGGGGTTTCCGGCAAGACGGCCGCCTCGCCGGTCACCGTGACCACCATTCCGGTCAAGGCGGCCAAGTCGGCCACGGTGGTGGTGCAACCATCGGTGCGCGTCGACGTACTGGACCAGGCGGCGACCACCAAGCTGGGGGTCGAAGGCGTCGTCGTCCAGCTGGCCCGTACCGACGGGCAATCCCAGGCCGCCAAGGTCAAGGTGAACGTCGACTACTCGAAGTTCGCCACGGCCTTCGGCGGTGGCTGGGCTGACCGTCTGCGCCTGGTCGAGTTGAACTGCACGGCCGGCGGTACCTGCGCCGAAGGTCGCGTCGTACCCGGCTCGGTCAACGACAACGACAAGCAGACCGTGACCGCCGAGGTCGCGCTGCCCAGCAAGGCAGCCCGGAGCGCGCAGACCAAGAGCGCCGGTACGTCGTTCAGCACCTTCGCCGTCGCTGCCGGTGCCGCCGGTTCGACCGGCTCGTACGCCGCCACGCCGCTGTCTCCGTCGTCGGCCTGGAACGTCAGCGTCCAGACCGGTGACTTCAGCTGGAACTACCCGCTGCGTGTCCCACCCGGCACGGCCGGTCCGCGCCCTGACCTGTCGATCGGCTACAGCTCCGGTTCGGTCGACGGGCAGATTGCCTCAAGCAACAACCAGACGTCCTGGGTCGGTGAGGGGCACAGCCTCGAGACCGGCTTCATCGAGCGCAAGTACGTGTCCTGTGCCGACGACATGGTGGGCAGCAACACCACGACCAAGACCGGCGACCAGTGCTGGAAGTCGGACAACGCGGTGCTCTCGCTCGGCGGTCACTCCGGCGAGCTGGTCAAGATGGACGACAACACGTTCCGGCTCGAGAAGGACGACGGGTCGCGTATCCAGCGCCTGTACGACGCGACGAACGAGAGCGGCGCCAAGGGTGGCGAGCACTGGCTGGTCACCACCTCGGACGGTACGAAGTACTACTTCGGCAGCAACCCGATCATCTCCGGCTCCGACCGCGCGGACTCGGTCAACACCGTGCCCGTCTTCGGCAACCAGACAGGCGAGCCCTGTCACGCGACCACCTTCGCCGCGTCGTACTGCCAGCAGGCCTGGCGGTGGAACGTCGACCGGGTGGTCGACGTCAACGGCAACCTGATGCGGTACCGGTACGTCCGGGAGAACAACTACTACGGGCGCAACAACAACAGTGGCGTCTCGCAGTACCAGCGGGCGAGCTACCCGTGGTTCATCGACTACGGCAAGGTGGTCGGCGCGACCGAGACCACGACCGTGGCCCCGGCTCGGGTCTGGTTCGACGTCGCCGAGCGCTGCCTGCCCAGCGGCACGATCACCTGCGCCGAGAACCAGTTGACCGCGGCGAACGCCTACGCCTGGCCGGACACCCCGTTCGACCAGATCTGTACCTCCACGACGACCTGCCCGAACCGGACGTCGCCGTCGTTCTTCACCCGCAAGCGGCTGGCCAAGATCACCACCGGGATCCTGAAGGGCTCGACCTTCTCACCGGTCGACAGCTGGACGCTGACCCAGGACTACCCGGCCTCGAGCGTCGAGAACCGGTCCCTGTTCCTGCGCACCATCACCCATCAGGGACTGGCCGGCGCAACGACGCTGACCAATCCGTCGGTGTCCTTCGTCGGCGTCGACAAGCCCAACCGGGTCGACGCGATCGGCGACGGCGCCCCGGCGATGGTCAAGTGGCGGATCTCGGCGATCGCGTCGGAGTCGGGCCAGATCACCAACGTCAACTACAGCGACCAGGAGTGCACGTCGTCGTTCCGGCCGGATCCGGCGACCAACACCAAGCGCTGCTTCCCGGTCTTCTGGGGGATCGACGGCGCCGAGAAGCCGACCATGCACTGGTTCAACAAGTACGTCGTGACCAGCGTCGTGATCGACGACATGAGCACCGACGCCCCGGATCAGGGCACGTACTACGACTACCTCGACACGCCGGCCTGGCACTACGACGACAACGAGTTGACGCTGCCGGCGTACCGGAGCTGGGGTGACTGGCGCGGGTACCAGAAGGTCGAGGTCAGGACCGGTGGGCTGGATCCCGCCGACCAGACCCGCACGCAGTACACCTTCTTCCGCGGCATGAACGGTGACTACGCGAAGGCTGATGGTTCGACCCGCAAGAACGTCAGCGTCACCGACAGCCAGGGCAACGCGCTGGTCGACTCGCCCCGGCTGAACGGAATGACCCGCGAGCAGATCACCTACAACGGGGTGAGCGGTCCGGAGGTCAGCGCGACCATCAACACGCCGTGGACCAAGCAGACCACCTCACCACTGGGTGGGGCCGCGACGATGCTGCAGACCAAGTCCACCTCGACCCGGACCCGGCTGAGCGACGGCAGCTACCAGATCACCGCGCTGGACACCGAGTTCGACGATCTGGGGATGGCGACCGAGATCAACGATCGCGGCGACGTCGCCCTCGGCAACGACGACCGGTGCACGCGGCTCACGTACAGCCGCAACACCGCGGCGCAGATCCTGACCACGGTGAGCCGGGAGGAGACCGTCTCGGTCGGTTGTGCCGCGACGCCGAACCGGCCGGCCCAGATCATCTCCGACGAGCGCACGTTCTACGACCAGCACACCGACCTGAACGCCGCGCCGACCCAGGGACTGGTCAGCAAGATCGAGTCGATGAGCGGCTGGTCGAACGGGCCGCAGTACGAGCAGCGGTCCCGGACCACGTACGACTCGCTCGGGCGGGTCAAGGAGACGTACGACGGGCTGAACCGGCTCACCGGCAAGGTGACCTTCACACCGGCCACCGGCGGACCTGTCACGGCTCGTGCGGTCGAGGACGCGAAGGGATACGTCAGCTCGACGCTGATCGACCCGGCCTTCGGCGCGACGGTCGCCGAGGTCGACCCGAACGGGCGGCGTACCGATCTGGCGTACGACGCTCTCGGCCGGCTGACCGGCGTCTGGCTGCCGAACCGGATCAAGACAGGCACCGCGTCGATGATCTTCGGCTACTCCGTGTCGAAGAACGCGCCGAACGTGACCACCACCCAGGAGTTGAAGCCGGACGGGACCTACAAGACGACCAAGTCCCTGTTCGACGGGCAGTTGCGGCAGCGGCAGGTCCAGACGCCGGCGGCGACCGGCAGTGGGCGGGTACTGGCCGACACGACATACGACCGGCGCGGCAACACGAAGACCACGACGGGCGTGTACTACGACGCGAGCTCCGGCCCGTCGGACGTGTTGTTCGATGTCAACGAGGAGAACCTGCCGTCCCAGACGGTGACCTCGTACGACGGGGCGAGCCGGCCTGTCGTCCAGAGCTTCGAGGTCCAGGGGCACGAACGCTGGAAGACCCAGACGAGCTACGGCGGCAACACCGTCACGGTCATCCCGCCGGCCGGTGGGACCACGACCACGCAGGTGCTCGATGCCCGGGGCAAGCTCAGTGAGTTGCGGCAGTACCACGGTGTCGCCCCGACCGGTTCGTTCGACTCCACGAAGTACACCTACACGCCGGACCAGCAGCTCGACACGGTGACGAACGCCGAGGGGAGCGTCTGGCGGTACGGGTACGACCTGCGTGGACGGCAGATCAGTTCGGCCGATCCGGACAAGGGCACCACGACGACGACGTACGACGCCGCCGACCGGGTCACGTCGACCAAGGACGCGCGGGGGCAGCAACAGTTCATCTCCTACGACGAGCTGGACCGCAAGACCGCCGTCCGGAGTGGCTCGGCGACCGGCCCGGTGCTGGCGTCGTGGGTCTACGACACGCTGGGCAAGGGGCTGCTGACGTCGTCGACGCGGACGATCAACGGCAACGACTACGTGTCGGCGGTCACGGCGTACGACTCGCTGGACCGGCCCACCGCCACGCAGGTCGTCATCCCGGCGTCCGAGGGCAAGCTGGCCGGCACCTACGCCTCGACCACCAGCTTCAACCCGGACGGAAGCGTCAACAAGGCGAAGCTGCCGACGACGCCCGGGCTGCCGGACGAGACGATCGAGATGAAGTACGACGAGTTCGGCAACCTGCGCGGGATGGGTGGCTGGCAGTCGTACGTCGCCGCGACGAAGTACAGCGAGTACGGCGACACGCTGCAGTACACGATGGGGCAGAAGTCGGAGCTGTCGATCTGGCAGTCCTTCGCCTACGAGCAGGGCACTCGCCGGCTTCAGCAGATGACGGTGGATCGCAGCGGTCAGGTGCCGTCGGACGACAAGTTCGACTACAGCTACGACAACGCGGCCAACGTGACGTCGGTGACCCACACGATGGGCACCACGGTGGACCGGCAGTGCTTCACGAACGACTACCTCCGGCGTACGACCGAAGCCTGGACGCCGGCCGGGAGTTGCACGGACGCCCGATCGGCGTCGACGCTGGCCGGGCCCGCGCCGTACTGGCAGTCCTATCGCTTCGATGCGTCGGGCAACCGCACGTCGCTGATCGACCACAAGGCGGCCGGCGACACGACGTCGACGTTCGCCTACCCGGCCGCGACCGCCGCCCGGCCGCACGCGGTCACCGGTGTGACGACGGCCGGCCCGGGTGGCACGTCAGCTGACAGCTACGGGTACGACGCCTCGGGCAACATGTCGTCGCGGACGGTTGGCGGCGATACCGACGCCTTCGTCTGGGATGCCGAGGGGCGGTTGGCGTCCGTTTCCGGTCCCGGCGGGGACACCAGCTATGTGTACGACCCTGAGGGCAGTCGGCTGATTCGCCATGACCCCAAGGGCGCCACTCTGTACCTGTCAGCGGCGGAGGTCCGGTGGGACAAGGCAGCCGACACGGTGTCGTCGACCAGGTACTACGAATACAACGGCTCGACCGTGGCCATGCGCAACAACAGTCAGTCCGTCGAGTACCTGATGTCGGACCCGCAGGGCACGGCGTCGGTCTCGGTCGACGGCCTGACCGCGGCTGTCTCGCGGCGGTACATGGACCCGTTCGGCAACAGTCGCGGTCCGACGTCGTCCACCTGGGAGCCGAACACCCACGGTTTCGTCAACGGGGTGGACGATCCGTCGACCGCGCTGACCCATCTCGGCGCCCGGGAGTACGACCCGAAGCTCGGCCGCTTCATCAGCGTCGACCCACTGATCGACGTCACCGACCCGATCACCCTGAACGGCTACCGCTACGGCAACAACAACCCGGCCACCTTCAGCGATCCCGACGGCCTGAAGGAGTACTTCCCCGACGACCCCGCGAACGACGGCGTGCACGCACCCCGGCCGAACTACAAGCCGCCGAAAACCCCCACCTACGAACAGGTCAAGGCCCAGAACCGGCACGAGGCCGTCCAGCAGATCAGCCACCACAAGAAGGCGAAGGAACAAGCCAAACAACGCATCAAGAAGGTCGTCAAGGACCTGGTCAAGATCGTCGCCGACGAACTCGGCATCACCGACGCCCTCAACTGCTTCACCAACGGCGACGTCGGCGCCTGCATCTCCACCGGCGTCACCGTCCTCTCATCCTTCGTCGGCGGCATCGCGGGCAAGCTGGTCAGCAAATACCTCCTCCACGCCAAAAAAGCCTGGAAACTGATCGGCCGAATAAAAGGCCTCGTCGACGAAATGATCGACGGCGTCAAGGGCGTCCGCAAAGCCGAAGAAGAACTCCACAAGGCCGAACAGATAGCCGGCGAAACCTGCTCGATCAACTCGTTCGCACCCGGCACCCTGGTCCTCCTCACCAACGGCACCCAGAAACCGATCGAAAAACTGACCCTGAAGGACAAGGTCCTCGCCGCCGACCCGGCATCGGCCAAGAGCTCGGCTGAACCAGTGGTGCGGACGATCATCGGCCAGGGTTCCAAGGACCTGGTGGATATCGAGGTCGAGGTCGCGGGGCCGCGTGGCCCGCCGACGACCGCAAAGCTCACGGCGACCGCAGGACATCGCTTCTATCTGCCGGACAGCCGGCAGTGGGTCGACGCCGGCAACCTGGTGCGCGGAACCCGGCTAGCGGCCTTCGGCAATGGGTCGACGGCAACGGTCAGCACTGTCACCCGGTACTCGACGCAGGCGCGGGTCTACAACCTCACGATCCGTGAAATTCACACGTACTACGTGGTGGCCGGCGATGTTCCGGTGCTCGTGCACAACTGTGGTAAAAAACAGGGCATCTATGAGTTTGCCGACCTGGCAAGTCCCGGTGATACGTACGTCGGTAAGGCGCTGGACCTCCCTCGACGCCTCCGGACTCATGTGAGTGACGGGCGGTTGGCCAGCCGCGCGGATGCGAAGTGCACCCACGTGTGTGGGACGGACGAGGATCTGCTCGTGGCTGAGCATCAGCGTATGGAGGAACTTCGTGGCCAGGGCGTCTCGTTGTCCAACAAGAAGGCGTCGCCGGGAAAGAAGATCTTGCAGGAGCGGAACTATGAGCAGCTCACGCTTTGGTGAGATGGGTAGGACATGACCGAATTCTGGAAGATCATCGGATCTAGTGCGCTCACGAGCGGTGAAGAAGTTGAGGAGGCGGTGGCCGCTGTCGGGCGGCGGCTGTCGGGTCTTGCCGAATCGGAACTGATCCAGTTTGACAAGGAATTGCGTGAGCATCTTTTTCGGATTGACAAGAAGGAGCTCGCTGATATTCCGGTCACCCTGTCATCCGGGCAGGTTTTGACGCAGACGGACGACTATTTCCTCTATGCCAGGTGTGCCTGCGTTCTCGGTGGTGAATCTCGCTATGCGGGGGCGCAGGTGGAGGTCCCCGAATTTGCGCAGTTCGTGGTGCCGTATGCCCAGCGCGCGGAGGAGTTGATCTATCTGGCTGCAGATGTGTATGAAGAGCGTACGGGGCTGGAATTTCCTTCGGATGTGACGTTTCCGATCGACACTGGCTCCAACAAGGAAGGGTGGCTTCCGTAGTCGGCTGCTGAGGTGTCGAACATTCAAGAAGCCTCGCTCCCCGGTCGTCCGGGGGCGAGGCTTCTTCGTACCGCGGGCTGAGTGGGAGTTCAGCTTCCCCAGGTGGGGCGGAGGGGGAAGTGGGCGTTGGCCTGGTCGTCTAGTTTTACGGCTAGGACCTGGTGGAGTTGGGTGTTGTTGCGTTCGAAGCCGACTTGGCAGGCGGCTAGGTACAAGCCCCAGACCTTGGCTGTTGCGTAGCCGACTTCGGCGACCGCTTCGTCCCAGTGGGCTACCAGGTTGTTGGACCAGGCGGCGAGGGTCAGGGCGTAGTGCTCTCTGAGGTTTTCTTCGTGGCGGACTTCGAAGCCGGCGTCTTGGGCGTCGGCGATTATTCGGCCGGAGCCGATGAGTTCGCCGTCGGGGAAGATGTAGCGGTCGATGAAGGCGCCGGTGGGGCGGTAGCGGTTGTCGGGGCGGGTGATGGAGTGGTTGAGGAGGCGGCCGCCGGGCTTCAGGTGGTCCAGGAGGAAGCCGAAGTAGCTGGGGTAGTTGCGGACGCCGATGTGTTCGGTGAGGCCGATGGAGGAGATGGCGTCGAAGTTGGTTTCGGTGACGTCTCGGTAGTCGGAGAAGCGGACTTCGGCCAGGTCCTCCAGGCCTTCGCGTTTGATCGCGGCCTGGGCCCATTCGGCTTGGGCGGCTGAGAGGGTTACGCCCAGCGTCTTCACGCCGTACTCGCGGGCCGCGTGGCGGACCATGCCGCCCCAGCCGCAACCTACGTCCAGGAGGCGCTGGCCGGGCTTGAGGTCCAGTTTGCGGGCTACCAGGTCGTACTTCTCGAACTGGGCTTCTTCCAGGGTCGCCTCGGCGGTCGGGTAGACGGCGCAGGTGTAGGTCATCGAGGGGCCGAGGATGTACTCGTAGAAGGTGTTCGAGACGTCGTAGTGGTGGTGGATCGCGGCCTTGTCGCGGCTCTTCGAGTGGCGGAGGCCTTCGAAGGTGCGGCGCCACTTGGGCAGGTGCTCCTGCGGGGGCGGAGGCGGCGGCTTGAGGTGGCTCCAGCCGAGGCCGCGGACGATGCGCAGGGCCTCCGACGGGCTGGGGCGCTGGAAGTGGACCTGGTTGAGCATCATCTTCATCAGGTTGTACGGGTTGCCCGGATGGATGCCCTCGATCTCCAGATCTCCTGATACATAAGCGCGTACCAGCCCGAGGTCGCCGGGTGCGGTCAGGACGTAGGACAGGCCGCGCTCGGTGGCCAGGTGCATGTGGATCGGGGAGTCCTCGGGCCCGGTCGCGCTGCCGTCGTACGCGGTGAAGCGGAAGGGAAGTCCTTCGGGCGCCACCGCGGTGAGCGCTGCTGCGATCGAAATCTGCGTCGGGATCGTTGCCGTCATCGGCGCGTCACCGCCTTCTCGTAGAGCCCGGTGAGCCGGGCATCGGGGTCGTAGCGTTCTTTCACCAGCGTGAGGGCCGGTACGTTGTACAGCCGGTCGAAGGTCTCCCGGTCGTAGTACGCGTCGGAGTACAGGGACTTGTGGCCGTCGAACTCGGCCACAGCCGCCTCGATCCGGCGGTTCACATCGCCGTCCGCGGCGCCCGGGGCGATCGCGACGGTGCCCCAGAAGCCGACGTTCACGTAGGTCTCGCCGGGCTCGAGCGGGTAGAGCGGCCAGGCCGAGGAGCCGCGCAGGCGCAACGGGCACAGCCAGACCGGCCGCATCCCGACCTCGGCGTCGAACCAGCGCAGGAAGCCGGCCAGCCGCGAGGCGGGGATCTCGACGTCCTGGACGACCCGCTCGCGATCCGGGTTGCCGCGTCGGCGATTGATGCGGGCGGCAACTTGATGGCGGTTCTCCAGGCCGATGATCTTGTGGTAGACGTCGCTGCGGCGCAGGCGGCGGGGCCAGATCCGCCGGAGATAAGGGTTCTGAGCGCCGAACGCAGCCGAGCACCAGAACCAGTCGGTGTCCCACCGCCACAGATAGTCGTGCGCGGTCAGCGCATCGGTCGACCGTTGCTGGATCGACCGGTAGAAGATCTGCTGGCCGGTGTAGCCGCTCACCTGTACTGCGGTGTCGCTGTTCCGTCCCAGCGTCAGATACGCCTCGTCGGGGCTGAACGCGACGCCGTCGACGAAGTCCACCGGCTGGCCGGCATACGTGCCGTCGGCAACGATCGACTCGATGGCCGGCCCGAGCTCGTCGAGGCCGAGCCGGACGTGCCGGAGGGCGACGTACGGGGAGATGCGGTCGAGCTCGATCCGCAGGCGGGTGGCGTAGCCGAGGGAGCCGTAGGAGTTGGGGAAGGTGCGGAACAGGTCGGCGTGCTCGCCGTCGGGGCGGGCGGTGACGATCTCGCCGTCGCCGGTGAGGATGTCCATCTCGAGCACTGATTCGTGCGGGAGACCGGCCCGGTACGACGAGGACTCGATGCCGAGGCCGGTCACCGCGCCACCGAGCGTGATCGTCCGCAGTTGGGGGACCACCATCGGCACCAGCCCGTGTGGGAGGGTCGCGGCGACCAGGTCCTCGTACGTGCACATGCCCTGTACGTCGGCGGTGCGGCTGACCGGATCGACCGAGATCACCCCGGTGAGGCCGGAGACGTCGAGGCCGGGGGTCTCGAGCGTCGTTCTGGGGCGGAACAGGTTTGAGCTGCGCTTCGCGAGGCGGACCGGGGCTCCCGCCGGGATGCGCTGGTAGGAGGACCGCAGCCGCCCGACGGCCTGATCGTGATCGAGAGTCGAGGCCAGATCCGATGTCGTAGGCACCTGTTCAGAGTACGACTCAAAAACGTCCTCGGCACGGAATTCTCACTGCACCCGTGGTGCACCGAGAGTGCACTTTGGGACCACTCGCCGCGGTGGTCCTGTCTACTGGGAGTAGTGCGGGAGCGGGATGTCGAGACTGCGGCATCGGCTCCGACGTTGCGGGCGGAGGACGAGTCGATGCGGCTTGTCGGAGGGAGCGAGTAGGTTGCCGGACATGGGTGATTTGGTGAAGGCATTGCTGCCGTGGGAGGACCCGGACGGCTTCCTCCGCGGGCTGCCCGCGGGCGTCGAGACGCAGTTCTACGCCGGTGGCGAGCCGCCGGCGCTGGACACTGTCGAGTTCTACGTGCCGAGCTATATGGGCTCGTCCGACGTGATCGAGATCGTCGCCGAGATGCCGGCGCTGAAGGTCGTCCAAACCCAGACGGCGGGGTTCGAGAACCTGCTGCCGGTCCTGCGGGAGGGCGTCACTCTGTGCAATGCGCGAGGTGTGCACGACGCGTCGACGGCCGAGCTCGCCGTCGGGCTGATCCTGGCGTCGTACCGGCGGTTGGCGCGCGCCGTGAAGAACCAGGAGCACGGCGAGTGGCCGTCGTCCTACCAGGAGCTGGACGATTCGCTCGCCGATCGGACCGTACTGATCCTCGGCTACGGCTCGATCGGGGAGGCGCTGGAGCGGCGGCTGGACGGGTTCGAGTGCGACATCATCCGGGTGGCGCGTCGGGCTCGCGACGGCGTCCATCCGATCACCGATCTGCCCGAGCTGTTGCCGCGTGCGGACGTCGTCGTGCTGCTGACACCGGCGACGGCCGAGACGCGCGGGCTGGTCGATGCCAAGTTCCTCGCGCAACTCAAGGACGGTGCTCTGCTGGTCAACGTCGCCCGGGGTGTGGTCGTCGACACGGACGCGTTGCTCGCCGAGCTGACCACCGAGCGGATCAGTGCCGCCGTCGACGTGACCGACCCCGAGCCGTTGCCCGCCGGACACCCGCTCTGGTCGGCGCCCAACATCCTCATCAACCCCCACCGCGGAGGCGCCTCGACGGCCTTCGCACCACGCGTCGCCCGGCTGGTCCGGGCCCAACTCGAGCGGTACGTCGCCGGCGTACCGCTGATCAACGTCGTCGCGGGGCCGCCGCGCTGACCTGAACCGTTGCGCGGCTGTCGCGGCTGCGCAGACCGACCGCGCGGGCCCGCCGCGCAGACCGATGGAGATGGACAAAGATGTCCGAGACCGTATTGCTGATCGGTACCAAGAAGGGGCTCTGGATCGGCCGGAGCGACACCGAGCGCCGCGAGTGGACGCTCGACGGGCCGATGTTCGAGATGCAGGGGATCTACTCGGTCGGCATCGACACCCGTGGCGACCAGCCACGGCTCTTCGCGGGGGGTACCAGCGAGCACTGGGGACCGGCCGTGTTCCACTCCGATGACCTCGGCCGGACGTGGGACGAGCCGCCGGAGGGTTCGATCGGGTTCCCGGCCGGCGAGGAGGCGTCGCTCGAGCGCGTCTGGCAGATCCAGCCGGCGCCGGCGGATCAACCGGGAGTCGTGTACGCCGGTGCGCAACCGTCCTCGTTGTGGAGGTCGACCGACGGGGGCGTCCGGTTCGAGCTGGTCCGGGGGCTTTGGGATCACCCGCATCGCAAGGACTGGGGTGCCGGGTTCGGCGGTCAGGCGGTCCATACCGTGCTGCCGCATCCGACCGATCCGCAACGGATGAGCGTCGCGATGTCGACGGGTGGGGTCTACCAGACTGCTGACGGCGGCGAGTCCTGGTCGCCGGCGAATCATGGGATCAAGGCGTATTTCATGCCTGACCCGGATCCGGAGTTCGGTCAGTGCGTGCACAAGCTGGCCGGGCATCCCGACGTACCGGAGCGGTTGTTCGCGCAGAACCATCATGGCGTCTATCGCTCCGACGACGGTGGCGCGATCTGGAAGTCGATCGCGGACGGGCTGCCGTCGGACTTCGGGTTCCCGATCGTGGTGCATCCGCACGAGCCGTCGACCGTCTACGTCTTCCCGTTGATTGCTGATGGCAACCGGATCCCGACCGACGCGAAATGCCGGGTCTATCGCTCCCGTGACGCGGGCTCGACCTGGGAGGCGCTCACGAACGGGCTGCCGGATGTTCCGTCTTATGCGCCGGTACTGCGTGACGCGCTGTGCGTTGACCAGGCGGACTCGGCCGGGGTGTACGTCGGTACTCGCGACGGGTGCGTGTACGCGAGTGCTGATGCGGGGGACTCGTGGGTCGAGGTGGCGCGCCATCTGCCCGACGTACTGACCGTGCGCGCTGCGGTGGTCGGCTGATGTCCGTGGCAGTCAAACTCCCGACGGTGCTGAGACCGTTCGCCGGGGGAGTGGAGCGGGTGGAGGTCGACGTCTCCGGCGAGGCGACCGTCGCCTCGGTCTTCGCCGCGCTGGAGGCCGAGCACCCAGCTCTGCGCCGGCGCCTGACCGACGACCAAGGCGCCCTCCGCCGCCACGTCAACGTCTTCCTCGGCAACGACAACATCCGCGACCTCAACGCCCTCGACACCAACCTGTCAGACGGCGACGAACTCCTGATCCTCCCCAGCGTCGCCGGCGGCTGATGATTTAACTGCAACAAGCAGCAGATCGGTGCTGGAGGGTGCTCGCGGGGCCGTATTCTCCGCGAATGGGAATCTTCTCGCGCAAACAGGCGCCGGCGCAGGTCAGCACCGATGGCCTCCTGCTGGATCGGGGCTGGGCCGATCCGGAGCTGGATGCTGCCTTTGAGGCTGTTCGCAAGGGTGATCTGGCCGTCGGGCTGGAGTTGCTGAAAGCCACCGAGCCGAACACCGATCAGCGGTCGATCCGCGTCGGCGGCCTCGGGGAGGCTGCGACCGGCCGCAGTGAGCAGCTGGAACTCTTCCTGGAGGCGGCACCGGGCGATCCGGATCTGCTGCTGTGGCTCGGGCGGGTACTCGTGTCCGAGGCATGGGAGGTACGCAGCGGGAAGCGGGCGAAGGAGGTCTCCGATCAGCAGTTCGCCACCTTCCACGACATCCTCGCGACCGCAGGTGCCGTGGTGAACACGGCGATCGACCAAGCGCCGGATGACGCGTCCCCGTGGGATGTGCTGCAGTGGATTGCGCTCGGTCTGCAGGCGTCGCCGGAGGACAAGGACCACATCTTCAGATCCGCCTGTGAACGCCAGCCGGACAGCTATGCCGCCCATTCCGGACGGGTTCAGGTGCTGGCGCCCAAATGGTCCGGTCGCGACATCGCCGAGCTGGTCCGGTTCGGGGACGAGACGGTGAGCAAGGCCAAGCCGGGGGCGGTGCTGAACTCGGTCCTCGGGATGGTCGCGGCCGAAGTGTGGATCGATGTGCTGTCGGACAGCGAACTGACGAAGCTCCAGCGCGGTGCCCGGTACACCCGCGAGATCACCAACCGCAAGGACGCTCTGCTGGCAGCCAGCGCGAAGTGGCTGATCCCCGGCCGGGCGCCGCAGGCCGCTGATATCTCGGGTCACGGCACGATGGCGTTCGCTCTGATGAAAGCCGGCGCCAAGCAGGCAGCGATGGATCATGCGACGCTGACCCAGGGACGGATCGAGTCCTTGCCGTGGGGATACAGCGGTGGCGACGACCCGTTGATGACCTACGCCACCGCGGTTGCCAAGCAGATGGCGTAGTACTGGACAGGGGGTCGGGAGTCTTGTGGGGGTGGCGCTCTTACAGTGAGCGGTATGTCGAAGACGCCTGATATCAAGCCGCGGAGTCGTACGGTCACCGATGGGTTGGAGGCGACGGCCTCCCGGGGGATGTTGCGGGCTGTTGGGATGGGGGACGACGACTGGGTCAAACCGCAGATCGGGGTCGCGTCCAGCTGGAACGAGATCACGCCGTGCAACCTGTCGCTCGATCGGCTCGCGAAGGCGGTCAAGGACGGCGTGCATGCGGCCCAGGGGTATCCGCTCGAGTTCGGCACGATCAGCGTGTCCGACGGGATCTCGATGGGTCACGTCGGCATGCACTACTCGCTGGTCAGCCGCGAGATCATCGCCGACTCGGTCGAGACGGTGATGGAGGCCGAGCGGCTCGACGGCTCGGTTCTGCTGGCCGGCTGTGACAAGTCGCTGCCCGGCATGCTGATGGCCGCAGCCAGGCTCGACCTGGCATCGGTCTTCCTGTACGCCGGATCCATCATGCCCGGCAAGCTCGGGGACAAGGACGTCACCATCATCGACGCCTTCGAGGCCGTCGGAGCATGTGTGCGCGGCCTGATCACCCGCGAGGAGGTCGACGCCGTCGAGCGCGCGATCTGCCCGGGCGAGGGTGCTTGCGGCGGCATGTACACGGCGAACACGATGGCCTCAGCGGCCGAGGCGCTCGGCATGTCGCTGCCCGGCTCGGCGGCGCCGCCCGCGGTCGACCGACGCAGAGACGGTTTCGCCCGCAGGTCCGGCGAAGCCGTCGTCAATCTTCTCAGCCTGGGAATCACCGCGAGGCAGATCCTCACCAAGGAGGCGTTCGAGAACGCGATCGCCGTCGTGATGGCGCTCGGTGGTTCGACCAACGCCGTACTTCACCTGCTCGCGATCGCCCGCGAGGCCGAGGTCGAGCTCACCCTCGACGACTTCAACCGGGTCGGCGACAAGGTCCCGCACCTGGGTGACCTCAAGCCCTTCGGCCGGTACGTGATGACGGACGTCGACCGCGTCGGCGGTATCCCGGTCGTCATGCGGGCGCTGCTCGACGCCGGTCTGCTGCACGGCGACTGCCTGACCGTGACCGGCAAGACGATGGCCGAGAACCTCGCCGACATCGCCCCGCCGGACGTCGACGGCACGATCATCCGGGCGCTGGACAAGCCGATCCACGGCACCGGCGGTATCACCATCCTCAAGGGCAGCCTGGCCCCGGACGGCGCCGTGGTGAAGAGCGCCGGCTTCGACGAGGACGTCTTCGAAGGTACCGCGCGCGTCTTCGACGGCGAGCGCGGCGCGATGGACGCGGTGGAGGACGGCACGCTGAAGGCCGGCGACGTCGTGGTGATCCGCTACGAGGGCCCGAAGGGCGGCCCGGGAATGCGCGAGATGCTCGCCGTCACCGGCGCGATCAAGGGCGCCGGCCTCGGCAAGGACGTGCTGCTGCTGACCGACGGACGTTTCTCCGGCGGTACGACGGGACTCTGCGTCGGCCACGTCGCGCCCGAGGCGGTCGACGGCGGCCCGATCGCGTTCGTCCGCGACGGCGACCGGATCACCCTGGACGTCAAGAACCGCACCCTCGACCTGCACGTCGAGCCCGCGGAACTCGAAAGACGCAGCCAGGGATGGACGCCGAAAGAGCCCGCGATCACCAGGGGAGTGCTGGGCAAGTACCGGCGCTTGGTCACCTCCGCCTCCCAGGGCGCCGTCTGCATCTCCTAAACTGGCTCAAACGTAAGACACTCATCTCAGCCAATGAGATGGAACTGTGCCAGGCTTGACCGGATCGAGAGGAGTCGGCGAAGGTGACTGCATGCGATCGATTCTTCTCGTACTTGTGCGGCGCGCCGACTGACGCGACCTTCGAGTCGAGCGCGCCCCCTCAGCCCACCCGGCTCAGGGGGCTTTTTCTTTGTATCAGCATCGGTCTTTTGTCTAGCAGTAGTAAGCAGCAGTGACGACCAAGGGAAGGCACCATGAGTGAGCAGCTGACCGGGGCACAGGCTCTGATCCGCGCACTGGAACATGCCGGTGTGGACACCGTCTTCGGCATTCCGGGTGGCGCGATCCTCCCGGCGTACGACCCGATGCTCGACTCGACCCAGATCCGCCACATCCTGGTACGTCACGAGCAGGGCGCCGGCCACGCGGCCCAGGGCTACGCCTCGGCGACCGGCAAGACCGGCGTCTGCATGGCGACTTCCGGCCCGGGCGCGACCAACCTGGTGACCCCGATCGCCGACGCCTACATGGACTCGGTGCCGATGGTCGCGATCACCGGCCAGGTGGCCAGCGCCGCGATCGGCACGGACGCCTTCCAGGAGGCGGACATCCGCGGCATCACGATGCCGATCACCAAGCACAACTTCCTCGTCAACGACCCGAACGAGATCGCCAGTACGATCGCCGAGGCCTTCCACATCGCGAGCACCGGCCGCCCCGGCCCGGTCCTCGTCGACGTGACCAAGGACGCCATGCAGGCGATGGTCGACTTCCGCTGGCCGACCGAGCTGTCCCTGCCCGGGTACCGCCCGGTCACCCGCCCGCACCCCAAGCAGGTGCGCGAGGCGGCCCGGCTGATCGCCGCCGCCGAGAAGCCGGTCCTGTACGTCGGTGGAGGCGTGATCCGCGCCAAGGCCCACGCCGAACTGAAGGAACTGGCCGAGCAGCACGGCATCCCCGTCGTCACCACGCTGATGGCGCGGGGCGCGCTGCCCGACACGCACGAACTGCACTTCGGCATGCCGGGCATGCACGGTTCGGTCTCGGCCGTCGGCGCGCTGCAGCGGTCCGACCTGCTGATCTGTCTGGGTGCGCGGTTCGACGACCGGGTGACCGGCAAGCTCAGCTCGTTCGCGCCCGAGGCCAAGGTGATCCACGCGGACATCGACCCGGCCGAGATCGGCAAGAACCGGCATGCCGACGTGCCGATCGTCGGTGACTGCAAGGAGGTCGTCGTCGATCTGATCGCGGCGTTGAACAGCGAGATCGCGAGCAACGGCAAGTCCCCCGACTACTCGGCCTGGCGTGCCCAGCTCGAGGCGGTCCGGGCCAAGTACCCGGTCGGTTTCGACGAGCCGGAGGACGGCAGCCTGTCGCCGCAGTACGTGATCCAGCGGATCGGCCAGATCGCCGGACCGGACGCGATCTACACCAGTGGCGTCGGCCAGCACCAGATGTGGGCCGCGCACTACCTGCCGTTCGAGAAGCCGATGCACTGGCTGAACTCCGGCGGCCTCGGCACCATGGGGTACTCCGTGCCCGCGGCGATGGGCGCCAAGGTCGCCCGGCCCGACAAAACCGTCTGGGCGATCGACGGCGACGGCTGCTTCCAGATGACGAACCAGGAGCTCGTCACCTGCGCGCTGGAGGGGATCCCGATCAAGGTCGCGGTGATCAACAACCAGTCGCTGGGCATGGTCCGGCAGTGGCAGACGCTGTTCTACGACAAGCGCTACTCCAACACCGACCTGCACTCGGCCCGGATCCCGGACTTCGCCAAGCTGGCCGAGGCGATGGGCGGCGTCGGGCTGCGCTGCTCGGACAAGGAGTCGGTCGACGCCACCATCGACAAGGCGATGTCGGTCACCGACCAGCCGGTCGTCGTCGACTTCGTCGTCCACCGGGACGCGATGGTCTGGCCGATGGTGGCCGCCGGCAGCAGCAACGACGACATCCAGTTCGCGCGTGACATGGCCCCGCAGTGGGATGGGGAGGAGCTGTAAATGTCCAAGCACACCCTGAGCATTCTGGTCGAGAACAAGCATGGTGTTCTGGCCCGGGTCGCGGCGCTCATCTCCAGGCGCGGGTTCAACATCGACTCGCTGGCCGTCGGCCCGACCGAGCATCCGGAGGTTTCCCGGATGACCATCGCGGTCAGCGTGGACGAGCAGCCTTTGGAGCAGATCACCAAGCAGCTCAACAAGCTGATCAACGTGATCAAGATCGTCGAGCTCGAGCCGACCGCCACCGTGCAGCGTGAACTGCTGCTGGTGAAGGTCAAGGCGGACACCCTGAGCCGCGGGCAGGTGCTGGAGACCGTCCAGCTGTTCCGTGCGAAAGTGGTGGACGTCGCTCCGGACGCGATCACCATCGAGGCCACCGGCAACCCCGAGAAGCTCGAAGCCATGCTCCGGGTGCTGGAACCCTTCGGCGTCCGCGAGCTGGTCCAGTCCGGCATGGTCGCGATCGGCCGGGGCAGCCGCTCCATCTCCGACCGCACCCTGCGCCCGGTCCCGGTCCCGCCACCACACGTGGCGACCGGATCCCCGACGCTGCAGGCCCGCCCGGCCGGTACTGCGAACAGCGCCCCGGCCGGTACTGCGAACGGCGCGCCGGCCGCCGCCAACCCGAATCACCCGGTGCCGCACCCGCCGCCCGGTCACCGTCCCGCTCCCGCCCGACAGGCCTGAGCTTCAAAAACCTCATCAAAAAGAAATCAAGGAGACGAGCTCCAAGTGGCAGCAGAAATGTTCTATGACGACAACGCCGACCTGTCGGTGATCCAGGGCCGCAACGTGGCCGTGCTCGGCTTCGGCAGCCAGGGCCACGCCCACGCGCTGTCGCTGCGCGACTCCGGCGTCGACGTCCGGGTCGGCCTGCCGGAGGGCTCGAAGAGCCGCGCCAAGGCCGAGGCCCAGGGCCTGCGGGTGCTCACCCCGTTCGAGGCGTGCGAGGAGGCCGACGTGATCGTCGTGCTGGCCCCGGACCCGGCGCAGCGGTCGCTGTACAAGGAGGCCATCGAGCCGAACCTGGTCGACGGCGACGCGCTCGTCTTCGGCCACGGCTTCAACATCCGGTTCGGCTACATCAAGCCCCCGGCCGGCGTCGACGTCTTCATGGTCGCGCCGAAGGGCCCCGGACACCTGGTCCGTCGTGAGTTCTCCGAGGGTCGCGGCGTACCGGTGCTGGTGGCCGTCGAGCAGGACGCGTCCGGCAAGGCCTGGGACCTCGCGCTGTCCTACGCCAAGGGCATCGGCGGCCTGCGGGCCGGCGGTATCAAGACCACCTTCACCGAGGAGACCGAGACCGACCTGTTCGGTGAGCAGGCCGTCCTCTGTGGTGGCGTCTCGCAGCTGATCCAGTCCGGCTTCGAGGTACTGACCGAGGCCGGCTACCAGCCCGAGGTCGCGTACTTCGAGTGCCTGCACGAGCTCAAGCTGATCGTCGACCTGATCTACGAAGGCGGCATCGCCAAGCAGCGCTGGTCGGTCTCCGACACCGCCGAGTACGGCGACTACGTCTCCGGCCCGCGGATCATCGACGCGTCGGTCAAGCAGCGGATGAAGGAGGTCCTCGGCGACATCACCGACGGCACCTTCGCCGCCCGCTTCATCGCCGACCAGGACGCCGGCGCGCCGGAGTTCGCCGAGTTCCGCAAGAAGAGCGCCGAGCACCCGATCGAGGCCGTCGGCAAGGAGCTGCGCGGTCTGATGGCGTGGGTCAAGTCGCACGACGACGACTACGTCGAGGGCAGCGCGGCTCGCTGACCTCCGCCTGTACGCCCGGACGCCCGGCCCGCCCTTGTGGTGGGCCGGGCGTTTGACACAATCAGTGACGCAACGGGCCGGAGCGGGTGACCAGGGGGTAGTCGATGGTGGACAGCGGCAGGCGAGAGCTGCCGAAGCCGCCTCGGCGCGTCCCGGCCGGAGTGCCGACTCCGCTGACGTCGATCGAAGCGCCACCGCCACGGCGGCCGGCCGTGACCACCCAGCCGCCGTTGCCGCCGAGGTTCCGGCCGCGGTTCGTGGTCCCGCTGATCGTCTTCGTACTCGTCCTGGGCGCCGGCGCCGGCTGGCTGATCCGCGAGGACAGCCTGACCCTGGACACGGCCGAAGTCCTCCGGAAGTCCGGTCCGAGCGTGGTCAAGATCCTCGCCACCACCTGCGAGGGCACCGGCATCGCCAGCGGCGTAATGCTCGACAACGGCCTCGTACTGACCGCAGCCTCGGCGATCAAGAAGCCGATGTCCGTCGCGCTGGTCACGTCGACCGGTGACGTCCGGCGGGCCAACGTGCTCGGCAGCAGCGCGGACGGCGTCGCAGTACTGCGAATGATCGGCCAGCTCCCCAACCCGCCGGCTGAGCTGGCGTCGAAGGAGCCGTCGCGAGGTGCTGATCGAGCCGTGGTCGGCTACATCGCCAACGGGCTGCAGACCGTCCTGCCGCTCGGCCCGGCCAAGAACCCCACTCCACTGACCGCGGTGCTGAACGCAACCAAACTCGGCGCGCCCGCCCTGGACCGCTCCGGCCGCGTGGTCGGCCTGATCACCGGCGACACGGTGCCCAAGGCCACCATCGTCCCGGTCGCAAAACTGCGCCAGTACGCCGGTACCGGGCAGCCCGGCATCACCCCGGAACCCGGCGGCACCTGCGTGCGCTCGCGTGGACCGCAGGCCGCGATCGTGCCCGAGCTGACCGTCGCCAACACGCCGCTCGCGGGCGAGGTGCAGACCTTGATCGGCGCCTACATGACCACCACGAACAGGCACGATTTCGACGGCTTGCGGGCGCTCTACTCGTCGAAACTCGCCAGGAGCCTCACTGAGGAGGAGGACCGCGAGCACCACCAGACGTCGTACCTGTTCGGTCCGCGGATCATCGAGGTGACCCAGGTGGGGGAGACGGTGAACGCCCGCGTGACGTACAGCGTGCTGTTCTCGCCGAACAGCGTCGGCGCGCTCGGTCAGACCTGCAACCGGCTCGACAACCGGTACCAGCTGGTGCGCGAGAAGGGCCGGCTGCTGGTCGACCGCGCGGTCGCGGTACGGGATCCGCAGCCCTGCGACTGAGATGAGACCCTGCGGGCAGCCGGATCGGCGACCAGGTAGCATCGTGTTCAGCGGGCACAGCGCGGTGCTCTGACTCTTCGAGCCCCCAACCGCTTCTGCAGGAGACATCTCTCATGACTGACGCTCAACGGCCCGTCGTCCTGATCGCCGAAGAACTGTCCCCGGCCACCGTCGAGGCGCTCGGCCCCGACTTCGAGATCCGGCACGCGAACGGCGCCGACCGCGCCGAGCTGATCCCGGCCATCGCCGACGTCGACGCCATCTTGATCCGGTCCGCCACCAAGGTGGACGCCGAGGCGCTCGCCGCCGCCAAGAAGCTCAAGGTGGTCGCCCGCGCCGGCGTCGGCCTCGACAACGTCGACGTGAAGGCCGCCACCCAGGCCGGCGTGATGGTCGTCAACGCACCGACCTCCAACATCGTCAGCGCCGCCGAGCTGGCCGTCGCGCTGCTGCTCGCCGCTGCTCGCCGGGTGCCGGCCGCCGACCTCTCGCTGAAGAACGGCGAGTGGAAGCGGTCGAAGTACTCCGGCGTCGAGCTGTTCGAGAAGACCGTCGGCATCGTCGGCCTGGGCAAGATCGGCGTCCTGGTCGCCCAGCGGCTGGCCGCCTTCGGCATGAACGTGATCGCCTACGACCCGTACGTGCAGGCCGGCCGCGCCGCCCAGATGGGGGTCCGGCTCGCGTCGCTGGACGAGCTGCTGGCCGCGTCCGACTTCATCTCCGTGCACCTGCCGAAGACGCCCGAGACGATCGGGCTGATCGGCGACGAGCAGCTGCACAAGGTCAAGCCCGAGGTCATCATCGTCAACGCCGCCCGCGGTGGCATCGTCGACGAGGCTGCTCTCTACAGCGCTTTGAAGGAAGGCCGGGTGGCCGCGGCCGGGCTGGATGTCTTCGCCAAGGAGCCGTGCACCGACTCCCCGCTGTTCGAGTTCGAGAACGTCGTCGCCACTCCACACCTGGGCGCCTCCACCGAGGAAGCGCAGGAGAAGGCCGGTATCGCCGTCGCCAAGTCCGTGCGGCTGGCGCTGTCGGGTGAGCTCGTGCCGGACGCGGTCAACGTCCAGGGCGGGGTCATCGCCGAGGACGTCCGGCCGGGGATCGCGCTGACCGAGAAGCTGGGGCGGATCTTCACCGCTCTCGCCGGGGGCGTCGCCCAGCAGTTGGACGTCGAGGTGCGCGGGGAGATCACGCAGTACGACGTGAAGGTGCTCGAGCTGGCCGCGCTGAAGGGCGTGTTCGCCGATGTGGTCGAGGACAACGTGTCGTACGTGAACGCCCCGCTGCTCGCGGCCGAGCGTGGGCTCGAGGTACGCCTCGTCACCGACCACGACAGCCCGGAGCACCGCAACCTGATCACCCTGCGCGGCACGCTCGCCGACGGCGGTCAGGTATCCGTGTCTGGCACGCTGGTCGGCGTCAAGCAGTCCGAGCGGCTGGTCGAGATCGACGGCTTCGACCTCGAGGTCGAGCTGGCGGCGCACCTGGCGTTCCTGAGCTACGAGGACCGCCCGGGCATCGTCGGCCAGGTCGGCGGCATCCTCGGCAAGTCCGAGATCAACATCGCCGGCATGCAGGTCAGCCGCGACCGCAAGGGCGGCAAGGCCCTCGTCGCGCTGAGCGTCGACTCCAGCATCCCGACGGCGGTCCTGGACGACATCGCCACCGCAGTACAGGCCGACACCGCCCGCACGGTCGACCTCGAGGTCTGACAAGTCGAAACACCCCTGGGGTCGCTACCGACCCCAGGGAAAGGCAAACTGTTCAAACAGGTCCGGCCAGCCGCCCGCAGGCGCATGGCGGCCGGCCAGGGCCCGAGCCCTCCCACCGGGAGCGCGCTCGGGCCCACCTGCTTTACCGGGTACTCCGGTAGGTGCTCAGTCGACGGCTAGTCGCGCACTGCGGACTAGCCGAGGGCGCAGCATGTGGGGCTGGTCGAGCGCCGGAATGCGGGAGCTTTCGGCTGGTTACTCGACGGAGGCTTTCAGGGCTTCCAGCAAGGCGGTGACGGCTGGGGGGTCAGGGGGATCGCCGTAGGTAACGGCGTGGAGTTGGCGGGTGTGGTTGGGGATCTTGGTGGCGTGGATGTCGGGGTGGCGGTGGGCCTGGAGGGCGAGGCCGGGCAGCGTGGTGACGCCGATGCCTGCCGCGACGAAGGCTTGTACGACGGTCATGTCGTCGCTGAGTGACCCGATTCGCGGGATGAAGCCTGCTCGCCGGCAGACGGTGAAGAGCTCCTCCTGGCAGCGCTCGCAACCGCCGATCCAGGCGGAGTCGCGATGGTTCTCGATGCTGTCGTCGGGGCGCCCGCTGATCAGATAGATCGAGTCGTCGCCGATGTGGACCAGGCGGAACCCTTCGTCCTCGGCGGGCGCGTCGGCGTACCGGAAGATCAGGGCGACGTCGATCTCGCCGTGGCGCAGCATCTGCAACGCCTCGACGGGGTGGCGCTCGATCAGGCTCAGCTCGAGTCCCGGGTATGTCCGGGTCAGGATGCCGGCCGCTCTGGGCGCGATCGTGCTCAGCACCGACGAGTTGCCGGCCAGCCGGACCCGGCCGGCCTGCAGTCCGACCTGAGCAGCGAGTTCGTTCGTCGCCGCGTCCATCCGCCCGATGATCTCGGCGGCCCGGTTGGCCAGCAGCCGGCCTTCCGGCGTCAACCGGATCCCCCGACCGACCCGCTGCAGGAGCTTGACGCCGGTGGACGCTTCGAGGCGGGCCAGGTGGTGGCTCACCGTCGGCTGCGAGTAGTGCAGTTCTCTGGCCGCTTCGGTCACGGAGCCGTGGCGCGCCACCGAGGCCAGGATCTTGAGATGGACCGGGTTCAGCATTGATAGAGAATATCAATGTATTCCTCACCATATTGGCATTAGACGGCATCTCTCCGCTGCTCCATGCTCGGATTCAGGACCACCGACCGAGGAGGAGCGATGAGCAAGCTCAGGTGTCACATCTCGATCTCGCTGGACGGTTTCGTCGCGGGGCCCAACCAGAGCGAGGAGAACCCGCTCGGCGAGGGTGGCGAGCGGCTGCACGACTGGGTGGTGCCACTGGCCAGCTGGCGTGAGGGTCACGGCAAGGAGGGCGGTCAGGTCAACGCGAGCGACCGGGTCGTCGAGGAGGCCCGGGAGAATCTCGGCGCAGCGGTGATGGGCCGGAACATGTTCGGCCCGATCGGCGGCGGCCCATGGGTGGACGAGGACTGGAAGGGCTGGTGGGGCGACAACCCGCCGTACCACTACCCCGTGTTCGTGGTGACCCACTACCCGCGTGAGCCGGTCGAGATGGCAGGAGGTACGACGTACCACTTCATCACCGACGGGATCGCGTCGGCTCTCGACCAGGCGAAGGAAGCCGCCGGCGGGAAGGACGTGATGCTCTGGGGTGGCGGCGACATCATCGGGCAGTACCTGGCGGCAGGACTGCTGGACGAGCTCGAGCTGCACGTCGTGCCGATCCTGCTGGGCGATGGCGCTCGCATCTTCGGCACGTCGGGGAATGTCCGGCTGGAACAGATCCGGTCCGTCGAGGCGCCCGGTGTCACCCACCTCAAGTACCGAGTCCTGAAATGAACCGCGGCCTCCTGTACGGCGCTTCGACGTACGGGATCTGGGGACTGCTGCCCCTCTACTGGCGGCTTCTCGACGGCGCGGGAGCGGTCGAAGTACTGGCCCACCGGTTCGTCTGGACCCTCGCGTTCATCGCTTTGCTGCTGTGGTTGCGCCCGCGCTCGGGGTGGTGGCGTGCGCTGCGGCAGCGGCCTGCCGCGCTGCGGTACCTGGCCGCTGCCGCGACGGTGATCGCGTTCAACTGGTACCTCTACATCTGGGGCGTGAACCACGGGCGGGTGGTGGAGACCTCGCTCGGCTACTTCATCAGCCCACTGATCACGGTCCTGTTCGGCGTGGTTCTGTTTCGCGAACGGCTACGGCGCGGGCAATGGCTCGCCCTCGGCCTGGCCGTCGCCGGGGTCGGGTGGCTGGCGATCGACTACGGCCGGGTTCCCTGGGTGGCGGCCGGGCTGGCGGTCAGCTTCGCCGCGTACGGCGTACTGAAGAAGAAGGCGGCGACACCGGCCATCGAAGGCCTGGCCGTCGAGGCGACGGTCGTCCTGCCCTTCATGGCCGGGTATCTGGTCTGGCTCGAGCACGCCGGACGCGCGGAGTTCGGGCACGCGGGCTGGTCGGCATCGCTACTCCTGGCGGCCGCCGGCCCGGCCACCGCGATTCCGTTGCTGTTCTTCGGCGGGGCTGTCCGCCGGATCCCGCTGACCTATCTCGGGTTGCTGCAGTACCTCACGCCGACGGTGCAGTTCTTCCTTGCCGTCTTCGCGTTCGGGGAGCCGATGCCCCCCGAACGCTTGGCCGGATTCATCCTGATCTGGACCGCCTTGACGACCTTCACGGCCGCCAACCTAGGGCGACGAGGTGGTCAGGACCACCACTTCTGGCCCGGGGCCTTGGCTTCGGGGGTGTGGTTGGTGGTGTCCAGGGCGTCCAGGGTTGCCATTGCGGCCTCGTCCAGTTCGAAGTCGAGGGCGGCGTAGTTTTCCTTGATTCTGGCGGGGGTGGAGGACTTGGGGATTACTGAGACGCCTCGTTGGAGGGACCAGCGGATGAGGATCTGGGCGGGGGTACGGCCGGTGGTGGCTGCGATTTTGGCTACTGCGGGGTCGTCGAGGTGTTCGCCGGTACCCAGGGGGCTGTAGCCCTGGGGGACTACGTTGGCGGCTAGGCAGGCTTCGACCAGGGTGCGGCGGTCCAGGAACGGGCTGTACTGGAACTGGTTGGCCATCGGGGCGACCTCGCTGGACTTCGAGACCGTCGCCAGTTCGGCGGCGCTGAAGTTGGAGACGCCGATGGCCTTGGCCAGGCCGGCGGCGTGGGCTGCTTCCATGCCTGGCCAGGCGGCTGTCGGGCCGCCCTGGGGCCAGTGGACGAGGTAGAGGTCGACGTAGTCGGTGTCGAGGCGTTCGAGGCTCTTCTTCATTTCGGCCAGCGGGTCGCGGCGGCTGGGAAGGAACTTCGTGGTCAGGAAGATCTCTTCCCGCGGTAGGCCGCTGCTCCGAAGCGCCCGGCCCACGCTCTGCTCGTTCCCGTACGCCTGGGCCGTGTCGATCAGCCGGTACCCGGCTTCGAGCGCCGCGACCACGGCCCCCTCGGTGACCGGCCCCTCCGGCACCTGCCACACCCCCAGACCGAGTGCCGGGATCTCGGCGCCGTTCGAAAGCTTCAGTGCTTGCATGTCTACTCCCAATTCGGATGTGCGATCCACCGCCACCCATCATGCAGCCTCTACGAATTGGCGGGTGCACCATTCGGGAACTGAGTGGTCGAGGCGCGGGTGAGGGGCGGGGCGAAGTCCTTCAGGGTAGGCGTGCACGCCACGCTGGTCGGTGGCTTGATCGTGCAGGTCAGCAGGTCCAGCGGCGAGGTTTCGTCGCGGAAGCCGACCGCGTAGACGGTGTGGTCGTCCTTCCACTGGGTCGGGGCGATCAGCGTGTAGCCAGGGATCGTCACCGGCGCCGACTTGCCGCTGCGAAGGTCGACGACTCCGACCGTGTCCGCCTTGTCGGTCAGCAGGTAGCGAGCCTCGGGCGAGATGCTGGCGTGCCAGCCGTCGAAATGGGCCGGGTCCGGAGCGTTCACGTCGGTGCCCACGGCGAGGTCGTCGGCGGCCTTGTTGTCCCAGACGAGTTGGCCCGCTTCGGCGGCGAGCAGGAAGTTCGGCGCGGCCTTGGGTTTGATGAGTTCGCCGACGCCGGTGGCCAGGGTCCAGCGGCGGAGGCCGTCGGAGGCCGCCAGGTACGCGATGCCGTCGTCGATCGCGGCAACGCGCGGCGATTCGGCGCGCGATGAGGCTCGTTGGTTGCCGGCTGCCGTGCGGGCGACCTCGCGGTCGGCCTCCAGGTCGTACAGGACGAACTCCGGTACCGGGCGAGTGGCGTCGACCCAGCCGACGATTCCGTGCTCGGCATCCGCCGCGAGCTGGTGGGTCTTGCTGCCCTTGCCGATCTTGCCGGCGGAACCGATGTCACTGACGCGGTAGACGCTGCCGTCGGCGCTGGTGAAGACGAAGTACGCATTGGTCTGGACGAACGACGCGACGGCGACAGGCACCCGGATCACGTCGGTGCCGAAGTGAATCTCCTTGCCAGAGGCCCACGTCGGGCGGCGTTCGGTGAGCGGTCCACCGGTGGCGACTTGGGCGCCCTCGTTGCTGCCGAAGTGCTGCGCCGCTACCAGTCCGCCGCCGACCACCGCCACACTCGCGGCCGCCGCGGTGAGCATCGAGCCCAGCCGGCGGCGCTTGATGCGACGGTTGCCGGTCGCAACGATCGCGTCCAGGTCGAGGTTCGGGTCGCCGATCGCCTCGGCCTCTTCGGTAAACGTCTCCTTCAGCAGACCGGTCATGCGGTCACCACCTTCTCCATCAGCACGAGCGCCTCGGGACCGAGCCCGGCGCGAAGTTTCTTCAGGGCACGGGAGCTCTGGCTCTTCACCGTGCCTTCGCTGCATCCGAGGATGCGGGCGGTCTCGGCCTGGCTCAGGTCCTCGTAGTACCGGAGCACCAGTACCGCGCGCTGCTGCGGCGGCAGCTTCCGCACCTCGCCCCACAGCCAGACCCTGCTGGGCACGTCCTCGTCGGGGCGCGCCGGTACGCCGGCCGGCAGACTGTCGTGGGGTCGTTCACGCCACGACTTGCGCCGAAACCAGCTGATCGCCGTATTTGTCATCACCTTGCGGACGTACGCATCGGCGTTGGCCGCGTCGTGCAGCTTGTGCCACCGCACGTAGGTCTTCGTGAGGGACTCCTGGAGCAGATCCTCGGCGAGTTGCCGGTCGCCGATCAGCAGATACGCGTAACGGAACAGCGCTGTCTGTCTGCTGATCGTGAATTCCTCGAATTCACGCCCAATAGCCATCCGTGTCCTCTCAACACCCGGTGCCCTTCGCACCAGCTGCCCCCTTGACGCTCCGCGACCGCCAAAGTGTTGGCAGGACCACCCTGATTCATTGCGATGCTTCGAGTCGCGTCCATTGCACGCGTGTCTGCCAGGGCAGCACGTACTCGGCGGCGGTGAGGTGAGACCTGATGGCGTCGACGAGTGGCCGCCGCTCCTCGTCGGGCAGGTTCGCGATCCAGCCCATGGAACCGAAGAAGGCGACCAGCCCCTCGGGGTCGAGGGTCTGGGGATTCGGCAGCCGCGCGTCGCAGATCGGGTCGAAGGTCCGTTCGGCGAAGGGCAGGCTCCAGGCGTTGGGTGCCCAGTCGCCACTCATCATGTCGAGCGGAAGCCCGAAGTCTTGAGGCCAGACGGGTGCGAGAAGTTCTTCGACAGCCGTGATGGAGGGGACGACCGGGCCGTTCGCCACGTTCCACAGCACCACGAGGGCGCCGCCCGGCCGCAGGACGCGGGCGATCTCCGCCAGCGCGGCTTCGTTGTCGAACCAGTGGAAGGCCTGGGCCACGAAGACCGCTTCGACCGCGTCGTCCGCGAGCGGGATCCGTTCCGCGGTACCGTCGATCGCCTCGACGCCTGGACAACCCGCGGCGAGCAGGCGACGCATGCCACGGTCCGGCTCGACGGCCACCACGTGCGCGAATCTCGAGCTGAGCCGACGGGTCAGCTTGCCCGACCCAGCGGCAAGTTCGAGCACCGTCGCCGACGGCGCAAGCTCGGCGACATCAACGACCTGAGCTGGGTAGCCGGGCCGGCCCAGCTCGTAGGCGTCGTACCAGTGCCCGGGCATCTCGTCAGTCGCCATGGACCCATTCTGGCTGGCGGACGTCGCTACCGACAGCGGATATCGCGGCACCTGCGCGGGAGTACCTAGCGTTTGGTGGCGAGGAGGACTGCGGCGTCGGTGGCGACCATGATTTCTACTGTGGTGAAGCGTTTGTCCTGGAGCCATTCCTGGCGCAGCGTGTCGACTCGGCCTTCGTACATGGGGGGCCAGACCGCGGACGGGGTGAAGTCGTCCAGTACTACGAAGCCGCCGGGCTCGACTGCTTCGGCGATCACGTCGCGGGCCGAGAGCTTGGCCTCGCGGGCGTCGACGAAGAGGAGGGAGAAGGGGCCGCGCTCGATCAGCGCGGTCCAGTCGGCCGACAGGACCTCGATCCGGCCGTCGTCGGCGAACAGTTCCTTGACCACCTGGGCCAGTTGCGGGTCGCTCTCGGCGGTGACGATCTTGGTGTCGTCGGTCGCGCCGTGCCGCAGCCAGGCCGAGCCGACGCCGCAGCCGGTACCGACCTCGCCGAGCGTTCCGGTCCGCGAGGCCGCCAGGGTGGCGAGCAATCGGCCGGTCTCGTTGCGCGTCGCGCTGACGAATCCACGGCGTCCGGACAGGCTGAGGGCCGCTGAAACCAGCGGAGGCAGTTCTGGGGGAGCACTCACCGGTTGAGAGTTGCACAGCATTGGTCCAGTTGTGTCACTGATATCTCAAATACCGAGACAGGATGCCCGCATTGTGGCGAAATAGTCGGACGCCAGAGTATCTTCGGAGCCATCATGAAGTTCGTGGTACGCCTTATTCGCTGCCGCGCCGGGGTCCGCTGAGGCCGACCTCCCCGGCGCGGGTTCGGCGTACCTCCCGCCCGGTAGTGCCAGTCGTCGGCCGTTTGTGACAGCACCAGACCAAACGGGAGAGCAGCATGTACGACATGTATCCGGCCAACTGGAAGGTCGTCGACGGACGCGAGCGCAAGGCCGCCCGCCGTCGCCGTCCCGCCCCACGCCAGGCCGAGACCCAACCAGTCCAAGAGGCCATGAACCGCCGCGACAACGGGGGAGAACCCAAGAAGTGAGCACGCAAAAGTCGTTCAAGCTGGCAGTGGTCGGTGGCGACGGGATCGGTCCCGAGGTCACCGCCGAGGCGCTCAAGGTCCTCGACGCGGTCAGCGCGAACTACGGCGTCACGTTCGAGCGCACCGAGTACGACCTGGGCGCGAAGCGCTGGCACGAGACCGGCGAGACGCTGCCGGACGCCGAGCTGGAGGAGATCCGCGGCCACGACGCGATCCTGCTCGGCGCCGTCGGCGACCCGACCGTGCCGTCCGGGGTGCTCGAGCGCGGCCTGCTCCTGAAGCTCCGCTTCGCACTGGACCACTACGTGAACCTGCGGCCCTCGAAGATCTACCCGAGTGTCGGCTCGCCGCTGGCGAACCCCGGCGAGGTCGACTTCGTCGTCGTCCGCGAGGGCACCGAGGGCCCGTACACCGGCAACGGCGGCGCGCTCCGCGTGGGCACACCGGCCGAGATCGCCACCGAGGTCTCCGTCAACACGGCGTACGGCGTGGAGCGGGTCGTCCGGGACGCGTTCGCCAGGGCGCAGGCGCGGCCGCGCAAGAAGCTGACGCTGGTCCACAAGAACAACGTGCTCGTGTACGCCGGTCACCTCTGGAAGCGAACCGTCGACGCGGTCGCAACGGAGTTCCCGGACATCGCCGTCGACTACCTGCACGTGGACGCGGCGACCATCTTCCTGGTCACCGACCCGGCCCGCTTCGACGTGATCGTCACCGACAACCTGTTCGGCGACATCATCACCGACCTGGCGGCCGCGATCAGCGGTGGCATCGGGCTGGCCGCGAGCGGCAACATCAACCCGGACAAGAGGGCGCCGAGCATGTTCGAGCCGGTGCACGGCTCCGCGCCGGACATCGCCGGCCAGCAGAAGGCGGACCCGACGGCAGCGATCCTGTCCACCGCCCTGCTCTGCGACCACCTCGGCCTGACCGAGGCGGCGGCGGCGATCGAGGCGGCCGTGACGGCCGACATCGAGGAGCGTACGGGCTCGGCCCGGACGACTTCCGAGATCGGTGACGCGATCGCCAAGCGCGCCGCGGGCTGACAACGGAGGGCTCGCATGACCAGTTCAGCAAGAGGTACGGTGCGCCTATGAGCGCGGATTTGCAGTTCACCGTTGAGCCAAACACCCAACCGGCCAGCGACGACCAGCGCGCCCAGATCCTGGCGAACCCAGGATTCGGGCAGTACTTCACCGACCACATGGCGATCGCCACCTGGACCCGGGACAACGGCTGGCACGACGCGAGGATCACCGCCTTCGGACCGCTGGAGCTGTCTCCGGCGACCTCGGTGTTCCACTACGCCCAGACCATCTTCGAGGGGATGAAGGCCTACCGGCACCCCGACGACACGATCCACATGTTCCGGCCCGAGGCGAACGCGGCGCGGTTCAACCGCTCCGCCCAGCGGCTCGCCCTGCCGGAGCTGCCGGAGGAGTCCTTCCTCGATTCGCTGCACAAGCTGATCGAGCTGGACCAGGCCTGGGTCCCCACCGGCGGCGAGACCTCGCTGTACCTGCGGCCGTTCATGTTCGGCTCGGACCCGTTCCTCGGTGTCCGTCCGTCGGCCCAGGTCACGTACTGCGCGATCGCCTCACCGGCCGGCTCGTACTTCGCCAAGGGCGTGAAGCCGGTCCGGATCTGGCTCAGCGAGGAGTACACGCGCGCCGCCCCGGGTGGTACCGGCGCGGCGAAGACGGGTGGCAACTACGCCTCGTCGCTGCTCGCCCAGGCAGAGGCCACCGAGCAGGGCTGCGACCAGGTCGCCTTCCTCGACGCGGTCGAGAAGAAGTGGATCGAAGAGCTCGGCGGGATGAACCTGTACTTCGTCCTCGACGACAGCACGGTCGTCACACCGGAACTGTCCGGCACCATTCTCGAGGGCATCACCCGGGACTCGATCCTGAAGCTGGTCACCGATCTCGGCTACACCGTCACCGAGCGCAAGATCTCGATCGACGAGTGGCGCGACGGGGCGGCGTCCGGCCGGATCCAGGAGGTGTTCGCCTGCGGTACCGCCGCGGTGATCACTCCGGTCGCCTCGCTGAAGTGGAACGGCGGCGAGGTCCAGGTGGCAGACGGCGAGGGTGGCAAGGTCACCGCGGCCGTCCGCTCGGCCCTGCTCGACCTGCAGTACGGCCGCGCCACCGACACGCACGGCTGGATGACCAAGGTCTGCTGAAGTCCAGAACTGAACGCCCCGGTGACCTCAGGGTCGCCGGGGCGTTTGGGCTCGGGTGCCGGCGGTGCGGCAGACGACGACGGCGACCAGCCAGATGGCGGCGGCCGCATAGGGTGCCCAGGTCGCCGAGACTCCGATCATCCGGGGACCGCGGTCGGCGAGGATGACGCCTGTCGCGATCAGCCCGGCGACGGCCAGTACGAAGGTGGCCTTGTCGTCCGGCGGAATCGCCAGCAGAGCGAGCGCCGCCACGACGGTGACCAGCACCATCAAGACGCCGACGGCTCCGGTCGGCGAATGGTCCTGACCGGGAATCACGCCGGTCAGGCCGAAGCCACTGGCGTGGTAGGCGTCGTGACCGGGCGAGCCGGCGAAGGTGAACCAGGTCGGCGCCAGCACCAGGATCGCGGCGATGCCGCAGATGATGGACGCCGGCCGGAACTGCGAGTGCTTCATCGTGTCCTCTCGAACCACCGGAATTCATTAGGATCCTCTCAGCCGCTGACCGGGGACCGTTGGGTAGGGTCGAGTGACTGGCAGCCAGTCGAAGGCGAGGGTATGAGCGGCTTTCCGGATGAGGTTGAGGCGTACTACGCGGAGCTGGCCGATCAACGCGGCTGGCAGCCGGACACCGTGCGGGCCTTTCGGGCCTCGGTGGAGCTGATCCGCGACCTCGACCGGGGGACCGGCGCCCGGACCTTCGGGGCGCGCGCGGACGAGTACGGCACCGACTGGCTGTTCGAGGCGGTCTGGCACGAGCGCGAGTGGGTCATCGTCCGGCAGTTGCAGGTCGGCGAGGACGGCACCGTACTGCGGTACTGGTGGCAGCGGCTCGAGGACGAGGACGGCGCCCTCGTCGAGGAAGGGCTGAATCGCGACGAATGGGGGCTCCGGCCGCTCAGCCGGGAGGACTTCTACACCGCCTGGGACGACCCGGGCTGGTCGCTCACCGCGTGATTCAGTACTCCGGTGGACGACGTAGTACAGGCTGACGTACTGGATGTTCGCGTTTCGAGACAATCGGCCGCAGCTGCGAATTCCTGTGGCAGACTGCCAAATGTCATGAAGAGCTACCAGATCATTATCGACTAGCGCGCTCAGCCGAGCAGTACCTGAGCGCGCAGACCTCTCGCACCTTGCGGGAGGTCTTTTTGTTTGCCTGAAGTGTTGCCTGCAGCCCCCATCGGAAGGCGATTCCGTGAGCACAACCGACGAGTTCCACGTCTACGACACCACCCTGCGCGACGGCGCGCAGCAGGAGGGTCTGGCGTTGTCAGTGGCCGACAAGATCGCCATCGCCCAGCACCTGGATGACCTGGGGGTGGGTTTCATCGAGGGTGGCTGGCCGGGCGCGGTGCCCAAGGACACCGAGTTCTTCCAGCGGGCAAGGACCGAGCTGCACCTGCGGCACGCGACCTTCGCCGCGTTCGGCGCGACCTGCAAACCCGGTACGCCGGCAGCCGACGACCAGCAGGTCGCGGCGCTGCGTGAGTCCGGCGCGGCCGTCGTCACGTTGGTTGCCAAGAGCCACGACGCGCACGTCGAGCGGGCCTTGCGGACCACCCTCGACGAGAACCTGCGGATGATCGCCGACACCGTCCGGCACCTGCGTGAGCACGGTCAGCGGGTCTTCCTCGACACCGAACACTTCTTCGACGGGTACCGGGCCAACCGTGCCTACGCGCTGGAGGTGGTCCGGGTGTCGGCCGAGGCCGGCGCCGACGTGGTCGCGCTCTGCGACACCAACGGTGGAACGCTTCCGCGCGAGCTGCAGGACGTCGTCCGCGATGTCCTCGAAAGCACCGGCGCGCGGCTCGGCATCCACGCCCACAACGACGGCGGCTGCGCGGTCGCCAACTCGATCGCCGCGGTCGAGGCGGGCTGCACCCACGTACAGGGCACGATCAACGGCTACGGCGAGCGGACCGGCAACGCCGATCTGCTCGCGGTGGTGGCCAACCTCGAACTCAAGCGCGGGATGGAACTGCTCCCGCCCGGACGGCTCGCCGAGTCGTACCGGATCGCGCACGCGATCGCCGAAGTGACGAACGTGCCGCCGTCGACCCGGCAGCCGTACGTCGGTGTGTCAGCCTTCGCCCACAAGGCGGGACTGCACGCCAGTGCCATCAAGGTGGATCCGGATCTCTACCAGCACACGGATCCGGCCCTGGTGGGCAACGACATGAGGATGCTCGTCTCGGAGATGGCCGGCCGGGCGAGCGTCGAGCTGAAGGGCCGCGAACTCGGTTTCGACCTCGGCAACGACCGTGACCTGGTCAGCCGGGTGACGGACCGGGTGAAGGAGATGGAGTCGCGCGGCTACACGTTCGAGGCCGCGGACGCGTCGTTCGAGTTGCTGCTGACCGAAGAGGTCGCCGGCGAGCGGGTGAGCTTCTTCGACGTCGAGTCCTGGCGGGTGATCACCGAGTCGCGCGCTGACGGCGAGGCGGTCTCGGAGGCGACTGTGAAGCTTGTCGCCAATGGCGATCGCGAGATCGTCACCGGCGAGGGCAACGGCCCGGTGAACGCGCTCGATCACGCGCTGCGGGCAGCGATCGAGCGCGCCTATCCGGTCGTCAACAAGTTCGAGCTGGTCGACTACAAGGTCCGGATCCTCGACCAGGGTCATGGCACGGACGCGGTCATCAGAGTCCTGATCGAGACCGCCGACGGTGAGGGTTCGTGGCTCACCGTCGGGGTCGGCCACAACATCATCGAGGCTTCGTGGGAGGCGCTGGTCGACGGCGTCACCTACGGTCTGCTTCGCCACAAGGAGGTCGTGCGATGACCACGCTGGCAACCCTGGAACCGGTCGATTACGTGGTACCGGAGCGGATCCTCACCACCTTCACCGCCCAGGTGGTGGAGACCCGCGGCCTGCTCGCCCGGATCGCGGTCCAGCTGAACCCGTACGACGTCCGCGAACTCAACCTCTGCCTGGAGACCAGCACCCTCCGCATCGTTGTCGAAGGCAACGGCTTCGACGCCGGCCGGGTCGCCGCCCGGCTCGACAAGATCATCGGCGTCCTCGAGGTCAGTTACTCCTGAGCCCGTCCCGGACGAGATCCAGCGTCAGCGCCGCGGTCCAGCTGAAGTCGCGGGCACCGCGGCCTTCGCCGGTCGACGGGTCGACGTACTCAGCGAAGTCGGTGCTTGCTGCCAGCGCGAGCATGTCGTCCCGGAGCGCGGTCGCCAGCGCCTGTACTTCGGTGCGCGGGGCAACTGTCTGGTCCAGCGTGACCAAGGCGCGGTGCACCAGCCATGCGGTGTTGAACCAGCTGGGACCACGCCAGTAGCGGCCGGGTTCGAAGGCGGGGCCGGTCAGGTCGTAGCTGGGGACCATTCGGGCGTTGCCGAGCTGGAACCTGCTGCCTCGGGCGGTGGCCAGGAGCTCGGTTGCTTGTGGCAGTTGTGGAACGAGCAGCGGGATCAGCCCGGCGATGGTGTCGGCGGCAACCAGTTCCGTTGTCTTCAGGTCGCGGGCGCGGAAGACGCCGTCGGCGAAGAGGGTGCCGAGGGAGTTGGTTAGATCGTCCGCGGTGTTCAGGTGGGGAGTGGGGTCGAGGCCGAGGGTTCGGGCGATCTCGGCCAGTGCGTGTTCGGAGGCGATCAGGAGGGCGTTGAAGCACGGGTCCTCGAGAGCGAAGGCGAACGGCGTCGTGGCATCGTCGTACGAGTGGTCGCGGTAGGTGGCGGCCAGTTGGACGTACCGGCCGTAGTCGAGGTCCGTGGGGCGGTCGGCGTCGCTGGCGTGGTCGGTGTCGCGACGGGTGAAGGAGTCCAGGGGCGCTGGTTCGACTCTGGCGAGGGCGTCATCCCAGGCGGGGCTGTTGTCCATACCGGATTCCCAGGGGTGGACGATCGCGACCAGGCCCCGGCCGCCGAGGTCGCGGCGGGTGCGCAGATAGGTGTGCCAGGCAACGAGTTTCGGGTACGTCCGGGCGAGGAAGTTGCGGCGTACGGACTCCGTGGGGTCGGCCGCGTGGGTGAGGAGGACGGCGAGGGCGTGGACCGGCGGTTGCACGATGCCGGAGGTCTCGACGCCACCGCGGGTGGTGGCCTGCCAGAAGTCCGGGCCGGGGAAGTACGCGTCGCGGGCGACTGAGGGGGAGAAGCTGATGTGGGGGATGCGGCCGTCGGTCCACTGGGAGCCGAGCAGTGATTCCAGCTCGATCTGCGCCCGGCGGGGGGAGAGGTGGCGCAGACCGATCGCGATGAACGCCGAGTCCCAGCTCCACTGATGCGGATACAGCGAATGGGAGGGCACGGTCGAGTGCCCGCTCCAGTTCCCGAACAACACCCGCGCCGCGTCCCGCCGGACCCGCTCTGTGGGTTCGGCCGTCATACGTACCTCCGGACGACTGGAGGGATCGAGCGGATCGCTTCGGTGGGGTCGCCGGTGAGGCGGCATTCGATGGCCAGGTAGCGGTCGTAGCCGATCGTGTCGAGGGCGCCCAGGAAGGCGGCCCAGTCGAGGTGGCCGGCGCCGGGCTGGAAGCGATTGGAGTCGCTCAGCTGGACATGGCCGATGTACGGCGCCGCGGCGATGATCGCGGCTGACGGGTCGGTCTCCTCGATGTTCATGTGGTAGCTGTCGATGCCGATCCGTACCGAGTCGAGGCCGACCTCCTTGATCAGCTGGACCGCCTGGTCGAGCCGGTTGACCATGTGATCCTCGTACCGGTTGAGCGGCTCCAGGAAGAGCTCGACTCCTTCGGCCGCCGCGTGCTCACCCAGTTGACGCAAGCCGTCCAGCAGTACCTCATGATCGCCGGCCTCGTCCCGCGGCGGCTCGAACGGAGGCAGCCGGCGGGAGAACATCCCGTACGACGCGGGCGTCTGCGCGCCCAGTCCGCCGAGCTCTGCGATCACCGAGAGCTGCGACTTCATCTGTACCAGCGCGTCGGCGCGCAGGTCGTCGTCGAAGGCGCCGAAGAAGTGCAGCATGTCCACGCAGACTGTCGGCATCACGACGCCGTCGGCCTGGGCCTTGCGCAGCTCGGGCAGGCGGTCGCGGAAGGACAGGTCACCCTTGCCGCGCAGCTCGATCGCCTGGTAGCCGGCGGCGACCGCGAACTCCCACTTCTCCTGCAGGGTGGTACCGGGAAGTAGTTGCTCCTGGCATGCGATCTTCATCATCAGAACTCCAGTAGTACTTGCAGGGCGTCGCCGGGACGCGTGTCGAGCAGGGTGTAGGCGTCGGCCGCGTCCTCGATCGGGACCCGGTGACTGATGAGTGGTTCGACGTCGACGGCGCCGCTGCCGACGAGTCCGAGGAACGTCTTCTGCAGCCGGTCGACCGACCACCGGTTGGCAAGCTCCAGCGGCACCCCGCCGATCTGCGAGCTGACCAGCTCCACCCGGTTGTGATGAAACTCCTCCCCGAGCCGCAACCCGTTCCCTTCCCCCTGATAGAAGCCCGAGGCAACAACCCGCCCGCCAACCCCAACCGACCGAATCGCCTCATGCAGAGCCGCATAAACCCCGCTCAGCTCAATTGCAGTATCAGCACCCGCGCCTGCGGTGCTCAGGGCTCGGATTTGTTCGGCTGCGGTGCCGGGGGTGAAGGAGTGGGTGGCTCCGAAGTGGAGGGATTGGTTGCGGCGGGACTCCACGCCGTCGACTGTGACGACCTGGGCGCCGCTGAGGGTGGCTAGGCGGGTGGCTAGTAGGCCGATGACGCCTTGGCCGAAGACGGCGATCAGTTCGCCCAGGTTGATGCGGGCGGCGAGGATGGCGTTGTAGGCGATCGCGCCGACGCGGGCGAAGGCTGCCGAGGAGAGGGAGACGCCTGCGGGAAGCTGGTGGCCGGCGAGCTTCTCGGCTGGTACGACGGCTTCGCTGCGGTGCCCCCAGATGCCCCAGACCTCATCGCCAACCGCGAGACCCTCGACGCCGTCACCAAGCTCGATCACCACGCCGGTCTCGGAGTAGCCCCATCCGACGACCGGAAACGCCACGCCGGCCTCGGCGTCCCGGAAGATCCGCGCGTCCGGGTCCCAGGTACGGGTGAGATACGGGTTGGTACCGCGGTACGCGGTCAGCTCCGTACCGGCCGAGATCCCCGAGTAGGCGGTCCGGACCCGGACATGCCCGCGCGGCAGCGCCTCCGGCTGGAACTCGACCACCTCCGCCTGGCGGGGAGCGGTGAACTGGACAACGCGAGCCACGGAAACCTCCTGAACGAGAACTTAGGTCTTGTCAAAATACAATAGTCCTGATGTTATGCGTGATGAAAGTCCCTTGAGGAGGATGCATGTCACGTATGGTCAGGGCGCTCTCCGCGATGAGCGCGCTCCTGCTGACCGCCGGGCTGCTGGTGTCCTGCGGCAACGAGTCCGAAGCCGGCAACCGGCGCAGCATCACCGTGTGGTCGCTCGAGAACGTCGCCGGCCGGCTGGAGACGACCCGCGCGATCCTGAAGAAGTTCACCGCCGACACCGGCATCGAGACGAAGCTGGTCGGCGTCGACGAACCGCAGGTCCCGCAACTGGTGATGGCCGCCGCGGCCGCCGGCAAGCTGCCCGACGTGATCGGTGGCGTGTCGCTGGCGGGGATCCAGCAGATGGCGAGCAACGGCCTGCTCAACCCCGACGCCGCGCAGAAGGTGGTGGATGCGCTCGGACCGAAGACGTTCAATCCCCGCGCGCTCGAGCTGACCCGCAGCGGTGATCAACAGATCGCGGTACCGTCCGACGGCTGGACGCAACTGCTCTTCTACCGCAAGGACTTGTTCGCCAAGGCCGGGCTGCCCGCGCCGACGACGTACGAGGCAATCGAGAAGGCGGCGCAGACGCTGAACACCGGCGGCGTCGAAGGCATCTCGCTGGCGACGGATCCGTCGGATCCGTTCACCCAGCAGAGCTTCGAGCACCTGGCGCTGGCGAACGGCTGTCAGCTGGTCGATGCCCAGGGCAAGGTCGCGCTCGACAGCCCGGCCTGCAAGGACTCGTTCAGGTTCTACGGCGACCTGGCCACCAAGTACTCCGCGGCCGGCACCCAGACTGTGGACTCCACCCGCGCCTCGTACTTCGCGGGCAAGTCCGCGATGGTGGTGTGGTCGTCGTTCCTGCTCGACGAGCTGGCCGGCCTGCGCGACGACGCGTTGCCGAGCTGTCAGCAGTGCGCCAAGGACAAGGGCTGGCTGGCCCGCAACACCGGCGTCGTCACGGCGGTACAGGGTCCCGACGGCAAGGCGCCTGCTCAGTTCGGCGAGGTCGGTAGCTGGGCGGTGATGAAGACCGCGAAGGCTGATCCCAGCGAGCAGTTCGTCGAGTACATGATGAACCAGGGCTACGAACAGTGGTTCGGGATGGCCGCCGAGGGCAAGTTCCCGGTCCGGCCGGGCACCGCGGCGGATCCGGACAAGTTCGACCTGGCCTGGGACAAGGCCGACATCGGGGTCGACACCCGCAAGCCACTGGCCGCGATCTACCCCGCGCCGGTGATCTCAGAGCTGCGCGAAGGGCTCGGGAAGATGCAGCGTTGGGGCATCACTGAAGGGCAGGGCGCGCTGGTGGGCGCCACGCTCGGTGAGCTACCGGTGCCGAAGGCAATCAGTGCGCTGGCCAGTGGACAGGTGGACGCGGACAAGGCCGCCGAACAGGCGACCGCCGATGTCGCCTCGATCCAGGATTCGCTCGGGTGAGGCAGAGATGACAACTGTGACGCAACGACCCCCGGCCACCGAGCCGGAGCCCGGCCGCCGGGCCGCCGCGCGCCGCAAGGGCACGCTGCGGGGACAAGAGAACCGGGCCGGCCTGGCGCTGGTCTCGCCGACCTTCGTGATCGTGCTGGTCGTGGTGGTGCTGCCGATCCTGTGGACGATCGTGCTCGCCTTCCAGAACGTGCGGCTGGTCGACATCCAGAGCCAGGGCCTGCTCGGCCACTGGACCTTACGCAACCTGGACCGGGTCTTCACCTCACCAGGCTTCTGGTCCTCGCTCGGTACCACCGTCGTCTACACGATCGGCTCCACCCTGGGATCGATCCTGGTCGGTCTGATCGCCGCCCTGGCGCTGCGCAAGCCGTTCCGCGGCCGCGCGCTGATCCGGGGCGCGATGCTGCTTCCGTACGTCGCTCCGGTGGTCGCCGTCGCGTTCGTCTGGCAGGTCATGCTCAGCCCAGACCTCGGCGTGGTGAACCATTGGGGAACGACGATCTTCGGCTGGGACCGGCCGATCGCGTTCCTGACCCAGCGGTCGTACGACGTCGCCGGCGTACCGGTGCCGATGGCTCTGTTGACCGTGATCGGATTCGAGACCTGGCGGTACTTCCCGTTCGCGTTCCTCTTCCTGCTGGCCCGGTTGCAGGCCGTGCCCGCAGTGCTGGAAGAGGCTGCGGTGGTCGACGGTACGACGCCGTGGCAGCGGTTCCGCTTCATCCTGCTGCCCCAACTGATGCCGGTGATCGCGCTGCTGTCGGTACTGCGCTTCATCATGACGTTCAACAAGTTCGATGACGTCTACCTGCTGACCGGCGGCGGAGCCGGTACGGACGTGGTGGCGGTCCGGGTCTACCGGTTCCTCACCGCGCGCTTCGACGTCGGGCTCGCCTCCGCACAGGCCGTCGTACTGGCGATCGTGCTGGTCGTCGCGCTCGGCCTCTACTTCCGGTTCTTCGGCCGCCGAGTACAGGAGGAGCAGTCGTGACCAGGGGCGCGTTTCAGGACAAGTTCTTCGGCATCATGCGGTGGGTGGTGATCGCCGGCCTGGTGGTGGCGACGCTGTTCCCCTTCTACTACATGCTGCTGCTGTCGGTGAAACCGATCGACAACCTGCTGCTGGATCCGGGGCGGATCTGGGTCTCGGCCAGTGAGTTCACCATCGACTCGTACCGATCCGTGCTCACTTCGGTGGAGAACGGCGGCCAGGGATTCCTGCTGATGCTGCGGAACTCGGCGCTGGTCTCGATCGGAGCGGTGATCCTGACCTTGCTGGTGGCGATCCCGGGCGCGTACGCGGTGAGCCGGCTGCGGTTCACCGGGCAGCGTAAGGTCAGCGCGCTGTTCCTCGGGGTCTACCTGTTCCCGTCGACGCTCCTTGCGGTCCCGCTGTTCGTGATGTTCGCGAAGGTGGGGTTGCAGGGGAGTCTGATCGGGCTGGTCATCGTCTACATCGCGCAGACGGTGCCGGTGGCGATCTACATGCTGCGCAGCTACTTCACCACCGTGCCGATCAGCATCGAGGAGGCCGCCGCGCTGGACGGCTGCTCGCGGTACCAGATCGTCCGGCGGGTCGTGCTGCCGCTGGCGGCGCCGTCGGTGATGGCGACCGGCCTGTACGTTTTCATGATCGCGTGGAACGAGTTCCTCTTCGCGCTGCTCTTCCTCGCCGCCGAACCGTCGCACTGGACGGTGTCGCTGGGACTGCAGCAACTGGCGAACGGCGTGGAGGTGCCGAAGACCGTACTGATGGCAGGATCCGTCGTTTTGACGCTGCCGGTGGTACTCATGTTCTACGGCGCGGAGCGGATGCTGACGGAAGGGTTGACGAGTGGGGCAGACAAGAGCTGACGGGGCAGCCTCGGCAGGGCAGCTGTTGCAACTGGTCCGGACCGGCCGAGCCGGTACCCGGGGCGAGCTGCAGCAGTTGACCGGCCTGTCCCGATCGACTCTGGGCCTGCGACTGGAAGGGCTGCTCGGCAACGGCTGGCTGGTGGAGGCGGGCTCGACCGCTTCCACCGGCGGGCGCCCGCCGACGGTACTGCGGTTCGACGCGCGTCATGCCGTCGTACTGGCGGCGGACCTGGACACCCGACATGCTCGCGCCGCGGTGCTCGACCTCGCCGGGGAAGTACTCGCGGAGAAGTCGGGTGAGCTGATCGTCGCCGACGGGCCGGCCGTGGTGCTCGACACGATCACGGACTGGTTCACCGGGTTGCTCTCGCAGGTGGGTCGCGCGGTGGACGAGGTCGCCGGGATCGGGCTGTCGGTGCCGGGGCCGGTCGAGTTCGATACAGGGCTGGTGATCCGCCCGCCGATCATGCCGGGCTGGGACGAGTACCCGATCCGCGAACACCTCGGCCGGCATTTCGGCGTACCGGTGTTCGTCGACAACGACGCCAACGCGATGGCACTCGGCGAGCAGGCGGCCGGGTACCCGGACTGTCCCGCGTTCGTGCTGGTCAAGGTCTCCACCGGAATCGGCGCGGGAGTGGTGATCGACGGCTCGGTCTTCCGCGGGATCGACGGCGGAGCGGGCGACATCGGCCACATCCGGGTGCGCGACGGCGGCGACGCCAAGTGCCAGTGCGGTTCGATCGGCTGCCTCGCCGCGGTGGCCAGCGGTGGCGCCATTGCCGGCGCGCTGTCGGACCTCGGCGTGGTCGCGCGGTCGGGGGCCGATGTCCGCGAACTGATCGCGACGGGCCAGCCGGACGCTTTACGGCTGGCTCGCGAGGCCGGCCGGCGGGTCGGTGAGGTGCTGGCGACGGTCGTCAGCGTGCTCAACCCTGGCGTGCTGATGATCGCGGGCGACCTGGCCGACCATCATTTCGTCGCCGGCGTGCACGAGGTGCTCTACCAGACGACGCTGCCGCGAGCGACCCGTCACCTCGAGGTGGTGACCGGCCGGCTCGCGGATCGCGCCGCCCTGCAGGGCATCGCGCGGCTGGTGGTCGACGAGGTCTACTCCGCGGCAGCGGTCGACGCCCGGCTCTGAAGCTTCGCGAAGAAGCCGGTGATGTCGGCCGCGAGCAACTCGGGCACTTCCAGGGCGGAGAAGTGGCCGCCGTGTTCGAATTCGGTCCATTGCTGGACGTCGAAGAGGTGCTCGACGTGCGGGCGGATCGCCAGGGTGATGTCGTGGGGGAAGACGGCGACGGCGATGGGTGCTGCGCAGGTTGGTGGGGCGATGCCGGCAGTCTCCTTGGTGAGTCGGGCGGCTGAGCCGGCCGTGCCGGTGAGCCAGTAGAGCGAGACGTTGGTCAGGATCTCGTCGCTGGAGATCTCCGATTCCGGGTCGGTCCATTCGGTGTACTTCTCGGCGATCCAGGCGAGCTGGCCGACGGGGGAGTCGGTCAGGGCGTACGAGATCGTCTGTGGCCGGGTCGCCTGCAGTGCCTGGTACGCCGGCCTGTTGGCGATGAAACCCTTGATCCGGGCCAGTCGCCGGGTGTCCTCCTCGTCGAGGTCGAACGTCACGCCGGGCGGCGGCGGGCCGGGCAGGTAGGTGAGGTGCACGCCGACCACCTTGCCGGGCGCGACGGCCGCCAGCGCGCGAGAGATGCCGGAACCGAAGTCGCCGCCGTGGGCGCCGTACCGGTCGTAGCCGAGGCGGCTCATCAGCTCTGCCCAGGCCTGGGCGACGCGGGGGACACCCCAGCCCTGCTCGTGGGTCGGTCCGGAGAATCCGAAGCCTGGGATGGACGGGATCACCAGGTGGAAGTTCTCGCTGAGCGGCTCGATGACCTGCTCGAACTCGAGGAACGAGCCCGGCCAGCCGTGGGTGAGGATCAGCGGCAACGCATCATCGCGGGCTGATCGCACGTGCACGAAATGAATCCGCTGCCCGTCGATCTCGGTCATGTACTGCGGCAGCTCGTTGAGCCGCGCCTCGTGCTTGCGCCAGTCGAAACCGGTCGTCCAGTACTCCGCCAGCTCCTTCACCCGGGCGAGCGGGATCCCGTAGTCCCAGCCCACGTCCGGCAGCTCGTCGGACCAGCGGGTGCGGGTGAGGCGGTCGGCCAGGTCGTCGAGGTCGGCCTGCGGTACGTCGATCGTGAACGGCTCGATCATCATCCACTCCTTTGTTGGTGCGGCCAACGATACGCCGAGTTTGTTGGTTGCACCAACGATAAATATAGACAGCCTGGACTGGACAGTTTGAACTGAAGGTTTATCGTGGAGGGATGGAGATCTCGGAGTCCGCCGCGCTCGCGGCCAGCGAGGTGCGGGTGACCTTCGGCCGCCTTCGCCGACGGCTGAGAGCACTGGCGGCGTCCGATGACCTGACGCCTTCGCAGGAGGCGGTGCTGAGCCGGCTCGACAAGCACGGCGTGGCCTCGGCCAGTGATCTCGCGGCGGCCGAGCGCGTCCGCCCGCAGTCGATGGCGGCCACGGTCGCGGCCCTGATGGAGCTGGGCTTCGTCCAGCGGACACCTGATCCCGGCGACGGACGCAAGCAGTTGATCTCGCTGACCACCGCGGGAGTTGAGCGCTTGCAGGGCGATCGGCAGGTCCGGCAGGAGTGGCTGGCCGCGACCTTGCAGGACAAATGCACCGAGGAGCAACGGCAGAAGATCATCGAGGCACTCGCACTGCTGGATGAAGTGACCCAGGCGTGAGCTCCGCGGGTTTCGATCGCAAGCTGATCGCGCCGATGATCCTCGGCTCGATCCTCAACCCGATCAACTCGTCGATGCTGGCGGTCGCGCTGATCCCGATCGGCGCCGCGTTCGGCATCCCGCCGTCCCAGACCGCGTGGCTGGTCACCGGCCTGTACCTGGCGACGGCGGTCGGCCAGCCGGTGATGGGCAAGCTCGTCGACACGTACGGACCGCGCCGGCTCTACCTGATCGGCACCGCACTGGTCGGGATCGCCGGCCTGATGGGTGCGCTGGCGCCGAGTCTCGGTTTCCTGATCGCCTCGCGGGTACTGCTCGGCTTCGGTACTTCGGCCGCGTACCCGGCCTCGATGTCCCTTATCCGTAGTGAGGCCGACCGCACCGGCCAGGAGAGCCCGACCGGCGTACTGAGCGCTCTCTCGATCGCGAACCAGGTGATCGCGGTGATCGGCCCGACGCTCGGTGGCGTGCTGATCGGCCTCGGTGGCTGGCATCTGATCTTCACGATCAACGTGCCGCTGTCGATCGCCTGCGTTGTGCTGGGCTGGTTCTGGCTACCTCGCCGCGCGACCGGCGTACGGACTGGGCAGCGGCTGGACTATGCCGGGATCGGGTTGTTCGCGGCGATGCTGGTGTCGCTGATGGTCTTCCTGATGCTGCCTGCTGTGTCTCGCCTGTACCTGCCGGTGCTCGCCGTTGGGTTCGGAGCAGCCTTCGCTTGGCGTGAACTGCGGACGCTGGAACCGTTCATCGACCTGCGCGTGCTCGGGGGCAACGCGCCTCTGCTCGCGACGTATGCCCGTCAGGTGCTGTCGTTCGTGGTCAGCTACTCGTTCCTGTACGGGTTCGCCCAATGGCTGGAGGAGTCGCGCTCGCTGAGTGCCTCCGCGGCTGGGCTGGTGTTGCTGCCGATGTCGGGTGCCGCGATCGTGATCACCGCGATCACGGGTCGGCGGGCCTGGGTACGAGGCAAACTCGTTGCCGGCAGCATCATCTTGCTGCTCGCCGTCTCCGGCCTCCAACTGGCCCAGGCGGGAAGCGCTCTCTGGCTGCTCATCGCCCTGGGCATCACCGCAGGCTTTCCCCAGGGACTCAACGGCCTGGCCAACCAGAACGCGCTCTACCACCAAGCGGATCCAGCCCGCATCGGCTCATCCGCCGGCCTACTCCGAACGGGCACCTACCTAGGCGCCCTGATGGCAGCCGCCGCCAACGCCACCTTCTTCAAAACCGGCGCCACCACCACCGGCCTCCACCACTTGTCCTTCTTCCTCCTGATCACCACCTCCCTGCTCCTGCTCATCACCCTCCTCGACCGCTCCCTCCATCAAATCGGCCGACCCACCTGAATGCGCCGAATGGCGCCACCCCTTGGCGGAGTGGCGCCATTCGGCGAGCTGACTAGTCCCAGCTGAGGCCGCCGCCGGACTGGTATTCGATCACTCGGGACTCGAAGAAGTTCTTCTCCTTCTTCAGGTCCATCATCTCGGACATCCAGCCGAAGGGGTTGCGGGTCTCGCCGAAGATCGGGGCGATGCCGATCTGCTCGGCGCGCCGGTCGGTGACGAAGTGCATGTACTGCTCGCAGAGGTCGGCGGTGAGGCCGAGCATGCCGTTGGGCATGGTCGCGCGGCCGTACGCGACCTCGAGTTCACATGCTTCGGTCAGCATCTGGCGTATCTCGGCCTGGAACTCGGCCGTCCACAAGTGCGGGTTCTCCTGCTTGATCTGGTTGATGCAGTCGATGCCGAAGTTCAGGTGGATCGACTCGTCGCGCAGGATGTACTGGTACTGCTCGGCGATCCCGACCATCTTGTTGCGCCGGCCGAGCGACAGGATCTGCGCGAACCCGGTGTAGAACCACATGCCCTCGAAGACCACGTAGAACGCGATCAGGTCCCGCAGGAAGTCGGTGTCCGATTCGGGAGTACCGGTCCTGAAGTCCGGGTCCTCCAGGTGCTGCGTGTACTTGAGCGCCCAGGCGTCCTTGTCGGAGATCGACGGCACCTCGCGGTACATGTTGAACAGCTCGCCCTCGTCCAGCCCGAGCGACGTGCAGATGTACTGGAAGGTGTGCGTGTGCACGGCCTCCTCGAACGCCTGGCGGAGCAGGTACTGGCGGCACTCGGGGTTGGTGAGCTGACGGTAGACCGCGAGCACGATGTTGTTCGCGACCAGCGACTCCGCGGTCGCGAAGAAGCCGAGGTTGCGCTTCAGCATCAGCCGCTCGTCCTCGGTCAGACCGTCCTTGCCCCCTGGTGGACGCCGCCACAACGCGATGTCGGCTTGCATCGAGACCTCGGTCGGCATCCAGTGGTTGTTGCAGCCGGCAAGGTACTTGTCCCAGGCCCACTGGTACTTCAGCGGCAGCAGCTGGTTGACGTCGGCTCGCGCGTTGATCATCGCCTTGTCGGTGACGTCGACACGGGCCGCTCCGAGGGCGATCTCGCCCAATCCGGTGGTCGTCACTGGCAGGCCTCGCACTCAGGGTCTTCGATTGAACAGACGGCACCCGTGGGTTCGGGTAGTGCAACCGGTACTGCGTTCAGCCGGCCGTCCGTGCCTTGCATTGTGGACTTCTCGACGTGCGTGGCCGACTGGGAGCGCAGGTAGTACGTGGTCTTGAGCCCATAGCGCCACGCCGACCGGTACAGCTCGTCGAGCGCCTTGCCCGAGGGAGCCGTCATGTAGAGGTTGAGCGACTGCGCCTGGTCGAGCCACTTCTGCCGGCGCGACGCCGCCTTGACCAGCCACAGCGGGTCCAGCTCGAACGCGGTCGCGTACAGCTCCTGCAGGTCGGCCGGTACGCGGTCGATCTGGGACAGGATGCCGTCGTGGTACTTGAGGTCGGAGACCATCACCTGGTCCCACAGCCCGCGCGCCTTGAGGTCGGCGACCAGGTACGGGTTCGCGACGGTGAACTCACCGGACATGTTCGACTTCACGAACAGGTTGCGGTAGATCGGCTCGATCGACTGGCTGACCCCGCAGATGTTGGAGATCGTCGCGGTCGGCGCGATCGCCAGCACGTTGGAGTTGCGCATGCCGTCGCGGAGTACCTTGCCGCGCAGCGCGTCCCAGTCGAGCTGCTTGCTCGTGTCGACGGTCAGGTCGCCGTCGCGCGCCTGGCGGAGCAGCTCGAGCGAGTCGATCGGCAGGATGCCCTGGCTCCACAACGAGCCCTCGTACGTCTGGTACCGGCCGCGCTCGGCAGCTAGATCGCTCGACGCCTCGATCGCGTGGTAGCTGATCTGCTCCATCGAGCTGTCGGCGAACGCGACGGCGGCGTCGGAGCTGTACGGGATGCGCAGTGCGAAGAGCGCGTCCGCGAAGCCCATCAGGCCGAGGCCGACCGGGCGATGGCGCTGGTTCGCGCGCTCCGACTCGGGCGTGGTGTACAGGTTCACGTCGATCACGTTGTCGAGCATCCGGACAGCCGTCTTGACGGTGCTCTTCAGAAGCTCGGCATCGAGACCGGTGCTGGTCAGGTGGGCGACCAGGTTGACCGAACCGAGATTGCAGACGGCGGTCTCGTCGACCGTCGTGTTCAGCGTGATCTCCGTGCACAGGTTGGACGAGTGGACGACGCCGTCGTGCTGCTGCGGCGACCTGAGATTGCACGCGTCCTTGAAGGTGATCCACGGGTGGCCGGTCTCGAACAGCACGGTCAGCATCCGCCGCCACAGATCGACGGCCTTGACCCGGCGGAACACCCGGATCTCACCCTGGTCGGCCTTGCGCTCATGGTTTTCGTACGCGGTCTGGAACGCGGTGCCGTACAGATCGTGCAGGTCCGGCACCTCGTCCGGCGAGAACAGCGTCCAGTCGCCTCCGGACTCGACCCGCTGCAGGAACAGGTCGGGCACCCAGTTGGCCGTGTTCATGTCGTGCGTGCGGCGACGCTCGTCACCGGTGTTCTTGCGCAGGTCGAGGAACTCCTCGACGTCGATGTGCCAGGTTTCGAGGTACGCGCAGACCGCGCCCTTGCGCTTGCCGCCCTGGTTGACCGCGACGGCGGTGTCGTTGGCGATCTTCAGGAACGGTACGACGCCCTGGGACTCGCCGTTGGTGCCGCGGATCTTGGCGCCGATCCCGCGGACCGGAGTCCAGTCGTTGCCCAGGCCACCCGAGTACTTCGCCAGCAGCGCGTTGTTGCGGATGCCGGCGAAGATGCCGGACAGGTCGTCGTCGACGGTGGTGAGGAAGCAGGAGCTCAATTGCGGGCGGGTCGTACCGGAGTTGAACAGGGTCGGCGTGCTCGACATGAACCGCATCGAGCTGAGCAGTTCGTAGAACTCGATCGCGCGGTCCTCGCGGTTCTCCTCCTTCAGTGAGATGCCCATCGCCACTCGCAGGAAGAAGGCTTGCGGCAGCTCGAACCGGGTTTTGTCGATGTGCAGCAAGTAACGGTCGTACAGGGTCTGCAGGCCGAGGAAGGTGAAGTTCAGGTCGCGCTCGGGCTTGATCGCGGCGGCCAGCTTGGCCAGGTCGAACGTGGCCAGCTCGGGGTCGAGCAGGCCGGCGTCGATACCGGTCTTGATGTACTCGGGGAAGTAGTCGACGTACGCCGAGGCCATGTCGGCCTGGCTCGCCTGCCGCGACTCACCGTGCACCCGGCCGAGGGTCTCGCGGCGAATCTGGTCGAGCAGCAGGCGGGCTGCGGCATAGCTGTACTCCGGTTCCGTCTCGACGTACCCGCGAGCCGCCATCACCAGCGCAAGCTCGACCTCGTGCTGAGCGATGCCGTCGTAGCAGGAGCCGAGCGTCTCGTTGAGGATCAGCTCGGCGTCCACGGAATCGAGACCCGCCGCTGCCTCGGCGACGATGACGCGGAGCCGGTCGACATCCAGGGGAGCGGTGCTGCCGTCGGCGGCGCGGACGGTGATCGACGGGCGGGTGGGGGTGGTGTTGCTGCTGTCATTGCCGCCGCTGGTGCTCAGCTCGGCCGCGTTGTCCGGCGTACGGGCTTTGGCGCGTTCTTCCCGGTACAGGACATAGGCGCGGGCGACTTGGTGCTCGCCCGCCCGCATCAGCGCCAGCTCGACCTGGTCCTGGATGTCCTCCACCTGCACGCCGGGGCGGCCGCGGCTGGTCAGCGCGTCGACCACCTTGGCCGTGAGGTCGGCGATCAGGTCGCGGACGCGGTGGCTGGCGCCGGCCTCGCTGCCTTCGACGGCGAGGAACGCCTTGCTGAGGGCGACCGAGATCTTGGTCGGGTCGAAGGCGGTGCTGTTGCCGTCCCGGCGTACGACGGTGAGCTGGTTCGGGGGTGCGGCCGGGGCCGACTTGCCTGCTGAAGTGATGATCACAAGCGCTCTCTCCACGCGAGTCTCTTGAGGCCGAGGACCCGGAGAAGCGCATGACGAGTTCCCGCACCAGACCTGTGCGCCCGCCGGCGTTGCATGATCTGTCGCTTGCTCGCCCTGCGACCCACCCTCGAGGCCTCGGACAGCGCGTGCCGGCGGCACACGCACCGGTCGCAGGTATTCGGGCTCACGGGACCGCTTACCCGCTTACCGCTGCGGGGCAGCCCCGGATTCTCACCGGATTCCCCTGACGACCAGTGGTGAGACTTTAACCCGCTGAACCCCACATCTAGTGTCTCGACGCGCCGCGTGTCGCACATCTTGTGTCAGAAACTCAGCTCGACACCATGTCAAGTTTGGCTTGCCGGCTCCGACCCAGTGCTGGGAGTCGTCAAGAAGGAGCCGGGATGAACGAGTTTTTGCAGGAGCAGATCCAGTCGGTGATGGATGGGCTGGTCGCGTCGGGTTCGGAGAACGGCGTACAGGCCGCTGTCTACCGCCGGGGGGAGTTGATCGTGGATGCGGTGGCGGGGATGGCCGCTCCGGGGCGGCCCGTTGCGTCGGACACTTTGTTCTATGCGGCGTCGGCGGTGAAGGGGGTGACGTCGAGTGTCGTCCACGTGTTGGTGGACCAGGGGGTGTTGTCTTACGACACGTTGGTGGCCTCGGTGTGGCCGGAGTACGGGGCTCATGGCAAGGAAGGGACGACGGTCCGGCATGTGCTGACGCACTCGGCGGGAGTACCGGCGGTGCCGGCGGATCTGACGTTGGCGCGGTTCTGCGATTGGGAGGCGATGTGTGCGGTGATCGCTGGGCTGAAGCCTTGGTGGGTGCCGGGGGAGCGGGTCGGGTATCACGCGGTCACCTTCGGCTTCATCCTTGGCGAGGTGGTGCGGCGGGCTACTGGTGTGCCGATCTCTGCTGTGCTGGCTTCTGAGATTGGCTCGCGGTTGGGGATCGCGGGGGAGTTGTACTTCGGCGTACCGGCCTCGGAACTCGGGCGGGTGGCGCATTTCGAGGACGACCCGGCCGGCGCGGCTATGTTCGCTTCTTTGCCGCCGGACTTTCCGCTCTTCAAGTCGGGCCCGCGATCGCTGTTCCCCAACGCGGCGCTGGCCAACAACGTCGACGTGACGATGGCCGACATCCCCGCCTGGGGAACCGTGACCGCCCGTGGTCTTGCCCGCATGTACGCCGCACTGATGTCTGAAGTCGACGGTGTGCGCCTGCTGTCCCGGTCCCGGCTGGCCGAGGCCTCAGCCCTGTCCACCACGGGCCTCGATGAGATGACCGGCGGCCCAGCGCAGTACGGCCTCGGCTACACGATCGGCCAACTCGGCATGCGCCCTGTCGAGCCCACCGTCTTCGGCATGGTCGGCATCGGTGGCAGCGCAGCGTACGCGGACACCGCCACCGGCATCTCGGTAGCCGTCACCAAGAACCGCTTCAACCCCACCGAAATCAACGCCTTCGAGCAGGTCTGGGACCTGGCCACCAAAGCGCTCTCCTGAGCGGTGCCCGGGGCTGGGTCTGGGTATGGGCCGGGACCTCTGGGTCTGGGCTTGGGCCTGGGCCTGGTCGCCGAGGCGCACTCCTGAGCGGTGGATGGAGTGGCCTCCGCCTCGACGACCAGGCGATCGGGGTGGTGTGGGTCAGGCGGTTCGGGAACGGTTGGGTGGGTTAGGCGGCCAGGGAGTGGAGGTCTTGGAGGGTCATGATTTCGGAGCCGTGGTGGATGAGTTCGCGGTTCAGGCGGAGTACGACGTGGCCGAAGGGCTCGGCGGCGTCGAGCTCGGTCGCCTGACTCAGGCCGACGGTCATCACCTGCTCCTCCTCGAGCTCGGCGATCGAATCGCGCCAGGCCTCGACCCAGTGGGTCAGCCAGGCGACCGCGTCCTGGGCGTTGCCGTGCAGAGTGATGTCCGCGCGGCCTTGCCGGCTCGCTCCGAAGGTCCACTCCCAGCGCTCGAAGAACGTCTCGGTCAGGTGGGCGATCAGCCAGGCGATCGTCCGCGGCCCGCGATGGTCCGGCTCGTCCGGCCACTGCGCCACCCACTCGCCCGACCCGAGCGACCTGAACCGGCCCGCGTACTGCCGCCGGACGACCGTCAGCGCCTCACTGCTCGGCCTCCAGAAATACTCCTCGTCGGTGAGTGCCGCCAATCGCCCCGCCAACACCATCCAGCTGAAGCCGAGCTGCCCGCGCACCATCGCCATCGCGGACGGCCGCTGCAAGATCTCCCAGTCGAACGGCTCCGGCATCACAGATCCTCACACTCCCCGATTTGGTCCAGCTCTCGAACGTATGTTCGAATTGTTCATCGAGGAAGCGAGGAAAGTCAATCAGCTCAGCGTGTCGGTCCCGGCACTGAAGGAACAGGTCTGCTAGGCGCTGCCACCCGTGTATCGGCAGCCGGGCTGGCAAAGCGGCGTTCGAGGAGGGTGAAGGCATCGATCAACTCAGGAGCTTCATAGACCCGGTTGCGGCGACCATCCGTGATCTCCCGCAGGACCCCGGCCTCGGTCAAGCGGGTCAGCGCTTGGTTGGCGGCCTGCTGCGACCTGCCGATCAACTCGGCCGCGGCGGCGAGCGTCAGAACGGGCGCGGCCGGCACCGTCTCGATCAAGAGGTCGACGGCGGACCCCGCGCGCACCGGGGCGGCTCGTTCGCGCCAAGCGATCTTGAGGTCCGCGGCCGTACGTTCGAAACGCGCTGCCTCAGCGGTCGCATGGCTGCATGCGGTCGCGAACATCAGCAGCCATTCGTTGGCAGCTCTACGTGCGCGGGGACTAGTCGCTTTCCCGGTATGCCGGAAAGCGGTCAGCGCCTCGACGTACTGCGTCGCATGTGTGGCAAGCGACAACGACACCGGCGGCACACTCCGCTCCACCAGCCCTTCGGCGCGCAAGATCATGTGAATCAACGCCCGCCCCGTCCGGCCGTTGCCATCAGCAAACGGATGGATCGTCTCGAACTGCGCATGCGCGATCCCCGTCTTGGCCAGCACCGGCAACGGCGACTCACGAACAAACGCCATCAGATCACCCAGCAGCCCAGGCACCACCTGCGCCGGCGGCGGCACGTAGTACGCCTCAGCCGGCGACCGCCCCCCGATCCAGTTCTGCAGATACCGCACCTCGCCCCCGAACTCGGGATTAGGCGAATGCGCCATCAACCGCCGATGCGCTTCAAGTAGATGCTCAACCTCGAGCTTGTCCCCGATCCGCACCGACTCAGTCACCCAAACCATCGCATCGACGGCCCCCAACACCTCCTCAGCCGTCACATCCCGATGCCGCCCCCCATCCCGCAACGCCTCAGCCTTCAACAACCGCCGAGCCCCCACCACCAACCCTTCAATCTGCGACGACCCCACCGCCTCAGCCCGCAACAACAACCGAGCCAACGCCTCACTGTTGGTCAGTACCGCCGCAGTCCCATCCAACCGCCCCAAATCCCCGGCCGCATCCTCCAACGCAGCCAGCACCTCACCACTCAGATCGAACTCCCGCCCCACCAACGGATCCGGAAAGTACAACTCATAAGACCCACCCAGCCGCTCAGCCCGCGTAAACCCATCCAGCTGCCCCGGCCACCGATGCAACTCAACCCTGGCCATATCGACCACTATCTCTTATTCAAGGTTAGATAACAAGCTTGAATAAGAGAACTAAGTCATCAACTTGGTGACTGTGCTGCCGGTCGGGAAGGACAGCCGCCCGACAGGGATCACCCAAGCTGACCAGATCGACAGGCGTTCAGGGAGTGGCTGGCCGGCGGCAGTGGCGCGTCGTCCGACCTTCTCCAAGGCGGACAGGAAATCGTTCCACTGCTGACTGCGGAATGGACTAACAGTTAGCTCGGCGCGGTTGCCCGTCGCAGTCGGATGAAGGCTCTCGAGATGGTCGGCCCATCGACTGTTCGGACTGGACAGTGCGGCGTGGTGCAGGTCAGAAAAGAAGGACGGCCCAAGCATCGGAAACCCGATCACCGCCGCCAGCAACACCATGCCCGCCCGGTACGGCGGCGTCGCGCCCTCCAGGTCCTGCACCGGCTCCAGGTCCGAGCGTTGTCCGGTGGCCAGACGCGTGCCGGTCGCGACCAGCAGCCCGTAGCTGTTGGCCAGCCGTTTGACCGAACGCGGCCCGGTCACCAGCGGCGGCCCGAGGAGATTGATCAACTCGTACTCGGCCGGTGTCAGCGCCAGTGGATCGACCCGCTCGGTGACCACAGCAGTCAAGTCGATAGGCGCGCGCCATGCGGCCTCCGCCACCTTCTCCTTCGCCGCGGCCGCCCGGAGTTCCGCGTTCGCCGTGATCGCCGCAGCCCTGCTCACTGCGTCGATCGCCGCTGGACCGCCGGTCGGAATCACGGCGCTGACCCCAAGGTCCGCGGCCGCCCGCGCTACCGCATTCGCCTTGGCGGCTGCCTCCGCCGCCGCAGCCTCGGATTCCGGATCGGAGTCGGTGCGGAGGCCGACCAGGTCGTCGATCATCTTCCGATAGCCGTCCTGCTCCATCGGCGGCAGCGTGAGCACGATCTGGAAGATCTTCTCCAGATACTGCGCCGGCGTCGCGGCCCACAGTTCGTCGTCATCCTGAGCCCCCTCCGCCGCGGCGAACAGCTCCCGGTAATGACTGGTCAGCGACCGCAACAACCACCGCGGATCGACCGCTACCACGACGACGAACAACCGCACGGCAAGTAGCAGATGCACAGCCTCCAGCACATCGACCACCCGATCGGGCGGGCACCGGTCGAGATCGTCGATGTAGATGACGATTCGATCGATCGCAGGCAGTTCGTCACCAGCTGCATCCTCGACCGGTACGTCGCTGCGCATCGCCTCATCCGGTCGCAGCAACTCCGCCATCCGCTCGAAGTCCTGCCGAATCTGCGTCATCAACCCCAACCGCTCCCGGTACGACGCCGCCCCGACGCGCTCCTGGACGACACCGGCGAGCTGCCCCGCGGAGGTCAGGTTCTGCAGCCGCTTCCGAAGCTCCTCCACCTCGGCAGCAGCAACCGCCTCGGCGGTGTCGAGCCGTTGCTTCTGCTCGTCCCGAACCCGGCGAACCGTCTGCCAGGCCGAGCCGATCGCCTCCCGGGCAGGTTGCGTTCCAGCCCAACCTCGCACGCCGGCACCGGCCAAGGCGACCAGTCCCGCCACCACCGGCAAAGCCTCGATCCACCGCGCGAGGTCGGATCCCCAGGTGACGAGTGCGGCGGTGCCGGCGACTCCAGCCGCAGCAGCCAACCATCCACGCCAAGAGATCGCCTTGAGCAACCTCTTCGTCGAGCGCCAGGATCGCCGGGTGGTTGACGCGGTCACGGCGGCTTCCCGGTACAGCCTCTCGGCGTCGGCTCCGAGGAGGTCCTGCAGACGGAGCCGCGCCGACGGCGTCAGACTCGCCCAGCCGCCATCCTCACTCCCACCGGCCTGCCGTAGATCAGCCAGCCGCTCCTCGGCCGCACCGAGTTGCTCCCTCAGCCCGCGCGCCTGCACCAACTCACTGGCCAACCGCGACCGCTGTCGCTGCTCTCGCACCGGATTGGCACCATCACTCAACTGCGCGAACAGCTCAGCAACCAAGCTCGCCCACAGGTCAGCTTCGGCGTAGTGCCAGGCGTTGAACCGCACCTGCCGGATGTTCCCGTGCGCGATCGGATCGTTGACCCCGGCGGTCCGGGCTCGCTCACTCACCTGCTCCTGCAACATTTCCAGGAACATGCTCTTCCCATCACCCCACTGCCCGAACAACCCAACAGCCAACGGCGGCTGAGCCGACCGCGCGGTGATCACATCAGCCAACGCGGCCGCATCATCCCGCCGCCCCAGCAGATCGACAGCCCCACCGGTATCCGACCGATAGTTCGGCACCCGCGGCACAACCCGCTCCCAGGCGAGGTCGTACAGCCGGACCTCCCCGTGGCCGTCGCCGACAGCCAGTACCGGCTGGTTGTTCACCCAGCCCCACGACCCCCAGCGCACCGGGTGACCGAGCACAACCCAGTGCGACGTGAGGCTGACCGGATCGCAGAACCACACTTGCCCGTCCGGCCCGCCGGCCACAACCATCGGCTCACCGTTGAAGATGCCCCACGATCCCCAGATCGTGGTGGCGCCGGATTCCCCGCCCACCTGAAGCTCGATGGTCGTGGACCGGTTGGTCGCCGCCGGATCGTGGAGCCGCACCGAACTGTTCACACCGCCGTACGCGAGCACAGACCGCCCGTCGACCGTGCCCCAAGCACCCCAGGTCGTCTCGTCGCCAGGAAGCATCGACAGGCCGACCGAGGTCGAGTGACTCGTGGTCTGCAGAGCTGCGGTCGGCAGGATCTGCAGGGAGGTGTCTCCTCCGGTCGCGAGCACCGGTTGGCCATCCATCTCACCCCAGGCTCCCCAGCCGACCTGCCGTCCGGCCTTCCCGGTCTGGATCCCACCGCGCTCCTTCAGGGTGACCGGATCCCAAAGCCGCACCCAGCCGTCTTCGCCACCGGTCGCCAGCACAGCCGCGCCGTCGACCTTCCCCCAAGCGCCCCACAGCAGCGCGTCTTGCGATCCAGGCTCAAACGCCTTCAGACCAGCGTCTTCCCGCCAGAGTAAGTGCCCGAACTTCGAGCCGGTGTGGTAGCCAAGCGCCAGCACAGGCGAGCCATCGACCAAGCCCCAGGCACCCCACTCTGTCGTGCCGCCGAGGTCATCAGAGCGCAACAGCCAAGCGTCGTCGGGCTGCGAGAAGTCAACCTCTGGCCGCCACTGGGCAACATCTGGCAGCCACATGTCGACTGACCAAGGGGTGGCGGCCGCGAGCAGCGGGGCGTCGCCGGGCTTCCAAGCTCCCCACGGACTGTGGATGTCTCCGTCGCTTGTAGCCGATGCGCGCAGCCTCGTCAGCACGGCACCGGGATTCCATTCGGTGAACTGGCCAGCGATGCCAGCACGTACCTCGGTCAGTTGCTGTCGGAGGATCAGGCGGGGGAGCTGCTGTGGCATCTATAGATGGTGACAGTTGGGGGCGTCCTTCGCCGGGACGCAAGAGTGGCGGGAGCGAAACTTCCTACACGCTCTGAAGTAGGAGGTCGCAGAGGTCGGCCAGTTGGAGACGCAGCAGGCGGGCGCGGTCTGCGAAGGTGCGTTGAGCCGCGGCGTACTGGGCTTTGCCGAGTGGAGTTTCGATGGGGATGGGGTCGTAGCCGAGGGGGGTGAAGTCGTAGGGGGAGGCTTGCATGTCTAGGGTGCGGATGTCCTTGGCCAGCTCGAAGCAGTCGAGGAGTAGGGGGCTGGGGGTGAAGGGCATGAGTTTGGTGGACCATTTGTAGAGGTCCATGTTGGCGTGTAGGCAGCCGCCCTGTTCCAGCAGGGGTTGGGATTCGCGGGTGGGTTGCAGGAGGTTGAGGGGGCGGGCGGGGGTGGTGAAGAAGCGGAAGGCGTCGAAGTGGGAGCAGGTGATTTTGCTGGATTCCACTACCTGGTTGGTGGCTTCGCTGCCTAGACGCAACGGCCAGTCGTGGCGGATGTCGTCGGTCTTGTAGACCATCGCCCATTCGTGGAGGCCGAAGCAGCCGAACTGGGGTTGGCGGGATGCGGTTGCTGAGAGCAACTTTCCGATCCAGGTGATGGAGTCGGCGCGCCTCAACACCTCGGCGGGGTCCAGGCGGGCTACGTCGTCGGCGTACAGGTAGCCGCGTTTGCCCTCGTAAGCCCGGGCGCCGCGTAGGCCTACGCCTGGGCCGGGGTGCCAGAGGCGGAGTTGTTTGGGGCGGGTGGGGTAGTAGGTGAAGAGGAAATCCTCGACCGGGTGCTTCTCGCCGCGGGCTTTGCGCTCCAGGTGGGCGGCGAGCAAGGCGTCTACGCGAGTGGCGTGGGCTGCCTGCTGGGCCTGCCAGTCGGCGGGCTCCAGGACGGTCGGGTTCAGTACGGCGGTCATAGGTCCAGGGAGAAGGCGTACAGGTCGACACCGGGGCGGGGGGACCAGTCGCGGTCGGGGAGGCGGGTGAAGCCTAGGCGTTCGTACATGCGGTGGGCTGTGGTCATGTAGCTGGCGCTGGACAGGACGACGCGGTGGTAGCCCAGTGAGCGGCTGCGGTCGACGCAGTGCGCCGACAGCGCGGTACCTATGCCACGGCCGCGCGCGTTCGCCGCCACCCCGAGCATGCGGAACTCGCCCTCGCCGGCGCGGCCGATCTCGCCGTAGACCGAGCCGGGGGCACAGAAAGTGACCGTGCCCAACAGTTCTGTACCGTCCACCGCGACCCACAACTCGGCCTTCGCGGCGCGGTCGGCCGCGTTGCGCAGGGTCAGTCCGTAGTCGGATCCCTCGGGGATGAAGCCGTCCGCGGCATAGGCGTCCACGGTCAGCGAACCCACGTCCTCGTACTCCGCGGGCCTTGCCAGCCGGATGTCAGTCGTCACCGTGTAACTGTCTCACCCTGGTACGACGGTAGGCTCGGGCCCGTGCGTATCGCCAGATTCTCCGTTGATGACGAGCCGAAGTACGGCATCGTCGAGACCGACGACCCCGAGGGGCTCACCGGTACCGTCGCAGTGCTCGACTCGGACCCGCTCTACCGGCCGGTGAAGCTCACCGGCGAGCAGCTGCAACTGGCCGACGTCCGGCTGCTGGCCCCGGTGATCCCGCGCAGCAAGGTGGTCTGCGTCGGCCGCAACTACGCCGCGCACGCCGAAGAGCTGGGCAACGAGGTGCCGAAGGAGCCGTTGATCTTCCTCAAGCCGAACACCAGCGTGATCGGCCCGCGGGACGGCATCGTCTACCCCGAGCAGACCAACGACCTGCACTTCGAGGGCGAGCTGGCGATCGTGATCGGCCGGATCTGCCGCGACCTGCCCCGCGAGCGGGCCGAAGAGGTCATCTTCGGGTACACGATCGCCAACGACGTGACGGCGCGGGACCTGCAGAAGTCGGACGGCCAGTGGGCGCGGGCGAAGGGGTACGACACGTTCTGCCCGCTCGGCCCGTGGATCAGCACCGACCTGGATGTTGCCGACCTGCGAGTCACCACCACGCTGAACGGCGAGCCGAAGCAGGACGGCCGGACCTCGCAGTTCATCTTCGACATCCCCGAGGTGCTGGCCTACATCACCTCGTTCATGACGCTGCTGCCCGGCGACGTCGTACTCACCGGCACCCCCGCGGGTGTCGGCCCGATGCTGCCTGGCGACGAGGTCGCGATCAGCGTCGAAGGACTCGGAACTCTGACGAACAAGGTGATCGTGCGTGACTGACAAGCCCGCCCCGACCGACGACGATGTTCTCGGCGGCTTGGAGCCCAACCAGGTGCGGGTCCGGTTCCCACCGTCGCCCACCGGTCTGCTGACGGTCGGCAACATCCGCAGCGCGCTGTTCAACTGGGCCTTCGCCCGGCACTACGGCGGCAAGCTGGTCCTGCGGATCGAGGACACCGACAAGTCCCGCAACACCCCCGAGGCGATGCAGTACACGCTGGACTCGCTCAGCTGGCTCGGCCTGAACTGGGACGAGGGCCCGGAGGTCGGCGGCGAGTTCGGCCCCTACCTGCAGTCCGAGCGGATGGACACGTACGCCGACGTCGTGGCGAAGCTGCTCGCGGCGGGCCGGGCGTACCACTGCTACTGCTCGCAGGAGGAGCTCGACCAGCGCCGCGAGGCCGCCCGTACCGCGGGGCAGCACAGCGGGTACGACGGTCACTGCCGCGCGTTGACGCCCGAGCAGGTGCAGGCCTACGTCGAGGAGGGGCGGCGTCCCGTAGTACGGCTGCGGATGCCCGACCGCCCGATCACCTTCGACGACCTGGTCCGCGGCGAGATCACCTTCCTGCCGGAGAACCTGGGCGACTATGTGCTCGTCCGGGCCAACGGCTACCCGCTGTACCCGCTGGTGAACCCGGTGGACGACGCACTGATGGAGATCACCCACGTACTGCGGGGCGAGGACCTCCTGCCGTCGACGCCGCGCCAGATCGCGCTGTACGAGGCACTGGCCGAGATCGGCATCGGTTCCGGCCGGACGCCGCGCTTCGGGCACCTGCCGTTCGTGATGGGCGAGGGCAACAAGAAGCTGTCCAAGCGCGACCCGGGCGCAGGCCTCGGCGAGTACATGGAGCGTGGCTTCCTGCCCGAGGGGCTGCTCAACTACCTGGCTCTGCTGGGCTGGTCGATCGCCGACGACCGCGACGTCTTCACCATGGACGAGATGATCAAGGCGTTCGACATCCGCAAGGTGAACGCGAACGCGGCCCGCTTCGACCCGAAGAAATGCGAGGCCATCAACGCCTCGCACATGCGGTTGCTGGAGCCGGCCGACTGGGCCAACCGCGCGGTGCCGTTCCTGGCGAAGGCAGGCGTGCTGCCGGTCGAGCCGTCGGACGAGCAGCTCGCGTTGCTGAACGCGGCGGTGCCGCACGTCCAGGAGCGGATGAACACCTTCTCCGAGGCGCCGGACATGCTCGGCTTCCTGTTCGTACCGGACGAGGCCTTCTCGATCGACCCGGACTCGGCTGCCAAGGTGCTGACCGGTGACGCCGGCGCGGTGCTGGAGGCGACCGGCAAGGCGCTGGCCGGGGTCGGCGAGTGGAAGACCGAGCCGATCGAGGCCGCGCTGCGGACCGCGCTGATCGAGGGGCTGGGGCTGAAGCCGAAGAACGCGTTCGGCCCGGTCCGGGTCGCGATCTCGGGCCGCCGGATCTCGCCGCCGTTGTTCGAGTCGCTGGAACTGCTCGGGCGGGAGAGTTCGCTCCGCCGGATCGAGCAGGCCCGCGCGAGCCTCCCGGCCGACTGATGGCGTACGCCGGTACGCCGGGACCCGGGGTGGCGATCGACCCCCGGGACACCGGCCCGCAGCCGTACCACCGGCTGCTGCGCAACAACGTCACACCGTCCGCGTTCGTGCTCCTCGGAGCACTGACCGTGCTGGTCGGCTGGATGTTCTGGAGCGTGCTGGTCCTGTCGGTGCAGCAGGCGATCCGGACCGATCCCAAGGGCACCGTGTCCTGGCTCGGGCTGCTGGCGACGAACCTGTCGCTGATCGTGCTGATCCCGTTGACGATGATCGTCGCGACGTTGCTGAACAAGCAGACGCCGGGGTTGCTGTCGTCGGTGATCGGCAAGCTGCGCTGGCGGCCGTTGGCGATCTTCGGCGTCGCGGCCGTGGTGCTCGAGCTGGTGATGCTCGGGGTGATCGAGCTCGGCAGCGTCGACGTACTTGGCAGCGGATCAAATGGAGTGGCCTCCGACGCGGCCGGCGTGATCGTGGTGACGTTGCTGACGTCGACGTTCCAGGCGGCGGGGGAGGAGTACTTCTTCCGCGGCTACCTGCTGCAGGCGGTCGGCGCGTTGGTGCGCAGCTCACTGATCGCGGTACTGGTGACGACCGTGCTGTTCACGATGGCGCACGGGATCTGGCCATGGGAGAGCCCAGCGCTGTTCCTCGACCGGTTCGCGTTCGGACTGGTGGCGGGGTTGCTCGCGGTCCGTACCGGTGGGCTGGAGGCGCCGATCGCGGCGCATGCGGCGAACAACGTGATCACCTTCATCTACGCGGCTCTGACCAACACCGTCGGCGACAGCCTGGGAGCCTCCGACGCGCCCTGGTCGCTCGTTGCCGTCGACGTGGTGAAGTTCGCCGCCTTCGGTGCGATCGCGTTGCTGCTGGCCCGCAAGCAGGGAATGGCCACCCGCTGCGACCTGCCGCTGTCGACTTCGCTGGTAGCGGATCGCGGTCCCGGCAAGCGACTGCTGTGACGGGTTTGACGTCCTCCCCTCCCTTGGAGGGCCGGGGATTTCAACTTCTACGTGGAGTAGCGAGTTGAGGTTCACGCTTCGGCGAGACCCCTAACGGCGTCTCTCGGCGTGCGCTGACGGCCCGTCCGGCCGCGATGTTGACTGCCGCGTTGATGTCTGCGTTCGCCTGATGTCCGCAGGCTGCGCACCGGAAGACCGCTTGGCTCTCGCGGTTCTCAGGTGCACAGTGCCCGCAAGCGTTGCAGGTCTGCGACGTGTACGCAGGATTCACCCTCTCGACCCGTCCCGCGGCCTTGTGCTCCAGGCGCTGGACGAGCAGTCCCCAGCCGTTAGCCAGGATGCTGCGGTTGAGTCCGGCCTTCGCTCGACGGCGGTTCGACAGGTACGCATCTGGTTGTTCCGGATCAGGCTTCGGTTTGGGGCGCCGGGTCATCGGAGCGATGCGCAGGTCTTCCACGCGGATGACGTCGAAGCGTCGGGCGAGGTTGGTGCTGGTCTTCTCCACCCAGTCCTTACGACGGTCACCTGCTCGAGCATGCGCCGACGATCTCGCCCGTGCCGGGTGTTGGGATCGGTGGCGGGATGACGGCGAATGCGAGGTGCCAGCGCCCCGCCCGGTCGCGGGTGATGCGGTACGACTTCGCGTCAGGTATCGCACGAGACAGCCGGAACCGTATCCAGCCGATCTTCGGGACGTTTGCCGCGGCCCACTTCCGATTCAGCTTCACGACCCGGGACGCTTGAGGGCCGACGATGCGGAATCCCTCATGCGCCCCTCTCTTGCGCCAGGTCGGCCGCCGGTGTGTGCCGGCGTAGAAGTTCTTGACGGCCTGGTCGAAGTCCCGTAACGCCTGCTGCTGGACGGTCTGCGAGCCGGCCCGCAGCCAGTCGGACGTGGCTCGTGCCCTGGTCAGTTGCCGGCATTGCTCAGCAAAGTTCGGCGCCGCCGTAGCCTTGTCGGGGGTCCACAGCGACCACTGCTCGAGGGCCAGATTCCACACGTACCGGGCATGCCCGCACTGCTCCAGCAACGCAGCCTTCTGCGTCGGCGTCGGGTACATCCGGAATCGAGCCATGTCGCCAACCCAATCAGCTGGGACCGACAGTCCCAGCTGTGACAGGTGTGACAGTTGGGGGCGGTGACCTCGTTTTGGTTTCTGGCGGCATGCTGCGATAGGCTCTGCGGGCCAGGTTGTGAGGGCGGAAACGCGCTGACAATCGCAGTAACAAGCTTTGGGGTATGGGGTAATTGGCAGCCCGACTGGTTCTGGTCCAGTTAGTCTAGGTTCGAGTCCTAGTACCCCAGCGATTGGACCGTATCGCTGGAAGTTAGGTACAGTTCATCCTCGTTGGCCGGCTCTCCGGAACCGGTCGGCAAGCGCTCTGGCCCCGTTGTGTAGCGGCCTAGCACGCCGCCCTCTCAAGGCGGTAGCGCGGGTTCGAATCCCGTCGGGGCTACCAGAGAAAGCGCCCCTCACCACCAGGTGAGGGGCGCTTGTTTTTCTCTCTGTACCGGAGTGAGGCGAGCGTCACATCCCCCCGGACGGCAGCGGGATCCGGCTGCTTCCGGAAGTACACGACGGCAGCCAGTAGTGCGTAGGCGACGGCGAGCAGGATCCCGAGCCGGGCGTTGTCGCGGCCGGTGACCAGCGGAAAGAAGAAACCGCTGCCGAACGCGTTCAGGCTCGCGTGCCAGACAGCCGCCAGTTGCCAGCCGCCGCGCGTCGCGACGAGGACCTGCAGGAGCACCATCGTGAAGGCCGCGTTGCCCAGGATGCCCATCACCCAGGGCAGGTTGCCGTCGAGCATCAATGGCAGGTGCCAGAAGATCCGCAGCGCGGAGGCGAGCAGCCAGGCGACCACGAATCCGTGCCGCCGGAGCAGGATGGGCGCGACGAACGCCGTCCAGGCGGCCTCCTCGCCGATGCCGATGAGCACCAGCAGGACCGGGATCGTCGCCAGGGCCGCGGGTGCGCCGGCCCATTGGGCGGAGGTGGGCAGCGGCGCCCCGAACGCGTGATTCACCAGCACGTTCGTGATGTGGATCGCGATCGGTGCCAGCAGCGCGACCAGGTACCACTTCCAGCTGGCTCGCCAGTTGCGCAGCCGTCGTCCCCAGGCGCGGAGCTGCGGGCGGCCCTGGCAGGCGGCGACGATGAGGGCGGCGATGATCGGGCCGATCGGGAAGTTGCCCGGGTTCGATCCGATGCCGAAGTACGCCAGGGGATAGAACAGCCAGCCGAACAGACAGGCCAGCGCGATGAAACTGAGGATCGGGTACTGCTGGACGGCTCCGCGAACGGGGTTGATCCCCTGGGCCGGCGTCGATTCGATCGTGAGTGCCTCCATGACTCTCCCTTCCATACGCCTCCGTATGGAGGCAGCACCATACGGTAGCGTATGGTCATGGCAACTGGGAAGCGCGAATCGTTGACGGCGAACGACTGGACCGCGGCTGCGCTCGAAGCACTCGCCCGGGGCGGCCTCGGGGCGGTCGCCGTGGAGCCGCTGGCGAAGTCGCTGGGGACCACCAAGGGCAGCTTCTACTGGCACTTCGCCGATCGGAACGCGCTCGTCGCGGCCGCGCTCGAGCGCTGGGAGCGGCGCGACACAGATCGGGTGATCGCGACGGTTGAGCAGGCCCCGGACGCCGATGCCCGGCTCCGGGACCTGCTGCGTCTGGTGTTCACGGACGTCCTGGGAGATCCAGGCGTGGGGGCCGGGTCGGTGGAGCTCGCGTTGCAGGCGACGGCGACGCATCCACTCGTCGCACCCACGCTGGCGCGAGTCACCGAACGCCGGCTGGCCTACCTCACCTCGTTGTTCACGGAGTCAGGTCTTTCGCCGGCGCGAGCGCGTGATCGTGGACTACTCGCCTATGCCGCGTTCCTGGGGCACGCGCAGCTCGCGCATTCGACGCCGCAGTTCGTTCCGTCCGGTCGGGCACTCGCCGGGCACGTCGACCGGCTCATTCAGACGCTGACGTGGGTGAAGCAGTAACGAGCCGGCGCATGGCCAGTCCGGACACCAGGTAGGCCGCGCCCCAGAGCAGGGCGACGACTCCGAGGAGGACGGCGATACCGACCGCGGCCTTGCCGGGGTTGGCAGCGAAGAGGATGCCGAGCAGGATCGAGAAGGCGGCACCGAGCAGGAAGAACCAGCGAGGCGCCAGGTGATCGGTGGTGAAGGCGCCAACGGCCTCGAACACGCCACGGACGATCAGCCAGATGCCCAGGATCCACGTCAGGGTGACCGCGGTGACTGCGGGACTGAAGATGGCGAAGAACGCCGCGACCAAGGCGATCACGCCCATTGCCGCGAACCACAGCCTGCTGCCGCCGGATCCGGGCCGGAGCGCCTGGGTGATCGAGCCGATGCCGTCCATCAGGGCCCAGAAGCCCCACAGCAACGCCAGTGCGATCGCCGTCGAGATCGGCCAGACGATCGCCAGCACCCCGAACACGACACCGATCACCCCACGGACGATCAGCATCTTCCATCCGACAGTCATCCAGTCCCGCACCATCGCAGTACCTCCCGAAGAGCAGTACCCCCAACTCATCGTGATCCTCCCCACTCCCACCAGCAAGCACCCCACGCCACTGAGCAACAACCGAAACCCCTACCCTCGCCCACGCAATTTCGGCGGTTAACCACCGAAATGGTGGGTTGTCACCCCGGAATCCCGGGTGACAACCCACAAGCTCGGTGGTTAACCGCCGAAACGGTGTAGTGCGCGGGGAAAGGGAACAGCCCGCCGGGGGACGCGACGGGCTGTTCGCAGTACAGAAGAGGACTACTCGGAAGCGCGGCGGAGGGCTTCGGAGAGGCGTTCGGCGGCGGCCATTACGGCGGGGGCGTGCATGCGGCCGGGCTGGCGGGAGAGGCGTTCGATCGGGCCGGAGACGGAGACGGCGGCGATCACCTTGCCGGAGGGGGAGCGGACCGGAGCGGAGACGGAGGCGACGCCTTGCTCGCGTTCGCCGACCGAGTGGGCCCAGCCACGGCGGCGTACGCCGGCCAGGGCGGCCGCGTTGAAGGTGGCGTTGTGGAGGCCGCGGTGCATCCGCTCCGGGTCCTCCCAGGCAAGCAGTATTTGAGCGGCGGATCCAGCGGCCATCGTCAGCTGGCTGCCGACCGGCACGGTGTCGCGCAGGCCGGACGGGCGCTCGGCGGCCGCGACACAGACCCTGTACTCACCCTGGCGGCGGAACAACTGCGCCGACTCACCAGTGATGTCGCGCAGTCGCGCCAGCACCGGACCGGCTGTCGCCAGCAGTCGGTCCTCACCGGCAGCGGAGGCCAACTCGCTCAGGCGTGGCCCGAGCACGAAGCGGCCCTGCATGTCGCGACCCACCAACCGGTGGTGCTCCAGAGCGACAGCGAGCCTGTGTGCCGTCGGCCGGGCCAGTCCCGTCGCCGCCACGAGTCCGGCCAGGGTCGCCGGTCCGGACTCGAGTGCGGACAGAACGAGAGCTGCTTTGTCGAGAACGCCGACTCCGCTAGAGTTGTCCATGAGACGATATTGCCGTCTCGAATCGTGGAACGCAAGTCGCTTCTGCAGCCGATCTCGGCGCACTGTGAGCGAGAGAACAGCACCCACAAAACCATGAAGGAGCATCTGATGGGTAGGACGTTGTCGGAAAAGGTCTGGGATGCGCACGTCGTGCGCCATGCCGACGGAGAGCCCGACCTCCTTTACATCGATCTCCATCTCGTGCACGAGGTGACGAGTCCGCAGGCGTTCGACGGCCTCCGGCTGGCCGGCCGGAAGGTCCGCCGCCCGGATCTGACCATCGCGACCGAGGACCACAACGTCCCGACCCTCGACGTCGACAAGCCGATCGCGGACCTCACATCCCGAACCCAGGTGGACACACTGCGCAAGAACGCGGAGGAGTTCGGCGTCCGGATCCACAAGCTCGGCGACCCGGACCAGGGCGTCGTGCACGTGATCGGCCCACAGCTCGGCCTGACCCAGCCCGGCATGACGGTGGTCTGCGGTGACAGCCACACCTCCACCCACGGCGCTTTCGGCGCGATTGCCTTCGGCATCGGTACCAGCGAGGTCGAGCACGTGCTCGCCACCCAGACGCTGATGCAGGCCCGCCCCAAGACGATGGCGGTCACCGTCGACGGCGTACTGCCGGACGGTGTCTCGGCCAAGGACCTGGTACTCGCGCTGATCACCCAGGTCGGCACCGGTGGCGGCCAGGGCTACATCGTCGAGTACCGCGGCGAAGCGATCCGCGCGTTGTCGATGGAAGCCCGGATGACGATCTGCAACATGTCGATCGAGTGGGGCGCCAAGGCCGGCATGATCGCGCCGGACGAGACGACGTACTCATACCTGAAGGACAAGCCGCACGCGCCGCAGGGCCTCGACTGGGAAGCCGCGGTCGAGTACTGGAACAGCCTGGCCACCGACGAGGACGCGACCTTCGACAAGGAGATCGCGTTGCGCGCCGAGGACATCGCGCCGTTCGTCACCTGGGGCACCAACCCCGGTCAGGGCGCGCCGCTGTCGGCCAACGTGCCGTCGCCGGACGACTTCGACGAGCCCAACGAGAAGATCGCCGCCGAGCGCGCCCTGGAGTACATGGGCCTCACCGCCGGTACGCCGCTGCGCGAGGTGCACGTCGACACCGTCTTCCTCGGCTCCTGCACCAACGGCCGGATCGAGGACCTGCGCGCGGCCGCCGGCGTACTGGCCGGGCGGAAGGTTGCCGACGGCACCCGGATGCTCGTCGTACCGGGATCGGGCCGGGTGCTGCTGCAGGCCGAGGCCGAAGGCCTGGACGTGATCTTCAAGAACGCCGGCGCCGAGTGGCGTGGAGCGGGGTGCTCGATGTGCCTGGGGATGAACCCGGACCAGCTGGCCCCGGGCGAGCGCAGCGCCTCGACCTCCAACCGGAACTTCGAAGGACGCCAGGGCAAGGGCGGCCGGACGCACCTGGTCTCGCCGCTGGTCGCCGCCGCAACCGCCGTCACGGGCACTCTCGCGGCGCCGGCCGACCTGCCGCCGCTCGAGATCGCCGTACCCGAGAACGTCTGAGGACAAAGGAATCATGGAAGCCTTCACCCAGCACATCGGCACCGCGGTTCCGCTGCGGCGCAGCAACGTCGACACCGACCAGATCATCCCGGCGGTCTACCTCAAGCGGGTCACCCGGACCGGTTTCGAGGACGGACTGTTCGCTGCCTGGCGCAACGATCCCACCTTCGTCCTGAACCAGCCCGAGTATGAAGGGGTCTCGGTGCTTGTCGCCGGACCGGACTTCGGCACCGGGTCGTCGCGTGAGCACGCCGTCTGGGCCTTGATGGACTACGGGTTCCGCGTCGTCGTGGCATCGCGGTTCGGCGACATCTTCCGGGGCAACTCGGGCAAGGCCGGGTTGCTCGCGGCCCTCGTCGAGCAGGACGTCGTCGACCAACTCTGGGCCACGGTCGAGCAGGATCCCGGTACCAAGGTGACCGTCGACCTGGAGAACAAGACGATCTCGGCCGGGGACGTCTCGGCGCCGTTCGAGATCGACGACTACACCCGCTACCGGCTGCTGAACGGGCTCGACGACGTCGGCATCACCTTGTCCCACGAGGCCGACATCACGGCGTACGAGGCGACCCGGCCGGCCTTCAAGCCGGCCACCCTGCCGGCGAAGGCGTAACGCATCGCACAACGACACCGATAACTCCGGTGTTATCCTTGCGAAGTTGTCAGCACAAGACACGACGAGATCTTGGAGGTGGGGCGCCATGAGCAGCGAACCCTCCAGACATACGGATCTCGTCCGGCCTTGAGGCGCTGAATCCTCTTCTGACAGGTCAGGTCACCCCGTCGCGTACCAGCGCGGGGTGACCTGCGGCGCGGGGCTGGGCGATGTGTTTCTTCCATCGATCCCACACCTCGCACCTGGAGGACTTGTCATGTCCGACATTCGCCTGCGCACCCTGCGTGCGTTCAGCCGCACCCCATCCCTGCGCGCCGCCGCCCGCCGGTACGCCGGTACTGCCGCCGAGCCGGTCGCATTGGAGCAGAAGGCCACCCCTCCGGCCGGCCCCAAGCCCAAAGGGCACAGCGTCGTCGACAGCGCGATCTACTGCGACGGCTCGCGGGTCGCGTCGCCGGAGTCGCTGGCCGACACCTACCAGGTGCTGCACGAGTCGCCGAAAAGCCTTGCCTGGATCGGCCTGTACCGCCCTGACCGGCGCGAGCTGACCTCGCTGGCGCAGGAGTTCGATCTGCACGAGCTGGCGATCGAGGACGCCATCCAGGCCCATCAGCGGCCGAAGCTCGAGCGCTACGGCGACACGTTGTTCGTAGTACTGAAGGCTGCTCGATACCGGGACGCGACCGAGGAGGTCGAGTTCGGCGAGGTGCACGTGTTCGTCGGCCCGGACTTCGTGGTGACGGTCCGGCATGCCGAGGCGCCCAACCTGGCCGCGGTCCGGCGCCGGGTCGAACGCGATCCCGAGTTGCTGCGGCGCGGTACCGAGGCTGTTCTCTACGCGATCATGGACAAGGTCGTCGACGGGTACGCGCCGGTGGTGGCCGGCCTGGAGAACGACATCGACGAGATCGAGACCGAGGTGTTCCGCGGCGATCCGAAGGTGTCGCGGCGCATCTACGAGTTGTCCCGTGAGGTGATCGAGTTCCAGCGCGCGACCCGGCCGCTGGTCGGCATGCTGGACTCGTTGCGGGCCGGCTTCGACAAGTACGGCGTCGACGAGGAACTGCAACGCTCGCTGCGCGACGTGGCCGACCACGTCACCCAGGTGGTCGAGCGGGTGGACGCGTTCCGCGAACTGCTGCGCGACATCCTGACGGTGAACGCGACCCTGGTCGCCCAGCAGCAGAACGAGGAGATGAAGAGCCTCACCGTCGCCAGCAACGACCAGAACGAAGAGGTGAAGCGGATCTCTGCCTGGGCAGCGATCCTGTTCGCGCCGACCCTGATCGGCACCGTCTACGGGATGAACTTCGACTCGATGCCGGAGCTGCACTGGCAGTTCGGCTATCCCTTCGCGATCGGCCTGATGGCGATGGTCTGTGGTGGTCTGCACCTGATCTTCAAGCGCCGCGGCTGGCTTTAGAGTCCGTTTGCCCGAGGGGCACTGGTCTGTCCGAACCAATGACGAAGGAGGCGGACACGATGTGGTTGTTCCTGCGGCGACGGCTGATCATGTGGGTGGTGCTGGCGATCGCGGTGCCTTTGCTGGACTGGTTGCTGGGCAAGGTCAGTGCGGAACTGAAGGCGCGCAAGGGCGAGAGCGTGGTGACCAAGGGCCTTGATTCGGCCCGGTCGGCGGCCCGGAGCCTGACCGGAAAGCGGCGCTGAGAGCCCAACGGAGGTGGCGATCGAGGCTGTGGCAGACGTCACCGTCTGGCGCCGGTTCGTTGCTCTGAAGGGATTCAGAAGCCGGGTGAGAGGCGATTCGAGGGAAAATTTTGCCCAAATCGCCTGAAACAAGGCCGAATTGCCGCGTTGGTGTTTGTGCACACGCCGAAGAGTCCATAACGTTCACGGAAGATCGAGCGCTGTGCTCGACGCAGGAGTTCACGGAGGGAAGACAGTGAACAAGAGCCAGTTGGTCGAAGCGCTCGCAGTGCACTTCGACGGAAATCGCCGTTCGGCCCAGCACGCCCTGGAGTCGGTCATCGACACCGTCCAGCGCGAGCTGACCAAGAAGGGCGGCAAGGTCGCCATCACCGGGTTCGGGGCCTTCGAGGCCATCGAGCGCGGTGCACGGATGGTCCGCAACCCGCGGACCGGCGAGACCAAGCGCGCCAAGAAGACCGTGGTTCCGAAGTTCCGCGCCGGTGCGGAGCTGAAGGCCGTTGTCTCCGGTGCGAAGAAGCTGCCGAAGCTGGTTGCACCGAAGGCGGCCCCGGCCGTCAAGGCTGCTCCGGCCAAGACGGCCGCGCCGGCCAAGAAGGCCGCTCCGGTCAAGGCCGCCGCCAAGAAGGCCCCGGCCAAGGCCGCTGCCACCAAGACGGTTGCGAAGAAGGCCCCGGCCAAGAAGGCCCCGGTCAAGGCCGCCGCCAAGAAGACGGCCCCGGTCGCGAAGAAGGCCCCGGCCAAGACCGTTGCCAAGAAGGCGCCGGCCAAGAAGGCCCCCGCCAAGAAGGCTCCGGCGAAGCGCGCAGCCGCCCGCTGACCCGTCAGCACCTGTAGTACCCGCTGTACTAGCGAAGGCCGGTCTCCCCACACCAGGGGCGACCGGCCTTCGCCGTTGCTGGTCTCTTCACCTACGGCAAGGTGATGAAGTGAACCTCCGAGATCGCCAGTCCGGCGCCCGAACCTGTTGTGGTCAGCCGGACCCGCTGGCCGAGCCGAAGCAATCGCACCGGAGTATCGACCAGAGCCTCGGCGTCGAAGGGAAGCTCGATCCCGGTATCCGTCAACACGGCGCCAGAGGCCGTAGCAGCGTCGTAGCGGCTGACTGTTGCTTGCATGCCCTTACGGTAGCGGCCTTTCAGCAGGCCAGGCCCTCAGTGCCTGTCGCTGCGCCCATCACGAGCGACATCACGTCAGCCGTCCGGGCACCGACACCTAGCTGTACTGCGTGCGCCAGGTCCGCTGCTGTGTCGACGTCGCGTCGCACCGACTCGATGGTGGCCAACGCGATCGGCACTGCGCCGGAGCCTTCGTGGGCCTGCGCGGAGCCCACACCGAAGCGGGGATCCAAGGGGACGCCAGGGGCGGCGGCGAGCATCGTAGTACCGGTCCCTGGCTCGTCTATGACGAAGCAGCGGTCTGCTGTGCACGCTGCCAAGGCAGCAGTCAGCTCGGAAGCTCTGAGAGCCGGTAGGTCGGCCGACAGCGCCACCACTCCGGTACCGGGGTATTCAACGGCAGCGAACGCCGCACCATGCTCCAGAGCTCCATTGAGCCCAGCACCTTCGACGTCCGGTACTACGCGCGCGCCGATCGCAGTGACGTCCGCTGCGACCACTGGGTCATCCGTGACGACCAGAACGGCGCGGACCAGAGGAGACTCGAGTGCGGCCGCAGTAGTGTCGACTGCGAAGGCACGAGCGAGCTCTGGCCGGTGCTGCGGGTAGGCGGAAGCAAGCCGGCTCTTAGCGATCGCCGTACGCTTCACCGGGATCACCAGGGTCCAGGGAGCGACCTGTAGGTCTGCCATCAGGCAGGATTCTCCCATGACCGAGGGCAACCACAGCCACCAGGAGGCAGCAGTGAACGGCCAGCGCACCACCGAGGGTCCCCGGCCACGCCGCGGATTCTGGTTCGGCCTGGTGGTCGCCATCGTCAAACCCTTCATGCTGACCTGGACCAAACAGGACTTCCGCGGCCGCGAGAACGTGCCGCGGACCGGTGGCATGGTGTTCGTGACGAACCACATCTCGCATTTCGACCCGTTCGTGCTCGGGCTCTACATCTGGGAATGCCGGCGGATTCCGCGGCTGCTCGGCAAGGCGTCGCTGTTCAAGCTGCCGATCGCCGGCCGGATCATCACCAGCGCCGGGCAGATCCCGGTCTATCGCGATTCGGCCGAGGCCGCGGACGCGTTCCGGGCCGCCGTCGCCGCGGTGGAGAAGGGTGAGTGCGTCGGCGTTTATCCCGAGGGAACGATCACCCGCGACCCGGACCACTGGCCGATGACCGGTAAGACCGGCGCTGCCCGGATCGCGCTGATGACCGGCTGCCCGGTGATCCCGATCGCGAACTGGGGCGCGCAGGAGGTGTTCGCGTCGTACGGCAGCCTGCGGGTGCGGTTGCTGCCGCGCAAGACGATGCGGGTGATCGCGGGGGAGCCGGTCGACCTGAGTGCTTTCCAGGGCAAGCCGATCACCAACGAGCTGTTGCACGAGGCAACCGAGGTGATCATGCAGCGGGTGGCCGGCGAGCTCGGCGTACTGCGTGGCGAGACGCCGCCGAAGGAGCTCTACGACTTGCGCAAGCACAAGAACCGTGAGGATGGGGAGAGTCGATGACCAAGGTTGCGGTGTTCGGTGCGGGGTCCTGGGGGACCGCGTTCGCCATCGTCCTGGCCCAGGCCGGCAATCAGGTGTCCGTCTGGGGACGCCGCGAATCGCTCTGCGAGGCGATCAACACGCGGCACGAGAACCCCGACTACCTGCCTGGTCTGCGGCTCCCGGACGCCATCACCGCAACGCATGACCCGGCGCTGGCCGCCGACGGAGCCGAGGCGATCGTGCTCGCCGTACCGTCGCAGTCCCTGCGGGACAACCTGCGCGACTGGGCCGACGTACTGCCGGCGGCGGTACCGCTGGTCTCGCTGATGAAGGGCGTCGAGGTCGGTACTACGAAGCGGATGAGCGAGGTGATCGCCGAACTCACCGGCGCCGGCCCCGAGCGCATCGCCGTCGTCTCCGGTCCGAACCTGGCCCGCGAGATCGCCGAGGGACAACCCGCCGCGGCCGTCGTCGCGTGTGCCGACGAGGGCACGGCCGCCCGGCTGCAGAAGCTCTGCCATTCGCCGACCTTCCGTCCGTACACGAACAACGACGTGATCGGCTGCGAACTCGGCGGCGCCACCAAGAACGTGATCGCGCTCGCCGTCGGGATGGCCATCGGCCTGGGCTTCGGCGACAACGCGCGCGCCTCCGTCATCACGCGCGGCCTCGTCGAGACCGCCCGCCTGGGTACCGCGCTGGGCGCGGACGAACACACCTTCTCCGGCCTGGCCGGATTGGGCGACCTGGTCGCCACCTGCTCCTCGCCGCTGTCTCGCAACCGGACCTTCGGCGAAAAACTAGGCCAGGGCATGACGGTGGCCGAGATCGCCGGCGCCACCCGTCAGGTCGCCGAGGGCGTCAAGTCCTGCGCCTCGATCACCGAACTCGCCCACCACCACGACGTCGAGATGCCCATCGCCGAACACGTCACCAAGGTCGTCGCCGGCGAGATGACCCCCAAGGACATGCTCTTCAGCCTCGTCTCCAGGTCAGCCAAGTCCGAACGCTGGGGATAGCCGTTTCGGTCGTCGTTGAAAGGATTGTTCGCCGCAGGGCGGTGCAGCAGGATCCGGAGCAGACCAGATCGGTCGAGCAACGGAGGTTCTGTGAACACGAAGCGATGGGTGACAACCGTGGCCGGGGTGGCGCTGGCCGCCGCCGGCACCGTGGTACCGGCGGCGTCGGCGTCGGCGGCTCCGACCTACGACTGCGTGGTGACGACGACTGGCGTCCCGGTCTACGACAACCCGACGGATGCCGGCCTGCCGTACCACATCGTCGCCTGGGTGAACACCGGGCAGAAGATCACCGTGAACATCGAGTGGAACCACTATCGCGGCGGCATCGTCTGGGGCCGCACTGATCGCACCTACATCCACGAGAACTACCTGAAGAAGGTCTCCACCGGCGGCCGGTGCATCGGCTGACCGGCTAGCGCCTTACAACGCCAGCGTGTGCTGAAGCAGCATCGCGGCTGCTCCGTGCAGGGCTGCTCGGTGGGCGGTGTGGGAGGTGACCACCTTCAGGTTGGTGGTGGCTAGGGGCAACGATCTGGCGTAGATGGTTTCCCGGATGCCGGCCAGGAGGTGGTCGCCTGCCTGGGACAGCGAGCCGCCGATCACCAGCACCGATGGGTTGATCAGGCTGACGCAGGCCGCCAGGACGGTGCCGATTTCGCGGCCTGCCTGGCGGACTGCCTGGGTGGCGATCGGGTTGCCGGCGCGGACCAGGTCCACTACCTGCTGGCTGGTTCTGGCTCGCAGGCCGGCGGCTCTGAGTCGGGTGGCGATCGCGGCGGCCGAGGCGACGGCCTCCAGGCAGCCGGTGTTGCCGCAGCGGCAGGGTTCGGTGTGACCAGGGGCTTGGATGTGGCCGATGTCGCCGGCCGCGCCTTGGGCGCCTCGATGGAGACGGCCGCCGCTGATGACGCCGGCGCCGATTCCAGTGGCGACTTTGACGAACAGCAGGTGTTCGACGTCGGCGTACTGAAAGGTGTGCTCGCCGAGGGCCATCAGGTTGACGTCGTTGTCGACGAGGACCGGGCAGCCGAACTCTTTCGTGAGCCGGCCGACGACGTCGTACGAATCCCAGCCGGGCATGATCGGTGGATGGTTCGGGCGGCCGGTGCTGTGCTCGACCGGGCCGGGCAGCCCGACGCCGATGCCGGCCAGATCCTTGGCCGATCGCCTGGCCTGCTTGAGCAGGGCGCGGCCGGTGCTGGCGAGGGCGGCGAGGACGGTCTCGGGTCCTTCGGCGATGTTGAGGGCCGTGGTGGTGCTGTGGAGGATCGTGCCGCTCAGATCCGTCAGCGCGACCGACAGGTGGGTTGCGCCGACATCGGCCGCGAGTACCAATCGTGCCGATGGGTTGAAGGCGAACCGAGCCGGCGGCCGGCCACCGCTCGATGCCGCCTCGCCGGACGGTACGACGAAGCCCGCCGCGACCAGCTCGTCGAGCCGGCCGGTGACAGTCGATCGTCCGAGTCCGCTCAGGTCGATCAGCTCGGCCCGGGTCCGCGGCTGCCCGTCGAGCAGCAGCCGCAGTACTCCGTGCGCGGGACCGAACTCGCTCATCGCCAGCACTTTCGTCGCGGATCGCCAGGCTTTTGCTTGACGGGGAACAAAAGTTCAACATAGCGTCGCCGTCATGTCCACCACAGCGCGCAAGCTCAGGGTCGGGATCGTCGGTGGCGGCTTCATGGGGCGCGTGCACGGGCGGTCGGCGCTGGTCGCGGGCGCCCAGATCGTCGGCGCGGTCGGGTCCAGCCCAGAGCGGGCCGGGGCGGCGGCCGAGGCGTCCGGTGCCGAGCGCGGGTTCGCGACGCTCGGCGAGCTGCTTGCCGCCGACATCGATCTCGTCCACGTCTGTACGCCGAACAACACGCACCTGCCGGTCACCCTGCAAGCACTCGAAGCGGGCAAACACGTGATCTGCGAGAAGCCGCTGGCCACCTCGGCCAAGGATGCGACCGGCCTGCTCGCGGCCGCGCTGGAGGCCGGCCGGGTCGCCACGGTGCCGTTCGTCTACCGGTACCACCCGATGGTGCGGGAGCTGCGGACCAGGATCGCCGAGGGCGAGGCCGGCCAGATCACCAGCCTGCACGGGAGCTATCTGCAGGACTGGCTGGCGGGTGCGAACGATCAGAACTGGCGGGTCGACGACACCGCGGGCGGTCCGTCGCGGGCGTTCGCGGACATCGGCTCGCACTGGTGCGACCTGACCGAGTTCGTCACCGGCGACCGGATCGCTGACGTGAGCGCGCAGACCCGCACGATTCGCGCCAACCGGGGCGGGGCCGAAGTACGGACCGAGGATCTGGCGACCGCGCAGTTTCGTACCGTGGCCGGTGTGGTCGGGACGGTGGTGGTCAGCCAGGTCGCGGCGGGTCGCAAGAACCGGCTGTATCTGGAGGTCTCCGGGACCGAGTCGAGCTTCGGCTTCGATCAGGAAGACCCGGATCGGCTGTGGGTCGGGCGGCGGGCGGCGAGTCAGTTGCTGACCCGCGATCCGGACACTCTCAGCCCGCCCGCCGCGCGGATCAGCCGGCTGCCGGCCGGTCACGCGCAGGGCTACCAGGATGCCTTCGACTCCTTCGTCGCCGACAGCTACGCGGCCGCGCTGGACGGCGACCACCCCGACGGCCTGCCCGACTTCGCCGCCGGCGCCCGCTCCGCCCATCTCGTCGACGCCGTACTCCGGTCCGCTGCCGCGGACGGCGTCTGGACCCCGGTCGAGAACTCGACCATCGGGGAACTGAACCCCACGACCTCATCGCACGACTGATCATCGAGGAGCCAGCACATGCCACGCCCGATCACCCTGTTCACCGGTCAGTGGGCCGACCTGCCCTTCGAGGAGGTCTGCGGCCTGGCGTCCTCCTGGGGATACGACGGCGTCGAGATCGCCTGCTCCGGTGACCACTTCGACGTCCAGCAGGCGATCGACGATCCGGACTACATCGCCGGCCGGCACGAGATCCTGAAGCGGCACGGGCTGCAGGTCTTCGCGATCTCCAACCATCTGGTCGGGCAGGCGATCTGCGACGACCCGATCGACTTCCGGCACCAGGCGATCCTGCCGTCGCGGGTCTGGGGCGACGGCGATCCCGAGGGCGTCCGGCAGCGAGCGGCCGAGGACATGAAGAACACCGCTCGCGCCGCGGCGAAGCTCGGCGTGAAGACGGTGATCGGCTTCACCGGGTCGTCGATCTGGCAGTACGTGGCGATGTTCCCGCCGGTACCGGCCGAGCGGATAGAGGCGGGGTACAAGGACTTCGCGGATCGGTGGAACCCGATCCTGGACGTGTTCGACGAGGTCGGCGTGCGGTTCGCGCACGAGGTGCACCCGTCGGAGATCGCGTACGACTACTGGACGACGACGCTGACGTTGGAGGCGATCGGGCATCGCGAGGCGTTCGGGCTGAACTGGGACCCGAGCCACATGGTCTGGCAGGACATCGACCCGGCAGCATTCCTGTGGGACTTCAAGGACCGGATCTACCACGTCGACTGCAAGGACACCCGGATGCGGGTCGGCGGCGGGCGCAACGGTCGGCTCGGGTCGCACCTGCCGTGGGGTGACCCGCGGCGCGGCTGGGACTTCTACTCGACCGGCCACGGCGACGTGAACTGGGAGGACTGCTTCCGGGTGCTCAACTCGATCGGCTACGAAGGGCCGATCTCGGTCGAGTGGGAAGACGCCGGGATGGAGCGCAAGCTCGGCGCCGCCGAGGCGGTCAACACCATCCGCGCGCTGGCCTTCGACAAGCCCGAAGGCTCCTTCGACGACGCCTTCGCCACCGACAAGTAGCCGTCAGAGCTCCAGCTGCACCTCGACGATCCAGTCGCTCTGATCGTCGCCAGGAGCCTCGAGATAGTACTCACGCCAGCTGAACGTCGTGGGAGCTCGCCCGGTGGATTCAGCCCACCGAGCGAGCTCCTGGTATGCCACGGAGATGGTGTTCATCGGCCCCCGATGTAGGACCGCTGCCACCTCGGTGGCCGGAAGCGTATAGCTGTCGAGGCCGGGCACTGGCTCCCCGGAGAGCGCATAGCCCGCAACCACCCGCACTGCGGGATCGCCCGCGCCGTCCGCGTTGCTCTGGGAGCCGGTGGCTGTGGTCTTGGTGGGGTGCGGGGTGGTGGTGGGATGGGGGTGGTAGCGGGCGATGGGGGTTGTGCGGTCCGCGCCGGCGGCTTCCATGCGGTCGATGACCTGGTCGAAGAGGGTTTGGACGACGGCACCTGTTTGCTGGCGGCTGGCGTCGGGGGAGTCGGCTGAGAGGGCGGCGAGGGTGATGGGTTCGAGGTGTTTGGTTTCGACGGGCATCTGGGTCTCCTGCTCGATCAGTCGGAGTCTCGCTCGCACCCGGTCGAGCGTGTGCCGCTGGTGCCGTACCTGACGCTCCAGCTCGGCCTCGCGCAGGCGCAGCATGCCGTGCAATTCCGCTGGGTCGACACCTTCGGCCAGCAACGGGCCGATCTCGTCCAAACGGAAGCCGAGACCTTTGAGCGCCAGCAGGCGATTGAGCGTCGACAGCTGCGCCAGGTCGTACGAGCGACGAGCGCTGTGCGGGTCGACATGGGCAGGGACGAGCAGGCCCAGCGCGTCGTAGTGGCGCAGCATACGGGTGGTGATGCCGCCGAGGCGGGCGAATTCTCCGATGTTCATCATGGCCCTCTCACTCTTCGGCTTCACACAGTGTCAACTGCAAGGGGTGGTCTACTGGGGCGGACACGTCATCGGGGTTGAGGGAGTGGGCTGTGGAGCTGGACTGGGGTCTGGGGCAGTACGAACCGACGGGGCAGTCGCTGTTGCCGATCTCCGAGATCGTGGTGGCGATGTCGGAGCCACTGGCCGGCAAGCGGGTCGTCGATCTGGGGACCGGCACAGGAAATGCGGCGCTGCTGGCTGCCGAGCGGGGCGCCGTGGTGACTGGCGTCGACCCGGCCGCGAGGTTGGTGGAGGTTGCCCGGAAGCGGGCTGTCGAGCGCGGGGTGCAGGCTGACTTCGTGGTCGGTGATGCTGCCTCGATCCCGGTGGCTGACGGTGGCGCGGATCTGCTGCTGTCTGTCTTCGCGGTGATCTTCGCGCCGGACGCCGATGCGGCGATCGCGGAGATGACCCGGGTGACGGCGCCGGACGGGCTGATTCGGTTGACCTCGTGGGTTCCGGGCGGCTCGATGATGGCGATCAACGGTACGGCCGGCAAGTTCATGGCCGAGGTCTTCGGCGCTCCGAAGCCGGCCGGCCCGGAGCCGCTTGCCTGGCATGACGAGGACGCGTTGCGAGCGGCCTTCGCGAAGTACGGGTTCGGGGTGAAGGTCGAGCGGCGGTCGATGGACCTCACGGCGAAGTCGGCCGAGGAGTTCCTGGCGAAGTCGGCGCAGCATCCGATGGCGGTGAGCGCGGCGCAGGCGTTGGCATCGCGCCCTGACGGCGCCGAGTTGCAGGCCGAGCTCGAGCGGCGGTTGCTGGCCGCGGTCCAGGAGATCAACGAGGACCCGGCGGCTTACAAGGTCTCCAATCAGTACGCGATCGTGACGGCCCGGCGCGGCTGATGTCGAAATCCGGCCGCCCACTTCGTACCAGAGGTATGACGAAGATTCTGGTGGACGGACTCGGGTACGGCGAATCGGCGCGCTGGCACGACGGGCGGCTGTGGCTCGCGAACTGGGGCACCGGTGAGGTGCTCGCGATCGGCGGCGACGGTGAGCGTGAGGTGGTCGTCACCGTGCCGCCGGAGACGATCCCGTTCTCGATCGACTGGACGCCCGACGGCACCTTGCTGGTGATCGCCGGCGCGACGCTGTTCCGGCAGAAGGACGACGAGCTGGTCCCGTACGCCGACCTGAGCGGGCTGGCCGACCTGTTCAACGAGATCGTCGTCGACAGCCGTGGCAACGTCTTCGTCAACGGCGGCTGGTTCGACTTCGCCCGGCCCGGAGTCGTTGTCGTCGTGACGCCGGACGGCAAGGCCCGACAGATTGCCGACGGCATCAGGTTCGGCAACGGGATGGCGGTCACGCCCGACGACTCGACGCTGATCGTCGCCGAGTCGCACGGCCAGTGCTTGACCGCCTTCGACATCGCGGCCGACGGCAGCTTGTCCGGCCGCCGTAGCTGGGCCGAGCTCGACGACGGGCACCCCGACGGCATCTGCCTCGATGCGGACGGCGCCGTCTGGTACGCCGATGTGCCTGCGCAACGGTGTGTCCGGGTGCAGGAGGGCGGCGAGGTGCTCGAGACGGTCGACCTCGATCGCGGCGCCTTCTCCTGCGTGCTCGGTGGCTCCGATGGCACCACGCTGTACATGCTCAGCGCCCAGTGGCGTGGGTTCGAACACATGTTGAGCCCGGACCGCACCGGCCTCGTCTCAACTGTCGAGGTGAGCGTCCCGCACGCCGGCAGGCCGTAGTACGGCGGAGAAGGCGGCGATGCCCGTTGCGAGCACTGTCACCAGGATGAAGGAGACAGTGAGGTTGCTGGCCTGGGCGATGCCGCCGATGATCGATGGGGCGATCAGGCCGGCGGTGTAGGTGACCGTGGCGACGCCGGCGATCGCCTGGCTGGCGTTGGGGCCGGTACGCCCGGCTGCGGCGAACGCAAGCGGTACTACGACCGCAATGCCCAGCCCCAGCAGGCCAAAGCCGGCCATAGCGACCAGCGGGTGCCCAGCGAGCACTACTAGTACGCCGCCGAGCGTGGCGACCGCACCACTGATCCGCACGGTCCGTACCGCCCCAAAGCGATCGACCACCGCGTCACCGGCGATCCGAGCCGCTGCCATCGTCAGTGCGAAGCCAGTAGTGGCTGCAGCGGCCACACCGGCTGAGGTGCTCAATATGTCGCGCAGGTACACCGCAGACCAGTCGAGGCTCGCACCCTCGGCGAAGACGGCACAGAAGCCCACCGCACCGATCAACCAAGCAGACTTGGGTGGCAGGGCGAAGCGTGGTGGTGCCTCCTCGTCCTCGGCCGGACGCAGGTTGAGCACCCAGTGGCAGGCCGTAGTACCGGCCACCGTCAGTACTACCGCAGCGACCGCGTGATGCAGTTGGGCGCTCACGTCGAGGTGCGCAGCCAGTGTGCCGATCCCGGAGCCGATCAGTGTCCCTACGCTCCACATGCCGTGCAGGCCGGACATGATCGACTTGCCGAGCCGCTGCTCGACCTCCACCCCGATCGCGTTCATCGCTACGTCGGCCATACCGGCTGTAGCGCCGTAGACGAACAAGGCGGCGCACAGTGTGACCAGGTTGGGCGCAAGTGACGGTAGGACGAGGGCGAGCGTCCAGAGCGCGATCAGCCCCCGAAGGGCGGCCCGGCTGCCGAAACGGTGGCTGATCCGGGCGGCGAGTGGCATGGACAGCGACGCGCCGATCGCCGGGAAGGCCAGCGCCAGGCCGAGCTGGCCGGGGCTCAACGACGCGTGGTCCTGGATCCACGGCACCCGGGTCGCGAACGACCCCGTCACCGAACCGTGCACGCAGAAGACCGCTGCGACGGCGTACCGGGCCTGGCGGAGTTCGCTCACTGGGTCGTCAACCTCACACTAGAGTCCACCATTCAAACAAACCGATTGTTTGAACGAACAATCGGCTGATAGTTTCACACAGTGAAGAGTACGGAACGGCAACGCGTCATCGTCGAGCATCTCAGGGCCGGGAGCCGGGTCGGCGTGGCCGAACTGGTGGCGGCGACGGGCGCCTCGGACATGACCGTCCGGCGCGATCTCGACTACCTCGCGGCGCAGGGTGTGCTGAAGCGCGTCCACGGTGGCGCGATCGCCGCGATGCCGACCGGGGTCGAGCCGCCCTTCGCGGCGCGGGCGACCGCTGATCTGGGCCCGAAGCAGGCGATCGCGCGGGCGGCGGTCGAGCACTTGAAGGACGGCGACACGATCGTGCTGGACAGCGGTACGACGGCACTCGAGGTCGCCAAGTTGCTGCGCGATCGCGCGGTGACGGTGATGCCGTTGTCGCTGCATGTGGCGCAGGAGCTCATCGATGCTCCGCGCGTGCGGCTGCTGATGCCCGGTGGTGAGCCGAGGCCGGGGGAGCTGTCGATGATCGGGCCGCTCACGCTGGCGTCGCTGCGCGCGTTGCGGTTCGACGTCGCTGTGTTGAGTCCCTGTGCGTTCAGTCTCGACGCGGGAATGACCGCGTTCGATCTTGGCGACGCCGAGGTGAAGCAGCAGGCGATGGCGGTGGCCACCCGATCGATGGTGCTGGCCGATGGCGCCAAATGGGATCGGGCCGCGCTCGCGTACATCTGTCCGGCCGACCGTCCCGATCTGATCATCACCGATTCCACCGCACCCGAGGAGTCCCGCACGTTGCTCGCGCAGCGCGGAGTACTGGTCGAGGTTGCGGACCTATCTGTAGAAGGGCTGTCTTGAGCGTCGAGACCGTCACCGCCGCGCCACCGCGCGCGGCCCGGGTGGCAACGTGGATCTACTTCGGCCTGAACGGCTTCTCGGTCGGTATGTGGGTCGTGCACATCCCGAACGTCGAGCGGGCGACCGGTATCTCGCACAGCACGCTCGGGCTGTTGCTGCTCGTCCTGGGTGGAGCCGCGTTCATCGGGATGCAGGTGGCAGGCCCGCTGGCTGACCGGCTCGGTCAACGTCGGCTGGTGCCGGCGGCCGGCGTACTGCTGGGCATCTCGTTGTTCGGTCCGGGGCTGGCCAACAATTGGTGGACACTCGGGCTGACGCTGCTCGCGGTCGGTTTCGGCAACGGGTCGATCGATGTCGCGATGAACTCGCAGGCGGTGGTCGTCGAGCGGGCCTATCCGCGGCCGATCATGGCTGCTTTCCATGCGATGTGGTCGATCGGTGGGGCGTTCGCGGCGCTGATCGGAGCAGCGGCGCTGAGGGCGGACGTACCGACTGCTGTGTCGTTGAGCGTGTCCGGCGTGGTCGTCATCGTCGTGTCGCTGGCGGCGGGGCGCTTCCTGATCGAGGCGCCTGCCGAGCCGGAGGCCGCCGCGGACGAGCCCGAGCGGGTCGCGCCGCCCAGCAAGCTGGTGTGGAAGCTCGGGGCGCTGGCGTTCGCGCTGATGCTTGCGGAGGGCGTTGCCAATGACTGGGCGGCGCTGCAGTTCCGGGACGTCCTCGGTACGTCGACCAGCACCGCGGCGTACGCGTACGGCGCTTTCGCCGTCGCCATGACAGTCGGCCGCTTCGCCACGGACCGTGTCGCCGCTGTCGTCGGCCCAGCAGCCATCGTCCGGTACGGCGCCTTGCTCGCCGCCATCGGCCTCACCACCGTCATCGTGGTGCCCTGGGTGCCGGTCGCTCTGATGGGCTGGGCCCTGTTTGGTCTAGGCCTCTCCGGCGGCGTTCCCCAACTCTTCACAGCAGCAGGCAACCTGGACCCCCGAGCCTCGGGAGCCCTGATGGCCAAGGTCGTAGGACTCGGCTACGTCGGCCTTCTCGCCGGCCCCGCGCTGATCGGCGGCCTCACTCATTTCATGCCCCTCAACATCGCCTTCGTTCTTCCGGTGATTCTTTGTGTGCTCACCGTGACTTCGGCCTCGGTGATGAAACGCTGATTGTTGCGGGGGCCGTTGGGTACGACTTCTAGATGAGCTCTTCAACCGAGGAACTTGCCCCGGCGCTCGCGATCGACGCCCGGCTGACCGAACTCGAACGTGGTCTGGATCTGCTGCTCAACAACACCCCGGTGAACGCGGCAGAGGCCTGGACGGACTTCGAGCGCAGCGACTTCGCGACGGCTCCCGTCCTCCGGCTCAGACCGCTGGAGTTCGAGCCGGACCTGGTCCGCCGCGATCTCTACGACCTCGAGATCGAGAACGTCACCGACCCCGCGTTGCACACCCTGTTCCGGGCCAAACGAGACGAGATCGCCCGCCAGCTCACGGCATTGGAGGATCGCGACACCTCACGCTATGTGTACGGATCGCTGCAGCTGTACGGCACCGTGGGTGAACCGCTCGCTGCTGCCGCGATGGAGTTGCTGGAGCTGATTCCGCCCCAGGCGCCCAGCTCCAGCAGCGTCACGGCCGGTGCTTTCGCGGAGGCGGCTCGTGCTGAGTTCGAGCGCTATCGCGCCGTGTATCCGGAGTTCCCGGCGTCCTTCGACGTACGCGACGACGTCTCCGAACTGATGGTGTCGTTCGGCCGGTTGCTCATTCCCGAGACCGCGACCATCCGGGCGGACCGGGTCGAGCCGTTGCTGCACCACGAGGTCGGCACGCATGTCGTCACGTACCAGAACGGCGCGCGGCAACCTCTGCAACTGCTCACGATCGGACTGCCTGGCTACGACGAGACCCAGGAGGGGCTTGCCGTGCTCGCGGAGTACCTGACCGGCGGACTGGACCCGCGGCGGCTCCGGGTGCTGGCGGGCCGGGTCGTTGCCGTCGGCAAGATGCTGGACGGTGCGAACTTCCTGGAGATCTTCGAGTCGTTGCGGGCCGAGCACCGGATCCCGGCCAGGACAGCGTGGTCGATCGCCAGCCGGGTCGTGGTCGGCGGCGGCTCGGTGAAGGACGCGATCTATCTGCGCGGGATCAGCCGCATCCTCGAACTGATCGCCGAGGGCAGCGATCTCGATGTCCTCTTCGTCGGCAAGCTGGCGCTGGACCACATCCCGCTGATCCAGGATCTGCTCGACCGCGAAGTACTGGAGAAACCATGGGTCCGGCCGCGCTGGCTGGACGTGCCCGGCGCTCAGGAACGGCTGGACAGACTGCGCGCCGGCGCGTCGGTCACGGACCTCTACGAAGGAGACGTGGCGGCATGAGACTTGCCTTCTTCGTCAATGCAGTGGAAACCGAGATCGACGAGTACACGACCACCCGGCTCGCCCGGGCCGCGGCCCAGCGCGGGCACGAGGTCTGGTACGTCGGCGTCGGAGATGTCGAGCTCGGCGAGAGCGCCGGACAGTTGATGGCGCGGGCCGCGCGCGCCGTCTTCGAGCGCGATGACACGCTCGCGTCGTTCATGCAGCGGATCAAGGAGCGCGACGCCGAACCGATCGTGCTGGACGACCTGGACGTCCTGTTCCTGCGCAACGAGTCGATCGAGGACCTGCAGGCCCGGCCGTGGGCCAGCCCGATGGGTGTCGTCTTCGGCCAGATGCTGCAGGCCCGCGGCGTCACGGTGGTGAACGACCCGCGTTCCCTCGGCCGGGCCACCAGCAAGCTCTATCTCGAGGAGTTCCCCGCGTCGATCCGGCCCCGCTCGCTGGTGACTCGCGATCCGGCCGCGATCGAACGCTTCGCCGCCGAGGTCGGTCACTGCGTGGTCAAGCCGCTGTACGGCGCCAAGGGCCGCAACGTGTTCCTGGTCGAGGGCGAGAACGAGGCCAACCTCGCCCAGCTGACCGAGGCGGTCCTGCAGGACGGCTACGCGATCATCCAGGAGTTCGTCGACGGCGGCGAGAACGGCGACGCCCGGATCTTCCTGCTGGACGGCCGGCTGCTGGAACACGACGGCACCCGGGCCGCCTTCCGCCGGGTGCCCACCGGCAACGACCCGAGAGCCAACATCAGCAAGGGCGGCCGCTCCGTCCCGCTCGAGATCGGCCCGGCGGAACGCACCATCGTCGAGACGATGACCAGCAAGCTCGTGGCCGACGGCCTGTCCTTCGTCGGCATCGACGTCATCGGCGACAAGGTGGTGGAGATCAACGCCGAATCGCCCGGCGGCATGCAGAGCGTCGAACGGCTCTACGACGTGGACGTCACCCCGGCGATCATCGACTCGCTGGAACAGCGCGTCGCCTCGGCCTGAGCGGGCCGGGGAGCTACTCCCCGTCGAGGGCTTGTTCCAGGTCGGACCAGAGGTCGGCCGGGTGTTCGATGCCTACCGACAGGCGGATCAGGTCTTCGGGGATGGTGGGGACCTCGATGGCCCAGCGGCGGCGGCGTTCGAGCATGGACTCGACGCCGCCGAGGCTGGTCGCGTGGACCCAGAGGGTGGTGCTTTCGCAGACTCTCTGGGCGTAGGCGGCGTCGCCGCCCAGCTCGACGGCGAGGATCGCACCGAAGCCGGACATCTGGCTCGAGGCGAGGGCGTGGCCGGGGTCGTCGGGCAGGCCGGGGTAGCGGACGCGGCTCACCCGAGGGTGTTCAAGCAGGCGCTGGGCCAGGAAGGCTGCGTTCGACTGGGCTCGCTCCAGGCGCAGGGCCAAGGTGCGGAGGCCGCGAAGGGCCAGGAAGGCTTCCATCGGGCCGGGGATCGCGCCGAGGCTTCGGCGGCGCAGCTCCAGGGCGGTCCAGAGGTCGTCGGATGCGGTGACGAGAGCACCCAGTACTACGTCAGAGTGCCCGGCGATGAACTTGGTGGCCGAGTGCACCACGATGTCGGCACCCATCGACAGCGGCTGCTGCAACAGCGGCGTGGCGAAGGTGTTGTCGACGACGACCGTCGCCCCCGCGGCACGGCCGGCCGCGGCGAGCAGTGGGATGTCAGCGACCTCCATCGCCGGGTTGGTCGGCGACTCGATCCACAGCATGTCTGCCCCGGCGACTGCCGCCGACACCGCCTCAGCATCAGTGACCGACACCCGCGTGACAGTCAACCGCCCAGTGGCCGCCTGCTGGTCCAGCAGAGCCAGTACTCCGCTATAGGCGTGCTGCGGCGCAACCACCCGGCCACCGACCGGCACCAGGTCGCCAACAGCCGCAGCGGCCGCCATACCGGAGGCGAAGCTCAGGCCGCGTCCGCCCTCGAGGGCTCCGAGGGTTGTCTCCAATGCGGCCCAGGCATCGTTGTCGAATCGTCCGTACCCCCGGTCCCCGCCCGCGATGTACGTCGAACTGAAGACCGGCGACTCACCCAGCGGAGCATCCGGTACCCGGGAAGGGCGGCCGGCGTGGACGACAACGGTCGAGGGGTCCAGGTCAGGCGTCATGCCTGCACTGTAGGCAGCGGGATCCCGCCACCGCGGAGCAGGCCCATCGCTTCGTGCGCCAGGTCCTTGACCTCGGTGCCGTCCGGGTTGTCCACCCAGGTCTGTACGACGACCTCGATGATGTTCATCACCGCACCAGCGGCGAGGGCCGCGGTGAACTCCACCGAGTCGCCGGCGAGTCGTCCGGCCAGCTCCACGGTCAGCTCGTTGCGCCAGCGCCAGGTCACCTCGGCGAGGCGTGCGCTGACCGACGGCGTCGCCCCGGCCAGTTCGTACACGGCCCGGACACGGTCGGGATTACGCTCCAACTGGTCGAGTACCAGCTCGATGACGCTCTGCAGGCCGTCCGGCAGGTCCAGTTCGGCGGGCTGTTCGCGGAACCAGTTCAGCGCCCCGAACATGCTGTCCTCGACAAACTCCAGGACCAGCGTCTCCTTGGTCGAGTAGTACCGGTAGAGCGTGCTCGGCCCGACCTCCGCCGCCGCGGCGATCTGCTCGACCGTTGTCCGGCCGAAGCCGTGGTCGGTGAACAGTTCGAACGCCTTGTCCGAGATCAGCCGGCGGGTGCGTTCCCGCTTCAGCTCCCGAAGCCCCATGCCCGTGCCCCTTGTTAGTACGTGCGGGCAGCGTAACGGATCCGAACACGCCGACAGCTGAATTCAAATGACTCGTGCAGTCATATGGTAGTTACTACCAAATTCTTCCGCTGTTCAAACCACCGAAGCGAGGATCCTGCCGATGACCGACAGCACCGACACCGTTCAGACGTCTTTTCCGGCGACCCGTCCGACCGGCTGTCCCTTCGACCCGGCGAGCGACTTCACCGAGCTGCGCGAGCGCGGGGGGCCGACGAAGGTCTCCACGCCGGCCGGTGTCGAGGCCTGGCTCGTCAGCCGGTACGACGACGTGCGCGCCGTGCTGCCCGACGCGCGGTTGAGCTCGAGGTCCGCGCCGTCGGCTCACGTGGTACCGGGGGCCGATCTGGAGCGGGAGGTCGAGTCGGGGTCGATCCTGCAGACCGACGGGGAGCGGCATGCGTACCTGCGCCGCCTGCTGACCAGCGAGTTCACCGTCCGCCGGGTGCAGGCGTTGCGGCCGCGGATCGTCGAGCTGGTCGAGGAGCACATCGACGCGATGCTGGCGAGCGAGGGGCCGGTCGACCTGGTCCAGGCGTTCGCGCTGCCGATCCCGTCGCTGGTGATCTGCGAACTGCTCGGCGTCCCGTACGCCGACCGCGCCGAGTTCCAGGAGCGGAGCGCGATCCTCGTCTCGGTCGACCGGCCCGAGGAAGAGGTCGTGCGGGCCAGCGACGAGATCAACGGGTACATGGCCGCCCTCGTGACAGCCAAGCTCGAGCACCGCGAGGACGACCTGCTGTCCCGCCTGATCACCCGCGCCGAGGAGCAGGGCAAGCCGCTGACCGTGCCCGAACTGGTCACGCTCGCCGTCACCCTGCTGATCGCCGGCCACGAGACCACCGCGAACATGATCGGCCTGAGCACCCTCGCCCTGCTCCGCGACCCGGAGCAGCTCGACACCCTGCGCGCCAACCCCGAGCTCGCGCCGAGTGCGGTCGAGGAGATGCTGCGGTACCTGACCGTCATCCAGTTCGGCCTGTTCCGGGAGGTGGTGGAGGACATCGAGGTCGGCGGCGAGACGATCAAGGCCGGCGAGTACCTGATCGCCGCGATCCAGTCCGGCAACCGGGACGAGAAGGTGTTCCCCGACCCGGACCGCATCGAGCTGGCCCGCAAGGCGTCCCGCCACCTGGCCTTCGGGTTCGGCGCACATCAGTGCCTTGGGCAACAACTTGCCCGGGTCGAGCTGCAGGAGGTCTACACCCGCCTCTACCGCCGGATCCCGACCCTGCGGCTGGCCGTGCCGTTCGAGGAGATCACGTACAAGGACAACACCCTCGTCTACGGCGTGACCGCCCTACCCGTCACCTGGGACCGCTGAGCTGACGCTATCGTCGACTCGGTGAGTCAGCACTCGAACGAAACACGCAAGCCCCGGATCGCCGTCGTCTTCGGCGGACGGTCGAGCGAACACGCGATCTCCTGTATCACCGCGGCCAACGTGCTGCAGGTGATCGACCGGGACAAGTACGACGTCGTACCGGTCGGTATCACCGCCAGCGGCCACTGGGTGCTGGAGAGCGGCGACCCGGAGCACCTGTCGATCACCGACGGCAAGCTGCCCGAGGTCGACGTGACCGCGATGCCGGTGGTGTTCAGCGGGGATCGCGAGCTGGTCGTCCACGAACCTGGCGAGGTGCCGAACACGCTCGGTGCGGTCGACGTCGTCTTCCCGCTGCTGCACGGCCCGTGGGGCGAGGACGGCACGATCCAGGGCCTGCTGGAGATGTCGGACATCCGGTACGTCGGGTCGGGCGTGCTGGCCAGCGCCGTCGGCATGGACAAGCACTACATGAAGGTCGTCTTCGCGGCGGCCGGGCTCGAGGTCACGCCGTACGTCGTGATCCGCGACCGCGACTGGAGCCGTGACCCGGAATCCTGCCGCTCGGCGGTCGACAAGCTCGGGTACCCGGTGTTCGTGAAGCCGGCCCGTGGCGGGTCGAGCCTCGGGATCAGCAAGGTGAACAGTCTCGACGAACTGGACGACGCGGTCGCCGAGGCGCGAGCGCACGACCCGAAGGTGCTGGTCGAGGCGGCCGCCAAGAACCCGCGCGAGATCGAGGTGGGTGTGCTGGGCGGCCTGAACGGTGCGGCTCCGACGGCCAGTGTGTGCGGTGAGATCGCGGTCTCCGGTGGCGGGCATGAGTTCTACGACTTCGAGACCAAGTACCTGCCCGAGGGCGACGAGTTCGCGGAGTTGTCGATCCCGGCCGACCTGCCCGACGAGATCGCGGCGGAGATCCGGGCCCAGGCGCTGACCGCGTTCGACGCGATCGAGGCGGAGGGGCTGGCGCGGGTCGACTTCTTCCTCGACTCCGACCAGCGGGTGATCATCAACGAGATCAACACCATGCCGGGCTTCACCCCGAAGAGCATGTTCCCGCAGGTGTGGGCGGCGTCCGGCGTCGACTACAAGGAGCTGGTCGACCGGCTGCTCGCCCTTGCCCTGACCAGGCCGACCGGTCTTCGCTGAGGGCTGCCCTGAAGGGCACAACTCGGTTTGGGCTGCCGGATGTAGGCCGTGCGGTGATCAGCCTTCGAGGATGAGGCCGCGGGGGCGAGGCGCTGGGGTACTGGCTGTGGGGGGCGGGCGTTCTGCTGCTCGTGGTGGTCGCTTCGGCGGCTGGGAGTGTGCGGCCGTTCGACGGGCGAAAGAACCAGTGGAGTCTTGGGCCGCGGCCGCCCCGCAACACTGTCGACGGCACGGTGATTGCCTGCTGGGTGGGTCTGGAGGACGCCGCGGCAGCGGCCGGAGTACCGCGGAACGAGGCCGAGACGCCTGCTGAGTTCATCCTTCGGGTACTGGTCGTGAACGGCGTCTCGGCGCCAGTTCTCGGCGCGCTCGCCGACCTCTACCGCGAGGCGCGCGCTGCATTGACCCGCCTATGCGCCGACCTGACGATCAGCTCGAACCGGCGCCGGCAGCCTTCCCGCTGAGCCCGGCAGGCTTCTCGTTGAGTTCGCTGGCCTTGCCGTTGAGGTAGCGCTGCTGCGGCAGGCTGGTGGTCAGGGTCGCCGCCAGTTCGTATGCCGTCCGTGCGCCGGCCGTGTCGCCTGACATCTCCAGCAGATGCGCTCGCACGGCATGGAGCCGGTGGTCCTGGGCGATGCGTTCGTCGCCCTCGATCTCGCCGAGCAACTCGAGTCCTCGCTCCGGACCTCGCGCCATCGCCACCGCGACCACATGGTTCAGCGCGACCATCGGGTTGTCACTCAGTTGCAGCAGTACCTCGTACAGCGCGACGATCTGAGCCCAGTCGGTATCGCTCCAGGACGTCGCCTCGCCGTGAACAGCAGCGATCGCCGCCTGCAGCTGATACGCGCCGACTGGCCCGCGGGGCAGCGCTGCGGTGATGAGCGCGATACCTTCGTCAAGCCTGGAACGGAGCCAGAGCGAGCGGTCCTGCTCGGCCATCGGGATCAGCTCGCCGTTCGGACCTGTCCTGGCCGGGCGCCGAGCGTCGGTGAGCAACATCAGGGCGAGCAGACCGGCCACCTCGCTGTCGTCGGGGAGCAACGCATGCACCATCCTGGCCAGCCGGATCCCTTCCGTCGCCAGCTCGACCCGCTGCAGTCGCGGCCCGGCAGTACTGGTGTAGCCCTCGTTGAAGATCAGGTAGATGACCTTCAGCACGGCCTCCAGGCGCTCATCGCGGTCCGGTGGCAGCGAGAAGCGCGCCCCGGCGTTCTTCACGCTCTGCTTGGCCCGGGTGATCCGCCGCGTCATCGTCGCCTCAGGTACGAGGAAGGCGCGGGCGATCTCGGTCGTCGTCAGCCCGCCGACCGCGCGCAGGGTGAGCGCGATCTGCGAGGCCGCCGACAGCGATGGGTGGCAACAGAGGAAGAGCAGGATCAAGGTGTCGTCGGAAGCCTCGACCGGCTTGTCCGCCGCCGGCGCAAGCCAGTCATCGGGAAGCACCCACTGCGAGACGGTGTCCTCCCGTCGTTGCCGAGCCTGCTCGCTCCGGAGCAAGTCGGTCAGCCGCCGGGACGCGACGGTGATCAGCCAGGCGCGCGGATTGTCCGGATGACCCTGCTCCGGCCACTGTCGCGCAGCCGTGAGCAGAGCCTCCTGCACAGCATCCTCCGCGGTGTCGAAGTGCCCGTACCGCCGCACGAGCGCCCCCAGTACCTGCGGCGCCAGCTCCCGAAGCAGCTCCTCCGACACCGGCTCGGACATCAGCCGACCAAGTCCTCTTGGCCTTCCACGATCGGCCGGATATCGGCGTACGCGGTGGCCCGGACGAACTCCGGCACGGGGGTGTCGGCCAATCGCGCGGCGATCTCGGTGGCGCGGTCGAAGCTCTCGCACTCGACGATCCAGTAGCCGGCCAGGACTTCTTGGGTCTCGGCGTACGGGCCGTCGGTCACCACCGAGGCGCCGTCCTTCGAACCGAGCCTTCTCGTCAGCACGGGCGCGGCCAGCGCGCGCGTCTCGACGAGCTCGCCCGACTCGGCGAGGTCGGCGTTGAACTTCTCCATGAACGCGCCCATCGCGGCGAAGTCCTCGCCCGTCCAGGCTGGTTTGTCCGTGTCCTTGCCGGCCATGCCGTCGTAGTCCTGCTGTGAGGCGTAGGTGAGGATCATGTATTTCATCGGTGTCTCCCGTCTCCTGGCACCAACTCTGGTGCCTCTCACCAGTTACGTCGATGCCCTCAACAGGAACCGGACGTGCACTCGCACAGAACTTTCGCGCGGGCTCAGGGCTCAGGTGCAGGGAGTGATGAGCGTGTTGTGCGCCTTGACCGCGTCGGAGACGTCGGTGAGGGCGTTGGCCTCGGGGGCGTACTTGCTGGGGACGGCCAGCTCGAGATAGACCTTGCGGCCGATCGTCGTGAAGAGATAGCCGTTGGTGACCTGTTGGGCGTACCAGCCGACGCCGTTGACCTCGAAGCACTGGGACTGGGCCTGCGCCATCCCAGCCGGTGGGGCGACGCCACAGGTCACCTCGATCGCCGGATCCCCGTACGCCGTGGTCAGCGGGCTGGCCGGCTCGGCCTTGCGGCGCTTGGCGTCGAGCACCTTCGCGGGCATGGCCTGGATGAGCGCGGTACAGGCGTCGGCGACCTCTGGGGCAGGGGACGGTACGGCGATCTCGACCGGTCCAGGACTGCAACCGGTCAGCGTGAGCCCGAGCACGACGACGGCCAGCGCGACTCGTGAGCGGCCGCGCCGGCCGGGTGTGACGGCGATCGGGATCAGATGTGGACGACGGGGCACGTCAGCGTGCGGGTGATACCGGGCACGTTCTGCACCTTGGCCACGACCAGCTTGCCCAGTTCGTCGACGTTGCGGGCCTCCGCGCGGACGATCACGTCGTACGGACCGGTCACGTCCTCGGCCAGGGTGACGCCCTGGACCTCGGCGATCTGCGCTGCGACGTCGGCCGCCTTGCCGACCTCGGTCTGGATCAGGATGTAGGCCTGGACCACCACGTCGTTCTCCACTCAGTCGTCCTCAGCTGGTTTGGACCACAGTACTGCGCAAGGGTCCGGCGTACTCGTCGTTGCCACGTCACCGTACCGCCTAGACTCGCTCGAGGCATATGGGAGGTCTGTTGACGTGACAGAGACGTTGGGAAGCACGGGTGAGTTCGGCTTCATCGAAGCCGCCACCAAGAGCCTTCCCCAAGGTGAGGACGTCCTGGTCGGACCGGGCGACGACGCGGCCGTGGTGGCCGTGCCGGACGGCCGGATGGTGATCACGACCGACCTGCTGGTGGAGGGCCGCCACTTCCGCCAGGACTGGTCGTCGGCGTACGACGTGGGGCGCAAGGCCGCCGCACAGAACCTGGCCGACATCGTGGCGATGGGCGCCCGGCCGACCTCGATCGTGATCGGCTTCGGCGGGCCGGCCGATCTGCCGACTGCTTGGGCGCTGGAGCTGCAGCAAGGTCTGGGTGACGAGTGCGAACTGCTCGGCGTGAGCATCGTCGGCGGCGACACGGTGCAGTCGGACAAGATCATCGTCTCGGTCACCGCCTTCGGCTCGCTGGACGGCCGACCTCCGGTACTCCGCTCAGGCGCGCGCCCCGGCGACGAGGTCGCTGTCGCCGGCCGCCTGGGGTGGGCCGAGGCCGGTTTCGCCGTCCTCAACCGTGGTTTTCGTTCCCCCCGAACCGTCGTCGAGGCACACCGCCGCCCGGCGCCCCCGTACGCCGAAGGTGTGCGAGCCGCGCTGGCCGGAGCCTCCTCCATGTGCGACGTCAGCGACGGACTGCTCGCCGACCTGACCCACATCGCCGTCGCCAGCGAGGTGCTGATCGACATCCGCTCAACCGCCCTCACCATCCCCGAGCCACTCCAAGCAGTAGCCGCCGCCACCGGCGCCGACGCCCTGACCTTCGTCCTGACCGGCGGCGAAGACCACGCCCTCGTCGCCACTTTCGAACCGGCCGACGTCCCCGACACCTGGACCGTCATCGGCACAGTTGCCGTAGGCAACGAAGCCCACCCGTCGGGCACGGTGACCGTCGACGGCCACCCCTACACCGGCCCCACCGGCCACACCCACTTCCGGAGCTGACTCATGCCCACCCCCGCGCACCCCGCGCGCACCCACGCCACACGGCGAGCCCCCGCGCACTGCGTGCGCTGCTCTCACCCCACCCGCCGTCCGCCAGCGCGCAGCGCTGGCGGACGGCGGGTTGTTCTGTTCGAGGAGCTTTCATGACTACAGCGCCGCCCAGGGTGTTGACGATTGCTGGGTCGGACTCTGGGGGTGGGGCGGGGATTCAGGCTGATCTCAAGGCGATGTTGGCCGGTGGGGTGCATGGGATGAGTGTGATCACGGCGATCACCGCGCAGAACAGCCTTGGGGTGCAGGGGGCTTGGGAGTTGCCTTCGGAGCAGGTGGTGGCGCAGTTCCGGAGTGTGGTGGATGACATCGGGGTGGACGCGGTGAAGACGGGGATGCTGGCGTCGGCGGGGATGGTTCGGGTGGTGGCGGGGTTGTTGCGGACGTTGGCGGCCGGCGTACCGGTGGTAGTTGATCCGGTATCGGTGTCCAAGCATGGGGACGCGTTGCTGGCGGAGGACGCGATGGTGGCGGTGCGGGAGGAGATCGTGCCGTTGGCGACCGTGCTCACGCCCAACCTGACCGAGCTCGGGCCGGTGGCTGGGGTTGAGTTGCGCAGTGTCGAGGACCGTGAGTTGGCGGCGAAGGTACTGCTCGATGCCGGTGCGTCCTGGGTCCTGGTGAAGGGTGGGCATGACAGCGGGTCGTTGGCTGTCGATGTGCTGCACGGGGACGGCGTACGTATGGAGTTCAGTGCGCCGCGTGCCGATAACCGGCACACGCACGGGACGGGGTGCACACTGGCGAGCACCATCGCGTCGTACCTGGCCCGCGGGTACGACGTACCGGCGGCTGTCGGCGCTGCGAAGGACTACATCAGCGGGGCGGTGGCGGCCGGTTTTGCGCTCGGTGGTGGGATCGGGCCGGTGGACCACGCGTGGGAGTTTCGAAACAGGAGTGATCAGTGACCAAGAGCCGCCCCCCGGTGGACGGACTGTGCGACGAATGCGGCTTCAACTACGACACGGGTGATCTGCAGGGCACGGTGACGACGCTGATCCGGCAGTCGGCCGAGAGCAGCATGGCGTTGACGAAGGCCGCCGCGAGCAAGGACCCGAACGTCGTGCGGGTCCGGCCGGAGCCGGATGTCTGGTCGGCGATCGAGTACGCCTGCCACGTGCGCGACGTACTGGAGACGCAGCGCTTCCGGATCGCGCAGTGCCTCGCGGAGGATCGGCCGGTCTACGCGCCGATGGATCGGACCGGGCGGGTCAAGCAGGAGAAGTACGAGGATCAGGACCCGATGGAGGTGGCGGCCGCGCTGATGCGGTTCGCCCGCGAGTTCGGTGCCGCTGCACGGGTGCTGACGCCGCCGCAGCTCGGCAAGCTCGGCCTCTACAACTACCCGGTACGAGCGCCCCGCTCGCTCGGCTGGATCATCCGGCACACCGCCCACGAGATCCAGCACCACCGCCACGACATCATCAAGATCCTCGCCGTCCTGGAGCCGCCGATCATCCCGGCGCCGAAGCCCGACCCCGAGGTCACCGAGGACGCAACCGAGGTCGATCCCGCCGCGGACGCCGACCCCGGCGTCGACGCCCAGGCCGAGCCAGACACGGACGCCGAGGCGGACGAGGTCGAAGACCAGCGCGCGGCCGAGCGGGACTAACTGCGACCGGGACGACGAGCGTGGCCACGGCCAGCCGGGTCAGCTCAGGTCGGCAGCAGGTCCAGGGTGCGTGCGAGCCAGGCGGTTCTGGTGCGCCGGGCCTCGGTGGAGAGGTGTGCTTGCGGGAAGACGGCGTCGAAGCCGTGGAAGCCGCCCGGCCAGATGTGCAGGGCGGCTTGGCCACCGGCTGACCAGATGCGGGTCGCGTAGTCGACGTCCTCGTCGCGGAAGACCTCGGCGGTGCCGGCATCGATGTACGTGGCGGGCAGGCCGGAGAGGTCGTCGGCCAGGGCGGGGGAGAGGTAGTACGACGGATCGGTACGGCCGGCCAGTACCGATTGCCAGGCGAACTCGTTCTTCTCGCGCGTCCAGATGCCGGGCTCACCGGCGTACTGGCGGCTGGAGACCGTGATGCCGCGGTGGTCGAGCATCGGGCAGATCAGTACCTGGGCAGCGATCGCTGGGCCGTGTTGGTCGCGGGCCATCAGGGTGATGCCGGCCGCCAGGCCGCCGCCCGCGCTGGTGCCGGCGACGATGATGCGGGCTGGGTCGATGCCCAGCTCGTCGGCGTGGTCGGAGATCCACTGCAGGCCGAGGTAGCAGTCGTCGGCGAGCGTCGAGCCGTTGGCCTCGGGTGCCAGGCGGTAGTCGACCGAGACGACGACGGCGCCGAACTCCTCGAGCCACTCCAGCGGGATGTCGATCTGCGACAGCCGATCGCCTATCACCATCCCACCGCCGTGCATCCAGTAGATGCAGGGCGCGGCGGCGTCGGCGGTGGTCGGGCTGAAGATCGAGAGTAGGAGCTGGGCGCCGTCGGGGGTGGGGATGCTGAGCTCGCGGCGTTGGACGGTACGGCGGCCGTAGAAGGTCTCAGGCGGGGTCGATGGGTATTGCCGGAGCTGGGCCAGCAGGTCGGGCGTGAGCGTGGTGGTCAGCGGCATCGTGGTGAGTAGGTCGCGCAGTTCGGGGTCGACTGCGGGTCGCGGCAAGCTCATCGTTCAGGTCCTTCGGCTCGAGGGAGGGAGTCAGAACGCGGACTTGCCGCCGACTGGGATCTCGTCGGTGTACTGCGCGTCGGCGACGAGTTGCTGGATACCGGCGGTGAAGGTTTGTGCTTCCTCGGAGTTGAAGAAGCGGGTGTGCGCCTCTTCGGAGACCCAGCCCTCGGTGACGTGGACTATGTCGGGGTTGCTTGCGGAGCGGCCGACCAGGAATACGATGCAGTCGTCATTGGGCAAGCTCGGGGCGGTCAGCAGAGCGGCGATCAGTTCGTCCGCCTGGCCGGGGTGGGCGGTCATTGTGGCGTGGAATCCGTGGGTGATGTTCATGACTGGAGTCTTTCGTTCCAGCCCGTCGGGACGGTAGATCCATCCTCTCCAGCTCTTGCCTGATCCGATCAACCTTCAGAGGATTGTGCGATCAGCCCAGCTGGCGAGGGCGGTCTCGGTGGTGATCTGGTCGAGGCCGACGGCGGCGGCGCCTCGGAGAGCGCCGGTCTGCTGGTGGGTTGAGTCGAGTACTGCGGGCGGATTGGCGCGGTGGAAGGTCATCAGGCCGTCCGAGTAGGCAGTGCTGAACACGGTGGGGGCAGCTGCTCGGAGGGGGACGGCCAGGCCGCCCAGCGTCACCACCTCGGGGTCGTGCGCGTTGACGAGCCCTGCGATGCCGGTTGCGAGCGCTGCGGCGACCTTGGCGACGGCACGGCTGATTGGCCGCTCGTCGAGTCGCTGGAGCAGTGCCTCGGCGTAGCTGTACGGGTCGTCCGGCTCGGGCTCGTGCAGGTGCTCCGCGAGCGCTCGGCCGTCGATCTCAAGGTCCCAGCAGCCGCGGGCTCCGCACGGACAGCTGCGCCTGCGGTCGCCGAAGGGGATATGCCCGTACTCGCCGCCGGCTCCGGTGGCCCCGCTGGCCGGACTGCCGTCGATGATCAGGGTGCCGCCGATCCCTACCTCGACGATGAGGTGCAGGGCAGTCCCTGCACCTGCTGCCGCGCCAGTGCGTGCTTCAGCGACCCCGCTGAGGGTTGCGTCGTTGCCCACGAGCAGGGGGAGTCCGGTAGCGGCTACTACTGGGCTCAGGTCGATGGTGTTCCAGCCGAGCGTCGGGGCCTGCATGAGGTGGTTGTCGCGGACAGTGCCCGCCACGGCCAGGCTGACGGCTAGCAGGCGATCCCCGTACCGCTCCTTGGCGCTGTCGACCCCTGCTCGGAGTGCGGCCAGTACTGCGTCCGGCCGACGGCTGCGGTGACGAGTGGACTGCTGGTCGAGCAGTACGCCATCCAGGGTCGCCAGCGCGCTGCGCCAGCCTGCTTGGCGTAGTTCCATCGCGAGTACTACTGGGGCCCGCGGATGCGGGCGTAGTACGGTCGTCGGCCGGCCGCGGCCCTGGGTTGGGGCGGGAGTTTCGGTGAGTAGGCGGAGGTCGCGGAGCCGGGCGGTGAGCTCGGTGGTCGAGCTGGTGCTCAGGCGGAGCTCTCTGGCGACGGCTGCGCGGGTGATGCCTGGCTGGCGCGCGATGAGTGCCAGGACGTCAGCGGCTGTCTGCCACTGGCCGCGTCGGGCTGCCGGTTTCACGTCGCCTCTTGCCGTCATGGGACCTTCCTGGCTTATGCTCGGAGTACGAGTTTAATGGAGGCGTCGATGGAGTTGCGGCAACTGCGGGCCGTGTTGTTCGACATGGACGGCACTTTGGTCACCTCGGACGCGTCTGTCGAGCGCGCGTGGACGACCTGGGCGGCGGAGTACGGCGTCGATCCGGTCGAGGTGTTGTCGCAGGCACACGGCGCGCCCGCGGAGTCGACAGCAGACCGGATGCTGCCGCACCTCGATCGGGCGGGGCGCTCCGCGGCGGCGGCTCGGCAGATGGAACTCCAGTACGACGACCTCTCCGACGTGGTCGCCGCTCCCGGGGCCTTCGAGGTACTCGCTGTTCTCGAACGCCTTGGGCTGCCCTGGGCGGTCGTCACGAGCGCCGACCACCAACTCGCGAAGGCCCGGCTCGGAGCCGCCGGCATCGAGCCGCCTCTCCTGGTCACCATCGAAGACATCAGCCGAGGCAAACCCGACCCCGAGGGCTACCTCCGCGCAGCCGAGCTGCTCGGCGTCGATGCCCGCTCCTGCCTGGTAGTAGAAGACGCAGAGGTCGGCCTAGCCGCCGGCCGCGCCGCCGGCGCGCTGACAGCCGCCCTGAAGGGCCTAGACGGCGACCTCCGCCTCCACAACCTGCACGACCTAGCCGAACTCCTGAACCGGACCGGGGAGTGACCACCCCCCAGGAGGAAACGAGCAGCCCAGCCGCGAGCCTGGCAGAGGGCTCCGGGCCTCCGGCCCGCACCGACGAGTTCGCCTGGCCGGGTGGGTCAGGTGGTGCGGGTGGGCAGGGGCCGGGTCGGCGGGAGGAGGCCGGTGGCGCGGGTCGGCAGGAGCTGGGGCGGTTGGGTGGCTCCGGTGGTGCGGGTCGGTGGGGCGGGGGCGGTGGTGTGGGGCGGTGGTTTGGGGTTTCTGCTGGGGTTGAGATTGGGGTGGGGATTTCGGCTTTGGGGTTTTTGCTGGCGGGGTTGGGGGCCTGTGTGGCTGTGCTGGCTCGGGATTTGGGGGTGGCGGCTGATCGGTTGGCGTTGTTGCCGTCTGCGTTTGCGGTCGGGTTGCTGGTTGTCGCGGTGGTGGGGCCGCGGGTGCTCAGGGTTGTTGCTATCGGGGTGGTGTTGCGGATCGGGGTGGTTGTTTGTGCGGTGGGTGGGGCGCTGATCGCCTTGGCGCCGAGTTATGGGCTGGCGATTGCCGGGGGACTGGGTGTCGGGCTGGGTGGGGCGTTGCTGATTTTGATTGCGCCGTTGCTGCTGAGTGGGCCGACGGCTGCCGCTCGGCTCACGAGAGTCAACGCGTTCGCCAGTGCTAGCGGGATTCTGGCGCCGCTTGCGATCGGGGCGGCGGACAAGGTGGTTTCGACCGGACGGTTGGCGATGCTTGCGGCGGTACCTCCGCTGCTGCTCCTGGCCGTCATCGCAGGCCCTGGCGCAACCCACCAGCAGCACCAGCCCGCGCATGACCAGCGGGCGCCAGCGCTGCGTATGGACCGTCAGGTGGTCCTACAGGTAGCCCGGGGTTGGGTGCGTGTGGTGCTGGCGGTTGCTGTGGAGTTCTGCTTTGTGATCTGGGCGGTGGCCCGGCTCCTGGACTCGGGGCTGACCATCGCCGGCGCCGCCTTGCTGGGCAGTGCGTTTCCGATCGGTATGGCCGTAGGGCGGGCCATCGGACCGCTGCATCTCCGAGGCTGGTCCCCGATCGTCCCGGGCGGGCTCCTGGCGATCGCTGGGACGCTGCTGGTCAGCTTGTTCGGTACTCCGGCAGTGGTGACAGCAGGCCTCGTCGTAGCAGGAATCGGCGTCGCGCCGCTCTACCCAGTGACCCTGGCAGCTCTGGTCGCCACCCCAGGACTCAGCTCGGCAAGGCTTGCCGCACTAGGCGCCTCAGCCTCCGGCGTCGCCATCCTGCTCGCACCGGCAGTCCTCGCCGCCCTGGCGGGAGTGGTCGACCTACGGACAGCCTTCCTGGTCACCCTGCCGCTGCTGGCCGCGCTCTTCCTCGTCAGCCGCCCCTTGAGTCGCGGTCACGAACTCGAGGAGACCGTCAGCCCATAGCGCGCCAGCAGTGACCGCAACGCCTCGAGACCCTCCGAGAGGTCGTACAGCTCGGCATGCACCCCGGCCTCGCGAGCGGCGTCGATGTTGGGCTGGTTGTCGTCGATGAACAACGTCGTCGCACCCGGCCGGTCCACCGCAGACAGGATCGCCTTGAAGTACGACGGATCCGGCTTGGCCAGACCGAGGTCGCAGGAGTAGAAGCTCTGGTCGAACCAGTCGCCGTAATGCCGCTCGTCGTTCATGATCGCGCGCCGGTACGACTGCTGGTTGGTGGCGAGATGACAGCCGATTCCTGCCGCCCGCAACTCCTGGATCCAGCCGACCACGACCGGATCGGCCTCGAACCGGTGCCACAACTGAAGTACCTCGTCCACCGAGGCGGTCGACGACCAGCGCTCCAGTACTTCGGCCACAGCGTCCCGGAAGTCGCCCTTGCCGGCGATCGACGGCCGCTCCGACACCATCAGGTCGAGCACGAACTCATCGGCCGCCTCGGCCGGGACGAACCCGGACAGCGTTGCCCGCCAGTCGATGGTCGGGCGCTGGATCACTCCATCGGCGTCGAACAGAACCGTGTCGATCTCTGCAAGCGGCATGGCGTCCATCCTGTCAGCCGCCCGGTCGGCCGACAGCGATCGGGCCAAGGCGTGAGCAGGCGCGGCGCGAGCCCTTGACCGGTTCAGTTGGTATGCGCTTACCTTCACCATGTCCGAACATTTGTGGACAAGTTCTGGCGCAAATGAACACGAGTACTCCCCCAACCGGTCGGCGACGAAGGTGCAGGTGAGGCGGTTCATGACAGTGACACGCAGAAGGTTCCTGGTGCTCGGCGCCGGGGCAGGGGCCGCGGCGGCCGGGCTGACCGGTTGTGGTTCGCGAAGTTCGCTCGGGGCCGCCGACCAGCTGAGCATGTGGGCGTGGACCGGCTCCGTCAACGACGCCCTGGTCGGCGAGGCCGAGAAGGCGATTCCGGGCGGCGGTGGCAAGAAGCTCTCGATGACCCGGATCGGCGGCGACTACAAGACCAAGGTGCTGACGGCACTGGCCGGCAAGTCGATGGTGCCCGACATCGTCGCGATCAACGACGACGTCGCCACCTACTTCCCGAACGCCGACCAGTTCCACGATCTGCACGAACTCGGCGCGGACAGGTTCAAGAGCGAGTTCCTGGAGTGGAAGTGGAAGCTCGGCATCACGCCCGAGAACCGGATGATGGCCTACCCGATGGACACCGGCCCGACCGCGCTCTTCTACCGCCGCGATGTCTTCGACAAGGCCGGCCTGCCGACCGAGCCCAGCGACGTGGCCGCCGCCGCGCCCGACTGGGACGACTACATCCAGCTGGGCAGGAAGCTGAAGCAGGCCGTCCCGGGCGCGTCAATCACCGACAACATCACCTCGGTCTATCTCTACGCCCTGGCCCAGCTTCCCCAGCGCTACATGACCGCCGACGGCCGCTACATCGGCGACGGCGACCACATCCGCAAGGCCTGGGACCTGGCTGTCCGGGTGGTCAAGGAAGGTCTGTCGGCCAACGCGCAGGAAGGCAGTACCGACGCCAACGCCGTGGTCACCAACGGCCGGCTGGTCGCCTTCATCGGCGCGGTCTGGTGGGCCCAGCTGGGACCGAAGAACGCGGCGCCCAAGACGAAGGGGCTCTGGCGGGTCACACCGTCGCCCGGCGGTCCCGGCAACCGGGGCGGCTCGTTCCTCGCGATCACGAAGTACTGCAAGGACCCCGCGGCCGCCTTCGCCTTCATCAGCTGGCTGGAGTCGTCGAAGAACCAGGCGCAGTCCTTCCTCGACCCGGTCCTCTTCCCGTCCACGCCGGCCAGCTACACCGACCCCCGGCTGGCCGAGCCCGACCCGTTCTTCGGCGGCCAGCGCATCGTCGACGTGTTCGCCGAGTCCGCGAAGAAGTACCCGGGCGCCTACTTCAGCCCGTACGACTCGATCATCAACGACCCGTTGAAGGCCGAGTTGGTCAACGTGGAGATCGGCAGCAAGACGTCCGACCAGGCCTGGAAGGACGCCCAGCATCAGGTCGACCGCGAGCTCACCCGGGCGGGGGCGATCTGAGATGGCCGTCAGCGACGCGATTCGCAACACCGCCGCGGTGACCACCAAGGAGCCCGCCCCCGACAAGCCACCGAACAAGATCCGCCAGGCGCTACCGCAGTACGCCGCAGTGTCGCCGTTCTTCGTGCTGTTCGCGATCTTCGGCGCCTTCCCGGTGTTCTTCTCGATCTGGCTGTCGTTCCACTCCTGGGACGGCATCGGCGCGATGAAGTGGGTCGGGCTGGAGCAGTACAGCTACCTGCTCACCGACCCGACGTTCTGGAAGTCGATCACGAACACCCTGATCATCTGGGTGATCTCGACCGTTCCGATGCTGCTGCTGGCCCTGGTGATCGCGAACGCGTTGCACAACGCGACGCGGTTCCGCAGCTTCTACCGGATCGCCTACTTCATCCCGAACATCACCTCGGTGGTGGCCGTGACGATGGTCTTCGGCTCGATCTTCAGCAACAACTTCGGCCTGCTGAACGCGTTCCTGCAGTCGATCGGGCTGGACAAGATCGAGTGGCTGAGCCAGCCGTGGGGGATCAAGATCGCGATCGCGAGCATCGTCGCCTGGCGGTGGACCGGCTACAACGCGATCATCTTCCTGGCCGGCCTGCAGGCGATCTCGTCCGACATCTACGAGGCCGCCAAGGTGGACGGCGCCTCGCCGCGGCAGACCTTCTGGCGGATCACCGTGCCGCTGCTGCGCCCGGTGATCCTGTTCACCGCGGTCACCTCGACCATCGGCGGGTTGCAGATCTTCACCGAGTCGCAGGTGCTGTTCGGCAGCAGCGGCGCGATCGGCGGCCCGGGTGACGGTGGGCTGACCATCGTCTCCTACCTGTACGACAACGCCTTCGGCTCGAACCAGTTCGGCTACGGCGCCGCGATCGGCTGGGCGCTGTTCATCCTGATCGTCTTGTTCTCGATCATCAACTGGCGGCTGATCGGCGGCACCGACGACGAACGGATCACCAGACGCGCGGCCCGCCGGATCGACGCGAAGATCGCCAAGGAGAAGGCCCAGGACAAGGCTCAGGACAGGGAGCTGACCGATGCGCACTGAGAGAATCCGTACCGTCGTCGGCCACGTCGTGCTGATGGCCGGCGTGCTGGTCTCGATCTTCCCGTTCTACTGGATGCTCGTGATGGCCTCGAACACCACGCCGGACATCTTCGCCTACCCGCCGAAGCTGCTGGTCGGCTCGCACCTGTTCGAGAACATGGGCCACGTGCTCGACAACATCGACTTCTTCGGCTCGATGCTGATCACGCTGATCGCCAGCCTCGGCGTCACCGTCCTGGTGCTGTTCTTCGACTCACTGGCCGCGTTCGCCTTCGCGAAGTACGAGTTCCCCGGCCGCAACCTGCTCTTCGGGCTGCTGCTCGCGACCTTCATGATCCCGTCCCAGCTCGCGCTCGTCCCGCAGTTCGTGACGCTGGCCGAGTTCGGCTGGATCGGGTCGCTGAAGGCGCTGATCGTGCCGGGCGCGGCGAACGCGTTCGGCATCTTCTGGATGCGCCAGTACGCCAAGGGCGCGATCCCCGACGAGCTGATCTCGGCCGCGAAGGTCGACGGCGCCGGCTTCTTCCGCCAGTACCTGACCGTCGGACTGCCGGTCCTGCGGCCCGGGCTGGCGTTCCTCGGCATCTTCACGTTCATCAACGTCTGGAACGATTACCTGTGGCCGTTGATCGTGATGACGGATCCGAACAAGCTCACCCTCCAGGTCGCGCTGCAGCAGCTGAACGGCGTCTATGGCACCGATTACAGCATGGTGATGGCGGGTGCCCTGATGAGTGTGATTCCGTTGATCGGCGTCTTCCTGATCGGAGGGCGCCACTTCATCGCCGACATCGCCGCCGGCGCCATGAAGTTCTGACCCTATTGACCGCACCTCGATGAGGGGAACCTCTGTGCAGAACAGCAAACTCCGCTGGGGAATTCTGGGCACCGGAAACATCGCGTCCCGGTTCGCCAGCCAGATCCCCGCGTCCTCGACCGGCGAGCTGGCCGCGGTCGGCAGCCGCAGCCAGGCGTCGGCCGACGCGTTCGGCGACAAGTACGACATCCCGCACCGGCACGCGTCGTACGACGACCTGCTCGCCGACGACACCGTCGACGCCGTCTACATCGCCACCCCGCATCCGCTGCACCCGGAGTGGGCGATCAAGGCGGCCGAGGCCGGCAAGCACGTGCTCTGCGAGAAGCCGCTCGCCATCAACCGGTCCTGGGCGGCGGCGATGATCGAGGCCGCGATCCGCAACGACGTCTTCCTGATGGAGGCGTTCATGTACCGCTGCCTGCCGCAGACCAAGCTGGTCGCCCAGCTGGTCCTCGACGGCGCGATCGGCAAGGTGCACCAGATCCAGGCGTCGTTCGCGTTCCAGGCGTCCTTCAACGCCGAGAGCCGGATCTTCGCCAACGAGCTGGCCGGCGGCGGCATCCTCGACGTGGGCGGCTACCCGGTCTCGTACGCGCGCCTGATCGCGGGCGCCGCCATCGGAGCCCCGTACGCCGATCCGGCGGCGGTCACCGCGGTCGGCCAGGTCGGCGAGACCGGGGTGGACGAATGGGCGGTCGCGACGCTGTTCTTCGACAGCGGGATGACCGCTCAGGTGAGCACCGGGGTCCGCCTCAGCGACGAGAACCGGGTCCGGGTGCTGGGCAGCGAGGGGTACCTCGTGGTCGAGGACCCGTGGTTCGGCGGCGACGGCAAGCCGACGCATGTGACGCTGCACAAGGTGGGGGAGGAGCCACGCGACATCTCCGCCGAGCCGGCCTTCATCTACACGGCCGAGGCCGATGCGGTGGCGGCGGCGATCGAGGCCAGGCAGGCTCCGGAGATGTCGTGGTCGGACACGCTGGGCAATCTCGAAGTACAGGACGAGTGGCGCAAGCTGATCGGGCAGCAGTACGCGAGTGAGCGCGACGACATCCTGATCCCGACGGTGACCGGGCGGCCGCTCGTACGGCGTACCGATGCGCCAATGACGTACGGCGAGGTACCCGGCCTCGGCAAGCAGGTGTCGCGGCTGGTGATGGGCGTCGACAACCAGTTGACGCTGCCGCACGCCGCGACCATGTTCGACGACTTCGTCGAGCGGGGCGGGACGACCTTCGACACGGCGTACGTCTACGGCGGCGGGCGTGGCGAGAAGCTGCTCGGGCAGTGGTTGAAGTCGCGAGCCAACCGCGACGACGTGGTCGTGATCGGGAAGGGCGCGCACACGCCGCACTGCGATCCGGAGTCGATCACCCGGCAGCTGTTCGAGTCGCTGGAGCGGCTGCAGACCGACCATGTCGACCTGTACCTGATGCACCGCGACAACGAGTCGATCCCGGTGGGGGAGTTCGTAGACGTCCTCGACTCGCACTTCCGGGCGGGCCGGATCAAGGCGTACGGCGGGTCGAACTGGACGACGGCCCGGTTCGACGAGGCCAACGCGTATGCGGCGGCTCATGGCAAGCAGCCGTTCACGTTGCTGAGCAATCACTTGAGCCTGGCGCGGGCGTACGACGTACCGTGGGCGGGCTGTCGTCATGTCAGCGACGACGAGTCGCAGGCGTGGCTGCGGGAGCGGCAGGTCGCGCTGTTCCCGTGGTCGAGTCAGGCGCGCGGATTCTTCACCGGGCGGGCCAAGCCGGAGGACCGGTCGGACGAGGAGCTGGTGCGCTGCTTCTACTCGGACGGCAACTTCGAGCGACTCCGGCGCGCGGAGGAACTGGCCGACAAGTATGGTGTGGGTGCGACGGCGATCGCGCTGGCCTGGCTGCTCCATCAGCCGTACCCGGTGTTCCCGTTGATCGGACCGCGTCAGCTGAGCGAGACGCGGACCTCGTTGCCCGGCTTGTCGGTGGAGTTGTCGGCCCAGGATGTGACCTGGCTGACAGCGGCCGATCTGGGCTGACACCGAATTGGTGGACGCATCAGCAGCTGTGTAACATGGCCTGTCGGTGTCTCGACCCTAATCACGGAGAATCATGTCTAAAGTTTGCGATATCTGCGACAAGAAGCCGATGTTCGGCAAGAGCGTTGCCCGGCTGGGCAAGGGCGCGATGATCCGTCGGGTCAAGGCGCGCACGAACCGTCGCTTCAACCCCAACATCCAGCCGATCCGCGCGGTCATCAAGGGCACGCCCGTGAAGCTGAAGGTCTGCACGTCCTGCATCAAGGCGGGCAAGGTTCAGCGCGTAGTCGGCTAGTACGACCGGCCTCCAGCAGGCCGTCCTCCGTGTAGGGCCCCAGAGGCGCCCGGGATCCCCCGGGCGCCTACTGCTGTTCGGTCACTCTCCGCTATGGACCTGACCGCCGTTTTGAGCAATCGTGGTCCTTTCAGGTGGCCGGGGGCCACCGCGTTCGTCAGGTGGGGGGACCACCATGGCTCATCCGAAGTCGCCGAGACCTGTCAAGAGGCCGTCGGGCCATCTTGCCGGCCGACGGAGCCCGACGGTTCGGTCGCGGTTCGTTGGGCCTCCAGGAGACGCTCGCCGGTCCCCGAGAAATCTGGGCTTCAGCTGGCACCGTCACCCCGCCACAGTTGCCAGTGTGGCTGCCAGCGCCGCCCTCGTTGTCGGCTCCTTCGGCACGATCGCATTCACCCAGGCGGGCTTGATATCGGCCGGGCCCAACTCGGGTAGGGCTCTCCGCCCCCCGACCGTTACGGCCACGGTAATTACCACCGGATCACCAGAACCGACGGTCACCTCGGTGTCACCTTCGATCAAGCTGCCGCCGCCAGGAACTGTGGCCGTCATCCTCAGCATCGGCACAAACGGCAAGATCGGGCCAGCCGAGTACCGGACGGGCGCCAACCCGACCGCCTTCGCCGTGGTCTATGACGAGAACGGTCGATCAGTGATGGTCGGCTGCTACCCGACGTGGGTGCTCAGACGGGGGAGCAGTGTCGTCGAGACCGCTCGAAGCGAGAGTTGTACCCGCGCCTTCTCCGTCTCTCCGGATGCCCTGCAAATTGCCGGCAATTACCGCCTGTCGGTCTCTGTCACGACTGACGCCGGTTTTAAAGGTGATGCGACGGCAGACTTCAGGGTGACCTCAGTCCAACCGAACCCGTGACCCTGTCTGCCGCTGCACTGAGCGACCAGCAGTAGCGCTCTCCAGCCCTCCAACGCTTGACCGCAGGCGGCTGGGTGAGAGTACGGGTACTTTCTGTTGCTCAGCGCGGGCGGCTACCTGGCTCGGGCGATGACTGTTAGTTCGTTGCGGTTGTGGTGGAGTTGGCGGGCTGACTGGATTTCGTAGTTCTTGCGGAGGAGGTCCATGGCTCGGCGGGCGGCGTCGAGGGGGTTTCGGGCGCCGCCTTTGAGGGTGACCACGGCCAGGGCGCCTCGGCGGAGGTGGGGGATGGCGTCGAGCATGACGCGGGCGCTCATCAGTTGATCCATTCGCATGTCGTTGACGACGACGTCGAACGGGACCTGGTTGCGGCGGAAGAACTCGCCGGCTGTGGTCGCGACGTGGTGGACGCCTCGATCGGCGGCTACTCGGCGGTCCAGGGCGCCGGGGTCGATGGACCAGACCTCCTGGCCGTGCCGGCGCAGGATGCGGGTCCAACCGCCCGGGCTCGCGCCTAGGTCGAGGGCCTTGCCGCCGTCGGGGAGTTGCAGGCCGAAGGTCTCGATCGCCTCCTCGAGCTTGAACTCCGAGCGCGACACCCGCTCGTCCGAGCGGGCCAGCCGCATCCGCCCGCCCGGCCAGTCCGAGAGGCTGTACTCGAGCCGGTTGAGCCCGATCAGAACGCTCTTCTTCGAGGCGAAGCAGGACACGACGTACTCCTGCCCGGCGCGGCTCACCTCGATCCCGCGCTCGCCCAGCGCAGGCTCCAGCAGGTGGTAGTACGACCCGCCGCTGCTGGCTCCGTCCGTCCACGTCTGTACTGCGAGAGCCTGCGGATGACGCGGCAGCTCACCCAGGATCAGCTCCGCCAGCTCATGTCCCGGCGGCACCTCGCCGACCCCGAAGCCGGCGATCTCGACGGTCAGGTGGCGGATGAAGACGATCCGCCCGTCGTTGCAGGCGGCGGCCAGTTCCTCGATCGACGGGCCGTTCTCGACGATCCGGCCGAGGTCGCCGCTGACCCGCTCGACCTTCACCCGGGGGCCGAACTCGTCCCGGATCTCGCGGACCGCCAGGTCATAGCTGTCGGTAGCCACCGAGAAGAGGGATGAGAGCACGCCACATGGTAGGACGTCCACCGGCAGGCCCCGAGCGGCCGGACCGGTTAGCCTTCCGGGCGTGGATGTGCGTGGAGAGGTGCTGACGACGGCGGTACTGCGAGCTTGGGCCCGTACCGCGCTGTCCGAGCTCGGGCGCGCCCGGGTCGAGATCGACGAGCTCAACGTCTACCCGGTCCCCGACGGCGACACCGGCACCAACCTGTACCTGACCTGGGAGGCCGCCTGCGACGCCCTCCCCGCCGGCAACCTCACCTTCGCCGAAGCAGTCCAAGCCTTCGGCCGAGGCGCCCTCCTGGGCGCCCGAGGCAACTCCGGCGTAATCACCTCGCAGCTGGTCCGAGCCTGCGGCCTCCGCCTGGCCGAGAACCTCCCCAGGGACCGGCCGAGCCGCTACAGCACCGCCGAAGCGGCCTCGGCCACCAGCGGGGGAGGCGGGGAGGACCCGGCCACCGCCCGGGGCGGGGAGGGCCCGGCCACGACCCAGCGTGGGGAGGGCCTGGCCACCGCCGAGGGCGGCACTCGCGACAACTCCGCAGTGGGCGAGGCGGCTCGCGCTAGCGAGACGCGAGCTGTGTTGGCGGATGCTCGGATGAGTGAGGCTGCGGCGTTTGCGGATGCGTTGGTGTTTGCGGCTGATGCTGCGTACAGCGCGGTGGCCCAGCCGGTAGAGGGCACCATGCTCACGGTGGCTCGGAAGGCCGGGGAGGCGGCGCTGGAGGCGGCCAATGCAGGGAAGAGCTTGGCTGAGGTGTGTTTGGCGGCTGTGGCGGCTGCTCGGGTTGCGTTGACCAAGACGACTGAGCAGTTGGAGGTGCTGCGCCGGGCGGGGGTTGTGGACGCCGGGGGCGCGGGGCTGGTCGTCATCTTGGGAGCCATGGAGTCGGTGTTGTCGGGGCGGGCTCCGGGGGCTACTACCGGCGTACCGGCTCGGGTGGCGCCGCAGGAGTTGCCGGGGGCGGTTGGGACCGACCTGGATCCGGACGGGCCGTCGTACGAGGTGATGTATCTGCTGGACGCGGCTGATGAGCAGATCGGGGACTTTCGGAGGCAGCTTGCGGGGTTGGGGGACTCCGTGGTTGTGGTCGGTGGGGATGAGCTGTGGAACGTCCACGTGCATACGGATGATGTCGGCGCGACTATCGAGCTTGGGATCGGGATTGGGCGGCCGTACCGGATCCGGGTGACCCACTTCGCGGACATGGCCCACCGTGTGCCGGTCCCGAACCGGGCGGTGATCGCCGTGGCCGCAGGGGACGGGCTGGCGGAGCTGTTCGAAGAGTCTGGGGCGGTAGTCGTCCGCGGCGGCCCGGGGCGCAGATGCTCGACCGGTGAGCTGCTGAAGGCCATTGAGCGGTCAGGTGCGCCCGAGATCGTCATACTGCCGAACGACAGCGACTCCATCGCAGTAGCCGAAGCAGCGGCCACCGCAGCCCGACAGGACGGCATCCGGGTAGCAGTGATCCCCACACGAGCCCAGGTGCAAGGACTGGCCGCGATCGCGGTCCACGACCCCGAGCGCAGCTTCGACGATGCTGTCGTCCAGCTGTCGGCCGCCGCCGGCCAGACCCGCCACGGCGCGGTGACGATCGCCGTGAAGGACGCCTGGACGATGGCCGGCACCTGCAGGATCGGCGACGCGCTCGGCGTCGTGGACGGCGACTTCAGCCTCATCACCGACGACCTGGAGACGGCCGCGACCGGCGTCGTGGACCGGCTCCTGGGCGGCGGTGGCGAGCTGATGACGGTCGTCACCGGCAGCGAGGTGGAGGCCGGGCTGGTCGACGCGGTGGTGCGGCACGTACGCCGGATTCGCCGGGATGTCGATGTCGTGGTGTACGACGGAGGACAGGAAAGGTACCCGTTGCTGATCGGGGTGGAATGAAGACCGACATCGACCGCAAGCTCCGCGACTTCGTCGGGGCGAAGACGGCCAAGAGTTTCTCCGAGGTGCTCGGCATCGAGACCGTCGGCGAGCTGCTGCGGCACTACCCGCGGCGGTACCTGAAGAAGGGCGAGCTGACCCCGTTCGACGAGCTGCAGGTCGGCGACCAGGCGACCGTCAGCGGGCGGGTCAAGAAGGTCACCGTCCGCTCGCTGGACTCCAAGCAGGAGATCCGCCCGGACGATGTGCAGAAGTTCCGCCGGCACAAGACGATCACCAAGGTGGTCGTCACCGACGGCCGCAACGACCTCGAGCTGGCCTTCTTCAACCAGCCCTGGCTGGCGAACAAGCTGGTGGCCGGTACCGCCGCGCTGTTCTGGGGCGAGGTGACGATGTTCCGCGAGACCATGCAGCTCAAGGGCCCGGGCACCGAGATCCTCGACGAGGAGGACCTGACCGAGGAGGAGATCGAGCGCCGGGCCAAGCCGTTCCGCCCGCTCTACCCGGCTAGCGCGAAGCTGCCGACGGCGACGATCGAGCGCAGCGTCAAGATCGTCCTGGACAACCTCGAGGAGCTCGACGACCCGATCCCCGAGCTGATCCTGCGCAAGGAGCGGCTGATCGGCCTGCGCGAGGCGCTGCAGAAGGTGCACCTGCCGGAGACCGAGAAGGACATCGAGATCGCCCAGAAGCGGTTCCGGTTCGAGGAAGCGCTGGTGATGCAGACGATCCTGGCCCAGCGCCGGGCCGTCACGGATGCGCTCAAGGCCGTACCGCGCCAAAGAACCAAGGGCGGCCTGCTGGACGAGTTCGACCAGCGGCTGCCGTTCACGCTCACCGACGGGCAGACCGAGGTCTGCGAGGAGATCTTCGCCGACATCGCCCGGCCGCACCCGATGCACCGGCTGCTGCAGGGCGAGGTCGGCTCCGGCAAGACAGTGGTGGCGCTCCGGGCGATGCTCTCGGTGGTCGACGCCGGCGGCCAGGCGGTACTGCTCGCCCCGACCGAGGTGCTGGCGACCCAGCACCACAAGACGCTGACCAAGATGCTCGGTGAGCTTGCCGAGCAGGGCATGCTCGGTGGGGCTGAGCAGGCGACGCGGGTGGGGCTCCTGACCGGGTCGTTGAACGCGGCAGCGCGGCGTACGGCGATGTTGGACGCGGCCAGTGGCGCCGCGGGGATCGTGGTCGGCACGCACGCGCTGCTCGAGGACAAGGTGCAGTTCGCCGATCTCGGGCTGGTCGTGGTCGACGAGCAGCACCGGTTCGGCGTCGAGCAGCGGGCCGCGCTGAGCACGAAGTCGGGCGACGCGACCCCGCACACCCTGGTGATGACGGCGACCCCGATCCCGCGGACGGTCGCGATGACGGTGTTCGGCGACCTCGCGGTCTCTACGCTGACCGAGTTGCCGGCCGGCCGGTCGCCGATCGCAAGCAACGTCGTACCCGCGCTGCAGAAGCCCGACTGGCTGGAGCGCGCCTGGCAGCGCGTCCGGGAGGAGGTCGGCAAGGGCCACCAGGCGTACGTCGTCTGCCCGCGGATCGGCGACGACGTGAAGAACGCCGCCGACGAGGAAGGCGACTTCGCCCAGGGCGACCTCAACGACGGCGACGACGGCCGCAACGAGTCCAAGGCCAAGACCCGCCCGGCGATCTCGGTGCTCCAGGTGGCCGAGGTGCTCGAGACGGCGCTGGCCGGCCTGCGGGTCGAGATCCTGCACGGGCGGCTGCCGGCCGACGAGAAGGACTCGGTGATGACCCGGTTCGCGGCCGGCGAGATCGACGTGCTGATCGCGACCACCGTGATCGAGGTCGGCGTCGACGTGCCGAACGCGTCGACGATGGTGGTGATGGACGCGGACCGGTTCGGCATATCGCAGTTGCATCAGCTCCGTGGGCGGGTCGGCCGGGGCAAGGTGCCGGGGCTCTGCCTGCTGGTCACGTACACCTGGCCCGGCTCGGCGTCCATGCAGCGGCTGGAGGCGGTCGCGGCGACGACGGACGGGTTCGAGTTGTCCCGGATCGACCTGGAGACCAGGCGCGAGGGTGACGTGCTCGGCGTCGCCCAGTCCGGCCGCCGGAGCAGTCTCAAGCTGCTCAGCGTGCTCCGCGACGAGGACATCATCCTGACCGCCCGGCACGTCGCCAACTCGCTCATCTCCGTCGACGCCGAGCTCACGGAGTACCCCGTACTACGCTCCTTCGTGCGCAGCGCGCTGGAGTCAGAAGCCACCGACTACTTGGAGAAAACGTGACCAGGATTGTCGGGGGAGTAGCCGGCGGCAGACGCATCGCCGTACCGGCCGGTGACGGCACCAGACCGACCACCGACCGCACCCGGGAGGCACTTTTCTCTTCCCTGGAAGCCGAATTCGGAGGTTTCGACGGCCTGCACGTCCTCGACCTGTACGCCGGATCGGGAGCAGTCGGCCTGGAGGCGCTGTCTCGCGGCGCCAAGCGGGTCGTTCTGGTCGAGGCCGATCGTCAGGCGGCCGAGGTGATCGCCGCGAACATCAAGGTGGTGTCGTTGCCAGGTGCGACCCTGCTGACCAGGCCCGTCGAGAAGGTTGCCACCGGCACCAATTCGGGCGACCCGATCGACCTGGTCTTCGCCGACCCGCCGTACAAGCTGGAGACCGCCGAGTTGCAGGAAGTCCTGACGACGCTGGCGGCGCGCGGCTGGCTGGCCGAGGATGCGGTTGTCGTGGTCGAGCGGGCCAAGCGTGAGCCCTGGGAGTGGCCGGAGGGGTTCGCCGCGCTCCGGGATCGCAAGTACGGCGAGGCCCGGCTTTGGTACGGTCACCGCCATGACTAGGGCCGTGTTCCCCGGTACTTTCGACCCGCCCACCAACGGCCACCTGGACGTGATCGCCCGGGCGTCGGCCGCCTTCGACGAGGTGATCGTCGCGACCGGCGTGAACCAGTCCAAGCAGCGGCTGTTCAGCGTCGAGGACCGGGTCGCGATGCTGACCGAGATCGCGGCGCCGTACGGGAACGTCCGGGTCGGCACCTTCGACGGGCTGCTGGTCGACTACTGCCGGGCCGAGCAGGCCGGGGTGATCGTCAAGGGGCTGCGGACCGGGGCCGACTACGACTACGAGCTGCAGATGGCCCAGATGAACCGCAAGCTGTCCGGCGTGGACACCGTCTTCCTGCCGGCCGCGCCGGAGAACGCTTACATCTCCTCCAGCCTGGTCAAGGAGATTGCGAAACTCGGCGGTCCGGTCGCCGATTTCCTCCCTCCCGCCGTTCATGCCAGGTTGCTCGCCGCGCTCTAGCGACGCGCTGGACGGCCCCCAATTGGGTCGAACGGTGGAGACTTGGTAATGTTGTCCACTGGTCTTGTTGAGACCGAGATTCTGCCTGCCTACGCCTGAAAGGGATGTCCTGAGCGCCTTGGACCCGCGGTCCCCACTCGTGATCGATACCCACGAGCTGTCACGCCGCGCCGGGTCCCAGCGCGAAGTCTCCTTCACGGCACCGGCACCGGCCGACCTCGGAATCGACGTGATCGGCGTTCCCGAAGGCGACCCGATCCAGTTCGATCTGCGACTGGAAGCGGTGGTCGAAGGGGTGCTCGTGTCCGGTTCGGCCAGTGGCCGGCTGGTCGGGGAGTGCGCGCGGTGCCTGGTCGATGTCGAGGACGAGTTCCTCGCCGACGTCCAGGAGCTGTACGTCTACCCGGAGAGCGACGCCGAGCCGGACGAGGCCAGCCGGATGGAGGGCGATCTGATCGACCTCGAGCCGGCGTTGAGGGACCAGGTGGTGCTCGCGCTGCCGTTCCAGCCCTTGTGTTCGGACGACTGCCTTGGTCTGTGCCCCGAGTGTGGGGTGCGACTGGACGACGAGCCCGGCCACAAGCACGAGGACGGTGTCGACCCCCGCTGGACCGCTCTGCAGGGCCTGCTCCCGCAGGATGAGAAACAGTAGTACCGGCAGTTCCTGAAAGCTTTTCCAAGTCACCAGCCAGCCGGCCGGGTCGCAAGCCCCCGGCCGAACCGAGGAGTCATAACCGTGGCCGTTCCGAAGCGGAAGATGTCGCGCAGCAACACCCGGAACCGCCGGGCCCAGTGGAAGGCCACCGCGCCTTCGCTGGTCACCTGCGTGAACCCCGCCTGCCGCGCGAAGCACCTGCAGCACACCGTGTGCCCCACCTGCGGCCAGTACGGCGCCAAGGGTGAGCGTCGCCAGGTCGTCGAGAGCTAAACGGCAAGACCCAGTGAACTCTGCCAACACCGAGTCAATCCCCAGCGGGGGGCTCTACGCCGAGCTGAACCAGCGGCTCGGCGTGTCGCTGGCTGACAATTTACTGGAGCACGCCTTCACCCACCGTTCGTTCGCGTACGAGAACGGTGGGTTGCCGACCAATGAGCGGCTGGAGTTCCTCGGGGACTCCGTGCTCGGCGTCATCGTCACGGAGTCGCTGTTCCGCAACCATCCGGACCTCTCCGAGGGCCGGCTCGCCAAGCTGCGCGCGGCAGTCGTCAACATGCGCGCGCTGGCGGGGGTTGCCCGCGAGCTGAAGCTGGGTAAGTACCTTCGGCTCGGCCGTGGCGAGGAAGCCACCGGTGGCCGGGACAAGTCGTCGATCCTGGCCGACTGCGTCGAGGCACTGATCGGGGCGGTCTACCTCGATCGTGGTTTCGAGGTGGCCGGCGGGGTCGTGCACACGCTGTTCGACGAGCTGATGGAGTCGTCGGCGCGGCTGGGCGCCGGCCTGGACTGGAAGACCAGCTTGCAAGAGCTGGTGGCCCAGCTGGGCGTCGGCGTACCGGAGTACGTGATCGCCGAGTCCGGTCCCGACCACGCCAAGACCTTCGAGGCGCGGGTGCGGATCGGTTCGGACACCTACGGGCACGGCATCGGCCGGAGCAAGAAGGAAGCCGAGCAGCAGGCTGCCGAGACCGCCTGGAAGGCTCTGCGCGCGGCGCATCCCGACAGCATCGACCCCTCGACCCAGCCCTAGCTCCAGGTGCCCGAGCTTCCCGAGGTAGAGGTCGTCCGCCGCGGACTCGCGGATTTCACCGCCGGGCGGACGATCGACGCCGTCGAAGTACTGCATCCACGGCCGGTCCGGCGGCATCTCGCCGGGGCGGACGATTTCGTCGCGCTGCTCAAGGGGCAGACGTTCGCGGCCCCGGCCAGGCGCGGGAAGTACCTGTGGCTCCCGCTGGAGTCCGGGGACGCCGTCCTGGCGCATCTGGGGATGAGCGGGCAGTTCCGGGTGCAGCCGGTCGGCGCGCCGGACGAGAAGCACCTGCGGATCCGTTTCCGGTTCGCCGACGACGGCGGAGAGGTCCGTTTTCTGGACCAGCGGATGTTCGGTGGTCTGTCGTACTCCGAGGGCGGCGCCGAACTGCCCGCGGAGATTGCGCACATCGCCCGCGACCCGTTCGATCCTTTGTTCGACGAGGCGCTTTTCGTCAGCTCGCTGCGCCGGAAGAAGACCGGTCTGAAGCGGGCGTTGCTCGACCAGACGCTGGTCAGCGGGATCGGAAACATCTATGCGGACGAGGCTTTGTGGCGCGCCAAGCTGCACTACGCCAAGGCGACCGAGACGATGAAACCCTTGCAGGCAAGGGAAATCCTCGGTCATGCCAAGGCCGTGATGGGAGAGGCGCTGGCCGTCGGCGGGACCAGCTTCGATGCCCTGTATGTCAACGTGAACGGGGAATCCGGCTACTTCGAGCGGGGTCTCGCGGTCTACGGGCAAGAGGATTCGCCGTGCCCCCGCGACGGCCGCCCGATTCGTCGCGAACCGTTCATGAACCGTTCCTCGTTCCGCTGCCCGAAGTGCCAGCCGGTACCGCGACACGCCCGGTGGTGAGCGGGAAATGGTTAATTCCAGTAGCCCAGGTTGACCCAACCCGATCCCGGTGTCACTCTGAAAGACGGCACACAATTCTGCGCTCCGCGGACCCCAGGGGCGCCAAACCTGCCAGAACCCTTCCGGAGGACAGCACAATGGCCAAGGCTCTTTTAGGGCACCTTGGAGGCACTGACCCGCGCATGCTCGAGCAGGTACGTCTGCTCAACCGGCGTGTCGCCGATCTGGAGGCGCACGTGATGCGCCTGCAGGCTGAGAACGACCATTTGGTCGCAGCCGTACACGACGGGCGTCTGCTCACGGTAGACGAGGCTCTGCGCGAGCCCGCTTCGGTCTGACACAGCCGAAGCCGCACCACCCTTACCGACCGCACCACACCCGGCGGCGGCCCCCGTCCGGGCCTCCGCCGGTTTCGCGTCCGCTCTGGGTACAGTGATGAGTGGAACTACTTCCCCCGGTAGCGGCAGCGTCACACGGCGTCAAGTGGCGCGATTGCGGTTATGACGGTTCCTTTCGGTATCGTCTGTCCTTTCACGGGTTGGGAGCAATCGCTTTGTACCTCAAGAGCATGACGCTCCGAGGCTTCAAGTCGTTCGCGTCGGCCACGACGATGAACTTCGAACCGGGGATCACCTGCATCGTCGGGCCCAACGGTTCCGGCAAGTCCAACGTCGTCGACGGTCTCGCCTGGGTGATGGGCGAGCAGGGCGTCAAGTCGCTGCGCGGCGGCAAGATGGAGGACGTCATCTTCGCCGGCACCTCCGGCCGGGCCCCGCTGGGCCGCGCCGAGGTCGTGCTGACCATCGACAACACCGACGGCGCGCTGCCGATCGACTACACCGAGGTCACCATCTCGCGGACGATGTTCCGCAACGGCGGCTCGGACTACCAGATCAACGGCCAGAACTGCCGGCTGCTGGACGTCCAGGAACTGCTCAGCGACTCCGGTATCGGCCGCGAGATGCACGTCATCGTCGGCCAGGGCCAGCTCGACTCGATCCTGCGCGCCACCCCGGAGGGCCGCCGCGGCTTCGTCGAGGAGGCCGCCGGTGTGCTCAAGCACCGCAAGCGCAAGGAGAAGGCGCTCCGCAAACTGGAGTCGACCGAGGGCAACGTGCACCGCCTCGGCGACCTGATCGCCGAGATCCGTCGCCAGCTGAAGCCGCTCGGGCGCCAGGCGGAGGTGGCGCGCCGGGCGGTGACGATCCAGGCCGAGGTTCGCGACGGCCGCTCCCGGCTGCTCGCCGACGACATCGTGCAGGCCCAGTCCGCGCTCGAGGCCGAGCTGAAGGACGAGGCGGCGCTGACCGAGAAGCGCGCCCAGATCGAGGCGGCGTTGCGCGAGGCCCGCGAGATGGAGGCCGAGCTCGAAGACGCGTTGCGCACCGACGCGCCGGCCCTGCAGGCCGCCCAGGACACCTGGTACTCGCTGTCCGGCTTCGGCGAGAAGATCAAGGGCACCGCCCGGATCGCGGCCGACCGGATCCGCTCGCTCAACGACGAGGCCGAGGAGTCCCGCAGCGGACGCGACCCCGAGGAGCTCGAGCTGGAGGCTGCCCGGGTCCGCGAGACCGAGGCGCAGATCGAGGCCGAGGTCGAGGCGCATTCCGAGCTGCTCCAGCAGGCGATCGAGCGCCGGCAGCAGCTGGAGGCCCAGCACGCCGAGGAGGAGCGCCGGATCGCGGCGCTGATCCGGGCCGCCGCGGACCGCCGCGAGGGCCTGGCCCGGCTGACCGGCCAGGTGAACGCGCTGAAGAGCCGCGCGGCCGCCGCGGAGTCCGAGATCGGCCGACTTGCCACCAATCAGCGCGAAGCCGAGGCGCGAGCCGCCAAGGCGCAACACGACTTCACTGCTTTGGAGACCCAGGTCGCCGGGCTCGACGCCGGTGAGCGCGGTCTGGACGAGGAATACGAGGCAGCCCAGAGCGTCCTGGACGAGCTGGAGGAGCGCCTCACCAAGCTCCGCGCCGAGGAGCGCGACGCCGAGCGGGAGCGTGCCGGGCTGACCGCCCGCAAGGACGCCCTGGAGATGGGCCTCAACCGCAAGGACGGCGCCGGCGCCCTGCTGGCGGCCTCTGAGCAGGTCACCGGCCTGATGGGCTCCGTGGCGGCCCTGCTGAGCGTCCGTGCCGGCTACGAGACCGCTATCGCCGCAGCGCTGGGGGAGGCGGCTGATGCCGTCGCGGTGACCCACACGCAGGCCGCGCTGGACGCTGTCGGGCACCTCAAGGAGCACGACCTCGGCCGAGCCGGCCTGCTCCTCGGAGACGCTCCGGCCGACGACTACCCCAGTTGGCCCTCACTGCCGTACGGCGCGACGTACGCGGTCGACGTGGTCGACTGCCCCGAGACCCTGCGCCCGGCACTCCGCCGACTGCTCCGCAAGGTGGCCGTCGTCGAGGACGTACCGGCTGCGCGCTCGCTGGTGCAGCACCTGCCTGATGTCACCACGGCCACCCGCGCGGGCGACGTACTGGGCGCGCACTTCGCGTACGGCGGGTCTGACGCCGCGCCGAGCCTGATCGAGGTGCAGTCGGCCGTCGACGAGGCCAGCGAGAAGCTGGTCGAGGCGACGGCTCGCAGTGAGCGGCTGCGGTTCGAGTTGGCCGCCATGGAGCGCGAGCGGGAAGCCCAGAAGCAGACCGTCGAGATCGCCCTGGCTCGTCTGCACGAGTCGGACGCGTCGATGGCGGCAGTGGCCGAGCAGTTGGCCCAGTTCGGGTCGCTGGCGAAGGCCTCCCGCGGTGAGGCCCAGCGGATGGCTGAGGCAATCGCTGCGGCAGCGGAGGAGCGCGACAAGAACCTGTCCGGCCTCGCCGACCTGGAGAAGCGGCTCAGCGACGTCGAGCAGTATGGCGACGACGAGGGCGACGAGCCCGACCCCACCGAGCGCGACCGGCTCGCCGAGGCGGCCAAGGCAGGCCGTGCGGCAGAGATGGAAGCACGGCTCGCACTGCGGACCACTGAGGAGCGTGCGCGGGCCCTGTCCGGCCGGGCCGACTCACTGGAGCGCGCAGCTCGCCAGGAGCGGGAGGCCCGGGCTCGCGCGATCGCCAGGGCGACCCGGCGGGCCCGGCAGTCCCAGGCCGCGCAGGCGGTCCACTTGGCCGCTGGTCACGTACTGGCTCGCCTGGAGAACTCACTGAAGCTTGCGGCGACCGAGCGGTCGGCCATCCAGGCTCAGCGGGCCGAGCGGGAGACGGCGCTGGCACAGGCCCGCTCCGCGACCCGCAACCTGAGCAGCGAGCTGGAGCAGCTCACCAACACCGTCCACCGCGACGCGCTGGCCCGGGCCGAGCAGAAGATGCGCTTGGAAGCCCTGTACGAGAAAGCGCTGAGCGAGCTGGGCACCGAGGTCGAGGCGCTGGTCGCGGAGTACGGGCCGGACCAGCTGGTACCGCCGCTGGTCAAGGACGGGGACGAGAACACCCTCGAGCTCGAGGGCGAGCCGTTCGACCGGGCCAAGGTGCAGAAGCGGCTCAAGACGGCGGAGCGCGCGCTCGGCCAGCTGGGGCGGATCAACCCGCTCGCGCTGGAGGAGTTCGACGCGATGGAGGAGCGGCACCGCTTCCTCGCCGAGCAGCTCGAGGACCTGAAAAAGTCCCGCCGCGACCTGATGGACATCGTCAAGGAGGTCGACGACCGGGTCGAGCAGGTCTTCACCGAGGCCTACCGCGACGTCGAGGTCGCCTTCGAACACGTCTTCAGCCGGTTGTTCCCCGGCGGTGAGGGCCGGTTGGTCCTGACCGACCCCGACGACATGCTGAACACCGGCATCGACGTCGAGGCCCGCCCGCCCGGCAAGAAGGTCAAGCGCCTCTCACTGCTGTCCGGTGGTGAGCGCTCGCTGGTGGCGGTCGCCTTCCTGGTGGCCCTGTTCAAGGCCAGGCCGTCGCCGTTCTACATCCTCGACGAGGTCGAGGCAGCCCTCGACGACACCAACCTCGGCCGGCTCCTGGAGATCTACGAAGAGCTCCGCGAGAACAGCCAGCTGCTGGTCATCACCCACCAGAAGCGCACGATGGAGGTGGCCGACGCCCTCTACGGCGTCACGATGCGAGGTGACGGCGTCTCCGCGGTCATCAGCCAGCGAATCCGCGAACCCGAGCCCGCCTAACCGAACAGCCCGCGAAGCTTCGCCACGGTTCTCGTCAGGTCGGCTCTGAGGGCCTTGCGGGCTTCTGGGTAGGACAGCGGGCCGAACCAGGACTGTTCGGTCATCTTCGTCCGGGCCTCGCGCAGGGGAGTGCCGTACATCATTTCCTCATAGGATTCGTAGGCTTGGCGTAGATCCTCGTCGGTTGGGTCGGTGGCCAGGCTGGCCTTGAGCAGGCGGCGGGCCTCGGCGTAGTGGCCGCGTAACGCGTGGATCGCGGCCAGGCGTTGCATTGCCCAGCCGTTCTCGGGATCCAGGGCGAGGACGATGCGGATCGACTTCTGGGCTTCCTTGTACTTGCCGGCTGCCATCGCTGCGTGGCAGAGGATCGACTGCGCCTTCACGCTCTCGGGCTCCAGCCGGACGGCCTCCCGCGCGATCTCCAGCCCCTCCGGACTCCGATCCGGCTGGGCCGCGAGTACCGCCGCCAGCGTGGTCACCGCGTCGACGCGCTGTGGGTCGAGCCGGACCGCCTCGCGGGCGTTCTGCTCGGCATCGGCCCATTGCTCGAGGTCCTCGTAGACGAGCGCGCGATGGATCCAGGCGCAGCCGTGCAGCGGGTCGAGCCGGGTGATCTCGATCGACGTTTCCAGCGACGGCTCGTCCAGGGCGTACTGGCAGCGCATCAGCACGCACAGCGCCCGGACGTCGGTGTGGTCCTTGGCCAGTACTTCGGAGATCGCCGCCTTGGCCTTGTCGTACCGGCCGATGCCCATCAGGAGGTTGACGCCCTGGTCCGACCACCACTGGCCGGCCCCCTCGTCACCCTCGCCGGGTCCCCACCCATAAGTCATGGTCGGGGACCTTACCTTGACAATTCCAAGACGGTCGGTCATATTGAGTCCATGGCACGGCGGAGTATGCGGGAAGAGATCGTCGAGGCGGCGCTGGCCCAGTTCCACGAGCGAGGGTTCAACGCGGCGGCGGTGAAGGACATCACCGATCGGGCGGGAGTACCGAAGGGATCGTTCTACAACCACTTCGAGAGCAAGGAAGCGCTCGCGATCGTGGCGCTGGAGCGTTATGGCGACGGCCGGCGACTGGGGGATCTGGCCGACAAGTCGGTCGAGCCGGTGGCCCGGATCCGCAAGCACTTCGAGTTCCTGCGGGATGAAGTGATCAGTTTCGGAATCACCCGGGGGTGCCTGCTGGGCAACTTCGGGACCGAGATCGTCGATCACAGTGAGCCGATCCGGATCGGCGTACGGACCGGACTGGAGATGTGGAGCGGTCTGCTCGCCGGTGCGATCACCGAGGGGCAGGAGGCCGGCGGTATCCGCAAGGACCTGAATGCCGACCAGACCGCGCGCTACCTGCTCAGCGCCTGGGAGGGCACTCTGATCCAGGCCCGCGCGTACAAGTCAACCGAGCCCTTCGAGAGCTTCTTCAGCATCACCTTCGCCAGCCTGTTCAAGGGCTGACCCAGAACCCCTCGGACGCCGAGGGGTTCCTTTTTGACCACTTCAAGATGACCGACCGTCTTAGGAGCAATGGGATGACCACCTATCGCGCGGTGCACGCCACCGAGGGCGTCTTCAGCCTGGCCGAGCGTGAACTCACCGACCCGGGACCGGGCCAGGTCCGGATCGCCGTCGAGGCCTGCGGCATCTGCCACAGCGACGTCGGCGGGGTCGAGAACATGTTCCAGCACCACCCGGTCGGCACCCCGATCGTCCCGGGCCACGAGGTGGTCGGCCGGGTCGAGGCGCTCGGCGCCGGTGTCACCACCTGGACCGTCGGCCAGCGGGTCGGCGTCGGGTACTTCGGCGGCCACTGCGGCGTCTGCGAGTCCTGCAGGCGTGGCGAGTTCGGCTACTGCACCGACCAGCAGATCCTCGGCGACTCGACCGACGGCGGCTATGCGGAGTACGTGACGACCAGGGCCAGCGGGCTGGTCGCCGTACCGGAGGAGTTCGACGCGGTCGAGGCCGCACCGCTGCTGTGCGCCGGTATCACCGTCTACAACGCGCTCCGCAAGTCGAACCTCTGGCCCGGCGACCTGGTCGCCATCCAGGGGATCGGCGGACTCGGCCACCTGGCCATCCAGTACGCCGCCAAGCTCGGACTCCGCGTCGTCGCCATCGCTCGCGGTGAGGACAAGCGCGAGCTGGCCCTGAAGCTCGGCGCGACCGAGTACATCGACAGCTCGGCCGTCGACCAGGCCGCCGCGCTGCAGGCGCTCGGCGGCGCCAAGGTGATCATCCCGACCGCGTCCAGCGGCGCCTCGATGACGCCGCTGGTCGACGGGCTCGCCCGCGGCGGCACGCTGATGGTCGTCGGCGCGGCGATGGACCCGATCGAGGTCCCCACCGTGCAGTTGCTGTTCGGCGGCAAGACCATCACGGGGTCGCTGACCGGCACCCCGATCGAGAACGAGGAGAACCTCGCGTTCAGCCTCGCCCACGACGTCCGGCCGATGGTCGAGCCGGTCGGACTGGAGGACGCGGCCGACGCGTACGCCCGGATGCTGTCCGGCGCGGCGCGCTTCCGGATGGTCCTCAGCATCAAGAACTGACAATCCAAGAGGGGTTTACAGATATGAGCCAGCTGATTCTCAAGGCAATCGGTGACATCGACAAAGACATCACCCTGGTCACTGATCCCGATCTGACCGTCGGCAGCGACCAGGTGCTGGTCGCGATCGAGGCCGCGGTGATCAACCCGGTCGACCTGATGATTGCCGCCGGCATCTATGGCTTCCAGGCCAAGCCGCCGTTCGCGCTCGGTACCGAGGGGGTCGGCCGGGTGACCGCCGCGGGGGCGTCGGTCGACCAGGCGCTGGTCGGCCGCCGGGTGGTCATCCTGCCGAACTACCAGCAGGGCACGTGGGCCGACGAGGTGGTGGTGGCCGCGAGCAACGTAGTACCGGTCACGGACGAGGGTGATCCCGCGCAACTCGCGATGGTCTCCACCAATCCGTTGACTGCGCACCTCATGCTCACCCAGTACGTCGATCTGCAGCCGGGGGACTGGATCGGCCAGAACCTGGGCAGCTCGACCGTCGCACAGTACGTGCTCGGCCTGGCGAAGCGGGCCGGGTTGAAGGTGCTCAGCGTGGTGCGCAATGAAGCGGCGGCGGATCGGCTCCGCCGTCAGGGCGCCGGCCTGGTGGTTGTCGATGGCAACGACCTGGCCGAGCGGATCAAGGCGGAGCTCGGTGGACAGGAGCTCAACCTGGTGCTCGACGGGGCCGGCGACGCGACGACTGGCGCGCTGGCATCGGCCCTGGAGTTCGAGGGCACCGTGGTCAGCTACTCGTCCGTCACCGGCCAGCCGGTGCCGGTCGGGCTGGGCGACTCGATCTACCGGCAGCTGAAGCTGCGGGGGATCTGGATCGTCAACTGGCTGCAGAACTCCACGGCGGAGGAGATCGCCTCGACCTACGGGGAACTGGCCGAACTGGTTGCCCAGGGCGTGCTCAGCGCGGAGGTCGAGGCGACCTACCCGGTGGCCGAGTACCGCAAGGCGCTCGACCACCACCGGCAGCCCGGTCGTACCGGGAAGATCGTCTTCAGGCCGTGATCGTCATCGACGCGATCTGATCGTCGCGTACGTCGAAAGTGAAGTGTGAGGGCCCGTTGAAGCCGTCGCCACCCACCTGGGTGGCGACGGTGACCGGGTTTCCGGGCGTCGACACCTGCGTGCCGGTGAAGGTGACGTTCTTGCCGATGAACTCGCCGTCGCTCCAGGACCGGATCCGCTCCGGGCCGCGGAACTGCCGGCCCCAGTCGTCGACGAAGCCGTCCGGTGCGAACGCCGCGACGAATGCGTCGGCGTCGAGGGCGTCGACGGCGGCCAGTACTCGCCGGACAGCGGCCGGCAGATTCTCCTGAGTGGTCATAACGTAAAGATAACCAGGGGTTCTCCCTTGAACCGGTTCGCCCGACCGTCCGTGTGGATGGTGTCGAACAGACAGACAATCCAAGGGAGCAGGACCATGAAGCGCTTTGCCATCGTCATCGGAACGGCAGTCCTCGGCCTGTCCGCCCTCACCGCGTGCGGTGGTGGCGACGACAAGCCCGCGGCGGTCCCCAACAACACGATCAGCGCGGGTGCACCGGCCAAGCTGGCGACAGCGGACGTCGGCGACTTCGGCAAGGTTGTCGTCGACGGCAGCGGCCGGACGCTGTACGTGTTCGACAAGGACACCGCCGACCCGTCGAAGTCGAACTGCGACGGCGACTGCGCGGCGATGTGGCCGCCAGTGCTGGCCGGATCCGGTACGCCGCAGGTAGATGGGGTGGACGCATCCCTCGTCGGTACGGTCGCACGCAGCGACGGCAGCAAGCAGGTGACGCTGGCCGGGCTGCCGCTGTACCAGTTCGCCAAGGACTCCAAGGCCGGCGAAGCCAAGGGTCAGGCCGTCGGCGGCATCTGGTGGGTCGTCGGCCCGGACGGCAAGAAGATCACCACCCAGGCCTCGTCCGGCTCCGGCGACGGCTACTGACCTCTACCGCGATGACCACCGCCGACTGCTGCGTAGTACAGGGCCCCGTCTGGGGTCCTGCTGCGCGATCCCCTATCGTACGATCGACCACGTCGATCGAGGCCGGGAGGACAGCGGTGGCTGACACGGACCGCCGTCCGGAGACGGCCGAGGCGTTGATCCGCACGCTGTACGCCGAACACGGCCGCAGCCTGCTGGCCTACGCGACTCGGCTGACCGGTGATCGGGCAGCCGCGGAGGACGTCGTACAGGAGACTCTGGTCCGGGCGTGGAAGCATGCCGACGACCTGCTGGACGGCAAGGGGTCGGTGCGGGGCTGGCTGCTGACGGTGGCGCGCAACCTGGTCACCGACCGGGCCAGGGCGCGGGCCGTGCGGCCTGCCGAGGTGGCAGAGGTTGAGGACCGGCCGCCGGTGGAGGGTGATCACTCCGAGTCGGTGGTGAACACCATGGTGGTGATGGACGCCCTCGACCAGGTGTCGCCCGAGCATCGCGAAGTACTGGTCCAGCTGTACTACCGCGGCCGCTCCGTGACGGAGGCCGCGAAGGAACTGGGCGTGCCGCCCGGTACCGTGAAATCGAGATCGTATTACGCCCTCCGAGCACTGCGCGCGGTGATGGCAGGACCGGAAGCGGAGGTGGCCCGATGAGCGAGCACGATCACTCGCAGCTCGGCGCCTACGTCCTGGGCGGGCTGGAGCCGGACGAGGTCCGCGAGGTCGACGAGCACCTGGCCGGCTGCGCCGAGGCGCGCGAGGAGCTGGCCGAGTTCGAGGAGATGAAGGAGTTCCTCGGCGAGGTGCCGCCTGAGGCGTTCCTGGACGGCCCGCCGGACGACGGTGACCTGCTGCTGCAGCGCACGCTGCGGCAGGTGCGCGCTGAGGCTGAGCCTGTTGGACACCATGTTGCCGAGCATGCCGCTGGTGGCTCGCGCAAGCGGGGTCCGTGGCTACTGGTCGCCGCTGCGGTCGTAGTGGTGGCCGGAGCGCTTGGTGGCGGCGTACTGATCGGCCGCCAGACGGCGGACACCGATGAGGCCGGTACTACGCCTGTGGGCACCAAGCAGGTCACGGTGACCGACGCGGCCACCAAGGTGAAGATGGCGACCACTGTCGAGCCGCGGGCCGGCTGGAGCTGGATCAACGTCAACCTGACGAACCTGAAGGCCGGTGACAAGTGCGAGATGCTCGTCACCGACAAGACGGGCAAGGTCTACGTGGCCGGCAGTTGGGTCGTCTCGGAGAAGGCAGCCAAGGAAGGCAGCCGCTTCGGCGGAGGTGTGCTGGTGCCGATCGACCAGGTGAAGTCGGTGGAGATCAAGACCGTCGAGGGCGAGCACGTAGCCACCACACCGGTCTGAATTCGGTTGCCTCGTCCGGGAGGATGGATAGCGTGAACTACGCGACCACCGATGCATCCGAGGACCTCCGAGCGCGGCGCAAGGCAGCGGCCGCTGACTGCACCCGTTGGCTGTCCGGGCAGCGGGCTGCCCCGGCCGATGCGCTCCGGGCGCTCGCGGACGCGGCAACCTCGGATGAGCGGGACGGGTACGGCACCGGCGGTGAGGTCGAGTTGCTGGAGCAGGAGGTCGCCGAGCTGCTCGGCAAGCCTGCTGCGGTCTTCCTGCCCAGTGGGATCCTCGCCCAGCAGAGCGCGCTCCGGGTGTTCGCGGATCGGGCAGGGACTGGGCGTATCGCAGTACACGGGTTGTCTCATCTGCTGGTGCATGAGTTGAACGCGCTGGAGGAGGTGCACCACCTCCGGCTGGAGCGGATGACATCTGAGCCTCGGCAGCCTCGGCCGGACGAGCTGTCGGCCATCCCGGGGAAGCTGGCTGCGGTGACGGTGGAGCTGCCGCTGCGCGACGGCGGGTTCGTACTGCCGACCTGGGACGAGCTGGTGGTGTTTGCCGCGGCTTGCGAGGAGCGTGGCGTTCCACTGCACTTGGACGGCGCTCGCCTGTGGGAGAGCACGCCGTACTTGGAGCACAGCCTGGCAGAGGTCGCTGCACTCGCTACTTCTGTCTATGTCTCCTTCTACAAGGGACTGGGTGGCTTGAGTGGAGCAGCGCTCGCCGGGCCCGAGGACGTGATCGCAGAGGTACGCCGCTGGCAGCGCCGGCTCGGTGGGAACGTCTACACGCTCTTCCCGTACGCCGTGTCCGCGCGCGAGGGTCTGCGGACGGTGCTGCCGCGGATGGGTGAGCTTCACCAGCGGGCGGTCGAGTTGGCGGAGGCCTTGCAGGGAACGGGTTTCCGGGTGTTCCCGGAGCCGCCGCACACGAACTCGTTCCGGGTCTATGCGCCGCGACCGGCTCAAGAGATGGAGCTTGCCGCCGTACTGCGGATGGAGGCGACTCGTGAGTCGCTCTCCTATACCTGGCAGGCGGCGGACGTACCGGGCTGGTCTTGGGTTGAGCTGGTCGTGATGCCGGGGACTCTGCAGTGGCGAATTGATGAAGTCAGTAAAGGTTTCGGGGAACTTCTCGGCGGGTAGGGACGTCCACCTGTTGTGAGGGTTCGGGGATCGCAACGCAATGGGGAGAAGTAGCAAGTGCTGACGTTCGTGTTCACCATGGTCATCCTGCTCGTCCTGTCAGGTCTCGTCCTGCTGGCGGTTGCACGAGGTGAGGGCAAGAAGATAGGCCTCTAGATTGGCCTGATGAGACGACTCATCTTCCAGGAATTCGTCACGCTCGACGGGTACGCCGCCGGGCCGGGCGACTCGCTCGACTTCTTCACCACCGTCACCGATCAGAGTGACGACGACAACCTCGCGCTGCTCGAGAGCGTCGACACCATGCTGCTCGGTGCGACGACCTACCGGCTGTTCGTCGATTACTGGCCGACGGCAACGGATCGGCTTGCGCCGCGGCTGAACGAGCTGCGCAAGGTGGTCGCTTCGTCGACCCTCGGCGCGGCGCCGTGGGGTGACTGGGAGCCGGGTGAGGTCGTTGTTGACGCAGTGGCCGCGGTGACTGCATTGAAGGCGGAGGAGGGCAAGGACATCGTGTTGTGGGGGAGCATCTCGCTCTTCCACAGCTTGCTGACGGCTGGACTCGTCGACGAGGTGCAGTTGCGCGTCTGCCCGGTTGTGGTGGGCAGCGGCAAGAGTGTGTTCCCCAGTGGCCAGTTCTCGCTGGAGCTGATCGAGGCTGGGCCCTGGGCGACCAACGGGGTCTTGCTTCGGTATGCAGCTAGCTGACCGCGTGGACGACAGCCTTCACGATCGGTGCCGCGACGGTGAGGGTGGGGACGACCAGGAGGAGTGCGGCCGCGGTGTAGGCGGCGACCGAGAGCAGGGTCGCGTTGGGCGCCGGGTCGGCCAGTCGCTGGACCCTGAGCACGGTGGAGGACTTGGCAGCGGCCAGGCCGGCCTCTGGTGCTGGGGAGCCCGCTAGCGCGACCAGCGCTCGCGCTAGCGGCAGGGGGCCGTTGCGGCGGCGGGCGTCGTCGTCTGCGAGCAATTCGACCAGGGTGCGTGCCTGGTCGAGTGCGACGTCGCTCCGAACGAAACGGGGGAAGGCCATATGGAGTGCTGTGAAGGCCTCGAGCACCAGGTCGTGTCGCGCCCGCAGGTGCGCTTGCTCGTGGGCTAGTACCGCCCGAAGCTCGCCGTCGTTGAGCCTGTCGAGAGCACCCACCGACACGATCACCCGCGCGCCGCGTAGGGCCGGTAGGCAGTAGGCCAGCGGAGTCTCCTCGGCCAGGACACGCAGGCCCGGGATTAGCCCGTCGGGTGTCGCCAGCACGTCGACCAGTTCGCGGTGACGCTTCCTCCGCGCTCTGGTCCCGACGGCGACGCGTCCGACCGCCCAGAGCAGCCGGATGCCGACCAGGGCCGTCAGGGCGAGTACTAGTGCCGCTGCCAGGTCTCTGGGCGAGGACGGGTCGAACCGCGGCTCGCCAGGCTCTCCGGCGGTCGAGTACGACAGCGCGATCCCAGCCCCGAAGGCAGCCAGTACGGCGGCCAGCGCGATCGCCTGCCAGAGGGCGACTGCAGCCCGGGGGATCCGGTACGGCCAACTGGCGCGAGCCATGAACGCCGGCACCGGCCCGGTCAGCACCAGAGCCAGCGCAGCGAGCAGGAACGGGGTGATCACCCCTCCCGCTCCTCCAGTCGGGCCAGCGCGTCGCGGAGCAGCGCTGCTTCCTCGTCGCTGACCTGTCCGACGAACCGGACCAGCGCCTCGCGCCTGTCGCCGGCTCGGTCGAGTGCGTCCCGCATGAGGTCGGCGGCCAGCTCCTCCCGGGGTGCGGCCGCCTTGTAGCGCCAGGCCTTGCCATCGCGCTCGCGCTCGGTCAGCTGCTTCTTCGCCAGCCGGTCCAGCACGGTCATCACCGTGGTGTAGGCGAGCTCACGGGTGCCGGACAGCCGTTCGTGGACCTCGCGCACGGTGAGTGCGCCGTCGGTGGCCCAGAGTTGCTCCATCACCAGCCGCTCGAGGTCTCCAAGGCGGCGGGGAGCCTTCTCGTCGGCGGTCATGTGGCCAGTATAACTACGCGTTGTAGTAGATCTGCGCTAGGATCTACTACGTAACGTCGTAGATCGCCCGGGAGGGCTCCGATGGACACGCTCGACCTGGCTCGCTGGCAGTTCGCGATCACCACCGTCTACCACTTCTTCTTCGTCCCGGTGACGCTGTCGCTGGTCGCCGTCACGGCCGGCCTGCAGACCGCGTGGTACCGGACCGGCAAGGACAAGTACCTGCGGCTGACCAAGTTCTACGGCAAGTTGTTCCTGATCAACATCGCGATGGGGGTCGTCACCGGACTGGTCCAGGAGTTCCAGTTCGGGATGAACTGGAGCGACTACTCGCGGTTCGTCGGCGACGTCTTCGGGGCGCCGCTCGCGCTCGAGGGGCTGCTCGCGTTCTTCCTCGAGTCGACCTTCATCGGGTTGTGGATCTTCGGCTGGGACCGGCTGCCGAAGAAGGTGCACCTGGCCTGCATCTGGATGGTGGTGCTCGGCACCCAGCTGTCGGCGTACTTCATCCTGGCCGCCAACTCGTGGATGCAGAACCCGGTCGGCTTCCGGTACAACGCCGAGCGCGGCCGGGCCGAGCTGACCGACATCGGGGCGGTGCTGACCAACAAGGTCGTCCTGGTCACCTATCCGCACACGATCTTCGCGGCCTTCATGGTGGGCGGCGCGTTCGTCGCGGCGGTGGCGCTGTGGCATCTGATCCGCCGGCCGGGTGTCGACACCGGTGCCTTCCGGACCGCGCTGCGGCTCGGCGCGGTGATGCTGATCGTGGCCGGCGCGGGGGTCGCCTTGAGTGGTGACCAGCAGGGCAAGGTGATGACCGAGGTGCAGCCGATGAAGATGGCCGCGGCGGAGGCGTTGTACGAGTCGGAAAAACCTGCCTCGTTCTCGATCTTTACCGTGGGAACTTTGGATGGGTCTCGCGAAATTTACTCGGTCAAGGTTCCGTACCTGCTCTCCTTCCTCGCGACCGGGCACTTCGACGGCGAGGTCAAGGGCATCAACAACCTGCAGGAGTCCTACGAGAAGCTCTACGGGCCGGGCTCGTACAAGCCGAACGTGCCGCTGACGTACTGGACCTTCCGGCTGATGATCGGGGTCGGGATGACCGCCGCCGGGCTCGCGGTCTTGTTGCTCTGGGCAACTAGGAAGGGGCGGGCGCCGCATCGGCTGCTGCTGTGGCTGGCCGTGCCGTTGCCGCTGCTGCCTCTGCTGGCGAACGTCTTCGGGTGGGTGTTCACCGAGACGGGACGGCAACCGTGGCTGGTGTTCGGGTTGCTGCCGACGTCGGCCGGGGTGTCCCCGGGGACCACGATGTCGGAGGTGCTGATCTCGCTGATCGGGTTCACTGCGCTGTACGGCGTACTGGCTGTGGTCGAGGTCAAGCTGATGCTCAAGTCGATCCGGGCCGGTCTGGCCGGCACGTCGCCGTTGCCGGGTGATCCTACCGGCGATGCGCCGGACGATGCCGCCAAACCGCTCTCCTTCGCGTACTAGGGGTTGGTCTTCATGGAACTCACGACGGTCTGGTTCCTCGTCATCGCGGGGCTTTGGATCGGGTACTTCGTGCTCGAGGGCTTCGACTTCGGGGTCGGCATCCTGCTCCGCGTGCTCGGTCGCGACGAGCCCGAGCGGCGCGCGGTGATCACCACGATCGGCCCGGTCTGGGACGGCAACGAGGTCTGGCTGATCGTCGCCGGGGCGATGACGTTCGCCGCCTTCCCCGAGTGGTACGCGACCCTCTTCAGCGCCTTCTACCTCCCGCTGTTCGCCATCCTGGTCGCCCTGATCCTGCGCGGGGTGGCCCTGGAGTACCGCGGCAAACGCGACGACCTTCCGTGGCGGAACCGGATGGACACGATCATCACGGTCAGCTCGCTGCTGCTCCCGCTGCTGTGGGGCATCGCCTTCGCGAACCTCGTCCGAGGCCTGCCCCTGGACGCCTCCCACGAGTTCGTCGGCAACCTGGGCACCCTGCTCAACCCGTTCGCCTTGCTGGGCGGGGTCGCCTTCACCGCGTTGTTCGTAGCCCACGGCGCCATCTTCCTGGCCCTGAGAACCACCGACGACCTCCGAGACCGCGCCAACCGCCTTGCATCGATAGCAGGCCTGGCTGCAGCAGTGCTGGTGGCGAGCTTCCTGGCCTGGGCACAGGCGATGCGAGGCAACCTCGCCTCGACGATGGTCGCCGCCCTGGCGGCAATCGTGCTGCTCGCAGGCCTAGCGGCCAATCGGCCGATCCACCTCCGACCGCTGGCGCAGCCAGCAGGTCAGCCGAGCGAAGCGAAGGCTCCGGGGGCGGCTGCCTCCGCCCACCCCTCCCGCAGGGAGGGGTGGGCGTTCGCCGGCACCGCGCTGGCGGTGGCCTTGGGGGTTGCTTCGTTGTTCATGGCGATGTTCCCCGCGGTGATGGCGTCCACGCTTGATGCGGGGTGGAGTTTGACGGTTGCCAACGCTAGTTCTACGCCGTACACGTTGAAGGTGCTGACGGTGATCGCGGCGATCTTCTTGCCGTTGGTGATGCTTTATCAGGGGTGGACCTACTGGGTGTTCAAGAAGCGGATCAGTGTCGAGCGGGTGGCAGTTTCGTGAAGCCGTTGGATCCGCGGTTGTTGCGGCGGGCCAAGGCTGCCCGGGTGTTCCTGGTCGGGTCGGTGGTGATCGGGGTGGCTACTGGGTTCCTGATCGTGGTGCAGGCGGTGTTGTTGGCTCATGCGATCGCGGGGGTGGTGCTGCGGGGCGACGGGGTTGGGCAGGTTGCTTGGCTGTTGGTGGGCGTCGTGGGGGCGCGGGCGGTGTTGGTGTGGGTGCAGGAGGTGGTGGCTCAGCGGGCGGCCGCCGCGGTGAAGTCGACGTTGCGGCGGCAGGTGCTGGAGCACTCGCTGAAGCTCGGGCCGGCCTGGTTGAGCGGTGAGCGGAGCAGTGCGCTGACCACCTTGCTCACCAAGGGACTAGACGATCTGGACCCGTACTTCGCCCGGTACCTCCCGCAGTTGGTACTTGCCGCGACAGTGCCGGCCGGTGTGGTCGGGTGGATGGCTACTGGCGATCTGATCGCGGCCGGGACGGTGGTGGTGACTCTGCCGCTCATCCCGGTGTTCATGGCGTTGGTGGGCTGGGCTACGCAGGCTCACAGTCGTCGGCGACAGCATGCGCTCGCAGTACTGGCTCATCACTTCTCTGATGTCGTCGCGGGGTTGCCGACGCTGAAGCTGTTCGGGCGGGCGAAGGGGCAGGTGCGCGCTGTCCGGGAGGTGACGGACCGGCATCGGGTGGCGTCGATGAAGAGTCTGCGGCTGGCGTTCTTGTCGTCGTTCGTGCTCGAACTGCTCGCGAGCATCTCGGTGGCGCTCGTCGCGGTCGGTGTCGGGCTGCGGCTCATCGACGGCAAGCTGGGGCTGGAGACGGCGCTGCTGGTGCTGATCCTGGCGCCGGAGGCTTACCTGCCTTTGCGGCAGGTCGGTGCGCACTTCCATGCGAGCGCGGATGGGGTGGCGGCGAGCGAAGAGGTGTTCCGGGTGTTGGAGACGCCGCTGCCGGGGAGGGGCGAGCGTACCGACGTACCGGATCTGCGGGTGACCCCGCTGCACCTGCATGACGTCACCGTGCGGTATCCCGGTCGAGACGAGCCTGCTTTGGAGGGCTTCGACCTAGACCTGTGGCCGGGGGAGGTGGTTGCTCTTGCCGGCCCTAGTGGTGCTGGGAAGTCGACTGTCCTTGCTGCGGTGCTGGGCTTCGTCGTACCTGAGCGCGGGGTGGTGATCGCGGGCGGGAGCGCCGCTGACGAGTTCACCCCTGAGTGCTGGCGTCGGCAGTTCGCCTGGGTCCCACAACGTCCCGGTCTCCGCACCGGCACCATCGCCGACAACATCCGCCTGGGTCGACCCACAGCCACCGATTCCCAGGTACTACGCGCTCTAGCCGACGCAGGCGCGTTGGAGCTGGATCCGGGACAGGCAGTCGGCGAGGCCGGACAACTGCTGTCGGGTGGCCAGCGAAGGCGGGTCGCCCTCGCCCGGGCACTCGTCACAGAAGCCCCGGTCCTGCTGCTGGACGAGCCGACCGCAGGGCTCGATGCCGAAGCCGAGGCGGAGGTAGTCAGCCACCTGCGCGCATCTGGTCGCACCGTCCTGTTGGTTGCTCACAGGCCTGCCCTCCTCGCTGCCGCTGACCGGGTGGTCGAGGTCAGCCAGACCAACCCCCAGACCTCGCTCGGCCTTCGGCCGAGCCTCAGATCAACTGCGGGGGCGTCGCGATGACCGCGGGTGTGAGTGGTTTGGCGGAGCGGGACGGGGTGGGCCGGGGGCGGAGCGGTGGGGGAGTGAGTTTGTTGGACTTGGTTAGGCCGGAGCGGGGGGCTCGGTGGCGGCTGGGATTGGCCGTGGGGGCGGGGGTGTTGGCGTCGGGGGCGGCGGTTGGGTTGTTGGCGACCTCTGCCTGGCTGATCACCACAGCCGCCGCGCAGCCGCCGGTGCTCATTCTGTTGGTGGCGATTGTGGCTGTGCGGGCGTTCGGGGTGGGGCGGGGGTTCTTTCGGTATGTCGAGCGGTTGGCGGCGCATGATGCTGCTTATCGGGTGTTGGGGGTGACCCGGGCGCGGATCACCGGGCGGTTGGAGGAGTTGGCGCCGGCAGGGCTCAGCTCGGTGCGTAGTGGGGACATGCTGGCTCGGTTGTTGCTTGATGTGGATGCGGTGCTGGACCTGTGGTTGCGGGTTGTGTTGCCGGTGCTGGTGGCGGCAGTGACTGCCACAGCGACGGTGGGATTGTTGGTGGTGTTGCTGCCGACAGCGGGGGCGGCAGTGGGTGTGGCGGTGGCGGTTGCTTGCACGGTGGTGCCTTGGGTGACCGCTCGTAGTGCTCGGCGGGCCGAGCAGGCGATTGCGGGGGACAGAGGAGAGGTTGCGGCCGGCGCGACGGAGACGTTGCTGACTGCTGCCGACGTGGTGGCCTTCAACGCGACAGACGCCGTACTGGCGGAGTTTGAGGCGGCGGACGCGAGGCTGGCGGCGGCAGAGCGGCGGTCGGCTTGGAGCGCGGGGCTAGGGAATGCACTGCTGGTGCTGTGTGTCGGCGGGGCGAGCATCGCCGGATTGGTGCTGGGCAGCCAGGCCGACATCTCGGGTCCGGTGTTCGCAGTGCTGGTACTGACCCCGCTCGCCCTCGCAGACGCGCTGGGCGGCATCCCCGCGATGGCCCAGATCGCCACTCGCGTCAAAGCCTCCCTCACCAGAGTGCAGGAACTCCTGAACACCCCCACCCCAGTCACCGAGCCCACCACCCCGTCGGAACTACCAGTGGGCCGCGACCTCGTCATCAGCCACCTCGACGCGGGCTACGACAACCACCCCGTACTACGAGACGTCACGCTAACCGTGGCCGCCGGCAGCCGAGTAGTGGTGACCGGCCCGAGCGGCTCCGGCAAGAGCACCTTGGCCGCGGTGCTGCTCCGCTTCCTCGAGCCCACCGCCGGTGAAGTCGCACTGGGCGGCACGCGGATCACCGACCTCAAGGGCGACGACGTGCGCTCAGCGATCGGCCTGCTGACCCAGGAGAGCCATGTGTTCGATACGAGCATCCGGGAGAACCTCCTGCTCGCCCAACCCGGCGCCAGCGACCTCCGACTCTGGCGGGCCCTCTACCAAGCCCGCCTGGGCGAATTCGTCGCCAGCCTGCCCGACGGCCTCGACACGATGGTCGGCGAGCATGGGGCACGGCTGTCCGGTGGCGAGCGGCAGCGGCTCGCCTTCGCCCGGTTGATGCTCGCGGACCACGACGTACTGGTCCTGGACGAGCCCACCGAGCACCTGGACGAGGAGACGGCTCGCAGACTGCTCGACGACCTGTACGCCGCGGCAGGCCGTCGTACGGTCATCTTGCTGACCCACCGTCCGGAACTGGCTCCTCACGCAACGCAACCTGCGCTGGCGCTCCCGTGATCGGTCCGCGCGTCTGCGAAGATGGGTGACCGTGTCGACCCCTCAGCTAGTCACCCTGCTCACCGACCAGGCCCTGATCGCGATCATCGCCGTGATCGCCGTCGTCCTGGTCGCCGGTACGACCGGTCTGGTCGTCTCCAGGCGCCGTAAGGCGGAACTGCCCGCCGCACAGCCGGCCCCGGAGCTGACCGAGCCCAAGGTCGGTGACGACGCCGAGGAGCCACGGGACACACCGACCCGGACCCTGGAGGACACCGAGCTCCCCGAGTCGGCCACGGCGACGCTGGAGAAGCCCGAGTCGGCACAGGGCCGCCTGGTCCGCCTGCGGGCTCGGTTGGCCAGGTCGCAGGGGTCGCTCGGCAAGGGCCTGCTCGCGCTACTGTCCCGCGACAAGCTGGATGACGAGGCGTGGGAGGACATCGAGACCACCCTGATCACGGCCGACGTCGGCGTCGCGCCGACCCAGGAGCTGGTCGAGAAGCTGCGCACCCGGGTCCGCGTCGAGGGCGTCACCGCCGACCAGGCGCGGACGATCCTGCGCGAGGAGCTGATCGCGCTCGTCGACCCGACCCTCGACCGCTCGCTGAAGGTCGACCGCACTGACGGCCAGCCCGCCGTCGTCTTGATGGTCGGCGTCAACGGCACCGGCAAGACCACCACGGTCGGCCGGCTCGCCCGGGTGCTGATTGCCGAGGACAAGCACGTCGTACTGGGCGCGGCGGACACCTTCCGGGCAGCGGCCGCCGACCAACTGCAGACCTGGGGCGAGCGCGTCGGCGCTCGTACCGTCCGTGGACCCGAGGGCGGCGACCCGGCCAGCATCGCGTTCGACGCGGTCAAGCAGGGTATCGAGGAGAACGCCGACGTCGTCCTGATCGACACCGCCGGCCGGCTGCACACCAAGACCGGGCTGATGGACGAGCTGGGCAAGGTCAAGCGGGTGATCGAGAAGACCGCCGAGGTGGACGAGGTGCTGCTCGTCATCGACGCCACCACCGGGCAGAACGGTCTCACCCAGGCCCGCGTGTTCGCCGAGGTGATCAACGTGACCGGCCTGGTGCTGACCAAGCTGGACGGTACGGCGAAGGGCGGCATCGTGATCGCCGTCCAGCGCGAGCTCGGTGTCCCGGTCAAGCTGGTCGGCCTCGGCGAAGGCGCCGACGACCTGGCCCCCTTCGACGCCGAACAGTTCGTCGACGCCCTGCTCGACTAGCTAGACCCGCTTGGCGAGGTAGAGGATCGTCGCCATCTCCAAGGTGACCGGCTCGGGCAGTACTGCGCGCAGCCGATCGAGCAACTCGTCGCGCTCCTCGTCCTCCAGCATCAGGTACGCCGACTGGGTGCCCAGGTGCGCCAGGTAGTCAGCCGTCGCCAGCGTGCGCTCCCACCGGTAGATCTCCTGCCGGAGTTCTCCGAACTCCGGCAGCTCCGCCATCTCCGCGTACGGCTCCAGGTGATCCGACTCCGGCCACTCGCCGGGCCACTTCAGCTCGTACTCGCTCAGGATCGTCTCGACCTGTCTCCGCTGCTCGGAGTCGGCCACCCGCTCGACGTTCCAGAAGAGGGCCAGCGAGCCGCCCGGGCGCAGGGCGGCCGCAGTACGGTTCCAGCGGGTCTCCGGGGCTGTCCAGTGGAACGCTTGGGCGCTGTAGACGAGGTCGACCGGCTTCTCCGGCTCGTACGACTCCAGCGATCCCATGGCGATCGTCACCGGCAACGCAGCCACGTGCTGCCGCAGTACCAGAGCCATGCCGGGGTCAGGCTCCAGTGCCACGACCTGTACACCGCGGGACGCGAACACCAGCGTCGCTTTGCCCGTGCCGGCCCCGATCTCCAGTGCCGTGCTCGGTGACGAGTAGCCGAGGATGTCTTCGAACAGCTCGGGTGGATAGCCCGGACGCACTCGGTCGTACTCCTCGGCGACCTCGCCGAACGTCAATGCGCGTACCTTGTCCCCAGCCATAGCCGCGAGCATATCCGGAGTGAGATGACTGCCCAGGAGACCAGACTCGAGGACCTGTTGCGGGAGTTGACGCCGCAGGTGCTCGGCGCGGTGGTACGGCGTACCGGGGACTTCACCGCGGCTGAGGATGCCGTGCAGGAGGCGCTGATCGCAGCGGCTCGGACCTGGCCTGTGGACGGGGTACCGGACAACCCCCGCGGGTGGTTGATCCAGGCGGCGTCGCGGCGGTTCATCGACGAGATCCGGCAGGAGCAGGCGCGGCGCAAGCGCGAAGAGCTGGCGGCGCACCGCGAGGTGCCGGTGGAGGAGGTGGAGGAACACGACGACACACTGCGGTTGCTGTTCCTGTGCTGCCACCCGGCGCTCACCGCGGCCTCCGCGATCGCGCTGACGCTACGTGCGGTCGGCGGACTGACGACGGCGGAGATCGCGACCGCGTACTTGGTGCCTGAGGCAACGATGGCGCAGCGGATCAGCCGGGCCAAGCAGAAGCTCAAGGGGCTGCCGTTCGAGCTGGCGCAGGACGAGGAACGCCTGGCGCAGGTGCTGCATGTGCTCTACCTGGTGTTCAACGAGGGCTACACGACCAGCAGTGGCGCCGACCTGCAGCGCACCGACCTGTCGGGCGAGGCCATCCGGCTCACCCGGATGGTGCATCAGTTACTGCCCGACAATGCCCAGGTCACCGGCCTCCTGGCGCTCATGCTGCTCAACGACGCCCGGCGGCTGGCCCGGACCGGTACGGCCGGTGAGCTGATCCCGTTGACCGAGCAGGACCGCACCTTGTGGAACAAGGAGTTCATCGACGAAGGGGTCGCGCTGGCCGTCGAGGCGTTCAACCAGCCGCCACTGGGGGAGTACCAGTTGCAGGCCGCGATCGCTGCCCTGCACGACGAGGCGGCGCGGCCGGAGGACACCGACTGGCCGCAGATCCTCGGGCTCTACGGACTACTGGAGGACCTGTCGGGCAATCCGATGGTGACGCTGAACCGTGCGATCGCCCAGGCGATGGTGTCCGGTCCTCAGGCAGGGCTGGCGCTGCTGCGACCGCTGGACGAGAAGCTGGACGGGCACTACCGGCTGGACGCAGTACGCGGGCATCTGTACGAGATGCTCGGGCAGTACGAGACCGCCGCGACCCACTTCACCGCGGCGGCCCGGCGGACCACCAGCACACCGGAGCAGAACTACCTGACCACCAAGGCGGCGCAGGTCAGTGATGCTGCGCGAAAGCGCCGATGATCTCGTCCTGCCCCTCACCTGTTGCCAGCAGCAACCGCAGCAGTACTCGTGCCTTGTAGGGGTCGAGGAAACCGCCGTCGATGAGGCCACGAGCCAGCAGGTCCGACTCGGAGCCGGGTGAGCTGTAGGTGTTGCGCAGCACTGACCCACCGCCGGTGCGCGACGTCAGTACGACGGGGATGCGCTCAGCCAGCTCCCCGAGCACCGGTGCCAACGCTGCTGGGACATGGCCGACGCCATACGCCGCTACGACCAACCCCTGGTGCGTGTCGGCCAGCCCCTTGAGCAGTAGACCGTCGTCGTCCAGCGTGACGGTGTAGAGCGCCACCTGCGCAGCATCGAGATCCGACGGCTCAGCCCGACCCGGTACTCCGTCCTGTCGGCCCGGGCGCGTCAGGATGCGCACCTGCCCCTCGACGAGCTGGCCGATGGGTCCTGCGTTGGGGGACGCGAAGGTCGCAGTACTGGTGCTGTGGGTCTTGCGCACCCAACGTGCTGCGTGGATCTGATCGTTGAAGACGACCAGTGCTCCCAGGTCGCGTGCAGCGGGGGAGCAGGCGACCCGGGCCGCTGCCAACAGGTTCGCCGGGCCGTCGGGGCCGGCCAGAGTCGGGTTGCGCATGGCGCCGGTGAGGACGAACGGATGCGAGTGCGGCCAGACCTGGTCGACCAGGAAGGCCGTCTCCTCCAAGGTGTCCGAGCCCTGGGTGACGACGACGCCGGTAGCGCCGTTGCTGACCGCCTTCGAGGCCGCGTCGACGACGTCGAGCATCTTGGCGAGGGTGAGGTTGGCGCTCGGTACCGCCTCGATGTCCTGGATCTCCAGTGGTACCGGCAGGCCGGCGAGGCCGGGTACTGCCTCGGTCAGGTCGGCGCCGGTCAAGCGGGCCACGCCATCGGCCGTCCGGCCCGCCATCGAGATGGTGCCGCCGAGGGTGAACAACGCAACGCTCACGGACCTGGTCCTCTCGTAGGTCAAGACCGCGGAAGAGTACTACCTATTTGGAGCGGGCGCGGACGTGCATCCTTTCGCCTTGCGGGCCGAAGAGGCAGAGCATCTCGGCCGGGCCCGGTCCAGGGTTGCTGAACCAGTGCGGGACGCGGGTGTCGAACTCGGCCACCTCGCCTTCACGGAGTACGAAGTCCTGCTCGCCGAGGACCAGGCGGATCCGGCCGGAGAGCACATAGAGCCAGTCATAGCCCTCGTGGACGCGCTGCTGGACCTCACCGCCCGGCCAGCCTTCCGGGACGATCTGCTTGAACGCCTGCAGGCCTCCGGGCCGGCGGGTCAGCGGGATCATCGTCGCGCCGTTGTGCTTGAACGCCTTGGCGTGCACGCGCGGGTCGCCGGTCGGCGGAGCGTCGACCAACTCGTCCAGCTGAACCTGGTGGGCGCGGGCCAGCGGCAACAACAGCTCCAGGGTCGGGCGGCGCTGGCCGGACTCCAGCCGGGACAGCGTGCTGACCGAGATGCCGGTCGTCTCGGAGAGCTGAGTGAGCGTGGTGTCGCGCTCGATCCGGAGGGCGCGGAGGCGGGGGCCGACTGCTTCGAGGACGTCGCCGAGATCAGGTTCCATCTTGCCATTCTGGCAAAGAAGTTTGTCATTTTCGACCGAGCGGCCGATGGTCGGGGCAGGAGATCGACGACGAAGGAGTTCATCGTGAAGCGGTACGACGTGGTGGTGATCGGCGGGGGAGCTGCCGGGCTGAGCGGCGCACTGGCGCTGGTCCGGTCGCGCAGGTCGGTGCTGGTGGTCGACAACGGCACACCTCGCAACGCCCCGGCGGAGCACGTGCACAACTACCTGAGCCGGGATGGAGTGCCGCCTGCCGAGCTCTATTCGATCGGGCGCGCCGAGGTCGCCGGCTACGGCGGGGAGCTCGTGATCGACACCGCGACGGGCGTGCGGCGGGGCGATTCGGAGTACGGGTTCGTGGTGGAGCTGGCAGGGCGGGAGGCGGTGGAGGCTCGGCGGTTGCTGGTCACTACTGGGGTGGTGGACGTGCTGCCCGAGGTAGCTGGGTTGGCTGAGCGATTCGGCCGGGACGTGCTGCACTGCCCGTACTGCCACGGGTGGGAGGTACGCGACCGGGCGATCGGCGTACTGGCTACCAACCCGATGGCTGGGCACCAGACGCTGCTGTTCCGGCAGTTGAGTGATGACGTGACGCTGTTTCTCAACGACGTACTGGAGCCCAGTGATGAGCAATGGGAGGAGTTCGCTGCCCGCGGGATCTCTGTGGTGCAGGAGAAGGTCACCTCGCTCGAGGTAACCGACGACAAGCTCACCGGCGTCCGGCTGGAAGGCGGCCGAGTCATCCCACGCCAAGCGCTGGCCGTACAGACCCGGCTGGAAGCTCGCGCTGACTTCCTGACCGACCTCGGCCTCAAGACGGCTACACGCGAGGGCCGCGGAGTAGTAGTCGGCACTGCCATCGATGCCGACCCCACCGGGGCCACTGACGTCCCCGGCGTCTGGGTAGCAGGCAACGTCACTGACCCCATGGGGCAGGTCGTCACCTCAGCCGCCGCTGGCCTGATGGCTGGTGCTGCTATCAACGGCGATCTGATCGCGGACGACACCCGCCGGGCAGTAGCGGCCTACCGCAGCGCTGCCGCTACTTCTGTCTAGCCCTGTGGGCGGCTGCCTTCACCCGGCTCTGGCATTGCGGTGAGCAGAATCGCCGTGCGCTGTTGCGGGAGGCATCGACGAACACCCGGTCGCAGGCCGGCGCGGAGCAGACTCCGAGCCGGCCTGCGAGGTCGCTGCCTAGGGCCATGGCCAGTCCGGCCGCGCAGCCGGCGGCCCAGCCATTGGCCAAGGTGTCGTCGGCGCCGTGGAAATGCAGGTTCCAGCCGGGGGAGCCGCTGCGGTCCAGTTGGGGCCGGGCGTTGGTGTCGAGCAGCAGCGCGTTGACCTCCTTGGCGGCGCGGTCGGTGTCGCCTCCATGCGCGGCCTCGAAGATGATCCGCATCCTGCCCGCCACTGCTGTCAGCTGCTTCGCGTCGGCTGGGGTCACCGCGGGTCGGCGGCGGCCGTCGTCGCCTAGTGCGTCGGCTGTGGCTTCCGCGAGGTCTTCCGGCGCTGCGTACGGCGATCCACCGGATTGGCCAGGGGTCAGTCGGTTGACCAGGGCCACGGCAGCCGTCAGTGTGTTGAGGATGTGACTATCGAAGTTCACTTGACCGGTCACTCCGGGGTTCGTAGGGTCCGGTGTCGTGACCAACCATACTCGTTTAGCCAGTCATCACCGATTGCCCGCCGCCGTCTGGGTGCTGGTCATCGCGCGGGGAGTCAATCGGCTCGGAGCTTTCACGCTGCCGTTCCTGGCGGTGGTGCTGACAGTGGAGTTGGGCGCGAGCGTCGCGGAGGCCGGGCTGGTGCTGACGGTCTTCGGCCTGGCGACCTTGCCGTCGAGGGTCTTCGGTGGCCATCTGGCTGACCGGTTGGGGCGGCGGTGGACGATCGTCGCCGGGCTGGTCGGGTGCGCGGTGGGGCAGGTGTGGATCGCGGCGTCGGGGAGCTTGTGGTCTGCCGTACCGGCCGTGATCGTGCTGGGGTTGGCCTTTGAGATCTATGAGCCGCCGAGCCAGGCGATCATCGCGGATGTGACGGAGCCGGCGGACCGGCCGGCGGCGTACGGATTGCTGGGTGCGGTGATGGCGGTGGCCGCTGTGGTTGCCGGGCTATTAGCCGCCTGGTTGGGGCAGTGGGACTTGCGGTGGCTGTTTGTTGCTGATGCGGGCAGTTGTCTGGCTTGTGCGGTGCTGGTGGCTGTTGCGTTGCCGGGCGGAGTGCAGGCGGCGCCCGTGGCTGCGGCGGTCTGGAGGGATCGGCGGCTGCTGTGGGTGCTGGGGTCGGGCACTGTCTTCGCAGTACTGGCCATGGTGCTCGTGTTCGGGCTACCTCTCACCCTGCTCGACCGGGGCCTGTCGGTGTCGGGCGTCGGGGTCATCCTGGCGGTCTCGGCGATCGCGCAGGTCGCAGTACAGCCGGTACTCCGAACCCGTCGACTGCAGGCGCTCGACGACTTCCAAGCGCTGACGATGGGCTACGTGTTGCTAGGCGCCGGCCTGATCGCCAATGGCCTCGCCCACAGTCTCCCCACGTTCGTAGCGGCTGCTGTCGTCTGGAGCCTCGGCGACCTGATCCTGATCGGCCGAGCCCTCTCAGTAGTCGCCGAGCTAGCCCCAGAGCACGCCCGCGGCCGCTACCTCGCTACCTACGGTCTTAGCTGGGGAGTAGCCACTGCAGTCGCCCCACTGCTCGGCACCCAACTCCTCTCAGTAGTGGGTCCAACCGGTTTATGGCTTGGCTGTGGAGCCGCCGCCTGCCTACTGGCAACTCTCCAACCGAAGCTCCGGCGTCTAGTGCGGTCACAACCGTCCCGATTGGGTATTGAATGACCTAGGGAGGGTGGATGCGCGACACAGTCGACCCAGAGTTCGCTGCGTACGTCGATGCGCGGCAAGGTAGATGGCTTCGTGCGGCGTACCTCGTGTACGGCGAGCTCGAGCGGGCCGAGGAGCAACTGCTGCACGCCTTCACCCGGCTGTCGTTGCGGTGGGGCAAGGTGGACGACCCGGACGCCTTCGTGCTCAGCCACCTGTACGACGCGGCCATGTCGCGGTGGTCCCGCAGCGTCAAGGCGTTCGAGGACGAAGAGGACCCGGTCAAGATCGCACTGGCGGCGCTCGCCCCGAAGGATCGCGCAGTACTGGTGCTGCTGCACCTGGAAGAGCTCACTGAGTTCGAGGTCGCCGAAGTACTGAGCATGTCCAGCTCCGCCGTGCACACCGCCGGCATGTCCTCTCTCAGCCGGTTCCGGCTGGAGCTCGGTACGCCGGACTGGCGCGACGTCACCGGACGGGACCCGCGGTGAAGCGCGAGGACGTGCCCTTCCTGCTCAGGCAGGCCTCCGACCGGCTCCCCGAACCCGAACTGGCCGACGCGGCTTGGGCAGCAGGAGTCGCCCACCGCCGTCGCCAGCGGCGCAGCATCATCGCCGGCCTGATCGCCTTGCTCCTGGTAGTTGTCACCGGCGTCCTCGTGATGACACTGGGCGGCGGCAAGGGCGCCATCACGCCACCGGTCACCACACCGACTCCGCCCGGCTATGTGCCGCCGGCCGGCCAGATCTCGGGCATCGCCTACTGGAACGCGCCGCCCGCCGGCAGCGAGCGCTTCCTCGACCGGGTCACCACGCCGCTCGGGGAGCTGCTGCAACTGCCGACCGATGCGGGAGATCTCAAGACCAACCCGGTGGACCGGATCGCCGCCGTGACGCTCGCGGCGCAAGGGAGCGGCTATGTGCCGCTGTTCCTCGGTGCTGAAGGGCACTGGGCCCGGGCGTCCCGCGAGTTGCATCCGATCGTCACCGGCTGGCCGCTCAGCTCCGGCTCGATCGCCCCGAACGGCAAGCTGGTCGCGTTCCCGCAACCCAGTGGGGTGTACGTGATCGACGCCAGTACTTCGCAAGCGCGGCAGATCGCCCTGCCCGTGGAGGACATCCGCAGCGTGTCCTGGCTGGCCAACAGCACCCGCCTACTGGTCAGCGGACCCGGTACGGCGTACCAGCTGAACGTAGACCTGGAGACGGCCAAGCAGCCCGTCGTCGGCGGGGTTGCCGTGAGCAACGACGCGGAGGACGCGACCGCGCCGTACCGGCTGGACGGCGTGGCGGGGCAGGTCGCGCTGCGCCAGTACGCCGGGAACAACGGCTGGGTCGAGGTCAGCAGCCCGCGGCTGCCGGTGGACCGGTGGATCGGTCAAACGTTTGCTGCAGGCAACTTGGTCGGGCGGATGTTCGTCGCGGCCCGGCTGCCGCAGGTGCCGACGGTCGCCTCCGCTGCCCAGGCGCTGGCGGCGATCTCGACGCTGGAGCCGCGCGACGACCGGCTGCTCGTCCTGGGTGAGACGCCGGCCGCGACGCCGACCCCTGGCCGGACCAGCCCGGACCGGATCCGGGAGCCGGGCTGCTGCTTCCTGCTCGGCTGGTACGACAGTCAGACGGCGTTGTTCCAGGTCACCGACTGGCTGCTGGCCTGGAACCTGCAGACCGGCAAGGTCCGCCGGGTCGCCGAACTCGACGTCGACGGCCTCGCTCTCGGACCGGGCATCCGGGGCTGACCCGCGCTAGCCGTCCACGATCGACCTCATCGTCATCTCCACCAGGTGGTCGGTGTCGTCGACGGCAGGCATCGGCTCGCCGGTCAGCGCCCGCAGGATCAGGACGCCGGCCAGCCACTGCACCATCAGGACCGGATCCGCGCCGGCCCGGATCGGCTCACCGCGCTGCCGGGCCCGCTCCAGAGCGGCCGCCGTCAAGGCGATCCGGCGCTGCAGGAAGCCCCGGTAGAACGCGGTGAACTGCTCGTCGCGGTTCATCTCGGTGACGGCGAGCCGGATCAGCGCGACGCCTTCCTTGGTGTTCACGAACATCAGCGCGTCGCGGTAGACCTGGCGCAGGTCACCCGCGATCGACCCGGTGTCGGCATCCGGGATCTCGATGTCGAACAGTTCGGCCATCGCGTCGTTGGCGAGGAGCTCCTTGCTCGCCCACCGCCGGTAGATCGTCGCCTTGCCCACGCCGGCCGCCTCGGCGACGTCGTCGACCGTCATCCCGTCGAACCCGCGCTCGAGCAGCAGCTGCACGGCGTACCGGCGGATCCTCGGTTCGGCGTCCGGGTCCCGCGGCCTGCCTCGACGTGGCCTCTCCCCGCTGTTGATCCCCATTTCGTACTTCCCCAGCTCGGACGGTCGCAGTGGCGCGGCTGCGGGCCGTGTGGTCAGGCCAGAGTGCCACAAGACGGCCGATGTCACGCCGATGTCACTTGGGAAGCCGCTTTGTCACATGCCTGAAACATCCGGACCGATCTTCTGAAACGGCGCGCCGACACCGTTTGCGGTGTGGCCGTGCTGCTGAGCTTCCCGGCGTTGTGAAGCTCCCCGAATGAGGACGCGGGCCACCCCCAGATCGATGGAAGGGATGACGTTGATGGAGATCAACGCCGGCGATACCGCCTGGGTCTTGGTCAGTGCCGCCCTGGTGTTCTTGATGACACCGGGCCTGGCTTTCTTCTACGGCGGCATGGTGCGCGTCAAGAGCGTGCTGAACATGATGATGATGAGTGCCATCACCATCGCCGTCGTCACCATCTTGTGGGTGGTGGTCGGCTTCTCGCTGACCTTCACCGGTGACAACGGGCACGTGATCGGTGACTTCTCGGCGGTCGGCCTGAAGGGCCTGATCGCTCCCGACGCGGTCAGCGGCACGATTCCGACGCTCGCCTTCGTCGCCTTCCAGCTGATGTTCGCGATCATCACCCCGGCGCTGATCTCGGGCGCCATCGCCGACCGGGCCACCTTCCGGGGCTGGATCGCCTTCGTCGCGGGCTGGACCTGCCTGGTGTACTTCCCGGTCGCGCACTCCGTCTGGTTCCTGGACGACGGCAACGGCGGCTGGATCGGTGACAAGCTGAAGGCGATCGACTTCGCCGGTGGTACCGCGGTGCACGTCAACGCCGGTGCCGCGGCACTCGCCCTGGCCCTGGTCCTCGGGCGCCGGGTGGGGTGGCGCAAGGACCCGATGCGGCCGCACAGCCTGCCGCTGGTCATCCTTGGCGCCGGTCTGCTGTGGTTCGGCTGGTTCGGCTTCAACGCCGGTTCCGCGCTGAGCGCCGGTACGACGGCCGCGGTCACCTTCGTCAACACGCAGGTCGCCACGGCCGCCGCCGTGATCGGCTGGCTGATCGTGGAACGGATCCGGCACGGCAAGGCGACCACTCTGGGGATGGCGTCCGGTGCTGTGGCAGGTCTGGTCGCGATCACCCCGTCCTGTGGTGCGGTCACGCCGGTCGGCGCGATCATCCTGGGCGTGCTCGCCGGTGCGATCTGCGCCTTCGCGGTCTCGCTCAAGTACAAGCTGGGCTTCGACGACTCGCTCGACGTGGTCGGCGTGCACCTGGTCGGCGGTCTGTTCGGCTCGCTGGCGATCGGCTTCCTGGGCAGCGCGGCCGCGCCGTCCGCGGTCGACGGTCTGTTCTACGGTGGTGGCGCGAGCCAGCTCGGCAAGCAGGCGCTGGCCAACCTGGCCGTCGGTGTCTACTCGTTCGTGGTGGCGTTCATCCTCGGCAAGGTGATCGACAAGACGATCGGCTTCCGGCTCAGCGAGGACGACGAGGTCACCGGTGTCGACCAGGTCGAGCACGCGGAGACGGCGTACGACTTCCTGGCCGCTGGTTCGGGCCTGCGGGGTCACAGCACCGTCGTACGGACGACTGCCGTGCAGGATGAGGTCGAAACGGCCGACAAGGAAGGTGCGAACGCATGAAGCTGATCACCGCGGTGGTCAAGCCGCACAAGCTGGAAGACGTCCGGGCCGCGCTGGAGACGTTCGGGGTGACCGGCATGACGGTCACCGAGGCGAGCGGCTACGGCCGGCAGAAGGGTCACACCGAGGTCTACCGCGGCGCGGAGTACGAGGTGGACCTGGTCCCGAAGGTCCGGCTCGAGGTGGTCGTCGAGGACGGTGACGGCGCCGACGTGGTGGACGTGATCGTGAAGGCCGCGCAGACCGGCAAGATCGGTGACGGCAAGGTCTGGGTGACCCCGGTCGAGACGATCGTCCGGGTCCGTACCGGTGAGCTGGACGGAGACGCCCTCTAGATGGTGGATCGAGCAGCACAGCGGCGCGCGCGTGCCGAAGAGGCCGACGCGCTGCTGTACCTGCTCCTCTCCAAGGCTTGCGACGCCCTCGGCACTCCTGCCGAGGGCGTCGCCCTGGTCGCGGTCGGCGGCTACGGCCGGGAGGAGCTCTCGCCGTACAGCGATCTCGACGTGATGCTCCTGCACACCGAGGGATACCCGCGGATCGACGAACTGGCCGCCCAGATCTGGTACCCGCTGTGGGACTCGCGGACCAAGCTGGACCACAGCGTGCGGACCATTGCGGAGGCGTCGTCGGCCGCAGCGGACGATGTACGGGTCGCGCTGGGGCTGCTGGACGCCAGGCATGTCGCTGGGGACTCACACCTCACGCTGCAGCTCCGGTCGCGGTTGATGGCCGATTGGCGTCGTACTGCGAAGACACGGCTGCCCGCGCTGGCGGAGGCGTGCCGGGACCGGGCCAACACGGTCGGGGAGCTCGCACACCTCGCAGAGCCTGACTTGAAGGAAGCCTACGGCGGGCTGCGGGACGCGGTCGTGCTGCGCGCATTGGTTGCCTCCTGGCTTATCGACGTACCGCATCCAGTGGTCGAGCGGGCCCGGCTGGACCTGCTGAACATCAGGGACGAGCTGCACACCGTCGCCGGCCGGGCAACCGACCGTGTGGTCGCTGATGTGGCCGGTGAGGTCGCTGCTGGGCTTGGGCTGCCGGATCGGGACGCGCTGCTGCGGCACATCTATGCGACCGGCAGGACGCTGGCACACGTGTGCGACGTGTCGTGGCGGCGGATCGAGAGCCTGATGGCCCGGCCGCCTCGCTCGCGGCGGCGTAACCGCACCGGTGGACCGTTGCTGCTGGCACTGGACGAGGGAGTGGGGCAACACGAGGGCGAGGTCGTCCTGATGCCGGATGCCCGGCCTGAGCGGGATGCGGCTCTTGGACTGCGGGCTGCGGCTGTGGCCGCGGACAGGGACCTCGTACTCTCCCCAGCCGTGTGTGATCGGCTGGCGGGCACCGCTGCTCTGTTGCCGGAGCCTTGGCCTGCTGAGGCTCGTCGGCTGCTCTGTGCGCTGATCGGAGCCGGGTCGGGTCTCCTGGAGGTGTGGGAGGCGCTGGACCAGGCTGGGTACATCACGCGGATCTTCCCTGAGTGGGACCTGGTTCGCTTCCGGCCGCCGCAGTCGGCGGTGCATCGTTACACGGTCGATCGGCACTTGCTGGAGACCTGTGTCGAGGCTTCGAAGATGGTCCGGGATGTACGGCGGCCTGACCTGTTGCTGATCGCCGCATTGGTCCATGACCTCGGCAAGGCGGTCGAGGGTGACCACAGCGTCACCGGGGCGGTCATTGCTACTACAGTCGCTCGCCGGCTGGGGTTTGCCGAGGCGGACGTCGACACGATCACGCTGCTTGTCCGGCAGCACCTGGTGCTCGCGCAAGTGGCCACTCGACGCGACCTCGACGACCCGATGACGGTGGAGCTCGTCGCGGGCATCGTGGGCGACACCGAGACGCTGGACCTGCTGGAGGCACTCACGTACGCAGATGCGCGGGCTGCCGGGCCGGCGGCTGCTTCGCCGTGGCGGATGCGGTTGGTGGGCGAGTTGGCCCGGCGCGTGCGTGGTGAGTTGTCCGGAGGAGGGGCCGGGCTGTGGACCGACGCTCCGCCGATCCCGGTGCCCGAGTTGCACCAGGTGGTCGGTGTGGGACGCCTGGGCGTGACGGTGTCGGAGCATCGGGGGGATGTTCGAGTCAACGTCGCCGTACCCGACCAGGTGGGGACTTTGGCGACCGTGGCGGGGGTGCTTGCGGTGGAGCGTCTCGCAGTACGGTCTGCTGTTGTTACGTCGGTTGACGGGCTGGGGATCTCGCAGTGGTCCGTCGCTGGGGCGGCACCTGACCCAGTGCGGCTGCGGGACCGGCTTGCGGTGGCACTGCGCGACGACAGCGACCTCGTACGCCGGTTGGCCGCGCGCGACGCATCGCGGGGCAAGAGTGCGGCGTCGCGAGTCGACTTGTTGCCAGGGGCATCCGAGACGGCGACTGTGCTGCAGGTTCGGGCGCATGACCGGCCGGGGCTGCTCTACGACGTCACTGCTGCCATTGCGGCGACAGGGGCGGACGTGAGGTCGGCGCATGTGAGCACGCTGGGTGCGGAGTGTGTGGACGTCTTCTACCTGACTGACCGCGATGGCTCGCCACTGGAGGATGAGGACGCGCGTACGACGGCTAAGTCGGTTCTGGATCGCTTGAGCTTCTAATCTCGTCCAGGTGGACCTAGTAGCGAACTTCCAGCGGCAGATCGAGCAGTTCGAAGAGCTCGGCTCGCCCATGTACGCCGACCTGCTCCGGCGGGTCGTGGACGACTATGAGCTCGGTGGCGTGTCCAGCCGGATCCTGGCCGGCTGCGAGGACCTGCCACAGGACTATGTGGTCGCGCTGCCGCTGCTGGGCGCCGTGCATCGCATGGTGCTGGCAGGGGAGGCCCCCGAGCTTGCCGTGTTCTATCCGAGCGTCGGGGGCGAGTGGGACCCAGTGCTCGGCTGGGAGGCGTTCGAGCAGTTGCTGTCCGCGCGGGTGCCGGAGCTGCGCAGTCTGCTTTCGCAGGTGCCACAGACTAACGAGGTCGGGCGGTCTATCGCTCTCTACGGTGGGCTGCTCCGGCTGCTCGAGGATGTGCCGTTGCCGGTGCGACTGCTGGAGATCGGGTCCAGTGCTGGGCTCAACCTGCGGGCGGACCAGTACCGCTACTTGGCGGACGGGGCGAGCTTCGGGCGGGCAGACAGTCCGGTGGTGTTCGAGGATGCCTGGTCGGGGCGGCCGGTGGTGGCCGCCCCGGGGTTGCGGATCGCGGAGCGGGTCGGTAGCGACGTTGCTCCGGTGGACGCGTTGAGTGAGGGCGGTGCGCTCACGCTGACCTCCTATGTGTGGCCGGATCAGCTTGGCCGGCTGGAGCGGCTGCGGGGTGCTCTGGCGATCGCCCGGTCGGTACCGGCGGACGTACGGCGTGAGGACGCGGTGTCGTTCCTGCGCAACGTGGAACTGTCCGAGGGGCACGTCACGGTCATCTGGCACTCGGTCATGTGGTTCTACCTGAAGCCGGACGAGCAGGCAGAGGCCACGGCACTGATCGCAGCGCTGGGGGAGCGGACCACCGAATCGGCGCCGCTTGCGCATCTACGGCTCGAACCCGACCGGCGTACACCGGACTCGGAACTCGAGTTCCTGGTCGTCCTGGAGACCTGGCCGGGCGGTTCGCGCCAGATCCTGGGCAGCTCGGGCGCGCACGGGCTACCGGTTCGCTGGGAATGAGACCCTCCCTCAGCACGCCGCGCGATCCTGCAGCTGTTGGCGACGCCTCTGAGGGGTTAACTCATCAGGTGGTGGAGAGGGGTGCGGTGGTCAGTCGGTGAGGGCTGCGACGAGGGTGTCGGTGAGCTCGGCGGCGTACCGGCCGTCGGGGTCGAGGTCCGGGTCGAAGATGCCGATGTCGAAGCCGACGCATTTGGGTGACGCGAGGATCGGCTTCAGGAGCTCGCGCAGGTGTTCATGTTGCAGGCCGCCGGGGTCCGGGCTGTCGACCGCCGGCATCACCTCGGCGTCCAGGATGTCGACGTCGAGGTGGACCCAGAAGCCGTCGAGGTCGTCGCGCTCGAGGTGTTGCAGTACGCCGGTAGCGGCGGCTGACGGGTTGTCGATGACGGTGAGCGCCGACCAGTCGGGGATGCCCGCTGCTTTGAGGCTGTCCAGGTAGGCCTCGTCCTCGCGGTAGCCGAGCATCACGGCGTCGGTGTCGCGGACGTACGGCTTCAGCCCCTCCAGATCGGTGAGATCGTCCTGCCCGCGCCCGGTCACCAACGCGAGCGCCTCGCCACCGGCCGCCCCGACATACGCGTCGTTGTCGACGGTACGGAAATCCGAATGCCCGTCGAGATAAACCACCCCGTACCGCCCCCGCCGCCGCAACGCCAGCGCCGGCCCGAGCAAGTTGCTGCACTCCCCACCAAGCAGCACCACGAACTTGCCCTCATCAACCAACGCACCGACCCGATCGGCCAACCTGACCGAATACGAAGCCATCGCCGCCGCGTTGAACACCCCGTCCCCAGGCTGCCAATCCCCCCGGTCATACCGAGGCGGCGTCACACACCCCGCATCCCCAGCCCCGATCCGCTTCAAAAACCCCTGATCCCTGACCGCCCCCGCCAACTTGTAACACCCCGGCACCGCCCCCACCACCGGCGGCCGCAACCCCAAATTAGAAGGCCCATCCACCACAACTCTGCCCCGCCCCATGCCACCCTCCCTAACCGCTAACCACAATCTCCCGGTTAGCCGACCCTACTCCCGCCCTGGCCCACTCCGCCCCTTCCCAGGCCCAGCACTCCGCCCATTCCCAGGCCCAACATCCCGCCCCGGTGCCTGCCCGTGTCCCTCACCCGCTCCCCGCCCCCGAGCCCCATCCCCCAACACCGGCTGCCACCGAACAGCCCCCGCCGCCCCGGCCTGCCCACCCAAAAACCGCATCTCCGGATGCGCGTTCCCAGGGCTCGTCTTCCCGGGCCCCGTCTTCCCGCCCCCAGACCGCCCCGCCTCACCCACCTGCCGCCGCGGCTCCCGCCCAGCATGCGCATTCGGAGAGTCCACCGGAAACACTTCATTCGGCATCGCGTAGTAGTGCCGCCGAATCTCATCAACCTTCGAATTCAGCTTCTGCCGAATCTCCGCCGCGACGGTCACCCCGGTCTCGGCGGACAGGTCCTTGAGCATCGGCCATGCCCGGTGCGCCATCGCCCCGATCAACGCCGCCCGTACCTGCCTGCGGTGCTCCTCATGAAACGGCACGACCTCGGCCAGCCGATTCCGCAGCACGCCATCCCCGAGTTGATCGAAATGCATCACCCCTGGCCCGTGGGTTGCCTCATCGATGATGTCGAGGCGGCCCTTGGCGGGCCCCGAGGCCTGTTGAAGAAGGCCATCGGTCGCCGTGTACGCGCCGGGGTAGGACGGCGTGGGCAGTTCGAGTTCCGGATATCCGGCGCCGCGTGCGAATGCACCGAAGTCCTGCAGTGCTCGCACCTCGGCGAAACCCTCCATCAACCCCAGCGAGTGCTCCGACCGGACGGCGTTCGGTTCGTTCGGCGCGTCGGTCGCCATCCCCGCATGAGTCGCCTCGTGCAGCACGGTGGCCAGCGCCTGGGCCCGGTCCGCCGGCTCTGTGGGCGACGAGCCGGTCAGATGGAGCAGGGTTCGGTCTGCGGACAGGCGGATGTCGCCGGATCTCGGATCGAATGCGCCCAAGCGCTCAGAGTCCGTGGCGTAGAGGTTCCCGTTCCAGCGATCGACCGACGTCGGCCGCAGGCTCCGCGCGAGTCGGTAGAGCCGCGAGAGTTCCTGGTAGACAGCCGAATCGCGGGGGACGAGGCGGTCGGCCATGGATCAGTCCGTTGGCGGTGTGTAGCCGTCCAGCGGAAAGGTCGGATCGCGCAGCTCGTTCTCGATGTGCTCCAGTGCTCGTGTCATCGCGCGAATGTGCGGGGCCTCGTCCGGCGCCGCGCGATCGGCGATGGCCCAGATCTTGCGGCGGGCTTCTTCGAGGGCGGCGATCTTTTCCTCGGTGGTGCCGTCGGCGGGGTAGGAGTCGGCGTGGATCTGGCCGGCCTCGTGGTAGAGGGCACTCCACTGGCGTGGTGGCGGCTCGGGCTTGGCCAGGTCCTCGGCCATCCCGAGTGCGAAGGCGAGGTCGTCCGCGGAGGCATCCTCGGGGATGAGGGCTCGGAGCTTCTGCTGCTCCGCGGCGATGTCGGCGCCTTGCTCGCGAATCCTGTCGCGGGCACGCAGGAACGCATTGTTGAAGGCGTGCAGGTCCAGGGGCATGGGGAAGACGATAGCTAGTGGGGTGGGGGTGTGGTGGGAGTTATCCACAGGGTTGGGGGGCCGGTAGACTTGGGGAGTTGCCTGGGGGTTGGGGTGACTGTCTGCTCCACCGGAAGAAACGGACTGTGTTCTCGTGTTCGACACGCTTTCTGATCGCCTGTCCGCCGCGTTCAAGAATCTGCGCGGCAAGGGCAAGCTGACCGACGCCGACATCGACGCCACCGCCCGGGAGATCCGGATCGCGTTGCTGGAGGCCGATGTCGCGCTGCCGGTGGTGAAGGACTTCATCGCGGCGGTCAAGGAGCGGGCCAGCGGCGCCGACGTGCGCGGCGGGCTGAACCCGGCGCAGCAGGTGATCAAGATCGTGAACGAGGAGCTCGTCACGATCCTCGGTGGTGAGACGCGTGAGCTGCGGATGGCCAAGCGGCCGCCGACGGTGATCATGCTCGCGGGTCTGCAGGGCGCCGGTAAGACGACGCTGGCCGGCAAGCTCGCGAAGTGGCTGAAGGAGACCAAGCACCAGACGCCGATGCTGGTCGCCGCCGACCTTCAGCGGCCGAACGCGGTGACCCAGCTCCAGGTGGTCGGCGAGCGGGCCGGCGTACCGGTGTTCGCGCCCGAACCGGGTAACGGCGTCGGTGACCCGGTCGACGTCGCCCGGCAGGCGATGGCGGAGGCGAAGAGCAAGCAGTACAGCGTCGTCATCGTCGACACGGCCGGCCGGCTGGGTGTCGACGAGGAGCTGATGAAGCAGGCCGCGGACATCCGCGACGCGGTCACGCCGGACGAGATCCTGTTCGTCGTCGACGCGATGATCGGCCAGGACGCGGTCACCACCGCGCAGGCCTTCCTCGACGGTGTCGGCTTCGACGGGGTCGTGCTGTCCAAGCTCGACGGCGACGCCCGTGGTGGCGCCGCGCTGTCGATCGCGCAGGTCACCGGCCGGCAGGTGATGTTCGCCAGCAACGGCGAGAAGCTCGACGACTTCGACGTCTTCCACCCCGACCGGATGGCGTCGCGCATCCTCGGCATGGGCGACGTGATGAGCCTGATCGAGCAGGCGGAGAAGTCGTTCGACGCCGAGGAGGCGGCCAAGACCGCCGCCAAGCTGCAGAAGAAGGGTGGCAAGGACTTCACCCTGGACGACTTCCTCGCCCAGATGCAGTCGGTCCGCAAGATGGGCCCGCTGACCAAGATCTTCGGCATGCTGCCCGGCGCGGCCCAGTTCAAGGACCAGCTGGAGAACTTCGACGAGCGCGAGATCGACCGGATCGAGGCGGTCATCCACTCGATGACCCCGGCCGAGCGCAACGACCCGAACATCATCAACGGCTCCCGCCGGCTCCGGATCGCGAACGGTTCGGGCACCGAGGTGGCCACCGTCAGCGGCCTGGTCGAGCGGTTCTTCGAGGCACGCAAGATGATGTCCGCGATGGCATCCGGCAAGGGAATGCCAGGAATGCCCGGTATGCCTGGCATGCCGGGAGCGGGTGCGGGCGGCCGGAAGGCAAAGCAGCAGGCCAAGAAGGGCAAGCCCAAGCGCGGTTCGGGCAACCCGGCCAAGCGCGCCAACCAGGGCTCCAGCGAGCCGGCCGCCCCCGCGGCGGGTCAGCTCCCGGCAGCCTTCGGCGGCGGTACGGGCGGGGACTTCGAGCTGCCGGACGACCTCAAGAAGATGCTCGGCGGGAACTGACAGGCCACCACACCAGGTAGCCGACCGATCCCTCTACATGGATCGGTCACTGAGCGCAAGTCTCCCATCGGGCAGCAACACGGACCCGTTCGTCCCCGGTTGCCCATGGCCTGCCGACGGCTAAGATCGTCACTACGCCCGAAGCACTCAGGTACTGCGGACTACGTCGTGAGGGACGGTCTGGATGAGGCAGCAGTTCAAGAACCTGGACACGTGGCGGGGCAAGCTGACCGCTGTCTGGGTCTGCATTGCGCCGCCGACGGCCCTGGTCGTCGTGTTCGTGGCCGGTGGGGTCACCTCGAACACGTTCATCGTCGACGCCCAGGCGCTCAGTCAGCCGCGCCAGGACACCGTCTTCGACGAGCTGGCCGGTGAGCTTCCGTCCGGCCCCGGCGTCGACGGCAGCATCCCGACCGAGCAGAGGTCCCAGATCGAGGTTCCGGTCACCGGCGCCGTCGACAGCCCCCAGCAGCCGACCACCGGTCTGCCGGGCGACGTGTCGGGCATCCCGGGCACCGTGCTGGCGGCGTACCAGAAGGCCGCGAACGATCTGGCCGTGGCGCAGCCGAACTGTGGGATCACCTGGCCACTGCTGGCCGGCATTGGCAAGGTCGAGTCCGCCCATGCGAGTGGTGGACGCGTCGACGCGAACGGTGTCACCCGCGGCAAGATCCTCGGCCCGGTACTCGACGGCGGCCCGGGGATGGCGGCGATCGCCGACACCGACCAGGGCGTGTACGACGGCGACGCCAAGTGGGACCGCGCGGTCGGCCCGATGCAGTTCATCCCCGGCACCTGGAAGTCCTTCGGCGCCGACGGCAACGGCGACGGCGTGAAGGACCCGCACAACATCTTCGACGCGGCCCGCGCGGCCGGTGACTACCTCTGCGCCGGCGGCGCGAACCTGAAGGACCCGGCAGGCCTGGTCCAAGCGGTACTGCGCTACAACCACTCGATGGACTACGTGTCCACCGTGCTGCGCTGGATGCAGACCTACAGCAACACCACCGTGACGATCCCGGACAGCACCGACCCGATCAGCCCGCCGGACGACAACGGCAACGTGCAGAACGACCCGACCCCGCCGCCGAACACGCCGGTGACGACGCCGCCGACCACCGCGCCGACCACTCCGGCCACGACGCCCAGCAAGACCCCGACGCTGACACCGACCCCGAAGCCGAGCCCCACCAATACCAAGGGGCCGAACGGTACGCCGAGCCGGCCAACGACCGTGCCGCCCAAGTCGACGCCGACTCCCACCCCGACGCCGACGCCGACTCCTACCCCGACCCCGACCCCGACCCCGACGCCGACGCCCACTCCGACGCCGACGCCGACTCCTACCCCGACGCCGACTCCCACCCCGACGCCGACTCCTACCCCGACGCCGAACCCGGAGCCGACGGCCTGCCAGCCAGGTGAGACGGTCCCGGCGCCCAACGAACCGAACCCGACGTGCACGGTGCCGCCGACGGTGCCCCAGGAAACGACCGCGGCGCCGCAGGAGACGGGCACCCCGGCTGCCTCGCTGAGCTCCACGCCGGCCTGACCGAGCACCCTGACCCGGCCCGATCGAGCCCCCCGACCTAGGCTGGCTCACTGCCTCCGCGCCGCCCTGAAACAACCCGCTGAGCTGCCCCGCGATGGCCCAGCGAGCGCCCCTGAAACGGCCTGCTGACCGGTCGGTGAGACCTGAAATCGGGTCGTGAACGTTAAGATTTCCCATCGCCGGGGTTGATCGGAGCGGGCCGACAGGGTCCTGCTAAGCGTGACCGGCTGCCGTTCGGCGCAGATCTCGGACCGCTGGGCTATCGGCTCAGGTAACTTTCCGTCGTTCCTCGGTAACTTTCTGGCGCGTGGGTCGTTGGGGGAACTATGCGCCTAACCCGTAGTGGAAACCGTCGGGTCAAAATAATCATCGCTTCACTGTGCACGGCCCCCCTGCTGGTAGGGGCGATCGTGACAGTCGCCTCGGGCGGAGCCGGTGCCTCCGGCCAGCTCGCGGCGGACAGCCCGGTCGCCCCTTCGCCTGGGGCCGGTCTGAACAGCGGTGAATTCGACGAACTGACCATGATCGTCCCGCAGCGTCCAGGAGTGGACGGCCGGATCGGATCTGACAAACCTGCCCGGGCCGACGTGCCCGTCCAGGGAGCCACCGACGGCCGGTCCGTGGTCCGGCCGGGACGTCCCGGTGCCGTCAACGGCATCCCTCGCGGGGTCTTCCCCGCCTACCGTCGCGCCACCGCGAATCTCGCCGTGGTCCGCCCCAACTGCGGTCTCACCTGGCCGCTGCTCGCCGGGATCGGCAAGGTCGAGTCCGACCACGCGTCCGGTGGCAAGGTCGACGTGGCCGGCACCACCCGTGGCAAGCTGCTCGGCCCGGTGCTGAACGGCAAGCGCGGCACCGGCCGGATCAAGGACACCGACAAGGGCCGGTACGACGCCGACCTGGTCTGGGACCGCGCGGTCGGCCCGATGCAGATCGTGCCGGGCGTCTGGAACGAGTTCGGCGCCGACGGCAACGGCGACGGCTTCCGCAACCCGAACAACGTGTACGACGCGGTCACCACCGTCGCGGTCTACCTGTGCTCCGAGGGCGACGACCTGAAGCGCCCGCGCGACCTGGTCGCCTCGCTGCTGCGCTACCAGCACTCCAAGGACTTCGTCGCCACCGTCCTGCGCTGGATGCGCGTCTACAGCAAGAGCGCGGTCCTGGTGCCGAACCTCACCGGCAAACTGGCCACGCCCAAGACGACCGGCAACGTGGAGACCAACGTGGATCCGCGCGAGGTGCCGGAGGTGCCGGACGACCCGGGCACCACCGTGCCGCCGACCGCCAAGCCGAGCGTGCCGGTATCGACCGAGAAGCCGCCGACGATCCCGGACCCGATCGCCACGCCGACCGGTCGCCCGACCCGTCCGACGCACCCGCCGACCAAGCCGACGCCGCCGCCGACCTCGGACACCCCGACGCCGACGCCGACCCCCACGCCGACGCCGACCCCCACGCCCACCCCGACCGACACCCCGACGCCGACCGGGACCCCGTCCGGCTCACCGTGTGCCGCCGAGACGAACCCAACGCCCTGCACCGAAGGCAGCGGCACCCACGGCTAACAGCACCGGGCACGGCACCTCGCCGCACTGGGGCAAAGGCCACGATGGAAGGGCATCGAGGCCTTCGCCCCAGCACGCCGAGCTACCGCACCCAGCACCGCTAGCTATTGGCGAGTTATGGGTGGGGCGGCGTTCCGGTTACGGTCGCGGTATGACGATGGAGACCGGTGTACTACGGCTTGCCGGGGTGGTTTTGCCGGGTGGCGAGCAGCAGGAGCTTCACCTCAGTGGCGGGCTGGTCGTCGACAGGCCCGCCACTGCGGACGTCACCACCATCCACACGGGCGGCTGGATCGTGCCCGGCCTGGTGGACGCGCACTGCCACATCGGGCTGGACACGCATGGCCCGGTCGACAAGGACGTACAGGAGCAGCAGGCGGTCGTCGACCGTGACGCCGGCGCTCTGCTGGTCCGTGATGCCGGCTCGGCATCCGACACCCGCTGGATCGACGAGCGGGAGGACCTGCCCAAGATCATTCGGGCAGGCCGGCACATCGCCCGCTCCAAGCGCTACATCCGCAACTACGGCTGGGAGATCGAGCCGGACGAGCTGGTCGCGTACGTCGAGCAGGAGGCCCGCCGTGGCGACGGCTGGGTCAAACTGGTGGGGGACTGGATCGACCGCGACGCGGGCGACCTGACCGCCTGCTGGCCGCTAGAGGCACTCACTGCCGCGATCACCCGGGCCCACGAGCTAAACGCCCGGGTCACCGCGCACGTCTTCGGTGAGCACGCCCTGCCCGACCTACTCGCCGCCGGCATCGACTGCATCGAGCACGGCACCGGCCTACTGCCCGACATGCTCGACGACATGGCCGCCCGCGGCGTCGCCGTCGTCCCCACCCTCATCCAGCTCGAGAACTTCCCCCAGTACGCCGACCAGGCCGCCAGCAAGTTCCCCGTGTACTCCGACCACATGCGCGACCTGTACGCCCGTCGCCAAGACACCCTGCGCTCCGCCGTAGAGGCAGGCGTGCCCGTCTACGCGGGTACCGACGCAGGCGGCGTACTGGGCCATGGCCTGATCGCCCAGGAGATCCAGGCGCTCACCACCATCGGCCTGTCCGGCGAGCAGGCCCTGGCAGCCGGCTCCTGGTCGGCCCGGACCTGGCTGGGCGCCCCGGCCGACCTCAGCCCCGGCAGCCCGGCCGACCTGGTCGTGTACGCCGAGGACCCGCGCGCCAACCCGGCCGTCCTCAGCCACCCCGAATGCATCGTCCTGCGCGGCCGCATCTACCGCCCTTGACCCCTGAAAGTGGCAGGATCACGGCGGAACAGCTGAGTGACCGAACAATTTCACGCTGTGACGGGAAAAATTCACGTAACTACTGGCATCTGCGGAACTTTTTGCCCTACCGTGAGTCGCACCCGCCGACGCCCCTCGGTGGGACGCCCGTCGCGGGAGGCGCGACGGACGTCGCAAGGGAAGGAACGAACCCCGATGGGTAAGACCGCCCGAGTGCCCAGACTGACCGCGCTGCTCGCCGCAGCTGCCGCCGGAGCCATCGCCCTCAGCGGCGCGCTCCCCAGCACCGCAGCACCAGCGCCCGAACCGACCAGCTCCCAGCCAAGCCCGCGAACGGCAGGCGACCTGGCGAAGGCCTTCGATGTAGCCGCCGCCAAATACGACGTACCGCGCGAGGTACTGGTCAGCATCGGCTATGCCGAGTCTCACCTGGACGGCCACAACGGCCTGCCCAGCCAGGACAACGGCTATGGCCTCATGCACCTCGCCAGCAACCCGCAGAACCGGACACTGTCCGAGGCGGCCAAGCTGACCGGCCTGCCGGTTGAGCAGCTGTCCAAGGACTCGGCAGCCAACATCACCGGCGCCGCCGCCGTCCTCGACTCGTACGCCGACCAGACCGGCCTGAGCGGGGATGCCCGCACAGACCTGGCCAAGTGGTACACGGTCATCGCGAAGTACTCGCACTCCGCCGACGCCCCGACCGGTCGGCTCTACACCGACGAGGTCTACCGGATCATCGGTACGGGTGTCGGCTCGGTCGGGACTCAGCCGAAGAAGGTCACCCCGGACCGCGGCGCCTACGCCAAGGTGGCTCCGCTCGGCACCAAGAGCGCCTCGTCGATCCAGGCGGTCGACTACCCGGGCGCGATCTGGAACCCGGCCTGCACCTGCAACTACCGGGTCGGCCGGACCAAGGCGATCACGACTATCGTCATCCACGTCACCCAGGGGTCGTACGCCGGCACGATCAGCTGGTTCAAGAACTCCGCGGCCCAGGTGAGCGCGCACTACGTGATCCGGTCCAGCGACGGCCAGGTGACCCAGATGGTGGCCGAGAAGGACACCGCCTGGCATGTCGGGTCCGAGAATCCATACACGGTCGGTATCGAGCACGAGGGCTTCGTGGACCAGCCGTCCTGGTTCACCGATGCCATGTACCGCTCGTCGGCCGCAGTGACCAGGAACATCGCCGAGCGCCGGGGCATCCCGAAGGACCGGGCCCACATCAAGGGTCACTCCGAGCTGCCCAACCAGACCCACACGGACCCCGGTCCGAACTGGAACTGGACCTATTACATGCAACTGGTGAACGGCGGGGACCCCAACCCGCCGACCTACAACTTCACCACCTACGGCAGCGGCGTCCGGGTCCGTACGGAGCCGAAGCTGACCGCCGCGATCATCACCGAGCTGCCCGGCCCGACCCAGGTGTTCGTCACCTGCCAGAAGCAGGGCGACACGGTCAACGCGGAGGGCACCACCAACAACTGGTGGGCCAAGCTGCGCGACCAGGGCGGCTACATGTCCAACATCTACATCCAGGACCCGAACCCGAAGCTCCCCGGCGTTCCGGTCTGCCCGTAGCGCAACCGGGCCCGGGGTCCATGCGGCCCCGGGCACCCGGGTGAAGAGTAGAGCCTGCTGTACCGACGTGAGCCGCCCTGTTGCGTCAGGATCGATACTGACGACGACGGAAAGGCTCCTGTGATGCTGACGAAGATCCTGGCCCGCGGCGGCCCGGCCAGCGGTTACCTGTTCATCCGGTACCTGAAGGGCATCACGCTGCTGGCCGCACTCCCGATCAGCCTGCTGCTGGGCTGGTTCATCCCCGGTGCCACCGCCGGGCTGGTCAAGCTGGCCAACAGCGAGCGGTACCGGGCGTCGCGCTACCTGAAGCAACCGCCCGCGGTTCCGCTGCCCGACGCCCAGCCGCGTCAGCCCGGCGACCTGGTGACTCTCTTCAAGGACAAGTCGTTCGTCCGCAGCCTGCGGCTCCTGCTGATGCCGCCGGTCGTGATGGTCGAGCTCTTCGTGGCGGTCTTCGCGATCTTCTCCGTGCCGTCCGCGATCATCTCGATGGTGCTGTGGCCGCTCGACAACGAGATCTCCATCCTCGGCGTCCCGATCGACTCCTTCTGGAAGGCCTCGGTCTTCGGGCCACTGCAGATCCTCATCGGCCTCGTCTTCCTCGGCTGGGTCGCCCCCGCCGTCGCCCGCGGCCATGCGAACGCAGTACTCGGCCTGCTGGCGCCTAGCGCGCAGGAGCTGGAGACAGCGCGGCTCAACCAGCGGGTGGAGGAGCTGACGCGGACCAGGGCCGGTGCTGTCGACTCGCACGGCGCCGAGCTGCGGCGGATCGAGCGGGACCTTCACGACGGTACGCAGGCGCAGCTGGTCTCCCTGGCCATGCGGATCGGTATCGCCAAGCAGGCGATGGCGGATGACCCGGAGAAGGCCGCCAAGATCCTCGACGACGCCAGGGACGGCGCAGAGCAGGCCATGACAGAGCTACGCGGCGTACTGCGAACCATGTACCCGCCGATCCTGGCCGACCGTGGCCTGGCCGGTGCTGTCTCGGCCCTGTGTGCCCGGAGCACGATCCCAGTGGAGCTACGGGTAGGCGAGCTCGGCACGGTCCCCGCGCCCGTAGAGGCCGCCGCGTACTTCGTAGTCGCCGAGTCCCTCACCAACATCAGCAAGCACTCCGCTGCAGGCCATGTCGACGTACTGCTCGAGCGGCGCGGCCCTGAGCTCTACCTGGCCGTCACCGACGACGGCATCGGCGGTGCCCGAGTCAGTGAGCAGGCCGACCTACTGGGCCGGGGGAGCGGGCTGCATGGCATGGTGCACCGGGTGGAAGCTATCGATGGACGGATGGAACTGCAGAGCCCGATCGGTGGGCCGACGACGGTCGAGGTGATCCTGCCGTGCGAGTAGTGATCCTCGAGGACAACCCGATCCTCGCCGAAGGGCTCGGCCTGCTGCTGGGCAACTCCGGGTTCGAGGTGGCCGCTGTCGCCGGTGACGCCGACGAGTTCGCCACGGCGGTCGCCGAGCACGAGCCGGACATCGCGGTGGTCGATGTCCGGCTGCCACCGACCTTCACCGACGAGGGGCTGCGGGCAGCGATCGAGGCTCGTCGGCTGCGACCGGGCTTCCCGGTGCTCGTCTTCTCGCAGTACGTCGAGGAGGTGTATGCCGCCGAGCTGCTGGCCGCAGGCAGCGAGGGAGTCGGCTACCTGCTCAAGGACCGGGTCTCCCGGGTCGACGAGTTCATGGAGGCCGTACGCCGGGTCGCTGCCGGCGGCACGGTCCTCGACCCCGAGGTCGTCAGCCAGCTGATGGTGAAGCGCAGCGACCCGCTGGAGCGCCTGACGCCGCGCGAGCGCGAGGTGCTCGCCCTGATGGCCGAGGGCCTCGGCAACACCGCGATCGGGCAGAAGCTGGTGATCAGCGAGGGCGCCGTCCACAAACACGTCGGCAACGTCTTTCTCAAGCTCGACCTGCCACCAACCGACTCGGGCCACCGCCGCGTCCTCGCCGTTCTGGCGCACTTGGGCCTCTGACCACTTCCGGTCAACACCTTGACGACTTGTAGCCACTAGGACACTCTCGGGTACGAGAGCGCTCTCACCGCACCGATCCGCCCCTAGGTGAGGAGAGTCAGATGAAGGTTCTAGCTGTCGCCGTGCTTGTCGCAAGCTCGGTGGCCGTACCGTCCCAAGCGCTGGCCACACCCGACCAGCCACTCGCAGTACCTCAGCAGCAGGCAGCCATGCAGGCTGACCTCGGCCTGACCGAGCAGCAGGCCAAGGACCGGCTCAAGGCCGAGTCAGTGGCTACCAAGCTCGTCCCCATCGCCCAGCGCGCTGCCGGAGCAGCCTTCGGTGGTACCTGGTACGACGCCGCCCGGCAGCGACTGGTCGTCGGAGTGACCAGCGCGGACGTAGCGGACGCAGTACGGGCTACTGGCGCCGACGTTGCCGTAGTACCGGCTACTGCCAAGCAGCTCGACCAGCGCAAGGCTGCTGTCGACAAGCTGGCCGGGAAGGCCGTACCTGCCGCAGTGAGTGGCTGGGCCGCTGACCCACGTACAGGCAGTGTGGTCGTGAATGTCCAAGCAGGTAAGCGATCCCAGGCCGTCAACGCCTTCGTGGCCAAGCTGGCCAACGCCAAGGCCGGAGCGGTCACTGTCCGGGAGGTAGCGGCCCAGGCGCCACGTACCTTCGCCGCCGGCACGGTCGGGGGAGACCCGTACTACACCGGCAACGTCCGCTGCTCGATCGGCTTCTCCGTGTACGGCGGATTCGTCTCGGCCGGCCACTGCTCGCCAGGTGTCGGCGCCAGGACGTGGGGCTGGGACAGGTCGAACCAGGGTTTCTTCCGAGGCGCATCGTTCCCCGGCAACGACTACTCCTGGGTCCAGATCGACAGCGGCTGGTGGACCGTACCGGTAGTGCTCGGCTGGGGGCAGGTCAGCGACGCGCTGGTCCGCGGCTCCTGGGAAGCCCCGATCGGTACGTCGGTCTGCCGCAGCGGGTCGACCACCCACTGGCACTGCGGCACTGTCACCGGTAAGAACGAGACCGTCAACTACGGCAACGGCCAGCTCTTCTACGGCGCCACCAAGACCAACGTGTGCGCCGAGGGCGGCGACTCGGGTGGCTCCTTCATCACCGGTGACCAGGCCCAGGGCGTGACCTCTGGTGGCTGGGGCAACTGCAGCAGCGGTGGTGAGACCTGGTTCCAGCCGGTCAACGAGATCCTGAGCACCTACGGGCTCACACTGCACACCGCCTAGAAACAGAACGAAGGCCGGCCCACCCCCAGGGTGTGGGCCGGCCCTCGTCAACTCAACAGACCGGAACGCCTGGTAGTACCGCGTTCGGATCGTCGATGTAAATGTTGCTGACGAACCCGGCCGGGCTGGCCAGCTTGGCCCACCAGTTGTTGGTGTAGCCCTCCGCGTTGACCGTGTCGCCCTGCTTCTGGCAGAGCACCCGTACCGCGGTAGGCCCACTCAGCGTGGCGACGACCGTAGAGTTCAGGTACGCGTCAGAGCGGACCCGCACTCCGGAACCCCAGGTGTTGAAGGGCTTCCCGGGCTGGCTGCCACAGCCGTTGTCGCTGGTCAGGTAGTACTGGTTGTACGAGCCCGGGTACGCGAGTCCGGAGCCGTTGATGACGATGTTCTGGCCGACGCCGTTGTACAGCTGCTCGTAGTGGATGTGCGGCCCGGTCACGTTGCCGGTGGCACCGGTCACGCCGATCTGCTGGCCCTGGGAGACCTGGGCGCCCTCGGCAACGGAGTACGAGGAGAGGTGGAAGTAGTAGGTCTTCCAGCCGCCGCCGTGCTCGACGGCGATGTAGTTGCCTGCTCCACTCGGCTGTGAGAACCGGTGGGCGGTGCCGGCCGCAGAGGCCAGCACCGGGGTGCCGTTGGTGACCCCGCCGTCGGCACGGACGAAGTCGAGGGCGCGGCGGACCTCGGCCGAGTGATGCTGGTAGGTCCAGCGCTGACCGCAGGGGAACGGGGCCTTGAAGTTCGGCGCGGCCATCGCCTCGGTCGGTACCGCCACCAAGGTGGCGGCACCGACCAGGAGCGAGGCCAGAACGGCGAGTATTCGTCTGATGGGCACGGTGATCAGTCCTTCGGGGCGACCGGTCACGGATGGTGAGATCCGTGACGCTTGGAGTGATGTGCTCACAAGCTAGCGCAGGTCTCGTGACTTAGGAACTGATCATTCGGGTGAATCGTTAGTGATTAACCTGTGGTGGAAAGGCTTCCCTTTCGAGTCAGGCCGGGGTGTCGTCCGGCACTGCCTCCAGGGTCGGCGTCTTGCCGTTGCTGGACAGCGATTCGATCAGCTGCTTTGCCAGCGCGAAGCCCGAGCCGCCCATCGTGATCGTCTTGACCAGGGTGTCCTCGATGCCCTGGGCACCGTTCAGCACCACCATGTTGCCGACCTTCTCGAACGACGACGCGGCCGCGCGGACGATCTCCGGGTACGCCTCGGCGAGCTGCTGGGCGACGACGGCATCGGTGTTGGTGGCCAGCGCCTCGGCCCGCGCCTTGATACCGGCGGCCTCGGCCATCGCCTTGGCCTGGACGGCGAGTGCCTCGGCCTTACCGTTCAGCTCGGTCGCCTTCGCCTGCGCCTCACCGCGCAGAGTGACCTCGCGGGCCTGCGCCTCGGCGGCGGCGATCTGGGCGTCGCGGGCGGCCGCGGCCAGCGCGCGCTGCCGGTACGCCTCGGCGTCGGCCGGCTTGAGCACCGACGACTCCAGCTGCTTCTCGGCCAGCGACGCGTTCAGCTTCGCGGTCTCCGTCTCGGCGACCACGACCTCCTGGCGGGCCAGCGCCTCGGCCAGCGGGCCGGACTGGGACGCCTTCGAGTTCGCCTGGTCGACCTCGGCCTGGTACCCGGCCCGGGCGATCGAGCTCTGCCGTACCGCGGCGGCCTTGGCCGCCTCGGCGACCTGCTCGCGCTCGGTGGCCTCACGGTCCCGCTCGGCCCACGCGATCCGGGCCGCGGCCTCGACGGCGGCGGCCTGCGGACGGCCGAGGTTCTTGATGTAGCCCGACTCGTCGTCGATCTCCTGGATCTGCAGCGAGTCGACCACCAGGCCGAGCTTCTCCATGTCGCCGGCCAGCGAGCCGCGGATGTTCGTGGTCAGCGTCTCCCGGTCGTGCAGCATCTCCTCGACCGTGGTCGAGCCGACGATCGCCCGCAGATGACCGGCGAACAGCTCGTGGATCGTGCTCATCACCTGCTCGTCGCTCTGCTCCAGGAACCGCCGGGCCGCGTTCGCGATCGAGCCGTAGTCGTCACCGACCTTGTACGCCGTGACGCCCTTGATGTGCAGCGGAATGCCCTGACTCGACACGCAGGTGACCGTCAGCGGCGTGGCCCGGATGTCGAGCGGCAACCGGCGGACGGTCTGGAAGCCGGGCAGTACGGCGGTACCGCGGCCGACGACGATCTTGAAGCCGAGCGTCTCGTTGATCTGCTCCTGGCTCGAGTGCGCGCCGAGGCCGGAGATGATCAGGGCCTCGTTCGGCTCGGCCACCCGCCAGACCATCCGGAACAGGATCAGGAGGACCACCAGCGCGACGGCGCCGGTGATCAGGTACGTCCAGAGCATTTCCCCTCCAGGGAACAAATGAATTCAGATGGCGCGAGCGACGTAGACCGTGCGTGGCGGGTCGTACTCGACCACCACGATCGGGGTGCCGACCTCGATCACTTCGTCGGCCGCGGGGTAAGCGTAGAAGGCCTCGGTGGCACCGCGGACCGGCAGCATCACCTCGCCGACGATTCCCGGTGCGATCCGGCCGATCACGCGTCCTCGCTTGCCAACCATGACGCCCCTCCGACGTTTCCCCTGCACCAAACGGTTCCCGCAGCTTAGTTCTCGGCCGGCCCGGACCGGTCAGGGCGTCACGCCTTGTGGTCGGGGGTGGCGCAGGAGCATGGTTGAGGTGCCGGCCTGGGGGCGTGGGGGAGGTTCGATGGCGGTTGAGGTGCGGGTTCTCGAGGACGGGGCGGACGAGGCTCGGCTGGAGGAGTTGGCGCTCCTGCTGCGGCAGGAGTTGCTGACGCTCGACGTGCGCTCGGTCGAGCAGGTACGCGATGGGGACGCGCCGCCCGGTACGCGCGGTGGGCTGGCCGCGGTCGCCGGCCTGTTGAGCGTCTCGCTTGCTCCGGGCATCCAGGTGGTCGGCGCGGTTGTGGCCGTCGTACGGGACTGGCTGCGTCGATCGGGTGGTGGGCGCACGATCAAGTTGTCGATGGACGGTGACACGATCGAGCTGACCGGCGCGACCGACGAGGTGCAGCAGCGGCTGGTCGACGCGTGGGTGCGCAAGCATTCGGAGACGGACGCGTGAGATGGACGGGTCTCGGGTCGCTCTGGTCATCGCCAACGCGGAGTACACGGATCCTGGGCTGAGCCGGCTGACGGCGCCGGCCAGTGATGCGACGGCGCTGGCCGAAGTACTGGGTGATCCGGAGGTCGGCGGGTTCGACGTGCGGGTGCTGGAGAACGAGTCGGCGCAGCAGATCCGGTTCGCCGTCGAGGACTTCTTCGCGGACCGGTCGCCGGAGGACCTGCTGTTGCTGCACTTCTCCTGCCATGGGTTGAAGAACGCGGCCGGCGAGCTGTTCCTGGCGGTTGCTGATACGAAGCCGACCCGGCTGGCCTCGACGGCGGTCGCGGCGGACTTCGTCAATCGGCAGATGGCGGACAGCCGGGCGCAGCGGATCGCGTTGTTCCTCGACTGTTGCTATGGCGGTGCGTTCCCGCGCGGGCTGGTCGTGCGAGCGGCGGGTGAGGCGCAGGTGCGCGATGCGTTCGCCGGGCAGGACGGCGTGGGCGGGGGACGCGGACGGGTGGTGGTGACGGCGTCGAGCGCGATGGAGTACGCGTTCGAGGGGGGGCAGTTGGCCTCAGCCGGTACGCCGAAACCGTCCGTGTTCACCAGTGCGGTGGTGGACGGCCTCAAGTCCGGCGACGCAGACAAGGACGGCGATGGTTGGGTCGGCCTCACTGAGCTGGTCGGCTATGTCACGGACCAGGTCCACCGGATCACCCCCAACCAGAACCCCCAGATGTGGACCTTCGGTTCCCAGGGCGAACTGCTGATCGCTCGCTCCCACCGGATCACCCCGCGGGCCTTGGCGCCCGAGTTGCTCGAAGCGATGGCAAGTCCGTTGCCAGCGGCCCGCTTCGGCGTCGTCGACTATCTCCGCGAACGCCTCACCAGCGAAGACCAGGGCCTCGCCTACGCGGCCTACCAAGCCCTCACCCAGATGACCACCGACGACAGCCGCAAGGTCTCCGATGCTGCCAGCCGCGCGTTGGCCACGGCCCCACCCGGTCTCCAAGACCTCGTACGAGGCTCAGCCAAGCTCAACGCGCCCGACCAGCCGGCAACCGAGCCCAACGCCGCTCCGCCCGCAACACCACCTTCGTACGCCGCCCAGCAGCACACGACCCCCCAGCGCAACCAGAAACGCCTGCCCGCTGCGCCCGCCCGCCCGCAACCGAAGCCCGCACCCTTCCGTCAACCTGACCCGGCACCCGAACCGGCAACACCAGACCGGGTCGCGCCCGAGGCGCCCGAGCGGCCAGCGCCCGAGGCGGCCAACCGCGTTGCGCCCGAGCAGCTAGCGCTCGAGGTGCCCGACGGTGTGGGGCCGAAGGCTACGACCGCCTTCCCCGGGCGGGTTGCGCACGAGCCGGCCGCGGTCGAGTCCGCTCCTGCGGCCAGCCCGCCTGAGGCGGTTGCGCCAGAGGGGGTTGCGCCGGCAGCTGTTGCGTCTGAGGTGCCGGACCGGGGTGCGCCGGAGGAGGTGGAGCGGGTTGCGCTGGAGGGGGTTGGGGCTGAGGTGCCCGGCCGGGTTGCGTCGGAGCGGGGTGTGGCTGGGTCGATCGCGCGGCCTGTGGCGGCGGCCCCGGTAGTACCGGGGGCTGTTTCTGGGCGGGAGTCGGTGAGCGCTCGGCCGGGCTCGGGGTTGGGGGCGGTCGTGCCGTGGTGGGTGGTGGTGGTACTGGTGGTGGGGGGCGTGCTGCTGGTGATCGTGAACTGGCCGGGGGGTGTGCAGTCTCGGCGGGTTTGGTCGGATGACTCTGATAGCGGATGGCGGACCTTCCGGAGTTGGGGGGATCCGGAGATGGTGGCGTCGGTGGTGGTGCTCGGGGCGGGGTTGGTTGGGCGCTGGGCGGGGCGCTGGAGCCTTGTTTTGTTGGGGGTTGCGCTTGGGTGTACCGGGTCGATCGGTGAGGACGGGCTGCTGATTCTGGCTGGTGGGCTGGCTGATGAGGAGACGGCGGAGTGGTTGATGGCCGGGCTCATCGTCTTCGTACTGACCGTTGTCCTGCTGGTGACGCTCAAACCACCCCGCCCGGTACTACGCCCCGTACCGCCCACCTCCGCCGCGCTGGTTGTTGCCGGCGGCATCGTGTTGGTGATCAGCGCGATGATCAAGCACAGTGACGGGATCTCCTTCCTCACCGTCACGAAGTGGGCCTTGCTGGAACCCGTCGTCACCGTCGCGCTCGGCTGGCTCGCCATCGCCGCCACCGACCTCCGCGCCAGGCTCTGGCTGACCGCGACCACGATCACCTACGCGCTCATCAGCATGGTCGCCGTCGTCCCCGCCCTGACCGAAGGCGGCTCGGTCGCCGCCCTGCTCACCGGCCTGCTCGGCAACCTGCTCGTCATCACCGGCGTCGCAACCCGGCGGCCGAAACCTCTACCGACGTAGAGCCCGAGCTGACAGACTCGACCCATGAACGACCTGCCGCAGCTGATCAGGACCGAGCGCCTGGCGTTGATCGAGTTTCTCGAGACCCTCGGCCCGGCGGACTGGGCGACGCCGTCGTTGTGCGGTGAGTGGACCGTGCAGGAGGTTGCCGCGCACATCGCCTGGGCTCCCGTGATGGGCCCGCTGGAGATCATGGTTCCGCTGGCCAAGTCGGGTTTCCGGATCAACAAGGCGAGTGCCGGCATCGCCAAGCAGTACGCCCGGCGCGGCCCGGCCGAGATCCTCACCCAGCTCCGCGCCAACGCCGAGTCGGGCGCCAAGCCCACCGGCGTACCGCTCGTCGCCGGCCTGGTCGACGCGGTGATCCACGCGATCGACATGCGGCATCCGCTCAACAGCCGTCGGCGGGTACCGGATGCAGCCTTCGAGCAGGTCGCCGACTTCTCGGTCGGCACGAAATGGCCGATGACGGTGTCGGTCGGTGGCAGCGCGCGCAAGCGGCTCACCGGCGTACGGCTGGTTGCCGACGGCTACAACTGGTCGTACGGGCAAGGTCCGGAGGTACATGCGCAAGGCGACGCCGTACTGCGGATCCTCAACGGCCGGAAGACCTCCCGCGACGAGCTGACCGGTGCAGGGGCCGACCAGCTCGCCGCGAGGCTCTGACCGCAGTTGGACCTCAACCCCTGATCGCACCCTCGGTCGCGCCTTTGATGAACTGCCGGGCGAAGATCACGAAGACGATGATCAGCGGCACCATCGCCATCAGCGCGCCCGTCATCACCATGCTGAAGTCGACGCCGTGGCTTCGGTTCAGCGACGACAACGCCACCTGCAGCGTCAGGTGATCCGGATTCGTCAGCACGATCAACGGCCAGAAGTAGTCGTTCCACGACGCGACGAAGGTGAAGATCCCGAGGAACGCCAGCGCCGGCCGCGCCGACGGCAGCGCCACGTTCCGGTAGATCCCGAAGAAGCTGCACCCGTCGAGCGTCGCGGCCTCGACCAGCTCGCCGTGGATCGAGTTCTGGAAGTACTGCCGCAACCAGAAGATCCCGAACGCGTTGGCCGAGGCCGGAATGACCAGCGCCTTCAGCGATCCCACCCAGCCGAACGCCGCCATCGTCTGGAACTGCGGCACTGCGCCCAGTTGCGCCGGCAGCAGCATCGTCGCCAGCAGGATCACGAACAACGCGTTCCGCCCCGGGAACCGGAACTTCGCGAACGTGAACGCCGCCAGCGAGTCGAAGAACAGCACCAGCAGCGTCGTCGAGACCGCCACCACCAGCGTGTTCGCCATCGACGAGAAGAAGGCCACGTTCTGCAGCACCTGGTGGATGTTGTCGTCGAGCTGCGACCCGAAGGTGAACTTCGGCGGGTACCGGTAGATGTCCGACGTCGTGTTCGTCGCCATCACCAGCGTCCAGTAGAACGGGAACAGGCACAGCAACCCGGCGATCGCCAGCACCACATGCATGATCAGCCCCGGCCAGCGGATGCGTGACTTCACTGGCGTCCCCTTCCGCCGAGCAGCCTCCAGTTGATCGCCGTGAAGAGCAGCACCAGCATGAAGATGCTCAGCGCGATCGCCCCGGCGTACCCGTAGTCGTTGTTGAAGAACGCCTGGTTGTAGAAGTACATGACCACCGTCATGCCGCTCTGTCCGGTACCACCGTTGTTGCCGACCATCACTTGTGGCTCGGTGAAGGTCTGCAACCCGCCGATCGTCGACATGATCACCGTGAACAGCACGACCGGCCGCAGCTGCGGCAGCGTGATCGAGAAGAACGTCCGGAACGGCCCGGCGCCGTCGACCTTCGCCGCCTCGTACTGCTCGGTCGGGATCGCCTGCAGGCCGGCCAGGTAGATGATCGTGTTGTACCCGGCCCACTGCCACACGATCATCGTGGAGATCGCGATCTTGATCCCCCACGGTTGCCGCAGCCAGTCCTCGGTGGGCAGTCCGAGCGAGCGCAGGACGGAGTTGATCAGGCCGAAGTTGGTGCTGAAGACGGCGCCGAAGAAGATCGCCGCCGCCACCAGCGAGGTGATGTTCGGGATGAAGTACGCGATCCGGTACACACCCTTGAACCGGACCGCCGAGTGCAGCATCACCGCGAGCGCCATCGCGATCACCAGCGTGGGCACGGTCGACATCACGAACAGCACGACCGTGTTCCACAGCGACAGCCAGAACGTGCTGTCCTCGGCCAGGAACCTGAAGTTCTGGAACCCGACCATCGTGCGCGGCCCGAGCCCGTCCCACTTCTGGAACGCGAGCAGGATCGTCGACGCCACCGGGTACAGCCCGAAAACGAGGAAGATCACGTAGAACGGCGACAGCGCGAGGTAGAACCGCCAGTACGACCTGACGCTGCGCTTTCGTCGCGGCTTCGCCGTACCGGCGTGTCTGCTGGGGGCCGTCGCGGTCAGGGTCACTGCACGCCCTGACGCTTGCCGATCTGCTTCGCCTTCGAGACGGCCTCCGCCCAGGCAGCGTCCGACGTCTTCTTGCCGGCCTGGACGAGCTTGAGCCCGTCGGTGAACGGGACGGCGACCGCGCTGTCGAGCGGCGCCTCGTAGGCGATCGGGATCGCCTTCGCGGCCGGCCCGAAGACCTCGATCGGCACCTGGCCGCCGAAGAACGGGTCCGCCGCCTTGAGCTGCGGCTTGTCGTAGGCGGCCGGCGCGGACGGGAAGATCTGCGCGTCGGCGAACGCCTTGGCCTCGTTGTCGGGGCTGAGCATGTACTTGATCACCTCGAGCGCGGCGGCCGGATCCGCCGCGCTCTTGGTGATCGTGAGGAACGACCCGCCGAAGTTGGCCGGGCCGCTCGGCGTCGGCGCGACCCGCCACTTGCCGACGCTCGTCTTGCAGGCGGCCTTGATGTCCAGCGCGACCCAGGCCGCGCCCGTCACGGTCGGTACCGTGCCCTGGTCCAGACCGGCGTTCCAGTCCGGCGAACCGCCGAGCGTCCGGCCGTCGACCTTCATCGTGATCGCCTTGACCGCGGTGTCCCAGGCCTTGCGGATGTGGTCCTGGTCGCCGATGAACTTGTTGTCCTTGTCGATGTAGCGCGCGGTGCCCTGGTTGACGATCGTGCCGTACATGTCGGTCGCGTCGGCGACGATGAAGGCCTTCGGGTTGGCCTTCTTCAGCTCGACCCCGGCGGCGATGAAGTCGTCCCAGGTCTTCAGCTGCTCGGCCACCTTGGCCGGGTCGCCGGGCAGTCCGCCGGCGGTGAAGATGTCCTCGCGGTAGAACAGCGCGGTCGGCCCGATGTCGATCGGGATGCCGATCACCTTGCCGTCCAGCGTGGTGGCCTGCTTGACCTTCCAGTCCAGGTAGTCGCCCAGGAACGAGTCGGCGCCGATCGTCTTCAGATCGACGAACCGGTTGGCCTGCGGCAGCAGCGAGGCGATGTCCTCACCCTTGACGCCGGTGATGTCGGGGATCGACGTACCGCCGTTGAAGGTGGTGAGCAGCTTCTGCTTGAAGTCGCCGCCGACCTCGGAGTACTTGATGTGCTGGTCGGGGAAGTGCGCGATCGTGTCGTCCAGCACCGACTTGCCCAGGCCGCCCGGCCAGCACCACAGCGCGATGTTGCCGGTGGCGTTCTTCTTCGTCGATCCCGTGTCCATGCTCGAGGAACAGCCGACGACAGTGCCGCCGAGCAGGGCGGCGAAGCCTCCGGCGAGCACCGTCCGACGTGAGAGCTCCATGGTTCTACCTTCCTGACTGGTCGCGCAGCGGTGCGCTTCCGGAGTGTGCGCTGATCAGCGCGGCAAGGGATTGGCCTGCGAGGGATTGTTCTGCTGGGTGCTGCTGATGCCAGTCGGCCAGGTCGGCCCAGGTCGGTGCCGCGTCGGCACCGCCCAGCCGGGTCACCGAGATGGCTGCCGTGAGTGCCGCGAACCGCACCCGGTCGGCGAGTGGGAGTTCCCACAGCGTTGCTGCGATGAACCCGGCGGCGAACACATCACCCGCCCCGGTGGTGTCCGCCGCCGAGACCTGTACGGCCGGTACTGCGACTCGCTCGCCGGAGCCCGCGTCGAGCGCCAGTGCTCCGTTCGCGCCGTCGGAGACGACCACGAGCGGTACCTTCTCGGCCAGCCGCTCGAGTGCCTCGCCGGGCGTACTCGTGCGGGTGTAGCTCATCGCCTCGCCGGCATTGGGCAGGAACACGTCGCAGTGCTCCAGTTGGTCGAGTACTGCGGGGTCCCACTGCTCCGTGGGGTCCCAGCCGACGTCGGCGAAGACCACGCTGCCGGCCGCCCGGGCCTTGGCGAGCCACTCGTTCGGCCAGGGACCGATGTGAGCGGCGACGGCCCTGGCGGCCGGCGGCGTGGTGAGAAGCTCGTCGGCCGACAGTGGGGGAGGGGTACCCCTGGTGACCAGTGCCCGGTCGTTGTCGTAGGCAAGGGCCACCGTGAGGGGGGTCTGCCAACCGTCGAGCTTGCGGGAGAGAGTCAGATCGATGCCTTCGCCCTGCGTCAGCCGGTCCCAGAGCCGGTCGCCGAGATCGTCGCCGCCGAAGGTCGCGGCCAGTCCGGTGCGCAGCCCGAGCCGGGCCAGCGCGACGGCGAAGTTGGCGATCCCGCCCGGGCTCTCGGCGGAGTCGTCCGCCCAGACCTCGGTACCGGAGCGCGGCGCGGACGGCAGGCCGAGCACCAGGTCGTGAAAGACCAGGCCGGACACAACCACATCCAGCTCACTCATCGCCAGCACACTCCTGCAGGGTCGCTCAAATTCGTGCAGCCAGTGTGGAGCTTTTGAGCAAACTACGCAATACCCCTGCAAATATGTGCGTGAGTGTGACGGAGTTTGCGTGATACGGTCTCTCCGTGTTGCCAAAGCAGCGGCAGGACCAGATTGTTCGCGCGCTTCGGGCCGACGGGGCCGGGGGCGTGAAGGTGCTGGCCGCCCAGCTCGGGGTCAGCGAGGCGACGATCCGGCGCGATCTCGAGCAGTTGCACGAGCAGGGCCGGCTGACCCGCGTGTACGGCGGCGCGCTCGCCGTCGACGGCGGTGACGAGCCCTTTGCCGAGGTCAGCGCGGTGCACGCCTCCGAGAAGGACCGGATCGCCCGCCGCGCGGCTGCCTTGGTCGGTGACGGGCAGTCGGTGCTGCTGGACATCGGTACGACGGCCCTGCGGGTGGCCCAGCAGTTGCACGGGCGCTCGCTGACCGTGGTGACGAGCAACCTCGCGGTCCTGGAGGAGCTGCAGAACGACGAGCAGATCGAGCTGATCATCCTGGGCGGCTTCGTCCGGCGCAGCTACCGGTCGCTCGTCGGGTACCTGACCGAGGAGTCGCTGCGGCAGATCCACGTCGACTGGCTGTTCCTCGGCACCAGCGGGGTGCGGCCGGACGGTCGCGTGATGGACAGCACGATGATCGAAGTACCGGTGAAGCGGGCGATGATCAAGGCCGCCGACCGGGTGGTGCTGCTGGCCGACGCGACCAAGTTCCCCGGCCACGGCGTCGCCAAGGTGTGCGAGCCGACCGAACTTTCCATGGTGGTGACCGAGCCCGCCGCCGACGAGGCGACCCGGGCTCAACTGACAGAGGCGGGGGTTGAGGTGGTGCTGGCGTGAGGCTGACCATTCTCGGGGGCGGCGGGTTCCGGGTTCCGCTCGTTTATCAGGCGTTGCTGGGGGATCGGGGCGACGGGCGGATCACATCGGTCGTGCTCTACGACACCGATCGTGGGCGGTTGGCGTCGATCGGATCCGTACTGCGCCAGCAGGCCGCGCCGTACTCCGATGCGCCGGCGGTGACCGAGACGACCGACCTCGACGAGGCTCTGCGCGGGGCCGATTTCGTCTTCTCCGCGATCCGGGTCGGTGGGCTCGAAGGGCGCACGATCGACGAGCGGGTCGCGCTCGATCTCGGCGTACTCGGTCAGGAGACCGTCGGCGCGGGCGGGATCGCCTATGCGTTGCGGACCTTGCCGGTCGCGACGGCCATCGCGCAGCGGATCGCCGCGCTGGCGCCGGAGGCGTGGGTCATCAACTTCACCAACCCGGCCGGGATGGTGACCGAGGCGATGATCCCGTACCTGGGCGATCGCGTGATCGGGATCTGCGACTCGCCGTCCGGGCTCGGGCGCCGGGCCGCGCTGTCCTTGGGGCTGGATCCTTCGGCGGTCTTCTACGACTACGCCGGGCTGAACCATCTTGGCTGGCTGCGTGGACTGGAGTCCGGCGGGGTCGATCATCTGCCTGCGTTGCTGGCTGACCCGGCCGCGCTTGGTGACTTCGAGGAAGGGCGGCTCTTCGGGGTCGAGTGGCTGCGGTCGCTCGGGTCGATCCCGAACGAGTACCTGCACTATTACTACTTCGCCCGCGAGACGCTGGCCGCGGTACAGGCGGTCGAGCAGACGCGGGGGACGTTCTTGCTGGAGCAGCAGTCGCGGTTCTATGCGGAGACGGCCGAGCAGCCGGCCAACGCGTTGGAGTTGTGGCAGAAGACGCGGGCCGAGCGCGAATCGACGTACATGGTGGAGAGCCGTGAGATCGCCGACGCGGGGGAGCGCGACGAGCGGGACATGTCGGCGGGTGGGTACGAGCAGGTCGCGCTGTCGCTGATGCGGGCGATCGCCCACAACGAGCGGGCGTCGCTGATCCTGAACGTCCGCAACCGCGGCACGCTGCATCATCTCGACGCGGATGCGGTCGTGGAGATCCCCTGTACGGTCGACGCCAACGGCGCCCGGCCGGTGACCGTCTCGCAGCTCACCGACCACCAGGCCGGGCTGGTCTGCGCGGTGAAGGCGGTCGAGCGATCGACGATCGAGGCGGCTGTGACGGAATCGCGGGCGGCCGCCGTACGGGCCTTCGCCTGGCACCCGCTGATCGACTCGGTCACGGCGGCTCATCAACTGCTCGATGGGTACGTCGAGCAGCTCCCGGACCTGGCCGCGTTCCGCGCCTGATCGCCCGTACCCCGCGCCCGGGCGTTTCGCGTCCGGGGCGGATTGGTGGCGGGGCGGTTGATCTGGCAGAATGATGGGCTGAGTCCGTCCGGATCACGTGCAGCCCTCTAACTCCACGTCCCGGCTCGGCCCATCCGAGTGGTCACCCGTTGTCCCCACGACGCCGGTGTGCCGCTCAACCAAGACATGAATCCCGAGGGAGACACCACAAACGTGGCAGTCAAGATCCGTTTGAAGCGCATCGGCAAGAAGCGTGCGCCGCACTACCGCATCGTCGTGATGGACGCCCGCGCCAAGCGTGACGGCCGCGCCATCGAGGAGATCGGCAAGTACAACCCGAAGGCCGAACCGTCGTTCATCCACGTCGAGTCGGACCGGGCGCAGTACTGGCTGGGCGTCGGCGCGCAGCCGACCGAGGCCGTCGCGGCCATCTTCAAGGCCAGCGGTGACTGGCAGAAGTTCAAGGGTCTGGACGCCCCGCCGCCGCTGCGGGTCAAGGAGCCGAAGCGCGACAAGCAGGAGATCTTCAACGAGGCCCTCGCCGAGGCGCACGGCACGCTGAAGACCGAGGCCGTCACCAAGAAGGCCACCGCCAAGAAGGCGGAGCCGAAGGCTGACAAGGCTCCCAAGACGGACGACGCCGCGAAGGGCGACGCCGTCGAGGCCAAGGTCGAGGACGCCGCTCCGGCTGCCGACGCCGCTGTCACCGACGCGCCGGCCGACGACGCCAAGGCCTGACGATGATGGAGACCGAGGCGCTCGAGCACCTGGTCCGAGGCATCGTGGACAACCCTGACGAGGTCAGCGTCCGGTCGCGCAACCTGCGGCGTGGACGCACTCTCGAGGTGCACGTGCACCCCGACGACATCGGCAAGGTGATCGGCCGCAACGGCCGGACGGCGACCGCGATCCGTACCGTGGTCGGGGCGCTCAGCTCCGAGCAGTCGGTCCGGATCGACTTCGTCGACGAGTTCAACCGGCGCCCGCGCCGCTAAACTCACGTCAGTCCTTGAAGGGCCGTACCCACTGGGTGCGGCCCTTCACTGCTCTTCTGGATTCTTTGGTCTGCTGGATCTTTTGGAAAGTGGGAACCGCAAGTGCTGGTGATTGTCGGCCGGATCGGTCGGGCGCATGGGATCAAGGGCGAGGTCGGGATGATCGTCCGGACGGACGACCCCGATCTGCGGTTCGCCGACGGCGCGAAGCTCGTCACGGTCTCCACGCCGCCGCGGACCCTGACCGTGGAGTCGAGCCGCTGGCACAGTGGGCGGCTGCTGGTGAAGTTCACCGACTCACCGGACCGCACGGCGGCGGAGAACCTGCGCAACCTGGAGGTCCAGGCCGAGATCGCCGAGGACGAGCGGCCGGAGGACCCCGAGGAGTACTACGACCGCGAGCTGATCGGCCTGAAGGTGCGCACCACCGACGAGGTCGAGGCCGGCGAGGTCATCGATGTGATCCACCTGCCCTCGCAGGACCTGCTGGAGATCCGCAGGCCGGCAGGCAACGCAGTACTGGTCCCGCTGGTCGAGGAACTGGTCCCCACCATCGACCTGGACTCGGGCTACGTTGTGGTGGCCGACCGACCAGGCCTGCTGGACCCGGAGGGCGCTGAGGTAGTCCCGTCGGAGCCTGGGGACTCGGCCCGATGAGGCTGGACGTCTTCTCGATCTTCCCGGAGTACCTGGCGGCGCTGGACGTCTCGCTTGTGGGCAAAGCGGCCAAGAGTGGGCTGCTGGACGTCCGGGTGCACGACCTGCGCGACTGGACCCACGACCGGCACCGCACGGTCGACGACACCCCGTACGGCGGTGGCGCGGGCATGGTGATGAAGCCGGATCCGTGGGGAGAGGCGTTCGACACCGTCATGCCGGGCGACGGTCCTTCGCAGCCCCGGCTGATCGTGCCGACGCCTGCCGGCCGGCCGTTCAGCCAGGACCTGGCCTACGAGCTTGCCGCCGAGCCGTGGCTGGCCTTCGCCTGCGGACGGTACGAGGGGATCGACGGGCGAGTCGCTGCGCACGCGGCCGAGCGGATGCAGGTCGACGAGGTCTCCATCGGCGACTACGTGCTGAATGGCGGGGAGGTCGCAGTACTGGTCATGGTGGAGGCGATTGCCCGCCTGCTGCCCGGTGTGATCGGCAACCCGGAGTCCCTGGCCGAGGAGTCGCACTCAGGACATGGACTGCTCGAGTACCCGGTCTACACGAAGCCTCCGGCTTGGCGCGGGCACGAAGTACCGGAGGTTCTCCTGTCCGGCAACCACAAGCTGATCGCCGAGTGGCGCCACGAAGAGTCCGTACGCCGTACTGCCGAGCGCAGGCCCGACCTGCTGGCCGCCTGGGGCAGCTCCATGCCTGCCGAGGACGACCCGGTTTCACAGGTACGGGTGCTCCCGGCGTCGCCGGAGGACGCAGGGGAGTTGCTGACGTTGCAGCGAGCCGCCTTCATCACCGAGGCACAGGTCTACGGCGACCTCCGCATTCCGCCGCTGCTGGAGTCCCTCGAGGAGTGCGTCGCTCGCTTCGCTCAGGGGCCGGTCTGGAAGGCCGTGGCGGGAAGCAGGATCGTCGGATCGGTCCAGCTGGGCATAGACGGCTCAGTGGGCCGCATCGGACGGCTGATGGTCGCTCCTGACTGGCAGCGGCAGGGGATCGCCGCCAAGCTGCTGCAGGTGGCCGAGAAGACGGCGCCCGCCGAGGTCACGGCGTACGAGCTGACCACCGGCGCGGAGAGTGAGCGCAACCTGCAGCTGTACCGCAACGCCGGCTACCGCGAGGTCAGGCGGGAGCAGCAGACCGAGAAGGTCGAGATCGTCGTGCTGACCAAGCGCCGCCGGACCAAGCGCTGAGCAGTCGCCGGGCCGGGTGCTGAGCGATCGCCGGGCGCCGCGGACGGCGCCGGGCCGGGCTGATTTCGTGGCGTGAGCGGCGTGTGGCAAACTTGGTCGCTGTTGCCGTTCGGTGCTCCTGCCACAGGGGGTGACCACCGGATGACAGCAAATTCGAACCTTCACCCCCAGCATTCGTGGGTGACCTGTGGCACGCGCGAGGAAGAGACACCTGATGAGCAACATCCTGAACGAGCTCGACAACGCGAGCAAGCGTGACGACATCCCCTCCTTCCGCCCCGGCGACACGGTCAACGTGCACGTCAAGGTCGTCGAAGGAAACCGCTCCCGCGTACAGGTGTTCAAGGGCGTCGTGATCCGTCGCCACGGTGGTGGCCTGCACGAGACCTTCACGGTCCGCAAGGTGAGCTTCGGCGTCGGCGTCGAGCGGACCTTCCCGCTGCACACCCCGATCGTCGAGAAGGTCGAGGTCGTCACCCGCGGCGACGTGCGCCGCGCCAAGCTGTACTACCTGCGTGAGCTGCGCGGCAAGGCAGCCAAGATCAAGGAGAAGCGGGACAACATCCCGGCCTCCTGATCGTCTACTGACGACGGTCAGGAATGGCGCCGAGCACCGCGACGCGCGCTCGCCCGCCAGCCAGGAGGGCTCGTCGCAGTAAGGGACGACACCGCAGGCTCAAACAGCGCAACCCGCTGATGAGCCTGCTGCTGGAGATGACCACCGTGACGGTGCTCGCGTTGGTCATCACCGTCGTGCTGCGACTCTTCGTCGCCGAGGCCTTCTACGTGCCCTCGGAGTCGATGTACGACACGCTCACCACGAACGACCGGATCCTGGCCGAGAAGGTCAGCTATCTGCATCGCGACGTGGACCGGGGCGACATCATCGTCTTCAAGGACCCCGGCCACTGGCTGAACGAGGAGCAGAAGGAGCCCGGCACGCTGCGGCGGATCGGCGAGTTCGTCGGCATCCTGCCGCGCAGCGGTGAGGGTCACCTGGTCAAGCGGGTGATCGGCGTGGCCGGCGACAAGGTGGTCTGTTGCGACAAGGCCGGCCGGATCACGGTCAACGGGATCCCGCTCGACGAGCGCGAGTATCTGCTCAAGGACGCCAAACCGTCCACCACGACGTTCACCGTCGTTGTGCCGCCTGGTTCACTGTGGGTCATGGGTGACAACCGGGCCGAATCCGCGGACTCCCGCGCCCACATGGGCGGGCCCGGCGGCGGGTTCGTCCCGGTCGACAACGTGGTTGGCCGTGCCTGTTGCGTAATCTGGCCGTCTGACCGGATGACGATGCTGCGTCCTCCGGAAACCTTCAAGAAGCCGGGGCTGAAGAAGTGACTGAGACACCGACCGCGACGAAAGAGAAACCCGCCCACCGGTCCGGCCTCGCGGCAGCTGCTCGCGAGTTCGTGCTGATCGTGGTCGGCGCTCTGATCGTCTCGTCGATCCTGCGGGCCTTCGTCGGCCAGATGTTCATCATCCCGAGCGAGTCGATGCAGAACACGCTGCTGGTCGGCGACCGCGTCGTGGTCGAGAAGCTGACCGACGTCAAGCGCGGCGACGTCGTCGTGTTCGAGGATCCGGGCGGCTGGCTGGGCGACGAGGAGAGCGGCCAGAAGCGGGGCTCGATCGGCCGGTTCTTCGAGGTCGTCGGCCTGCTGCCGGACTCCAGCCACGGCCACCTGATCAAGCGCCTGATCGGGATGCCGGGGGACAAGGTCGCCTGCTGCGACTCCAAGGGCCGGCTGATGGTGAACGGTCAGCCGCTCGAAGAGAGCAGCTACCTGTATCCGGGTGACGCCCCGTCCGCGATGGAGTTCCAGGTCACCGTGCCGGCCGGGCGGGTCTTCGTGATGGGCGACCACCGGTCCGAGTCGGGTGACTCCCGGGTGCACCTGAGCGACACCGGTCCCGACGGGGGCAATCCGGGCGACGCCGCGTTCGTGCCGATGGACAAGATCACCGGGCGGGCGATCCTGGTGGTGTGGCCGGCGAACCGGTTCGACAAACTCGAAGTACCGGATACCTTCAAGTCGATACCGGCCGCGGGTCCGGCCCCCGACAAACCCACGATCTCCCTCACACCACCTCCCAAGTGAGCTATCCGCCTCGCCGGTGAGCCTCTCGCCGGCGACCGCCTCCCGAGTGAGTTGATGGATGAGCGCTCTTCCGCGCGGCAGCACGATCCGGCGTGACGCCGGGCTCTACGGCTACGAACGCGCCCTGCGCCGGGTCGGCCTCGACCCGATCGCGGGCGTCGACGAGGCCGGCCGTGGACCATGCGCCGGCCCGCTGGTCGCGGCCGCGGTGATCCTGCCGGACGGCAAGCGTGGCCAGATCCCTGAGCTCGCCGACTCCAAGTTGCTGACGGCGAAGGCACGTGACCGGTGCTACGAAGAGATCCGGTCCCGCGCCCTGGCCTGGTCGGTGGTCTCGATCGAGGCGGCCGAGTGCGACCGGCTGGGCATGCACGTCGCCAACGTGGAGGCGCTCCGCCGGGCGATCTTCCTGCTCGACCTGCGCCCGCAGTACGTGCTGACGGACGGCTTCGGGGTGGACGGGCTCGGCGTACCGGGGCTCGCGGTGTGGAAGGGTGACCGGGTGGCAGCCTGCATCGCGGCGGCCTCGGTGATCGCCAAGGTGACCCGGGACCGGATCATGCAGCACTGGCACGAGGTGTATCCGCAGTACGATTTCGCGGTTCACAAGGGCTACTGCACGCCTGAACACCAGGCGGCACTGGACGAATACGGCCCGTGTCCACAACATCGACGGCGGTTCGAGAATGTCCGACGCAGTATGCGGCCCGATATGGGACAGAATGTGTCCAGTCCCACCGGAGCGGAGAGCCGATGAGTGCAGACGACCTTGAGAAGTACGAGACCGATATGGAGCTACAGCTCTATCGGGAGTACAAGGACGTCGTCGGGATCTTCAAGTACGTCGTGGAGACCGAACGGCGCTTCTACCTGTGCAACGCGGTCGACCTCAAAGTCCGCACCGAAGGCGGCGACGTCTACTTCGAAGTCACCATGGCCGACGCCTGGGTCTGGGACGTCTACCGCTCAGCCCGCTTCGTGAAGAACGCCAAGGTAGTCACCTTCCGCGACGTCAACATCGAAGAACTCGCCAAATCAGACCTAGAAGTCCCCAAAGACAGCGACTTCGGCCGCTAACCCACCCCGCTGCCGCGCCCCCGCGCACCAGCCGTAGTCACCTCGAACACCCACCGGTGACCTTGAACAAGAAACAACTTGTCCAAGGTCACCACCAGATGTTCAAGCCCACCCACCCACCCACCCACCCCAGCCCCAGGGCCGCAGCCCGCCCACCGGGTCGCGAAGTCGAGCCGCCGAGCTGCAGAGTCCACCCGCTGACTTGCAACACCCAGCCACTGGCCACAAGCTCAGCCTCGCGACCGCAACGTCCAGCCACCGGCCACAAGCTCAGCCTCGGACCGCAACTCCAGCCACTGGCCACAAGCTCGGCCTCGGGACCGCGACGGCCAGCCATTGCCGCAATCCCCGGGCGCCGGGTCGCCAAGCCCAGCCACTCGGCTCACCGGCCGACCGCTGGGAACCAACCGTGCAGCCGGTGGACCGGAGCCTGCAGCCGGACGGTGGCGACATCGAGCCGGGTGACCGGTTGATCGTCACCGACGCAGACCCGGGCGGGCTCGGCTGATGTGTCGACGACGGCGGCCGACCCGGTGTGGTGTTCGGCCTCGGCTCACCGGATTGGTGGCGTTGGTGGTCAGGACGGCTGGCTGTTGCCGGTCAGTTCGCGGGTCATCCAGATCGTGTTCCCGCGCTCCGTGTCTGCGGTGACGCGACCACTCCGGTGGAAGCCCAGCTTTTCCAGCACCCGGAACGACGCCACATTCCACTCGCGTACGGTCGCCCACAACCGCCGCCGTCCCGTCCCGGCCGCCGCCTCGACGATCGCCCGCGCCGCCTCCGTCGCATACCCCTGCCCGTGAGCCCGCCGAGCCAACTCGTACGCAATCTCGGGCTCGTCGAACGAAGCCAGCCCGACGGTCAACCCGCAGTACCCGACGAACTCACCCGTATCCCGCCGCTCGACCACCAACAACCCCAGCCCCGCCTCAGCCGCCAACGGATTTCCCGCCAACCACCCCCGAATCTCCTCCACCGTCGGCCGCCCCTCCGCATCAATCCGCCGCAACGCCCGCGGATCCCGCTCAACCCACAACCCCCGATACTCCTCAGCATCCGCCCCCACCCACCCCCGCAACCGCAACCGCGCAGTCACCAACCCCACCGGCAAATCCCCATAAGCACCCACCCCCTCAACGTACGCACCACCCAGCTAGCGTCCAGAACTCACCCATTCACACCCACCACCCACCGGCCTCCTCCGCCCATCCCCCAGCACCTGCCACCCCGGTACCGCCGCCCGGCACCGCCGCACCGCACCGGCCTACTCCCGCCACCGCCCAGCACCTGCCGTCCAGGACCCACCGCTCTCTACCACCGCACCGGGTGCCACTGGCCGGCGTCCACCGGCCTGCTCGCACCACCTTGCGGCGCCTGCCGTCCAGGACCCACCGCACCGGTACCTACCGGCCTGGTCCCGCCACCGTGGGGTGTCTGCCGTCCAGGACCTACGGCCGGTTCCCACTGCCGGTACCGCTGCACAGGTACCCACCGGCCTGCTCCCGCCACGGCCCGGCACCTGCCGTCCAGGACCCACCGGCCCGGTACCACCGCACCCGCCGGCTTGCTTCCGCCACCGTGCGGCACCTGCCGTCCAGGACCCACCGCACCGGTACCCGCCGCCCTGCCGCCACCACCGCCCGGCACCTGCCGTTCAGGACCCACTGCACCGGTACCACCGGCCTGGCTCCCGCCACCGCCAGCACCCCACCGTCACCGACCACCAACACCGGACCGCCCACTGGAAACCCGCACCGAACGCTTCGAGACCTCCTCCGCCACCCGACCAACCGCCGCCCCAACCAGCCTCTCCAACCCGAGTGACACCACTTATTTGATACCCCCCGGCTGCAACCTCCAGCGCGAAACCCCGGCCGGTGCACGTCCAGCGCCAACTGCTAGCCGATGGACGGCAGATGCCGGGCGGTCGGTGGGAGCCGGGCGGTGGGCGGTGGATGGCCAGTACCGGCGATGGGTGCCGGGCGGTGATACCGGCGCGGTGGTATCGGACGGTGGCGGGAGCAGGCCCGGTGGGTACCCACCGCCGGTACCGGCGGTCGGAGCCGGGCGGTGCGTCCTGGACGGCAGGTGCCGGACGGTCGGTGGAGGTCGATGAGAGCCGGGCGGCGGGTGGCGGATGGCCGGTACCGGCGTGGGTGCCAGGCAGTGGAACCGGTGCGGTGGGAGCCGGGCGGTGGTCCTGGACGGCAGGCGCCGCACGGTGGCGGGAGCAGGCCGGTGGATGCCGGCCGGTGGCACCCGGCGCAGTGGTAGAGAGCGGTGGGTCCCGGACGGCAGGGTCCAGGGTTATGACCGCGGGGAGGGGCGGCGGTGGGAGGGGCAGCGGTGTGGCCGGGTGGTTCGGGGTTGTGGGGTGGGGTGGGTGGGCGGTTAGAGGGATTGGCGGTGGGTGGGGGAGAGGCGCCAGCCGGTGGGGGTGTATTCGATGAGGTTGGAGTCGGCGAGGGTTTCCAGGCATTCCTGGGTGGTGTCCAGGTCTAGGCCGGCGGTGGTGGCTATGCGGGTGGCGTCGGCGGGGCGGAGTACGGGGACTGCGTCGAGGGTGCGGCTCAGGTCGTGGTCGAGGTGGTCGGTGAGAGTGGCTGGGGCGTGGGGGTAGGGGGTGGGGTGGGTGCCGATGGGGGAGATGGCTTCGAGGATGTCGGCGACGTTGGTGGCCAGGGCGGCGTTGCGTTCGCGGATGAGGAGGTGGACGCCTTCGGACATTCGGGAGGTGATGGGGCCGGGGACAGCTAGTACTTGGCGGCCGCATTGCTCGGCCCAGCCTGCGCTGTTGAGGGCGCCGCTGCGGATGGCTGCCTCGACTACGACGGTGCCGAGGGTGGTCGCGGCGATGAGTCTGTTGCGGGCGAGGAAACGTAGTTTTGTGGGAGAGCAGCGTGGTGGGAGTTCGCTGATTAGCAGGCCTGTTTCGGCGATGCGATCGAACAGAGCCGTGTTGCTCCTCGGGTAGCTGACATCGACTCCACATGCGAGCACGGCCACGGTCGGACCGCCGCTTGCGAGAGCTCCGCGGTGGGCGGCGGCATCGATGCCATAGGCTCCGCCGGAGACCACGGTCACCCCCTCGTCGGCGAGCCCCGCCGCCAGTTCGCCGGCCGCATTTTCGCCGTACGCCGAACAGGCACGTGCACCCACCACCGCGACAGACTTCGCGAGCGTCTCCCGCAGTCGCGCCGGGCCGCGAACCCAAAGCCCGAACGGCACGCCGCCCCGACGACTCTGCAGACCGGCGTCGGCCAGCACCTCCACCTGCTCGGGCCACTCGTCGTCACCCGGGATGACGAACCGCGCCCCAGCCGCCGCCGCGCGCTCCAGATCAACGTCTGGCCGCGCCTCCGCGACCCGCGCAGACCACCGCTCGAACATCGGCCGCTTCTCATGCAGGGCCTCCCACAGCTCTTGGGCCTCCATCCCGTCGAACGCAGCAATCGCCGCTGGATCCCCTGGCTCCACCACTCGCACCAACCCAGCCCGAGCCAACCGCTCCGCATCAACAACACCCGAAGCCCCGGACGTCTCCCGACCCGCTGGGAATGGCTGGCGAGGAGACGTGCGCTCACTAAGCGGGGCCAGCTTCTCTGAAGGCGGGTGCTCGGCTGCGCGGTCGTGCGTGGAGGTTGGCTCGTGGAAGAGCGGGACTGGTGGCTCGTGGGGAGATCGCGTGTCAGGTGTGGGAGTTGGGGTCGGCGTGGCTTCGGCGGACGGAGTGCTGGTCGTGGGCTGGGTGGTGGGGGACGGCGGTGGAGTGGTCATGAGGTGGACTTTCTGAGGGGGCGTTCGTCGGTCAGTGGGGTCAGGGGGACGCCGGTGCGGAGTTGGAAGGCTGTGTGGGTGAGGGAGACGGTCGGGATGGCAGCGCCGGCCAGGTCGGCGAGGGTCCAGGCGAGGCGGGAGACCCGGTCGAAGCCTCGGGCGGTGAGGCGGCCGTCGGCGTAGAGGTCTTCCAGGAGGCGTTGGCTCGCCTCGTCGATCGGATACTCGCGGCGGAGGATCGGGCCGGGGATCTCGCTGTTCAGGGCCCAGCCAGTGCCTTGGTAGCGGTGGGCCTGGCGTTCGCGGGCCAGCCGGACCCGGGCGGCGACCTCGGCGGTGGATTCTGGCCGATCGGCTTCGCCTTCGCCCCGGGCGGCGGGAAGGATCTGGCGCTGGATGTCGATCCGGTCCTTGATCGGACCGCTGATGCGCTGGCGATAGCGGTTCAGGTTCTGCGGGGTGCAGTTGCAGATGTTGTTCGGCGTACCGGCGAGGCCGCAGGGGCAAGGGTTGGCCGCGAGGACCAGCAGGAATCGGGCTGGGAACTTCGCGACCGCCGCCGCCCGGTGAACCTCGATGAAGCCCGACTCGAGTGGCTGGCGCAGCGTGTCGAGGGTCAGCGGATGCATTTCGGGAGCTTCGTCGATGAACAAGATCCCTCGGTGGGCACAGCTGATCGCTCCGGGGCGGGGCATGCCGGAGCCGCCACCGATGAGGCTTGGCAGCGAGGCGGTGTGGTGCGGGGCGATGAAGGGCGGCCGCACGACCAGCTCGGCGTCGTTGGTGAGCAGACCGGCCAGCGAATGGACCGCGGACACCTCGAGGGAGTCGTCGGTGCTGAGGTCCGGCAACAGGCCCGCCAGGCGTTCGGCAAGCATCGTCTTACCCGAGCCCGGCGGGCCGTGCAGGAAGATGTGGTGGCCACCGGCGGCGCTCGCCTCGATCGCCTTGCGCCCTTCGCGCTGGCCGAGCACATCGTGCAGATCGACCTCCGGCACCCGGGTGAGCGACTCGGAGATGAGCCGGGGCTCCGCGCGCGGCGGGTCCTCGTCCGGCATCTCGGTCTGGCGGAGCAACGCGAGCACCTGGCGCAGCGATCGCATCCCGAAAACCTCGATCCCCGGCACCAGTCGTGCCTCGCCCGCGTTCAGCTCCGGGACGATGACGCGTTCGAAACCGGACCGGGAGGCGGCCAGGGTCATCGCGAGCGCGCCGCGAACCTCTCGCATCCGGCCGTCCAGGCCGAGCTCGCCGATGATCGCGACCTGGCGCAGGCGCTCGCTGTCGACCACGCCGGCGGCTGCCAGCAGTGCGCAGGCGATGGCGATGTCGTAGTGCGAGCCCGTCTTCGGCAGGGTCGCGGGCGACAGACCGATGGTCACCTTGCGGTCGGGGAACTTCTCGCCGCTGTTGACGACGGCGGCCCGGACCCGGTCGCGGGCCTCGGACAGCGAGGTGTCGGGCAGGCCGATCAGGGTGGTCTTCGGCAGGCCCTGCGCGATGTCGGCCTCGATCTCGACGAGGTGGCCCTCCAGACCGACGAGGGCGACCGACCAGGCCTGGGCGAGCGGCATCAGGCCACGCCCCTGACGTGGTCGACGCTCGGCGCGCCGCGGTAGGGGAGGAGCACGGCGACGATGTCGATCCGGACCTCGCCGGGCCGCACCTCGTGCTCCCGCAGCCAGTGGCCGACCAGTTGGCGCAGCTTGCTGAGCTTGCGGTACGTGATCGACTCCAGCGGGCTGCCGTAACCGACCCCGCGCCGGGTCTTCACCTCGCAGACGACGAGGGTCCGGTCCTCCCGGGCGACGATGTCGATCTCGCCCTGGCCACACCGCCAATTGCGCTCCAGGATCGTGAAGCCGTTCTCCACGAGATACCTGGCGGCGAGGTCTTCGCCGTACTTCCCGACCGCGTCCGTGGTTCGCATCGATGACCACCTCCGGCTGAAGAACATGCCGAGGTTTTGCCGATTGCGAAAACGACTTCGGGGCCTGTGGAAAACCAGGCCCCGAAGTCGTCAGTTACGCATGTGTTTGCCGCGGGTCGACTGCTTCGTCGGTGGTGGCGTCCGGACCGCGCGCAGTTCGCCGGTGTCGGACTCGCTCCGGATCGCCTGCAGGCCACCCGTGCCCGGGTCGGTGTCGCCGATGTCGAAGTCCCAGCTGTCCTCGTTCGCCAGCCGGCTGTGCCAGCGGCCGTACAGGCCGTAGATCGCCAGGCCGACCGCCATCCAGATTGCGAACTTCGTCCACGTGCTGGTCCGCAGGTTCAGCATCAACCACAGCGTCGCGGCCAGTGACAGCAACGGGATCAGCGGCACCATCGGGACCCGGAAGCCGCGCTCCAGGTTCGGCTCCGTACGGCGCAGGGTGAGCACCCCGACCGCACAGAAGGCGAAGCAGAACAGCGCTCCGATGACGAGCAGCTCCTCGAGGTCGAGCACCTTCGGGTACAGCGTCAGCGCGATCGCTGCCGCACCAGCCGCGGTGGCCGCGCGGGCGGGTGAGGAGTAGACCCGGCTGACCCGGCCCAGGCTCTTCGGCAGCAGGCCGTCACGGCCCATGTTGAAGAGCACCCGGCTCTGCGCGATCAACACGACCATGATCACCGTCATCAAGGCGAGCAAGGCCCCGAGATTGACCACGTTCGCCGCCCAGCCCTCGCCGACGGCCGACATCGCCTCCGACACCGGTGCGGCGCCGCCCAGCTGGCTGGACGGGCGCATGCCGACCAGGACGACCGCCATCGCGACGTACAGGATGGTGACGGCGCCGACGCCGAGCAGCATGCCCTGCGGGACGGTCTTGCGCGGGCTGCGGGCGTCCTCGGACGCGGTGGCGATCAGGTCGAAGCCGATGAAGGCGAAGACGATCGAGCTGGCCGCGGTGAAGATGCCCATCAGGCCGAACGAGCCGAACGACGAGTCCAGGATCCAGCTGAGCAGGGTCGGACTGGCGGTCGCCGGTGCGGGTCGCGCGTCCGGCACGAACGGCTTGTAGTTGTCGAAGTTGATGTGCGTGGCGCCGACGACGACGACCAGCAGGATCACCGCCACCTTCGCCACTACGACGACGGTGAGCACGCGGGACGACAACTTGGTGCCGGTGACGATCAGCGCGGTCAGCACCAGCAGCAACAGTGGCGCGACCAGGTTCAGCTTGGCGTCGGGGCCGAAGAACTGGGCCACGCCGGCGGGCAGGCTGACGCCGAATCCGTCCAGGGTCGCGAGGAAGTACGCCGACCAGACGCGCGCCACGATGGCAGCGGCGGTCACGAGCTCGAGTACGAGCGCCCACCCGACCAGCCAGGCCCACATCTCGCCGAAGGTCACATAACTGAAGGTGTACGCGCTGCCTGAGACGGGGATCGTCGACGACAGTTCGGCGTAACAGGCCGCGGCCAGTACGCAAACCACCGCGGCGATCAGGAACGACACAATCACGGCGGGGCCGGCGACGTTGGCCGCCTGCTTACCGCTGAGACTGAAGATGCCGGACCCGATCATCACACCCAGTCCGAGAACGACTAGGTCGCGACGACCGAACAGGCGCGGCAGACGGTGCCGCGCATCCTCGACTCGAGTGAACGCCGACTCGACCGGCAGGCGCCGGCCTACGGTCTGTCCGTTCGCTGAGGGGGCCATGGTCAGGGGTGCCTCCGTTGCTACTAGGGCAATCGGGCCGAACAGTAGTCGACCAGTGGGTTTCGGGCCAGACCTCCTAGGGGTATCCGCCGCGCGGTGGCTTGCGATGCCGCTGCCGCTCCCGCATGGTCATGACATGGCGCCGGACGAGGTCACCGCAACCCCTTCCAGGATGGAAGGTTTCGCTGTGTTACTGGCTGACTACGAACGGCATCTGACGGCGGAGAGAGACCTCAGCAGACACTCGGTCCGAGCCTACATGGGTGATGTGATGGATTTAATCGATCACTTGACTCGGCTTGGTCACGATGATCTGACCGGGCTCGACATCCGGGGTCTGCGGTCCTGGCTGGCCAAGCAGCAGAGTCTGGGCAAGTCGCGCAGCACGATGGCGCGGCGCGCGACCGCCGCCCGGGTCTTCACCGCCTGGGCGCGGCGAACCGGGCGGATCGAGACCGATCCCGGCGCGTTGCTGGCCAGTCCGAAGCCGCACAAGTCGTTGCCCGGCGTACTGGGGCAGGCCGACACTCGTGCCGTCCTCGACGCCGCGGCGGTCGCCGCCGATGACGGGAGCCCGGTCGGGCTGCGGGATCTGGCGATCATGGAGTTGCTCTACGCAACGGGTATCCGGGTCGGCGAGCTCTGCGCCATCGATGTCGACGACGTCGACCAGGGCCGGCGGGTGGTTCGCGTCTTCGGCAAGGGCCGCAAGGAACGCTCGGTGCCGTACGGCGTACCGGCGGGGGTTGCTCTGGATGGGTGGCTGGCCGGGGCGCGGCCGAAGCTGTTCCGGCCGGGGAGTGGACCGGCGCTGTTCCTCGGAGCCCGGGGGGCGCGGATCGATCAGCGGACCGTACGGCGGCTCGTGCACGCCCGGATGGAGGCGGTCGACGCGCCGGACCTGTCGCCGCATGGGATGCGGCACACGGCGGCGACCCACCTGCTCGAAGGCGGCGCGGATCTGCGCAGCGTGCAGGAGTTGCTCGGTCACGCTTCGCTGGCGACCACCCAGATCTACACGCACGTCTCGGGTGATCGGCTGCGACGCGCCTACGAACAAGCGCATCCGCGCGCCTGACCTGGGCCTGGATACGGCAGACTGCGGAGTATGCGGGTTTCGGCGAAGTCTGACTATGCGTTGCGGGCGCTGATCGAGATCACCCAGCGATGGGTGGCGAACGATCCCTCGGTGGTGTCGGCCGAGGAGCTGAGTCGCGCGCAGGGGATTCCGCATGGGTTCCTGCAGGGGATCCTCGCCGACCTGCGCCGGGCGGGGGTGCTGTCCAGCCAGCGTGGTCAGTCCGGCGGGTGGAAGCTCGCCGTCGATCCGAACGAGGTGTCGGTGGCCGACGTCATGCGGGCGGTGGACGGGCCGATCGTGAGCATCTCCGGGGTCCGGCCGGAGAGCGTCGCGTACAACGAGCGGGCGGTCGTGCTGCAGCGGGTGTGGATCGCGGCGCGGGCGAGCCTGCGGGACGTGCTGGAGCACACGACGTTGACGGACCTGGCCAAGGGCAAGCTGCCGGCTGGTGTCGAGCGCCGCTCGAAGGACGAGGACGCCTGGCAGGCGCGGGTCCCGGGTAGCTGATCCGGGGTCGGTTGGGTGACTGTTCGGGGACCCGGGGTCGGTTCGGTGAGTGATCGGGTGGGTCATCAGTGGCGCCGGATCAGGAGGCTGCCGATGAGAGTCGCTACGGCCGCCAGGCTCACGACCATGGTGGAGGCGAGGCCGCCTCGTGGTGAGGGTGAGGCCTGCGCCGTCGGCTGGGTGGGTTGGGGCGGGCGCTGCTGTGGGTCGGATGGCGTTGCGGAACGTGGGTGTGGGGTGGCGCTCGGCGGAGTGTTGGCAGGCTGGGGTGGTGGGGCTCCGTGCGGGGTGGTTGGGAGTAGGCGGACTGGGCGGTGGGGGAGCAGGGATAGCGGGTTCAGGTAGGTGGTGGACTCGAGTAGGCCCCAGTGGAGGCAGGTTGCCGGGGCGCAGTGGGAGGCGGCTGCTGAGAGGTGGCCTAGTGGGATGCCTGGGGTGACGAGGGTGCCTACGCGGACTGTGGGGATGACCGGTTCGTAGGTGGTGCGGAGTGGGCCGGTGGTGATGACGATGACGCCGCGGCCGGCGAGGGGGCCGGCGTACGTGACCGTGCCGGAGGTGGCGGACCGGACCTGCTGGCCGGGGGAGCCGCGCAGGTCGAGGCCACGGTGGCCGGGCAGCCAGGGCTTGGGCGGGGGCTCGAAGCCGCGGACGACCTCGGGCCGAGGGCTGAGCGGCCAGACCGCCCCCGGCTGCGCCGGAGCACCGGACGGCACGGTCGGCGAGGCGGGCGTGGGGGTGGTTGGGGCTAGGAGGGCGGCGGTGGCTAGGAGGGTGAGGGGCATACAGGGAATGTGCCGTGGGAAGTGGGGAAGGGGAGTGGGGAATCTTTGGGGTGTGGACAAGTGGGGCCGGTTAGGTTTGGGTGGCGGGTTTCCCGTAGACTTTTGGTGGCGTCCCGCGTGAGTGGGGCGACTTCGCACGCCCGCATGCCCCGAACCTGACTTCAGTACTGACTGGAGGCGGTGGGGGCGCACCACTCGGTCCCGGCTTTCCGGGGTCGGTGCGCGCTGGCGTCAGGCGCAACGGACCAACCCCGGTCCGCTGCGGACCAACCGAGACTGTGCCGTCCGAGTGTGCAACGCCGGGCCGGCACGACAGGAGGAACACCTCATGGCCGTCGTGACCATGAAGCAGCTGCTCGAGAGCGGCGTCCACTTCGGGCACCAGACCCGTCGCTGGAACCCGAAGATGAAGCGATTCATCTTCACCGAGCGCAACGGCATCTACATCATCGACCTGCAGCAGTCGCTGTCGTACATCGACCGCGCCTACGAGTTCGTCCGGAGCACCGTCGCCTCCGGCGGCGCGATCCTGTTCGTCGGCACCAAGAAGCAGGCCCAGGAAGCGATCGCCGAGCAGGCGACCCGGGTCGGCATGCCCTACGTGAACCAGCGCTGGCTGGGCGGCATGCTCACCAACTTCCAGACCGTCAACAAGCGGCTGCAGCGGCTCAAGGAGCTCGAGCTGCTGGACTTCGACGACGTCGCCGCCTCCGGTGTGACGAAGAAGGAGCTGCTGCAGAAGCGTCGCGAGCACGACAAGCTGCTCAAGACCCTCGGCGGCATCCGGGACATGGGCCGCGTTCCGGCCGCTGTCTGGATCGTCGACACCAAGAAGGAGCACCTCGCCGTCGACGAGGCGCGCAAGCTCAAGCTGCCGATCATCGGCATCCTGGACACCAACTGCGACCCGGACGAGGTCGACTTCCCGATCCCGGGCAACGACGACGCGATCCGTTCGGTCGGCCTGCTGACCCGCGTGGTCGCCGACGCCGTCGCCGACGGCCTGATGTCGCGCGGTGGCCAGGGTGCGGCCGCCGCCGGCGAGGAGCTGGGCGCCGAGGAGCCGCTGGCCGCCTGGGAGCGGGAGCTGCTGGAGAGCCAGAACGGCGCCACCGAGGCCAAGGCCGCTGACGCTGCCCCGGCCGAGGCTGTCGAGACGCCGGCCGTCGCCACCGAGGAGGCCGCGGTCGCCGCGACCGACGAGGTTGCCGACAACCCGCCGGCCGCCGAGTCCGCTGTCGTCGCCGAGACCATCGCCGAGGCCGACAACACGCCGGTCGAGGGCACCGAGGCGCCGAAGACCGAGGCCTGACCGGTCTGTCACCGCAGGGCGCTGGAGCGGGCCGCCGTACTACGGCAGCCCAGCCCGGCGCCCGGCGGTGACAAAGCCGCCGGCCAGGTCCGCGCGGCGAATCCCATCAGCTGACGCACCACACAAGACTGAGAGATCGAGGAATGGCGAACTACACCGCCGCTGACGTGAAGCGGCTCCGCGACGCCACCGGCGCGGGCATGATGGACGCGAAGAAGGCGCTCGAGACCACCGACGGTGACTTCGAGAAGGCGATCGAGGAGCTGCGCATCCACGGCGCCGCCAAGGCCGCCAAGCGTGGCGCCGAGCGGTCGGCCACCAACGGCCTGGTCGCCGCCGCGGAGAACGCGATGGTCCAGTTCAACTGCGAGACCGACTTCGTCGCCAAGAACGAGCAGTTCCAGCAGCTCGCGGCCGACATCGTCGCGCACGCGTCGGCCAGCAAGGTCGGCGACGTCGAGGGTCTGCTCGGCGAGAAGCTGGCCGACGGCAAGAGCGTCGCGGAGAACATCGAGGCGCTGGCCGCGGTGATCGGTGAGAAGCTCGAGCTCGGCAAGGTCGCCGTCTTCGACGGCAAGGTCGCGGCGTACATGCACAAGCGTGCCGCCGACCTGCCGCCCCAGGTGGGCGTGCTGGTCGAGTTCGAGGGCGACAACGCCGAAGCCGCGCGGGGCGCTGCCATGCAGGCCGCCGCGATGCGCCCGCTCTACACCACCCGCGACGAGGTCCCGGCCGAGACGGTCGAGAGCGAGAAGCGGATCGCCGAGGCGACCGCCCGCGAGGAAGGCAAGCCCGAGCAGGCGCTGCCGAAGATCATCGAGGGCCGGGTGAACGGCTTCTTCAAGGAGGTTGTGCTGCTCGAGCAGTCCTCGGTGCAGGAGAACAAGAAGACCGTGAAGGCGGTCCTCGACGAGGCCGGCGTGACCGTCAAGCGGTTCGCTCGCTTCGAGGTCGGAGCCTGACGGTTCCCGACCACACCAGCAAAAAGCAGTCGACGAGGAGGCCGGAGTCGTGACGGAAACCCTGGGTACCGAGACGAGTCCGGCCTCCGAGCCGTTCGACCCGGCCTATCGCCGGGTGCTGCTGAAGTTGTCGGGTGAGGTGTTCGGCGGCGGCAAGCTCGGCGTCGACCCCGACGTGGTGAACTCGATCGCCAAGCAGATCGCCGAGGTGGTGCGCTCCGGCGTACAGGTCGCCGTGGTGGTCGGTGGCGGCAACTTCTTCCGCGGCGCGGAACTGCAGCAGCGCGGGATGGAGCGCAACCGGGCCGACTACATGGGCATGCTCGGCACGGTGATGAATTGCCTGGCGCTGCAGGACTTCCTGGAGAAGCTGGGCGTCGAGACCCGGGTCCAGACCGCCATCACGATGGGCCAGGTCGCCGAGCCGTACATCCCGCGCAAGGCCGACCGGCACCTGTCCAAGGGCCGCGTGGTGATCTTCGGCGCCGGTTCCGGGATGCCGTACTTCTCCACCGACACGGTCGCCGCCCAGCGCGCGCTGGAGATCGGTGCCGAGACGCTGCTGATGGGCAAGCAGGGTGTCGACGGGGTCTACGACTCCGACCCCAAGAAGAACCCCGACGCGGTCAAGTTCGACCAGCTGTCGTACGACGACTTCCTGTCCCGCGGGCTGCGGGTGGCCGATGCCACCGCGATCAGCCTGGCCCGGGACAACGCGTTGCCGATCGTGATCTTCGGGCTCGAGGAGGGCAACATCGCCCGCGTCGTCCGTGGTGAGAAGATCGGCACGGTCGTCTCACCCGGTCAGTAGCCAGACCTACTAAGATCACGGCCAACACACGGACTCAGGTCCGTGGTGCAGCAAACCAGCGTTCGTAGGGTTGGACCAGGCCGCACCGACGCGGCCCCGAGGAAGCGAGGAATGTCGTGATCGACGAAGCACTCCGCGAAGCCGAGCAGAAGATGGCGAAGGCCGTGGAGGTCGCCAAGGACGATTTCGCCGCGATCCGCACCGGCCGCGCGCACCCGTCGATGTTCTCGAACATCGTGGCGGACTACTACGGTTCGCCGACGCCGCTGCAGCAGCTGGCCGGTTTCCAGGTGCCGGACCCGCGTACCGTCCTCATCTCGCCGTACGACAAGGGCGCGATGGCGGCGATCGAGAAGGCGATCCGCGACTCCGACCTGGGCGTCAACCCCGGCAACGACGGCTCGGTGATCCGGGTGACGATGCCGCAGCTGACCGAGGACCGCCGCAAGGAGTACATCAAGGTCGCCAAGACCAAGGGCGAGGACGCGAAGATCTCGGTCCGGAGCATCCGCCGGCACGCGATGGACTCGATCGGCAAGTCGGTCAAGGACGGCGAGGCGGGCGAGGACGAGGGCAAGAGTGCTGAGAAGCGGCTGGACGGGATGACGAAGAAGTACGTCGACTCGATCGACCAGCTGCTCAAGCACAAGGAAGCCGAACTGCTCGAGGTGTGATGGGCGTCGACCAGAGCACGCCCGCGCCGAGCCGCGCCGGGCGCAACCTGCCCGCGGCGATCGGTGTCGGGGTCGGTCTCGGTGCGGTCATCATCGGTTCGCTCTTCTGGTACAAGGCTCTGTTCGTGCTCGTCGTGCTGGCCGCGGTCATCGCGGCCGTCGACGAGCTGGTCCGCGTCTTCCACGCCAGCGGCGCCAAGCTGTCCCGGATCCCGCTGTTCATCGGTACGACGGCGATGCTGGTCGCCGCGTACTACGGTGGCCCGCTGGCGCTGCTGATCGCGATGGCGCTGACCGTGCTGGCGACGATCTTCTGGCGGATGCCGGGCGGCTCGATCGGCTTCGTCCGCGACATCACCACCAACGTGTTCCTGATCGGCTACGTGCCGCTGCTGGCCGGGTTCGCCATCCTGCTCGTCCAGCCGGACCACGACGGCCCGCGGCGGGTGGTGACCTTCTTCCTGGTCGTGGTGGCCAGCGACGTCGGCGGCTATGTGGCCGGCGTGCTGTTCGGCAAGCACCCGATGGCCCCCACGATCAGCCCGAAGAAGTCCTGGGAAGGTTTCGCCGGCTCCACGCTGGCCTGCGTCGGCGCCGGGATCGGCTCCGTGGTCTGGCTGCTCGACGGTCACTGGTGGGTCGGCGCGATCGTCGGCGCGATCGCGGTGCTGACCGCGACGGTCGGCGACCTGGCCGAGTCGATGATCAAGCGCGACCTCGGGATCAAGGACATGTCGAACCTGCTGCCGGGCCACGGTGGCGTGATGGACCGGCTGGATTCCTTGCTGGCAACGGCTCCGGCGGTCTGGCTGTTGCTGCATCTACTCGTTTGACGTAGGCGGCGCCGCCGGGTTCGATGGCTGTATGACCATCGCACCCGACGGCCGCTCCCTGCACGGTGACATCGTCCGGCTGGACCGGCTCGTTGCCTCCGACATCGATTCGCTGTACGCCGCGATCGCCAGCGAGAAGGTGTACGCGGCCGGCTTCGGCGGCGGTACTGCCGCGATGCCCACCAGCGTCGGGCACATGCGCGAGACCTGGATCCCCGCGGCCGCCAACCGCGTCGCGTACGTCGTCCGGCTGGCTGCCGATAGCGAATTGGGCGCCGCGGGCACCGTCGTCGGCACGTCGAGCCTGGCCGACGTCGACCTGCACAACGAGCGCACCCATCTCGGCTACACCGGTTACGCGCCGGCGGTCTGGGGCACGAAGGTCAACCCCGCGGCGAAGCTCCTGCTGCTCCAGCACGCCTTCGAGGACTGTGGATTCGGCCGGGTGAAGATCCAGACCGGCCTCGCCAACACGCGCTCCCAGGCCGCGATCGCCAAGCTGGGCGCGACTCGTGAGGGCGTTCTCCGCCGGCACATGAAGTTGGCCGACGGCTCCTGGCGCGACACCGTCGTCTTCTCGATCCTGGCCGACGAGTGGCCGGACGTCCGCAAGAAGCTCCAGGACCGGATCAGCGGCTAGCCAGGCTCCTGAGCCCTGCCAGCTCGCCGAGCAGCCGATAGGACTCCAGCAAGTCGGCGCGGTCGTACGTGTTCGTGGTGATCAGTACTTCGTCCGCGCCCGTCCGCTGCACCAACCCGCCCAGCGCGGTGTCCACCTCCGCAGGGGTTCCGTAGATCTGCCCACTGAGCGACTGCTCGAAGAACCCGCGCTCCTTCTCGGTCATTTCGAGCTCCTGCACGGCAGAGATCGACTGCAGCGGCGGGAAGACGCCACGCGTCCGGGAGTAGGCGCTGGACCACGCTTCAGGCAGCAGTAGTCGCCTAGCCGCCTCAGTCGTCTCGGCCACGGCCACTGTCGCCGCCAGTACGACGTACGGGCTAGAAGCCCACGCGGACGGCTGGTAGTCGGTGCGGTAGCGGTCGATGAGATTCAACAGTTCCTGCTCGCCTTTGACTCCGGCGATCACCAGGGGCAGCCCGAGCGACGCCGCGAGCACAGCGCCTTCCCCGATCGCCAGTACGAACGGCGGCACGGTCAGGCCTTCACCCGGGCGTGCGTGGACCTGCGGGTGACTCTGCTGAGTACCGGTGAAGTACCCGAGCAGTTCCCGCACCTGGTCGCTGAAGTCCTCCGCTGCGTCCTTCTCGACGCCCAGCGCCCGCCTGATCCCGTTGGTGAAGCCGACCGACCGGCCAAGCCCCATGTCGATCCGCCCTGGGAACAGCGACTCCAGTACGCCGAATTGCTCCGCCACCACCAGTGGCTGGTGATTGGGCAGCATCACTCCACCAGTGCCAACGCGGATGCGAGACGTGGAAGCCGCCACCGCCGCCGCCAGCACGGTCGGAGCCGACCCGACCACCCCGGGCACGCTGTGATGCTCAGACACCCAGAACCGGTGGTACCCGAGCTTCTCCACCTGCCCGGCGAGTTCAACGGTCCCGCGTAGCGTCTCCGCCTCTGTCTCGCCCACACGAGTCCGCGACCGGTCCAGGATCGACAGCGGAACCCCTGCGAGCGCAGTACCGGCGTGTGACTCCATGCAAAGTCCAACTGCCCCGTCCCGAGGCCCATTCCCCGGCCGGATTCGATCTGGGTCGAAATCGCCGGTGAAATTTTCACGGCTCTCAGAATGTGATGGAAACCTGATGACAACGCGCTGACCTGCGGAAACACCGCGATGTCAGTCGCTGAGCGTACCCGGACGTGCCCGGAGAGTGGGTTTACAAGGCGGACCGGAAGGAATCCACTGACATGTGCGACGGCCACGGAGGCCGCCGCGTCGAGGGCTTGAGGAGCTCACATGAACAGTGATCTGTTCCAGCCGCCCGTGAGGCTCGGGAGGCGTACGACTACGAAGTTGAAGGCCGTGGCATGCGGTCTGGCCCTGATAGCCGGCGTGTCGATTCCGATGGCCGCGTCGGCCTCAGTGGCCCCCGCTCCGGCGACCACTACCCAATCCGGCGGCGCCAAGGCCAGTACTGGCCTGACCAGCACCACTCTCGCCGCCAACAAGGCCGCTGCGGCCAAGAAGGTGCCGACGCTCGGGAACTCGACCCAGACCCTGCGGTCGCTGAGCATCCAGTTCCAGTACCAGCAGACCGGCTACTGGTGCGGCCCGGCCGCCACCAGGATGGCCCTGTCGGCGCGGATGTCGTCGCCGCCGAGTCAGCAGGAGCTGGCCAACCAGCTGCCCACCACGACCAACGGCACCGACTGGATCGGCCAGGTCACCCGCGTCCTCAACAACCGACTCAACACCGGGTACTACGAGACCAAGGAGATGCCGAACGACCCGCCGACCCAGGCGCAGCGCAACCTGCTCTGGTACGACATCCAGTACGACATCGACCGCGGCTACGCGATCGTCGCCAACATCGTTGCCCCGGCCAACAACCACCCGCCGGGCTACCCGAACTACACGATCTGGCACTACTTCACGGTGATCGGCTACGACACCAGCGACTCGACCGTGCTGATCGCGGACCCGGCCGGCTTCGGCCCGGCGACGTACTGGTTGACCTTCAACCAGCTCGCCACTCTGATCCCGCCGAAGGGCTACTCCGCCTGACCCCGAGCCGACGCGGCGACCCCGGTCGCCGCGTCGGCCGGCGCCGTCCGCCGGGTAGTTTGAGGGCGTGAGCACAGAGCCTCGGTTGGAGATCCAGTACTGCACGCAGTGCCGCTGGTTGATGCGGGCAGCGTGGACCGCGCAGGAGTTGCTGACCACCTTCCCGAAGGAGCTGGGGGAAGTGGCGCTGGTACCGGGGACCGGTGGGATCTTCGACATCTCACTGCAAGGCGAGTTGCTCTGGTCGCGGAAGGCTGAGGGCGGGTTCATCGAGTTGCCGCTGCTCAAGCAGCTGGTCCGGGACCGGATCGCGCCGGACCGGCAGCTCGGCCACTCCGACCGCAAGGCCGACGTAGCCGACGCGGCCGACGCGACCGACGCGACCGACGCGACCGGCGGGACCGGCGCGACGGCTGACGGCGCGACCGGGCTGTGATCCCCGGCACGTCGGGGATGTGAATTTGTGAATGAGAGTGGCCGCGCGCGACAATGGGATGCGATGACTACCTCCCTCCCGCTCGTTTTCGATGAGCCGCGCCGTGCCAAGAAGCCGCCGCGGCACTTGGCCGACCTCACCGGGGAGGAGCGCCGGACCGCGGTGACCGCGCTCGGCGAGCCCGCGTTCCGGGCCAAGCAGTTGTCGAACCACTACTTCGCCCGGCTGACCGACGACCCCGCGGACATGACGGATCTGCCCGCCGCGACCCGGGACAAGCTGGTCGCCGAGCTGATGCCGCCGCTGCTCACCAAGGTCCGTGACCTGGAGTGCGACAACGGCACCACCCGCAAGTCGCTGTGGAAGCTGCTGGACGGTTCGCTGGTCGAGTCCGTGCTGATGCGGTACAAGGACCGCACCACGATGTGCGTGTCGTCGCAGGCCGGCTGCGGCATGGCCTGCCCGTTCTGCGCCACCGGCCAGGCGGGTCTGACCCGCAACATGAGCACCGCCGAGATCGTCGAGCAGGTCGTCGACGGCGCCCGCGCGCTGTCCCGCGGCGAGATCGCCGGTGGCCCCGGCCGGGTCAACAACATCGTCTTCATGGGCATGGGCGAGCCGATGGCCAACTACAAGGCCGTGATCGGCGCCGTCCGCCGGTTCACCGAGCCCTCGCCCGACGGCCTGGGCATCTCGGCGCGTGGCGTGACCGTGTCGACCGTCGGCCTGGTGCCGCGGATCAACCAGCTCTCCACCGAGGGCATCCCGGTCACCCTGGCGCTGTCGCTGCACGCGCCGGACGACGAGCTGCGCGACGAGCTGGTCCCGATCAACAACCGGTGGAAGGTCGACGAGGTCCTCGACGCCGCCTGGGGGTACGCCGAGAAGACCAAGCGCCGGGTCTCGATCGAGTACGCGATGATCCGCGACATCAACGACCACGCCTGGCGGGCCGACCTGCTCGCCGAGAAGCTGGCCGCCCGCGGCGACTGGGGCTGGGTGCACGTCAACCTGATCCCGCTCAACCCGACGCCCGGCTCCAAGTGGACCGCCTCCGACCCGGCCGACGAGCGTGAGTTCGTCCGTCGCCTGCAGGCCGGCGGCATCCCGACCACGGTCCGCGACACCCGCGGCCAGGAGATCGACGGCGCCTGCGGCCAGCTCGCCGCCGCCAACAAGGACTGACCGCGTGCTCCGCCCGGAGTTCGCGGTCAAGCGCTTCGGCGAGCGGTACGACCGGGCTGAGGTCGATGCTCTGGTCGACCGGATCCTCGCGACGGTGAACCGCACCACGGCGCCGTCCGTGACGGTGCCGGAGCTGCGAGGCGCAGTACTTCGTACTCCGCTGCTCGGTCAGGGCTACTCCGCCGACGAGGTCGACGACTTCCTGGCCGACGCCGAGCAGTGGATGCCGGACCGGCCGGTCGCGGTGCGGATGCCGAGCGGACAGCATCGGGAGCCGCCACTCTTCACTCCCGTGCGACTCCGCGAGGGGTACGACGTTCAGCAGGTCGACGAGTTCGTCGATCGGGTGATGGCGACAGTCAACGGGGATCCGGTTGAGCGGCCGGTGACGATCCGGCAGCTCCGCAAGGTGCAGTTCACGCCGGTCCGCATCTCCGAGGGGTACGACGTGGAAGAGGTCGACAACTGGCTCGACCAGGCCGAACGCTGGCTCACCGGCCAGGACTGAGACGCCGGCAGAACCGGCAGCTTTTCTGAACTGGCATGATCGAGCGGTGAAGATTCTCTCGATCCAGTCCGCGGTGGCCTATGGGCACGTGGGCAACTCGGCCGCCGTTTTCCCGCTCCAGCGCATCGGGGTGGAGGTGCTGCCGGTGTACACGGTGAACTTCTCCAACCACACCGGCTACGGCGCGTGGCGCGGGCCGCTGATCAGCCCGGACGACGTCCGCGAGGTCGTGCTGGGCATCGAGGAGCGGGGAGTCTTTCCGCAGATCGACGCCGTGCTGTCGGGGTACCAGGGCGGCGAGGGCATCGCCGACGTGATCCTCGAGACGGTCGAGCGGGTGAAGAAGGCGAACCCCGCGGCGGTCTACTCCTGCGACCCGGTGATGGGCAACGCGAAGTCGGGCTGCTTCGTCGCCCCGGCCATCCCGGTGCTGCTGCGCGATCGGGTGGTCCCGGCCGCCGACATCATCACGCCGAACCAGTTCGAACTGGGATTCCTCACCAACACCGAGCCGGACACCCTGGAGTCGACGCTGGCCTCAGTGGAGCTGGTCCGCGCGACCGGCCCCCGCACGGTGCTCGTCACCAGCGTCGAGCGCCCTGACCGCGAGGACGGCACGATCGAGATGCTGGCCGTCGACGACAGCGGCGCATGGCTCGTCCAGACGCCGTACATCCCGATGAAGGCGAACGGCTCGGGCGACGTCACCGCCGCGCTCTTCACGGCCCACTACGGCCGTACCGGCGATCTGGCCGACGCGCTCGCCCGCGCCACCTCAAGCGTCTTCGACCTGCTCACCCGCACCCACGAGTCGGGCGAGCGCGAACTGCAACTCATCGAGTCCCAGGACGCCTACGCCAACCCCCGCATGCAATTCACCCCGACCCGCGTCGCCTGAGCCGGACCACCCCCGGCCGGTGAAGGCCGGGGGCAGCCGGTCAGTAGATGGTTACGTTGGTGACCGTGGTGTTGGCCGCGAGCGAGCCGCACTGACCACGGCCGAAGTACACGTAGCCGCGCACGATGTCCGGCCGGTTGTACGAGATCACGCCGGCATTGTTGAAGCTGCACCAGTACGCCGCGTTGCCGATCCACACGCCGACCGAACCGGCGTTGGCGAAGCAGGTGAACCGGGTACCGTCGTTGCGGACGTACAGGAACCCGTTGCTGCTTGCGTCGTCGTAACTGCAGAGGAACGCATCGGTCTGTACGGTGGCCGCCGCGGGCAGGGTCGCGCCGGTCAGGGCGGCGACTGCGATCGCACCGGCGGCCAGTGCACGCGACCTCAGCACAGCCGGCCCGCGTACTCGGCCCAGCGGTAGTTGATCGTCGATCCCAGCCACGTCTCACCAGGCCCGACGCACATCTCGCTGGGTGCCAGCGGAGTGCCCCAGATCTTGATCACCACGTAGGTGCTCGGGTCGCAATGGGTGTAGTACGCGTTGATCGACAACAGGTCGGTGTCGAATCCACACGCCAGTTCCACCTTGTCCGTCTGCGCGTTCGCGGCGGGGGCGGTGCTGACCGCGAGACCGGCGCCGATGGCAACGACCGCGACGGCGGCGGTGGCCAGCCGACGGCCGATCACCGGTGCACCGTGATGCAGGCGAAGCCGTTCTCGTGCCACTGCGAGGCGCCTTCGCGCATGTCCGCGCAGATCTGCGAGCCGTCGCGCATGTTCGCGTTCATGTCGAAGTCGACCCAGACCCGGACATAGCCGCAGTCGGCGGTGGCGTTGCGGTGCCACTGCTCGCCGTTCTCGTAGTAGCCCCACAGGTGGAAGGCCCGGCCGCATTCGTAAGGAGCCACCGGGTGTGACCCGGTGATCCGGGACACGAACAGGCCGCTGCCGTTCACGTTGACGCAGACGGTGCCCCACTGCGGGTAGTTGCAACTGCTGGCGTCCATCACCTTCATCTCGCCGTCCGGGGTGAGGACGAACGCCTGGCCCTGACTGGTCTCGGCGGGTATCGGTGCGGCCGTGGCCGTCGTCGCTGTCCACGACAGCATCACGACGAGCACGGATAGTACTGCCAACGGAATCTTGCGCATAGGAGTCCAACCTCTCGGATCATCGGCACCGAAGGGGTCTCGGTGCGCAACGTGATGATCACTGCCGGTCAGCGTCCACAGCAATCGTTTCGATGAGAGCGGTTAACCATCGCGCTCTGACCTTCGTCAATGAATGACTAGTTCGGCGGCAGCGTCGATCGAGTCGGCCAGGTGGACCGATGCCGCCATTGAGCGACCGGCGGCCAGCCCCTGGAGCAGCGGCCAGACAGGGAGTTGTCTGGTCCAGTAGTCCGCACCTACCAGGATCATCGGGACCTGGGTGGCCTGGTCGCCGTAGTAGTTGGGGGTGACGGCCTGGAAGATCTCCTGGACGGTGCCGGCGGCTCCGGGGAGGTAGATGATGCCGCCGCGGGCTCGGCTGAGCAGGACGTCTTCGCGGAGGGCGTTGGAGAAGTACTTGGCGATGGAGCCGGCGAAGACGTTCGGCGGCTCGTGACCGTAGAACCAGGTCGGGATGGAGACGCCGCCGTCGCCGGGGAAGGCCTTGCGGACCGCCAGGCCGCTCATGGCCCAGTCGGCGATCGACGGGCGGAAGGACGGCGTACCGGCCAGCGCCGAGAGGGCTGAGTCGACCGCTGCGTCGTCGTACTCCGAAAGGCTGGAACCCAGGTTGGCCGCCTCCATCGCCCCGGGGCCGCCGCCGGTCGCGACGGTCAGGCCGGAGCGGGCGAGCCTCCGCCCGAGCAGGACGGCCGACCTGTACGTCGGGTCGGTACGGGCGATCCCATGGCCACCCATCACGCCGATCCACGGCTTGTCGTCGGGCAGTTCGTGCAGCGAGTCGGCGATCGAGTGGTCGTGCAGCGCGGCCGCCAGGGTGCGACTGGTGTCGCCGCGCTCGTCGTGCTGCCTCGACCAGGCATAGATCTGCGCGTCCGGCGTCGCCTCGTACCCCGACGCCAGGCCCGAGTAGAGCTCTTCGGCGTCGTACAGGCGACCGCGGTACGGATCGAAGGGGAGCTCCGGGATGGTGGGGAAGATCAGCCCGCCGCCGTCGCGCACCCACTCTGCCGCGGGCTCCTCCATCGGGCAGCCGAGGAACAGCGACCCCATCGGCGACAGCTTGAGCAGTACCGCCGTCCGCCCGGTCAGGTCCACCGACTGCACCCGCCAGCCGGCCATCGAGCTGGCTCCGGCGGCGATCACCCGGTCGAAATGTGCCAGCGACTCGATGTCGAGATGGGGGATGCTCGGCGTCGTCACGAAGAGCACCCTAAGTGACGGCCGGGGCGTGATAGCGGTTGGCTCTTGAATGAGGTAGTGATGAGTCATGACACATGCGGAGCTGTGGGAGCGTCACAAGGCCGTCATGCCGGAGTGGCTCGCGTTGTACTACGAGCAGCCGATCGAGATCGTCAAGGGGTCCGGCCGCCGGGTCACCGACGGCGAGGGCAAGGAGTACCTGGACTTCTTCGCCGGCATCCTGACCAACGCGATCGGGTACGACATCGCGGAGATCTCCGACGCGGTCCGCGAGCAGTTGGCGACCGGGATCGCGCACACCTCGACGGTCTACCTGATCCGCCGGCAGATCGAGCTGGCCGAGAAGATCGCCGAGCTGTCCGGCATCCCGGACGCGAAGGTGTTCTTCACCAACTCCGGCACCGAGGCGAACGAGGCCGCGATGCTGTTCGCCACCCAGAAGCGCCGCTCGAACCAGGTGCTCGCGATGCGCAACTCGTACCACGGCCGCGGCTTCGGCACCGTCGCCATCACCGGCAACCGCGGCTGGTCGGCGAGCAGCCTGTCGCCGGTCAACGTGCAGTACGTGCAGGGCGCTTATCGCTACCGCAGCCCGTTCAAGGACCTGCCGGACGCAGAGTACATCAAGGTCTGCGTCGACGACCTGCGCAACGTGATCGACACCGGTACCGCGGGCGACGTCGCGTGCATGATCGTCGAGCCGATCCAGGGCGTCGGCGGCTTCTCGTCCCCGCCCGACGGCCTGTACGCCGCGTTCAAGGAGGTGCTCGACGAGTACGGGATCCTGTTCATCTCCGACGAGGTGCAGACCGGCTGGGGCCGGACCGGGGACCACTTTTGGGGGATTCAGGCGCATGACGTCGTACCGGACGCGATGACGTTCGCGAAGGGTCTCGGCAACGGGTTCGCGATCGGCGGCGTCGTCGCGAAGCCGGAGCTGATCGACAGCCTCAGCGCGAACAGCTTGTCGACCTTCGGCGGCAACCCCATCTCCACCAGCGCGGCCAAGGCGACGATCGAGTATCTCCTCGACAACGACCTCCAGGCCAACGCCGCCAAGCGTGGCGCCCAGCTGATGGACGGCCTGCGCGGCATCTCGGACGAATTCCCCGAGCTCGGCGACGTCCGCGGCAAGGGCCTGATGCTCGCCACCGAGCTGATCAATCCGGCCGACGGCAAGCCCGACGCGGCTGTGACGGTCAAGCTCCAGCAGGAAGCCATGGAGCGCGGCCTGCTGCTCGGCAAGGGCGGCCTGTACGGCAACGTCCTGCGGATGGCCCCACCGATGACACTGACCGAAGAGGAGACCACGGAGGCACTGGAGATCATCCGGGACTCCTTCAACACCCTGCGCTGACCCAGTTGACGCGCTTGTTCGTCGCCCTGCGCGAGGGCGACGCCGTCGAGGCGGCCTCGTCACCGTTCGGTGCCGAGGTCGCTTTCGCGATGGAAAGACTCGGCACTGCCGACGACCGGTGGCAACAGCTCGACGGAGCGATGGTTGCCTGCACGGTCGAGGTCTCCGGTACTACGAACATCCGCGAGCTGACCGTGCTGGCGCTGACCGCTGCAAGGGAAGCCGGCCAGGCCTCGGGTGTCGACGGCATCCGGACCTGGCTGTCCGATCCGGCCACCGACGAGCCGTTCGCAGAGGATGAAACCGTCTCGGCGGCTGGGTTGCTGGACGGGGATCTGGTGGTGCTCACCGTCCAGCATCCGATGAAGGGGATGTACGACTTCATCCCGGCCCCCGATCCGGCCGGTGTCTTCGCCCAGTTGCAGTACTCGGATCGGGCCAGGCGGCGGGCTCGCAAGATCCGCGGGGTGTTGCTCTACACCGACGCGGATGTCGAGTTGGCGACCTTCGTACGGACGCATTTCGACGAGCTCAACACGTTGTCCGGTGAGCTGTTCCAGATCTCGGTCTTCGAGCGGCCGCGGAGTTGGCGGACGGCCAAGCGGTACTGGAAGGACCGGCTGAGCCCGGAGGAGTACCGGATGCTGACCGCGCTGCGGTGGCTGAAGTGGACGCCGTACGACAAGCTCGGCGCGTACGAGGTGGCCCGCGAACTCGGCGTACCGGCGAGCGAGTTGCCGTGTCTCGTCCTGCTTCCGTACGGCCGCGACAAGTACGTCTTCCCGCTCGGGGCCACCTCGATGGCAGCGTTCCGCCGGCTGTTCGGCGAGCTGTCGGCGACCATCGAGAGCGCGGATCCGGACGAGAGCGGCGGGATCGTGCGGCGGCTGGCCGCGGCCGAGCAGCGACTACGGGCGGAGCTGGTGCCGGCCGCCAGAGGCTACGAGTTCAACGGCGCGACCGTCGTCATTCACACCGGAGGACAGGCAATGACCGAGAACTTCAACTTCCACGGCCAGACGACCTTCATCAACCGGCCGGTCAACACCGTCATCACCGACTTCCAGAACAGCCACCCCACCGGTACAGACCTCACCACGCTGCTGCGACTGGTCCTGGACAGCGAGCAACTGACCGACGATCAACGCGAACAAGTCGCCCAACTGATCAACGAGGTAGCCGGGGAGCTGGACAGCGGGACTCCCGACACCATCAAGACCCGCAGACAACTGGACCGAATCAAGACCACCGTCAGCAAGGCGGCCGACATCGCCACTCCGGCACTCACGATCATCGCCAAGGTTCTCGAACTACTGCCCTGACGAGTCGGCCAGCACCTGCTCGACGACGTACAGATCGGCCGTGATCAGGGCCTTCCACAACGCCCACCCGCGAGCCCGCGCCCAGGTCCCCTCATCCTGCGAAACCGTACGCCGGAACGCCTCACGACTCTCGCCCGAGAAGAGAGTCCATGCGATCACCAGATCGCAAGCAGGGTCGCCGACTCCCGAAGTACCGAAGTCGATGACTGCCGACAACTTCCCGTCGACGACCAGCAGATTCCCCTGCGCGATGTCCCCGTGGAACCAGACGGGTGGCCCAGCGAAGGTCGAGCTGATCGCCGCTTCCCAAACCTCGGTACAGGCCGCGACGTCGACCTGCCCGGCCAACTCGACCAGCGCCTGCCGGGTGCCGTCGTCGTAGTGCACAGGTGAAGCACCCCGGTAGAAACTGTGTTCCGCACCCAGTGGCCCACCAGTAGCGTCACAGCGCTGCAGTGCGCGGATGAACGACGCCACGGAGACAGCAAAGCCAGGCAAGTCGTCGATGCGGTCCAGCGACGCAGTAGAGCCGTCCAGCCAGCGCCGGATCGACCAGTTGAAGGCATACCCCTCGCCAGGCACACCCTTGCCCACAGGCTCCGGCACCGCGACCGGCAACTGCGGAGCGAGCCGTGGCAGCCAGAGATCCTCCTTGTCGACAGCCGGCGCATAGCCGGCTGCTGTAGGAAGCCGCACGGTTAGGGCATCACCGAGCCGATAGGTCCGGTTGTCCCACCCGTCGACCTTGACCGGCGTGATCGGCAGGTCGCTCCACTGCGGGAACTGGGCCTTGATCAAGCGCCGGACCAGGCCCGCGTCGATCCCGGCACGACCGTCTGAAGCGCTGTTGTCAGTCATCCCGGCCAAGTCTCCAGTGCGGCCGGGAGTCGGGGCAAAGCGTTTTCAGATGGTCAGGTTGATGCCGTAGTCGCGGATCTTGCGGTAGATGGTGGCCCGGGACATCCCCAGGTCGCTGGCGGCCTTGTCCTTGTTGCCGCGGTGGATCACGAGTGCCTTGACCACGGCGTCGCGCTCCAGCGACTCGAGTTGGGAGAGTCGGCGCCGAGTGGTCGCTCGGCATTCGCCCGGGAGGTCGTCGAGGTCGATGGTGCCCGAGCGGCGTTGCTGGGCGATCCGCAGGAGGACGCGGCGGAGTTGCTCGACGTTGCCGAGCCAGGGGAGGCGCATCAGCTGGGCCAGTGCGCTGGGGGAGATGCTGAGGTTGTTGCCCCGGTTGAGGCGGCCCAGAAGGTGCGGTACCAGCTTGTGCATGTCCTCCAGGTGATGCCGCAGTGGCGGCACCTCCACGGTGTGCGAGAAGTGCGGTAGCAGCTGCGCATCCACCTCAGGGTTGCGCGGCTCGCTCCGCATCGTCAGTGCGACCCAGACCCCGCTGCGCTCGTCGTGCTCCAGCAGTAGCTCCGACAGCCCACTGACAGACTCGGCGTCGAGCAGATGCGCACGCCGGATGACCAGCGACCCGGCATCAGCGGACAGCTCATCAGCAACTGTGTCCAGCCAACCAGGACCGCACTCGGACGCGTCCATGACCCGGAAGTGCCCACTGCCGTTCCGTAGCTGGTTCACCGACCGCAGCAAGGCGATCTTGCCGACACCGACCTCGCCCTCCAGCACCACCCACGAGCCGTTGCGCCGACTGGTGTCCACCGCCTGACACACCCGCAACCAGGTAGCACTGGTCCCAGCAAGCCCAGGCATCACCGGTACTACGTTGCGCACCGCCCCCGTGGTCGAGTCGAGCCCGGACTGCACCTGGATCCGCAACACCCCACCAGCGAACTCCGAACCAGCAAACGCCGGCCGGTAGTCCAACCGAGCCACCAACCCACTCGGCAGGTCAGCAACAAGCGTCACCTGCTCCGACGACCCCGAAGCGTCGCGCGACCGTGCCAGGAGTGCAGTCTGGTCGGCAGGGTCGAACCGCTGCTGCGCCTGGCTGTTCATCATCACCAGGTCTCCGCTGAGCGCGATCACCCCGCTGCTGGAGTGCTGGCACGCGGCCAGGTAGTCGCGGAAGAGCGCCAGCTCCTTGGCACCCGACCGTGCGAGCAACTGCTGCTCGATCTTCTGCGCCGTCGACCGCGCGCAGAACATCAGTAAAGCGTTCGAATGAGACACCGACGAGGTCAGGTCCAGCACCCCGAGCAGCGAGCCCGTCACCGGATGGTGGATCGGCGCCCCCGCGCAGGCGAAGCCACCGAGCGGCCCGGTGAAGTGTTCGCTCCCCGTCACCATCGTGGGGACTCCGGCCTCCAGGGTGGTCCCGATGCCGTTCGTACCGACCTGCTCCTCGGCATAGCTGAAGCCGGGGGACAGGGACGCCCGGTCGAGCTGCCTGATCAGCGACGGGTCAGGGCAGGTCCGCTGCAGTACCAGGCCGTGCTGGTCGGTCAGGATGATGCTCACCGACTCGTTCGCCAGCTCGTCGGCCAAGGCGCTCAGCACCGGGGCTGCCGACAGCGCGAGCGGGGTCGGGCCTTCCAGCCCCAGGTAGCTCGGATCGACGTTGTCGGTGTCCACCCGCAGCCGGGACGACCGCAGCCACGACGCCTGGATCGACTCGCGCACCAGCCCGGGATCGAGGTCCCCGGAGGTCAGGAAGGTGTTCCTGGCCTGCTGCAACAGCCGGCCAGTCCGAGGTGCGTCGATCCAGTGCGCTGGTTCCACAGAAGCCTCCCTGGCCCTCACTCTAGGCGCGTGCGCCTTCTCACTGTGTCTCAGATTGAGACAAGCGCAAGGCCTGACCCGGGGTGAGATCGGTCCACTTGAACCCCCGAGGAGGCTGACCGTGAGCAGGCAGAGTCTGAGCAAGGCGCATGCCAAGATCACCGAACTGTCCTGGGAGCCCACCTTCGCGACTCCCGCGACACGCTTCGGAACCGACTACACCTTCGACAAGGCCCCGAAGAAGGACCCGCTGAAGCAGATCATGCGGTCCTACTTCCCGATGGAGGAGGAGAAGGACAACCGCGTCTTCGGCGCCATGGACGGCGCGATCCGCGGCAACATGTTCCGCCAGGTCCAGCAGCGCTGGATGGAGTGGCAGAAGCTGTTCTTGTCGATCATCCCGTTCCCGGAGATCTCGGCGGCCCGGGCGATGCCGATGGCGATCGACGCGGTGCCGAACCCGGAGATCCACAACGGGCTGGCGGTGCAGATGATCGACGAGGTCCGGCACTCGACGATCCAGATGAACCTGAAGAAGCTGTACATGAACCACTACATCGACCCGGCCGGGTTCGACATCACCGAGAAGGCGTTCGCGAACAACTACGCGGGCACCATCGGCCGGCAGTTCGGCGAGGGGTTCATCACCGGCGACGCGATCACCGCGGCCAACATCTACCTCACGGTGGTGGCCGAGACCGCCTTCACCAACACGCTGTTCGTCGCGATGCCCGACGAGGCGGCCGCCAACGGCGACTACCTGCTGCCGACGGTGTTCCACTCGGTCCAGTCCGACGAGTCGCGGCACATCAGCAACGGGTACAGCATCCTGCTGATGGCGCTGGCCGACGAGGACAACCGGCAACTGCTCGAGCGGGATCTGCGCTACGCCTGGTGGAACAACCACTGCGTCGTCGACGCGGCGATCGGCACCTTCATCGAGTACGGGACCAAGGACCGCCGCAAGGACCGCGACTCCTACGCCGAGATGTGGCGCCGGTGGATCTATGACGACTACTACCGCAGCTACCTGATCCCGCTGGAGAAGTACGGGCTGAAGATCCCGCACGACCTGGTCGAGGAGGCCTGGAACCGGATCTACAACAAGGGCTACGTGCACGAGGTGGCCCAGTTCTTCGCCACCGGCTGGCCGGTCAACTACTGGCGGATCGACCCGATGACGGACGAGGACTTCGAGTGGTTCGAGTTCAAGTACCCGGGCTGGTACAACAAGTACGGCAAGTGGTGGGAGAACTACAACCGCCTGCGGTACCCGGGCAAGAACAAGCCGATCGCGTTCGAGGACGTCGACTACCAGTACCCGCACCGCTGCTGGACCTGCATGGTGCCGGCCCTGATCCGCGAGGACATGGTCACCGAGAAGGTCGACGGCCAGTGGCGCACGTACTGCTCCGAGACCTGCGCCTGGACCGACATCAAGGCGTTCCGGCCGGAGTACGAGGGCCGGCCGACGCCGAACATGGGCCGGCTGACCGGGCACCGGGAGTGGGAGACCCTGCACCACAACCGGGACCTGGCCGACATCATCAAGGATCTCGGGTACGTCCGTGACGACGGCAAGACGCTGATCCCCCAGCCACACCTGGATCTGGACGATCAGAAGAAGCTGTGGACGCTCGACGACGTCCGCGGGATCAACTTCGCCAGCCCGAACATCCTGCTCAACGAGATGTCCGACGCGGACCGCGAGGCGCACGTCGCGGCGTACAAGGCGGGTGGCCCTGGTGGCCGGCCCGCGCCGGCCGTCGCCTGACCCCAGCAAGCAGATCGGTGGCGGCGGACCCTGGCAACACCCGCCGCCACCGGTCGCACAAGCCCTTGAGGAGCAGTCGATGGGTGACAAACATGTGGTCAGGTTCGAGCCCGTCGATCTCGAGATGGAGGTCGACGAGGACGAGACCGTCCTGAACGCGGCCTTCCGGCAGGGCATCGCGCTGATGCACGGCTGCAAGGAGGGCCAGTGTGCCGCCTGCAAGTCGTTCCTGCTGGACGGCGACGTGCAGATGGACCGGTACTCGACGTTCGCGCTGGCCGAGTACGAGAGCGACGAGGGCTACATCCTGCTCTGCAAGTCGCACGCCTACTCCGACCTGACCGTCGAGCTGATGAACTACGACGAGGAGGAACTCCGCAATGCTGTCCCGCTGCAGCACCTGCGGACCAGGATCGCCGCGATCGAGCCGGTCACCCGCGACATCGTGTCGCTGCGGCTCGACCTGGTCGAGCCGGACAAGTTCGCCTTCAAACCCGGCCAGTACGCCGACATCGCGATCCCGGGGCACGACGCGCACCGGTCCTTCTCGATGGCGACGCTGCCCGGCGACCCGCTGGAGTTCCTGATCAAGAAGTACCCCGGTGGGCACTTCTCCGGCCTGCTCGACGGCGGGCTGGCGGTCGGCGACGAACTCGAGCTGGACGGACCGTACGGCACCTTCACGCTGAAGAAGGCGTCCGACCGGCCGATCCTGTGCATCGGCGGGGGAGCGGGCCTGGCCCCGATCCTGTCGCTGCTCCGGCACGTGGTTGCCGACGGCATCGATCGGCCGGTGCGCTTCTACTACGGCGCCCGGACCGTCGACGACCTGTTCTACCTCGACCAGATCGAGGAGCTCGGGGCCGAGTTGCCCGACTTCAAGTTCGTCGGCGTCCTGTCGGAGAGCTGGCCGGACGACTGGGAGCACACCGGGTTCGTGACGGAGGTGGTGCAACGGCTGGAGCCAGGGCTGGCCGGGTGCGACGCCTACCTGTGCGGGCCCCCGCCGATGGTCGATGCGGCGATCGACCTGCTGGAGATGTCCGGAGTACCGCGCGAGCACATCCACTACGACAAGTTCACCACTTCGGTGGCGGAGTAGGAGATCGAGATGGCAGACACGAAAGAACGGAGTTTCCCGCACCCGGAGTTCACCGACTCCGAGGCCGGCGCGCTCACGTTCCCGAGCTCCACCAGTCGCAGCTACAACTACTACAAGCCGGCCAAGGCCCGCGCGACGACGTACGAGGACGTCACCTTCGACGTACAGCCGGACCCGGATCGGCACCTGTCGCAGGGGTGGATCTACGGCTTCGCGAACTCGCCCGGTGGGTATCCGAAGGACTGGACCCGGCTGGTGTCGTCGAACTGGCATCAGTTCCGCGATCCCAACGAGGAATGGGAGAAGACGATCTACCGCAACAACGCGGCGGTCGTCCGGCAGATCGGGCTGAGCCTGGAGAACGCCAAGCGGGCCAAGGCGTACTCGCACTGGAACCCGGCCTGGACCAAGTTCATCCAGCGCAACCTCGGCGCCTGGATGCATGCCGAGAACGGGCTGGGCATGCACGTCTTCACCGCCGCCCAGCGGTCGGCGCCGACGAACATGATCAACAACGCGATCTGCGTGAACGCGGCGCACAAGCTGCGGTTCGCCCAGGACCTGGCGCTGTTCAACCTCGACCTGGCCGAGTCCGACATCGACTTCGACGGCCAGGTGCACCGGGAGGTCTGGCAGTCCGACCCGGTCTGGCAGGGCGTCCGCGAGAACGTCGAGCGGCTGACCGCGATCGGCGACTGGGCCGAGGCGCTGTTCGCGACGAACATCGTCTTCGAGTCGCTGGTCGGCGTGCTGTTCCGGTCCGACCTGCTGATGCAGGTGTCGGCCCGCAACGGCGACTACATCACCCCGACCATCGTCGGGGCCGGCGAGAACGACTACAGCCGCGACCTCGGGTACACCCGGGCGCTGTTCTCGCTGCTCACCCGGGACCCTGAGCACGGTACGGAGAACAAGGCCGTACTGGGCGAATGGCTGGCCACCTGGGTGCCGCAGAGCCTGCGGGCCGCCCACGAGCTGCAGCCGATCTGGTCGCAGCCGAACGAGAAGGTCGTCACCTTCGCCGACTCGCTGGCCGCCGCCAAGGACGGTCTGCGCAGCGTGCTGGCCGACCTCGACCTCGACGTACCGAAGGAGCTGGACCAGTGAGCGAGACCAAGGAGTTCGGCGCCGCCGACCGGAGCTTCTCCAACATGTGCGGCGTCACGCTGATGAACAACCAGAACGGCCACGTGGTGGCCCAGATCATGGGCGCCAAGGAGAACGTCGAGATCACCGAGTACCCGTCGATGATCCGGGTCGACGGGGTCGGCAGCCTGACCTTCGACTTCGCCGAGATCTCCGACGCGCTCGGCGCCGACTTCGACCAGTCCGACTTCGAGGAGATCATGTCCACCCACTACGGGCGGATGGTCCACTTCGACGACAAGACGATGCTCTTCTCCAGTCCGGAGGAGGCCGCGGAGTACATCGACTTCGACCTCGTCGAGGTCCCGAGCTGAACTCGTTGCCCGGGGCCCTGACCGGCCCCGGGCACTGCCTGCCAGGGAGGCAAAAAACATGAAGAACAAGAACGGCGGGTGTTGAGATGTACGAGAGCAACGGCGAGAAGTACTACATCGTCGACAGTCACGTGCACTTCTGGAACGGCCGGCCGGAGAACAACAAGAACCGGTACGGCGAGGGCTTCACCAACTGCTTCTACGACTACCACCGCAACCTGTCGCCGGCCGAGTACGTCTGGACGGCGGAGAAGTTCGGCGCGTACTCGGAGGCCGACCTGCTGCACGACTTGTTCGAGATCGGCTACGTGGACAAGGCGATCTTCCAGCCGACGTACCTGACCGACTTCTACGTCGACGGCTTCAACACCACCGAGCGCGACGGCGCCGTGATGGAGAACAACCCGGGCAAGTTCATCACGAACGGTGCCTGGGACCCCCGCGACGGCGCGGCCGGCCTGGACAAGCTGGAAGAGCTGCATGCCCGCTGGAACCTGCAGGGCGTCAAGCTCTACACGGCCGAGTGGAAGGGCGACTCGAAGGGCTGGAAGCTGTCCGACCCGGAGGCCGAGCCGTACCTGCGCAAGTGCGTCGAGCTCGGCATCAAGAACATCCATGTCCACAAGGGCCCCACGATCTACCCGTTGAACCGGGACGCCTTCGACGTCCAGGACATCGACTACGCCGCCTCGATCTTCCCCGAGCTCAACTTCATCGTCGAGCATGTCGGGCTGCCGCGGCTGGAGGACTTCTGCTGGATCGCGACCCAGGAACCTAACGTGTACGGCGGTCTGGCGGTCGCCATGCCGTTCATCCACAGCCGGCCCCGGTACTTCGCCCAGATCATCGGCGAGTTGCTGTACTGGATCGGCGAAGACCGGATCACCTTCGCCAGCGACTACGCCATCTGGCAGCCGAAATGGCTGGTCGAGAAGTTCGTCGACTTCCAGATCCCCGAGGACATGCAGTCGGAGTATGGGGTACTGACGCCGGACATCAAGCGCAAGATCCTCGGCCTCAACGCGGCCAAGCTGTACGACCTCGACGTACCGGCCGAGCTGCGGATCGCCGCCGAGGTCACCGGCGAGGTCAGCGATGAGGTCACCGACAAGCCGATCGGCTCCGCGCCGGTCCAGGTCTCCTGAATCCCGGAAGGATCTCGCCATGGCCAAGGATCTACGCTTCAGCACCGACGCGCGGCAACTGCTCGAGCAGGGCGTGAACGCGCTCGCCGACGCGGTCAAAGTGACGCTCGGGCCCAAGGGGCGCAACGCGGTACTGGAGAAGCTGACCGGACCGCCGACCATCACCAACGACGGCGTCACGATCGCGCGGGAGATCCAGCTGCGCAACCCGTTCGCCAACATGGGCGCGCAACTGGTCAAGGAAGTCGCGATGAAGACCAACGGGGTGGCCGGCGACGGTACGACCACCGCGACCGTACTGGCGCAGGCGCTGGTGCGGGAGGGCTTGCGCGCTGTCGACGAGGGCGCGAACCCGATGCAGTTGCGCCGGGGGATCGAGGAAGCCGTCGCGGTGATCGTTCGGACGCTGCATGAGCGGACCGCGGAGGTGGGCGGGCAGACGGATCTGTTGTTCGTGGCAACCTTGTCGGCCAACGACGATCCGGAGATCGGGTCGGTGATCTCGGAGGCGATGGCGCGGGTCGGAAAGACCGGTGTCGTGACGGTCGAGGAGTCACCGGCGTACGGGTTGTCGTTGAATGTTGTGGACGGGATCGAGTTCGACCACGGCTTCATCTCGCCGTACATGGTGACCGACAAGGACCGGATGGAGACCGTCTTCGACGATCCGTACATCCTGCTCACCAACAAGAAGATCAGCCAGCTGCAGGAGCTGATGCCTACTCTGGAGCTGGTGACGCGGTCGGGCCGGCCCCTGGTGATCCTGGCCGAGAACGTCGACGGTCCGGCGCTGCAGATGCTGGTCAGCAACAACGTGCACGACACGTTCCGGTCGGTTGTCGTGCGGGCGCCCGGGTTCGGACATCGGCGGGTGGCGGAGCTGGAGGACCTGGCGGCGGTACTGGGCGGTCGTGTGGTCAGCGAGGACTCGGGCGTCAACCTGCATTCGCTGACGGCCGACGACCTGGGCTCGTGCCGCCGCATCACCATCACGGAGAACGGTACGACGATGGTCGGCGGCGCGGGCGATCCCGCGTCGGTGGAAGCCCGCCTGCACCAGCTCGAGAAGGAACTGGAGCGTGCCACGAACGACCACGACGAGGACAACCTGAAACTCCGTATCGCCCGCCTGGCCGGCCGCGTCGCCGTCATCCACGTCGGCGCTGCCACCGGCGTAGAACTCAAGGAGAAGCAGCACCGCGTCGAGGACTCGTTGTCGGCGACTCGTGCCGCGCTGGAGGAAGGCGTGATCGCCGGCGGCGGCTCAGCCCTCACCCAAGCTCGTGACACCCTCGACCGCCTCGAACTAACCGGCGACGCCCTCATCGGCCGCGAAATCGTCCGCCAGTCTTTGGCCGAACCCCTTCGCTGGATCGCCATCAACGCCGGCTACGACGGCGACGAGGTAGTCAAGACAGTCTCCGAACTCCCAGTAGGCCAAGGCTTCAACGCCCTCACCGGCCAGTACGGCGACATGTTCGACTTCGGTGTGATGGACCCGGTCAAGATCACCCGCTCCGCCCTGGAGAGCGCCGCCTCCATCGCCGCCCTCTTGATCACCACCGAAACCGCCATCGTAGAAGAAGTCCTCGGCAACCCAGGCGCCATCATCGCCCCCGGCTTCGGCGACCTGGCCGAAGGCATGGTCCGCCCCTCCAACATCTACTGAATGCAAGTCCTCCAACTAGCCCGCCCGCCCCCGCCCCTCCCCGGGGGCGGGCACCCGTGTCGCGGCGGAGTGCCCACCCCACAAGGGCCCAGCCAAGTACTACAGACAGACCCACCGACACTGCGGTCTGCGGTTATGAGGTAACCCTGCTACTTCAGACGCCAGGTCGTGTGCTGCTCGGGCGCGTAGCAACAAACCGTTCCGAGCTGGACAGCGTGGCGAAGGTGGTCGGCAAGGGCGGGGTGCGCGTGTTCGAGCTTCGAGAGCGCGTCGCGTACCCGGGCGCTGACGGTCTTCCTGGCCCTTTCGACCGGGTCGCCCAGACGTCTGGCGCGTCCGCCCAGACCGGCCGCGGCGGCCAGCTCGTGGACAAGGACGTCGTGTTCGGCGCGCAGTTCGTCCGCCCGGACGGCGTCACCGGACTCCTCGGCTTCCTCGATCTGTTCGGACAGCTCGCTCAGCCGTGTCTTGTACTGCGCTTTGGCCGTCTCGTCGAGGACGGGGTCGGCGCCGGTGCGAACGAACTCGGGCCCGATCAGTGTGGACACGTGCACCTCGTTGCCCTGAGCGCCTATCAGGACGGCCAGGTCACGCAGACCCTTGGAGTCAGGCAGCTGGGTGTGCGTACCCGCATAAGCGAGCCACCAGAGCCCGTTCTCCCGGCGGAACTCGTTGACCGGTACGGGCGATGTCGGCAGCGTTGCGAGTGCTTGTTCGGTCAGCCGGGCCCAGCCCGCGGCGCCGAGCCGGCTGTGCATTGCCAGGGCGGTGCGGAAGTGATCCCCGGCCGTGTCAAAGTCGCCCAGCGAGGCGGCCAGTGCACCGAGATGGTGATCGACGGCAGCGTGGTACGACGCGCAGCCGCCGACCACCACGTGCGTTCCGGCATGCGGGCGGAGCTGATCGTAGGTCCAGGTCCGCTGCTCCGCGGTCCCCATCGCGGCGAAGACGACCGCGGCTACGGCGAGTCCCTCGAGTCCAGTCCAGACGGCGATGTCCAGCACGCTGAAGTCGCCCAGCGCCGCGGTTGCGGCGTCCAGCTCGCCCCGGACCGCGAGCGGCCACGCCTTGAGCAGTGGGAACATCGGCCACAGGGGATCGGTGGGGTCCATCGCCCCGTCCGGTTCGCGGATGCCGAGTGCGACCAACGACCAGCGGGACGTGTAGAAGCAACCGAGCGCGTCCGGTTCGCCGATGGCCAGCCCGAGCTCGAGCGCCTCCTCGCCGAGCCGGGCGGACTCCTCGGCCTGCCCGGCGAGTTGCGCGTAGGTGGCCCGCCTGGTGAGTGCGCCCCAGCGGCCACGGGCGTGGCCGAGCTGGCCTGCCAGCGCGATATAGGTCAGGAGTTCGTCGCGTCCGGACGGTTCGCCCAGCTCCAGCAGCGCGGCAGCGCGCAGTTGGTGTGCCTGGGCGACCAGATCGGCGTCAGCTCCGGACGCCGCCGCGTCGAGCATCGCCGCGATCACGGGCAGGCGCCGTACCGCCGTACCTGGAGTCCACAGCGAATCGTGCAGTGCGAGCCTCGCCTCGGCCAGCGCGTGGTCGTCGCGGGCGGCGACGGCCAGGTCGACCGCGCGCCGTGCCGCATCGATCACCGTCTCATCCGGCACCGCGATCGAGCCGTGCCGGAGAATCCGCGCCCTGGCGGCGTGCACCCTTGACTGCAGGGCGGGCTCACGCTGGGCCGTAGCCAGCTGGGCAGCGGCCTCGTCGAGCAGTTCGAGGGTTTCGCTGTCGCGCCGGCCCGACCTGTGGCCGAGGGAGTGCATCCCCACCGCGGCTCTCGCGACGATCAGCTCGTCGCCGGCACGGCGAGCGCCGGCGGCCGCCGTGCGGTAGTTGTTCCGCGCCTGGTCGGTCCGGCCGGCTCGCGCGCACGCCTCGGCCAGCTCGACCAGGAGATCAAGGCGCCGTGGCCGGCTGGGTCCGTCGGTCCAGCCGTCGGATTCGATCACCTGCAGGGCACGCCGGTAGTGCTCGCAGGCGTCCTCGTGGCCGAGCCGGGCGGTGGCCTCGCGCGCTGCGAGAACGGAGTACTTGACAGCCTCTCGCTGTGCCTGCGAGCCGGCGGCCAGCAGGTGTGCCGCGACTCTGGCCGAGTTGCCCGGCCGATCCTGCAAGGCGTGGCCGATGGCGAGATCGATCTCCGCCCTGGAAGCTGCGGACAGGCTGCTGAGGATCGTCTCGCGATAGAGGTCGTGGGCGATTCTCGGCTCGTCCCGTCCACCGGCGACCACCCCCGCTCGGCGGGCCTCCGCCAGCAGCTCGAGCACCTCGATTTCGTTGCCTGCAGCACCGACACGGACGAGCAGGTCGGTGTCCAGGGCGCGCCCGGCGACTGCCGCCCAGCTGAGCAGCCGCACGCAGTCGGTCGACAGCCTGGCCAGCCGGCGGCGCAGCGTCTCGGTGATGCTGGCCGGTATCGGCGATCGCGGTTCCGGCCCGCCCTGCGCGAGCACGAGCCGGGCCAGCTCGCGGGCGAAGAACGGGTTGCCGCCGCTGCGTTCCCACACCTGAGCAGCCAGCCGTTGCGACGATTCCGGTCCGGCGATCGAGGCGACCAGTTCGCCGACCTGATCGGCGCCGAGACCGGTCAGGGGCAGGTGCTGTGCGCTCGTCGAGAGGTCCAGCAGGTCGCCCGACGCCTCGGCGTCGCGGTAGGCACCCACCAGCAGCACTCGGCTGGTGGCCAGGGCGCGAGCCAGGAACCCGAGCAATCGCAGGGAAGCGGCGTCCGCCCACTGCAGGTCATCGAGCACCACCAGCGTCGGCTGATCCGCTGCCAGTGCGGACAGGCAGTGCGCGACCGCCTCGGACAGGCGAAATTCCGCATCGGCCGCCACGCTCGCGTTCATGGTCGTGCCAACGTCGGCAACACCATCCGCCCCAGCGGGGAGCTGGACGATGCGGCCGGCTTCACCGAGGTCGGCGAGCGGGAGGCAGGTGGCGCGCAGGACCTGGGACCACGGCCAGTACGGCGGGGTGCCGGTGCCGGCCCAGCAGATGCCGCGCAGGATCGTCCAGTCCGCACCGGCCTGGTCGATCAGGGCAGCGAGGACGGCGGTCTTGCCGATGCCGGCCTCGCCGCTGACCATCAGGAACTGCCCTGATCCGGACGCGGCGTCGCGGAGAACGGCGGTGGCCGCTGCCAACGCCGGCTCCCGACCCACGAGCCGGACCCGCGAGCTCATAGCGCCATCATGAGTCGTCAGGGCCGCAGCTCCAAGACCAGGTTCATCGGCGCCGGCACGTCGAGCCTGCGCACACGGGTGAACCCCGCCTCGGCGGCCAGGGCACGGAGCCGTTTCTCACCGGCCTGGGCGCCGAGGGGCTCCGACGAGGTCGGCGTCTGCTGTGACACGGCGTTCGGAGTGCAGGCAAGCGTGGAGACCGCGTAGAACATCCGTCCGGTCGGGTTGAGGTTGTCCTGGACATCGTCGGCACCCAGGGGCTCGAAGAGCAGGACCGTACCGGATGCGGCGAGTGCCGACCTGGCCCGGACCAGCGCCCCGCGCGGGTCGCCGAGGTCGTGCAGGGAGTCGAAGAAGGTGATCAGGTCGTAGCCGGAGCCGGGCAGCTCGGCCGCGGAGGCGACCTCGAACCGGACGTTGTCCGGGCCTGCCTGATCGCGGGCGTGAGCGATCGAGGCGTCGTGGTAATCGATGCCGAGCACTCGCGCGGCTGGGTACAGACTCGCGATCGCCGTCGTGGGGCTGCCATAGCCGCAACCGACGTCGACCACCGTGCCGCCGCCGGCCAATGCTTCGGCGACCGTCGGGATCGCACTGATCGCGGCGGCGATCAGCTCGCCGGGCAGGGCGACCTTGGTGAACGCGTCTGTGCCGTGCCAGTGCTCGGCGGTGCGCTGGTGCCAGCCGAACCCCTGACCGGTGCTGAAGGCCTCGCTGAAAGCGCCGAATCCCTCGCCCATCGATGACAGCATCGTCGCGCAGGCATCCACCAGCGCACCACCGGGACCGTAGTGGATCGCGGCGGCCACGGGGGCCGGAAGGGTGAAGGTTCCGGCGACCGGGTCGTAGTCGAGGTATCCGCCGGCCGCCTGGGCTCGCAGCCACTCACGGACCAGCGATCCGTGCACGCCCACCTTGGCGGTCACCTCGCGATCGGTCAGTGGACCGGCGCCGGCGAGCGCGGCCCACAGCCCGCTCCGGGTGCCCAACGCGGTGAGCAGGACACCCAACGCTGCGCCGAGCTCGGTCAGGATCCTGCCCATCTCGGCCTCTACCGCGGCTTCTTGTTCTTCGTCGACCGGTGCGGTGGTCTGGGCTTGCAACGTACTCATCGTGCGACTCCTCGTCGTCCGCCGGGGCTGGTCTCCGGCTCCTACCGAGGGGGCGCGAGAGCCGGCCTCGCGAACCGCGAGGCGGGACCTCGCGCCCACAGGACAGGGATCCATGGACCACAGGAGGTAGCCATGACCACCGGACTACCGGCCGAACTCGCCGAGCTCGATGCAGTCGCCCAGGCCGACCTCGTCCGCCGCGGCGACGTCACGGCGGGCGAGCTGACCGAGGCCGCGATCGAACGGATCGAGAAACTCAACCCGACTCTCAACGCCGTCATCACGCCGATGTTCGACGAGGCGCTCGCCGTCGCCCGCACCGCACCGTCCGGGCCGCTGGGCGGCGTGCCGTTCCTGGTCAAGGATCTTGTTGCCGAGATCGCCGGGGTGCCGTTCAGCGAGGGATCGCGGTTCGTGCGCGGCACGACGTCCCACTACGACTCCGAGCTCGTCCGCCGGTGGCGGCGGGCCGGGCTGATCATCCTCGGAAAGACCAATACCCCGGAGTTCGGCATGGCCCCGGCGTGCGAGCCGTTGGCGTTCGGACCGACACGCAACCCGTGGGACACGTCCCGGTCGACCAGCGGCTCGAGCGGCGGATCGGCGGCCGCCGTCGCAGCGCGGATGGTGCCGATGGCGCATGGCAACGATCTGGGCGGATCGATCCGCTACCCGGCGTCCGCATGTGGTCTCTTCGGCCTCAAACCGACCCGGGCCCGCAATCCGCTCGGACCGGAGTACGGCGATGCGCTCAACGGGTGGGCCTGTGAACATGCGCTCACCCGCACTGTCCGCGACAGCGCAGTACTGCTCGACGCGACCGCCGGCCCCGACGTCGGCGATCCCTACGGGCTGCCGTTGCCGCGCCGTCCGTTCGCCGCGGAGGTGGGCGCCGATCCCGGTCGACTGCGGATCGGCTACACGGCTCGTACTCCGGAGGGCGTTCCGGCGCCCTCACTGCCTGGCGGCGCTCGACGACGCCGTCGCGCTCTGCTCGTCGCTCGGCCACGACCTGGTGGAGACCGAGCTGCCCGGCCTCACGGCTGAGGTTGGCGCGGCGATCGGGACGGTCTTCGTCACGGCGTCGGCCTGGATCGTCGAGTACTGGTCCCGTCGCCTCGATCGCGCGCCGTCGGACGGTGATCTCGAACCGTTGACCCGCGCGTACTGGGAACGGGGACGGCGGGTGTCCGCGGCCGCCTACCTGCTCGCGATCGAGGACTGCCAGCGCTTCGCCCGCGTCGTCGCGCGGTGGTTGAACGGGATCGACTTGTGGCTGACGCCGACCTTGTCGATGCCGCCGGCAATGATCGGCGAGATGACGTCGACGGCCGATGATCCGCTCCGGGCTCTGCGAGCAGGCGGCGCGACTGTCGCCTATGCCGGTGTCGTGGCCAATCTCACCGGCAACCCGGCGATGTCGGTGCCACTGTGGTGGAACGACACCGGCCTGCCGATCGGCGTCCACTTCCTGGGCCGGTACGGCGACGAGGCGACGCTGCTGCGACTCGCCGGGCAACTCGAGTCCGCACGCCCGTGGGCGCACCGCCGCCCGCCGCTCGCCAGTTGAGCCGCGACTGATCCGGCCGCGCCGCAGAGGTACGGCCGGATCATCGGATGGAATCAATAGATGGTGACGCCGTAGACGCTCGCGGCTTCGGTCACGGGCTGGAAGAACGTCGTACCTCCGCTGGAGCAGTCGCCGCTGCCACCGGAGGTGAGGCCGAGCGCCTTCGTGCCGTCGTACAGCGGGCCGCCGGAATCGCCCGGCTCCGCGCACACGGTCGTCTGGATCAGTCCGCCGACCTTGCCACCGCCGGAGTACCGGACGGTGACGTTGAGTGCGGTGACCTTGCCGCTGTGGGTTCCGGTGGTCGAGCCCTTGCGAGTGACAGTCTCCCCGACGTACGCGTTGGCAGCGGTGAATCCACCTGGGTGGCTCAGCGACGTGTTGTCATAGCGGACCAGTGCGTAGTCGTTGCCCGGGAAGCTGTAGCCGGTGGTCGGGCCGATCAGCGTGGAGTGGTTGGAGTTGGTGTACCAGGTCTTCGCCACCTTCCCGCAGTGGCCGGCGGTGAGGAAGTAGTAGGTACTGCCCTTCACCACGTTGAAGCCGAGCGAGCAGCGGTACTGGCCGCCGTAGATCGCGTCACCCGCCGAGAGCAGTGGTGTGAAGACGCCGCTCGTGCGATTGACCTGCACCGCGTCGTGTTTCAGCGCGGCGACCTCCGCGGCCGACACAGTGCTGTCCGCGGTGACGATCACCTTGCCGGAGGCGGCGTCCGTGTACCACGCGATGCCTTTCACCCCTGACCGTTCCACCGCGGCGTTTGCGGCGGACAGTCGCGCGGCCGGCGAAGGTGCGGCGGCTCCTGCAGCCGGTGCGGCGTACAGGAAAGCCGCGATCGCGCTGATCGCTGCCAGAAGCTGGGCGGTCCGGCGCAATTGGCGCTGGACTGACGTGCGTTCGATCCTCACGGTTCCTCCCGAGGAGTGAACGGGACCTTTGGGCGGGTCCCTCGAACTGTCGGCCCCGGTGGCGGCTTGTAGCCCTGACACCACTGGCTGACACTTCGGAGTATTTGCCCGTTCGGAGCTACGGGCAACCGCTCGTAAGTGTCTCTGGCTGTGCGTGCAGGGGTGGGGATGGCAACGGGCGAGCTATTGCCGGGGCCTCAAGTCAGGTCTAGCTTCGGTTCTAGGTTCGTGTCGGGGGGCCGTGCTGACAGTGCGGCAGCGCTCGGGCCGGGGGCTGGGCTATGACTACACGGGGAATTGCTGCTGCATTCCTGTTCACCGCGGGCACGTTGGCGCTGGCGGGGTGTAGCGACGACGCGGGCCGACCTGGTCCGACGCCGGCACCTGGCACGTCTCCACCAAGCTTGCCGACGGCAAGTTCGTCGAGCAGCCCTTCAGGTTCCCCGTCCTCGCCTGGGGCGTCGCAGCCGCCGGCGAGCCAGGTCAGCCCTCGACCCGATGGTCTGGTCCGGATCATCGCGGTGGAGATCGCCTCTGAGGATCGGTCCCCGGGCGGCCAGTATGTGCTGCTCTTCAACGGCACCAGCAAGGCGGTCGACCTCGCCTGCTGGACAGTTCGATCCGAATCGACGGGTATCTCCGCACACGTTTCGATCGGTACCGCGACCCCGCCGGGAGGCTCGGCTCGGCTGTTCCCGGATCACCGCCTGTTCGGCTCGGCGGACACCGTCGCGCTGACCGATCGCGACGGACACCGGGTCGATCGGACACCACGCATCACCGACCGCACCGGCGACGACCAGGTGTGGTTCCGCGACCAGACCGGAGGGTGGCGGTTCGGGCGTGGCTTGACGCTTCCGTCACAAGTGGTCGACGGGCGGTTGGCGATGCAATCAACGAGTTGTTGACACCGACAAGTGGGGGAGCTGTGAAACACCGACTATTGCGGGCGACTGTCGCCTGCAGCCTGATTCCGCTGACCTGGCTGGGCGTGAGCGCCGGGCCGGCCGCCGCAAACCATGTGACCACACCGGTCATCCGAGACGTGTCGATGGCCAATCTCGCCGCGAACGAGCGCGAGTTGCACATCGTCGTCGATCCGAACAACGCCGATCATCTGGCCGCCGGCGCGAACGAGCGCGGCGGTGGCAACAGCCAGGAGTGGTACGCCTCCACCGATGGGGGACGTAACTGGACCAGCGGCAACATGCCCTTCGGCACACTGACCGTGACCGACGTCGGTGGCGACGGTGACGGTCTGCTGATGAGCGACCCGGCCCTCGATTTCGGGGCCGGCGGTCGGATCTACTATTCCGCGCTGGCACACCGCGACAGCGAGGATCCGTGCACGCTGTTCGTCACCTCGTCCACCGACGACGGCGCCAACTGGACTGATCCGGCGAACGGTGTCATCGCGGCGGGCGGCACGACCATCTGCAACGACAAGGAATTCATCCTGGTCGACCGCGCTGCCAACGACAACGTCTATGTGGCCTGGACACCGTTCGGCGGCGGGAACAACAACGAGGTTGTCTTCTCCCGCGATCTCAACGGCGCCGGCGACGGCTTCGCCTTCTCGGCACCCCTGGTGCTGTCGACCGACGCGGCGCAGAACGGCTGCCTCAACCACGGCGCCGAGTTGGCCCAGGAGGCCAACAGCGGCGACCTGTACGTTGCCTGGACGACGTTCTGCAACGGGATCGGCGACGGTGCCGACTCGTCGGTCTGGGTGGCACGCTCGACAGACGACGGGCAGAACTTCGGCGCGCCGGTCCAGGTCGCGACCCTGGACAACGTGAACCCGGCGATCGCGACCGGCTTCCGGACCCGATCGTTCGCCAGCATCGACATCGACGCGGCGACCGGCCGGGCTTTCGTCGTCTGGGCCGATTACACCGACGCCGACGGCGGTGACGCCGACATCCTGATCTCGTCCTCGATCGACAACGCAGGGTGGACGGCACCGTCGGGCGTGGACGTCGAGACGGACCCGGACGGCCAGTTCATGCCGTGGGTCGACGTGGCACAGGGGCGGGTGCACGTCGCCTATTACAGCAACGACGACGAGACGAACAACTACAACGTCTTCCTGTCGTACGCCGCTGTCGCCGCGACGCCTGCCTTCACAGCGGTGCAGGTGAATTCGCAGCCAACGCCCGAAGCGACCGGCTTCCTCGGCGACTACCTGGCAGTGGACGTGGGCCCCGACAACGTCGTACATCCCTCCTGGGGCGACGGCAGGGCCGGAGTCGGCGGTGCCACCGATGCGTGGAGCGCACGGGTCGACTTCTCGCCGCCCACGACCATCGCGGGTACGGCGAGCCCGAACCCGGTCGCGTGGGGACAGAACACCACCGTGACCGCGACGGTCACCGGTGCACACGGCGAGAACGAACAGTTCATCCCGGTTCGCTTCGCCGTTGCCAGCAGCGGTACGCCGTCGGACACGACCGGAACCGGTACGACGAACGCGGCCGGTCAGTCGACCTTCTCCTACTCCAACGGGACCGCGGGTTCGGACACCGTGACCATCTGGGCGGATCTCGACGAGGACACGATCCAGGATGCGGGCGAGACCACGCCGGTGACGGTGACCTGGCAGAAGCACCCGACCACAGCGGCGTACACCGGGCCGGCCAGCGGCGAGTACCACGATCCGCTGACGGTCAGCGGCACCTTGCGGGACGCGCTCACTTCAGCGGCCCTGCCAGGCCAGACCCTCACGATCGGGTTCGGTACCGACACCTGCACCGGCGTGACGAACGCGGGTGGCGTGGCGACCTGTGGATTCACCCCGCAACAGGTGCCGGGACCATACACCGCTACGGCGAGCTTCGCGGGTTCGACGCAGTACGAGGCGACCACCTCGCCCGGCGTCGCGTTCACCCTGAACAAGGAGCAGACCACACTCACCTACACGGGTCCCGCGTTCGCCGGCAACGGTGATCCGGCGACTCTGTCGGCTCGCCTGACCGAGGACGACCCGACGCCGGTCGCCGGCCGGACGGTCCAGCTCACACTCGGCACGGGATCGGGAGCGCAATCCTGCTCCGGAGTCACGAATGCCGGCGGTATCGCCAGTTGCACGATCGCGTCGGTGAACCAGCCCGGCGGACCGACGACGGTGACCGCCGCCTTCGCCGGCGACGCGTACTACTTGCCATCGACAACGAGCGCGTCGGTGGTGGTGTTCACCTGGACTCCGGGCGGCAACTTCGTCATCGGTGACGGCAACGCCACCGTCGGAGCTACGGCGACCTTCTGGAGCGACACGTGGTATCTCGCCAACTCGGTGAGTGGCGGGACCGCCCCGAACAGCTTCAAGGGCTTCTCCAACGACCCGGCCGGCCGCACCACCTGTGGTGGGTCCTGGCGCACCCTGCCGGGCAACAGCCCGCCGCCGACGAACGCCCTTCCGCGGTACACCGCGGTACTGGTCACTTCGAAGGTGGTCAAGAACGGGAACATCATCAACGGCACGAAGCCCGCGATCGCCATCGTGCGGGTGAATCCCGGCTACTCGCCGAGCCCGGGGCACCCCGGCACGGCAACAGTGCTCGGACTCCTGTGCTCATGATCTGACGACAGTTGGGGACCGCGCGGCACTCACGCCGTGCGGTTCCCCCAGCTGAGAAAACGCTTCCCGGAAGGGAGTGCTGCTCAGGGTCTTGCCATCGGCGTGCCGCAGGCGTTGTGTCGGAGTTGATCTCATTCCTCGGGGGCTCTGATCACAGGAGGGATCATGCGCCGTTCGCGCGGCATGATCCTGGCTGCGATCGCGTGCCTGGCCCTGACCGGGACCGGGCTCGCCGCGGCGCAGCCGGGCACAGACACGGAGGTCACCGTCGGCAGTCCGTCGACGCCCTTCTCGCAGAACAAGCAGAACGAGCCAGGCCTCGCGGTCGACGCTCACCAGCCATCGCTGCTCGCCTCGGGCGCCAACGACAACATCGACCTGGAGGCCTGTGCGGCCGGGGATCCGACGACCTGCCCGTTCACCCCGGGGGTCGGGGTCTCGGGCGTCACCTTCTCGACGAACGGCGGGCAGAGCTGGGTCCAGCCGACGTACACCGGCTGGAGCGCCCGGCACTGTCTCGGCCCAGCGGCGTGTGTGCCGAGGGTGGGGCCGATCGGGACCCTGCCGAACTACTTCGAGAACGGAATGGTGTCCAACGGCGACCCGGAGCTCGCGTTCGGCCCTCGGCGCGGTGCGAACGGAGTGTTCTCCTGGGCGAACGGATCCCGGTTGTACTACTCGAACATCGCGACGCCGTTCCCAGGCAATCCGGGGTTCCGGGGTGCGGCGGCGATCGCGGTGTCCTACCTGGACGCCACCGGACCGGGCAACCGGCTCGCGGGGGCTCTTTCAGGTGACAACAGCGCGTGGTCGGCACCGGTGATCGTGTCGAAGCAGAACTCGGCGCTGTTCTCCGACAAGGAGCAGTTGTGGGCGGACAATGCGGCCTCCAGCGACTTCTTCGGCAACGTGTACGTCTGCAACGTCGGCTTCCGCGGCGTCGGTGCCGGCGCACCCGAGCCTGTGCTGTTCGCGGTTTCCGGCGACGGTGGGTCGACCTGGCGGACCAAGCAACTGTCGCCTGCCACCAACAACGCTCAGACTGGCGGCCGGCAGGGTTGTGCGGTCCGGACCGACAGCAGCGGCACTGTGTACGTCGTCTGGGTCGGTACCGATGTCCGGACCCGGCAGGGCGTGTTCTTCCAGGCCCGATCCTTCAACGGTGGCGCGAACTTCGAGCGACCCAGGCCGATCGCCGTGGTGACGAACATCGGGCAGCTCGATCCGGTCCAGGGCAGGTTCACCATCGACGGCGTGGCGGGCGCGCGGACGAGCACGTTCCCGAGTATCGACATCGCCAACGGCGCACCGACCGGGGCTGACGCCACCGACGAGATCGTGGTCAGCTGGTCCGACGACTCGGCCGGCACGAACAACGAGCGTGCGTACCTCATCCACTCCACCAACGGTGGTGACAGCTACACCGGCCGCACGGTCGCGAGCGAGGCCGGTGACAGGGCCAACCAGCCGGCGGTCGCGATCTCACCTGACGGGCAGGACGTCTATCTGACCTACAACGCCTTCCTGGCGCCCTGGCAGACGACGACGGCCACCCCGCGGCCGATGCTTGGCGTGGTCCGGCACGCGGACTCCTCGACCGGTCCGTTCACGACCCTGCATCGCGGTGCGATCGGCGACGCCCGTGCCTCGAGCTCCAACGGGCTGACCAGTGAGTTCCTGGGTGACTACAACTACGCGGTCGCGACCGACGCAGGCGCTGTCGCGGTCTGGAACGACACCCGTGACGCCGCGGTCTGCCCGGCGATCAACGCCTATCGGCAGTCTCTCGTCGACGGTACGCCGATCGCCCCACCCGCACCGGGCACCGACTGCCCGCCGACCTTCGGCAACACCGACATCTGGGGATCGGCAGCAGCAGACCCAACCGCCGACTGACCAACGCCGTACCAACCGTGACAAGAGCCCTGTACGCCGGGTAGCGGCGTACAGGGCTCTCGGGTAGTGCTGGGGTCAGACGGTGTCGCTGCCGCCTCGTTCAGGGGGCTTGCCCAGGCCGCCGGGGAACAGGTTGTCCTGACGCGAGAAGCCGTCGTCGATGCCTGCCGCCGGGGGCAGGTCGGTGCCGGGGGCGATTTTGCGGCTGCGGCGGGTACGGCCCTCGAGGTAGCGGGCGAGGACCGAGAGCAGCGAGCAGAGGCCGATGTAGACGACCGCTATCACCATGTACGTCGGGATGTACGGGAAGCCGAATTCGAGCCGGCCGCCCATCTGCTTGCCGACGTACAGGAGCTCGTTGTAGGTGATGATGAAACCGAGCGCAGTGTCCTTCAGCAGGACGACGAGCTGGCTGACGATCGCCGGCAGCATTGCCCGGATCGCCTGCGGGAGCAGGATCAGCCGGACGACCTGGTTCTTGCGCAGGCCGGTCGCGTACGCCGCTTCGCGCTGGCCCTTCGGGACCGCGCTGATGCCGGCCCGGAAGATCTCCGCCAGGACCGAGCCGTTGTAGAGGGTCAAGCCGAAGACGACCGCCCAGAACGGGCCGAGGCCCAGATGGAACTGAAGGTTCCCGTAGTAGAAGAAGAACATCAGGATCAGCACCGGGATCGCGCGGAACAGCTCGACCACGAAGGTCGCCGGGACCCGGACCCACTTGTGGTCGCTGATCCGGGCGGCCGCGAACACGGCGGCGAACAGGAAGGCCAGCACCGCGGCCAGGCCGGCGGCCCGCAGCGTGTTCAGCAGACCGGTGAGCAGTTGCTCCTGGATCGACTTGTACTGGAACTGCGCCCAGCGCCGGCTCTGGAACTGGCCGGTGTCGTTCAGCCGGTAGACCACCCAGGCGACCGCCGCGAGCAGGGCCAGCACCACGACGACATTGAGGATCCGGTTCCGCGCCCGCGCCCTCGGGCCCGGTACGTCGTACAAAACGGCGCTCATGCCGCTACCGCCGTCCGTCGCTCGGCCCACCGCTGCAGGAAGACCAGGGGGATGATCAGGATCAGGAAGCCGATGGTGATCCAGACCAAGGTCAGCATCTGGTTCTCACCGCGTTCGGCGATCGCTGCCGGGATGGCGCCCGCTTCGAGCACCGAGAAACCGGCCGCGATGGTGGTGTTCTTCAGCAGCGCGATCATCACGCTCATCAGCGGCGGCTGGATCGCCCGGAAGGCCTGCGGCAGGACGACGATGCCGAGCACCTGCAGGAACGTCATACCGACCGCTCGCGCGGCCTCGGACTGGCCCGGCGAGACGGTGTTGATGCCGGACCGGACCACCTCGCAGACGAACGCGGAGGTGTAGACGGTCAGCGCCACGATCGCCGACCAGAAGTACGACGGCAGCTCGATCCCCATCTTCGGCGCGCCGAAGACGAGGAACGCGAACACCAGGGTCAGCGGCGTGTTCCGCAGGATGTTCACGTAGCCGGTGCCGATGGCCCGCAGCGCCGGCACCGGGGAGACCCGGAAGCCGGCCAGCACGGTCCCGAGGACCAGACTCAGCAGACCCGCCACCACGAACAGCTTGATCGTGGTCCAGAAGCCGTCTCTGAACAGTTCCCAGTTGTCGGTGAGGACCGAGAGCATCGTGACCTTCCAGAAGGATTCAGACAGTCAGGGCGACCCCGGAAGCGAACCCGGAGTCGCCCTGGACTGCAGGGTGGATCAGTACTTCTCGACCGGCGGCTGGGTGCCGGCCGAACCGGACTTGCCCAGCGTCTCGTCGTAGATCGACTTCCAGGTACCGTCGGTACCGGCCGTCTCGAGGCCCGCGTTGATCTTCTCGCGCAGCGCCTTGTCGGCCAGCGGCACGCCGATGCCGTACTTCTCCTGGCTGAACGGCTTGCCGACCACCCGCAGCTCGTCGGGCGCGTTCGCCGCGTAGCCCTTGAGGATCGCGTCGTCGGTGGTGACCGCGTCGACCTTCTTGTCCAGCAGCTGCGAGACGCACTCGGAGTAGGTCTTGAACTCCGAGATGTTGCTCGCCTCGGTCAGGTTCTCGTCCTTGACCTTCTGGATCGGCGTCGAGCCGGTCACCGAGCAGACCTTCTTGCCCTTCAGGGCGTCCTTGCCGGCGTCCATCGAGGGGTCGGACTTGCGGACCAGCAGGTCCTGGCCGGCGATGAAGTACGGTCCGGCGAAGCCGACCAGCTTCTTGCGCTTGTCGGTGATCGAGTAGGTGCCGACGTAGTAGTCGATCTCGCCACCGGCGATCGCCGTCTCGCGGTTCGCGGACGGGATCTCCTTGTACTCGATCTGCGCCGGGTCGAAGCCGAGCTGGGCCGAGACCATCTGGGCGATCTCGATGTCGAAGCCGCAGCGCTTGCCGCTGGCATCCTTGTAACCGAGGTTCGGCTGGTCGGCCTTGACCCCGACGATCGCGTGCCCGCGGGTCTTGATCTTGGCGTAGGTCGGGCTGCCGGCCACGTCCGCGGCAGGCGCAGGAGTGAACTTGTGCGGCTCGCCACAGCCCTTGGTGGTGCTGCCACCGCCGCCACCCGCGGCGGTGTCGTCCTTGCCACAGGCGCCGACGCTCAGCGCGAGCGCAGCGACGCCGAGAGTGGCGACCACGTTGCGCATTCTCATGGGATCCCCTTCGTGTGTTTTTACTGCAGTTGCGGCCGGCCCGAGGGCCTGCCGGGCGTCTCGTCAGTGCTTGAGGATCTTCCCGAGGAAGTCCTGGGCACGGCGTGAGGTCGGGTTGGTGAAGAAGGACTCGGGGCTGGCCTCTTCGACGATCTCGCCGTCGGCCATGAAGACGACCCGGTTGGCCGCGCTGCGCGCGAAACCCATCTCGTGGGTGACCACGACCATCGTCATGCTCTGCTTGGCCAGGTCGATCATCACCTCGAGGACCTCCTGGATCATCTCCGGGTCGAGGGCCGAGGTCGGCTCGTCGAACAGGATGACCTTCGGATCCATCGCCAGCGCCCGGGCGATGGCGACCCGCTGCTGCTGGCCGCCGGACAGCTGGGCCGGGTACTTCGACGCCTGGTTCGCGACGCCGACTCGCTCGAGCAGCTCCATCGCGCGCTGCTCGGCGGCCTTCGCGTCCTTCTTGCGGACCTTCAGTGGGCCGAGCGTGACGTTCTGCAGGATCGTCTTGTGCGCGAACAGGTTGAACGACTGGAACACCATGCCGACGTCGGCGCGCAGGGTGGCCAGCGCCTTGCCCTCGCTGGGCAGCGGCTGGCCGTCCAGCATGATGGTGCCCGAGTCGATCGGCTCGAGCCGGTTGATCGCCCGGCACAGGGTGGACTTGCCCGACCCGGACGGGCCGATCACCACCACCACCTCGCCACGGTTGATGGACAGGTTGATGTCCTTCAGCACGTGCAGGTCGCCGAAATGCTTGTTGACGTTCGTCAGGGCGACGAGACCCGTGGTCGTCACTGTGCCGACGGCGGAGGAATCGCTCATGGCCAGAACCTAGCGCGACCAGAGGGTGACCCGCACGCGTACCCGGTTCCACGGTGGTAACGATCTGCGATCCACGGGGCTGACCGTGAGCCCACCGTCACAGCCCGCTGGATCGTGCATGATTTCCCCTGTTCCGGCCTTTACCGAGTTCGATCACTTCCGGCCCCGGCCTGACCGGGCGTACGGTTTCGGCGGCTCAGAGCTACGGGAGTGCGCGGATCAACAGCGCACCCCGCCAAGTAAGTCGGAGAACGTCATGCGAATCTCGCTGACCAGGCGCAAGCAGAAAATAATCTCTGGTGTTCTGGGGGTCGGGCTCGTCGCGGCCGGTATCGGTGGTTACGCCGGCCGGTACGAGCTCAAGGAGGAGTGGCTCAAACACCAGTGGGCCGACAAGCACTACAACGCCTCCGTGATGGAGAAGGCGCTGATGATTGCCGGCGGCAATCCGGCCGAGATGCAGAGCGAGTCCAAAGAGGCGTTCACCATCGCCGACGAGTTCGAGCAGGCGCGGACCGCTCCTGGTGGAATCGTTGCTCCCGGTGCCTACTCGGCTGCTTTCGGTCAGCTCACCGCGATGCAGCACACCACCGGGACCTGGCGTGACGTCACCAAGGTGCCGTACAACGCCGACGACACCCGGTACCGCGACTGGTACTCCAACTCCTCCGGCGGCGCCGGGCACGTCTCGGGCCGGGTCACCGGTCTCGCCGCGGATGGGGCGAATCACGTGTACGCCGCAGGCGCCAACGGCGGCGTCTGGCGTTCGAGCACGGGCGGCGGCAACTGGACACCGCTGTCCGACTCGTTGCCCTCGCTGAGCGGCGGCGATCTGCAACTGGCCGGCGACGGCTCGCTCTGGTACGCGACCGGCGAGGCCAACACCGGCGGTACGTCGTACGTCGGCTCCGGTGTCTACCGGCTGGCGAACCCGGTCAGCGGCGTCTACGCCCCGACCGACCGGGTAGGCGGCAAGGAACTCGAGTCGACCACGGTCGGCCGGCTGCGCTGGGGCGGTGGCCAGGTGTTCGCGGCGACCAACCGCGGCGTCTGGTACCACGACGCGTCGACCAAGGCCGGCGCCTGGAAGGTGGCGTTCTACCCGAACCCCGACTTCATGCCGCTGATCAAGGACGACGCAGGCAACGTCCTGGTCCCGGCCGGTTCGCAGACCGGCGGCGCGACCGACGCGGCGTACAAGAACATCGTCAACGACATCGCTATCGACCCGAAGAACCCCAAGCACCTGATCGCTGCGATCGGCTGGCGCTCGGGTGACACCTACAACGGGTTCTACGAGACGTCCGACTACACCGCCGGGCCGTCCAGCTGGAAGCGGCTGAACGTGGTGCTCGGTGGTATCAAGAACAGCACCGACGTCGGCTACACCACGTTCGCCTTCAGCAAGACAGGCGACCGGCTGTACGCGCTGGTGCAGCAGCCGAGCAAGATCAACGGCAGTACCAGCCTGGCCGGCATCTTCGTGTCGAAGAACGGCAGCCCGGCCGGTCCGTGGAACAAGATCGCCGATCCGCAGATCCTCCACAACAGTGGTTCGGCGCTGGATCGCAAGGGGTACGCGGTCGGAGTCCAGGCCTGGTACAACCAGTTCCTCGCCGTCGATCCGGCCAATGCCGACCACGTCTGGGCCGGCCTGGAGGAAGTGTTCGAGACCACCGACGCCGGCTCGCACTGGGCCACCGTCGGGCCGTACTGGAACTTCGGCTTCGCCTGCTGGAACATCGCGGACTCGAAGAACACCTGCCCGATGGCCCCGCATTCCGACCAGCACTCGGTCGCGGTCGGCACGGCGGACGGGAAGCCGGTCGTGTACGTCGGCAACGACGGCGGTGTGTACCGGCGCCCGGTGAACGGGCAGGTGAACGCCAACAAGAACGGCACCGACTGGTCCTCGCTCACCGACGACGGCTCGATGGACGCGCTGCAGTACTACTCGGTGTCGGTCGGCAAGGACACCAAGAACAGCGGTGTGGTCGTGTCGGGTGGTCTGCAGGACAACGGTGTGTCGAACCTGTTCGCGGTCCGGCCGGACGGCAGCAACGGCGACACCGAGATGGGCTCCAACTTCGGTGGTGACGGCGGCGACGGCGCGGCCGATCCGCAGAACGGCTGCAACCAGCTGCAGGAGTACACCTCGCTGGCCATCAAGATCACCAACAACTGCGCGCTGAATCCCGGAGCGCTCAGCGAGGACGACGCGTCGTCGTGGAGCCTCGACCCGAACGACCCGTCACCGCGCTTCATCGCCCCGATCGCGCTGGACTCGGTCAACTCGAGTGGGTTCATCACTGGCGGGCAGTACGTCTACACCTCGACCAAGGGGTGGGGCATGCGCAGCGCGAGCGAGTGGACCAAGGCGTTCGACCTGGGCGCGGGCCACTCCGCCACCGCCGTGGCGATGCGTGACGGCGTCGGCTGGGTGAGCTGGTGTGGTCCCTGCAACAACTCCGGCTTCACCCGCGGCCTGGCGACCAACGCCGGTGGCTCGTGGCACCAGGTGAGCCTGCCTGCCGCCTTCCCGAACCGGTACCTGGCCGGCGTTGGGATCGACCCGGCGTCGGGACAGCACGCCTACGTGGCCGTCAACGGGTTCTCCCGCCGCTTCACCGAGGGGCCGGGAGCCGGGGTCGGACACGTGTACGAGACCAAGGACGGCGGTGCGACCTGGGCGGACATCTCGGCGAACCTGCCGGACATCCCGACCAGTTCGGTCAAGCAGCTGTCCAACGGTGCACTGGTGGTCGGTTCAGACCTGGCGACCTTCTACCGGGCCCCGGGAGCGACCAGTTGGCAGGTGCTGGGCAACGGCCTGCCGACGACGACCGTGATGGACATCGAGTCCGGACCGGACGGCAGGGTGTACGCAGCCACGCACGGCCGTGGCATCTGGAGCATCACCCCGCCTGCCTGACCCTCCGCGGGGGGGGGGGGGGGGGGGGGGGGGTGGGGGGGTGGGGGGCGGCCCCGGGGGGGGGGGGGGGGGGCCCCCCCCCCCCGCGCCCCCGGGGGGGGGGGGGGGGGGGGGGTGGGGGGGGGGGGGGGGGGCGGGCGGTG
>NZ_JBITDB010000008.1:291923-338739 GCF_044453825.1 Kribbella sp. NPDC051620
GTGTCTGGGCGAGATCTCGGACCACCACACCCATTCCACACAGTCCTTGCCCCCCCCCCCGGGGGGGGCCGCCCCCCCCCCCCCCCCCCCCCCCCCCCCCCCCCCCCCCCCCCCACGCCGGTCAGCGCGGTTTGCCGCTTCCGCAGCAGCCGCCGGCAGCTAGGCCGGATGGTGCGGGTGGGGTTTTGACGGCTGCCTCGACGTCGGCCAGCATGCGGGTTCGTTCGGCCGGGGAGATGATCCGGCCGCGGGTGACGACGGTGTGGATCCGCCGGGTGTTGCGGATGTCGTGCAGCGGGTCGGCGTCCAGTACAACCAGGTCGGCGACCTTGCGTGGGGCAACGGACCCGAGGTCGGCGGCCAGTCCCAGGAACTTGGCTGGTTCTACCGTTGCGGCGTACAGGGCCTGCCGGGTGGTGGCGCCGGCGCCGACGAGCAGTTCGAGCTCGTCGTGCAGGGCGAAGCCGGGGACCATGTACGGCGTACCGGTGTCGGTGCCGGCCAGTACGGGGACGTCGTGGGCGAAGAGCTCGCGGACGAAACGCTGCCGGTACTCCCACATCTGCCGCTGGTGGGAGATCTCCTCGGCGTTCCGGTTGGCCTTGTAGAGGTTCTCGATCACGTAGTCGTAGGTGCCGATCGAGTCCTCACTCAGATACTTCTGCGTCGCGGGGTCGGGCCCGGTGAAGTCGGGCATGTCCAGCACCTTGTGCATGGTCAGTGTCGGGGTGACCCGGGTCCGGTTGCGCCGCAGCGTGCCGAAGACGTCGGCCGCGCGGGCCTGGCTGAAGGTGTTCGCCGCGATCCACTCGATCGGGTGCATCTGCCGGAACCAGCCGTTGTAGTCGCCGGTCCTGATCGCGATCGCCTGCTGCATCCGGCGTACCTCGGCCTCGCGGCTCGACACCGACAGGCCCAGCGAGTGAATGTGCTCGATGCTGCGCTGGCCGGCGTCGCTCACCTGCTTGATCGGTACCTGGTCGGGACCGTGACCGGCGACCGTCAGCCCTTGCCGCCGCGCCTCGTCCAAGATCGCCCGGTACGCCGCTGGGCTCAGCCGCGAGTAGACCTTGACGAAGTCGGCCCCCTCCTCCTTCACCTGCCGGACCGCCGCCCGCGCGCCGGCCTCGTCGTCGACGACGAGCACGTGGAGCAGGTTGGGGTCCCACAGGGTCGGATCGCCATCGATGATCTGGCTGGCCACGATCATCCGCGGACCGAGCAGCGTGCCCGCCTCGATCCGGTCGCGCCAGTCGTAGACGACCGGGTCGGGCGCGGCCATCTCGCGGACGGTGGTGAGGCCGTTGGCCAGGTACAGCGGCGGCGAGACGTGCTCGTCGCCGAGGGAGTGGACGTGCATGTCGGCCAGGCCGGGGATGACGAACTTGCCGGTCAGGTTGAGCTCGGTGGCGCCGCGGGGGACCGGCAGCCGGCCCACTCCGATGATGCGATCACCACTGATCAGTACGGTCTGGTGCCGGTCGCGACGGCCCGTTGCCGGGTCGATCACGGTGACGTCGGTCAACGCGGTGATCCTGGGGGAGCGGGCCGTGCTGGACGGCCAGCTGAGGGCGACGGCGTGGTCGGCGGTGAAGGAGCTTCCGGCAACCATGGCGGCTCCTGCGGCGGTACGGGCGAGGAACTGACGACGGGAACTGTTCATGCCCTCCACTGTTGTTTGCCCGGGCTCTGCGGTCAGGGGTTCTGACCGCCCTATCCCAGGTAGGGAAAACCCCACCAAGGCACGTACTCTTGGTGGCTGTTATGCGTACATACGAGGTCCGCACCCACGGGTGTCAGATGAATGTCCACGACTCCGAGCGTCTGCGGGGCCTGCTGGAGACCGCCGGTTACGTCCGCGCGCCCGAGGGCGACCTCGCCGACGTGGTCGTCTTCAACACCTGCGCGGTCCGCGAGAACGCCGACAACAAGCTGTACGGCAATCTCGGCCAGCTGGCCCCCGCGAAGGCGAAGAACCCGGGGATGCAGATCGCCGTCGGTGGCTGCCTCGCGCAGAAGGACCGCGCGACCATCACCAAGAAGGCGCCCTGGGTGGATGTCGTTTTCGGCACCCACAACATCGGCTCGCTGCCGGTGCTGCTGGAGCGGGCCCGGATCGCCGAGGAGTCGCAGGTCGAGATCCTCGAGTCGCTCGACGTCTTCCCGTCCACGCTGCCGACCCGGCGGGAGTCCCCGTACTCCGCCTGGGTGTCGGTCAGCGTCGGCTGCAACAACACCTGCACGTTCTGCATCGTCCCGGCGCTGCGCGGTCGCGAGAAGGACCGCCGCCCCGGCGACGTGCTGGCCGAGGTCGAGGCGCTGGTCGCCGAGGGCGTGCTCGAGGTGACGCTGCTCGGCCAGAACGTCAACTCGTACGGCGTCGAGTTCGGCGACCGGTACGCGTTCTCGAAGCTGTTGCGGGCCTGCGGTGGGATCGAGGGGCTGGAGCGGGTCCGCTTCACCTCGCCGCATCCGCGCGACTTCACCGCGGACGTGATCGAGGCGATGGCCGAGACGCCGAACGTGATGCCGTCGCTGCACATGCCGCTGCAGTCGGGGTCGGACCAGATCCTCAAGACGATGCGCCGCTCGTACCGGCGGGATCGCTACCTCAAGATCATCTCCGACGTCCGGGCCGCGATGCCGGACGCCGCGATCACGACCGACATCATCGTCGGCTTTCCCGGTGAGACCGAGGAAGACTTCCAGGGCACGCTCGACGTCGTCCGCGAGGCGCGCTTCGCCGGCGCCTTCACCTTCCAGTACTCCAAGCGTCCCGGCACTCCGGCCGAGTCGATGGAGGACCAGGTGCCGCACGCGGTCGTACAGGAGCGGTACTTGCGCTTGGTCGAGCTGCAGGACGAGATGGCCTGGGAAGAGAACAAGTTGATCGTCGGCCGTTCCGTCGAGGTCCTGATCGCCGAGGGCGAGGGCCGCAAGGACGCCGCCACCCACCGCCTCTCCGGCCGCGCCCGCGACAACCGCCTGGTCCACTTCACCCTCCCCGAAGGCATCGAGAAGCCGCGCCCCGGCGACATGGCAACCGTCGAGGTCACCTACGCGGCCCCCCACCACCTGGTAGCCGACATCTTCGGCTCCGTACGCCACACCCGCGCCGGCGACGCCTGGCAACGAGCCCAAGACACCCCAGCCTCCACCGCCACCCCCGGCGTCATGCTCGGCATGCCCCCCATCGGCGCCCCGACCCCCTTGGAGCCGGCCGTCGGCGGCTGCCAGGTCAACTAACTTGCCCAACACCCCCAACCCCGCCCCCAACCAGAGCGGGGCTGTGTCTGTCCCTGTGGTGGGTGGGGATGGGGCCGCGGGGCGGGTTGGTGGGTTGTTGGTGGCTGGTGCTGAGCCGTTTGCTGCTGGGCGGGATGCGGATGTCTACTCGATCGATGATGAGTGGGTGTTGCGGCGGTATCGGGATGGGCATCCGGTGCGGGATGAAGCGGAGTACATGACCTGGGTGGCGAAGTACGACTACCCGGTACCGGCCGTGCGTCAGATCGACGGGCCGGACATGGTGATCGAGCGACTCACCGGGCCGACACTTGCCGATGCGGCGATCGCCGGTGACCTCTCACCGTCGGAGCTTGGCCGCATGCATGCTGACCTGCATCGCCGCCTCCACGCCATCCCGGCCCCGAGCGGCACCCGCGGCAACGTCGTCGTGCACGGCGATCTCCATCCGTACAACGTGATTCTCACCCCAGCTGGCCCGGTCGTCATCGACTGGCGCAACGCCGAGGAAGGCTCACCCGAGTTCGACCTCGCGATGACCGCGATCATCTTCGCCCAGGTAGCCCTCGACCCCGCCTTCGCCAACCTCTCGGCGATGCTCCGCGAGTCCCTCACCACCTACCTGGCCAACTCGATCGACCTGACCCCCGGCCTCGACGCCGCCCTCGCCGCCCGCGCCCACAACCGCACCCTGAGCCAGCAGGAACTCGATCTCCTACCAGCCCAGGCAGAACTGATCCGCTCACACTTGCCCTAGCAGGTTCTCGGGCCGCTGACGTGCAGCATCACGCCAGCGGCACCAAAACCCGCCAGCCGACACCAAAAACACCGGTCGGCCTGCTCCAACAGCTCAAACCGCGGCAGGCTCAGGCGTTGAGGAACTCCTTCAGCGACAGCGCGCGGTCGACGATCCGGAGTTCGCCGATGTGGCCGGCGAAGGTCTGCTCGATCTTGTTGGCGTAGTGGTTGGCGCCCAGCAGCCAGGCGGCTCCGGTGGTGGCGAGGCCGTTGGAGCGGGTCGACGGGTTGCGCAGCAACTCCGACGAGTCGATGAAGAGGGTGGTGTGGCGCCCGTCGTTGACTACCGCCAGGTGGAACCAGCGGCCCGCGACCTCCTCATGACCCCAGTTGGTGAAGGTATCGTTCTTGTCCAGCGGGTAGACGGCCCACTGGAGTTCGCGCCCGCCGGAGAAGGCGAGGTTGACGACCGGCTCGGACGGGTCGCTGCCGGTCTTGCCCGCGTCGGCGCCGGTACCGAGCCGGCTCAGCAGGCCTTCCCAGGAGTGGTCGGCGCCGTCGTCGGACAGCTTCACGAACGCCTCGATGGTGTAGCCGCCCTTGAAGGTCAGCCGGTTGAGCGGCGCGTTGTCGGCGGTACGAAGGTAGCCACCCCGTCCCGGCTTCTTGCCGCCGCCGAACACCCAGCTCGCGTGGCCCGGCTGATCCGGGTGGAACTCAGTGGACGCCTTCAGGCTGTCCGCCGGGCTGCCCGGCAACAGCACCGGCGTCAGGTCATTGCCCCGGCCCGAGTGATCCACCACCCGCGACCCGACCGGCCCGTCGAGCCGCCAGTAAGCGACCGTCCCAGGGATCACCAGCTCGGCGGCCGGCCGCGCGGGCCGTACCGGCAAAGGAGCGAACCCGGCGAAGCGGGCGGCGAAGTCGATCGGCAGGCTGAAGCGGTTGACGTCGCTGGTCAGCTCGACCTCCTGCTCGGCCAGCAGCGAACGGCGGCCCGGCTTCTGCGCCAGGATCCACGGGTTGATCGTCTCGACGTCGATCGTGTTCCGGACCAGGTCGAAGTGGTAGAGGCGGATCATCGCGCCGCCGCCGTAGTACCGGTCCTGGTAGTTGGTGATGTGCAGGTGGACGTCGTGCCCGGCGGCGTTCTGGCGGATCGTCCGGCCGGGCGGCCAGTAGTGGCCGTTCAGGGTCAGGAAGATCTGGTCGTTGCCGTCGACCAGCTGGTCCCAGACGCGGTTGCCGTGGTCGGAGAAGTACGCGACGCCACCGTCGTCGTTGGCGTAGACGAGCTCGTGGATCGTCAGGATCACCGGCAACGTCGGGTGCTCCGCGATCACCTTGCGGGCCCAGGCGAAGCCCGCGTCGGACGGCCGCCAGTCCATTGCCAGCAGCAACCATTGCCGGCCGCCCGCGCGGAACACGTGGTACGAGTTGTAGCCGTCCGGCGTCGAGCCGCCGTAGGTGCTCATCCGCTTGAACCGCTGCGGCCCGAACACGTGCAGGTACGGCGAATCGCCGCGCTGGTCGTCCTTGCTGCCGTCGATGTCGTGGTTGCCCGCGAGCACGCTGTACGGCATCCGCGCCCGGTCCATCACCGCGAACACCGGGTCGGCCTGCGCGAACTCCCGCGCTTGCGCGTTCTGGGTGATGTCGCCCAGGTGCGCGGTGAAGACGATGTTGTCGACGCCGCGCTGGTCGATCAGGTACTCGAAGGTCGCGGTCAGCGGCGCCGAGTCGCCCCGGTCCTCGTCGAACATGTACTGCGTGTCCGGTACGACGGCCAGCGTGAACCGCGGGTCCTCCACGTCGGGCCGGCTCGACGCAGTGCCGGCAGTGCCGGTCGAAGAAGGACTGATCGAAGAAGGGCCGGCCGCCGAAGCCGTCGATACGCCAGTCACCCCGACGGCTGCGATCCCCGCCCCCAGCGCCCCCGCCTGCAGAATCCGCCGCCTGCTGGTCCCATCGAACTGCTCGCCCATCGGTGCCTCCGGCCTAGGTGCCGGTGCCTCACGCCCCGGCGCATCGCTGGCACTCTAGAACGCCTTTGTCCTGACCAACATGAACGCCAGAAGAACTACTCGAAACCCTCCGCGATCACCGCAGGCAGACCACCCGCACGAAGACCGGCCAGGACCCGCGCCTCATGCGGTACGACCGGATCGGGCAGCTTGTCGAGGGAGAACCAGTCGAGGCCTGCCGCCTTGCCCGGCTCCATCAGGCGTGGCTCGCCGCTCCACCGCGAAACCGTGAAGAAGAAGTCGACCCGCTCGTCGATCGGCAGCCCGTTGCCACCGGTCCGGTGCATCGCCGTGACGGGCACCAGGTCGGCCGGGTCGATCTCCACCCCGACCTCTTCCCGGACTTCGCGGATCGCTGCCGCCAGTACGGACTCGCCCTGCTCGACATGCCCGGCCGCGGTCGCCCAGAAGCCGTCCATGTAGCCGGTGTTGGCCCTGAGCAACAACAGCACCTCGTCGCCACGCCGCAACACCACATAAGCCGCGGGAATCACCTGAAACCGATCCATACCGCCCAACCCTAGGGACCCCCACCCCCACTTTGAGCACCCACCAGTCGCCGGAGCATCGATCGGGCGACTGGTGGGTGCTCAAAGTGGGCGAAAAGAGCAAAGGGCCGCAAGGGGAGATCCCCTTGCGGCCCTCGAGGTGTTGCTCAGGCAGGCTTGTTGGCGATGTCGTCGTCCTGGCCGTCCAGCCCGTCGAGGCCGTCCTTGGCCTTGTCGACGCCCTGGTCGATCTTGTCGCCGTACTTGCCACCGGTCTTCTCGTCAACGAAGTCGCCGGCCTTGTCGAGACCCTCGCCGACCTTGTCGCCGTGCTGGTCGACCAGGTCGCCGGCCTTGTCCTTCAGGTCCTCGGCCTTGCCCTTGAACTTGTCGAAGATGCCCATCTCGGGGGCTCCCATTCCTAGCGTAGTGAACTACTTACAGACAGCTAGCGGTGATCTTCCCACCAACAGGGCCCCAGGTGTGGGAGGTGGCTCAGGCGAGATCGCGGGGTTCGGATTCGACGTCGCCGCCGGAGTCCGTGCCCGCCTCGTCGCCGTCGTCGCCGAACTCGACGTCGCCGCCGCTGAACTCGACGTCGCCGCCGCTCTGGTCCGGTCCGACCTCGACGTCGCCGCCGCTGCGCGTGAGCGCGTCGGCCTGCTCGACGTTCTCCTCGACCGCGTCCTTGGCCGCGTCCTTGGCCGCGCCGGCTTCTTCTTCGAACGGATTCGTCACGAAAGTTCCTCCCGAGTCAGGTACTGCGATGTGTTTCGGCCCCCCGAATCGCCGATGCGGTCCGGACCGTAACTCTTGCCCCCGTTCCTACCGAACACAGGGGGTCACCCACAAGCCCGCCGGCCGATCCTTGGCCCAGAGTTCACGCCGGTCGCCAGGCCCGGCGGCGGGCACTGTCACACTAAGGAGATGGTCGAGTCACTCGTGGTCGCCGTCGTGGGTCCCACGGCGGCCGGAAAATCCGACCTGTCGGTTGCCCTCTGCAAGCAATTGCCAAGTGGATCCGGCACAGGTGAGGTGGTCAACGCCGACGCAATGCAGGTCTACCGCGGGATGGACGTCGGTACGGCGAAGATCACCGTGGCCGAGCGCTCCGGCGTACCGCATCATCTGCTCGACATCCTCGACGTGACCCAGACCGCCACGGTGGCTGAGTTCCAGCAGCTGGCCCGGGCCGCGATCGACGACTGCCTGCGCCGTCAGGTGGTTCCGGTGCTGGCCGGTGGCTCGGCGCTTTACGTCAGGGCGATCCTCGACGACTTCGAGTTCCCGGGTACCGATCCGGTACTCCGTGAGCGCCTCGAGGCCGAGCTGGTGGAGCACGGCTCCGGTGCTCTGCATCAGCGGCTGGCCGAGGTCGATCCGGCCGCGGCCGCGCAGATCCTGCCGAGCAACGGCCGCCGGATCGTCCGTGCGCTCGAGGTCATCGAGATCACCGGCGGCCCGTACGTCGCGACGCTGCCCGAGCACACCTACGTCTACCCGGGCGCCGTCCAGCTCGGACTCGACGTCCCGCGGCCGGTTCTCGATGAGCGGATCGACCGCCGGGTGGACCGGATGTTCGACAACGGTTTCGTCGACGAGGTGGAAGCCCTGCTGGCTAAGGGCTTGCTGGACGGCCGTACCGCGAACCGCGCGCTCGGCTACCCGCAGGTGATCGCGCTGCTGCGCGGCGAACTGTCCGAGACCGAGGCGCGGATGAGGACCGCCCAGGCGACCCGCAGATTCGCCCGCCGGCAGGACTCCTGGTTCCGCAAGGACCCCCGGATCACCTGGCTGCCTTGGGATGCGCCCGATCTGGTCGACCAAGCTCTCCGCGTGATCAGAGGCAACCATCCAGGCCCCGCCGACGTAGTCGGGATGGAAGAAGGCCTGGGGGCTGTCGATGCGAGGGGGTGACCGTGAGGCCGAGTTCCGCGAGTACGTCGTCGCGGACCGCAGCAGACTGATGCGAACGGCGATGTTGCTCACCGCGGGGGATGTGCACACCGCCGAGGATCTGGTCCAGACCGCCTGTACCCGGGTGTATGTGCACTGGCACCGGATCCGGCACGAAGGCGCCGGGCCGTATGCGCACCGCATCCTGGTCAACGCCTTCCTGGACGAGCGTCGCCGGGCCGGCCGCCACCCCGAGGTGGTGACCGCCGAGACGTTCGAGCCGAGGCTGTCGGAGCAGACGGATCCGGTGGACACACTGGCCGTCCGCAAGGCGCTGCTGGACCTGGCGCCCAGGCAACGGGCGGTCCTGGTGCTCAGGTACTTCGAGGATCTCGACGTGTCCAGCTGCGCCCGGATCCTGGAGTGCACCGAGGGCACTGTGAAGAGCCAGACCGCGAAAGCTTTGAAACGACTGAAGGACCTGATGGCCGACGACCCGGCCACGGATCCCGCGACGGGGAGTACGGACAAGTGGACGACGTGAAGAAGCTGCTGGCGGAGTTCGCCGACCATGCGGTCGACGGGCTGCCGGCAGCTGACGTGGATGCGGACGTGGCGCGGGGACGCCGGGCGCTGCGCCGGATCAGGGCGCGCCGCCGCGTCACCGGCGTACTGTGCATCGCCGCTGCCACGACAGCGGTGCTCGCGGTCGGCAACCAGGTCAAGTGGTGGGGCGCGGGCCACTCGGAGGTGGCCGGCGGACCCGATGAGCCCGCGTCGGCGGCGGGCGCGGAGGCGGGTCGTTCGCCGGCGAAGACCGCCGAGCCGAGCCCGGGAGCCGACGAGGGCACGATGTCGACCTTCAGCACCGGCGTCACACTGATCGCCAACCGGGCTGCCTGGAAAAACATCAGCTGCTCGCTGGCACCGGAGGGCTGGGCGCTGAAAGCCCCAGCCGGCCCCAACCACATCCAGCTCGCCCCACCGACCATGCGGACCGCGGATCTCGACCCGGGCGCCGGGTTGGACATCCAGGCGATCGACGCGGCCCGAAGCCTGCAGGGCATCCGCGTGTCCGAGTCCGCGGGCAAGGTCTTCCACCTCGGTACCAGCGAAGGCCGCGAGTCCGGCCAGGTGCTGCTCGGCGACCGCTGGCTGCTGGTCCAGCTGCCGACCGGCAACAAGGACTGGAACGACGACCTCCTCCGCCGCTTCATGGCCTCCTGCACGGTCAACTGACACCGTCAACTGTCACCGTCGGTAGGCGCCAACTGACAAGACGGACGCGCCACGACTGGCGGACAAGCTCCTGAGCGGGTAGGCAGGGGCCTGTCCCTGTACGCCCGATCCGCGGAGGACCCGTGACCCCCACACGCCTGGCCGCCACCCTGACAGCGGGAACGCTCGTCCTGGCCGGCCTGACCGCGAGCACCGCGGCCATTGCCCAGCGCACCGTCGAGCCGCCTCGCCAGCTCGCCGCCCAGACCGACGACCACACAGCCCAGCCCACCAAGAAGTACGCCACGGCGGTCGGCTTCGGTGGCGCGGTTGCCTCGGTCGATGCCGACGCGACCAACATCGGCGTCTCCGTACTCCGCCGCGGCGGCAACGCCGTCGACGCGGCCGTCGCGACGGCAGCAGCGCTCGGCGTGACGGAGCCGTACTCCGCCGGTGTCGGCGGAGGTGGATACTTCGTCTACTACAGCGCGAAGGACCGCAAGGTCTACACGATCGACGGCCGCGAGACCGCACCTGCGACGATGCCCGCCGACGCCTTCCTCAACCCGGCCACGCCTGGCAAGCCGTACACGTTCTTCCCGGACCTGGTGACGTCCGGCGTCTCGGTCGGCGTCCCCGGCACGCTCGCGACCTGGGACTCCGCGCTGCACTCGTGGGGCTCGCTGTCGCTGGGCAAGGCGCTCAAGCCGGCCGCGGACCTGGCCGATCGCGGGTTCGTGATCGACCAGACCTTCCGCAACCAGACGCTCGACAACAAGGCCCGCTTCTCGGCGATCACGCCGACTGCCGCGCTGTACCTGCCCAATGGTGATGCGCCCGTCGTCGGCTCCGTCTTCAAGAACAAGGACCTGGCCAACACGTACAAGTTGCTCGGCAAGAAGGGTCCGTCGGCCTTCTACGGCGGTCCGCTGGCGCAGGAGATCGCGACGACGGTCCAGACGCCGCCGAAGGCTCCGGGCGCGACGTTGCCGGTGATGCCCGGCCACCTCACCACGGCCGACCTGGCCAAGTACAAGGTGATCAAGCGGGAGCCGACGAAGGTCAGCTACGACGGCCTGGACGTCTACGGGATGGCGCCGTCCTCGTCCGGTGGTACGACGGTGGGGGAGGCGCTCAACATCCTTGCCCCGTTGAAGTTGTCGAAGCAGTCGACCCCACAGGCGTTGCACTCCTACCTCGAGGCGTCGGCGCTCGCGTTCGCCGATCGCGGCAAGTACGTCGGCGACCCGGCGTTCGTCGACGTACCGACGAAAGAGCTGCTCTCCAAGGGGTTCGGCGCCGAGCGGTCCTGCCTGATCGACCCGGCCAAGGCCTCGGTCAAGCCGCTGCCGCCCGGTTCGCCGGACGGTTCGTACTCCGGTTGCCCGGCGGGTATCGCGCATGAGGACAAGGCCGACACCGAAGGCCTGTCGACGACCCACCTGGTCGCGGCCGACAAGTGGGGCAACATCGTCTCGTACACGCTGACGATCGAGCAGACCGGCGGCTCCGGCATCCTCGTCCCCGGTCGCGGCTTCCTGCTGAACAACGAGCTGACCGACTTCACCGCGGTTCCCGACCCGGCCGACCCGAACCGGATCCAGCCGAACAAGCGGCCGCGGTCGTCGATGTCGCCGACGATCGTGCTGAAGCACGGCAAGCCGTTCCTCGCGCTCGGTTCGCCGGGTGGTTCGACCATCATCACGACCGTGCTGCAGACGCTGACCAACCGGCTGGACCGGGGGATGACCCTGCCCGAGGCGATCGCCGCGCCGCGCGCGTCCCAGCGCAACACGGTCAACGTGACGGCCGAGCCGCCGTTCATCGACGCCTATGGGACGGCGCTCAAGCCGTACGGCCACACGCTGGTACCGGCGGGTGACGCCCTCACGTCGGCTGCCGAGATCGGGGCGGTCGCGGCGCTCGAAGTACTGCCGCATGGCGGCTACCTCGCTGCGGCCGAGCCGAAGCGTCGCGGCGGAGGCGCGGCCGGCACAGTCGACCAGCTCTGGCCGAACTAACCCTTCTTCAACCGCTTGGGAGCAGTAGGCAACGGCGGCGGCTCGACGGGCGGCGGTGCTCCGGCATCACCCGCGTCGAGCCACCCGTCGTACTGCGTGACCAACGGCTCCACAACGCTCAACTCGGCATCAGCCGGCACGAGGACCATCCACGGATGGTCCTCGTCGTCGTCCTCCCCCTGAAACCGATCCCGCCGCACAACCGCATCCAGCCGCCCGGCCACCGCATCCGCGTCCTCCCGCTCCCAGAAGTACGCCACCACCTGCTCACCCATGCCGAAACGGTACGACGGAACCCGCGCAACCGACCGACGACCCGACCGCTGGTCCATGTCAAGGCACCCGGGCCGGATCCGACCGTGAGGTGTCAGCGGTTCGCGACCACAGGGAGATGGTTATGTCAGGCAACAGAATCGTCGTGTCGGTGCAGGTGTCGCTGGACGGCCGGACGGCAGGCCCGGGCGGCGAACTCGACTGGTTCGTGGTCAAGGACGAACTGCATGCCCACTTCGTGACGGAGCACAGCAAGGCGGGCATGTTCTTGTACGGTCGCCGGACCTATCAGGGGATGGCCGGCTACTGGCCGACTGCGGACGAGGACCCGGGCAACGACCAGTGGCTGGTCAGGTATTCGAAGCTGTGGAAGTCGATGCCCAAAGCGGTGTTCTCCAAGACGATGCAGTCGGCCGACTGGGACACCACCGTGCTGCGCGACATCGAGTCGCTGGCTGGGCCGCGGGAGCGGGCGAACGGCGATCTCTATCTGGTGGGCAGCGGCGAGATGATCACCGAGCTCGCCCGGCAGGACCTCGTCGACGAGTACCAGATCTATGTCCACCCGGTTGCGCTCGGGGCCGGTCCCAGCCTGCTGGCGGACATCGGCAACCGCCGGGGAGTCGCCTTGGCCGACAGCCAGATCTTCGACCAGGCCGTCGTGAAACTCACCTATCGACGCGACCACCGTACGATTTGCCCATGAGCACCTTCCCCTGGCTTAAGGGACACGGCACCGAGAACGACTTCGTGCTGCTGCCCGACCCTGATGGAAGCGTGCACGGCGAGCTGGACGCAGCCGTCGTCCGCTTCCTGTGCGACCGGCACGCCGGCCTGGGGGCGGACGGGGTGTTGCGGGTGATCGAGGGATCGAAGCAGTCGTACGTCGAGGACGGTGGCGACTGGTTCATGGACTATCGCAACGCCGACGGCTCGATCGCGGAGATGTGTGGCAACGGGGTCCGGGTGTTCGTCCGGTACCTGGCTGAGGCCGGTCTGGTCGGCGAGAAGCCGGTCCGGGTGGGGACCCGGGCCGGGGTGAAGGAGGTCGTGCTCAACGACGACGGCACGATCACCGTCGACATGGGTGAGCCGAGACTCCCCGGACCGGCCGGCATCGTCGTGGAGGCGAACGGCCACCAATGGCCGGCCCTCCACGTCGACATGGGCAACCCCCACGCGGTGGCCTTCGTGGACTCGCTCGACGAGCCGGGCAACCTCTGCGACCAGCCCGGCTGGTCCCCGGCAAACGCGTTCCCACACGGGGTCAACATCGAGTTCGTAGTCCGCAAAGGCCCGAACGAGGTGGCGATGCGAGTGCACGAGCGAGGCGCGGGCGAGACCCGCTCCTGCGGCACCGGCACCTGCGCCGTCGCCGTGGCCTCCGCCCGCGCGGCCCGCCAGAGCGCGCCGGTCACGTACCGCGTCGTAGTACCGGGCGGTTCCGTCACCGTGAACTGGCGCGAAGACAACCACCTGGAGCTCACCGGCCCAGCCGTCATCCACGCCCGCGGCGAGTTCGACAGGTCCTGGTTGCCCGCCTGAACGGGAATTCAGCGCGACGCTGGGTCGTTGGAACTGAAATCGGGTCGCCTGTGGGGGTGAGCCGTGCCACGATGGAAGGTATATGACGACCCAATCGAACGCATACGAAGAGACCGACGTCGACCTCGACCTGCTCCAGGACGACGTGCTCGACGACGAGGAGTCTTCGTCGGGTTACCGCAACGACTACTCCGCCGAGGAGAACACCGAAGGCCTCGAGCTGGAGGAACGCCAGGCGCTGCGGCGCGTGGTGGGGATGTCGACCGAGCTGACGGACATCAGCGAGGTCGAATACCGCAAGCTGCTGCTGGAGCGCGTGCTGCTGGTCGGCGTGTGGACCGACGGCAGCGCCGAGGACGCCGAGAACTCCCTCGCCGAGCTGAAGCTGCTCGCCGAGACGGCTGGTTCCGAGGTGCTCGACGGTGTGATCCAGCGGCGCAAGAAGCCGGACCCCGCCACCTACATCGGTAGCGGCAAGGTGGCCGACCTGCGCAACCTGGTCGCCGCGCTCGGCGCCGACACGGTGATCGCGGACGGCGAGCTCGCGCCCGCCCAGCTGCGCAACCTGGAAGACAAGCTGAAGGTCAAGGTGGTCGACCGGACCGCGCTGATCCTCGACATCTTCGCCCAGCACGCGAAGAGCAAGGAAGGCAAGGCGCAGGTCGAGCTGGCCCAGCTGCAGTACATGAAGCAGCGGCTGCGTGGTTGGGGTGGAAACCTCTCCCGCCAGGCCGGTGGCCGGGTCGGTGCGGCGGGTGGCGGTATCGGTGGTCGTGGTCCTGGTGAAACCAAGATCGAGACCGACCGGCGCCGGATCAACACCAAGATCGCCAAGCTGCGGCGTGAGCTGAAGGACCTGAAGAGCACCCGTTCGACGATGCGGCAGGAGCGTCGCCGGCATTCGATCCCGTCGGTCGCGATCGCCGGGTACACGAACGCGGGCAAGTCGTCCCTGCTGAACAGCATGACGAACGCCGGCGTACTGGTCGAGAACGCGCTGTTCGCGACGCTGGACCCGACCACCCGGCGGACGACGACGTCCGACGGCCGGGTCTACACCTTCACCGACACCGTCGGGTTCGTCCGGCATCTGCCGCACGACATCGTCGAGGCGTTCCGCTCGACGCTGGAGGAGGTCGCCGACGCGGACCTGCTGCTGCACGTGGTGGACGGTTCGCATCCGGACCCGATCGCGCAGATCAACGCGGTCCGCGAGGTGCTCGCCGAGATCGGTGCCGGCAACGTCCAGGAGATCATCGTGATCAACAAGGGCGATGTGGCCGACCCGATGGCGCTCGCCCCGATCCTGCACCGGGAGACCGGCGCGATCGTGGTGTCGGCGCGTACCGGCGAGGGCATCGACAAGCTCCGCGCCCTGGTGGAGGCAGCCCTGCCGAGCCCGGACGTCGCCGTCGACCTACTGCTCCCGTACGACCGCGGCGACCTGGTCTCCCGGATCCACTCCGAGGGTGCGGTCGACCAGCTGGAGCACACCGGCGACGGCACCAGGGTGACCGCCCGGGTGCACGCCGACCTGGCCGGCGACCTCGCGAAGTACGCGGTCATCGCCTGACCTGTACCACCGCCTGACCTGTACCACCGACAGCCCCGGAAGCCTCTGGTTTGCGGGGCTGTCGCATTTGGTGAGCCAAATGACCAGCGGCCCCCGGGGAGAAGTCCCGGGGGCCGCTGGCTTGTGGTGCTCTGATCAGGTGATCAGCTCCGGGGGTAGATCCGGACCTTGAGCGAGGTGTTGTCGCGCGAGGTCACCCGGATGTTGACGCCATTGTTCGGCACCTTGACGCTGTTCTGCGGCTGCGTGGCGTCCCAGTAGGACAGGCTGTCGTTGAACAGCGGCTGGGCTGCCTGGCCGCGGATGTAGCTGGCCTGGCCGTTCAGGTGGAGCGTGAACGAGTCGGCCTTGGTCAGTCCGAACGGCGCGTCGTAGCCGCTGACCCGCGGACGCCAGATGCCACCGTCGAGACGGTTGATCGGGGTCGGGTGCGAGTCGATCGGGAGGATTTCGCCCTCACCGGGGTGGACGTTGACGTTGTTGTCGCCCTGCGAGGTGTCCCAGTAGGAGATCAGCAGACCCTCCTGCATCGGGAAGTGCTCCACCTTGTCCGGCAACGAGTTGGCCCAACCGAAGTTGTACGGACCGGTCTTGAGGTTCTCGTCGTAGGACACGTAGTTGCGGTGCGAGGCGATGTAGTAGTTGTCGTACGGCGTGGTGAGCGTCGCGCCGACCGAGCTGAAGCCGTTCAGCGTCCAGCCCTCCGGCGTCGCCTCCGCGCCCGAGCTGAGCACGGTGGTGGAGCCGTTGGTCACCGCGATGTCGTCGACGTGGATTCCGAAGCCACCGGTGTTCGGGTCGGTGGTGTAGCGGAACTGCAGGCCGACCGTCTTGCCCGCGTAGGCGGACAGGTCGAACGTGGCCGGCTTCCAGCCGTTGCTGTCACCGTCGATGCCGTTGCCTTCACCCGGGTGGGTGATGTTGCCGGCGATCGGCTTGTAGCCGGAGCCGTCGTTGACCTCGACGTAGGCGTAGTCACAGGCGGTGTCCGGGCCGCAGTCCTCGATGGACCAGTTGGCCTGGAACGTCAGCGACGTCGTACCGGTGGCCGGCACCGCGACCTGACGGTTCATCGTGTGGGTGAAGTTGTCACCGCGACCGCTCCACCACGACTTCGCGCCGACAGCCGGCGGCTGCAGCGGCGAGGTCACCAGCTTCTTCGGCAGCGTGACCACGACGGCCTGCGGGTTGGTCGAGTTGTACTCGTGCGGGCCGAGCTCCAGCTTGCGCTCCTGGCCGGCCTTGACGATCTCGTAGTCCAGCCAACCCAGCTGCAGCTTCTCCCAGGCGCCGAAGTCGGCCGCCTGCTCGCCGATGCCGCCGTCGGTGGGCTTGCTGACCCGGCTCTGCGCCATGATCGACCACCAGTTGACGCCGTTCTCGACCGCGGCACCCGAGGTGTCGTAGAGGTCCGGCAGGCCGAGGTCGTGGCCGTACTCGTGGGCGAAGACGCTGATCCCGCCGTTCTCCGGCTGGATCGTGTAGTCGCCGACCCACAGGCCGGTGTCACCGATCTGCGCGCCGCCGGCCGGGTTGGTGGCCGGGCCGCCCGCGACACCGACGTACCAGCGGTGCGACCAGATGGCGTCCTCACCCTGCTGCGGGTCGCCATCGGCCTGGTCGCCACCGGAGTGGACGATCTGGAAGTGGTCGATGTAACCGTCGGGCTCGTTGAAGTTGCCGTCACCGTCGTAGTCGTAACGGTCCCACTGGTCGAACGTCGCCAGGTCGGCCTTGATCTGGGCCGTGGTGCGGCCGGCCGCCTTCTGGTCGGCGACCCACTGGTTCACCGCGTCCGCGACCAGCGCCCAGGTGTTGTTGCAGACGTTGCCGACGCACGGGAAGCCGTTGGACCGGCCGTAGCGGGCCTCGTTGTACTTGACCTTGACCCAGTTGGTGACCTCGCCGTCGACGCTGTACCGGCCGGACGACTGCTTCTCGTAGTACTTCTTGACGGAGTTGCCGTCGCCGAAGTACAGCTGCTGGTAGTGCGCCTGGTCATAGTTGGCCTGCCAGACGGTGGAGTTGTCCACCGACCGGTCGGGCGCCGGGATCGCGTTGTGCAGCGGTCCCTCGAAGGTGGCCGGACCGGGGATGGCCGGCGCCTGGTCCTTGTCCGGGTAGTTCGGGTGCCGCTCGTTGCCGAACTCGGCGAGGACGACGAAGATCTTGTCGGTCTTCTCGCGGCTCAGCTCGACGTACTCGTCGACCTTGGCCTTGGCCGCCTTGGTGGTCGTGCCGGCGGTCAGGCTGCCCTTGGCCGCGGCGTCCTTCTTGCCCAGCTTGACGACGGTGCTGGCGCCGCGCTTCTCGGCCTTGGCGGTTCCGTTCAGCACCTTGGTGAGGGCTTCCTCACGCAGTTCGCGGCGCTTGTCCTCGGCCGGGTTCGGTAGCTCGTCCGAGGTGGCCGCGGGCTCGCTCACCGATGGTGCGGCGGCGGCCCCAGCCGGCAGCTGAGCGGCGTTGCCGGCTGAGGCCAGGCTCAAGCCGATCGTCGTCGCCAGAGCCAGGCTGAACAGCCCGGCAGATACTTTGCGCACGATTCCCTCCCTGTACAGAAAAAGCACGCCGCGCTTGTGACGCAACGTGTTCATGGCTCCCCCGAGCGTGGTACTTCTGCGCGACAGTACGGGGAAAATCGGCGTTGCTGAAGTGGTTTGCCAGAATTTTCTCAGCAACAGCGGGGAATCATTCGCACACACAATACGTAAGACCACTCAACCAACTGGAGTAGGGCGACGCAGCGTTGCGGCCGGGCTGATTGGCACACTGTGCGCCATGGATGTGTCCCTGGGTGGCCTGCGCGCCGACACCGCGCGCTCGGACGGCGAGGTGGTGGACCTGATGCTCCCGCTGTGGCGGGCGCTGGTGGTCTTCCGCGCGATCACCTGGGGATTCGCGTGTTTCGGCGTCTGGAGTCGCTGGGACGGAATTGCCCGGCCGTCGGGCGCGGTCATTCAACTGGCCGTGATGGGGCTTTGGACGGTCATTGCGTCCATTGGTTACAGTCGGCATTGGGGCCGTCGCAATACGCGACTGGCATTCGCCGACCTGATTGTCACGGTCGGTTGTATGTATCTGACGGTACTGGCCCAGCCGCTGGCCGACATCCGGGGCGGCGCCTCGGTCCTCACCTCGGTCTGGGTGGCCGGTCCGGTACTCGCACTGGCCATCTCGCGCGGTCGCGACGGCGGCCTGCTCGGCGCCGCGACGATCAGCCTGGCGCTGCTCTCGCTGCGCGGCGTCGACAACGCGTCCAGGATCCTCAGCAACGTCCAGCTGCTGCTCGTCGCCGGCCTGGTCGTCGGGTACGCCGCCAGCACGATGCGCCGGGCCACCACGCGACTGCGCGACGCGATCGCCACCGAGAGCGCGACCGCCGAGCGGCTCCGGCTCAGCCGGTCCATCCACGACGGCGTACTCCAGGTGCTCGCCCAGGTCCAGCGCCGGGGGAACGCGATCGGTGGCGAGGCGGTGGAGCTGGCTGCGATGGCAGCAGAGCAAGAGGTCGCCCTGCGCACTCTGATGTCGACCCGGGCAGCCACTGGTGATCGCGGCCGGATCGACCTCTGCATGTTGCTGTTGCCGCTGGCAACGCCTCGGGTCGACGTCGTCGTACCGGCTGGGCAGGTGCTGGTCGCGACCGCGCGAGCGACCGAGCTGGTGGCCGTCGTCAAGGAGGCGTTGAGCAACGTGACCAAGCACGCCGGCCCGGAGGCGCAGGCGTGGGTGGTGGTGGAAGACCTGGGTACCGAGGTGTTGTTGTCGATCCGCGACGATGGGGTCGGGACGACCCCGGACCGGCTGGATGCCGACGGGCACCTCGGGGTGAGTCAGTCGATCCGCGGCCGGATCGCCGATCTGGGCGGCAGCGTCACGGTCCGGACCGCCCCGGGCGAAGGGACCGAGTGGGAGATGAAGGTGAGTGTTCTGTGACCCGCGTGATGATCGTCGACGACCACCCGATGTGGCGCGAAGGCGTCGCGCGGGATCTGGGCAGTCGCGGGTACGACGTGTGCGCGACGGCGTCGGATGTCGCCAGCGCGGTCAAGATCGCCCTGGCGACGAGGCCTGACGTGGTGGTGATGGACCTGCAGTTGGGCGATGGCTCCGGCGTCGACGCGACCCGGGAGATCACCGCTGCGCTCCCGGACACCCGGGTACTCGTCCTGTCGGCCAGCGCTGAGCAGGCCGACGTACTGGCTGCGGTGAAGAACGGTGCCTCGGGGTATCTGGTCAAGTCGGCGTCGCTGGACGAGTTCGACGACGCAGTACGGCGTACTGCCGAAGGCGATGCTGTCTTCAGCGCAGGACTGGCCGGGTTGCTACTGGGGGAGTACCGGCGGCTAGGGGCCGGGCCGGAGGTGCCGCAGCTGACAGACCGGGAGACAGAGGTACTGCGGCTGGTGGCGCGCGGGCTGACCGCCCGGCAGATCGCTACGAGGCTGGTGCTGTCGCATCGGACGGTCGAGAACCACGTACAGAACACTCTGCGCAAGCTGCAGCTCCACAACCGTGCAGAGCTCGTCCGCTACGCGATAGAGAACGGGATCGACCAGGCCGAGTAGTACGCCGTACCGGTTGGGGCGGAACCGGTACGGCGTACCTGCAGGGGCTCAGAGACTGTTGCTGAAGAGCAAGCGGTTGACGGTGCCACCGGTGGTGCCGCCGGAGACGACGTTCGGGGTGGCGTTGGTCTCGATGTAGGACTTGACCGTGGCCGGGGTGGCCGACGGGCTGGTCTGCAGGTAGAGCGCGGCGACGCCCGCGACGTGCGGCGTGGCCATCGAGGTGCCGTTGTACGAGCCGGTGGTGTTACCGGGCAGGGTGGAGATGATGTCCGAGCCCGGCGCGTAGACGTCCACGCAGGAGCCGGTGCTGGAGTACGACGCACGGGCGTCCGTGCGGGTCGACGCCGCGGTGACCAGGGCGGTCTCGATCTTGCGGGGCAGCAGGTTGCAGGAGTTGGCGCCGGTGTTGCCCGCCGAGGTGGCCAGGAAGACGCCGGACCGGATCATGTTGCGCAGCGAGGTCTCCAGCGTCGTGTTGGCCGGGAAGTTCCACGACGTGTTGGCCACGGCCGGCTTCACCGCGTGGGCGGTGACCCAGTCGACGGCGGCGATGGCGCCGGACGCCGTACCGCTGCCGGAGCAGTTCAGCCACTTGACTCCGTGCAGCCGGACCGCCTTGGCGACGCCGTACGAGGTGGAGCCGATGGTGCCGGCGACATGTGTGCCGTGGCCGAGGCAGTCGGTGTTGTTGGAGTCGACGGCGTTGAAGTCGAAGGTCGCGCGGCCGCCGAAGTTCGGGTGGCTCGCGTCGATGCCGGAGTCGATGACGTAGGCGTTCACGCCGCTGCCGGTGCGGGTGTAGGTGAACGAGTTCGACAGCGGCAGGTTGCGCTGGTCGGTCCGGTCGATACCCCACGACGGCGGGTTGGTCTGGGTGGTGTCGATCGCTTTGTAGGAGACGTCCTGCGAGATGGCGACGACGTCCGGGCTCTTCTGCAGAGCGGCGAGCTGGGCGGCGGTGAGCTTCGCGCTGAAGCCGTTCACCGCGCTGCTGAACTGACGCTGCGGGGTGAAGCCGAGCTTCATCTTGCCGAGCTGGCTGCCCTGCTTGAGTTCGACGATGTACGTGTCCTTGACCGGGGTGACACCGGGGTCGGCGGACGCCGGCTGGATCAGGATGATCCGGCCGCTGGGGTCGGGCGCGGGAGCGGCGCTGGCGCTGCTCAGAGCGGTAGTCAAGGCGATCGCTGGCACGATGGCGGCGGCCAGGGTCAGGCGGATGCTTCGACGCACGGGTTCCTCCTTGGGAACTCTCATCACCCACCGGGGCGGAGGGGTGATCACACTCGGTCCACGAGGGACTACGCAGTGAATGCGAGTGAAGTTAGGGCTTCCTCGCCTGACACGTCAATCACTTCGGCAGCCCACTACTGCCACGGCACTGCGGTGACACCCTTGTGTGCGTTCGTACACTGTGCCTTCCACCCCAGTGGATAGCTCTGTGTCACGACACCTGTACTGACAGGTGCCAACACTCTGCGGAGGCTCCAAGTGAAGTCGTCCCTGGTTCGCGCCTTGTTCGCGTTCCTCGTCCTAGCGGCGTCGACGTACGTCGTCCTGACGGCCAAGCCCGAACTGGGCCTCGACCTGCGCGGCGGCACGCAGATCGTGCTGGAGGCGAGCGACTCGCCGACGGTGAAGGCGAACAAGGAGACCACCGACAAGTCGCTCGAGGTGCTGCGGCGCCGGATCGACGCGCTCGGCGTCAGCGAGCCGAGCGTGACCCGGCAGGGCGAGAAGCGGATCATCGTCGAGCTGCCCGGCGTGCAGGACCCGCGCGAGGCGGCCAAGGTGATCGGCAAGACCGCCCAGCTGACCTTCCACGAGGTGCTCGACATCGTCGAGACCAAGCCGGCCAAGCCCGCGGCCGGCGAGCTGTACCTGCCCAGCGACAACGGCCCCGGCTTCCTGCGGCTGGCCAAGCCCGCGATGACCGGCGAGAAGATCAGCGGCGCGGACGGCCTGATCGACCCGCAGCAGGTCGCGCAGGGCTGGTTCGTCCAGATGAACTTCAAGGACGACGGCGGCAAGATCTGGGCGAACATCACCGGCAAGGCCGCCTGCGAGCCGGTCAACACCCCGAAGCGCCAGGTCGCGATCGTGCTCGACAACGAGGTGATCAGCGCCCCGCAGGTCGACCCGAGCGGCGGCAGCCAGCTCTGCAACATCGGCATCGGCGGTGGTACCAGCACGATCACCGGCAGCTTCACCGAGGAAGAGGCCAAGGACCTGGCCGCGCTGATCGAGGGCGGCTCGCTGCCGGTCCCGGTCAAGGTGATCGACCAGCGCGTCGTCGGTCCGTCGCTCGGCAAGGACGCGATCCAGGCCAGCGCTCTGGCCGGCCTGATCGGTGTCGCGCTGACCGCGTTGTTCATCACCATCGTCTATCGGCTGGTCGGCCTGATGGCCGTCTTCGGCCTGATCGCGTACGCCGGTCTCTCGTACGCCGCCCTGACGCTGATGGGCGCGACCCTGACCTTGCCCGGCCTCGCGGGCTTCGTGCTCGCGATCGGAATGGCGGTCGACGCCAATGTGCTCGTCTTCGAGCGGGCGCGGGAGGACTACATCGGGGGCCGGACCGACGGCCTGAGGAGATCTCTGCGCAGCGGCTTCGACAACGCGCTGTCCGCGATCGCCGACTCCAACATCACCACGCTGCTCGCGGCCGGACTGCTGTTCTTCCTGGCCGCCGGTCCCGTCCGCGGCTTCGGCGTCACGCTGAGCATCGGTGTGATCGCCTCCATGCTGTCCGCCCTCGTCATCACCCGGGTGCTGGCCGAGTTCGTCGTCTCCCGTGGCTTCATTTTGAAGCGGCCAGGACTGAGCGGCATCGCCGGGCACGGCCGGGTGCGGACCTGGCTGGAGGCGAAGAAGCCGCCGCTGATGAAGCACAGCCGCCGCTGGCTGGTGATCACCGCGATCGCGATCATCGTCAGCGTCGCGGGTGTCGGTATCCGTGGGCTGAACCTCGGCATCGAGTTCACCGGTGGCCGGCTGCTCGAGGTGAGCACGGCCCAGCCGGTCAGCCCGGACCAGGCCCGGGTCGCGGTCGCCGAGGCCGGGTACCCGACCGCGATCATCCAGTCCTCGGGGACGGACGACATCACCGTCCGTACCGGAACGATCAGCGATGACGAGGCCGAGAAGATCCGCGGCGCGATCTCCGAGATCGGCGGTGGTACGACGCTGATCCGCAACGAGAGCATCGGCCCGTCGCTCGGCAGCGAACTGCGCGACAAGGCGCTGATTGCACTCGGCGTCGCATTGCTGGCGCAGCTCGCCTACCTGGCCATCCGGTTCCGCTGGACCTTCGGCGCGGGCGCCGTGCTGGCGCTGCTGCAGAACGTGGCAGTCGTGGTCGGCGTCTTCGCCTGGACCGGCAAACCGGTCGACGGCATCTTCCTGGCCGCGATGCTGACGATCATCGGCTACACGGTCAACGACTCCGTCGTCGTCTTCGACCGGATCCGGGAGACCCGCAACGCGCGGTCGACCGAGAGCCTCGGGCCGGTGGTCGACACGGCGATCATCAACGTGCTGCCACGCACGATCAACACCGGTATCAGCACGCTGTTCATCCTCACCGCGCTGCTGTTCCTGGGCGGCGAATCCCTCGGCGACTTCGCCCTCGCGCTGCTACTCGGCATCCTCGTTGGCACCTACTCCTCCAACCTGACCGCCGCACCCCTCCTGGTAGAGCTGGAAAAGCGCTACCCAGCACCCCCACCCCGCCCCAAACTCAAACAACGCGACCGCGACGCCGAACCCGACCGAGGCGCCGTCGTCTGACCACTCGACATCTTCCTTGTAAGGGAAGAGCTCTACCGGTTATCCACAGACGCCCTGGCCACGCTTCGGAGAATGTCCGGTGCGGCGGCTAGGGTGATGCGGTGGGTGTAGATGTGCGGGAACTACTGGAGGCCGCGGTCTCCGCGATCGGTGGGCAGACGCGCCCGGGCCAGGTCGAGATGGCCGAAGCGGTGAACGGATCGATGCACGACGGATCGCATCTGCTCATCCAGGCCGGGACCGGGACGGGCAAGTCGCTCGGTTATCTGGTGCCGGCCCTGATCCACGCGGTCGAGGACCGCCGGGTGGTCGTCTCGACGGCCACGCTGACGCTGCAGTCCCAGCTGGTCGACCGCGACGTACCGGCCTTGCTCGACGCCACCGAGAAGCTGCTCCCGCGCCGCCCGTCGTACGCGATCCAGAAGGGCCGCAACAACTACGCCTGCCTGCACCGCATCCGCGAAGGCGCACCGGACGACGACGGCATGCTGATCGACATGCCACCGGCCGGCCCGGTCGGCCAGCAGGTGCTCGAGTTGCGCGACTGGGCCGAGCAGCAGCTGATCGACGGCGAGGCCGGCGACCGCGACCACGCGCCAACTCACCAGTACCAGGCCTGGCAGCAGGTCGCGATCGCCGCCCGGGAGTGCCTCGGCGCGCAGAAGTGCCCGTACGGCGAGGAGTGTTTCGCCGAGAAGGCCAAGGAGCAGGCGCGCAAGGCCGACATCGTGATCACCAACCACGCGCTGCTCTCGATCGACGCGTTCGAGAACCGCACCGTGCTGCCCGAGCACGACGTGGTGATCGTGGACGAGGCGCACGAACTGCCGGCCCGGGTCACCGGCGCGGCCGGCGACGAGCTCTCCCCGCAGATGGTCGAGCGGGCCGCCAAACGCGCCCGCCGGTTCATCGACGACGACAAGGCCGACGACCTGATCGACGCCTCCGACGCGCTCCGAGCAGCGCTCGACGAGACCCGCGAGGGCCGGATCGAGGCGGCCAACGGCGTAGTACTGGAGGCGGCCGCGCTGGTTCGCGACGCCGCCCGGTCGGTCTACTCCGATCTGAACAAGAAGTCCGACGACAAGGACGACGACCCCGACGGGGCGAAGCGGCAGTCCAAGGGCGCGGTCAAGGAGATCTTCGACGTCGCCGAGCGGGTCGCCGCGCTGAGCGACCTGGATGTCGTCTGGATGGTCGATCGGGAACGATTCGGCCGCCAGCTGCAGATCGCCCCACTCACGGTCGCGGGTCTGTTGCGCGAGCTGGTGCTGAAGGACCGGACCGTCGTGCTGACCTCGGCGACGCTCACTCTCGGCGGCGACTTCGACGCGATCGCCCGGCAGGTCGGGCTGCGGCCCGCCGACAAACTGGCCGACGACGACGAGATGCCGTCGGTGGACACCGACTCGGAGACCGGGCCGCTGCCGTGGCGCGGGCTCGACGTCGGCTCGCCCTTCGAGTACGAGAAACAAGGCATTCTGTACGTCGCCAAGCACCTGCCGCCGCCGCATCGCGACGGGCTGGGCAAGAAGCAGTTCGAGGAGATCATCGACCTGATCACGGCCGCGGGCGGGCGTACGCTCGGGCTGTTCTCGTCCCGGCGCGCGGCCGAGGCAGCGACTGCTGCGGTCCGGGAGGCGACCGACCTGAAGGTGCTCTGCCAGGGCGATGCGCAGCTGGGGGAGCTGTCGCGGGAGTTCGTGGAGGACCCGGAGACGTCGCTGTTCGGGACGTTGTCGCTGTGGCAGGGGATCGACGTGCCGGGATCGACCTGCAACCTGGTGATCATCGACCGGGTGCCGTTCCCGCGACCCGACGAACCGTTGATGGCGGCACGGCAACGAGCCGTCGACGAGGCGGGCGGCAACGGCTTCATGGCCGTCGCCGCGACGCATGCCGCGCTGCTGCTCGCGCAGGGGACGGGGCGGTTGATCCGCCGTACCACGGACCGGGGCGTGGTCGCGATTCTCGATCCGCGCATCGTTACCGCTCGATACGGTGGCTATCTGCGCGCCTCCTTGCCGCCGATGTGGCCGACCGCCGATCGTGAGAAGGTGCTCGCTGCCTTGAAGAGACTCCAGGACTGAGGCCGATGGCCGGGACGGTTCCTCCCGTGCTGCCGATGATGGCGGCGTTGGGGACGATGCCGTCCGGAGCGGGCTGGTCGTACGAGATGAAGTGGGACGGCATCCGGGTGATCGCCGAAGTCGACGAGACCGGCTGCCGGTTGTGGTCGCGCAACAGCCGGGATGTGTCGGGTGGGTATCCGGAGCTGCTCGGGCTCGCGCAGGCGCCGGGGCTGGAGCTGCCCGCGGTACTGGACGGTGAGATAGTCACGCTCGACGAGTCGGGGGCGCCGTCGTTCGGGTTGCTGCAGCGGCGGATGCATGTTCGCGATCCGCGTCAGCTGGTCCAGCTGATCAAGCAGGTGCCGGTGTCGGTCCGGGTCTTCGACGTACTCCGGTACGCCGGCAAGTCATTGCTGGAGGCAACCTACGACGAGCGGCGCGGGCTGCTCGACTCACTCGAACTCGGAGACCCGTTCTGGGAGATCCCACCGGCCTACGACGACCCGGACGAGGCGCTCGACCTGTCGGCCTCGCAAGGGCTGGAGGGCGTCGTCGCCAAGCGGCGCAAGTCGCGCTACCTGCCCGGCAAACGCAGCTCCGACTGGATCAAGATCAAACCGGTCCTCACCCGCGACGTCATCCTCTGCGGCTGGCACCCCGGCGAAGGCAACCGCGAGGGCAGGATCGGCTCCCTGTACTGCGGCGCCTACGACGCGCCCGGCGGGGAGCTCGTACTGATCGGCAAGGTCGGCTCCGGACTCGACTTCGCGATGCTCGAGGTGCTGAGTGCCGAGCTCGCCGCCCTCGAAATCGACACCCCACCCTTCGACACCTCAACCATCCCGAACGCTGACCGCCGAGCCGCCCACTGGCTCGACCCCCTCCTGGTAGCCGAAGTCACCTACTCCGGCTGGGCCGCCGACGGCCGCCTCCGCCACCCCGTCTGGCGAGGCCTTCGCCTAGACATCAACCCAGACTCGGTAGTCCGTTAACCTCCAACGCGTTAGCGTCCGACGTTTGAGTGGTTGGCGGCTGCGAGGATTGCGTAGCCCTCGGTGTAGGTGATCGAGCCGGCTTGTACCAGCTGGCTTGACTTGCTGCCGACCGCGGTGACGTACGCCTTGTGGCTCGGCCAGTCCGCCTCGGCATCCGGCAGCTCGTCGATGAGCGTGCAGCCGTAGCGCAGGTTGCGGTTGACGACTTTGCTGTCGATGTCGCCGGTCCACACGGTCGGCCTCAGATCTGAACGAGGACAGGGATCCACCGGCGGCGTGTACGACGCCAGATTGGTCTGGTTCGTGTAGCCATCCGGCCGGAGCAGCATGTAGTAGATGCCGGTCGGTGCTTGAGTCAGCCGGTACAGACCACGGTCGCGGATGACGGTCGCGGTGCCGCTCAGGCTGTCGACCGTGAACAGCCGGCTTCCCGTTACGGCGTACAGGTAGCCATCCCGCCACGACATCGCGCCGTCCGCCGAGCCGGTCCTGCCGGTGAAGACGACGATCCGGCGGATGACCTCACCCGTCGTCGGATCGGCAACGAAGACCGTGCCGTCGGCCAGACCCCAGATGTTGCCGTCGGGCCCGATGCTCAGCTCGGTGATGCTCGCCGCGCCTGCCACCGGTACGACGTCCACGCTCACCGCGCCGCTCGTCGGGTCGACCTTGACCAGGTGCGCCTCGGTGGTCCGCGGGTCCGTGCCCTGCCCGCTGTCGATGCTCGAGCCGGCCCACACCTGCGACCCGAGAGGTAGTACCGAAGCGATCGTCTCGTCATGGACGACGTTGCGGAACACGGACAGATGACCGGTCGAGACGGTGTACACGGACAGGGCGCCGCCGTACTCGCCGTACCCGGGAGTGGTGCCGAGGTAGACGCGATCGCCGGTCGGCACGACCGCGACCGGACGGTTCTGCAGATCGCTGTCGACCAGCTTGAACAGAACCCGTGGATTGGCCGGGCTCTCCGGGGCGTTCGGATTCCAGATCGACAACTGGCCGTACGGGTAGACGCCGACGTACAGGTTCTTGAGCGAGTCCCAGTTCCAGCCCTCGACCTGTCCCTGCCGCGCGGTCAGCGTCGCCCGTCCGGTCTCCGGGTCATAGCTCGTCGTGGACCCGTTGAGGAACGCGTTCACGAGGATCTTGCCGGTGACGGGATCCGCGATCGTGTGCATCAACGGCGCGCCGACGTACTGGAACGGCGACGTCCACTGATCCAGTACTCCGGTCTGCGGGTCGTACCGCCACGTCCCACCGGAGTAGTTGCCGCCCAGGCCGTACAGCATCGGCCTGCCGTCGTCGGTGAACCAGCCGTAGCCGATCGCCGCGCCGCGGGCGAGTTGTACTCCGGAGGGCACCCGCCCGACCGTGTTGGTCGTCGTGTCGTACCGGATCAGCGCCATGTTGTTGGTGAAGTAGACGCCGCCGGGTCCTGGGTTCGAGACGCCGCGGGCGCCGATCGGGTAGTCGGTGACTTGGCTGCCGGTCGCGGCATCGGTGAAGGTGATCTGCTGCTGGGTGGCCGCGTCGATGACGATCAAGCGATTGCTGGCGTTGCCGAAGACCTTGCCGTCCGCGTAGTCGAGATCCTGGAAGTCCTTCGCGACCAGCCCCGGGGGAGTGACGTCCTGTTTGGCGCCGGTGGCGAGATCGATCCGGATCAACTTCGCGACCGGGGTCATCAGGCCGGCGTACAGGGCGTTGTGGTCGGGGTCGTACACGGCGGCCCGGACGTATTGCTGGACCGGGTCGAGCGAGCCGTAGTCGGTGACGCGGTTGGTCGCCGGGTCGTACTTGAAGGCGTGGGTGTTCGGGTACGTCCCCGCGTAGACCGTGCCGTCGCGACCCGAGGTGAGGCCGTAGATGGACGTCTCGCCGCGGATCGGCTGGCCGAGGTCGGTCACCGTGTGCGTGTCGGGGCGGTACCGGTAGAGGTGCGCGTTGGTGTAGCTGCCGACGTACACGCTGCCGTCGGTCGCGACGGTGATCGCCCAGGCGCCGGCCGCGCCGGGCAGCGGGATCGCCCGGAGCAGTTCGCGGCTGTGGATGTCGACGACGTTGAGGGCCGCGTTCTCACCGGCCGGTACGGCGTACACGACGTCGCGGCCGTCGGGCTCGTGGCCGAAGGCGCCCTCCATCACGGTCAGCGAGCTGAGCGGGGCGCCGAGGTCCTTGACGGGATCGGGTGGTGCGGCCTGTGCCGTGGGTGCTGCCTGGGCGGCGAGCGGAATGGCGGCGGTACCGAGGATGGTCAGTGTTGCGAACAGTTCGAGGGCGCGCTGAAGCGGGCGGCGGCGCGGAATCATGGCGGTTCTCCCTGCGACGGTTCCATCGACCATAAAGCGGTCTTGACCGGAACGTCTACAGGCTGCAACCACCTATTTCGGGCATGACCGTAAGGCTGCAGTGCGACGGGGGATGACTCACTGTCGCAGACAAAAGAACGGCATCGATTCCAGACGTGGTCCGGAATCGATGCCAGCTACCGCCGGTGAATCAGTCGCCTGATTCGCGCCGGCTCGGAGCCGGCACCGCGAGCGCGGCCTCGATCTTGTCGGCCAGCTTCTCCGGCGTGGCGGTCGGCGCGTAGCGCGCGATCACTCCACCGTCGCGGCCGATCAGGAACTTGGTGAAGTTCCACTTGATCCGGCCCCCGAGCAGGCCGCCCTGCTCACGCTTGAGCCAGTTGTACAGCTCGAGCGTCTTGGAACCGTTCACGTCGATCTTGGCGAACATCGGGAAGGTGACGTGGTAGATCGTCGAACAGAAGTTCGCGATCTCGTTCTCGTCGCCGGGTTCTTGATGACCGAACTGGTCACAGGGGAAACCCAGCACCGAGAACCCTTGTCTGCGGTAGGTCTTGTAGAGCTTCTGGAGACCGGTGTACTGCGGCGTCTGACTGCATTGCGACGCCGTGTTCACCACCAGGAGCACCTGGTCGCGGAAGTCGGAAAGAGACTGTTCATTGCCTTCGATCCGGGTGGCGCTGAAGTCATAGACAGTCGTCATAACTCAATCCTGACACGACACGCGCGAGTCCGCGCGCCGTCTGCGATGTCAGACACGCCGCAGAACTGTTACGACCTTTCCGAGGATGACCGCGTCCTTGCCGTCGATCGGCTCGAAGGCCGGGTTGTGCGGGATCAGCAGGATCTCGGTCGCGGTCTTCTTGAACGTCTTCACGGTCGCCTCGCCGTCGATCATGGCGGCCACGATGTCACCGTTCTCCGCGGTCTGCTCCTGCCGCACGACCACCCAGTCGCCGTCGCAGATGGCGGCGTCGATCATCGACTCACCCTTGACCTTCAGCATGAACAAGGTGCCCTCGCCAACCATTGCCCTGGGCAACGGGAAGACCTCCTCGATGTCCTGCTCGGCGAGGATCGGGTTACCGGCGGCGATCTGGCCGACCACCGGCACGTAGACCGCGTCCGGGTGCGCGTCGCCGGCCCCGGTCTCGTCGTACGACGTCTGCCGGACGGCGCCGACCGAGCCGCGGCGGGCCACGTCGGCGACCTCGTTGGGGTAGCGGACCTCGATCGCGCGCGGCCGGTTCGGGTCGCGGCGCAGCAGGCCCTTCTGCTCGAGCACCTTCAGCTGGTGGGAGACCGAGGAGGAACTGGTCAGGCCGACCTTCTCGCCGATCTCGCGCATCGACGGCGGGTAACCGCGGCTGTCGACGGAATCGCGGATCACGTCCAGCACCCGGCGTTGCCGAGGGGTCAGACCGGTCGCGTCGGCCGGACCGTCGGGCAGCTCGGAGACCGTCTTGGCGGCTGCTCCCGCGACAGGTCGATCGTCCTTGCTGGAACCGCTCGGCGTCCTGGCCATGGTCAGGCTTCTCCTCGGGTCGGGCCGGCGGTCGGGCACCGGCCAGGCTTTGTCGATTGAGAAGACCGTAGACCGAATCCTGAGATTCTTCAAACATCTGTTCGAAGGCGTGTCGGTTCGCACGTTTGTTCGCGTGTCAGGTTATAGGGCACTGCCGGGCCGGGAATTTCTCCGGCGTGTCCTGGTTGGAAACAGTTGCGGACCGCGGGTGGTTCGGTTAATCATTCGTACAGGCGTTCGATCGAACAGGTGTTCGGGTTGATCGAACGAGGAGGTCCGGCGGGCCGCTCGGCGAAAACTGTCGGCGGCGGCCGATAGACAGAGATCGACAGCAGGACACGAGGTCTGAACGAGGGTCTGGAGGATCCGATGAGCACTGCGGCACTGGCGTCAGGAGCCCTGACAACAGAGGTGACGACGCCTGAGGTGACCCAGGCGCCCGGCGAACCCCGCAGGCGCCGCCGGATCCCCGGTACCACCACCGAGCCCCTCCCGATCCGCGCCTGCTCCGGCCCCGACCTCCTCCGCGAGGCCCGCCCAGCACCCCGCGCCAAGCGCCGGACCACCTGGTCAGAAGACATCGAGCCGTCAGTCCTGCAACTGACCCGCCGAGGCAAACTCCTCCTGACCACCGTCTCGATCCTCATCTTCGGCGCCGCCGTCGCAGTCCTGGGCCTCCGAGTCGCGGGCGTCCTGGACCCCCAACCCCAGTTCGACCACACCATCCAGGTCCAGGTAGGCGCCGGCCAGTCCCTCTGGTCCATAGCCCAGGAAACCAACCCGACCGAAGACCCGGCCTTGGTCGTAGAGAAGATCGCCGACCTGAACAACCTCCGCAACGCCGCCGACGTAATCCCCGGCCAAACCCTCCAGATCCCGGTCCGCTGACCTCAACGGAACCGGCAATCCCCGGCCAGCGAACACCCGCTTGGCGCAAGGCCTCGTGGCGCTGGGCGCCACCTCGGCTCCGGCCGAGATGATGGCATCGTTGGGCTTTCGACGCAGTCACACCCGAACGCAGGTGCATCCGCGCAGTTCGGGTTTCAGTCGCAGGGGCTACCTGAACGGGCCAGGTGGTGGCCGCTAGCCGAGCGTCAATGCGATCGGTTCGTTCAGTTTCTCTCGAGTGAAGCTGATCTTGCCGCGATGCGTGACCTCCACCGAATAGATCTTCTCCTCGGCTGGTACGTCGTTCACGGTGAACCCGAAGACGCACAGGTATGCCATGCCCTCAACCGCCGTGCCAGGGCCGAACACCTCCGAGACATGTCCGGCTTGAAGGGCGGCGAGTGCTATGACCTTTCCCGCCGAGTCCTCCACCCTGACCTGTGCGCCGGAGCTGATGTCGCTGTATCCGTCGTCCGTTACACAGGCGCCGCCCATTGCCTGCTCAGAGGACATGCTGTCCGCGCTGACGGTGATGGTGCCTGACACCGTGATCGTCGCTGGCGCGGAAGGTGTGGAACTTTCCGATGCCTGCTTACTGAGTCCGCAGGCCGCCAGCAGCAAGACGGCGGTGATGATCGCGATCAGCCTCATGGTCGTACCCGCTGGTCGCTACATCGGCTACCGGGAAGCGAGACGCTTGCTGCTACCGCGGCGGAGCTGAACCTGCCGCTGACCCGCCCATCGGCGACGCTCTGGGGGTGACCGAATTCGACGACGTCCTGCGGCTCGTCGCCGAGGCTGATCTCCCATCCGACGTCGGCTGGCCACCAACCGGCGCGACAACCGTCGACCTGCAGCGACTCCGTGACGACCTGGGTTTCGAACCACCTGCCGTCCTCACCCGCTGGCTCTCGATCTGCAACGGCAGCCTCGCCGGCGAAGGCGGCCTCTTGGGCGCCAATCTCAGCGGCCCCCGCGAGCATCTCGACATGTCATTCTGTCTTGACCTGCTGCCCGGCTGGCGAGAGCGCCGCTGGCTTCCAGTGGCAGGAGACGGCTGCGGCGACTACTACGTTCTCGATGCCAGCCAGTCTCACTACCCAGGCGACGCGATCTTCTTCGTCGACCAGTCCGACTACGACGCGCTCGACTACGCGGTCGCCTCGGACCTACCAACCTTCTTGCGGCAACACCTGCTCTGTTTGCTGGACCCGGATCCGGAGCTGGACAGCACCCCGCGCTGGCCCTTCGACCGGGCGATCACCCTCGCTGTCGACCCACGGCTCGCTGAGTTGCGGACTCCGCGTCTACTGCCCTGGAATTCCTAGGCTCTAGTGACAGAGGGCGGCGTCTACGACGTCTTCGACGTGGGTGGCTGTTTCGAGAGTGGTGGGGAGGGTGGTCACCGCGACGGTTGCCTGGCGGCCGTCGGGGGTGATGGCGTTGCGGGTTTCGTAGCCGGGGGCGTCGCCGCCGTGGCTCCAGGCGAAGCCGCCGCAGGTCAGTGGGAAGGTCTGGATGCCGAGGCCGTAGCGGGATGCTCCGCGGGGGCCGGCGTCGGGTGCCTCGACCGTGGTCAGCATCTGTTCGAGTTGTGCGGGCGGGAGCAGTTTGCCGCCGATCAGTGCGGCGAAGAAACGGTTGAGGTCGCTCGGGGTGGAGATCAGCGCGCCGGCAGCCCAGGCCATCGACGGTTCCTGCTCGGTGACGTCGACCAGCGGCTGGCCGGGTTCGGTCATCCAGTAGCCCTTGGGGTGGCGTTCGCGGATCGTCTGATCGCCGGTGGCCGGCCAGTACGTGTGCCGGAGCCCGATCCGGTCGATCACCCGCTTGGTGATCTCCTCGCCGAGCGGCCGTCCAGTGACCTTCTGCACCATCAGGCCCAAGACGATGTAGTTGGTGTTGCTGTAGCTCCACTCGGTGCCGGGTGCGGAGGCGGCTCCATGGGCCAGCGCCAGATCGAGAAGTTGCCGCGGCTCGAAGTACGTGTGCTGAACCGGCAGGTAGTCGGTGGCGACATCCTGGTCGTAGTCGGGCAAACCACTCGTGTGCTGCAGCAACTGGCGGACGGTGATGTTGCGGCCGTCGATGCCCTTGCCGCGCACGAGGCCGGGCAGGTACTTCTCGATCGGCTGGTCCAGCTCGACCTTGCCCTCACCGACCAGTTGCAGCACGACGGTGGCGACGAAGGTCTTGGTGTTGCTGGCGATCCTGATCTGCCCGTCGACAGGCACCTTCGCCTGGGTCTTCAGGTCTCCGACACCGGCCGTGTAGTTGCGGGTCCGGCCGTCGCGATCCCGCACGGCGGCCAGCGCGCCGGGAAACTTGTCGTCGCGAACCAGCCGATTCAACCCCTGCTGTATGACGTCACCGGACCGGCTCGCGACAAGGTTGCCGTCGGCAACGGCCGGTGGAGACGCGGACACCACACCGGCCGCGAGCAGGCTGACTGTGACCGCCGCCCCGGCGAGCGTGGTACGTCGGCGCAGCCGCGGAGTACGGGTGGAGTTTGGGCGAGTGAAAGGCATGGCGACACTCCCTGCTGGGCGATTGTTCCTTGCCCACCAGCCTTGTCCGTATCACCGGCCTGAACGATCCCGCTGCCTGCATGATCAGAGGTAGAGCAGGCTGCACCACCCGAATCAGCCGAGGAGCGACGACACCTGTACCACCTGGCCGGTTTCGAAGGATTGGTTGGCGGCCAGGCCGATGAGCAGCGAGCGGGCGCCGTCGTGGTGATCGGCGCCGCGGCCGAGTGGATCTTCGGCAGGGTCACCGAAGAGGGATTCGAGCAAGCGGGCGTCGCCACCGCCGTGGCCCTGGCCGAGTTCGCCGTGCAGCAGGGTCTGCGGCGGCTCCCACAATGGATGCAGCGTCAGTAGCGCCTCGGTCTCGCCCGGTTTGGCGTCACCATGCTGTACGGCGGTCGCGTACTGCTGCCCCTCCGGCGGAGTCGCGAAAGTGTTCTCCCGGACCAGCAACTCCAGCCGCCCGGCGCTGCCGTTGAAGGCAATCCGGTAACCCTCCCACGGCGAATAAGCCGTCAGGTGATAGCTCAACGAAGCGCCGGTCGAGTACCTGACCAGCACCGCCATATCGTCCTCGATCGTGATCCCCGGCGCGAAAACGTTCTGGTCCCGGTGATAGCCGTCCTCATGCTCGGCCTCCAGATAAAGCTCCCGCAACTGCGCCGAATCAGCCAGCTTGATCGCAAATGGATCATCCGCCGCGGCCGCCGAGCCAGCCGCCCGCTCGTAATCGCGGGCCAGCCCCCGCTTCTTGCCGTTCACGTCCCCATAGAAGAACAGCTTCCCGTCCGCGAACACCGTCACCGGCTCCGCGCCGATCCACCAGTTCACCAGATCGAAGTGATGCGTCGCCTTGTGCACCATCAATCCACCGGCGTTCGCCTTGTCGCGATGCCAGCGCCGGAAGTAGTCGGCCCCGTGCCGCACATCCAGCAGCCATTCGAAATGCACCGACCCGATCTCCCCGATCGCCCCCGACGCGAGCACCTCGCGGACCTTCTCGTGCACCGGGTTGTAGCGATAGTTGAACGCCACCCGCACGGATCCCACAGCAATCTCGGCCGCCGCGAGAATCCGCCGGCAACGCTCCGGATCCATCGTCATCGGCTTCTCGGTGATCACGTCCAGCCCGGCCTCGAGCGCGCCGACGATGTAGTCGTCATGAGTCCGGTCCATCGACGTCACCACCACCACGTCGACCCGCTGCTCGACCAGCATCCGCCCGAAATCACCGGCCTCGTACTGCGGAACCGCCGGCGCCCCGAATTTCTCGGCCAGCCATCGGTTGTGCACCGCCATCCGGGTCTGGTTGACATCACAGAACCCGACCAGCACCGCCCGATCGGCGTACGGCCCGGCCAGCGCGTTCACAAAGGTTTGCGCGCGAGCCCCCAACCCGACCACGGCGTACCGGCGACGTTCCTGAGCGGCTGCGGACACGGATGACTCCTCGTGGGGTCGGCGCGGGCAAACGCTTGCCATGCAACCACGGCACTTTTGTCAGTACAACCTGCTGTCCGAAACCGGACGCCTAGCGCACTGTCGACAACCAGAGCTCGGCATAGCGCCGGCCGTCCACCGCAGTGGCGACCTGTACCACCGGGGGCGCCACCCCAAATGGGTCAGTGGTGAGGTCGCCCGACCAATCCCGCGTATCGACGATCGTCCGCCCCCGGGACCAACTACCGGAAAGCTCGACCCGCAAAGGAAATGGCTGGGTCGTGAGCCCCTCGGGGTCGATCACCGCACAAACCGCGCCCCCATCGCCAATGCTCGCGCCGTCCAGCTTGTAGAGCTCGCTCCGCTTCTCGATGATCCGCCGGGCCAGCTCCGCCGACGGCGATCCGTCGAGCGCTTTCGCCTCGTCCAGCGGAATCACCACGTCGTAGAACACATCCAGCCCGTACATCGTCACCGGAATGCCGAGTTCACCTGCCGTACCAAGCGTGATCGCGGCCGCTTCGGGGTCGGTCCAGATGTTGAACTCCGCCGACGCCGTCGCATTGCCGATTCCGGCCGCGCCGCCCATGAAGACGATTTCGCGCAATCCCGCCGCGGCTTCGGGATAGGTCCGCAGGAGCAACGCGATGTTCGTCATCGGCGCCAGCGGGATCAGGGTCACCAGTTCGCCGGTACGGGCGGCCTCCAGCAGCACGTCGCGCAGCAGTTCTACGGCGTGCCGCGGGTCCGGAGTACGGGCTGAGCGGGGCCAGTCGAGGTCTCCGAGGCCGTCTGCGCCGTGGACATGCGGTGCGGTCCGAGCGGGTTGCAGGAGGGCGAGTGCCGCCCCACGGCCGACCGGGACGTCCGGGCGGCCGGCCGCCTCGAGCACCGTCAGCGTATTGACGACGACGTGGTCCAGGCCGACGTTGCCGCCGACGCAGGTCACCGCCTTGAGGTCGAGCTCCGGGTGCCGGGCGGCGAGGAGGAGGGCGCAGGCATCGTCCAGCCCGGTGTCGACATCGAGGATGACGGGTCTCATGCGCCCTATCCTCACCCATCCGCGCCGGCCGGACCGCGGCCGGTCCGAACGGCGCATTTTGCGCCTCGGGAGGGTCTCCGCGGCGGCGCCACGCGGGAGTACACGGGCCCGTGCGGGTGTTGGAACAAGGAGACGCGCGCGAGATCCGGGCGTTCTTGCAAACTGTCGGAGGCCGGACGTAGCATCCCTAGATGTAGTAGTTACACCCCTGTAAGTCATCCACAGGTAGTGGTTAGTTACTCACAGGTCATGCACAAGTTGTCCCCAGCTGATCCACAGATTCATCCCCAGGCACGGGGGTGGACGCTCACGGGAGGAGTGGTTCGCCATGCATTGTCCCTACTGCCGGCACGTGGACTCCCGGGTGGTCGACAGCCGGGTCGCCGAGGACGGCGGAGCGATCCGCCGGCGGCGGCAGTGCCCGGTCTGCGAGAAGCGGTTCACCACCGTCGAGCAGATGCAGCTCACGGTCGTGAAGCGCTCCGGCGCCACCGAACCGTTCAGCCGGGAGAAAGTGATCAATGGAGTCGGCAAGGCCTGCAAGGGCCGGCCCGTCACCGTGGACGCCCTGGCCCGGCTGGGCCAGCAGGTCGAGGACACGTTGAAGGGCAGCGGCTCGCCGGAGGTGCCGGCCAACGAGGTCGGGCTGGCCATCCTCGGACCGCTGCGAGAGCTCGACGAGGTCGCGTACCTGCGCTTCGCCAGCGTCTACCGGCAGTTCGAGTCCGCCGACGACTTCGAGACGGAGATCGCGTTGCTGCGGGCCGAGAAGGAGCCCGAGGGCACCGAGCCGTCGATACAGACATAAATCGGGGATCAGCACGGCGCAGTATCAGAGCAGGCAGCGACACCGAAGTACCAGAGCACCATCAACGGGGCGGTCCCGACAGACCGCGACATTGAACAGGCGAGGAGCCAACATGACAGAGACGGTGACCGGCCATTCGGGGTCGACCAAGAGGTCGACGGCCGGGTTCCGCAGGGCCAAGAACGCGCCCGCGGGACTCACCATCGATCGCATCTTCACCACCGAGGGCGTGCACCCGTACGACGAGGTGACGTGGGAGCGCCGCGACGTCGTACAGCAGAACTGGAAGACCGGTGAGACCGTCTTCGAGCAGCGCGGGGTCGAGTTCCCCGACTACTGGAGCGTGAACGCCTCCACCATCGTCACCACCAAGTACTTCCGCGGCGCCGTCGGTCACGACAACCGCGAGTGGAGCCTCAAGCAGCTGCTCGACCGGGTCGTGAAGACCTACCGCAAGGCCGGCGAGGACTACGGCTACTTCGCCACCCCGGCCGACGCCGAGGTGTTCGAGCACGAGCTCACCTGGATGCTGCTGCACCAGTACTTCAGCTTCAACTCGCCGGTCTGGTTCAACGTCGGGACCACGTCGCCGCAGCAGGTGTCGGCCTGCTTCATCCTCGCCGTCGACGACTCGATGGACTCGATCCTGAACTGGTACAAGGAAGAGGGCCTGATCTTCAAGGGCGGCTCCGGCGCCGGCCTGAACCTGTCCCGGATCCGCTCCTCCAAGGAGCTGCTGCAGTCCTCCGGCGGCACCGCTTCCGGCCCGGTCAGCTTCATGCGCGGCGCGGACGCCTCGGCCGGGACGATCAAGTCCGGCGGCGCCACTCGCCGCGCGGCCAAGATGGTCGTGCTGGACGTCGACCACCCCGACATCGAGGAGTTCGTCGAGACCAAGATGCGCGAGGAGGACAAGATCCGCGTCCTCCGCGACGCCGGCTACGACATGGACCTCGGCGGCCGCGACATCACCTCGGTGCAGTACCAGAACGCGAACAACTCGGTCCGGGTGACCGACGAGTTCATGCGCGCGGTCGAGGAGAAGGGCGAGTTCGGGCTGCGGGCGCGGATCGATAACTCGATCATCGAGACCGTCGACGCGCGGGAGCTGTTCGACAAGATCAGCCACGCCGCGTGGGCCTGCGCCGACCCGGGCATCCAGTACGACGACACGATCAACGACTGGCACACCACTCCCGAGACAGGCCGGATCACCGCGTCCAACCCCTGCTCGGAGTACATGCACCTGGACAACTCGTCCTGCAACCTGGCGTCGCTGAACCTGATGAAGTTCCTCAAGGACGACGACACCTTCGACTCGGTCAACTTCGTCAAGGCCGTCGAGCTGATCATCACCGCGATGGACATCTCGATCTGCTTCGCCGACTTCCCGACCGAGGCGATCGGCGACACCACTCGGGCGTACCGGCAGCTCGGCATCGGCTACGCCAACCTCGGCGCGCTGCTGATGGCGACCGGGCACGCCTACGACTCCGACGGTGGTCGCGCACTGGCGGGCGCTATCACCTCGCTGATGACCGGTACGTCGTACAAGCGGTCGGCCGAGCTGGCCGGCATCGTCGGACCGTACGACGGCTTCGAGCGGAACAAGGACGCGCACACCCGGGTGATGCGCAAGCACGCCGCGGCCAACGACGCGATCCGCACGGTGCACGAGATCGACGCCGACGTGCAGAAGCACGCGACGGCCGCCTGGGAGGGCGTGCTGAAGATCGGCGCCCGCAACGGCTGGCGCAACGCGCAGGCCTCGGTGCTCGCGCCGACCGGCACGATCGGCTTCATGATGGACTGCGACACGACCGGCATCGAGCCGGACTTCTCGCTGGTCAAGTTCAAGAAGCTGGTCGGCGGCGGCTCGATGCAGATCGTCAACCAGACGGTGCCGCGGGCGCTGCGTCAGTACGGCTACACCGAGGAGACGATCGAGGCGATCGTCGAGTACATCTCGGAGAACGGCCACGTCGTCGACGCGCCGGGCCTGAAGACCGAGCACTACTCGATCTTCGACACCGCGATGGGTGAGCGCGCGATCAAGCCGATGGGGCACGTGCGGATGATGGCGGCGGCCCAGCCGTTCCTGTCCGGCGCGATCTCGAAGACGGTCAACCTGCCGGAGACGGCGACGGTCGAGGAGATCGCCGACGTCTACTTCCAGGGCTGGAAGCTCGGCCTGAAGGCGCTGGCCGTCTACCGCGACAACTGCAAGGTCGGTCAGCCGCTGTCGGACTCCAAGTCCGCCAAGGCGAGCGCCGCCGCCGACGCGGCCGAGCCGGTGGTCGAGAAGATCGTCGAGTACCGGCCGATCCGCAAGCGTCTGCCGAAGTCCCGTCCGTCGCGCACCACGTCCTTCAGCGTCGGCGGCGCCGAGGGCTACATGACGGCCGGCTCGTACCCCGACGACGGTCTGGGCGAGGTCTTCCTGAAGATGGGCAAGCAGGGCTCGACCCTGGCCGGTGTGATGGACGCCTTCTCGATCGCGATCTCGATCGCCCTGCAGCACGGGGTGCCGCTGGAGACGTACGTCCAGAAGTTCACCAACCTGAAGTTCGAGCCGGCCGGTCTGACCGACGACCCGGACGTCCGGATGGCGCAGTCGATCATGGACTACATCTTCCGCCGGCTGGCGCTGGACCACCTGTCCTTCGACGAGCGCTCGGCCCTCGGCATCTACTCCGCCGAGGAGCGCTCCCGCCAGCTCGACACCGGCTCCTACGAGCCGACCCCGGTCGAGGTGTCGGAGCCCGAGTCGCTCAAGTCCGTCGAGCCGATCGCAGAGGTCGAGGCCGCCACCGAAAAGGTCGACCTCCACGACGCCTCGATCGACGCCGCCGCAGCCAAGCCGGCCTCCTCCGAGGTCCGCACCACCGCCGAGATGTTCGAACTAATCACCGGCACCTCAGTGGACGCCCCCCTGTGCTTCACCTGCGGCACAAAGATGCGCCCCTCCGGCTCCTGCTACGTCTGCGAAGGCTGCGGCTCCACCTCGGGTTGCAGCTGACCCTCAAGTCAGCCACCAGCTGACCCCACGTTGAAAGCGCCACGGCCCCCGGGAACTTCCCACATCCCCCGGGGGCCGCAGCGCGCCCGGCTTCTGGTACGACGCCCACGAGTTGCTTCGACAACACCACGGTCACCGACTACTAGGGCTGTCCGTTCTGCAACTTCTCCATCCCCGACGGCACCCTGATCCGCATCCGCCTCTGGACATCCAAGAACGGCGTCGAGTCCTACTCAGTTGGTCACCGGCTCCTCACCACCTGATCCGGCATCGGTACCTGCAGCCGGGTCAGTGGCCGAAGCGGTCGCTGTCGGCTGCGGTCTTGCTTGTGCCGTCGAGAGCCGACAAGGCGGCCAGTTGGTCGGCTGTGAGGTCGAAGTCGAAGATGGCGAGGTTGTGTTCGAGGTGTTCGCGGTTGGCGGACTTGGGGATCGGTACTACGTTCTGCTGGGTTTCCCAGCGGAGTACGACCTGGCCTGGCGTCTTGTCGTGGGCCTTGGCGGCTGCCGTGACGGTGGGGTGGTCGAGGAGATCGGTGCCCTTGCCGAGTGGGCTCCAGGCCTCGGTCACGATGTTGTGGGTTGCGTGGAATTCGCGCTCGGCCGCCTTGGTCCACATCGGGCTCAGCTGGATCTGGTTGACCTCGGGGGCGACGCCCGTCTCGTCGATCAGTCGCTGCAGATGGGCCGGCTTGAAGTTCGACGTACCGATCGCTCGGACCAGGCCGGCGTCGCGCAACTCGATCAGGCCGCGCCAGGCGTCGACGTACTGGTCCTGGTCCGGGTTCGGCCAGTGGATCAGCAGCAGGTCGAGGTACTCGAGTCCGAGCTTCTCCGCACTCGCCTCGAATGCGGTCCGGGCACCCGCCACGCTGTGCCACCGCTTGTTGAACTTGGAGGTGACGAAGAGTTCCTCACGTGCCACCCCGGACGACTTCAGCGCCCGTCCGACACCGACCTCATTGCGATAGTTCTCGGCCGTGTCGATGAGCCGGTACCCGACCTCGAGAGCCTGTACGACGGCGCGTTCCGCGTCGGCGTCGCTCATCGGGGAGGTCCCCAGGCCGACCCGCGGCATCACCGCTCCGTTGCTCAGAGTGACGGTTGGAACGCTGATCATCGATCCTCCTGACAAGCCGCGGCCATCTCCCTGAACACCGTATCCAACGGCGTCAGCAACCCCTTTCCCAGGCCCGGATACGAGCAGTTCAGGCGGCCGAGACTGAGCGCCGAGACGCGGGCAGCGGATTGTCGGTGGGCTGGGTCATCATGGGGTTCGGCGGGACCGGGAAGCACGTGAGGGGTGGGCGATGAAGAACAGACTGATCACGCTGGTGGACCTCGGCCTGGACAGCTCCTTCGACGCCTCGATGACGTTCGTCCAGGGCATCACCAGCAACATCAACGCGGGCTGGAACAGTCCGGTGATCGACGTGAACTTCGTCCGTACCCGCGATCACGAGACGGCCTTCTCGGCGCTCACCACCCCCTCAACGGTGCTGCACGTGATGGCACACGGTGACCACAGTGACGAACCGTCGTTCCTGTCCACCGACGGCCAGACCCAGGTCTCCCTGACCGCGCTGGCGGACTGGTTCCTGGACCGGTCCTGGGGGATCGCCAGCGGCGTCGTCATCGCCGACGGCTGCAAGACCGGCATCGGCAAATGGCAGCGCGCCATCCGCGACTGCCTCCAGGACGACATCACCTACATCGGCACCAGCACGGTGATCGGCTGGTACGAGGCCACCGTCTTCTGCTCCGCCTTCTACGGCGCCCTGATCCGCAACCGCGGCCTGGGCAAAAGCCCCGCCGAACAAGGCTGGGACGCCGCCAACCGAGCCATCAGCGCCTACGAAACCCTCACCGACGCCCGCTGCCCCTACAAACCAGTCCTCCTAACCCCCAGCCGCCGAGCCCTCCGCTCCCTGGCCGGCTAGCCGCCAATCCGCGCCTACCGCGTCCCCGGGCGACACGCTTTGCGTGGCTACGGTGTGTGATGCGTGGCAGACTCTTTGTGGCTCTGGTGTGAGGTGATCAGCGCGGGGGTGAGAGGCGCGTAGCCGTGGCGAGACTTGGGCACCTGCGGCAGTTCGGTCAAGGTAATCCGCTCAAACAAGGCGATCGTCGATGACGTCTACTCAGCGTGCTCTGCTGACAGCGGCTGCTGTGGTTGCTGTTTCCTTCCTCCTCGCGATGGTTCTGAACCTGCCGGCCTGGCTGGCCGCGCTGGTTTCGACAGTGCTGCTGATCGTCTTGGCGATGGTGTGGAAGGAGAAGAAGCCGGCACCGGTGGCGGCTCCCGCTCCACCCGCCCCGAAACCGGTGGATCGCGAACCGGTCTTCACCGCGCCGCCCACCCGCACCGTCGCCGGAGTACGGCTCCCGTCGGCGTCGCCCGACTACCACTTCCACTTCTCCGCGATCGTCCAGTGGTCGCCGGTGATCACCGGACTGCGGCACGCTGACCTCGGCAGTGTGGCCGTCGATGCCTTGCTCAGCAGGGCCAAGGCGTTGACGGCAAGCCAGCAACCGTCCGAGGAGGCGCTGAACCAGCACCGCCTCGCGTCGCTGCTCGGCGAACCGGACATCGACGAGAAAGGCCAGGTCCGCACCTGGGCCACCGAGGTGCGGCTCAAGCTGCCGGACGCGGACTTCAAGCACCTCCAGAACATCACCGCCCTCCAGCGCCGAGCGCAGACCCTGCTGCTGGAACGTCAACTGGAGCAGGAGAAACGCGCCTATCTCCGCGATGACGTGCTGGCCACGCCGGGCTCGGCCGTCGTCTGGTGGCTCGCGAACAATCCCGGTGAGGTCGCCCAATGTGTCGACCTGCTGGGCACGCTCACCAGGTTGTCCGCGGCAGCCAATGACGTCCCGCTCGAGACGCTCGAACGCCGCTGGGACAGCGAGCACGGCCCGCTGGCGCTCGTAGTACCGGAACTGCCTGGGCTCACCGACAAGGCGAACGAGCAGGCCGAGGATCAGGGCGATCAGCCTTCTGGCCAAGGCTGATCCGTCTGGTCGGTAGGACCGGCGCCGGTACAGGGGAGACGCCGGCCCTACCGAGCTCATCAGTCGTCCATCCATCGGATCTCCGTAGCTCCGTCGTGCCCGTGGATGGTCAACAGGGCGTCGACTCCGTCCTGCCAGACCGTGGTGGTCGGATAGCGGCCACCCCAGTGCAGGGTGACGGTGCCATCGGACCACTCCACGCCCTCGGCGACGACGCCGGTGCCGCTCACACCCGAGACGTCGCTGTGCCTGAAGAGGTGGAAACGTCGCGGCCCGGCGGCCGCCGCGACCTTCAGGTGTCTTCGTGGCGGCGGTGGCCGGAGCATCGTCGCGGGTCTGCCGCTGATCTCGTCCATGGCCACAGTCAACGCTTCCGGACAGCGCCCGACCATGAACTGGAGCTGTATCCACAGGTCACCGAACGTGCACCCATGAGCTCACTCGATCGACGTAATCTGATTGCACAGAGTGATCAGGCAACAGTCGGGAGGAGCGCCGATGACAGTCATCGACCGTTGGACGGGTGGGCACGCACGCGCCTTGCAGGCGGCGATGCGGCTGACCAGCGAGGCATTCGCCGAACACCTCGGCATCTCGCCACGCACCGTGGCCAAGTGGCGCAAGCGGCCCGAGATGGTGCCGAGCGCGCAACTCCAGGAGGCGCTCGATACGTCCCTCCACCTCGCTTCGCCAGAAGCCCAGACGAGATTCGCCGCCAGCCTCGGCGTACCGCACAGCGAGCAACCCACGCTCGACGACTCGATGGTCGATCAGTTGCATGCGGCTGTCGGGGAGTTGTCGCGCATCCTCGCTACGCTGCAAACCGCAGAGAAGGGTAGGGGTGGATGAGGCGACGACCGGTGACCTCGGCGAGCGTGAAGTCGGTGGGGTATGACCTGTCCAGCAGCACGCTCGAGCTGGAGTACGTGAACGGCAGCATCTACCGGTACTACGAAGTGCCGCAGCCGACGTACGCCGGCCTGCTCGCCGCCCCCAGCATCGGCAACTACGTCAACACCCAGATCAAGCCGTACTTCGAGTTCGCCGAGGTCTGACCCGGCTACATCGGCAGGATCTCGAAGATCTCGACCGCGAACCGGCCCTTGCCCTCGGACAGGAACGGGTGCCCGTCGAGCAGCGCCCGGGCGGCGTCCAGGTCGTCGGCCTCGACGATCGTGTAGCCGTTCTGGTCACTCGGTTCGGCGGCCGAGCCGTCGTCACGGACCGATGCGCGTGGCGCCAGCGGATTGCCCTGGTCGACGATCGCCGACGCGGCCTTGCCCATCCACTCCGTCCACAACTTCATCTGCTCCTCGCCCTGCTCCGGAGTGAAGTCCTCCATCGGGGTGGCCGGACCGCGGTACAGGTACAGGTACTTGCTCATGGTGCTTCCCTTCTCTGTGCCGGCACTGCCGTGCCGGCGGAACGCCCGTGGTGAGCGTGTATCTGACTGACGAGCGGCCCGAGCCGGAATCGACAGCACCGGCCCACGTTTTCGCTGTGTCACCGAAGGGCACCAGAGGGTGGATCCACGGGGGTGTGCTCTTGCCAGGAGGTGGACATGCGCACTCGTAGAGCCTCTACGACTGGTTCTCGCGTCATCACGATCGTTGTGATCGTGTGGTTGTTGATCGGTCTTGCCGCGGCCGCCCAACGTAGTTACTTCAAGAACGACAACGCCAGCTGCGCAAAGGTCGGCACGATCGCCGTCACGATCCTCGCCGGCCCGTTGAACTACATCGGCGCCAATCCGAAGATCGACTGCGACGCACCACAACCGTCCCGCTGACCCACGGCGCGGCTGCGGATGCTCCGGCATCCGCGGCCGCGCCGCGTCTGCCTCACCCGGCTAGGCTCCGGAGCAACCGACTGGGGAGGCGACGGCGTTGGCAGACGTACTGCGGGACGGGATCGAGAAGGACCTGGAAGAGTTCAAGGTTCCAGGGGTCAGCTGGGCGGTGATCGACAACGGCGAGATCGTTGACCGAGGTACCGCGGGCGTCATCGAGGCAGGTCGAGACGATCCGGTCGCCGACGACACGTTGTTCCAGGCGTGTTCGATCAGCAAGCCGGTCGCTGTCTTCGCGCTGCTCCGGTTGGTCGATCGCGGTCTGCTCGATCTCGACGAGGACGTCAACCATCGCCTCACGTCCTGGCAGATCCCGTCGACGGGCGAGTGGCAGCCGATCGTCACCTTGCGACAACTGGCGAGCCACAGCGCCGGCCTGACGGTGCCCGGCTTCCCGGGGTACCGCGAAGGCGCCGAGCTGCCGACGCCGGTACAGATCCTGGACGGGGTACGCCCGTCGAACACCTTCGGCGTCCACGTGGAGCTGGTCCCCGGCACCCAGTTCCGGTACTCCGGCGGCGGGACAGTCGTCCTGCAGCAACTCCTCGAAGACGTCACCGGTACGCCGTTCCGCGAGCTCCTGCGCGAACTCGTCCTGGAACCGCTGGGCATGTCGAGTAGTGATTACGCGCAGCCACTCCCTGATGAACTCCGTCACCGCGCCGCGACCGCGCATGACGAGTTCGGACGTCCGGTACCTGGCCGATGGCACTCGTATCCCGAGCTGGCCGCCGCTGGTCTCTGGACGACCTCGAGTGACCTCGTTGCCTTCGCCCACGGCGTACGGGAGGCGTATCTCGGCGCGTCAGGAGCTCTCATCTCGCAGGAGAGAGCGCGGGACATGCTCACACCGCAGATCGCCATCGCTGATCCGTGGGACGCGATGGAGGCGCTCGGGCTCGGCGCGTTCCTGGGCGACGGTGGGAGGCGGTTCGGGCATGGGGGATCGAACAAGGGCTTCAAGTGCTACCTGGTCGCGTACCGGGATACAGGTCAAGGCGCTGCTGTCATGACCAACGGGGACAACGGGAGCTACCTGGTGGACAGGGCGATCGCACGGATCGCTGCGTCGTACGGGTGGGAGGACTACCCGCTGGAGGTCACTGATCGGAGCGAGGTCAGCGACGACGAGCTCCAGGCCGTCGCTGGGAAGTACCGCTTGGGGGACAGCCTGTCGTTGGAGGTGACCGTGGCAGACGGTGGACTCGAAGCCGTGTTCGGGCGACAGCCGGCGCTGAGATTCGCCGCGAGGGGAGACGGCCGGTACGCCGCACGCTGGGTCGGCAGCGAGTTGCGGCTGACCGACGGTGGTCTGACCTTCGTCCAGGAGGGCGACGAGATCGAGTGTCTGCGGGTGGGCTGAGCGGCCGGGAATAGGTCCGTGGGGGAGTGGGTTACACCTGATGTCGTTCAGTGCAAGACCCCCGGGCCTCACACTTCGCCGCTACGAGCGGCCACTCGCCGAGAGGCGTCTACTGGACGATGCAGTACTCGATGGGTGGGAGCCGGTACGTCGGCTCCCACCCATTCGCTGTCTCCGGCTTGAACGGGTGCGGCATCATGGAGGTGTGGCTCACGGAGACGCGGGTGACTGGTGGGACGAGTGGGACGGCGCTGGGTAGGCCGGAGAGGGTTTGCAAGGGTTCGGCCAAGGTGCGGCCCCCGATTTGCATCTTCACCGTGAATCTCAGTAATGTTCTTCTTGTTGGAGCGAGTGCGGGACGCGAAAGCGGCCGGTCGCTCCGAATTCCCCGGAACTACCCAGCAGCTGAAGCACGCCTCTGGCGGGCCTTCAGTCGCTGAGTCACGGAGAGACTGCGACGAAAGAGGCCGATTTGACCGGCCGCGGACGAAACAGTAATGTTTGGCGGGTTGCCCCGGAGCTTAACTCGAAAGAGAAAAGCGCGGTGTGCGTCCGATTCTTGAGAACTCAACAGCGTGC
>NZ_JBITDB010000009.1:0-292145 GCF_044453825.1 Kribbella sp. NPDC051620
CAAGAGCAAAGAACAAGAGCAAAGAACAAGAGCAAAGAACAAGAGCAAAGAACAAGAGCAAAGAACAAGAGCAAAGAACAAGAGCAAAGAACAAGGATAAATAGTGCGCACCTCGGCCTGTGGTCGGGAGAGTGCCGCGCCGCCGGTGAGCAGTGACAAGCAGGAACGGCGTAGAAGAGACGCTGCCGCGCCGAGAGCCTCGGGTGAGCCGCGAGTGCACGAAGCGCAGGGCAAGCGACAACAAGAGCAAGTACAGAAGAGAGAAAGGGATTGACTCCGGCCCGGAGCCGTCCCCTGACGGGCGGTTCCGGGCCGGAGGTCGGAGGGCTACTTCACTTGGAGGTGTGGAAGGCGGCCTGGTTGCCGAGGGTGGTTAGGCCGTTGGACCAGAGGTTGTTGACCTTGGAGCGTTCTGTGGTGTCGGGGTAGGGGTTGGTGCAGGAGGGGCCGGGGCCGCCGCCGGACATTAGTTCGGAGCAGGGGCCGGAGTAGTGGTCGGGGAGGCCTAGGACGTGGCCGGTTTCGTGGGCGGTGATTCGGGTGGGGTCGTACTGCTGGGCCTGGGTGTAGTCGAGGAAGATGTAGCCGCTGCCGTGGCCGTCTGTTGAGGCGTAGGAGCCGCGGGAGTCGTTGCCTTCGGTGTAGTAGAAGTCGTAGTTGCTGCCTTCAACCAAGGTGACGTTGCTGACCGAGGAGTTCCAGATCGACGTGCTGGAAGCGATCTGGGAGGCGAAGGTCGGGGCGTCGACCGCGTAGGTGACGGTGACGGCGGCGAGCTTGTTGCCGGACTTGGCCTGCTTGGCCTTCACGGACTTCATCACCGCGTCGTAGAAGGCCTTGGTGGCGGCCTGGTCCTGCGGTGATCCGGTGTACGTCGAAACGTGGCTTGCCTGGGCCGGCTCTGGGGCTGGTGCAGCTGCGGCGTAGGCAGGGACGGCCAGGGCGGCTGCTGCCAGCCCGGCCAGGGAAGTCAGGATACGGCGATGCGACATGGGAGGGCCTCACTCCGTGATCTGTGGCGGAAAGCGACCGGCGGATTACTGATCGCTACAGATCGGCAGCTTGCCAAGCATCCAGGAATTCCACACCGGATCGGGACAAAGCCTCGGGTTAACCCTCGTTCGCCGGGGTCGGCGGTATGACTGTCATAACTCGCCGGGTATGCCGACGTTCAGAATGCGGGCGCCCGGTCCGCGCTCGGCCAACCGGTCGGCTTTGTTGTAGAGGTTGCAGCGCTGCAGGCTCAGGCAGCCACAGCCGATGCACCCGTCGAGGTCGTCGCGCAGCCGCTCGAGCTCGGCGATCCGATCGTCCAGCCGGCTGCGCCAGGACTTCGACAACCGGCTCCAGTCGGCGCGGGTCGGAGTACGGTCGTCGGGCAACGAATCCAGTGCGGACTTGATCTCGGCCAGTGCGAGGCCGACCCGTTGGGCGGCCTGGACGAAGGCGATCCGGCGCAAGGTACTGCGTAAGTACTGTCGCTGGTTCCCCGCGGTCCGTCGGGAGGTGATCAGTCCCTGGTCCTCGTAGAACCGCAAGGCCGACGCGGCGACACCGGAGCGATGGGCGATCTCGCCGATCGACAGCCAGTGGTCCTTGCTGGGAATGGTCTCCTCCGCCATACCTTCACAGTAGATCGCCCACACAAGAGCTGAAGGACGCTTGAGCCTCAGTCCTGCAACAGTGTCAGCCGATCGACGATCGTCTCCAACATCCCCGCCGGCCAGGGGAACAACGACGCCGCCGTCCGCAGCTGGGCGAAACCGTGCAGCCCGACCCAGAGAGCCGCCGCATCCGCCGTCGCGTCCTTACTGGCAGACCGACCGGCAGCGGCGCAGTCGGCAACAGCCTCGACCAGTACGCCGAACGCCCCCATCCCCAGCACGTCGACCTCCGCCGCCAGCTCCGGCACCCGCTCGACCGACTTGGGCGCATCCCAAGCAGCCCCGAACAAGATCCGGTACCGCCCGGGCAACCGCACAGCGAAGTCCAGGTACGCCGCACAGACCGCCCGTAGCCGCTCGACCGGATCCTCAAGGCCCAACGACGCGTCACGCAGCAAGCGTTCCAACTCGGCGAATCCGTCCTGAGCGACCGCCAGCAGAATCGACTCCCGATCCGCGAAGTGCGAGTAGATCGACGGCGCCGTGATGCCCGCCTCCCGGGCCACCGCCCGCAACGTCACGCTCTGCTCCGTACCTGCGTCCAGCAACCGCGTCGCCGCCCGCACGATCTCCTCCCGCAACTGAGCGCCCTCGCCGCGCTTGTTCCGCTCCCGCCCCTTCGAAGAAGTCATGCCGATCACTTTACACCCGTTTACTCAACCCGTAAGGTTACGAATGTAAAGTTACGGAAGTTAACCCAAGGAGCAAAGCCATGACCGCCGCCCGCAAGACGAAGTCCGTCCTCATCTCCGCCTGCGCCGTCCCCGTCCTGGTCATCGGGCAGTTCGCGATGCTCGCCATCGTCCCCGTCGCGATCGTCCTCAGCGGCGCACTGCGGAATACCGCCCTCCGATCGGTTCGGCCGTGGGCTGCTCTTCTCGCTGCCGTCTATGCGATTCCGCTTGCCCTGTGGGCGATCGGCCCGGATCGCGCGCCGAGTCTGTCGAAGGACATGCACCCGGCTTTCGTCCCCGTGATCTCCGTCGCGGCGGTCGCGGTGGTAGTTGCCTTGGTCTCACTGAGGCGGCGGTCACCGGCCGTGGTCAAGGGCTGAGCTGGTTTCGGGTATGCTTGGAGGCGTCGGTGCGCGAGTCGCGTCACCAGAGCATTTCCCAGGCGCTCCGACCCGTCGGTTTCAGCATCCCGCTGATGGACCCCCGACGACATGGGTGCAATTCGCGATAGCACCCGCAGGTCGATGCCTATCTCCTGCCCAGCACGGTTCAGTCCGGCCAAAAGATTTTGGCCGGCGCTCGCGTGCGGGTCCGATCCGGCATCAGTCCGTGACGTTGAGAGAGAGATTGCGTGTCCCAGCACGACCAGGACCAGTTCGTACCCGCCGATGGCGCCAAGAAGCCGCGGCACAAGAAGTTCCAGACCCAGTCGTACGGCGAGCGGATGGCCGCTGAGCTGGACGCACCGACCACCCCCGGTACCGAGCGCAGCTCAGCCCGGGTCGAGAAGGTTGCCCCCGCTCCCGAGCGTCGCGGCGGCCCCTCCCAGTACTCCGACCGCGGCAGCCGCGGCGAGCGTCGCGACGCGCCGGTGAAGGGCTACCGCGCCGCCGAGCGCACCCCGAACCGGAGCACCGACAGCCGCTCTTCCTACCCGAAGAGCACCCAGCCGGCGTCGTCGTACCCGAAGAGCAGCTACCAGGGCTCCTCGGAGAAGCCGGCCTTCCGCAGCAACGACCGCGACAGCCGTGGTTTCGACCGCGACCGTCCGGCCCGCACCGACGACCGTCCGGCCCGCACGTTCAACCGCGACGACCGCCCCGCGCGGAGCAACGACGACCGGCCGGCGCGCACGTTCAACCGCGACGACCGTCCGGCCCGCAGCTTCGACCGTGACGACCGTCCGGCGCGCAGCAACGACGACCGCCCCGCGCGGACGTACAACACCGACGAGCGTCCGGCCCGCAGCTTCGACCGTGGCGAGCGGGACAACCGTGGTTTCGACCGCGAGCGTCCGGCCCGCAGCTACGACCGCGGCGACCGGGCGTACGACCGTCCCGAGCGCAAGTTCGACCCGATGGAGGACCTCGGCGAGGTTGCCGAGGGCAATGGCTTCGCGGCCCTCGGGCTCGCGCCGCGGCTGGTGCAGCGGATGGCGAAGGACGGCATCACCCAGCCGTTCCCGATCCAGGAAGCGACCATCCCGGACGCGATGGCCGGCAAGGACGTGCTCGGTCGCGGTCAGACCGGCTCCGGCAAGACCCTCGGGTTCGGCCTGCCGACGCTGATGCGGCTGGCCGGTGGCCACACCGAGTCGCGCCGTCCGCGCGGCATGGTGCTGGTGCCGACCCGCGAGCTCGCCATGCAGGTACACGACGCGCTCGAGCCGCTCGCCCACGTGATGGGCGTGACGATCAAGCTGATCGCGGGCGGTCTGCCCTACCCGAAGCAGATCGAGTCGCTGCGTCGCGGCGTCGACCTGCTGATCGCCACCCCCGGCCGGCTGATCGACCTGTGTGAGCAGGGCGCTGCCGACCTCGGTGCGGTGGAGGTCGCGGTCCTCGACGAGGCCGACCACATGTGCGACATGGGCTTCATGCCCGCTGTCACGACGCTGCTGGACATGACGCCGAAGGAAGGACAGCGGCTGCTGTTCTCGGCGACGCTGGACAACGACGTCGACAAGATCGTGAAGACCTACCTGAAGGACCCGGTCACGCACTCGACCGAGTCCGGCCAGGCCACCGTCTCCACGATGGAGCACCACCTGCTCGTCATCGAGCCGGGCCACAAGCAGTCGCTGACGGCCGAGCTGGCCAGTCGCGACGGCCGTACCATCGTCTTCGTCCGGACCAAGCTGGGCGCCGACCGCGTCGCCACCCAGCTGCGCGACCGTGGCGTGATGGCCGCGGCGCTGCACGGCGGCCTGACCCAGGGCGCGCGCAACCGCACCCTGGACCAGTTCAAGGACGGTTCGGTACCGGTGCTGGTGGCAACGGATGTCGCCGCTCGCGGTATCCACGTCGACGACGTCGGCCTGGTCGTCCAGGCTGACCCGCCGGCCGAGCACAAGGACTACCTGCACCGCGCGGGCCGTACGGCGCGCGCCGGTGGCAAGGGCGCCGTCGTCACACTGCTCCTGCCGCACCAGCGTCGGGGCATGATGCGGATGGCCGAGTCGGCCGGTGTCCAGGCCGAGCCGGTCCGCGCCCGTCCGGGTGATGGCCTGATGACCGAGCTGACCGGTGGCACCAAGCCGTCGGGCTACCCGGTCAAGCTTCCCGCTCCGAAGCCGACCCGCGGAAGCGGTGGCTTCAACAAGGGTGGCAAGCGCTTCGGTGGTGGCGGTGGCGGTTACCAGGGTCGCGGCGGTAGCGGTGGCGGAAGCCGTCGTCCCGAGCGCTCCGGCAGCGGTCGCTCCTTCCAGCGCTGACGTTCAGACAACAGACCCCGGTGGCCGAAAGGTCGCCGGGGTTTCTGTTGCCTGCAGCTCCATCGCCAGCCGGGTCAGGATGATCTCGAGCTCATCGGAGTCGAGCGGAACCAGTTCCAGGATGAGCCGGCCTTCCGGACTCTGCGCCCTGCTGACGTAGATCGCCGGCCTTCCGTGCTCCAGTTCGTCGGCCAAGGTTGTGGCATCGATTCCCCCGGAGACGGTCAGAAGCACGCGTGACAAGGGCAGACCGGTGGGATCAGCCAGTACTTCGGCAGCCAACCCGGGCAGCTCGTTGGCCGCACTGACAAACGCGAGCACCTTGGCCGCCTGATCGGCCTCCCACTTGGCCCGATCCATCGCCTGCCACTCCTCCAGCGCGGCAAGCACCCCGACGGTCGCTTCCTTCGTCGGCTTCATCCCGCGCCCGATCCCTCTCTCCTGTGCGCGAACCGCCCGTACCAGCCGATGCGTCCCCACCACCAGGCCGGCGGTCGGCGCGGCCAGATACTTCTGCGCGCTGACCAGCACCGCGTCCGCTCCCGTCGCGAGCAGATCCGCGGTCCGGGGGAACTGCGCTGCCCCGTCGATGATCGCGGGCACGCCGCGACGATGCGCGGCTCGCACCGCGGCGGTCAGATCGATCGGCTCACCGGTGACGAGACGGGACGACACCAGCAGCAGGCAGGCGATGTCCTCTCCGGCGAGTTCCTCGTCCAGATCGTCAATGCTGCAACGGTTTTCGTCCCCTGCGACCGTGACGCTGGCCCCCGCCAAGCGCACAGCCTGGGTGATCGATTGGCCGTAGCTGACCACGTGCCCGGCCGGTAGTACGACGCGGTTGTGCATGTCGCTGGTATCGGGCAGTGTGGCGATCCGCTCGGGATCCGTCCCGGCCATCGCGGCCGCGACGCAGAGCGTGATCGCGGCCGACGTGCAGTGCGTGACGGCTCCGGCCTGGGCGCCGGTCGCGTGGGCGAGGGCTTCGCTGGCCCGGTCGGCGAGCTCGTCCATCACGAAGAACTCGGGGAGCGCCTCCGCGACGGCAGCGGCCACGCCGGCCGAGCTGCGGGAGACCCCGAGCGGAGTGAAAGTTCCCTTGGCGTTGATGACCTCGGTCAACCGATGCCGCTCATGTGTGCCCATGGTGCGAATCACCATAGTGGCTGACAGCATCGATCTGCCATGGGTTCGTCACTGAAAGTTGCGGGTTATGGTGTAGCGATGGGGGACAACCGGTGGGGGAACTCGGTACTGGTCTGTGCCGCACTGGGGCTCGTCGCGGCGGCCGGGGTGACGGCGGTGCGGATGTCCGGCGACGGCGACGACCGGCCGGACCGGGTGCTGGCCACGATCGGTACGCCGCTGGCGCCGGCCGCGCCGTCCGGCGTACCGGAGACTGCTGAGCCGACCGAGCCGGAGCCAACGGGGCCGACCGCCTCGCCGCCGCCGAACCAGGACAACCTCATCGTCCTGCAGAACAGGCTGTACAAGATCGGCCGGATCCCGCCTTCCAGATGCAAGGAGCCGACAGCCAGGGCGACCTCGCTGGCCAAGGTCAAGCAGTACTACACGCAGTTCCTCGGCTGCCTCAACAAGGCCTGGGCGCCGGCGGTCCGCGAAGCGGGCTACCGGTTCTGGGCGCCAAAGCTGGTTGTCTACTCGGGCCGCTCGACCAACACCTTCTGCGATCTGACCAGCACTGCTGTCTACTGCGACGGCATGATCTACATGAGCGCCGACTACGACCTGAAGAACCAGACCACGTACGACCCGCTGTGGACCCGGACGACGATGGCGTTCCTGATCGCCCATGAGTACGGACACCACGTGCAGGCGATGACCGGCATCCTGCAGGCGTCGCACAACCGCGAGATGATCCTCAGCAGCACTTCCATGCAGCTGCTCGAGAGTCGTCGGCGCGAGCTGCAGGCGTCCTGCCTGAGCGGCGTGTACCTGGGCGCCGACAAGCAGTTCTTCCCCGCGCGTGGTTCCTGGCTGATCAAGTGGAAGTGGACCGTCCGCAACCGCGGCGACGAGTGGAACCCGAAGCGCACGCACGGCAACAAGATCAACCACAGCCGCTGGTCCCGGGCCGGTTTCGACGCCGCCGACCCGGCCGCCTGCAACACCTTCACCGCCAAGCAGGCAGCCGTCTCCTAAACCCATCAGGCGCCCTTGACTTGATGTTACTGGTGAGTCATTCTCAGTTTTTGACGACCACCCCAGGGAGGACCAGTGACGCGCCCCCGCCCCACTCCGCTCACCCGTGTTGTTCGCAGGACGACCGCCGCGCTCGCCGTCAGCGCAGTACTCGCCGCAGGCCTGTCCAGTACCAGTCAGGCGAAACCAGCCGCCGCGGCCGTCGCCGCGCCCGTCGACTACTGCGCCGGCCAGTGCGCCGACATCGTGCCGCCGGGCCAGAACGGTAACGCGACCTTCACGGATCTCCTGCTGTTCAAGGGTTTCGGGACCAGGCCGCCACATTTCAGCGACACCGTCAAACCCTACGAGCGGCTGGTCTGGAACTCCCAGGGCATCACCGACGACGGCCTCGACCCGTACTACGACGACTCCTCCTTCGGCGTGGCGCCTGGTGACGTCGCGTCCACCTTCAAACCGCGGGCCGACGTCACGATCGTGCGCGACAAGTCCCGCGGCATCCCGCACATCACCGGTACCACCCGCGAGGGCACGATGTTCGGCGCCGGGTACGCCGGTGCGCAGGACCGGCTCTTCGTGATGGACGTCTTCCGTCATCTCGGTCGCGGCCAGCTGACCCCGTTCGCGGGCGGCGCGGCGGCGAACCGGGCGTTCGAGCAGGAGTTCTGGCGGACCGCGCCGTACAACGAGGCCGATCTGCAGAAGCAGTTCGACGACGCCGACGATCTGTACGGTGCCGATGGACTCAAGATGCAGAAGGACATCCAGGCCTGGGTGGACGGCGTCAACTACTACATCAACACGGTCGGGATCGCCTATCCGGGCGAGTACGTCGCGCTCGGACTGCCGACGCCGCAGCCGTGGAAGGTGACCGACGTGGTCGCCACGGCCGCCGTCGTGGCCGGCATCTTCGGCACCGGTGGTGGCGGTGAGATGGCGTCGGCGCTGGCGTTGCTGGAGGCGCAAGCGAAGTACGGCGTTGTCCAGGGCACCAAAGTCTGGGAGTCCTTCCGGTCGCAGAACGACCCCGAGGCGAACACGACCGTGCACAACGGAACCACCTTCCCCTATGGGGTTGTGGGCGCGAACCCGGCCGGGCGCGCGATGCCGGATCGCGGGTCGGTGACGCCGGAGCCGGAGGTCGTGGATCAGACCGGGTCGGCGTCCAAAGCGCTCGCAAAACCCAGGAGCAGCACGGGCATCAAGCCGCCTAACAAGGCGCAGGGCAAGCAAGCGTTGAAGGGCATCTTCGATGGTGGGGTGTTCCCGGACGGCTTCGGTCCGAAGGGCATGTCGAACGCGCTGATGGTCTCCGGCCAGCACACCCAGAGCGGCAACCCGGTCGCCGTCTACGGACCGCAGACCTCGTACTTCGCCCCGCAACTCCTGATGCGCCAGGAGCTCCAGGGCCCCGGCATCAGCTCGCGTGGCGTCGCGTTCGCCGGCATCAACTTCTACACGCTGATCGGCCGCGGCGCCGACTACTCGTGGAGTGCAACGTCCGCCGGCCAGGACATCACCGACACGTACGCCGTACCGCTCTGTGAACCCGATGGGAGTACACCGAGCAAGACCTCGACCCACTACCTGTTCCGCAACCAGTGCACGCCGATCGAGAAGCTCGAACGGCACAACGCGTGGTACTCGAGTCTGGGCTCGTCGGAGCCGGCCGGGTCGTACACGCTGGTGGCGCAGCGGACGAAGTACGGGATCGTGACGCATCGGGGGACCGTGGCGGGCAAGCCCGTCCTGTTCACCAGCAACCGGTCGACGTACGGGAACGAGGCGGGGTCGGCGCTCGGGTTCATGTTGCTCAACGACCCGGACCAGATCCACTCGTCCTCGGACTTCAAGAAGGCGGCCGCGAACATCGGCTACACCTTCAACTGGTTCTACACGGACAAGACCGACATCGCGTACTTCAACTCCGGCGACAACCCGGTCCGCGCGGCCGGTGCCGACCCGAACCTGCCGACCTGGAGTTCGTACGAGTGGCAGGGCTGGAACCCGGACACCAACCGGGCGACGTACACACCGGCCGCGGAGCATCCGCAGGTCGTCAACCAGGACTACCTGACGAGCTGGAACAACAAGCAGGCGCCCGGATTCTCGGCCTCCGACGGGAACTTCGGCTACAACTCCGTGTACCGGAGCCAGCCGCTCGATGATCGGATCAAGGCCGTGATCGGGGCCGGGCAGAAGTTCACCCGGGGCAAGCTGGTCGAGGCGATGGAGGACGCCGCAACGGTCGACCTGCGGGGCGATCAGGTCCTGCCGTATCTGCTCAGGGTGCTGAAGAGCGCTCCGATCACGGATCCGGCGGTGGCCGACGCGGTGGCGAAGCTGGAGGCGTGGAAGGCGGCCGGGGCGCATCGCAAGACACCGAACGAGGCGTCCAAGGTCTATGACCACGCCGACGCGATCCGGATCCTCGACGCCTGGTGGCCGATCCTGGTGCCGGCGGAGTTCCAGGGGCTCGGGCCTGACCTCTACAACGCGCTGGTGCACACGCAGAAGATCGACGAGCGGCCGAGTGCGCAGGGCTCCGCCTTCCAGACCGGATGGTGGGGCTTCGTTCAGCGGGATCTGCGCAAGGTGCTCGGTGATCAGGTGAAGACGGCGCAGCCGGTGACCTTCTGTGGTGGCGGTTCGCTGGCGGCCTGCCGGTCGGTGCTGTCGGATTCCTTGCTAGCAGCAACGAAGGTACCGGCGGCGACGACGTACCCGGCGAGTGGCGATTGTGCGGCAGGGGATCAGTTCTGCGCGGATCAGATCGTGCACCAGCCGATGGGTGGCATCACGCAGGATCGGATGGCGTGGGTCAACCGGCCGACGTACCAGCAGGTGATCGAGTTCCCTGCGCGGCGTGGGGACGACGTCAGCAACCAAGCGGTGGGGAAGACGGCGACTGCCAGCAGCTACGAACGTGGGCTCTTCAACTCGCCGCCGGCCAATGCTGTGGATGGCAATGCCTCCACGAGATGGGCCAGTGACTGGTCGGATCCGCAGTGGTTGAAGGTCGATCTCGGGGCTGATCAGCAGGTCGGTCGGGTGGTGCTGCAGTGGGAGGCCGCGTATGGGGCGGCGTACAAGGTCGAGGTGTCGCGGGACAACGTGAACTGGCAGCAGGTCTATGCGACTGCGTCGGGCAACGGTGGCGAGGACGTCGCGAGGTTCAGCCCGGTGACGACACGGTATGTGCGGATGACCGGGACACGCCGGGCGACGTCGTACGGGTACTCGCTGTATGAGCTGCAAGTCTTCAGGCAATGATGACCGCATGACTCAATACATTCCCCCGCCGCACGTGGCTCCGCCGGGTTCGCCGTACCCCGTGCTCGTCTCGACCATGAACGATCTGCCCGGATTCCGGGCGGACATGGTCTTCGGCGAGGTGTTCGGACTGACCGTGCGGAGCCGCGACTTCGGGTCGAACTTCACCGCCAGCTTCCGTTCGCTGGGTGGCGGTGAAGTACCGGAGTACACCCAGATGCTGGCCGAGTCGCGGCACGTCGCGGTGATGCGGATGTGCCAGATGGCGCACCAGATGGGCGCCAACGCGATCCTGGCGATGCGGTTCGACTGCAACGAGATCGCTCAGACCATGAGCGAGGTGGCGGCCTATGGGACGGCCGTCATCGTCCGGCCGGTGGACCAGACAAGGGATGATGCCAATGCCAGCTGACTTCGGCCCCGACTTCCTCTGGGGCGTCTCGACTTCGGCGTACCAGATCGAAGGAGCCGTGACCGAGGGCGGTCGCGGGGCCTCGACCTGGGACACCTTCTGCGCGGAGCCGGGGCGGATCAAGGACGGTGACACCGGGGAGGTCGCCTGCGACCACTACCACCGGTACGCCGAGGACGTCGGGCTGATGAAGGAGCTCGGGATCGATGTCTACCGGTTCTCGTTCTCCTGGCCGCGGGTGCAGCCGACCGGCAAGGGACTGGCCAACGGGGCCGGGCTGGACTTCTACGACCGGCTGATCGACTCACTCCTTGCCGCTGGCATCAAACCCGCTCCGACCTTGTTCCACTGGGATACGCCGCAGGAGCTGGAGGATGCGGGTGGGTGGCTGAACCGGGACATCGCCCATCGGTTCGCCGACTACGCGACGATCGTGGCGGAGCGGTTCTCCGATCGGGTGCCGATCTGGATGACGATCAACGAGCCGATGGTGCTGACGCTGATCGGGTACGCGGTGGGCGGGCATGCGCCTGGTAAGCAACTCGGGTTCGAGGCGTTGCCGGTGGCGCATCATCAACTGCTGGCGCATGGGCGCGCAGTACAGGCGCTGCGGGCCGGTGGCGCGTCGAACATCGGGATCGCGTCGAACCATGCGCCGACCTGGCCGGCCAGCTCGAGTGCCGAGGATGTCGAGGCGGCCGGGCTGTACGACAACCTGATCAACTGGATGTTCGTCGACCCGATCCTGCTGGGGGAGTACCCGAACGGGATCGGCGACGGGATGCCGGGGCCGGTGGCCGAGGATCTGAAGATCATCTCGACGCCGATCGACTGGTTCGGGCTCAACCACTACGCGCCGACGCGGGTCGGCGCGCCGAGCGGCGAGGCTGATCTGGCGGCTACCGACGGCATCCCGATGCCCGAGGGTCTGCCGTTCGAGCCACGCACGATCGACGGCGTCGAGAAGACGGACTTCGGCTGGCCGATCGTGCCGGAGGCGTTCGGCGAGATCCTCCGCACGCTGAAGGCCCGGTACGGCGATCGGCTGCCACCCATCTACATCACGGAGAACGGCTGCGCGATCAACGACGGGCCGGTCGACGGAATGGTGGACGACCAGCGCCGGATCGCCTACCTGGACAGCTATCTGCACTCCCTGAAGTCGGCGATGGACGACGGCGTGGACGTCCGGGGGTACTTCCAATGGTCCCTGCTGGACAACTTCGAATGGTCGGTCGGCTACTCCCAGCGCTTCGGCCTCGTGCACGTCGACTACAAAACCCTCGAACGCACCCCCAAGGCCTCGTACCACTGGTACCGCGACCTGATCGCCAAGAACCGCGCATGACGCTGGCGCTCGGCGAACCAACCGTTCTCGTTCGGGGACGCTGGACTGCAGCGGTGGTTCTCGTCAACGTCGGTGTGTTCGCGGCGTTCCTCGGGCCCATCCAGGTGCTGCTGGCCAAGCAGTCGGATGTGATTGCTCCTGGCAACAAGGAGTTCGTGTTCGGGCTGGTGACCGGGATCGGGGCGGCGGTCTCCGTGGTGGCCAACCCGATCGCCGGCGCGGTCTCGGATCGGACGGGATCGAGGTTTGGGCGGCGGGTGCCATGGGTGCTCGGTGGCGCCCTGGGTGGCGCGGCCGGGTTGCTGGTGCTTGCTGGGGCGTCGGCCGTCGCTGTGATGGTGGTCGGTTGGTGCCTGGTGCAACTGTTCTGCAACGCGTTGCTGGCGGCCATCACCGCCGCGGTACCGGACCGGGTGCCGAAGGTTCAGCGTGGAGTCGTCGGCGGCTGGGTCGCGCTGGCGCAGACGCTTGGCGCACTGGTCGGGGTGGGGCTTGCCACCGTCGTCGGCGGGGTCGGCGTCGGCTACGTCGCTTGCGCTGCGTTCCTGCTGCTGTCGGTCATCCCGTACGTGGTGGCGAGCGGTGACGAGCGGTTGCCGTCGAAGGAGCCGCTCGTCTGGCGGGAGTTCTGGAAGAGCTTCTGGGTCAGCCCACGGAAGTACCCGGACTTCGGCTGGGCCTGGCTGACCCGCTTCTTGCTCAACGTGGGCAACGCGCTCGGCACGCTCTACCTGTTCTTCTATCTCCAGGATGCTGTTGAGTACGGCGACCCGGACACCGGCGTACTCGTGCTCACCGCCATCTACAGCGTGTGCACGATCGTCACCGCCGTCTGGTCGGGCAGTTGGTCGGACAAGACGGGCAAGCGCAAGATCTTCGTCACCTGGGCCGGAGTCGTGATGGCCGCCGGCGCGCTGGTACTCGCGATCTGGCCGACCTGGATCGCCGCCATCGTCGGTGCGGTGGTGCTCGGGATCGGCTTCGGGGTCTACCTGTCCGTCGACTTCGCGCTGCTGACCGAGGTCCTGCCGAGCGCCCGCGATCGCGCGAAGGACCTCGGTGTCATCAACATCGCCAATTCGCTGCCCCAGGTGATCGCGCCCGCCATCGCGGCGCCCGTCGTCAAGGTGCTCGGTGGCTACCCGGTCCTCTACAGCCTGGCCGCGGGCGTCACGCTCGCGGGCGCGGTACTGGTGAAGAAGGTTCGCGCGGTCGCCTAGGCTGCTGATCATGCCGCTGTATTCCTTTGAGGGCGTCAGCCCGACCGTGCACCCGGAAGCCTGGATCGCGCCGACCGCCACCCTGGTCGGCAACGTGATCGTCGAGAAGGACGCGTCGATCTGGTACGGCGTGGTGATCCGCGCCGACCTCGGCCAGATCATCATCCGCGAGGGCGCCAACATCCAGGACAACTCGGTGCTGCACAACAACGCCGGGATCTGCGAGATCGGCAAGAACGTGACGATCGGCCACCAGTGCCTGGTCCACGACTGCACGATCGGCGAACAGGCCCTGATCGGCAACGGAGCGATCGTTCTGGACGGCGCCGTCGTCGGCGCCCGGACACTGATCGCCGCCGGCGCGACCGTCACTCCGGGCATGGTCATCCCCGGCGAGTCCGTCGCGCTCGGCAGCCCGGCGAAGAAGATCATTCCGCTCAAGGGCAACGCCAGGGTCTTCGTCGACCACAACGCGGCCATCTACCACGACCTCGCCAAGCGGCACGCGGCGTCGGTCGAGCAGGTCGGCTAAGCCTGGTAAAGGTTCGCGATCAGCGCGACCGCGTCCTGGGTCGCCGGGTGCGGGTCGTGCCGCGGCCAGATCACCCGTACCGCGACGGGCGGCGCGTCCTTCAGCGGCCGGAAGACGACTCCTGCCCGGCCGTACTGCGTGGCGGTGCTTTCCGGGGTGATGCCGACGACGCCGCCGGCCGCGATCCGCGCAAGCCAGTCGTCCACGTCGGCGGTGTCCTCGAGCTCCGGCCGGTCGCCGAGCGGCCAGAGGTCGGCTGTCGTAGTACCGGTTCTGCGGTCGGACATCACCGTGCGGGTGCGGACCTCGTCGAGCTTGATCGAGCGGCGGCGAGCCCACGGATCGTCGGCGGCCATCACGATGAACCGGCGCTCGAGGCCGACCTCGGTGACGGCGAAATGCTTCTCGTCGGGCGGGGTCCGGACGACGGCGAGGTCGCAGACGCCCTCCGCCAAACCGCCGCTCGGGGTGTTGGTGCGGACCAGCAGGAGGTCGACGTCGGGGTGGAGCTCGGCCCAGCGGCGCTGGAAGGTCGCGGTATGCCGGCCGAGCGCCGACCACGCATGGCCGACCCGGAGGCGGGCGTGTCCGGAGGTGGCCTCGCGGACCAGCTCGTCCATCTCCGCCAGCAGCCGGCGGGCCCTCGGTACGAGCTGAGCACCGGTCGGGGTGAGCGCGATCGTGCGACTGGTCCGGTGGAGCAACCGGACCTTCAGGCTCTGTTCGAGCGCCGCCAGGGTCCTTGAGACCGCCGCCTGCGAGACGCCGAGATCGAGTGCCGCGTCGGTGAAGCTGCCGGCGTCGACGATCGCGACCAGCACCCGCAACTGCCGAAGCTCCACGTCCATACGCTGATCGTATAGATAACCGGTTCATGCATTTTGCGTATTGCCGGCTCAGGCACATCCTGCCGGTATGACGCCGTCGCGGGTGGGGATGATGCTGGGCAGCGCCCTGTCCAACCAGGTTGGCGCAGCCACCGGATCACTTGCCTTCCCCGCCTTGGGACCGGCCGGCGTGGTCGCCGTGCGTCAATGGGTGGCCGCCATCCTGCTCGTGGGCATCACCCGCCCACGCTTCCGCTCCTTCACCCGTCGCGAGTGGCTGCCCGTACTGGCGCTCGCCGCCGTCTACGCGGTCATGAACCTCACCCTCTACACGGCAATCGACCGGATCGGCCTCGGCCTGGCGGTGACCCTGGAGTTCCTCGGCCCCCTCGCGGTCGCGCTGACTGCGTCCCGCCGCAAGCTCGATCTCCTCTGCGCGCTGGTCGCCGGTACTGCGGTGGTCGTCCTCATGAGGCCCCAACCGACCACCGACTACCTAGGCCTGTCCCTCGGCCTCGTCGCGGCGGCCTGCTGGGCGGCGTACATCCTCCTCAACCGCACCCTCGGCACCCGCCTCCCATCAGCTCAGGGCGCCGCCGCCGCGTCCACGGTCTCCGCTCTGGTGTACCTCCCCATCGGCCTCTGGATCTTCCTCCACCACCAGCCGGCCCTCCGGTACCTCGCCTACGCGGTCACCGCTGGCGTCCTCTCCTCGGCCGTCCCCTTCCTGGTCGACCTGGTCGCGCTCCGCCGGATCCCCACCGGCTTCTACGGCCTCTTCATGAGCATCAACCCGCTGCTCGCGGTATTGGTCGGCTGGATCTGGTTGCGTCAGACGCTCGGCCTGCTCGAGTGGCTGGCGGTCACGGCGATCATCACTGCCAACGTCGTCGCGATTGCGGCTCAGGGCGGGGATAAGGGTGGCGTAAGGGAAATCCTTGATGCTCGCAATAGGCCCGGTCGGGTTGAATCTGTGGAGTAGTGACGTCGCTACACGAGCGGGCCGGGGATCGACCTCCGGGGGCGGAAGGTTCGAGCTCCGGTCCGCATTAGCGCAATCGATATCCGACGCCGGGAACGGTCTCGATCAGACCGGGTGGGCCGAGTTTTCGGCGCAGCGTCATCATCGTGACGCGGACGGCATTCGTGAACGGATCGGCATTCTCGTCCCAGGCCTTCTCGAGCAGTTCCTCGGCGCTGACCACGGCCCCCGCGGCACGCATCAGGACATCGAGTACGGCGAACTCCTTCGGCGACAGGTGCAGGAAGCGGCCCTGCCGGCTGGCCTGGTGCCTGGGCAGGTCGAGGACCACGTCCTGCCACCTCCGTACCGGCGGAAGCGCACGGACCGACCGGCGGCCGAGGGCCTGGATCCTGGCCACGAGTTCCACCGTCGCGAACGGCCAGGACAGCACGTCATCGGCACCGATCGCGAGCCCTTCGACCCGGTCCGCCACATCGGTCGACCGGGTCAGCAGGAGCAGCCGCGGCCCTTCTCCGGACGCGACCACCTTGCGGACCAACTCGTCGGCGGGAACGGAAGGAAGCTCGGCGTCGAGGACTACAACGTCGTAGTCGTGCAGCCCGATCCGTTCGAGCGCGCCGCCGCCCTCGTGACAGACGTCGACCGCCATCGACAGCCGGCGCAGCTCACGAGCGGAGGTGGCCACGAACTCCTGGTCCACCCCGGCAATCAGTACTCGCACCGATAATGCTTCCCCAGCTCCATAACCCGAGTATCACCGAATTCCGGCAGCCCCGGGCCGCGTCTCAGCGCGCCACCTGGCGGTATACAAAATCACCGTGACGCAGAACACAGAAATCATTGAGCCATTAATCAAAGAATGAAGAAATCAGCAGACCTCATGCACAGTGGTTTGTTCTAATTCCCGCACCGCGGTACCGGGCAGTCCTACAGCGACTGGGTGCCCAGGACGGTGGCGAGATCGAGGCGGGCGGCGTCTTCGGTGCCGGGCTCGGCGGTGTAGATGGTGATGCGGAGGTCGTCCAGAGCGACGAGGAGCGTGTCGCAGTCCAGGGCGATCGGGCCGACAGCCGGATGGTCGATGGTCTTGCGTCGGGACGGTTCGGCCAAGGGCGGCGGTGCATCGGCGTCCCAGAGCTCGGCGAAACGCGGGCTGCCGGAGCTGAAGTCAGTGATCAGTTGCCGTAGGGCGCGGTCGGCCGGGTAGCGCGACGCGGTCAGGCGCAGGTCGGCCACCAGTCGGGCCTCGTGCTCTGCTTGCTCTTGCGGGGTATGCACCACCCGTGAGGGCATCCCGGTGACGTTGCGCCAGATGGCGTTGCGGTGCGGGCCACGCCAGGCGGTCGTGTCGCCCATGAGCGCGTCATAGGGCGCGTTGGCCAGTACGAGTGTCCAGCTGGCGTCGTACACGATCACCGGGGTGGGCGAGAGCCGGTCGAGTAACCGTTGCACGCTCCGGGTGACCCGGGACGGCACGATTTCGGGGCCGGGTGCGGCGTGCCCGGCCAGTCGGTAGAGCAGGTCGCGTTCGGTGTCGGCGAGGCGCAGTGCGCGGGCCAGTGACTCCACGACCTGCGTGGACGGCGCGGTTGCGCGTCCCTGCTCGAGGCGGGTCAGATAGTCGGCTGAGATGCCGGCGAGCGCGGCCAGCTCCTCGCGGCGCAGCCCGGTGGCCCGCCGTCGACGGCCTGCCGGAACGCCGATGGCCTCGGGTGCGAGCCGGTCGCGCCAGCGGCGTACGGTCCGGCCGAACTCCCACGTTTCCACAGGCTCCAGTGTGCGTGAGCCGGCACTGGGTTGTCCTGGTCCTGTCAGTCCCACGAAAACCGGACGACTGGTTGCCGCCGGGCAGTTCGCACAGTCTGCGGGTATGACCGAACCTGGAACTGTTCTGATCACCGGCCCGACCCGGAACCTGGGCCGTTACGCCGCGCTCGCCATGGCTGGCCGACCGGAGGGGCGGCGCCCCGACCTGCTGCTGGTCGGCCGTGCCGGGCGCGATCTGACGGCGGTCGGCGACGAGGCCCGTGCCCTGGGGGCACGCGTTCACGAGATCGGCTGCGACCTCGCGAGCCTCGCCGATGTGCGTGCCGCGGCGGCCACCGTGCGCGATCTGCTAGCCGCGAGCGCCGTACGGCCACTGCGGGCGCTGGTCGCGAATGCCGGCACCATGTCGCCCGACACCCGGCGGGCGTCGCTTGACGGCTACGAGCTGACTTTCGCCGTCAACTACCTCGCCCACGCCCAGCTCATCGGCGACCTCCTCGGCTCGTTCATTGCCCCGGCGCGCGTCGTACTGCTCGGCTCGAACACCTACTCCGCCAACTTCTGGCGCAAGCTGCTGCGTGTGCCGGAAGCCAAGTGGGCCGACCCCGTCGAGCTCGCCCGCCCGGCCGCCGGCGACCAGCCGCCGGGCATGACCGCCTCCGGCATCGCCTACTCCAACGCCAAGCTGGCGATCCTGTACTACGCCCACGAACTGCAACGCCAGGCCGGCTCCGGGATCAACGTCTCGGTGTTCGAACCCGGCTGGATGCCCGGCACAGCCCTCGGCCGCGGCGCCCCGAAGGCCCTCCAGTCAATCAGCCGTGCTTTGGCTCGCATCCCAGGCGTATCGACGCCACAACGCTCAGGTCCTTTACTGGCCGCAATGGCCCTGGACGGCAAATGGGCACACCTACGCGACGGCGCCTTCGTCCTGAAGACCAAGCTGACCGAAGTACAGGCAACAGCGCACAACCTCAATCGCGAACAACAGCTGTGGAACACAACCATCGAACTACTGGACCGCGTCTCCAAGTGACGATCAGTGTGCGGTTCAGGGCACATCCCGCGTGACCAGCGGGGTCAGCGCGGCCTTGAGGGCGGCTGATGCAGGTGGCTGTGCGCTGTCGGAGGGCGGCGACTGCATGCTCGGCGGACAGATGCCGCCGGCCGAGCCGTCGCTCGCGAGAGTGAAGGTCGAGACCTGACGCCCGGTCCTGATCTCGTAAACGGCGAACGTCCACCTCGCCGGATAGACCTTCGTCGACGGCTCCCCGATCCAGTCGCAGGTACCAACTGGCTTCTTACCGACTTGCCGGATCTCCGTCGGGCAGAAGATGAGCGCGGCCTGCGACGAGGTCCACCAGTGAGCGGTGAAGTCGCTGTGGTTCGCCGGCAGCCAGTCGCGCGGCAGAAATCCCTCATCGATCTGGAAGGGATGGAGCTCCGTCGCAAATGCCGGGCCCGGACTGCCTGGGATGATGAGATGCGGTCCACGGCCCTGATACGCGGGAGCAGCCGGATTAGGCATCGGCGGATACTCGAGACAGGCGATTCCCGGCAACTGCGGGCTGGGCGTGCTCACCGCGACCGACGGGCTCGCGACACCTGACGAGCCGCCGGAATCAGCCGAAGGCTCGCTGTCACGCAGGACGATCTGGACAACCAAACCGATTGCCAGGATGCCCGCCGCGGCCACGAACAGCCACCAGACCACAGGGGTCCGCTCGCCCTCCATCACACCTCCCGGCTAGTTCTCGCGCTGCCACGTTTCGTTGTTTCCGCACTCCGCGGTGATCTCGGCCGTCGCCAGAGCCGCGGTGAAGAAGTCGTCGACCAGTGGCGAGGTACGCGAGGCCGCTACTGCGAGGCACACCTGGTCGGGTGCCAGATCCGTGACCGGCACGTAGGTGATGTCCGGACGTGAGTAGAACACGGTCTCCGAACGCCCCGCGAACGAGATACCGCGTCCGGCCCCGACGTGCTCGAGCTTCTCTTCGACCCCGCGCACCCGGAGCCCGGAGTCGGGGTGCGGTCGCCTGGTGGGCTGAGTGCTCGCGTCTGCATGCCAGACCAGCGGCTCACCGGCCAGGTCGGCCTCGGTGACCTCCTCCTTGCCCGCCAACCGGTGACCGGTGGGCAACACCACCATCAGCGGCTCGCTGTACAGCGGCGTCAGGCGCAGGCCGGTCTCATCGATCGGCAGCCGCACAAAGCCGACGTCGACGCGGCCGTCGAGCAGCATCTGGGCTTGGTCGTCCCATTCCATTCGCTGTACGTCCACGACCACGTCCGGATGCCGGCCCTCGAACGCACGTGCCGCCGGTATGACCGGGATGCCGGCCCGAAAGCCGACCACCAGCCGCTGGCTGCCGCGGGCTGCCAGGGCCACCCGGCGCCGGACGGCGTGCGCGGAGGCGAGCAGGGGAGCGGCGTCGTCCAGTAGCTGCCGGCCGGCGTCGGTCAGAGCCACGCCGTGGCTGTCCCTGGTGAACAGCGGGGCGCCGAGCTCCTTTTCCAGCGCGCGGATCTGCCGGCTGAGGACCGGCTGCGCGATGTGCAGGTCGTCGGCGGCGCGACCGAAGTGCAGCTTGCCGGCGACGGCGACGAAGTAGCGCAATTTGCGCAGGTCCAGATCCATGACGCCTCCCGGTCCGGCGATGCCTTCAGGGTATCGCAACGGCTGAAAGAGGTCTTGGACATCGAATCGGGCCAATGGCATCGTCAATAGGGCCGAACGAATTCGGTCAAAGAATTCGATCTCGGATCTGACAGTTCTATTCAGCGCCAGAAAGCGAATACACCTATGAGTAACGTCAGCATTATCGGTCTGGGGAACATGGCCACCGCCATCGCCGCCCGGGCGCTTGCCGGTGGCAACGCCGTCGAGCTGATCGGGCGCGACCAGGCCAAAGCCGAGGAATCGGCTGCGGCACTCGGCGGCGCCACTGCCGGGACGGCCGGCGCCGTTCCGGCCGGGGACATCGTCATCCTCGCCGTGCCGTACGCCAGCGCGGCGGCGGTGGTCGGCGAATACGGGGATGCACTGGCAGGCAAGGTCATCATCGACATCTCCAATACCTTCAACGCCGACGCCAGCGGGCTGGTCACTCCTGATGGCATTGCCGGAGCGCAGCAGATCGCCAAAGCCGCCCCGGCGAGCGCGCACGTCGTGAAGGCGTTCAACACCATCTTCGGTCATGTCCTGGCCCAGGGTGGTCGGCTGGACGTTTTCTTTGCCGGAGACGACGCGCGGGCCAAGGCCGCTGTCTCGGAGTTCATCGAGAGCCTCGGACTGCGGCCGCTCGATGTCGGCGGCCTGGAAATGTCCCGCTGGCTGGAAAGCGTGGGCCCGCTTCTGATGGGCCTGGCACGCAACGGCGTGGGGAATTTCAACATCGCCCTCAGGGTCGACATTCTCGAGGAGCAGTAGCGTGCGCGTTTTCGTCACCGGTGGGACCGGCCATTCCGGTTCGTACATCATTCCCGAGCTCATCGCCGCCGGCCACGAGGTCACCGGCCTGGCCCGGTCGGACAACGCCGCGGCGGTACTGTCCGCGCTCGGCGCCAAGGTACGTCGAGGCGAGCTCCAGGATCTCGACGGGCTCAAGGAGGCGGCAGCGGACTCCGATGGCGTCATTCACGTCGCGCACAGGCAGGATCTGCTTCCGTCCGGCGGGATCGCTGCCGTCGCCGCCGCGGAGCTCCCGGTCATGCTCGCGTACGGCGAGGCACTCGCGGGGACTCAGAAGCCGCTGGTCGCGGCAGGGAGCATCGGCTCGCCTGGCCACGGGCTGCACTTGGGCCGGCCGGCCACCGAGGAAGATCCCGCCCTTCCCAGCGGGGATGAGCACAAGGGCACGCTGCGGGCTCGTAACGTCGTGGAAACCACCATCATCGGACTCGCCGAGCGGGGGGTGCGGTCTTCGATCGTACGGATCGCCAACATCGCGCACAGCACGACCGATACTGCCGGCTTCCTCCCCAGGCTGATCGCGATCGCGAAGGAGAACGGCTTCGTCGGCTATCCGGGGGACGGCACGAACCGGTGGAACGCGGTGCACGTCCGCGATCTCGCCGCCGTGTTCCGCCTGGCGCTGGAGAAGGGACCGGCCGGCAGATACTGGCACGCGGTAGAGGACGAAGGCGTCCCGTTCCGCGAGCTCGCCGAGGCCATCGGCCGCCGCCTGGGGCTGCCCGCCGTGAGCATCCCCCTGGACGAATTGATGCTGCCGGGATACTTCGGATTCCTCGCGGCTGTGGTCACGCTGGACTTCCCGGCGTCCAACCTCATCACCCGCCAGACCCTCGGCTGGGAACCCGCTCAGCCCCGCCTGCTCGCCGACCTGGACAACGGCCACTACTTCCCCGCCAGCTGAGAGCATCAACGCTCCCGCTTGGGTACAGGTGTGGGTATGGATTTGAAGGCCTTCTACCGGAGCTATCTGCAGGCTTGCAACGAGCGCAGGTTCGACGATCTCGCCGAGTTCGTCGCCGACGACGTCGAGGTCAACGGCGAGCCGCGTGGTGTGGCGCAGTACGGCGCCGACCTGCGTGACTTCACTGAGGCGGTGCCGGATTTCCACTGGGAGCTGCGGCATCTGCTGGTCGACGGGAACTGGCTGAGCGCGCATCTGTGGGACACCGGTACGTCGCCGGCCGGGCGGGCCGGCATGATTCAGGAGTTCTCGGACTTCGCCGTGGAACGGACCATCCCGGCGTCATCCCGCAGCATGTCCGTCATCATCAATGCCCTTGCCGGGGACGTACTCATGCTGGCGTTCCTCACCTGGACCAGGCTGCACGGAATCATCAGCCTCGAGATCGGCGGCCACCTCGCCGCCACAGGCATCGGTGCCGCCGCCTTGTTCGAAGCCGAGCTGGAAACCATCCGCACCCAAGCAGCCCAACTGCCACCGGCCATTGGCTCATGACGCGTTGATGCGAAGGTCGCGGGAAGGTTCTTGTTGCCAGGTGGTTCCGTTGTTGTTGCTGTACAGGGCGATGCCGTTCGGCAATGGGTCGGAGTCGTTGTAGGCGTGGCCGTAGCAGCCAGTTGTTGTGGTGGTGCGGGCGATGAGCGCGAAGCGTTCACCGTCGGCGTCCTTCACCCGGGCGGGCAGGATGACGCGGGACGGTGACCAGCTCACGTCGGTCGGCGCGATCGTACGAGTCGCGATGACCGCACCCGGCTTTCCGTCGGCGTCGAGCCGGGCGAGCTCCAGCGTCAGGGGCGCGTTCGGCCGGCCGGACTGGAAGGTGGTGAAGGCGACCGACCTCAGCTTTCCGGGGCCGGCCATGGTGAAGGTCTGTGCCCGGGAGATCCCGGCGGCGAGATCGCAGTACGTGTGGAAGCCATCGTCCCCGGCCGAGACGCCGTGAACCGTCGGCGGGGAGTAGCTGGTGTCGGTGAGGTTGAGGTCGTAGCTGTCGCCGCACTGGAGTGGTTCGATGGATCCGTCTGCCCGGAAGCGCAGCGGCTCCCACTGATGTTTGGCCAGCGCCTCGTTGGGGGCGCGATCGTTCCATCGGTCACTCTGATAGAGGTACACCGGCCCATCGCGACCCGGCAGCTCGGCGACATCGGCCGGCTGGCCACCGCAGGAGTCCGTACTGATCTTCACCCCATGCGTGGTCGTTGCCGGCGGCAACCAGGATGACAGGTCGCCGGTGAAGTCGTCGGCCAGCAGTTGGGTACCGTCCGGCGCCGTCACCCGGACGTCGTCGAAGCGCGCGCTCTCACCGTCGTTGCCGCCGCTCTCCCGGAATCCGATCCGCCCGGTCGCGTACGAGGTGTCGGTGGTGGTGTCGACGAGCGTGCCGTTCACCCAGGTACGGATGGTCGAGCCCTCGACCTGGGTCCGCACGGCGTACGGCTGCCCGCCGACGATCGGCATCGGAGTCTTCACGATCTCCAGTTTCTGCACCGCCCCGTTGCGGAAGACCGCCTTGGTGAGACTTCCACCCTCGGCGCCGGGATGCGGATAGTTGCCGAGCATCCAGACGTACCCGGTCCCGGTGTCGGTGGCGCGGAAGGTCCAGCCGGCTTGGGCATAGCTGCCGCCGCCACCCGTCTGCTGCGGCACTGTGCGGAACGACAGGTCGTAGTCAGCCCACTGCGCGCCGCCCTTGGACAGTCCCACCCCACCGCCGTTGACCTGCAGCGCTTGGTCCTGAATCTGCCAGGCGGCGTCGGAGGTACTGCCCTGCCATGGACCCAACGGTGTCGGGGCACGGAAGTAGGAGGTACCGGTCGTGCAGTAGCCACAGTTCGGGTCGGACAGGGTCAGGTAGTAGGTGCCGTTGCGTTTGAACATCGAGGGCGCCTCAGTCGACTGCACACCGAGTCGCACGTGCTCGCCGGTGCCGGTCCGGTACGACGCGTCGAGCTTCTCGACGACGATGTCGCCACCTCTGCGCCAGTCGGTGTAGGCCAGGTACGCCGTACCGTCGGTGTCGCGGAACACGTCGTGGTCGCCGTTGTTGACGCCGGGCGGAATGTCGTTGTTGACGGCAAGCTTCGGGATCGCCTGCTCGGTGAACGGCCCGTTCGGCCGATCCGCGGTGAAGACGTGGTAACCGACGCCGACGTCGTACGAGTTGATCCACAGCACGTACTTCCGGGTGGCCTTGTTGTAGACCACGTGCGGGCGATAACACCCGTACGTCCCGCCGTCGCAGCGTTGTTGCCAGCTACTCGTGGTCGCGTCGAACAGGAACCCCTCGTCGGTCCAGTGCACCAGATCGGTCGAGCTGTACGACTTGAACCCGCAGAACGGGCTGCCCGGCTTCTGCCACTCGAAGCCACAGCCGTAGCTGGTCCCGTACAAGTAGTACCGGGCCCCGAACTTCTGGATCTCCCCGTCGTGCGCGTCGACCGCGTCGCCGCCGGTGGCGAACCGGACCGTCGGGCCGCCGGCGTCTCCGTTCACGATCGTCGAGACCGCAGGCACTGGCACCGCTTGGAACTCGTAGGATCCGGAGCCGACCTGGTACTTGGCGTAACCGTCCTGCCTGCTCTCGAACGTCGCACCAGCCGGCGCGACCACCTGGTCGCCAGGTCGTACCGGCACGAAGATCTCGCCGGTCGCGCCGACCGGAACGCTGACCCGCACGGTGAAACGGCCTTCGTCACGAGTCCACGCAGAGCGCACCTGGCCGAGCGGCGACGCGACCTCGGCGGACGCCTGCCGCAGATCGCCGACCGGGTAGGGCTGGACCTTCACCTTGGTGTAGCCCGGTGCGGCGGGCTCGATCCCGGCGACTCGTTGGTACAGCCAGTCGTCGACAGTGCCCATGAATGCGTGCTGCCGGGACCGGGACGTGGCGGCCCACTCCTCCCACATGGTGGTGGCACCCAGGGACTGGAACCAGTAGCCCCAGCCCGGGTACGTCGGATTGGTCGCGACCCGGTACGCGAGCTCGGCGTTCCCGGTGTCGCTGAGCACCGGCAGGATCAGCTTCGTGCCCAGCGCGCCGGTGTTCAGGTGGACGCCGCGATCGTTGATGTCGGCAACGAGCTTGGCGACGACCGCGGCGCGCTTGGCGGCCGGTACGATGCCGAGGCTCAACGGCAGCAGGTTGGAGGTCTGGCGGTAGCCGGCCGCGCGATCGTCGTAGTACGCGCCGGTCGAGGAATCGAGGAAGGTGGCGTTGAAGGCGTCGGTGATGGTGGCCGCCAGCCGGTCGAAGTGTGCCGCATCGTCAGTGTGGCCGAGTGCGCGGGCGATCTCGGCCATCGCCGTGGTGGTCTTGAGCAGATAAGCGGTTCCTGCGAGCCGCGCGCCCTCCGGCGGCTGGGCGAATCCGGGAGCGAGCCAGTCGGCGTAGCTGCCGCCTGTGTAGATGTATCCGGTTTGCGCGATCTTGGTCTCGAAGAACTTGAGCCAGGCCTTCATCGGCTCGTAGTTGTCCTGGAGCGGGCGGAGATCGCCGTAGTACCAGTAGAGGTCCCAGTTGATCAGTACGAAGCTCGCGGTCCAGACGGGGTCGACCACCTGTTTCGCACCGGCGGTGCCCGGCACGGTCTGGCCGATGTTGCCTTCCGGGGTCTGGTCGTCGCGGTGGGAGCGCATCCAGTTCTCGTAGAAGTTCCGCAGGTCGAAGCTGGCGATGGCGGAGTCGGCGGACAGGAAGCCGTCGGCGGTGTACGGCCGCTTCTCGTACATCGGGGTGTCGGTCGGTACCGAGTGGAGGTTGTTGAGGATGGTGTTCGCCTCTGCGGCGTGGTACCGGTTGAGGAGATCGCTCGAGCTGGTGAAGTTCCCGGTCTGGGCGGCGGCCGTGTGGACTCGTTTCGCGCTCACCGACTCGACGGTGACGCCCTCGGGCGCGGTGACCTGGACGTACTGGAAGCCTGCGTAGGAGTAGCTGGGTGTGTAGGTCTCCAGCCCGGATCCCTTGAGAACATAGGTGTACTTCTGCAGCTGCATGCCGAAGCCACCGATGTTGTCGACGGTACCGTCGCTCTTGAGCTTCTCGCCGTAGGTGATCGTCACCTGGGCGCCGGCCGGTCCGCGCAGGGCGACTGTCGCCCAGCCGGCCGTGGGGGAGCCGTAGTCGTGAACCGTCGTTCCGGCGGCCGGCTCGGAGACCTTGCCGGCCGGCAGTTGACCGGTGACCTTGATCGGCGGGAACGACTGCGCGGTCAGCTTGCCGGTCGGTGCCGGGACCACGCTTGCGGGACGCCAGCCGGAGTCGTCGAATCCGGTGTTGTTCCAGCCCGGCTGCTCAAGCCGGGCGTCGTAGGTCTCGCCGAACCACAGCGACTCGGAGGTGGTGGGCCCGTCGGCCAGCGTCCAGCTTCCGTCGCTGAGGATCTGTTCGGTTGTGCCATCGACGTAGGTCACGTCGAGTTGCAGCTTCAGCTTCGGCTCACCGTGCCACGGCGACGTCACCCATTCGTCCGGGTTCGTCATGGCGTAGTAGCCGCGGCCCAGGCTCACTCCGATCGCGTTGGCGCCGGACCGCAGTTGCTCGGTCACGTCATACGTCGCGTAGAGAACAGTCTTGTCGTAGACCGTGAACCCGGGGTCGAGCTCGTGATCGCCGACCCGCTGGCCGTTGAGGTAGAGCTTGTAGTAGCCGAGACCGGCCACGTAGGCCCGAGCGGACCGGATCCGCTTCTGCTGTGCCGCGAAGTCCTTGCGCAGCAGGGGTTCCGGCGGCGTCGTCGGCGTGACCGAGTTTCCCCACGGGCTTGAGCCGTAGGCCGCGGCCACCAGTGCTGCCGGCCAGGCCGAGTCGTCGAAGTCCGGCGCTTGCCAGCCGGTGAGCTCGACGTTGGACGACTTCCACGAGGCGTCGGTGACGAGATCGATCGGGTCCGCGCCGGAGAGCTGCAGCTTGCCGACCAGGCCTGACGGTCCGGGCTGGGCGTTGGCGGCCTGGACCGCGATGACGTTGCGGCCGACGTGCAGGGCGGCGGTCAGGTCGACATCCACGGCTGACCGCCAGGAGTCGTTGATCTGGGGCGATCGAGCGAGCTGTTTGCCGTTGACGTACAGGACGAAGTTGTCGTCGGCGGTGAGCTGGAAGTGGGCTGCCGACACCTCGGCGGACAGGTCGAGCGTTCGCCGGAAGTACCGGGTGCCGACTGGTGCGGAGTCCGCCGGGTTGCCCTCGGGGTACCAGATCCAGCTCGCCCCTTGGAGCGAGGCAGTAGGCGACTCGGCGCGCGCACCGATCCAGTTGCCGTGGAAGTCGGCCTGCTTGAGGAACGCCGTCTCGAACCACTTCGTGTCGCTCCACGCCGATGCCTGGTGGGTGGCGTTCCAGACGCGGACACGCCAGTAGTACCTGGTACGCGACCGCAGGTCAGGTCCGCCGTACTCGACGTCGAACGACTTCGCCGACGACACCTTGCCGCTGTCCCACACCTTGCCCGTGCCGTTCGGCGCCGAGAAGACCTGCACCTGGTACGCCGACTGCCGGCTACCGAGCACGTCCGAGTTCAGGGTCCAGCTCAACCTGGGCCGGGCCACGTCGATGCCGAGCGGATTGTCCTGATGCTCGACGGTCAGTTGCCCGATCTCCAGCGCGGGCTGGACGAGGCGGTTGCTGCTCTCGGCTGCCGCGTTCGGAGCTGTCACCAACAACGGCATGGCCAAGGTCGCTACCAAAGCGGAGACCACGGCTGCGCGCGATTTCATGAGCTCTCCAGGGGAATCGTCAAAAGCCGCTGGGGCTGGAGTGAGACCGGGCCGAGCAGGCCGGACGGTATGGATTGGCCGTGGCTGTTGGCGCCGGTATTGGTGACCCGTACGGCAACGACGTTGCGGCCTGGCCGTAGCGCCGCAGTGACTTCGACCCGGTATGGCGCCCACAGCCGTGCGGGCAGCGCCGTCCCGTTGATCGACACTTCGGCCACCTCGTGGACCGTGCCGAGGTCGAGGGTCCAGCTCCGGCCGGCCAGGACGCCGGCGTCCAGGACAAAGTCCTTCTGGTAGACGCCTGCTCCCGCGAAGCCGGAGTCGAGGTCGGTCCAGGAGCCCAGCGGGCGTTGCAGAGTCTCTGCACCGGCACGGTCGAACCGGAATTCCCAAGGTCCCTCCAGCGGCAACGCCTGCAGGGGATCGGTCGCGGTGGCGGAACCTCGATACACGCGATGGCCGTCCGTCGCGGTCACTGTGGCGACTCCCGGCGTGGCCACTCGGACGACCGCCTTCCGCGAGCGACCGGCCAGGTCCAGTGATTCGACCGGAGCGGTCGACGAGAGCACGTGGGCCGGTTGCTTGCCTGGCTTGAAGACGATCAGGACGGCCGCGCTCGGATCGAGTGCCAACGGCAGTTCGGTGGTCTTCGCCTTTCGCTGCCAGATCGGCGCGGGAGCGGCCCGCCCGGTGTCGGCATCCCAGATCTCCGGTACGCCGACAGCCGGGAAGGCAGCCGTCAGGGTGACGGGCGTGGGGCGCTCATTGACCACCAGGAAGGCGAGTTCGCCCGCCTTGCGGAACCGAAGTACCCGGACCTCAGGAGTCGGCGGAGTGAGACTCACCGCAGCCCGTCCATCGCGCACAGCCGCTGCCGCTGCCTCGTCCGAGGTCGTGACCTGCTTGACCCGGCCGGCAGCACGGAGTTCAGCCCAAGCGGTAGCCAGTGCCTTGTCCGCGCCACGGGCCTCCGACGTGGCCGGCGGGCCGATCAGTACGACGGAACCGCCGCAGCGGACAAACTGAAGCAGCGTTTTGACCGAGCCCAGAGCGATCACCGGCGTCGGTGGGATCACCACGGTCCGGTAGCTCTGCCGGCCAACCTTCAGCACACCGTCGCGCGGTACGGCATGCACGATCAGCGCGGGATCCTGGTCGAGTGCTCCTTCGTCGACCAGATCGAAGTCGATCTGGGCATCTTCCAGCGCATGGATCGCGGCGACGAAGGCGGAGTCGAGCGCGGCGGCCTGGGGTGTTCCCTGGACCGCTTCGACCCCGCGTTGCGGCTGGAGCAGGCCGGTCTCGGCGGCGGCCTGGGCGCGGCCGGCTTCCATGACGCGGCCGATCCACTGGTACAGGGGTTCGGAGACCGACCACCACGGGTTGACCGGCTGGAACGGTGGTGGGTAGAAGATCGTCCGTTCGTCGCTGAAAGCTGCGTGCAGCAAGGTTTTGTTGACGCCGCGGACGGCGAAGGAGCCGATGGCCTGCCGGACCTGGCCCGGCGTGATGGTCCAGCCGGCTGCTCCCATCGCCTCCAGGTACACCCGCTCCTGACCTACCTGGTGGGCGGTGCTGGCTGGGTAGCGGGACAGCGTGCGGTAGTAGCCCTGTTGATAGTGATCGGCGATCAGGTCGGTACCGGGGATCTGCGCCCATTGGTTGGTGCTGTTCAGATTGCCGCTGCTCTTCAGCTGTTCGGCTGGGCCGAACTCGTCCCACAGCGGATTGGAGATGAAGGCGGTCCCTCGGTCCGCCATCCAGCGGCCTTGCTGCTTGTAGTACGCCGCCGCGAATCGGTTGGAGACCGCGCGCCAGTACGTCGCGCTCAACCGTTGCCCGGCCGGACCAAGGTCGTCGTGTACGGCGGACAGGGCCGCGGCCACCGAGCCGGCGCCGAGCCGGATCAGCTCGCCGGCCAGGGATGGCGACCAGGGGATGGCGCGGAAGTGCGCGCTTGCCGACGCCAGGAACGGTTCGTCGTCGGCGAATCCGCGCAACACCCCACCGACCGCCCAGGGGAACCGGCGGAGGTACTCGCCGGGGACGATGTCGAGGAACAACGCGACCGCCTCGTCGTCGAGGAGATCGAGGTAGTACTGACGGAAGCCGCCGTCGTCGATCAAGGCCCTGCTGGTGAAGACGTCGACTTGCCACCGGCCGGGCGGCGCGGTCCAGGGCTCGCCTGCCTTTGCGATGGCGGTCAGGTCACGGATGGCGGTGACGTCGGACGATCCCGCCGGCCGGGCCGCGACCGCGACCAGCGGGCCGGGGAACCCGATCGGTAGATCGAACGCGTCAAGGGCTGCCAGGCTGGTGAAGTCCTCGTCGTACAGGCCGGCAACGGTCAGTCGATCCCAACTGGACAGCTGGGTCGCTGTTGCGCGGACTCCGACTCGGCCACGAGGCCAGGTACCGTCCACGACATCCGGCCGCTGCGTCCCGTCGACCGAGGCGCTGATCCGATTACCCTGTACCTGAACAGCCAGCGTGTGGTCGGCGGCGGGATCGAATCCCGGCAGCGCCGCGCCACCACTCAGCAGGTTGAACGACCCGTTGGACTGTCGCCAGATGTCGAGGCCACCGTCGCTGCGGAGGTCGGCCAGGTAGCCGCTGGCCTCGTCCGGGCAACGGAACATCAGGCCTGCCGTGGCCCGCTCGATCCGGACCGTTGCCGTGACGGCGTAGTCCTGCCAGTCAGCACCCTCGCGGAGCAAGGTGATGCCGTCACGACGGCTGGCGTCGACCACGAGCCGGCCGTCGCGTACTTCGAGACCGCGGCTGAGTCGATCGAGGGGGATCGCGCTGCCGCCGTCCACCGTCGCGCCACCGCGGACGATGCCCTGCAGCCGAAGCTCTGGCCGGGGTTGGTAGACGCGATCGCCTACCTTGCCGCCCTTCACCACGAACCCGCCGCCGCGGCCGCTGGGGAAGAAGTCGTCGTTGAACAGCCAGAGGTGCATGCCGTGCCGCTCGGCTTCGCGCAGGGTGTGCTCGATCAGCGTGAACCACTCCTCGCTGAAGAACACCGGCCGCAGCGCGTCGGTCTCGAACGGGAAAACCAGCACCTCCACGACGCCTTTGTCGCGCAGGTCGGCCAGTTGCTGGTCGACCAAGGCCGTGGTGACCGTGCCGTTCCAGAACCACAGGACCATCGGCAGGCTGTCCGCCGGCGGGTTGATGAAGCGGCCCGGATCGAAGCCGTGCCCGGCCGCGGTGGCCCCGGCCACTGAGGGCATCGAAGCGACAGCCGCGACGGCCCCGGCCGCCGCGAGCACAGCGCGCCGGGACAACTGGATGCCACCGGAGGTCTGATCAGTCATGAACCCTGATCCTGCGGGGTGGCCCGGACCGGAGCAATGAAGACGACCGGTTGTGGTCACCCGCTCAGTTGGAGTGAGCGTTTTCTGTTGGCGGTGAGGCGCCGGGCCTAGCGTCGTCCCGAAATCTCGCACTCGCGAAACGAGGGATGTATGTCCGAGCCACTCGCCGACGTGCGCCTGCGCGACTTTGCGCCGGTGTCGATGATGACCGCCCAGACCACGTACGTGACCGAGCCCGCCGCTCCGATCGTCGACGTGCACAACCACCTCGGCCGCCGGCTGACCGGAGTCTGGCAGGTGCCGGACCCGGACGCGTTGATCGCGATGATGGACGCGGCCGGCGTCGCGACCATCGTGAACCTCGACGGTGAGTGGACCGACGAGCTCGAGGCGAACCTGGATCGCTACGACCGTAAGTACCCCGGGCGGTTCGTCACCTTCGCCCGGGTGGACTGGAACGACACGTCGACGCCCGGCTGGGGTGACCGGATGGCTGCCTCGCTGACCGACTCGGTACGCCGCGGCGCCGCCGGCCTCAAGCTCTGGAAGGACATCGGCCTGCGCGTACGCGACGAGCGGGACGAGCTGATCTTCCTCGACGACGAGCGGCTGGAGCCGTTGTGGGACGCGCTCGCCGACAGCGGCGTCCCAGCGCTCATCCACACAGCCGATCCGGCCGCGTTCTTCCAGCCGCTGGATGCTCGCAACGAAAGGCTCGAGGAGTTGCTGCGGCATCCCGACTGGCACTTCCACGGACCCGAGTTCCCGCCGTTGCAGCGCCTGCTGGACGCGTTCGAGGCGGTCGTCGCCGCACACCCGCGGGTACGGTTCATCGGCGCCCACGTGGGGTGTCTGGCGGAGAACCTCGACTGGGTCGAGCAGATGCTCGACCGCTACCCGAACTACCGCGTCGACATCGCCGCGCGGCTCGCCGAGCTCGGCCGGCAACCGCGGCGTACCAGGGCATTGATCGAGCACCACCCCGACCGGGTTCTCCTCGGCACGGACTGCTCGCCACCCGAAGCCGCCGACTACCAGCTGTACCTGCGTTTCCTGGCGAGCTCCGACGAGGCCTTTGCCTATTCGACCGAGCAGCCACCGCCGACCGGCCGTTGGACGATCTCGGGCCTCGGGCTCCCGGACGACCTCGCCGCCAAGGTCGAAGGAGACAACGCCCGCGCCTTCGTCCCGGCACTCAGGACGTGAAATGGGTGACTACGACCTCATCATCATCGGCGGCGGCATCGTCGGCGCGAGTGCCGCGCTGGCCGGCGTACGGAAGGGCGCCCGGGTCGCGCTGATCGATGCCGGACTGGCCGGTCGCGCGACCGACGCGGGAGCGGGCATCGTGTCACCGGTCGCCCTCGACCGCGGCGAGCAACGTCCCGAGTGGACGGCTCACATCACCGAATGCGTCGGGTACTACGAGAGCCTCCTGGCCGAGCTGGACGCGGTCGACCCGGCGGGTGCTGGATCGGCCACGTACGAGCAGGTCGGCGAACTGGTCGTAGCCGGCGACGACCCACATGAGCAGGCAGCGCTCGACGCAGTGGCCGAGCGCCTGTCCACCCCGGAGGGCCGCCGAGCCCACGGGATCACCAAACCGGTGGAGATCGTCGAGGACGTTCGCACGTACTGGCCCGAACTGCGGCGCGACCTGCGCGGCCTGTTCATCACCGAGGTCGGGCGAGTCGTAGGTTCCCGCTTGCACGACCGGTTGCTGACCGCGGCCCGCCGGCGAGCGCAAGCGCAGTCCGAGGGCGCAGTACTGGAGATCATTCCCGGTGCGGGGATCCTGGACCCGGACTCCCCGCGGGTCCGCGTCGGGCACCGCGTGCTGGAGGGCGGAGCCGTTCTGTTCGCGACCGGCGCCTGGGCGACCGCAGACCTCGTCCCGTACGGCGTCCAGGTCCAGGTCCGGCCGATCCGCGGCCAGCTTGTGCACCTGCGTCTTGACGGACAGCAAACCGGCATGCGACCCGTGGTGAACACCCCGGGTGCCGGCTACTTGCTCGGATTCGACGACAGGGTCGTTGCGGGGGCGACGCACGAGGACGTCGGATTCGATGCGCGCGTCACCGCGGGTGGGCAGTACGCCGTACTGCGAGCCGCTCTCGACCTCGCACCGGGCCTGTCCGCGGCCACCGTTCTGGAGACCAGGGTCGGTCTCCGGCCCGCCACCAGCGACGGCCTGCCGTTGATCGGGGCAGTGGCGCCGTCAGTCCACGTCGCGACCGGGCTCGGCGCCTGGGGGCTGACCCTCGGCCCCCTGCTCGGCGAGCTAGCGGCGCGGCACGCGCTCGGGGAACGACTACCCGAACGTCTCGACTTCCTCAGCCCAGGCCGTCCCCTCACGAAGGAGTCCGCATGAACACGGTACGACGAATTCGCCGGCGCCTGCTGCCCTTGTTGCTGGCGGCACCTTTGGTCGCTGCGGCGGCCTGCTCGGGTAGCTCCGGATCGGGCGGCGGCGACGAGCACGTCACGCTCACCTACGCCATCTGGGACCAGGCCCAGGCCGCCGCGATGAAGCAGATCATCCAGGAGTTCCACGGCACGCACCCGAACATCGACGTACAGGTCCAGGTGACGCCTTGGGAGAGCTACTGGACGAAACTCCAGACCAGCGTCACGGCCGGCACCGGACCGGACCTGTTCTGGATGACGATGGTCTACGCGAAGTACTACGCCAGCGGCGGCGGCATCGCACCGCTCGACGACCAGATCAAGAAGTCGAAGCTCGACCTGGGCGCGTACGTGCCCGCGGTCACCGAGGCATACACGTTCGGCGGCAAGGTGTACGGCGTACCGAAGGACGTCAACGGGTTCGGGCTCTGCTACAACAAGACGCTCTTCGACGCCGCGAAGGTGAAGCACCCGGACGATTCCTGGACCTGGGACGACGTGGTCGCCGCGGCGCAGAAGCTGACCAACCCGCAGAAGGGCGTCTACGGTTTCGTCGCGCCCGAGGCGGACGAGCTGAGCTGGTACCTCACCGTTCCCCAGGTCGGCGGCCAGGTGATCTCACCCGACGGAACCAGCTCCGGGTACGACAAGGAGGCCACGATCAAGGGCATCCAGTTCTGGACCGACATGATCACCAAGTACCACGTCTCACCGACCCTGCAGCAGACGACCGACACCGATCCGCTGGCGATGCTCACCTCGGGGAAGGTCGCGATGCGGTACTGCGGGTCCTGGGAGCCCGAGGAGATCGCCGCCGTACCGTACGGCAAGGCCAACATCGCCATTGCTCCCTTGCCGGCCGGACCTGACGGGAACCGGAACTACTACAGCAACGGCCTCGCGAACAGCCTGTCCGCCAAGACGAAGCACCCTGACCAGGCGTGGGAGTTCCTGCAGTTCCTCGGGTCGGACCGCGCCGCCGAGATCCAGGCGAAGACCGGCACCGTGATCCCGGCGTACCAGGGCCACGCCGACGCCTACGCCAAGGCGATGCCGGAGTTCGACCTGCAGGTTTTCGTCGACCACCTGAAGTATGCGCAGCCGTTCCCCGCGTCCACTGACACCGCGGCCTGGCGCGACGCGGCGACGAAGCAGTTCGCCGACGCGTGGACCGGCAAGGCTCCGGTCGCCGACGTGTCCCGGCGAGTCGCGGAGACGATGAACCGGGCCTTGGCGAAGGAGAAGAAGTGAGCGTCCGGCCGCGACCGCCGACCCGGGACAGCGGCTGGTGGGCAGCGATGCTGTTGCTGCCCGCCGCCGCGGGGCTGTTGGTCTTCGAGATCTGGCCGACCTTCCAGACCGTCTACTACTCCTTCACCAGTTGGGGAGCGTTCGGCGGGCACGCCTGGTCGGGGCTGGAGAACTACCGGTCGCTGATCGCGGACTCCGATGTCTTCCACGCCATCGTCAACACGACGATCATCAGCGCGATCTCGCTGCTCGCGGTCCCGCTGTCCACCGTCGTGGCGGCGTTGCTGAGCCTGCCCGGGATGCGCGGAGTGACGATCTACCGAACCCTGTACTTCCTCCCCGTCGTCACCCTTCCGGCGGCGGTCGCGCTGACCTGGAAGTACCTGTTCAACGGCGACTACGGGCTGATCAACTGGCTGCTGTCGAAGGTCGGAGTCGACGGCCCGCACTGGCTGTCCGACCCGGCCACCGCGATCTTCGCGATCAGCATCGTCGGCGTCTGGGGATCGATCGGCTACAACATGGTGATCTTCCTGTCCGGCATCCGCGGCATCCCGACCGACTACTACGAGGCGGCCGAGCTGGACGGTGCGGGACGGGTGGCGCAGTTCTTCCACATCACGGTCCCACTGCTGACGCCGTCGATCTTCTTCGTCACCGTGATCACGGTGATCAACTCGTTGCAGGCTTTCGATCTGGTGTACCTGATGGTCGGTCAGACGAGTCCGGCGATCACCAGGACCGAGACGCTGGTCTACCTCTTCTACCAGCGCGGGTTCGCTGAGCACGACGGCGGCTACGCGGCCGCCATCGGCGTACTGCTGCTGCTGGCGACGCTGATCCTGACCGCGGCCCAGTTCAGGCTGCAACGGAGGTGGGTGCACTATGGCTGAGCTCGTCCGGCCCAGGAGGCAAAGGCGGCGCCTGCGGCATCCGGTCGCGCACCTGGTCCTGTGCATCGGAGCGATCTTCATGGTGGGACCGTTCCTCTGGCAGCTCTCGACCTCGCTGCAGACCTTCGGTGAGTCGGTCAGCGTGCCGCCGACGTTCGTGCCCGACTCGCCGCAGTGGTCGAACCTGTCGACCGTCTTCACCGCGTTGCCGTTCGGCCGGGAGCTGCTCAACACCACCGTGATGACGATCGCGCGAACCGTCGGCCAGGTGCTGTTCAGCGCGCTGGCCGGTTTCGCCTTCGCCCGGATGCAGTTCCGCGGGCGCGGTGTGCTGTTCGCGATCTTCCTCTCGGTGACGATGGTTCCGTACCAGGTGTTCCTGCTGCCGCAGTACCAGATCATGCAGAAGCTGGGGCTGCTGAACACGGTGGTCGCGCTTTTCCTGCCCGGCATGTTCAGTGCCTTCGGCACCTTTCTGATGCGGCAGTTCTTCCGGCAGTTGCCGATCGAGATCGAGGAGGCGGCCAGGATCGACGGTGCGAACATCGGGCAGATCTTCTGGCGGATCATGCTGCCGATGGCGGCGCCCGGGATGATCGCGCTCGGCGTACTGGTCGTCATCTGGTCCTGGAACGACCTGCTCTGGCCGTTGGTGGTGAACTCGGATCCCCGGCAGATGCCGGTGTCGGCCGGACTGGCCAGCCTGCAGGGTCAGTACACGACGAACTTCCCGGTACTGATGGCCGGCTCCCTGGTCGCGAGCCTGCCCGTCATCGTCGTGTTCGTCGTCTTCCAGCGACAGTTGATGAGCGGTATCGCGTTCTCCGGCGTCAAGGGCTGATCCGGGCGAGCCGCACGGTGACCCCGAGGGCCCTCAGCCCCGCGAGCTCGTCCGGATCCGCCGACGCATCGGTCACCAGTACGTCGATGGCCGATGCGTCGGCGACCTTCGCCACGGTCGCCCGGCCGATCTTCGAGCCGTCCGCGACCACCATCAGCCGGTGGGCGTGCGACACCATCGCGTAGTTGGTCCGCGCCTCGGTCGGGTCGTGGGTGGTCACACCGTGCGCCACGCTCACCCCGTCGGCGCCGAGGATCGCGACGTGAACACTGATCCCGTTGAAGGCGCTCTCCGCCAGGCTGCCGACCAGTTCGAACGAGTTGGCCCGGAGCACACCACCGGTCATGATCACCTGGAGGTTCGGCCGGGCCGCGACGGCCGCCGCGGTCGTCAACGCGTTCGTCACGATCGTCAGCCGCCGCCGGGTGCCGAGCTCACGAGCCACCTCGGCGGCGGTCGAGCCGCCGCCGATCGCCACTGCGAGCGGCCTGTTGGACGGGAGCAGCGCGGCGGCCACGACGCCGATCGCGTGCTTGGCGCGTGGTCTGCGGATGTCCCGCAGGCGGACCGGAAGCTCCGGGCCGGTGGCCGGCCGGGCACCGCCGTGCGTCCTGCTGATCAGGCCCTGCTCCTCGAGGTGCGTCATGTCGCGGCGCAGCGTGGCGGCGGACACGCAAAGCTCACGGCACAAGCAATCGACCGACATCAGGCCCCGCTCACCCAGCAGGTTGAGAATCTTGACCAGCCGCTGGGTGCGGCGCGGCGACGGTTGCCAAGAGCGCACGGCAGGGGGCGTGGCCGTACCCATGACAATTACGGTTGCAGCGGGTGGATGGTCACGCCCTGGACGACGCGGTTCACCTCGCCGTCAGGGAACGGGTTGTCGGGCGTCCGGCCAAGCGCCACGGAGAAGCTCAGCGCGAGCAGTTGGGCGATCACGACGAACGGCAAGGCGAGCAGCGCATCGCTCACGTCGGCAACACCGGCCACCTGCAGGACGCTGTCCCGGTCGCCCGGCTGGGCGTCGACGACCAGCACGTTGTCCGGGCCGATCGCGGCGCGGAGCTCGGTCGCGATGTCCTGGTCGTACTGCCGCGTGTAGGGATCGTTCGACAGGTAGACGACCGCCAGCGTACGTTCCTCCAGCACCGCCTTCGGCCCGTGCCGGAAACCGAGAGGGGTGTCGTAGTAGCTGACGACCATCCCGGCGGTGAGCTCGAGAAGTTTCAGCGCCGACTCCCGGGCGAGACCGGCCAGCGGGCCGCTGCCGAGGTAGACGATGCGCTCGTAGCGGCGGGTGGCGTAGTCCGCCAGTTCGTCAGCCCGGGCGAGGATCTGCTCGGCGGCGGAGGCGAGCTGTTCGGCGAGCTGGAGGTCGTGCTCGGGAGTCAGCACCAGCCAGGCTGTCAACAGCATCGAGGTGAAACTCGACGTCATCGCGAAGCCCCGGTCATTGGTTGCCGGAGGCATCAACAGCACAAGGGACGACGGATCGTCCGCGTGCGTGCGGGCCAGCTGCCCGTCGGCGTTGCAGGTGATGACCAGCTGATGGACCGATCGCAGGCAGCTCACCGCCAGCTCCGTGGCGGCGACACTCTCCGGGCTGTCACCCGATCTGGCGAACGAGACCAGCAGGGTCGGTACGTCCTCGGCGAAGATCTCCCGCGGGCTGGACACGATGTCGGTGGTGGCGATCGCCTCGACCCGGCGGCGCAGGCTTCTCGACAGCGCCGGAGCCAGGATCTCGCCGGCGAACGCCGACGTGCCGGCACCGGTCAGGACGATGCGCAGGTCGGGCTGCTCGAGCACCGGCCCGAGGAACTTCTCGACCTGCGTCGATCTCGCCGCCATCATCGCGGCCGCCTCGCGCCACACCGCGGGCTGCTGGTGAACTTCCTGATCTGTATCGGTCATGCCGGCATCTCTGCCAGGGCGAAGCGATCGAGCAGCGGCCCGTGCGCGTCGATCGCGTCGTCGAGGATGCCGGTGGCAACGGTCAGACCGTTGACCAGCGGGTCGAGGGCCAGGGCCTGCAGAGCGAGCGCGCGATCACCGGTCAGAGCTGCCTGGACGGTGATCTCCTGCTGCTGTGCCCGCGCGGACAAGACAGCGGCGATTCCGCCCGGCAACGGCCCGACGCCCAGGCCGATGATGCCTGCGGCGCCAACCACCGCCGGTACCTCGACGACGGCTGTCGGCGGGAGATTCGGGATCTTGCCCTCGTTCGGCAGGTTGACCGCGAGCTCGACGTGATCCTTGCCGGTGATGATCGCCTCGGCGATCCCGACCAGGCGTTCTGCTTCTTGGTTGTCGGTCCGGGGGAGTGGGGCTTTGCCGTCGGCCTGGGCGTGCAACTGCTCCCACAGGTCGTCTTTCTGACCGATGTACCGCATGGTTGCATCGCGGCCACCCTGCAGGCCCCACGGCAGGTTGGTCTCGTCGGCCGGGCTGCCGTCGGCGGCCCGCAGGTAGCCGGCGAAGAACTCGGCGACGTGCCGGTCACCCGGCGCGGGGTACTTGCCGAAGGTGCGCATCAGATCTGCCGAGACCGCGAGGTGGACGCCTTCCTCGCCAGTCGACTCAGCGTCGATGCCGCCGGCCCGCTCGGCGACCAGGCGGCGCAACCGCGGATACATGTCCTCGGTGCCATGGCGCAGGTCGAGCAGCCAGCAGAGATGGTTCAGTCCGGCGAAGATCGCGCTGAGCTCGCCGCGGTCGTAGCCCAGGTCGGCGGTCAGCTTGGCGAGGGTGTGCATGGTGCCGTGACACAGGCCGACCGCGTTCAGGCCTGTCTCGGCGGTGATCGCGCGGACGTTGGCCGTCAGCGGGTTGGAGTAGTTGATCAGCTGAGCCTCGGGCGCGAGATCGGCGACGTCGCGGGCGATCGCCACGAGTTCGGGCACGTGCCGCAATGCCCGCAGTACGCCGCCAGGCCCTACGCTGTCGCCGACGGTCTGGGCGATGCCGTACTTCGCCGGTACTTCGACGTCGGCACGCCAGCCGGCCGCGGCGCCGACCGCGATCGTCGTGGTGACGAACCGTGCGCGTGGCAAGGCCTCCCGCCGGTCGACGTGCGGAACGAAGGTGAGGTCGGCGCCGCGCTCGGTCGCGATCCGGCGGCCGACCTTCGCCATGGTCTCCGCGGCCTCGCCGTTCAGGTCGACGAGGTGAACCGTCCAGCCGTCGAACGTCCGAGAGGCCGCGAGGTCGGTCATCAGGCCGGGCGTGAACACGGTGCTGCCGGCGCCGATCAGGACGATGGAGTTGTCGCTCACGAATTTCCCCTTCAGTGGATGTCTATTTGGTGCTGCCGGCCAGCAGGCCGTTGACGATGTAGCGGTTGAACGCCAGGGCCAGGGCCGCGGGGACGACGATCGCGACGATGCCCGCGGCGTTCAGCAGGGTGGACGGCACCACGTGCCTGCCTTGCAGGGCAGCGATGACGACCGTCAGCGGCTGGGTGGACAGGTCGCTGGACAGCACCAGCGGGAACAGGAACTGTCCCCACGCGAACAGGAACGTGATCAGCGCGGTGGAGATGATGCCCGGCCGGGCCAGCGGCAGCAGCAGGTACCAGAGCACTTGGAGGCGCCGGGCGCCGTCGATCAGCCCGGCCTCCTCGATCCCGTCGGGCAGGCTGGCGAAGTAGTTGTGCAGGATCCACGTTGCCAACGGCAAGAATCCGGACACGTAGACCAGGACGATGCCGGTGTAGGTGTTCACCAAGCTGAACGTGCTCATGATCCGGTACAGCGGGATCAGGGTCGTGTACGCCGGGAACGCCATCGTGGCCAGTACGGCGTAGAAGAGGACGTTGCGGCCGCGGAACCGCATCCGGGCGAAGGCGTAGGCCGCGAGGGTGGCGAGCACCACGGTCACGATGGTCGCTGCCCCGCACTCGACGACGATGTTCACCGCTGACCGCCGGACCTGCGCCGGGATGTCGCTGTCTCCGGAAAGCAGGGTCTTGTAGTTCTGCAGCGTGGCGTTCGTCGGGAGGTAGTGCGCGGGCCGCGCGCGGGCGTCGGTCTCGGTCTGCAGGCTGGTCTTGAGCGCCCAGTACACCGGTCCGAGCGACCAGATCAGCAGCAGCGCGACCCCGAAGCCGCGCAGGCCGGTACGACGCTTCGTCATAGCTCGACCTTTCGGTAGACGAGGCGGACGACGACCAGCGAGACGACCAGGGTGACGATGGTGATCAGCAGGGACAACGCGTACCCCTTGCCGAAGTCGAGGTCCTGGAAGCTGATGAAGTAGGTCTGCATGGTGACCGACGAGCCGGTGTTGGCCGCGCCGTTCAGCACGTAGGGCTGGTCGAAGACGTTGAGGGTGGCGATCACCGCCTGCACCATGGTCACCGCGATCCCGGGCCTGGCCAGCGGGAGCGTGATCCGGCGGAACGCTCCCCATGCCGAACAGCCGTCGATCTGGGCGGCCTCATAGAGTTCGCTCGGGATGAGCTGCAGGACGGCGAGGATCAGCAGGACGGACAACGGTGCGATCTGCCAGACCTGTACCAGCTCGATCAGTGCGATCGTGAGGAACCGGTTCTGGCCGAGCAGTACGGCGTTGCCGTCGCTGAGGTGCAACGACGACAGCACGCTGTTGATCAGGCCCGCGTTCGGATCGAAGATGCCGCTCCACAGGATGCCCTCGACCACGCCGGGCATCGCCCAGGGCAGGATCAGGACGGCGATCACCAGGCTCCGGCCACGGAACGGTCGCTGCAGGACCACTGCGGCCCCGATGCCGATCAGCGTGGACAGGGTCACGCCGATCACGACGTACAACGCGGTGTTGCCGATGCTGCCGACGACGGCGTGATCCTTGGCCAGCCGGACGAAGTTGCCCAGTCCGTCGAACCTGGTCGGCGGGTCCAGGGCGTCGACCTTGTAGAAGGACTGCACGATCGTGAACACGGCCGGTACCAGCGCCAGGCAGGCGATGAAGATCATCACCGGCGCGACCAGGAGGTAGGGCAGCAGATCGACACGGGACCGCCGTACCGGCTTGAGGCCTGGCGCCGGTCCGGTGGTCCTGACTTCGGCCGTGGTCGCCGTCACGGTCACGACCCCGACGCCAGCTGGTCGGCGGTGTCGGCGATCGCCTTCATCGCCTGCTCGACCGACATCGACCCGGTGGCCGCGGCGTGCAGGTTGGTGTAGACCGCGTTGGAGAACTTCGGGTACCAGGACGGAGCGCCGCCCTCGAAGACCGGCTTGGAGCCCTGCAGCATCGGTACCAGTTCCGCGCCGCCGATCAGGCTGCCCTTCGCGGTCATCTGCTTGACCGCCGAGAGGTGCGACGGGATCGGGTACGTCGCGAATGTCTTCTCCGGGCCGTTCACGCCGGCGAAGTCGGCCTGCTGCTCGGTGGCGGTGAACCACTCGATGAACTTCGCCGCCGCGTTCGGGTACTTGGCCTGCTTCGGGATGCCGATGCCGTCGGGATTGCTGAGGTTCGCGGCCGGGCCTGCCGCGCCCGGCGTGGGAATGTACGTCACCTTGCCGACGACCGACGACGACTTCTTGATGTTGTACAGCGTGCCGACGTTGCCGGAGTAGTCGGAGAAGGTGCTGGCGACCTGGCCTCTGGCCATCAGGTTCTGCATGCCCTGTGAGTCGGTGACGTTGATGTTGCCGGGTGGCACGAGGCCGGTCTTCAGCGCGTTGACCATCCAGTCGGCGGCCTTGTAGCCGGCCGAGTCGGGGCTGGTGAACTGCGGCTTGCCGTCCTTGTCGAGAACCGTGCCGCCGAAGGCGCCGGTCGTCTCGTACCAGTAGGTCGAGAGTCCTTCTGCCGCCGCGAAGGGGATGTTCAGCGGGTGCTCGGCGACGCCCTTCGCCTTGATCGTCTTCAGCGCGGTCGTGTACTCGTCCATGGTCCGCGGAGCCGGGTTGACGCCTGCTCTCTGGAACATGTCGGTGTTGACCGTCGTCACCATGAACGAGGCGTCGTACGGGATGCCGACGACATGCCCGTCGACGGTGAACGAGGCGAGCTGCGGTACGTCGGACTGCATCGCCTTCGTGTCCACGTAGGAATCCACCGGATAGAACCAGCCGAGCTTGCCGAGCTGGCCGACCCGGGACCAGTCGACGTTGGTGGCGTCGGCGAAGTACGTCTTCGCCGTGGCCGCCGCCGAGATCTTGTTCTGCAGGCTGTCCCAGTCGAGGTTCACCCAGTTGACGGTGATGCCGGTCTGTTTGGTGAAGGCGTCCATCGCCGCTTTGGGCGGGGCGTCCGAGGCGAGCGCGACGGTGATCGTGACGCCGCTGGTCTGGGTCGATCCGCCGCTGCTCTGCTTGTTCCCCGTTGAGCCGCAGGCGGCGACCAGGGTCAGACTCGCGATTGCGGCCAGCAGTCCGGCGCTCCACCGGGTGCGGCCGGTGCGGTGGCTTGTGCTCCTCAGCATGGTTGCTCCAAAGGTCTTACGTGGTGCGCAGTTGCGCATCACTCCATGCGCGAATGTGATCGAAGTTAGTTTCAAAGAAAACTAACGGTCAAGTATTTCGTATACATGCGCAGGAACTTGAGCGAATGCGCAGTTGGTGCGCAGTTGTACAGTGCCGCTGTGCGGAAGTCCGAGCGGTTCAGCGAGATCCTCGATCAGGTCGGCCGGCACGGCACGGTGGACGTGACCGCGCTGGCCACGGCGCTCGGTGTCTCGGGCGCGACCATCCGCCGCGATCTGCAGACGCTCAGCCGCAACCAGCTACTGGTCCGCACCCACGGCGGAGCAGTGTCCAACGAAGCAGGCGACGAGAAGCCGACCCGGGTCAAGGCGGCGATGCGGCAGCTGGAGAAGCGCAGCATCGGCCGAGCCGCCGCGGCGCTGGTCGAGGACGGCGCGGTGGTCGGCATGACCGGCGGCACCACCGCCCTCGAGCTGGCCCGCGCGCTGGCCCAGCGGCGTGGGATCACCGTCGTCACGAACGCGATCAACATCGCGTCCGAACTCGTCGGCCACCCCGGGATCCGGCTGGTCCTGATCGGCGGGATCGCACGCTCGACGTACGAGCTGGTCGGGCCGGCCGCGGAGGCGATGCTCGCCAACTACCACCTCGACATCGCCTTCATCGGCGTCGACGGCCTGACCCCGGAAGAAGGCTGCACGACGTACGACGAGATGGAGGCGCAGACCGACCTGGCGTTCCTGCGCCGGGCGCACCGCAGCGTCGTGATCGCCGACAGCTCGAAGATCGGCCGGGTGACCTTCGCCCGCATCAGCCTGCTCTCCGGCGTCACGGACATCCTCACCGACCGAGGCGCCCACCCCGACCAGCTGGCCGCCCTCCGCCGCACCGGAGTCCGCGTGACAACGGTCTGAAGCCGGGTCCAGCGCGTTCGTGAGGCTCTCGCTTTGGAGCTGCCCCCTTCGGGGTGCGGCGCGGCTCAGCGGTTGACGTAGCTCATGTGGGTGGAGTTGTAGCGATCGCCGTGCACACCGATACGTTGGGCGAGGGTGTCGAGGTCGGCGTGCTCGTCGGCGGACAGACCGACGGTCTTGACGTGGTCGGCGAGGGCTTGGTTGGCGGCGAGGTTGCCGGCCTCGAAGCGTGGGACGCGGTTGCGGATGTCGGCGTCGGTGAAGGTAGTGGAGGTGTCGACGGTGCCGGTGAGGAAGCCCTTACCGAGCGGACTGAAGGGTACGAACCCGATACCGAGTTCGGCCAGGGTGGGCAAGACCTCGTCTTCGGGGTCGCGGGTCCACAGGGAGTACTCGCTCTGCACGGCTGTGAGGGGCTGGACGGCGTGCGCGGCACGGATCGTGGCTGCGGCTGGCTCGGAGAGTCCGAAGTGGCGGACCTTGCCTGCGGTGATGAGTTCGCCCACGGTGCCGGCGACGTCCTCGATCGGCACGTCGGGATCAACGCGGTGCTGGTAGAACAGGTCGATCCGATCGGTGCGGAGCCTGGTGAGCGACTCTTCGGCGACGCGGCGGATTTGCTCGGGTCTGCTGTTGAGCCCGATGCTCTGCCCGCCCTGGATGTCCCAGCCGAACTTGGTGGCGATGGTGACCTGGTCGCGGATCGGTGCGAGGGCCTCGCCGACCAACTCTTCGTTGTCGTACGGGCCGTACACCTCGGCGGTGTCGTAGAAGGTGACGCCGTGGTCGACGGCCGAGCGCAGGACGGCGATCATCTCGTCGCGGTCGCCGGGATTGGGACGTCGGTGAACTGGGCGGGCGGGTTCTTCGCGGTCGCGGCCCGGGGAGGATCTTCATGGTCGGGTTTCCTTCTCGGCCTGGCCGGCCGGCTGGTGTGCTGGAGCCTGAGTGGTCACTGTTGCGGCCCAGCTCGCCAGCAGGCGCAGGCGTTCCTCGCTGGGGGACCCGGCGCCGGCTGGTTCCCGCACAACCCGCCGCTTTCATGGTTTTCGACCTGCTCTCGGTCGACAACGTCGACGTACGGCCGATGCGCTGGACAGCGCGCACCCGCCTGGAAGCCCTCGCGACAGGCTGGCAGCCACCGCTGCAACTCTCACCGGTGACAGCCGCCGAGGCCGAGGCGCGGGAATGGCTGGACGCGTTCAGGACCACCGGCGTGGAGGGGCCGGTGATCAAGGGCGCGACGACCCGTTACTCGCCCGGCCGGCGCGACTGGTCGAAGGTGAATTCTGTTGGGTTGCGGTGTGTCCGGTTCCTCCGCGATGCGGGTGTCGTGCCTGGTCAGCGGGCTGCGTGAGGTCTGCCCGTCGTGCGCGACGGGTGTCGCAGACGGCGCTGTTCAACTGATGCCAGCATGTGGACGGAGTTCCGGCTGCCCGGCCGGCGGCTTTGATACTGGGCGGGTGAAGACGGGGAACCGACCGCCATCTTCACTGAGCTCGTCAAGCACGAGCCTGCCTTGCCGCTCGACTCTCTTGGTCCGAAGTCGTTGCTTGGTCTGGCTCGCGGTGACCTTCCTTGACTATGGCTGACCAGTTGGGGAACATTCCCCTAGGCGAGTTCCGCGCCTCCCCCGTCGGCGTTCCCAGCAGGCCGGCATCTGGGGCAAAGGGGATAGGTGTCCTCGGGTCGATGTCCGCTTCTGATTCCGCAGGCGCGCTGGGGCGCAGGTCGGAGTGCAGGGACGGTCATGACCAAGAACAAGCACCTCAAGCGGCGAGCCAGGTCCCTGGCTGCGTCGACCGGTCAGCCCTATGCGACGGCTCTGCGGGCAATCCGCTCACAACAGGAGACTCGCATGTCATCGATTCTCAACCCGACCCCAGCCACGGATGCGTCGTGCTCGTTCTGCAGCACGCCCGAGCCCACCGTGCGACGACTCGTCGCGGGTCCTGGCGGCGTGTTCATCTGTGATGAATGCGTCAACCTGTCTGCCAAGATCATCGCCGAGACGGGCGCAGAGGACTCCGCTCGAAGTCGCGCCGCCTACTTCGATCCTTCGGCCGAGGTCGCGTTGGCGAGGCTCGGTGGACTCGTCCGTAGTGCGAAGCGTGTCGACACTCAACTGGTCAGTTCGGTGAGTCGCCTTCGCGAACAAGGGACCGACTGGACCGCGATCGCGGCTGCGGCAGGGATGGACGTCGAGTCCCTCCAGGCGCGCCTCGATCGGGCCGAACACCCGAACTCGCACTAGCTCACGGCGCGCAAAGTCATGGAAAAGAAGGCGATGCGGACCGGCGAGACTCCCGGCAACGAGGCACGGCCTCCGACGTCCATCTGGCGTAATCGGGCCTTCAGACTGATCTGGGGCGCGCAGACGTTGTCCGACCTGGGTTCTGGCATCACCACGCTGGCCTACCCACTGTTGATGTTGGCCCTGACTCAGTCTCCGGCGCAGGCCGGAGCGGTCTCGGCGGTGTGCACGCTGCCGTACCTCCTGTTCGGCCTCGTCGCGGGCGCGCTCGCAGATCGCTGGAACAGGAAGCGCGTCATGGTCATCTGCGATAGCTGCCGCGCGCTGAACATGCTGTCGATTCCACTCGCCCTGTGGTTGTGGCATGTCAGCCCGATCCAGCTGTACGTCTCGGGGTTCGTCGGCGGCGTGTTGTACGTGCTCTTCAGCGCCGCGGACGCAGGCGCCCTGCCGAACGTCGTGGAGAAGAATCAGCTCACCTCCGCGGTGGCGGCGCTACAGACGACCAGTTCGGCGGCGGCCGTGCTGGCCCCACCATTGGGCGGAACCCTCTTCCAGCTCTTTCGTGGCTTGCCGTTCATCGCCGACGCCGTCTCCTACCTGGTCTCGGCGATCGCACTGTCCGCGGTTCGGCTCGACTTCCAGCAGTCGCGGGAGAAGGCCCGCACGAAGCTGCGCTCAGACATTGCGGTCGGCTTGCGGTGGCTGTGGTCCCACCCGATCATCCGTACGGTCGCGACGGCTGCGGCAGGGCTGCAACTGGCCATGGCCGGCGCGGAGTTGGTCGTCATCATCGCCGCCCAACGAGCACATGCGTCGGCGGCAGTCATCGGCGTCGTACTCTCCAGCATCGGGATCGGAGGAATTGCCGGCTCAGTCATCGCTGCGCGGCTCAGAGCCAGGTTCGGGTTCGGCCGGATCCTCATCGGCGTGATGTGGTCCCAGGCCGTTCTGTGGGTTCTGATCGGCTTGTTCTCCCACGTCCTGCCCATCGTCGCCGTACTGCTGGCGGTGTTCGTTGCGACCGCACAAGTCTTCGGCATCACGTCCTTGGGCTATCAGCTGTCCGTCACCCCCGACAACCTCCAGAGTCGTGTGGGCACCGCGTTCAAACTGATTGCCTGGAGCAGTTTCCCAGTGGGAGCCGGCATCGCCGGGGTGCTGCTCGACCGGTTCGGTCCGGCAACCACAAGCCTGGCGTTCGGTGCCTGGGTCTTCGCCTTCGCCCTGATGGCCAGCCGGTCGCGCGGTGGCCTACGCAGACTCTCCAACGACCCGACCGCCGCGACCCCGTAAGGAGCGCCACAAGACCGAAAACCCAAAGGACCCGTGCCACGGGTACGGAGTTGACCTCATGAAAATCAACCCGCGTCGCAAGCGGCGCGGGTGTCCGGGTGAGACCTACGGCCTGCGCCCTCACCCCGGCCGGGCTGTCCAAACGGGTTGAAGGCCTGGTGGTCAAAGGTGCCGCGAGCCGGTATACCGCCGGCCGCGGCTGGATCATCGGCGGCTCTGGGGGCGGTCCTGCGGCCTGCTGGACCTGGGCATCCGTGGCCGGACGATATCGGAACCGGCCGGTGGGGCGGGAAGTCGGACAAAGTCGCGTCCCGAAGTCGTCTGCACAGATGTTCGTAGTCATCAGCAATCGCCGCTACGTCGATCCGGAAGCTGGGCTACCTGCGGGCCGGGCTTGTCTGCGCCGGCGCGGGAACCGGGCGCTCTCCCAACGATTGTGCAGGTCAAGCGACAGAGACGACAGCTCGTCGGTGAGGGAGGTTTCCTCGATCTGCTCAGCGTCGGCGGCCGTGCCGTCCAGAAGCGTGTTGGCGAGCTGGGCGCTGTTGGCCGTCTCGGCTTCCGCCAGGTCGGCCAGTTCCTGCCCGCGCGCGTTCCAGCCCCTCGGACTGTTCGTCGACGTGGGAGTACGCGGTGTACAGCGCAATGGTGGAGGTCTGCACCGTGACATAGCGGGTCGTAGAGCGCGGCCGATTGACCCGTGCGATCTCGGCGTTGAGGCGCTGCTGGTCGGCGCGCACGCGGGCGTTGTACGCGCGTACCTCGCGGTTGTACTGGTCGACGCCGCGCTTCACCTTGCGACGCCGGGTCGGAGGACCAGTAGCCGGGCTGCCAGGTTGTACTGCGTCAGTTCGGCCGGTACCTGGAGGCCGAGGTGATTGAGGAGGTCGGCCAGTTTGGTGTCGAGTTCTTGCCCGACCTGCGCGATGCGTGGGTCGTTGAAGCTGTCGAATTGGGTGCTGGGCTGGTCGACCGTGAACCAGGTGCGTTGTCTTCAGTGGCCTGCCGAACGAGGTCCCAACTGGCCTGTTCCTTTTTGAACTGCTCGTATCGGTCTGCCTGAAGAGCCGGTACAGCGCGCTCGTAGCTGTCTCGGAATCCTTCGAACATCAGCTGCCGTGGGGGACATGCTCGGTGTGATGTCCTGACACATCGGTGGCACTCGATGTGTCAGGACATCAGTGACGATTCGGTTGGCCGGTCAGCAGGTGGCGCGGGCCGCGGCGACGATCACGCCGGTGACCGCGTCCGGGTCGGAGATCATCGACAGGTGCGGCGCATCGACCGTGGTGACGTGCGCACCGGCGCGCTTCGCCATGAATTGCTGCCCCGCCGCCGGGATCACCTTGTCCGCCGTACCGATGAGGTCCCAGGACGGAATGGTCTGCCACGCCGGAACACCATCGAGGGTCTCACTGAGCGTGCTGGCGGTCAGCGGCCGCTGGGTGGCAGCCAGGCCGGCGGCCTGCTTGGCAGGGATACCACCGGCGAAGAGGCCCGCGAACAGATTCGGCTTGATGTAGACGTCGGCGTTGACGACCTTTCCGGCAGCGTCGTGGATCGGCACCGTGACGATCGAGCTGTTCGGGTCCAGTTCGGAGCCGGGCACTGCGGCGGCGAGCGAGCCCACGCTGTCGCCTTGGTCGGGGATGAAGGCATCCACGTAGACGAGGGCCTTGACGTTGGGGTTGCCGGTGGCAGCGCTGGTAGTCACCATGCCGCCGTAGGAGTGCCCGACGAGCACGACCGGGCCAGGGATTGTGGCCAGCAGATCACGCAGGTACTGCGCGTCGGTTGTGAGGCCGCGCAACGGATTTGCCTCGACATCGACGGTGTACCCGGCGCTCTGCAGCTTTGCTGTCACGGCAGACCAGCTCGAACCGTCGGCCCACGCGCCGTGCACGAGCACGATCGTCGGTTTGACCTTCGCGTCGCTCTGCGTGGTTTCCGCGCTACTGGCGCTGGCGCTACCGACGCCCAGCGCAAGCGCGCCGACGGTGAGAGCCGCGACGGCCAGGGGCAGTACTTTCTTCGATGTCATGACAGATCCTTTGCAGGGGTTCGGGTTTCGACAGCGGCGCCGAGCTTGGAGACGACCTTCGGCAGCGCGCCGTGAACAGCTCGGCGTCGTCCGGAAGGGGGCGTGTGGCCCGCCCGTCGAGGACACCGTTGGTGGTGTCAGAATCGACGGTAGGGTCCTGTGCAGCCGCTGGCGCCGTTGCGCTCGTTATCCTGCACACCGTGCAGATACCTGTGCACGAATGGTCGACCTACGGTCAGACCCCTGCGCGGTAGGCACTCCAGTGATCGATCTCTGCGAGCGCGCAAGGCCCGGGGTCGGCCGATCCGGCGGTGTCGTTGCGGTTCCGGCCGATTCATTCCGGCGTTTCGGCACCCGTCCCTCCGCGCCACGCCCGCGGCGAACAGCCGTAGGCGCGCGAAAAGGCCCGGCTGAAGGCGGCTTCGGAGGTGTAGCCCACGCGGGCCGCGATCCGGCCGACCGGGTCGGCGGTGCCGCGCAGGAGGTGCGCCGCGTGGCCAAGCCGGCACCGCTGAACGTACGAACCAGGCGTTTCCCCGACCGACTCGGCGAAGCGCGTCGCGAACGCAGAACGCGACAGCGACGTGAGCCGCGCCAGCTCGTCGACGGGCCAGTCACGACCGGGGTCTCGGTGGATCGCGGTCAGGACCGGTGCGAGCACCGGGTCCATCGCCGCCGTCAGCCAGCCGGCCCGGCCTACCTCGCCGGACGCGGTCCACGACCGCAGTGTCCAGATGAAGAGCAGATCGAGGGCTCGGGACACCATCACGCGCGCGCCGGGTGCCGGGTGAGTCACCTCGGACATGAGCAGCTCCTTGATCGTCGGGAGCCACGCTGCGGATCCCGGGCCGCCGCGGATCACGATGGCGGGCGGCAGAACACCGAGCAGCGGCGCGGCGACGACCGTCTCGACGAGGAACTCCCCGGTCACCCAGCTGGCTCGCGGCGTCGCTCGGACGAGGTGCGCATCACCCCGCGCGAGCAGCACCAGGTCGCCGGTGCCCAGTTCCACGCTGCTTTCGCCCGCGACCTCGACGCTGATCCCGCCCTCATCGACAATGTGCAACACCCTGGCCCCGGCCGGGTGCCGCTCACCCGGGCTCGACCGGCGTCGCACATCGCCACCCTGCAGGTGAATTGCCTGCAGCACGTCCGAGAGCGCGTCGTGCTCGCCATACGCCGGCGGCTGTGGAGAATCGGCAAAGTCTTCCGGATCTTGAGCCATGTTGTTGCTCAAACCTCCTTCTCAAGGGCTGACGCGCCAGTGGTTGCCGCGCGAGCGGACCGAGCGGTCCCGACTGAGGAGGCAAGCCCCATGACGTCTGCTTCGCGATGCGCTCGCGGCGCTGGAGAGATGGCACCGCCACAGTGATGAACGACGAGCCGTGACACCGGACACCGGCTCGTCGACCCGGCCCAGTGGGCCGGACCGTACTACCACCCGGCGCGCTACCCGGATGCGGTGCTGGATCGGCCGGGAGCGTACCTCAGTGGGCGGGTGCCTTTGGGGCTGCTGACGGCGGCCGCGATGGCCTGGGCCGCGAGTGCGACCTCCGCGTCTGTGAGGTCGTGTTCGGCCAGTTTCGTGTCGACCCGGTGGATCAGGCCGGGGTATCGGTCTTCGTAGGCTTGCACCGTCTCGGCGTCGTCGGGGTGGATGGTGCGAACGTGCGGGCCGGTCTCGGGGACCAGGAAACCGGGGACGATGATCGTGGTTTCGATGCCGAACTCGGTCAGCTCCTGGGCGTAGGTCGCTGCGAGGTGGTCGATCATCGTGATTGCTTCGGTGTGCAGGGCGAGGTAGGGCGCGCCGTCGGCTTGGTGATTGGTCGGTATCACCCAGACCAGGAGGCCTTCGTGTCGTTCGCGCATCTGCGGTAGTACGGAGCGGTTGATGCGCTGGGTGGAGAGCACATGGGCGTCGTAGATCTGGGCCAGTTGGTAGGGGGTGAAGGATTCGAGTGGTCCGCGGGGTACGGGGCCGACGGTGTGGACGACCGCGTCGATTCTTCCGCTCTGCGTCAAGATGTTGGCGACCGCGGTCGAGACTGAGCGCTGGTCGGCCACGTCCAGCGGAATGGGGCGTAGGTCGTGGCTGTTCGGCTCGGTGAGCCGGTCGGCCGGGTGGGCGTCGGCCGGGTTGAGCCCGGCGTACACGGTGTGGCCTGACTGTGCCAGCGCGTTGGCGGTGGCAACTCCGAGGTCGCTGGAAGCCCCGGTGACAAGGACGATCTGAGACATGGGCTCCTCGATGTCAGCGAGACTACGGATCATCGCTCCGGCTTTGAGCACTGAAATGAGGAATGACTGCCTGGTGCGGAGTCGGGTTGCGCCTTGGTCGCGGTTTGACGCCACTGGCGTGGTGACAGTCCGTACTCAGCGCGGAAGAGGCGCCCGAAGCTCGATGGGTCGCGAAACCCCCAGCGTTGGGCCACGGAGGCGATGGCGACGCGCTGTGACAGGCCACTGCCGAGTTCGTCTCGGCACGCCTTCAAGCGGTGGCTGCGGATCCAGTCGCCGAGCGAGATGCCGCCCTCGGCGAGGACGTTGTACAGCTGGCGGCGGGAGATGTGGTGTTCGGCAGCGATTCGAGCGGCGTTGAGGCTCGGATCACCCAGGTGCGCACGCACGTACTCCAAGATCCGCAGCTGCAACGTGGCCTCCGATGCTGCCTTGGTCGCTGCCGAGGTGACGTCGAGATGCGTGCTGATCACTGCCCGGATGAGTTCCATGGACGACCGGCTGACCGCGTCGGCCGCGGCGCCGGCGAACGCTTCCGGCCGACCGGCGAGCTGCCGGAAGTAGCCTGCGGCCAGGCTTGCAACCGGATGCCCGGGACTGAGCCGCGTCGCCGTCACCTGCCGCACGACATCCCTCGGCAGGGCCAGCCTCTCCAACGGCATGCGGAACTGGTGTTGTCGGTAACCCTCGGAATCGGCCAGTGTGTATGGAGATGTCGAGCTGTACACCACAATGTCTCCGGGGCGCACAACGGCTTCGCGGCCATCTTGAACGACGAGGCTGGACCCGCTGACCTGCAGACCGAGCATCAGGCTGGGTGCCAGATCGTCGCGCGCCAGGATCGGGGTGCGCTCAACTTTGGGGCCATTGGATCGGATCGAGGAAATCCGCAGCTCACCAAGGTCGGCCAGCCTCCCTCGTACGACAGGGCCCGGCTCCGGGAAATCCAGCTCCACCGGAATGATCCTGGCGGCCACTGCATGCATGGTCTCGGCTCGCACGCCGGCCTCAATCGTGCGCGAGTCAACAATCTGGATCACGGCGTAGTCCTCCGTACTCGCGAGCCGCGGGCGCAGGGGTCGGTGTCACACCCGGGCGGAGAGGTGCTCCTCGGCCCAGTTCAGCGCGTAGTCGGCGACTTCTTGCCAGCCGTCCTGGCCGATGATGAAGTGCGAGCGTCCGGGGAATTCCTGGTAGTCGGTGACGGCCGCGGACTTGCTGGCGAGCCGCCAGTTGGCCTTGTTGACCTTGGGCGGTACGAGGTGGTCGGCCTCCCCTGCGATGAACAGCAGCGGGGCCTGACGCTTGCCGAAGTCGATCCGGGACGCGGCGCGTGGGTTGAAGTTGGCGAGGGCGCCCTGGAAAAGTACGCGGGCCGAGCCAGGGACGGCATACCGCTCGTAGTGGGCGGCGGACTGGCTCTCGGTGAGCGTGTTGGTGAAGGCGTAGTGGAACTGCGCCGGCGTCAGCGAGACCGCTTTGTTCTTGTTGGCCGGGTTCCCGAGGACCGGGAAGGTCGACTTGAGGGTCGACAGCGGCAGCGGGAGGACGCCCTTGACGGCCGCGGAGTCGATGGCGACGCCGACGCTGCCCAGCCCGCGGTCGAGCAGGATCTGGACGATGGTGCCGCCGAACGAGTGGCCCATGATGATCGGCGGCCGATCCAGCGTACGGATGATGTTCTCGTAGTGGTCGACCACCTCACCAAGGCCGACTCCCGCGATCCCCGCGGGGTCGCGCCGAAGCTCCTCCACCTCGCGGTCGAGCCCCGGCCAGGCCGGCGTGAGCACCCGATATCCCCGAGCCTCGTAATGCTGCTTCCACCCCTCCCAGCTGCGTGAGTTCACCCAGAGGCCGTGAACGAGCACGATCGTGCCGGCCTCGCCGGCGGAGGAATCATTCATGTGGATCTTCCCTTGAAATAGGACGCTCTATTCACTGGAGCGGGCCTCACCGGCCCGGCCCACCTCGCCTCGACACCGGTCGGGCACACATCCGCGGCAGGCTCCCAGGGTCCTGTGCGGCTCGGCCCGCCCGCTTCCGTCAAATGACCACAGGGACTCGGCGCCGTCGCGTCGCTTCGGACAGTCGTTCGACAGGTTGGGGTCTGCGTGGTGGCGCACAGCACGGGGGAGCGGTGCTGACCAGAGCAGCGCAACGGCAGCCCGGGCTCGTTCCGCACATGGTGTACCTGGCCGGGTACATGCCTGCGTTGGTTCAGCTGTGCTCGAAGGGACGGCTGTGCGCAAGGCCGGTGCAGAGGTGGTGTGGCTGTCCGAGCGGTATCGACGACAACCGTCCCGGCCGCATAAGTCGAATGTCTGCCCGCACTGCCGCCCGGCTCGCGACAGCGATGGACATCCGACAGACGCCGGCGCCGGCCGATCACGTCGAGAATCTGGGTAACCGCGGAGGAGTTCCGACTTCCCCGCAGTGATCCGGAGGACGCACGGTACTGACTATCACTGGAAAGGCCTTCACCTGATGTCCGACAAGACCGTCATCTCCACCACCGACGCCCCCGCGCCGATGCCCGTGTTCCCCCAGGGAGTCCGCAAGGGCAACCTCCTGCAGGTGTCCGGCCAAGGCTCGCTCGACCCGGCGACCGGCGCGTTCGTCCATGAGGGCGATGTGAAGGCGCAGACCACCCGCGTCCTGCAGAACATCGAGGCGATCCTCAAGGCCGGCGGCGCCACCTTCGACGACGTCGTGATGCTCCGCGTCTACCTCACCACCCGCGACGACTTCGCCCCGATGAACGAGGCCTACGCCGAGTTCGTCGGACCGCGCACCCCGAGCGGCGTGCTGCCGTCGCGGACCACGGTCTTCACCGGCCTACCGCTGGAGCACATGCTGGTCGAGATGGACGCCCTCGCCGTCCTGTCCTGAACACGCAATCCCTACTGCTTAAGGAGTTTCCTGTGGATTTCGTGTTGGTGCACGGCGGATGGCAAGGCGGATGGTGCTGGGACGGTGTGGCGGAGCACCTGCGCGCCGGGGGTCACCAGGTGTTCGCACCCACGCTGCGCGGTTTGGAGGAGGGGGACGTCGACCGGTCCGGGGTGGACCTCACCGCCATCGGCGAGGGGCTGATCGACGAGATCAAGCAGCAAGACCTCGAAGAGATGGTGCTGGTCGGGCACAGCGGGGGCGGCCCCGCCGTGCAGTACGCGGCGGACCGGCTCGCCGAGAAGACGCGAAGGGTCGTCTTTGTAGACGCCTGGGTCCTGCGCGACGGGGAAGCCATCCACGACGTGCTGCCGAAGCACTTGGTCGAACACGACCGGGAGGCTGTCACACACAGCGCGGACCGTACCCTGCCGATGGACCTGAACGTGTGGACCGAGCGCCTGATGAACGGCGCCACGCCGGAAGCACTTGCCGCGGTTACCGACCGGCTGGTCGCCACCCCGTTCGGCTGGCTCTCCGAGCCGATCAGCCTCCCGCGCTTCTGGAGTGCCGGCCTCCCGTCCAGCTACGTCTTCCTGCGCGACGACAACGCTGTGCCACGCGAGCTCTACGAAGAGATGGCGGCCCGGCTGGGAGAGCCGCGCATCGTGGAATGCGACGGACCACACGAGGCCATGCTGACCCACCCCGAAGAGCTCGCCCGCGCCCTGGTGATCGCAGGACGCGACTGACGTGGACGGCCGTGCTCCAACCGCACCGGGTATCTCGCCGGAGCGCTGCCGAGGTTCTACGAAGAACTCGGACCGGAGCGCAGTGCGGCCAGATTGCTCGTTTCTTGTCCCGTCGGATTGAAAAATGAGCGCCAGTTATCAGTGAAGGTACTTGGCAAGGATTCGCACTGGTTGGCTGCAGTCCGGAAGCCGTTGTGAGGGTGCGCTCGGCGGCCGTACGTGAGTTCGGCCTGTCCCTGCGCCTGACCGCAGTCGATGCCAATGGCAACAAACTGGAGCAGCGGGTGACCAGGCCTACGAGGTGAAGTGACCTGCTTGAGAGGTGGAAGGCCCCACCGTCGAAATAGGATCTCCGCATGAGTAACGACAGTCCACAACCGGGTGGGGTACGACAGGGTGGGCCGGCGGTGATCCGCTGGCAGCACAGCTCGGGCGGTTCCGCGTACTGTCTCGGCCGCCTCGTCGTTGCGCCGGCCTCCGAACGCCCGGTGATCGTGCTCTCGGAGCTGGCCGGGAACCCGGACGCCGTCGGCTTGGTCAGCGACTTCGCCGGTGCCGCGATGGCGGCCGCTGCCCTGTTCGGCGTCGAGCCGACCTCCGTCCACTGGCTTGCCCACCACGGCGACTTCTCGTCGTACGACGCAGCCGGTGCGCCGGAGACGCTCACCGAAGTACAGGTGCGATTCGATGGCAGTCGGTTGCACAGCGAACTGACCGATCAATGTCTGCTCCCGGCCGCCGAAACAGAAGCGTTGAGCCGGTCGCTGGAGCTGGAATCCGTCCGGGCGGTGCTGGCCACGCTCGATCTTCCGGCCCGGTGAGCGTTCGACCCACCCAGCAGCTGTCCGGCGGGAAGCTGCTGACTTCAATCCGGGCCGAGCTGGCGCCGTACCGGGACCAGATCGCGCCGCTGAACAAGCAGGTCGCGGTGATCAGATTCGCCGCGGAACCCACGGACCGGGGCAATGGCAGCGCCGGATGGAGGCGTCCCGAGTCTCGGCCGTGCAGAAGGAGAAGGCGTTCTCGCAGCTGGGTTACCGGGTCGATCATCAGGTCCTGTCCGGGCGGACCAGCGCGGCCGACTTCGCTGCCCTGATTGACCGGCACAGCGCGGACCCGAGTACGTCGGCCGTCATCGTGCAGTACCCACCGCCCCAGCATCTGGCTCCGCTGGTGCAGCGGCTCGCGCCGGACAAGGACATCGACGGCCTGCTCGGCGATCGGTCGCTTCAGCAGGCCTGTGCGACCGCGGACGGCATCACCCGGGTGGTCCGGCCGTTCACGCAGGACAACCCGCGGATCGCCGTGGTTGGCGGCCAGGGACTCGTCGGCAGCGGTGTGGTCCGGCTGCTGCAGCAGGAGGGGCTCCGGGTGGAGAGCCTCGACGCGGGCGACGACCTGCGGCGGACCCGGGACGCCGACATCGTGGTCTCGGCCACCGGCAATCCGCACGTGCCGACCGGCGAGCACATCCGGCCGCATCACCGGCTGGTAGTCGACTCCGGCTTCATGCCGCAGCCCGACGGCTCGATGTATTGGAGGTGGCTGTTCTGCTTGGCGTTGGTGACGTGAAATCACTTGGACGTCACTCGCCGTTGCTGGCCGGCTCCGACGCGCCTCGATAGGGCCGTTCGCCGCGGAGATGGCAGCCGCGAATCACGGTGACCAACGGATACCGCCCACATTGAGGGGTACCGGCCTCAACACGGCCCGAGATGCCCTATTTACGGTACCGGGTGTCCTGTGCCGATGTGGCCTATTCGTCACCGCATGCAGAAAGGCGATGGATCCGTAATGACGATGGATGCGTTTGACCCGTGGACCTACCGGGAGGCCGCTGGCTACACCGAAGGCAGCGACCTGGTCGGCTACAAGATCGCCGCGACCGATGGTGACATCGGCAAGGTCGACGAGGCGACCTACGAAGCCGGTGCCGCTGGCCTCGTGGTGGACACCGGACCTTGGATCTTCGGCCGCAAGGTGTTGCTCCCCGCCGGTGTCGTCGACCGGATCGATCCTGTCGAGGAGAAGGTGTACGTCGACCGGACGAAGGACCAGATCAAGGACTCTCCGGACTATGACGCGGAGACCGGCATCAACGACGACTACCGCACCCGGCTCGGCGGCTACTACGGCGACACCTACCGCGGTGGAACTCTGTAGATGGCCTGAACACGGCGCCGGCATTCCGGGGACCGGCGCTGTTCGCCTGACTGCCACTCCACCTTCCCTGCCCTGAATGTAGTCGAAGCGATCAGCTGCGCGGCCGGGCTGTGGGTGGCGTGACCCGAGGCCCGACCGCTGTCGCCAGAGTCCTCAGGGCCTGATGATGATGACGGTCTTGCCCTTGGCGCGCTCGCTGGTGTTGAAGGCGGCGACGGCCTCATCGAGTGTCGTCGTCGTTCCGATGTTCGTGCGCAGTCTTCCGTCCTGTACTCGCCGCGCGAGTTCGGCTAGCTGGGTGCGGTCGGCCTCGACGACGAAGTCCACGGCCAGGCCGTCCGTTGGTCTGGCCTCGACCGGGCCGACGATGGTCACCAGCGATCCGCCGGGCTTGAGCAGGGCCGCGGACCTCTTTTGGATGTCGCCGCCGATGACGTCGAAGACCAGATCGACCGTGCCGACGTCTTCCAGCGCGTCGGTCTCGAGGTCGACGAACTCGTGGGCGCCGAAATCGAGTGCCTTCTCCCGGTCGGCAGCGCGTCCGGTACCGATCACGTAGGCGCCGGCCTCGCGGGCCAGTTGGGTGACCATCGTTCCGACTGCGCCGGCGGCTCCGTGCGCGAGGACGCTCTGCCCTGCTTGCAGGCGGCCGTGCTGGAACAGTCCTTGCCACGCGGTCAGTCCCGAGATCGGAAGGCTTGCGCCGACCGTGAAGTCGAGGTCGCCGGGCAGCGGGGCGACGTTGCGGGCCTCGATCGCCACATACTCTGCCAGCGAGCCGTCGCGGTGCCAGTCGGCGAGACCGAACACGCGCTGTCCCACCGACAGTCCTGTCGTGCCGTAGCCCAGGGCGCTGACCACTCCGGCCAGCTCGTGCCCGGGGATGGAAGGGGCCCGGCCACGGTCGGCCCGGTCAACCCAGGTCGATGGCCACTCCAACTCGGTCGAGACCCATCCCGACGCACGAACCTCAACGATGACGTCGTTGATGGCTGCCGTGGGCTCCGGACGCTCGGCCAGCGTCATACCGGCCGTTCCCGCGGCCTCGTCCTGTACGACAATCGCCCTCATCAGGCACCTCCTTGGATCGAATCTTCACTCTTGCAGACGCGGACCTTGGTCTCTAGACGAAGGTGAACAGCTCGTCCGTGTCGAATCGCGAGATCGGGTTGCTGTACTGCTTGCTGGGGTCGGGGTAGCCGAGTGCCAGCAACACGGTGGTGGCGTGCCCGGTCTCCCGGATCTTGAACGCCTTGTCGACGGTGGCCGGGTCGAACCCTTCGAGTGGCATGGCTTCGACGCCGAGTTCGGCGGCCGCGATCATGGTCAGACCGACCGCCATGTAGGTCTGCTTCTCCATCCAGTGGTTCACGTCCTTGTAGGCGAAGTTGCGCAGGTCGAGGAAGTCCCGCGTCATCGATTCCCACAGCTCCTGCTTGGCCGGTTCGGGGAACCGGCCGTCGGCGAGCTGCTTCTTGCCTTCCGGCGTGGCGATGACGTAGAAGTGGTTCGGCTGGACGTTGGTCGACGTGGGCGTCGACCGCAGGAACCTCAGGAGTTGCCGAAGAGTCTCATCCGGGATGGTCCTGCTCGGGTCGAAGTACCTGGTGAGGTGCTTGCTCATGAGCTTGTCGAGATCCATGGCGATTTCCTTTGTGCAATCAGTGACGACTGGTTGGGCGGTCGGGGTTCGGATTAGTTCTTGCTGCGGGCAACGAGTACGCCGATGCGCTCGAAGCTGAGGCCCGTCGCCGCGGAGGCGAGGTCCCCGGCGACGAGGGCTTCGGTTGCCTGTGCCAAGGCCCTGGGCTCGGTGGGCTGTTGTGGCGTAGGCGAGTTCTACGCTTCCCCTGACGTAATCGGATGGCAGGGCGATCGTCTGGAAGTTGTCGTTCTGGACGGTGAGGGAGCCATCGGGCCAGCGGCGGATGACGGACCAGATGGTGCCGTTGCGGACGAAGTTGTGTTTGCTGAGGGCTAGTTGCCTGGTGTTAGGCGGGTGACGATTTTGTCGCCGACGCCGGCGTGGGTTCCATCGTGGAGGACTACGCCGTCGGCTTCGACTTCGCCGGCTTCGATTCGGTCGAGGCGGGCGTGGGTGTTGAGGCGGATCACGGTGGTGTTGTCGCTAGCGATCAGGAGGCTGTGCGGCCATCTCGGATGTCGCTTCTCCAGGACTCGTAGGCTGCGGTCTCGACGTCGTCTCCCGAATCAGTAGGCGGAAAGCGCCGCCGGTGTCGATGGCTCCGAGCTGTGCTCGTCACCGATCGGTAGGAATTTGGCGCCAGCCGCTCACCGCGGCACAAGCCGCCAAGCGGGGTTCGCTGGCGCGGGCGGACTCGGCGGTGAGACCATCCGTGGGCCGTCTCGACGCGAGTACACCCACACGTACAGCGGAACCAGACGTACTTGGTGCGCGTCTCACGCGCGTTCAGCCCTACCGACCTGAAAGGCGCATGACGTGAGCGAGCACGACCGGCAACCGCAGCCCGGACAGATCCCGGTTCTCGACACCAAGGTCGGCTGGAGTTCGCTCCAGGCCGACGGGCAGCAGATCAGTTACGGCCGGCGGTCGATGCCGCTCGACGAGATCGAGTGGGTCGGCTACTGGGTCGAGCAGGTCACCGAGAAGCGCTTCATGTTCCCGACCACGTACACGACCTACTGGCACTTCGAGGTCGGCAAGTACCCGCACAAGGCGGCGCCGGCGGTCACGGTGACCGATTCGCGGTCGGGCCGCCGAGACGAGCTGCCGGAGTGGTGGACGTTCTTGGTGAACCTGTCGGCGCAGGTCGTCGAACCACGCTTGCTCACCGACTTGGTCAACAGGGTCAGGCAGGGCGAGACCGTGACGATCGGCGGCAGCATCAAGGTGAACCAGGACGGCATCAGCTGCAAGCGTCCGAAGCTGTCCCTGGACTGGAACTCAATCCACCCACCCGTGCCACACGCCGGCATGATCTACATCTATGCGACCGACTCCGACCAGCCAGTCCTCGCCGTTCCCATGGGCCACCCCAACGCAGTCCTGATCCAACCCCTCTTCGCAGCACTCAGCTGAACTCGAGTAAGCCGGTCTCGTTCCGGTTGATGGCTGTTGGCGGTGGCGGCGCGGAGGATGGGCGTATGACTGTTACGCCGGAGAGTGTTCAGCATTCGGCACCGGTGTGCTGGTGTTGTGCCCGTGAGTTCGATGACCGGAACCTGTTGCGGTTGGGTGCCCACCCCGAGGTCGGTGTGTGTTTGGGGTGCGCCCGTTTCCTGCAGCGCAGTGCCGAGGAGCGGGAAGATCAGCTGCGTTCGTCGCGCGGGACGCAGCTGCGGGGAATGGTGCGCTCGGTGCGGGAGTGGGTGATCGGCCACCGCTGGCACGAGCTTCCAGCGATCGGTGGCTGGTTGCGGCGCATCGACCGGCGGTTGCCGTAGCCCGGTCAGGCAGTGGTGAGCAGCTGCCCGAAGAGGCGGGCGGCGTCGGGAGATCTTGCGCCCTAGGAGTGCCTTGGCCGCTGGATTCGCCGAGACGGCCGGTAGCTTTCGCAACCGGGCTGGCCTGCGGCGGTGGATGGCGCGCGGAGCGCGCTTGGTGCGGGCGTAGCCCGCAGAAGGTCGGGTGGGCGGGAGCGGGCGTAGCTGGTGCGACGGAGGAGCGCCTGCGTAGCACGCGTGGGATGAAGTATTTGAGCCGACGAGGGGACTCGAACCCCTAACCACCGCTTTACAAGAGCGGTGCGCTGCCAGTTGCGCCACGTCGGCGGGTGCGGGTCCATCGTAGTGGATGGGGGCTGGGGGTTAGGTCGGGGTGTTGAGGTTGGAGATGGGGCGGCGTAGGGCTTGGGCGCCGGGGATGGCGATCAGGGCTACGGCGGTCATTAGTAGGAAGGCGGGGCGGGGGTGGTTTACGAGGAGGCCTACTAGGGTTGCTACTACTAGGCCGCCTAGGTTGCCGGACATCCAGATCAGGCCGGCGGCTGTGCCTTCGGCTTCGCCGGTTCGGCGTTCTACTAGTTCTAGGACGATGGGCAGGGCGGGGAGTAGCAGGAAGCCGATGAGGGTGATGGCGGTGAAGGCCATGGGGGCGCTGGGCCAGAGGGCTAGGGCGGCGCAGGCTAGGGCGGTGAAGGAGAGGCTGGCTACTAGGAGGGCTGCCTCGGCGTGGTGGCGGGCTACCAGGACCGGGAGTGTGGCGCTGCCGATTACGCCGGCTACTACGTTCAGCAGGAGGATGGTGGAGGCGGTTCCGGCGGAGACGCCGGCGGGCTCCAGCAGTGCCTGGGAGAAGGTGGTCATGGCTACGAAGACGCCGAAGGGGAAGATCGCCAGCAGGCAGAGGCGGCGGATCAGGGGGTCTGACCAGGCGATTTTCAGGGCGTTGCGGTCGGGGCGGTGGTGGGCGGGTTTGTGTTCGCCGGGGGTGCGTAGGGCGAAGATCAGCCAGACCGCGGCTGCTACGGAGAAGGTCGCTGTCAGCCACAGCATGGTGGGGAGGTCGTTGCTGTCGGGGAGGATCGCTGAGAGGGCGAAGGCGATGACCATGCCGGCGAAGATGCTGGCGGTGCCGGTGGCTATGCCGGTGGGGCGGTCTTTTTCGGCCAGGTAGCGGCCGGTTATGCCGGTGACCGCGTTCAGGACCAGGGGCTGGGCGATTGCGGCCAGTAGTTGGCCGGCCAGGAGCCAGTTGTAGGTGTCGCCGAGTCTCAGCAGGGCGCCGGCGGCGGTCAGGACGGCGCCGAGGATGAGGCCGCTGCGGAACCATTTGTCCAGGATCAGGCCGGCGGGGATCGCCAGTACCACGTACAGCAGCGGGAAGACCTGGGCCAGCCAGCCGATCGCGCTTTCGGAGACGCCGTAGCGATCAGCGGCGACCGTGGTCACGCCGGCGAAGTTGAGCCAGACGAGTTGGGTGGCCGCGCCGACCAGTGCGAATGCGACGATCGCTCCCCAGCGACTGCGCAGTTTGAGCTCTACCATCAGCCTTCCCTCCCCAAATGATTACCGAACAGTAGCTCCAGCGGCGCGATTTGAGTACGCCGAGCGCGTAGCGCCGCGCCTTCGGTTGACGGTGGGGGAAGGCAACGGGGAGGGTGGGGAGTTGATGATGAGGCCATGGGGGATGCGCATGGGTGGTGGAGCCCGGATCGACCTGTCTGTGGTCGATGGCGGTGGAGCGGTGGTGGCTGTGGCCGGGATGATGGACATTCCGGTTGCCATGGCCCTGCGCCGGGTGCTGCTGGAGGCGGCGGAGCTGCGGGCGGGGGCGCTTCGGCTCCGGCTGGACATTCCGGTCAACGGAGCCGAGTTGCTGGCGCAGATCCTGCGGGACGCGCAGGCGAAGTTCCGGGCCAAGGGGCGCAAGTTGGTGGTCGCGACGCCCAATCCGGCGGTGGCGAAGTTGCTGGCCGGCGCCAATGTCGCGGCGGAGCTGGAATAGGCCGGTACCAGCGTCGCTGATTGCCTCTCGCAAGCTCGGGTACCGGGGCCCGCAGGATGAGAGGAGAACCACCATGCCCGCAGGATCGAGCAAGAAGCGTGAGCGGCAGTACGAGCACATCAAGGCCGGGCTGAAGGAGCGTGGCCGCAGCGAGGACGTCGCCGAGGAGATCGCGGCGCGCACGGTCAACAAGGAGCGTGCCCGCTCCGGCGAGGCGAAGCAGAAGAGCAGGACGTCGACGGATGACATCTCGTCGAGCCGGCGCGGTGGGCTGCGGTCGCACAGCGGGTCCCAGGGGCGGACCAGGGACCAGCTCTACAACGAGGCCAAGCACAAGAACATCAAGGGCCGCTCCAAGATGACGAAGGCCCAGCTCGAGAAGGCCGTCGGCCGCTAGCGCAGCAGGCTCGACCGCAACAGGCTCTACTGCAGCAGGAAGGCCCGGAGGCTTCGGACGAGGTCTTCCGGGGCGTTCTCCGCGACGTGATGGGTCGAGTCGATGCCGTGGCCGACGATCTGCGGGCACCACGGGTGCCAGACCTCGAGCGGATTGCCGTAGATCTCCTCCATGTCGTCACGCTCCGACCACAGCATCATCGTCGGGCAGGTGATCCGGCGGCCGTCCGCGCGGTCCTTCTCGTCGGCCTGACGGTCGATGCCGAGGCCGGCGCGGTAGTCCTCGACCATCGCGTGGACCGTCGCCGGATTGCGGATGGCGGCCAGGAAGTCGGCGTGGTTCTCGGGGCCGAGTACGTCGGGGCCGTTCGAGGTCCAGGCGTTGTACCAGGTCTCGGGATCGGCGCAGATCACCCGCTCGGCCGGCTTCTCGGTCTGGGCGAAGAACCACCAGTGCCACCACATCGCGGCGAACTTGTCGGTGCACCGCTCCAGCGCCTCGACCGCCGGTACGCCGTCCATCACCACCAGCTTGCTGACCCGCTCGGGGTGGTCGAGCGCGGTCCGGTATGCGACGTACGAACCGCGGTCGTGCCCGACGACGGCGAACTGCTCATGGCCGAGCTCCGTCATCAGCCGTGCGACATCGCCGGCCATCGCTCGCTTCGAGTACTGCGTATGCGCCTCGTCCGCGGCCGGCTTGTCCGACTGGCCGTAACCGCGCAGGTCGGGGCAGACGACCGTGAACTCGGAAGCCAGGGCAGGAGCGACCTGGTACCACGTGGTGTGCGTGCGGGGATGGCCGTGGAGCAACACGACGGCTGGCCCCGACCCGCCGTGGCGGACTCGGAGGCTGACCTCACCGACGTTGATCCGGTCGAGTTGGAAACCGTCGAACATGTCAGCTGGCTACCTTTCGTCGGGGAGAGTCCCAGCGGGACAGGAGTTGCTGGGCGAACAGGTTGTCCAGGCCCAGGCAGCAGGCGGCTCCGAAGAGGATGTCGGGAACCGAGTCGGGGTGGTCCGCGGCGTAGCTGTCGCAGAGGTCGTGGGCGGCAATCTGCTCGTGGACCGCATCGGCTTCGACATGCTCGGTGAAGTAATGGGTGGCAGCCGGGTCGGCGCCGAGGCGGGTCGCGCCGGCGGCGTACCGGCGGTTGGGGAGGGTTGAGGTCATCTCCAGCGCGGCCAGGTGGCCGACGAGGGCACCGGTCCAGCGGCGGTGGAGGCCGAAGTACGACATCACGTTCGAGAGCGCGAGGGTGACGGCTGGTACGTCGGGGACGTAGCGGCCGTAGCTGTCGTCGAGGTCCAGCCAGCGCATCGTCGTACGGAAGAGTTCCGCGTGCATCCGTTGGGGGCGGCCGCCGCCGTACTCGTCGGCCTGGATCTCCACCAGGGCAGCTTTCGTGGCGCCGTCGAGGCGGGGGATGCCGAAGCTGTGCGGGTCGGCCTCCTTGAGCTGGTAGACCGACCTGTTGAGGACGAACTCCCTGAACTCGTCCAGCCCGGCCCGGCGCTGCAGGTACGCCGCCAGGGGCGGGCCGTCGTCGCTGTCGATCAGCTCTCGCAGCAGTTGCGAAGGCTTGCCGTCGACGGCACGCCAGTACGTCATCCGCAGCCAATCGGACCAAGGGCGCTCCAGCGACGCGCGGAAGCCGAGCACGTCGAGATCCCACTCCGCTTCGGGGGCGACGTCGTCGAAGCCCCGGTAGTGGAGTTCGTAGCAGCACCAGAGCGCCAGTTGGAGATCCTCGTCCGCCCACGGCGCGTCCGAAGTGACCGGCGGGCAGGGTGTGTTCGGCTCATCACGCAAGTGGCTGATCAGCCAACCGCTCAACGGCCCACGGGCCGGGGGAAGGTGCATGGAGGGTCTCCTTGACGGCTTCGTACCGGGTAGCGCTGGGTACCGGTACCCCGTGCATAACTTCGATATCGCCGAGATCCAGGCGTATGAGGACGGGCCGTTGATTGTCCGGGGCAACTTCGAGCTCCGCGACGAGAACGGCGAGCTGATCGACCCCGGCCGCGGCACCATCGCGCTGTGCCGGTGCGGCAAGTCCGCGCTGAAGCCGCTGTGCGACGGCACGCATACGCTGATCAGGAAGCGGCGTTAGGAGCAGACTGATGGAGAAGTTCCCCGGAGCGGAGGAGTGGGTGCCCGCGCGAGGCGGGCTGCCGAAGGTGGCGGAGCGCCTGAAGGACTGCCGGGGCTGCGATCTGTGGGAGGACGCGGAGCAGGTCGTGCCCGGCGACGGGCCGGCGAAGGCCCGGATGATGCTGGTCGGTGAGCAACCCGGCGATGTCGAGGACAAGGAAGGCCAAGTGTTCGTCGGGCCGGCCGGGCGCTTGCTCGACAAGGCGCTGGAAGCGGCCGGGATCACGCGGGACAGCGTCTACATCACCAACGCGGTGAAGCATTTCCGGTTCGAGCGCAGGGGCAAGCGGCGGATCCACAAGACGCCCGCCGTCGGGCACATCGTTGCCTGCGGCCCCTGGCTCGCCCGCGAGCGGGAGATCGTCAAGCCGGAGCTGGTGGTGGTCCTCGGCGCGGTCGCCGCTCGGGCGTTGCTCGGTACCGGCTTCAAGGTGACCGAGCATCGAGGCGAGCCGGTCGAGCTGCCGGACGGGACCGCCGCCGTGGCGACGGTCCATCCGTCGTCTGTCGTCCGTTCCGAGGAGTACCGCCGTGACTTCGGGCTCTTCGTCGACGATCTCCGGGCGGCGGGCGCGCTACTTGCCTGAGCGGCGCAGCTCGGGCAGGACCTCGTCGCGGTACATCTTCATCATGTCGATCGAGTGCGGTCCCATGTTCGCCACGTAGATCTCGTCGAAGCCGGCCTCGACGTACGGCTTGAACGCCTCGAGGTGGTCGTCCGCCTTCGGTCCGGCGGCCACGGACCCGGCCGTCTGCTCCTTGGTCACCAGCTCGCTGGCCTGCTCGAAATGCCGCGGTGATGGCAGTACCTGGGAAAGCTCACCCGGTACGCCGGCGTTGCGCCAGATCCGGTGCGCCTGCTCGACGCCTTCCTCGGCGGTCGGCGCGTAGCTGACCTTGAAACCGGCCTGGGTGGGCTTGTCCCCACCACCGTTCTTCCGGAACCGCTCCAGCAGCTCCTGATCCGGCGAGGTGGTGATGTAGCCGTCGGCGATCCGGGCCGCGACGTCGGTCGCCTCAGGGCCGAAGCCGGACATGTAGATCGGCAGCGGCGAGTCCGGCCGGGTGTAGATCCGCGCGGTGTCGACGGTGTAGTGCTTGCCGCGATGGTTGACGAAGCCGTCCTCGGTCCACAGCCGGCGGATGATCTCGACGGCTTCCTCGAGCATCTCCAGCCGGACGTCGACGGTCGGCCAGGCGTCGCCGAAGATGTGCTCGTTGAGCGCCTCGCCGGTACCGATCCCCAACGTGAAGCGTCCGTTCAGCAGTACCGCGCTGGTCGCCGCTGCCTGGGCGATCACCGCGGGATGGATCCGTACCGTCGGACAGGTGACGGCGGTCGTCACGGGCAGCTCGCACACCTGCGAGATCGCCCCGATCGTCGACCACACGAACGCGCTCTGCCCCTGCTCGTCGTTCCAGGGGTGGAAGTGGTCGCTGATCCACAGGCCGTCGAAGCCGGACTCCTCGGCCAGCCGGGCCTGTTCGATCAGCTGCGCCGGGGTGTACTCCTCGCTGGACAGGAAGTAGCCGATCTTCACGTTCGCCTCCAAGAGTTCGTCGATAGGCCCCCGGTTCCCACCGTCGCGATCGCTACGCATACGCCCGGGTACCAGCCCGGTAGTACGACTAACGGACGGGAGCCAGGGGTGCGAAGGGTCATCGGGTGGTGCGGGATTGGTTGCCTGGTCATCGCGGTCACGGCCGGATGCGGCGATCCGGATCAGCAGTTGCGCTCGGAGGGCGCGCGGTCGGCCCGCGAGGCGGCGTCGGCGGCCGCCACCGCGGAACTGGCCGGTCGATCGTTCCTCGACCACAAACTCTGGTCCCAGCCGGCCACCCAGCTGGTCAGCGAGTCCGAGAAGGCCATCGGCAAGGTCAGCAGCACCTTCGACCAGCAGCAACCCAAGACCCGGGCCGCCCGCAAGACCTACGACCAGATCTCCCAGACGCTGGACGATGCCTCGGGCAACATCACCGATCTGCGGATCGCGCTGACGAACGGGGACGAAGGCGGGGTGGCCGAGCTGGTGAAGGAGTTGGCCGACACCACCGAGGGGCTGCGCCGGCTCGGGGAGACGGCGAAATGAAGAAGGTCTTCGCCGTCACGCTCGGCATCCTGACCGCGATCGGCGGCTTCGTCGACATCGGCGACCTGGTCACCAACGCCCTGGTCGGCGCCCGGTTCGGGATGCGGCTCAGCTGGGTCGTGGTGCTCGGCGTGATCGGGATCTGCCTGTACGCCGACATGTCCGGCCGGATCGTCGCGGTGTCCGGCCGGCCGGTGTTCGACCTGATCCGGGAGCGGCTCGGCCGGCGTACCGGGCTGGTCGCGCTGATCGCGTCGTTCCTGGTCACGCTGCTGACCCTGATCGCGGAGATCGGCGGTGTCGCGCTCGCGTTTGAGCTGGCCAGCGGAGTGAACTACCTGCTGTGGGCGCCGCTGGCCGCGCTGGCGGTCTGGCTGGTCGTCTGGCGGGTCAAGTTCTCCAAGCTGGAGACGGTCTTCGGGCTGATGGGGCTGCTGCTGATCGTCTTCGCCGTCGCGCTGTGGAAGCTCGGCCCGGACTGGGGTCAGCTGGTGCACCAGGCAACCAATCCGCACCCGACCGGTCACGAGACCTGGGCCACCTACGCGTACTACGCGATCGCGCTGTTCGGGGCCGCGATGACACCGTACGAGGTGTTCTTCTTCTCCTCCGGCGGCGTGGAGGAGAAGTGGACCAGGCGCGACCTGGTCACCGAGCGGTCGAACGTGTTCATCGGCTTCCCGCTCGGCGGGCTGCTGTCGCTCGCGATCGCCGGCTGCGCCGCGGTGCTGTATCTGCCGGTGGGCATCCAGGTGGAGACGCTCGGCCAGGTGACCCTGCCGGTCGCCGTTGCCCTGGGCAAGCTCGGGCTGGCGATCGTGCTGATCGGTGTGTTCGCGGCCACCTTCGGGGCGGCACTCGAGACGTCGCTGTCGTGCGGGTACACGATCGCGCAGTACTTCGGCTGGCAGTGGGGCAAGTTCGTCCGGCCGCGGCAGGCGTCGCGGTTCCACCTGGTGATGATCATCTGCCTGCTGCTGGCGATCCTGACCCTGATGACGATGGTCGATCCGGTTCTGGTCACCGAGTACTCCGTGGTGTTCGCGGCGATGGCACTGCCGCTGACCTATCTGCCGATCCTGATCATCGCCAACGATCCCGACTACCTGCGCGACCAGGTGAACGGCCGGGTGCGGAACGTGCTCGGCCTGATCTACCTGGGGTTGTTGCTGGTGGCATCGATCGCGGCGATTCCACTGATGATCATCACGAAGGCGGGGCGATGACCGTGGCCGGCAAGGTGCTGCATGCGCAGTTGCATCTGCTGAATCGGCAGCTGATCGACCAGGCGACAGGAGCGTTGCTGGGCAAGGTCGACGACATCGAGCTGGATCTGCAGGCCGACCCGCCGGTGGTCTCGGCGCTGATCTCCGGGCGGGAGCGGATTCCCGCGCTCCAGGTGATGGAGATCGACACGGCCGTCAAGATCGTACCTGGCGAGGTGAACCTGACCCGGGGCGACGACTGGGTCGAGCGGCACATCATCGACAAGATCCCCGGAGCCGGCCATGCGCCTGAATGAGTTGCTCGGCAGAAGCGTTGTCGATCGCCATGGAGAGCGGATCGGCGGGGTGGCGGACGTCCGGCTGGTCCAGGACGGGCCGCTTCCCGCGGGTGGCGGTCAGGCGGCGCTGAGGGTGGACGGGCTGATCGTCGTCGAGCGGCGCGCGACCCAGCTGTTCGGCTACGAGCGGCATGTCGGGCCGGCGCTGCTGCGGGCGCTGGTTCACAGCAGGCTGGGCGAGGTCTGGTACCTGCCCTGGGGAGACATTGAGCGGATCACCGACCAGGCGGTCGAGCTGTCGGCCGGCCGGGCGGAACTCCGGCCGTTGGAGGAGATGGCCCGGTATTGAGCGTCGCCGTGACCGTACTAGCCGGAGAGCGTAGGTTGAAACCATGACAGACCGTGCGGCGATCCTCGCCCGGTTGGCGCGGCTGGTCGCGGACAGGGCGCGGGAGCGGCATCTGGCCGAACGATTGTGCGAGGCGAGCCGGCTGCTGCTGAACGTCGACGCGGCCTCCATCACGGTCAGCAACGACAGCTCGAACCGGATCACGCTGGCCGCGACCAACGAGGTCGCCGCGCGGCTGGAGGATCTTCAGGACGTACTGGGCGAAGGACCCTGTCGCGACGCCTACCGGACCGGTACCGCGGTCCGCGTGTCCCTGGACGGCGAGGCGGCTCAGCGCTGGCCGGAGTTCACCCGGGCGGCACGCAGCTCAGTGGGGGTGGTCTCCATCTATTGTTTCGCCATGCGACCGGCCGCGCAGGTGTTCGGCACGCTGAGCCTGTACCTCGAACGGGCGCCGGAGATCGCTGAGTCCGACGAGACGGCGCAGTTCATCGCCGACGCGGTCGGGGCCGCGTTGCTCCGGGACCCGAGCGCGGGCGACGGCATCACCGACAGCGGGGCCTGGTCGTCGCGAGCGGGGATCCATCAGGCGACCGGGATGGTGGTCGCACAGCTGGGGATCAGCCCGGACGACGCGCTGGCGATCCTGCGCGCGCACGCCTACGCCGATGACGCCACGCTGGCCGAGATCGCCCAGCTGGTCGTCCACCGGCGGCTCGACTTCTCCCGAGGAGACTGATGACGACTCCCGATGACCCGGCCCGGGAAGGCCGGGCGGCCACCGCCCTGCACGAGCTCGCCCTCGCCGCGTCCACGCTGACCGGCGATCATGACGTGATCGGCGCGACGACGTCACTGCTGGTCGGCTGTGTCCGGGCGACCGGAGCAGCCGCGGCAGGTCTGGTGATGGAGCGACCGGTCGACCGGCGGCTGGAGCTGCTCGCGTCGACGAGCCATCGCGCCGAGGAGCTCGAGTTGTACCAGCTGCAGGTCGACGAGGGGCCGTGCGTCGACTCGGTGAAGCAGGCCGAGCCCGTCGCGGTCGACGGCACGGAGCAGCTCGCCGCGCGCTGGCCGGCCCTGTCGCCGGCGTGCCAGCGGGCGGGGTTCGATGCTGTCCACGCGGCTCCGCTGATCTGGCAGGGTGCGGCGCTGGGTGCGATCAACCTTTTCTTCGCCGGCGGCCTGCCGGACGACGAGATCGGGGAGATCGCTCAGATGTTCGCCGACCTGGCGACGATCGCGGTCGTCCACTCCGGCCGGCTGAGCGCCCAGGACGTGATCGAACGGTCGCGGGTGGCGCTGGACGAACGGATCGTGATCGAGCGTGCCAAGGGCGTGCTGGCCTACACCGAGGACGTCCCGGTCGACGAGGCCTTCGACATCCTGCTGGCCCTGGCGGCCGAACGGGGCCGGCCGCTGGGCGAGGTGGCCGTCCAGGTCATCGACGAGGCCTACAACGGCCGGGTCCACGACTGAAACGTCAGCGGGGGAGTTTGCGGGTGTCGATGAGTTGCTGGGCGACGTCGCGGAGTTTGGTGTTGGTGTCCTGGGAGTAGCGCTTGAGGATGGCGAAGGCGCGGTCGCCGTCCACGTCGAAGCGTTCCATCAGGATGCCCATCGCCTGGCCGACGAGTTTGCGGGCGTCGACCGCCTGGGCCATCGTCTCTTCGTGCCGGGCGACGGCCACGGCGACGGAGGCATGCCGGGCGAGGATGTGCGCGATGGCCTCGTCGTCCGCGCCGAAGGCGTCCGGCTCAGGGGAGTACAGGCCGAGTACGCCGATCGCCGCGCGGGTGCCGTTGCCGGTGGCGAGGGGGACGTCGAGGACGCTGCGGACACCGAGCGCGGCGACCTTGTCGGCCCATTTCGGCCAGCGGTCGTCGGCGTGGGTGTCGCGGATCAGGACCGTCGCGCCGCTCTGCAACGTGGTGATCAACGGGCCGGACTCGCTCTCGATCTGAAGGCTGTAGACCTCCGCGACCGTGGAATCGGTGACGGCGGCGACCTCCAGCTTCCGGCGGCCGTGGAGCACGACCCCGGCGTGGGTCAGCCTCAGCGCCTGCAGGGCGAACTGCACCACGGCGTCGATGGTCTCTTCGACACCCGGAGCGTCGTGCAGCTCGATGGCGAGGCGCGCGAAGGTGTCGGCGGCCGACTCGTCCGCACCACCCCTGCCATCGTTCTGAGACTGATCCATGCCGAAAGTATGCCAACAAGGTCAGGAGATCGCGCCGGACATGCGGGTGAGCATCTCGGTGAGCAGTTCGTCGCCGGTGCCGAAGTTCAGCCGGACGAAGCTGGTCGCGGCCGGGTCGTAGCTGTGGCCCGGACTGAGGGCGACCTTGGCCTGCTCCAGGAAGAAGCCGGCTGGGTCGTCGCCGAGGCCGGCTCCGGCGCAGTCGAGCCAGGCGACGAAGGTGGCCTGGGGACGCGCCCAGGTGATGCCGTTGGGGAGGTGGTCGCCGAGCAGCGTGCGGTTGTGGTCGAGCTGGCGCAGTACGTCGTCGAGCCACTCGTCGCCGTCGGTGAAGGCGGCTTCGGCGGCGAGTACTCCGAGGATGCCGACCTGGTCGTTGGTGAACGGCAGCCGCTTCACCAGGTCCTGCGCACGGTCCGACGCGGTCACCACGAGCGCCGCCTTGAGACCGGCCAGGTTGAAGGCCTTCGAGGCTGAGGTCAGTGAGATGCCGCAGGACCGGGCGGCGTCGGAGACGTCGAGCCAGGGCGTGTGTTGCGCGCCGGGCAGTACCAGCGGTGCGTGGATCTCGTCGGCGAGCACCCAGGCGCCGTACTGCGCGCAGAGCTCGGCGATCTGGGTGAGCTCCGAGGGCGGGAGCACCCGGCCGGTGGGGTTGTGCGGGTTGGGCAGGATCAGGATGTCGAGGCCCTGCTGGAGCCGGACGGCCAGGGCATCGAGGTCGAACGAGCCGTCGCTGCTGAGCGGGATCGGTACCAGCGAGAAGCCGGCCGCCGGGAGTTGCTGGAGGAAGGGTGGATAGGTCGCGGTGGCGAATCCGATCGATCCGCCAGGTGCGATCAGCCGGCACAGCTCGATCAGCCCGACCATCACGTCCGGTACGAGCGTCAGCCGATCGGGGTCGACCTTCCAGTCCAGTCGCCGCTGGGCGAATCCGGCGAACGCGGTACCGAGCGAAGACGGCACTCCTGAGGTGTAGCCGAGGTCGCTGCGGCCGATCGCGTCCCGAAGTACCGCCGCGATCGGCTCGGCCAGCTCGAAGTCCATCTCCGCCACCGTCGCGGAGATCACCCCGTCGCCATGCCCGAACCACTTCTCACTGCGCCGCCGCTGCAACTCCTCCAGTGCTGGTACCCGTGGCATGGTCCGACCGTACCTCCTGATTGCCGTTGGTAACCGCGGGTACCAGGGCCACAACGGCAATCAGGAGGTAGTGCGATGAGCAACGACACCATCCCGCCGATCTCGCCGACGGGTCCGGGCAGCGATCCGGACGAGAACCCCGACCTGATCGACCCCGGAACGGAGAACCCGGACATCGGGCTTCCGCCTGGCGACGACAGTCCGCTGTCGATTCCGGCGCCGACACCAGCTGAGGATCCGGACGAGCAACCGTCGCAGGAGTGAAGGTGCTACTGGCCTCGTAGGGTGTCGTTCCGCGGGGTGTAGCGGAAGTAGTGCGGGTCGGTGAAGGTGCCGGGGACCTTGCCGAGGTTCTTGATGACCGTGGCGGTGCCGTTGACGTGGGCCATCGAGTACAGGGTGGCCGACTGGGTGTCGCGGTCGATGCCGAGGATGAGGGAGCCGGCTCCGCAGGGGGCGGCGATCAGTTGCTCGAAGACCTGCCAGGTGGAGGTGCGCAACGTGGTGCCGTACGTCGACATCGGATAGGTGCCGAAGACCATCACGGTCATCAACCGGCCGGCGCGGTTGTTGAGCAGGTAGATGTCGTAACTGAACTCACGGGCGATCAGTGTCATCGACTTGGCCGCGCTGAGACCGCCGATGCCACCGGTACCGTGCCAGCCGGTCTCATCCAGCGTCCAGCGCCTCAGAAAACCGCTGGTGTCCTGGGCGTAGAGCGTGGTCCGCCTGGGCTCGAGCGGGTCGACCGGGTTGTGGATCGACTCGTCGATCCAGCGGAACGCCGACCAGCCGCCACCGATCCGGCTCTCGGTGACCGGGTGCGCCGGGTCGACCTGACCGTTGGCGAGAGTGGAGTATGCCGTTGAGTACAAGGCGTTTCCGTGAACGGTCAGGCCGGATCTCGCGGCGCCGGTCCCGCTCGGGATGTTCCGGAAGGTGCTGATGTGCTGGATCGAACCCGGCTGGTACACGCCAGCCGTCGTGGTCACCGCCCCTACGGTGACCGGCGCCGTCGCGGTGATCGTGCGGGCGGTCTGAGCTCCTGCCGCGGTGACGGAGCCGAGGTTGAGCGAGCAGGTGGTGGCGGCTTGCGCCGGCACGACGGTGGAGCAGAGTGCGAAGGTCAGTGCCGCGGCCCCCGCCAGGCTGATGGTTTTGGTGCGCATGATGGATCCCCTCCCAGGTTCCACGAGAGCTCCAATGTGGCCCTCGCCACATTAGAAGCCGCTCGCGGACCGGAAGTTCACTTCAGCCGGGTCAGGGTGCCGTCGGCCTGTACTGCGATGGTTGTGTGCAGGGTGCCGACGGTGAGGTCGATCAGGTAGGTCGAACCGGTCGTGCGGGTCTGGTAGCTGACGAGAGCCTTCGAATCGGCCGGAACGATGAGGGACAGGATCGTCGCGGACCTGCCGTTGCGGTGGAAGGCGACCGTCGGAGCGGGCAGCTTCTGCGTCGCTTTCGGGAAGTGCCAGCCTTGAACCGGGTCGTCCTGGCCCTGCTCGACGGTGATCGCGTTGCTCGGAAGGTCAATGGAATAAGGGATCTGCAGCAGGACGGTCTTGACCTTGTCGCCCGGCTTCTGCGCGACCGCTTGAGTCGGTGAGGTGACCGTCACCTGCTGGCCCTCGGCCAGGTGCCACAGGGTCTTGAAGGTCTGGTCGTTGTCCGCGGTCGCCCGGTCCAGCGTGACGATCAGGTCCGGGTCCTTCAGTACGAGAACCGAGCGGTTGCGCGTCATCCCCGGCGCGGGCTCGTCGGAGAGTTCGTAGAACTCCGACGTCGGCTGGATCGCCGAGCGGACCAGCTTCGTCTCGACCCGATGGCCTTCCATCTCGGGGCTGGTCAGCACGTTGTGCGCGGCCTGGCTGTGCACCCAGTCACGCCACTTGTCCCGCTGGTATCCGGAGTGCCCGCCGTCGATCAGGATCTGCCGCCCATGCGAGGTGTAGGTGAGCGACATGTGGTCGTCGTGCCCGTGCAGGGTGGGCGCCGGCCCGAACCTGAGGCTGTACGTCGATTCGAGCGCGAGCGGCCGCTTCTCGCCCCACCCGGTGTGCCCGAAGATGTAGCCGGCGTCGTAGATCCCGACCCGCTCCTTCGGGTGGTGACCGGGAACCTTCAGCGCGTCGATCACCTCGGAATCGCCGAGCTGGTGGAGCTTGCCGAGCGAGTCGGTGGCCATCACCAGCCACTTCGCGAGCGCCGCGCGACGGGTGTCGATGTTGGACCCCGGGTCGGCGCCGCACTCCTTCAGAGCCTTCGCCGCCCGCCCCCAGAGCGAGTAGTTGAACTGCGCGTACCCGGTCGACTGCTCGTTGGTCGAGCCCTGCTCGTCGATCGCCTCGGTGATCGCCCGGGCCAGCCGGCGCTGGGCGAGCTCCTTCAACGGTTCGCGGCCGAGCGTGCAGCCGATCCCGAACATCGCGATGCTCTCGTCGGTGCCGTGGTTGCCGGGTCCGCCGAAGTTGATCTCCATGAACCGGGCGTGGTCCAGCAGCGCCTTGTCCAGCCACGCGTAGCTCGCCGGAAGGGTCTTCACCTTCAATCCGGACAGGATCGCCTGCCGGGTGCAGATCAGCACGTTGGTGCGGTGCATCGTCGCCTCGTGCGCGCCGACGTCGACCTGCCAGTCGTACGGGTTGTCGTTCACCCAGTCGTGGACGATCGTCGTCACCCGCGCCATCGCCGCCTTGTCGCCCTTGCCGGCGGCCTTGATGCCCTGGCCGAGCCAGCGCAGCGAGTGCAGCCACATGTACCAGCTGGGCTGGTTGTACGGGTTCGAACGCCAGTTGATGTCGCCCTTTCCGTTGCCCACCTGGTACGCCGGATAGACGCTCCACTTGAACTTGTCCTGGTAGAGCCCGGACAACGGGTTGGGAGTCTCGACCCCGCTGAAGCCGGGGCAGGTGTACTTGTCGGCGGGAGCCGATGCCGGCTTGCCGGGCTTCGGTGGAGTGCTGAGGTTGGTGGAGCTCGGAATCGCCCGCACCACCGTCTTCGGCTCGCCGGGGTGGAAGGAACGCTGGGGTGAGATCGTCACCGTGACCAGGGCGATCACCACGACGACGACCGCCGCGGTCAGGAGCGGCAGCCGCTGCCGCCGGACCTGCCGCAGGGCGTGCTGAAGTCTGTGCCGTCGGGGCGTCATTGCCGTCCTCACTTCGCTCTCGGGTCTTGACTATTCAGGTCTAGACCGGTATTGAGGGCGGGCGTTGCCCCGGAAAAGGTCTGCTGTGGTTTGCGAGCCGAAGGCGTGCGGCTCTACCCCTATAGATGTCCGGGAGGGGCCGAAATGTTGGGTCCGATCGGTCACGAAACAAAAAAGAACCGCCGCCCGGTCCGGGCGGCGGTTCAGGTGGATCGGTGCCTGATGCAATTACCTGCTGAAGCCGGCGGTCAGGCCACTGAGCAGCTGGCGGCGGCCGAGGGCGTAGAGGATGACGATCGGCAGGGTGGTGAGGACGACGGAGGCGAGGACCGCCGGGACGTTCACGGAGAACTGGCCCTGGAAGGTCCACAGGGCCAGTGGCAGGGTCCGCTTCTCCGGGCTCTGGGTCAGGATCAGCGGGAGCAGGAAGCCGTTCCAGACGCCGAGGCCGTTGTAGATGCTGACCGTGACGAGCGCCGGCCGGGTCAGCGGCAGGGCGAGGGTGCGCAACATGCCCCACTCGGTGGCGCCGTCGACGCGCATCGACTCGAACAGCTCCTTGGGCACGTCGCGGATGAAGTTCGTCAGCACCAGCACCGACAGCGGGATCGAGAACGCGATCGACGGCAGGATGATCGCCAGCAGGCTGTCGTACAGGTGCATCTTGATGATCAGCAGGTAGACGGGGATGATCGTCGCCTGCAGTGGGATCGCCAGGCCCATCAGGAACAGCCCGTTCACGCCGGCCAGGAATCGGCTGCCGGCGCCCCGGACGATCGCGTACGCCGCCATGAAGGCGATCGCGACGGCGGGCAGGATGGTGCCGGCCGTGACGATCACGCTGTTCACGAAGTACCGCGGGAAGTCGGACTCGATCACCAGTTTGTAGTTCTCGGTGGTCGGGTCGGCCGGCAGCGCGAACGGGTTCTGGGAAAAGAAGCCGGCCTGGTCCTTGAAGCTGGTGATGACGATCCAGTACAGCGGGATCATCACGATCAGCAACCACAGCCAGCCCGCCGCGCCGCCGAGCCAGTTCCGCCGGATCAGCCGCATCTCACGCACCTTCCTGCTGGCTGGCAGTCGTGCTGCCGCCGAGTCGTCGCAGCAGCAGGGCGAGCGCGAGGCCGATCAGCACGAGCAGCACCGCGATCACGCTCGCCGGACCCATCAGGTTCGCCTGGAAGCCGCGTTTGTACATGTCCAGCGCGAGCACCCGGGTGGCATCCCCTGGGCCGCCCGCGGTGAGTACGAAGATCAGGTCGAAGAAGGTCAGCGAGCCGACCACCATCAGCGTCGACGAGGTGATGATCGTGTACTTGAGCTGGGGCAGCGTGATCGAGAAGAACTGCCGGACCCGGCCCGCGCCGTCGATCGAGGCCGCCTCGTACATGGTGGTCGGGATCTGCCGGACGCCGCCTTGGTAGATCAGCGAGTGGAACGGGATGAACTGCCAGGACACGACGAAGATCACCACGCCGATCGCGAGGTTGGACTTGCCCAGCCAGTCCTGGGCGAGGAAGTCGAGATGCAGGCCGGCGCCGAGGCCGAAGTTCGGGTCGAGCAGAGCCTTGTACGTGATGGCGATCGCGGCCGAGCTGAGCAGCAGCGGGACGAAGTACAGGACGGCGAGGAACGCGCGGTAGCGCTGCCGGCCGGCCAGGAAGACGCCGAGCAGCAGGCTCATCGGCGTCTGCACCGCCCACGACAAGATCATGATCTCGAACGTCACGAACAGCGAGTGCGGCAGCGCCGGATCGCTCAGAACCGAACGCCAGTTGGAGATTCCGGCGGTGTGAATGGCGCCGAGGCCGTCCCACTGGGCGAAGCTGAGCAGCAGTACTCCGGCCAGCGGGACGACCCCGAACACCGTGAAGATCGCGAGGGCGGGGAGGGCCATCCACGCGACCGATCCGCTCCGCCCGGCGTGCGAGCTGGTCCGCCCGGCAGCCCGGACGACGGACGGAGCGGCCGCCGTCACTTGCCGATCACCCCGTTCATGCTGTCCGCGAACTGCTGCGGCGAGATCGACAGCTGGAAGAGTTTGGCGATGTTGTCGAGCAGCGTCTCGGCCGCGGCCGGGCTGAGCGCCTGGTCCCAGGACTGGGCGAAGTTCTTCGCGTTCGCCGCGGTGTCGTAGACGAACTTCAGCCACGCGGCGTCGTTCGGGTCGGTGATCGACGAGAGCTTGTCCTTCGCGCTCTTCACCACCGGGATGCTGCCGGACTTCACCCAGGCGTCCACCGTGGCGTCGTCGAGGGTGTTGTTGGCGATGAACTTCTTCGCGATGTCCTTGTCGGCCTGGCTCGCCTTGGAGGAGATCGACATGTACTGACCCGGGTTGCCGACGGTGTCGCTCGGGTCGCCCTTGCCGCCCTCGTAGGGCGGGAAGTTCATGTAGCCGAGGTGGCCGCCGGTGACGAAGTCCTTGCCCGAGGCCTTCATGCCGCCGTAGGTCCAGGCGCCGTGCAGCATCATCGCGGCCTTGCCGGTGTAGAGCAGGGCCTGGTCGGCGTTGGAGTCGGCGGTGATCGAGGAGAAGCCCTTGATGAAGCCGTTCGCCTTGATCAGGTTCTGCATCTCCTCGAGCGCCTTCAGCGCGGACGGGTCGGACCAGCCGTCCTTCTTGCCGTCGAAGATGTTCTGGAAGACCTCGGCGCCGCCGATCCGGTCGAACAGGAACTCCAGCCACATCATGTTGGTCCAGCGCGACTGGCCGCCGAGCGAGAACGGCGCGATGCCGTTCTCGTTGAACCTGGGCACCAGCGACATGATGTCCTGCCAGGACTTCGGCGGCTCGGCGCCGATCTTCTCGAACGCGCGCTTGTCGTAGAACAGCACGATCGGCGTCACGGTCTCGCCCGGCACCGCGTAGATCTTGCCGTTGACGGTCGCCGCCGTGAACGCGGACGGGAAGATCGAGCTCTTCAGCGCGGCCTGGTCCTTGTTCAGCCAGTCGGTCAGGTCCTCGACCTGGCCCGCTTCGACGTACGCCTTCAGGCCGCCGCCGCCCCAGCCCCAGATCAGGGTCGGGCCCTGGCCGGCGCCGATGGCGGTCTTGATCTTCTGCTTGAACGCGTCGTTCTGGAACTCGGTGGTCTTGATCTTGGTGTCCGGGTTCGCGTCGTTGAACCGCTTGACCTGGCCTTCCCGGATCGTCTGCTGAGGCTGACCGGTGAGGAACCAGTAGGTCGCGCCGCTGCCGGTGGCAGCGGCGCCGGAGGAGCTGCCAGAGCTCTTGGGGCCGGAGGTGCCGCAGGCCGAAAGCCCGGCCGCTATCGCGGCGCTGCCGGCGGTCAGGCGAAGGAAGTTGCGCCGAGAAGTCGTCATGTTTCGTAACGTAGATTTCGGGAGTATTGCTGTCAAGAGCTTGAATAGCTCGCGTTTGTGGGTGAGATTAAGCGTTATGAGCCAGCCGTCACCAGCGAAACATTTCGAAAACCAGCCTTGGCGCGACACTGCACTTCCGGCCGAGAAGCGGGCCGACTTGTTGTTGCAGGCGATGACGCCGGCCGAGAAGGTGGCGCAGCTCGGCAGTCGCTGGGTCGGCAACGACATGGCCGGCGGTGACCTCGCCGGGTCGGAGAAGCCCGCCGAAGAGCCGCTCAACGTGGCGCCGATGCAGGACGTCTTCGCCGCGGGTGGCTCCGTCCCGCTGGCGGAGGCGAGCCGGCACGGTCTCGGTCAGCTCACCAGGGTCTGGGGCAGCGTTCCGCTCTCGGTCTACGAGGGCAAGGCGGAACTGCTTCGTCAGCATCGCGTGGTGCTCGACCGGTCGCGGCTCGGCGTACCGGCGTTGGTGCACGAGGAGTGTCTGACCGGGTTCACGACCTACGGGGCGACGGTCTATCCGACGGCGCTGGCTTGGGGCGCGACATTCGATCCGGCGCTGGTGGAGCGGATGGCGGCGGCGATCGGACGGGACATGGCCGCGGCCGGGGTTCACCAGGGGCTGTCGCCGGTGCTCGATGTCGTGCGTGACTACCGGTGGGGCCGGGTCGAGGAGACGCTGGGCGAAGACCCTTATCTGGTTGGGATGCTGGGGTCGGCGTACGTGCGCGGGTTGCAGAGCTCCGGGGTGATCGCGACGCTGAAACACTTCGCCGGGTACTCCGCCTCGCGCGCGGGACGCAACCACGGGCCGGTGTCGATCGGGCGGCGGGAGTTGCTGGATGTCATCTTGCCGACCTTCGAGATGGCCATCGCGGATGCGGGGTCGGTGATGACCTCGTACGCCGATGTCGACGGCCTTCCCGCTGGAGCGGACTCGTGGCTGTTCACGCAGGTGTTGCGGGACGAGTGGGGATTCACCGGGACGGTGGTGTCGGACTACTGGGCGGTGCCGTTCCTGGCCAGCATGCACCGGGTGGCCGCCACGGCTGAAGACGCCGGTGCGCTGGCGCTTGCCGCAGGCACCGATGTCGAGTTGCCGGACACCATCGGGTTCGGTGCGGGGCTGGTCGAGCGGGTCGAGTCGGGCGAACTGTCCGAGGATCTGATCGACCGCGCTGCTCGCAGAGTCCTGCTGCAGAAGGTGCGATTGGGGCTGCTCGATCCTTCGTGGACGCCGGAAGGGTCGCTCGGGCAGTGCGATTTCGACTCTGCCGAGAACCGTGCGCTGGCGCTGGAGATCGCCGAGCGTTCAGTGGTGTTGCTCGACGCCGGTACCGCGCTGCCGTTGGAACGCCTGTCGCCACAGCGGGTCGCGGTGGTCGGGCCGTGTGCGGGAGACCCGAGGACGTTCATGGGGTGTTACGCCTTTCCCAACCACGTGTTGCCGCGCTATCCGGAGCGGGGCATGGGGATCTCGGTGCCGACGCTGTTCGATGCCCTGAGCAACGAGATTCCAGGGTGCGTCTACGAGCAGGGGAGCGCCGTGCTCGGAGATGACCGGTCCGGGTTCGCCGCTGCCGTCGAGGCCGCGCGCGACGCGGATGTGGTGATCGCGTGTGTGGGGGATCTGTCCGGGCTCTTCGGTCAGGGATCCTCTGGTGAGGGATGCGATGCGGAAGATCTGCGGCTGCCCGGAGTACAGGCTGAGCTGGTCGATGCCTTGCTCGAGACCGGTACGCCGGTAGTGGTGGTGGTCGTGTCCGGACGGCCTTACGCGTTGGGTGAGATCGCTGGACGGGCTGCCGGATTGGTGCAGGCGTTCTTTCCTGGGCAGGAGGGCGGGGCCGCGATCGCCGGCGTGTTGAGCGGGCGGGTGGTGCCTGGCGGGAAGTTGCCGGTGCAGATTCCGCGGAACGTGGGTGGACAGCCGGGAACGTACCTGCAGCCGGCGCTCGGGAGTGTGGAGAGCGCGGGCATCAGCGGGCTGGAGGCGGTGCCGCTGTATCCGTTCGGCTACGGCTCGTCCTACACGACTTTCGAGCTTGACGGCTTGACGTTGAGTGCTGAGGAGATCGCGACCGATGGCTCCTTCGTCGCCACGGTGCGGGTGCGGAACACGGGCGCTCGGCGGGGTGACGAGGTGGTGCAGCTCTACCTGCACGACGTGGTGGCGCAGGTGGCTCGGCCGTTGAAGTTGCTGACCGGGTTCGCCCGGGTGTCGCTGGATCCGGGCGAGGCGGTCGAGGTGGCGTTCGAGGTGGACGCGGACCGGACGGCTTACAGTGGGGCGGATCTGCGCCGCATCGTCGAGGCGGGCGAGCTCGAGGTGCTGGTGGGGACTTCGTCGGCGGACCTGCCGTGCCGTGCGGTTGTCCGGCTGGTCGGTGCGACGCGCGTGGTGGGGCACGATCGTACGATGGTCACCCCCTGTGAGATTCGGAGAGCGTCGTGAGGAGGAGCGCTTGACTGGGCGGGTCACGCTGGCGACCGTTGCCGCCACGGCGGGAGTGTCGGTCGCGACGGTCTCCAAGGTGCTCAACGGACGCAGCGATGTGTCCGAGTCGACGCGTGCCCGGGTGCAGGAGATCCTCCGCGCGCACGAGTACGTCGGGCGCCGGCCGGAGCAGGTCGAGCGGCTCACGGTCGAGTTGTTCTACCAGGGATTCCTCAACAGCTACTCGGTCGAGGTGATCCAGGGGGTGGTCGAGGCGGGGCAGGCGGCCGACGTGGATGTGGTGCTCAGTTCGCGACCGCATCCGACTGCGTCTCGTAGTACCGGCCGGGCGGCTGCCTGGATCCGGGAGTTGACCGCGACCGGGCGCCGGGCGGCGATCGGGATCACCTGCGAGTTGACTGACGCCGATCTGGCGGCGTTGTCGCGGGCTCGGTTGCCGCTGGTGGTGGTCGATCCGATCAGCATCGCGCAGCCGGATGTGACGAGCGTGGGCTCGACGAACTTCGCGGGCGGGATGGCGGCGACCGAGCATCTGTTGTCACTCGGGCATCGGCGGATCGCTTATCTGGGTGGGCCGCCGAGTTCGGGCTGCAACCAGGCGCGGTTGAACGGCTTCCGCGGTGCGATGGAGGCGGCGGGGGTCTCGGTGCCGAGGGAGTATGTGTGGCTTCGCGAGTTTCTCTACGAGGACGGGCTCGCGGGTGGGGCTGATCTGCTCGATCTGCCGGAGCCGCCGACGGCGATCTTCGCGGGCAGTGACGAGACCGCGCTGGGGGTGATGGAGGCGGCGCGGGCGCGTGGGCTTCGGGTTCCTGAGGATCTCAGTGTGATCGGGTTCGATGACACCCAGGTGGCGCGGCTCGCTTCGCCGCAGTTGACGACGGTCCGGCAGCCGCTGCGGGAGATGGGCGCGGTCGCGCTTCGTACTGCCCTGCAATTGGCGGCCGGCGAGAAGGTCGACTCGCATCACGTGGAGTTGGCTACCAGGCTGATCGTGCGCGACTCGACCGCCGAGTTGTCGCGCGTTTCCGTCAGCTGACCTCGCGGGGGGTGGCGCCGGGGCCGGGGCGGAAGGCTACCTCGCGCGGTGTGGGCGTGTGGCCGGCTTCGCAGTGGAGGGTGACTTCTACTCGGCCGCCGCAGCCTCGGTGCTCGGGGAGCAAGGGTGGGCCGCCGTCCAGCGGTAGGTACTGGTCGCCCCACTGGACCAGGGCGACCATGACCGGGTAGAGGTCGAGGCCTGCCTGGGTGAGGCGGTATTCGTAGCGTTCGCGCTGGCCGGGGATCCGGTAGGCCTCGCGGCGGAGCAGGCCGCGGTCGATCAGGGCGGTCAGCCGGTCGGTGAGGACCTGGCGGGGGATGTTCGCGCGGGCGCGGATGTCCTCGAACCGGCGGACCCCGACAAAAACCTCCCGCAGGACGTGGAAGGTCCACTTCTCGCCGAGGATCTCCATCGTCCGGGAGATCGTGCAGTTCTCGGTCGACCAGTGCATGGCCTCCGGTACCGCCGCCTGAGTGCTCATGACTCCCAGGCTACGTCTACTTGACAGACTCAGCCAAGCCGATGGAAGCTGAATCCGTGAATCAGACTCAGGTGGTCGAGGCGGATCAGCTCGTACTCCGGCGAGCCGGCGACGCCGATGTGGAGTCGCTGTCGGGGATGCTCGACGGGATGCCCGATTTCAGCCTGTACATGCGATTCCAGACGGCGATCGGCAAGCCACCGCGACCGGCGCTGGTGCAGCAACTGGTCTGCCCGAACGGCGCCGCCTGGGTCGCCGAGCGCGACCGTGAGGTGGTCGGCCATGCGATGTGGGCGTGGGTCAACGGCGCTGCCGTTCCGACGGCCGAGCTGGCCTTGATCGTCGCGGAACCGGAGCAGCGTCGCGGCCTCGGCGTACGGATGCTGACCGCGGCCGCGCACGACGCCATCGCCTCGGGCGCGGCTCAGTTCGTCGTGATGGTGAGCGCCATGAACGACCGGGTCCTCCGAATGGTCCGCCGCCGCTGGCCCACCGCGACCGCCGAGCGCGAAGGAGCCCTCCTCAACTTCACCATCCCGGCGGCGGACTTCTTCGCAGGCGTCAGCTAGGAGAAGTGCGTGACGACGCGGTCGATCGGGGTACCGTCGATCGCGATGTCGACCTTCTCGTTGTAGAAGGCGATCAGGCCGGCGATGGGTTGCAGGGCGAGGGTGGGGAAGTCGTAGACCCAGGCGAGGTCCTCGTGCAGGGTGGTGCCGGAGCGGACGGACCAGTAGCCGGTCGTTCTGCCTTTGTAGGGGCAGGCGGTTTCGGTGCCGGACGGTTCCAGGTGGGTGAAGTCGACCTCGGTGCGGTTGAAGTAGTACCGGGTCGGGAGGCCGGTCTCGAAGACCATCACGGTCGACGAGGAAGCGGCCAGCACGAGACCGTCCAGCGAGACCTGTATGTGGCGGGTCGAGCGCAGGGAGTCGACCCGGGTGTACGGGTTGCGGGGATGGACGAAGACCTGCTCGTCCTCCTCGAACCACGCGTCCAGGGCCGCCCACTCGAAGCGGACCATGCCGGGCAGCCCGCTGATCGCGTCATCGCCGTAGACACGTGCGGCGGCCGGGCGGTGGATGGCGCCGACTTGGAGGGCGTGGCGTCTCGCAGTACCGCGCTTCAGTTTCTGTGGATGGTCCTCGTCGACGAGGACGCCGGGAGTGACGTCGGCGAGCGGGATGTAGTACTGCGGGTAGTTGGGCCATTCCCAGAGGTAGACCGCCCGAGTGGTGTCCAGCACGACCTGGGAGCCGAGCATTGCCCGGATCCGCCGTGGTACCGGCTCGAGGTGGTCCGTCTGAGCGATCGACGCGGGATAGTCAGGCATATGTTCAAGTTATCCCGGAGAGAGGAATGGGCTGATGTCTGTCGCACTCGCGCCGCACGGTCTGCACCATGTCACGGCCATCGCGGAGGATCCGCAACGCAATGTCGACTTCTACACCTCGGTGCTCGGCCTGCGGCTGGTGAAGCAGACCGTCAACTTCGATGCGCCCGACCGGTACCACCTGTACTACGGGGACGAGTCCGGCAACCCCTCGACGCTGCTCACGTTCTTCGCCTGGCCCGGTGCCGAAGCCGGTCAGCAGGGCACCGGGATGACCACGGCGACGGCGTTCAGCATTCCGCCGGAGGCGCTCGGCTGGTGGCAGAAGCGGCTCAAGGAGCTCGGCGTCGACGCGGATGATCCGGTCGCGCGGTCCGATGAGGAGGTACTCCGGTTCCGCGACCCCGACGGGCTGGTGATCGAGCTGGTCGCGTCGGACGGGGACACGCGGTCGGGGTGGGACGGGGCTGCCGCAGTACCGGCTGACAGTGCTGTTCGGGGGCTGTACTCGGTGACGATGACCGAGGCGGAGCTGGAGCCGACCGAGCAGATGCTGGCCGGGATGCTCGGGATGGAGTACGGGCACAACACGTCGGATCGCACCCGGCTGGTGATGGGTGGCGGCCAGCAGGGGACAGCGGTGGATGTCCTGCCCAGCAAGGAGTCTCGCGGCTTCCAGGCGGCTGGGACCGTGCACCACATCGCGTTCCGGGCACCGGATCAGGAAACCCAGGCGCAGTGGCGGCTGCAGTTGCTGGAGGCCGGGATCCACGTGACGGAGATCCTCGATCGCCAGTACTTCACGTCGATCTACTTCCGCGAGCCGGGTGGGGTGTTGCTGGAGATCGCGACTGATCAGCCAGGGTTCACCGTGGATGAGCCGCTGCTGGAGCTGGGGCAGCATCTCAAGTTGCCGCCGTGGCTCGAGCCGAATCGCGAACAGATCCAGAACTCACTGCCGGCGCTCCGGCTTCCGGCTGCTCCGATCGATGAGTGACCGGCCGCACGTCTGGCTGCCCGGGACCGGTACGCCGCCGTTGCTGCTCCTGCATTCGACCGGAGGCAACGAGGAGCAACTGCTGCCGTTGCGGGATCACCTGTCGCCGTCGTCGCCGGTGTTGTCGCCGCGGGGGACCGTACTGGAGGACGGGATGCCGCGGTTCTTCCGGCGCTTCCAGGAGGGGGTCTTCGATGAGGACGATCTGCGGGCGCGGGCGGATGAGCTGGCTGAGTTTCTGACGGAGGCGGAGCGGAAGTACGGCGTACCGGCCGGCTCCTGGCTCGCCGTCGGCTTCTCCAACGGGGCCAACATGGCCTCCGCGCTGCTGCTGCGCCATCCGGAGTCGCTCGCCGGTGCGGTACTGCTGGGCGCGATGGTGCCCTTCGCGGACGCCGGGCCGTCAGATGACAGTTTGAAAGGCAAGCGGGTGCTGATCGTCAATGGCGACCGGGACCCGATGGCGACTGCCGAGCAGACCCGGACTCTTGCCGCCAACCTGCGCCGGCGTGCCGCCGACGTCGAGCTGCTGGGATTCGAGGGTGGCCACACCATTGATCCCCGGCAGATGCCGGGGATCAAGCGGTGGATCAGCCTTGGCGAGCCTGGAGGCGAGGGGTCTTCCGGTTGAGGACGTAGACCCTCTTACCGCGCTTGACCACCTGGGCGCCGGGTTTTGACTTGAGCGAACGTAGAGACCTGCGGACCTTCATGATGTCCTCCCTGTTGCGGGTTGCAGGAGGCGCAACAGGGATCAGGGGGTGAACATTCCCTACTGGTGGATGTGCTCGACCCAGTCGGCCGGTACTGCGCCCTGCGGGCCGGGGGCCGGCTGGTCGACCGGGTGGTTCGCCGGGGGCGCGAGGTCGGGGCCTTCGACGATCTGCTCGGTGGTGTAGTCCCAGAACCAGTCCTCGCCCGGCTCGAAGGACTGGATGATCGGGTGGCCCGTCTCCGCGGCGTGCGCGCTGGCGTGCTGTGCGGGCGAGCTGTCGCAGCAGCCGATGTGCCCGCACTCGGCGCAGCGGCGCAGGTGGAACCACCAGCCGCCGCCGTCGGTGCACTCGACACAGCCCGGCCCCGAGGGCGCGACCTCGGGCCGGATCCCGGCGTCGTTCGTCATCCTGAACATCCTTCCGTCGGTGACTCGCAGGACCAAGCCTGGCACAACCACCGAAAATCCGGGTCAGCTGCCGGGGACGGTGAGCAGGTCGGCGAAGACCGAGTCGAGCGCCAGCCGGGCCGCGCCGAGGGCGACCGAGTCGGCGCCCATCGTCGAGGTGACCACCTTGAGCGGGACCAGGGTCAGCTTGGCCAGCTCGCGCCGGAACGGCTCGGCGACGATCGCGCCGCCGCGGGACATGCCACCGCCCAGGACGACGACCTCGGGGTCGACGGCCAGCGCCAGGACGGCCGCGCCGCGCGCGAGTACCTCGGCGAACTCGATCAGTACGGTCAGACTCTCGGGATCCTGCAGGGCGGCCGAGGTGATCACGAACTCACCTTCCCGGCCGGGTGGAGCTCCGGCCTCGGCAGCAAGCGCGGCTCCGCGGGCACGCAGTCGATCGACAGCCGCCTCCCAGCCGAGCATCGGCAGAGCTCCGATTTCCCCGGCGGCGCCATGCCGGCCCTGATGGACCTGCCCATCGATCAGTACGCCGGCGCCCGCGCGATGCCCGGCGAACATGTAGACGATGTCCCGGTGCTCCTGTACCGCGCCCTTCCAGTGCTCGGCCAGCGCGGCGAGCTTCACGTCATTGGCCACGGCGACCTGCTTGCCAAGCCCATCGGACAAGGCCTTCGCGACGTCGACCTCGGTGAATCCAGGCAGCGAGTACGGCGTCAGGCCCGAGCCGACCGGGCCGACCCGCACGTCGGACACGCCCTCGGCGGCCCGCAGCGTTCCGGTGATCCCGCAGGCGATACCGGTGATCGTGGTGGGCTCCAGCTCGGCGTCCGCCCAGCAGGCCTTGGTGGTGTCGATCGCTGCCTGGAGTCGCTCGGTCGCGGGCAGGTCGGGATCCAGCTCGAGCCGTCGGGTGGCCAATGTGTTGCCGCGCAGATCGGTGACGACAGCCATCGTCTTGTGGGCCCCGATGTCGATACCGCTGACATAGCCGGACTCTGCCCGGAACCTGAAGTGCCGGGCCGGTCGGCCGGCGCTGCGGCCGGTCGCTGTGCGGGGTGGCGCTGTCTCCTCGACACGGCCCTCGGTCAGCAACTCGGCCAGCAGATCCTCGGCGGTCGGGCGGGAGACGCCGACCACCACGCGGAGCTCGCGCAGCGTCAGGCTGGGCGCGTTCACGAAGGCACTCAGGGCCGCGGAGTGGTTGAGTCTGCGCAGCAAGGACGAGTCGCCCAGCCGTCCGCCCGCCTTGGTGTCCTGACTCATCCGAGATCTCGTCCTTATGCCCACGGCGTCGATTGCTAACTGGCTTGCTTATTGTGCGCGCCGGTGTCGATTTGTGGGGAGGCAGTTCGACGCTGGGGTGTGGCGGGCAACCGGGCCGCCCTGGTGAGAGAGGTGAGTGGGATGTCGTTTCAGGCGTACTTGGACAACATCGAGGAGAAGACCGGGCTGACGCCTCGGGAGTTGGTGGAGCTGGCGCGGGGGCGGGGGTTCGAGGGGCCGTCGACCAAGGCTGGGCCGGTGTGCGACTGGTTGAAGGAGGACTACGGGTTGGGGCGGGGGCATGCGATGGCGCTGGTGTACGTGATCAAGAACGGAGCGACGATCGGCGACAAGCATGTCGGGTCGACCGGGGTGCACCGGGATGAGTCGAACACTTTGTGGCTGGACGGGAAGGCGAGCAAGCCTGCTCGCTGAGGTCTGGCGTTCAGGCGTAGTCGCGGAGGCCGGACAGCAGGCCTCCGTGGAAGGGGTTGGCGTCGACGGCGTCGAACCAGCTGGGTCCGGTGGTCAACGGCTCAGGCGGTGGAACCACCACCGCTTGCGGCGTCTCGGCCGCGGGACCACGCCGCATCCGATCCGCCACATCAAGCTCCGGCGCCGGCATATCAGGCAACAACACAAACGCACCACCAGCACTACCCACACCCGCGAACGCATCGACCCCGAACGCGTCGACACCGCCGGCCTCCGCTCCCGCGGCGCCCGCCGCCAGACCTGCGCCTGGGGTGTACGCGCCTGTTGTGCCGGTGGCGAAGATGCCGGCGGTGGCTAGGGCGTGGAAGGCGTCGGCGGCGCGTTGGGCTGCTAAGGCTGGGTTTTTGCGGACCTTGTCGAGGGCGGCGAGGACTGTCTTCCAGGTGGTGGCGGGGTCGCCGTAGTCAATGGAGCGGGCCAGGCGGCCGACGGTGATGGGGGTTGCGGTTGGAGCGAGGGCTGACATCAGGGGGCGTACGCCGTACCGGGCTCGGCCGCCGATGACGACCAGGCGGATGTCGGACTCGGTGGCGTCGATGAGGTTGCGGTAGACGTCGGTACCGGGGGTGGTGACGATCAGGTCGGCCAGGGCACCTTTTTCGATCCGGCCCAGGGGATGGGGCCAAATGCCGGAGAGAGCCTCGCCGGGGTTGGAGGTCGCCAGGCGGACCAGGTCCTCGTCGGTGAAGACGGGAGTGGGCTGCGACTTGTTCCAGAGGTCGGCGACCTTGAGTTCCCAGAGGATGTTGCGGGTGCCGGACGGTCCCCAGTCCGAGCCCAGGCAGAGCCGGACGCCCTTGGCCTTGGCCGTCTTGACGTCGGCGGTGGCGCCGTACAGCCAGAAGTTGGAGAACGGCGACCAGACCAGGCTCGAGTCCCCCGCCTGCAGCTGCGCGAGATCATCGCCCGTCAGCGCGGCGCCGTGAATCGCGACCAGTTGCCGCTTGACCACGCCGACCTGGTCGAGCAGCTGGAACTCCTTGCGCAGCTTGGGATCCGTCCCCTCGGCGGTATGCGCGATGAAGCCGCGCCCGAGCTTGACCGCCGCCACGTAGGACTCGAGCGCTTCGGGGCTGTCGGCAACGAGTGTGCTGACCCGGATGTAGTCCTCGTGCGTCCCGAGTCGCTCGGAGTCGATGTTGCGGATCAGGTCGTTGTCCGGCGGCACGGCGCCGCGCGGATTGCCCTGGATGGAGGTCGTACCACCGACGATCGCCCGCGTTTCGGCGTACCGGAGAAGCGCCCGGCCGGCCGCCGCACCGAGCAGTCGCGCCGGTTGGCTGATGGTCCCGCTGTACGACGCCGCGCCGCCCCACTGGTTGTGCGAGGTCCACGGGACTTTGCGCTTCGGCTCGGTCCACAGCGGCAGGCTGTTGTACATCAAGTGATTGTGCAAATCGATCAGCCCGGGATAAATCACCCCGCCGGCGGTGATCCGCGGCGCATTCTCGAACCCGGCCGGAATCGCGTCACCCGGCGTCACCGCGGCAATCAACCCGTCGTCGCCGACGTAGACCGCGCCCCGGTTGAACACTGCGCCATCAGCCCGCAACGTCGCGACCCTGCCCTTTAGGACAAACATCAGCTTGACCTCCCCCGGTCGTCACCCTTTCAGGTGCTATTCAGGAGCGTAGGCTATTGAGCGTCCATGGGGGTGGCGATGATGGTCGAATTCGATGGTGGTCCGCCGATGGCGGTGGCCCGGCATTTCGCGCAGTTACCGAGCTACGCGGAGTACCGGCGGTATTTCTGGCACGACTGGGGGCCGGTCTTCTATCGCGGCCGGTTGAATCGGTCCGGGCGGCTGCTCGGTATTGCATCCGATCCCGGGCCGACCGAACGGATCGCGGGCCGGACGCTGGTCGGCGACGCGGGCCAGCGGGTGCAGGGCTTCCTCGGCAAGGTCGGGCTGACGTCGAGCTACACGCTGGTCAACGCGTATGCGTTCGCGCTGCTGCCGTCGCATGCGCAGGACGCGGTCCCGTTGCTGTCCGAGCCCGACCAGTTGCAGTGGCGCAACAAGCTGTTCGAGCTGATCACCGGGCCGAAGCTCGAGGCGATCGTGGCGTTCGGAGTACAGGCGAAGACGGCGGTGCGGCTGTGGGAGAACAAGCCCGACGTACCGGTCTTCGAGCTGCCGCATCCGTCCAGCCGCAGCCCGAAGGTGCTGCTGGACAGTTGGCGGGCGGCCGTCACCGAGTTGCGCGGGATCGTCACGCCTGACCCGGACGGCGATCCCGGGGTACCGAACTACGGGCCGAAGTTCCTGGAGGCTGACTACGCGAGCATCCCGGCGCGCGACCTGCCGTTCGGCGTACCGCCGTGGCTGGGCGACGACGCGTGGGGCCGGGCCGACCGGCCGAAGCACAACAACAGCGTCGAGCGCCCGTCCACCGACCTGCGCAACACGCTGATCTGGCGCGCGCCCAAACACGCCTGACCCCAGCCATGGCAGGCTGCTCATCATGATCACGTGTGTCGTGGAGTACGTCGTCGACCCGGCCAAGCTCGACGCGTTCGAGGAGTTCGGCCGGCGCTGGATCGCGCTGGTGAACGAGCACGGCGGCACACATCACGGGTATTTCCTGCCCTCGGAGGGGGCGAGTGACAAGGCGCTGGCGCTGTTCAGCTTTCCGAGTCTGGCCGACTACGAGCAGTACCGGACGCTGTTCGGTGTCCATCCGGACTTCATCGCGGCCGACAAGTTCCGCGACGAGACGGGGTGCGTGATCCGGTACGACCGCAGCTTCATGCGTCCGGTCCTCGGCTGACGGCCATGCGGACCTTCGTCTGGCGGTTGAGCTGGATCAGTTCGGTGGTGGTCGCTGTGTTTTCGGTGCTGATGCCGATCGTCGCCGACCGTTCGGGTGCGGCGTACTGCGGCGCCGGGGTCTGCGACCCGAACGGGTACGCGACGATCTTCTACATCGGGGTCGGCGTCGTACTGACCGGGCTGAGCCTGGCGGCGTACGGGTTCAGCCGGGCCCGGCGGGATGCGGGGCCGGCGCTGGGACTGCTGACCTCGATCGTGCTGCTCGGGTTCATCGCCGGGGGTGGCGACGACATCCCGGGGTGGCTGACCGGGCTGACCTGGGTGGTCGGCGGCTGGTTCCTGATCGTCAGCGTGACCGGGCTGGCGCTGCTCCGTGGTGACCGGCCGCCGCACGCCTAGGGGTCCGTAAGCGAGGTAGCTTGACGCTATCGGCGCCCAGGCACGCACCTCGCGGCACTTGCCCAGCGCCCACGATGCTCCGCATCGAGGCCACTGCTCAAGCACCACGATGCACGCACCTGGACACCGCTATCGTTCAAGCTACCTCGCTTACGGACCCCTACTGACGCGGCGGTACGGTACGACGGTGGATCAGGAGGCGCGGGAGAAGCTCTCTCCCCGGGACAAGTGGATCACCATCTTCGGGCGTAAGCCGGTGCTCGAGGCGCTGAACGATCCCGCGTTGTCGGTGGCGAAGGTGGTGGTCGCGGACAACGCCGGCGGCGGATCGCTGGACGAGATCCTGCGCGCCGCGTCCCGAACCGGTACGCCGGTGGAGCGGGCGACTGCTTCCCGGGTGAAGTGGCTGGCGGGGAACGGCAAGCACGATCAGGGCGTGGTGGCCGATGTCGACGCGCCTCGGATGACGCCGCTGGCCGACTTCGTCCGGGCCCGGGGCAAGCGGCCGACGAAGGTGTTCCTGCTGGACGGCGTCACGAACCCGGGCAACGTGGGGATGATCCTGCGGACCGCGACCGGCGCGGGTTTTGACGGGGTGATCCTGCCTCGGGCTGGTACGCCGCATGTCGGGCCGCTCGTCATCAAAGCCTCGGCCGGCATCGCCTTCCAGGCGCCGATCGTCAATGTGGCGACGGCCAAGGCCGCGGTCAATCTGCTGACCGAGGCCGGGTACCGCGTCTACGGGCTCTCGGCCCGCTCGAAGCAGTCCCTCTTCAAGGCGGAGCTGGCCGACCGAGCCGTCTTCGTCCTGGGCGGCGAAACCAACGGCATCACGGTCACCACCGACGAGGACCTGCAGATCCCGCTGCACGCCGGGGTCGAGTCCCTGAACGTCGCGGTCGCCGCAGCAGTAGTCGCCTTCGAGGTCACCAACCGCGACTGATCATCGGTCCGCGCTGAGGGCGCGCGCGGTTTCGGCGACCTCGGCGAGGCGGTGCGCTCTTGCCGACTCGGCTGGGGTGAACGGTTCGCCCGGGCGGGTGAACACATAGAGCCCGCTCCAGGGCGACGGAACCTTCAGGATCGTCCCGTCGGTCGGCAGGGCTTTGCCTTGGAACGATTCCGGGTCGGTGATCAGCTGGGCGCCGAGCAGCTCGGCCACCGCATGCGGCAACTCGGCCGGATCCGCCACCACCTGCGCGGACAGACTCAACGCCGTCGTCTGCCCATCAACCAACGCGAGCGTCGTAGTCGGCCAGACATGCACCTCACGCCCACCCGCCGTGGTGACGACCTGCAGGAGATCGTCCGGCCCGATTCCATCAGGCGTGGAAACGACCAGCTCGTCCCGTACGCCGTCCAGCACCGGATGAACGTGCAGCCCAAGAATGTTGGCCTCCAACTCAGCCAGCCCAAAGGTCAGCTGCTCCAGCGCCCCAGCCCGATCCTCGAGCGTCACCCTGATCCGCCACAGCGAACCCGCCTGCGCCAACCCAGCCTCCGCCCGCCGCCGAACCCGATGCCCAGGCGCATGCAACCACGTCCGCAACAGCCGCATCGTCGACGGCTCGATCACCCAGATAGCCAGCGCCGTCGTCGTGACCGCCAACAGACTGACCGCGACCAGATACGGCGGATGAATCGCCACAATCCCCGCATGCAACGCAAGCTCCACCGGAAAGATCGCCGCCAACTTGGCCACCGTCAACCGCACCCGAGCCGGATGAGGCATCCGCCCACAAACCTCACAAGCAGTACCAGCACTAACAGTCACCCGAAGCTGCTCCATCCCCCAACTCTCCCGCCCACACCCACACCCCCCATTGCCATCCCATTGCCACCTCGTAAAACCCCACCTCCCTGCACCCAATCCCCACTCCAGGCACCCACCGCGCTGCACCCAACCCCCCACTCGAAGCGCCCACTGCGCTGCACCCCGACGCCCGACTTTGAGCACCCACCAGCCACGTTCTCGCCATCCAGGCGACCGCCCCATGCCCAAAGTCGCGCCCACCACCTCGCTCGCCCCGGGCCGCCACCTCGCTCACCCGGGCCCGCCACCTCGCTCACCCGGGCCCGCCACCTCGCTCACCCGGGCCCGCCACCTCGCTCGCTCGGCGCCCGCCGCCTCGCCGGCTTCGGCTCGTCGGTTGGTCAGCTGGTCGACTTTGAGCACCCACCAGCCACGTTCTCGCCACCCAGGCGGCCGCCCCATGCCCAAAGTTGCGCTCACCACCTCGCTCGCCCCGGGCCGCCACCTCGCTCACCCGGGCCCGCCACCTCGCTCGCCCCGGGCCCGCCACCTCGCTCGCTCGGCGCCCGCCGCCTCGCCGGCTTCGGCGCGTCGGTTGGTCAGCTGGTCGACTTTGGGCACCGGCCAGCCACGTTTTCGCTGTCTATGTGACTGCGGCGTGCTCAAGGTCGTGCGTGTGGGGCCGGCTGTGGTCACTTTGGGCACCGGGTAGCGACGTTTTGGCCATTCATGTGGCTGCGGCGTGCTCAAGGTCGCGTATGGCCGGTGGGGTGGGGGTGTGGGCGGTCGACGATGGGGAGGGGGGCATTGCGCCACGGAGGTCGGGCGGTTGGGGATCTTTCTCGCGGGTTGGGGTTGCGGCGGAGTGCGGGTCGGGTTTACGGTCCCGGTTAACGTTTAAGTGAGCGTTAGTGAGTGGTTTGTGCAGAGACAGATCATAAACGGGCAAAGGTGAGGCGGCGACATGGAGAGCAACTTCGGGCGGCGGCGGTTTCTTGGGCTGGGTAGTGCGGCGGTCGGTGTCGTGGTGCTCGGGCCGACGCTTGCCGGGTGTGGTGATGGTGGGTCGACGGGTGGCGGGGCGAAGGCGTCCGGGGACGTGAAGCTGCCGACGTACAAGGCGTTCGACGGGCTCACGCCGGAGCTGCCGGGGGCGGAGTCGGGGCTCGAGCCGGGGTTCCTGCGGTTCCCCGAGAACGCGATCGCCAGCGTCCAGAGCCCGCCGCTCAAGTCGGCGGTGACCGCGCTGACCGAGACGTTCGCGACGCCTCCGCCTCCGATGGGCAGCAACCCCATGTGGCAGGCCCTCAACCAGGCGCTCGGCGGCGAGCTCAAGCTGACGATCGGTACCGACCCCGGCTACCCGGAGAAGTTCGCCACCCTGCTCGCAGGCGACGACCTGCCCGACCTCATGTGGCTGCCGCCCAACCAGGGCATCCCCAACGTCGGCCCGATGCTCGAGGCGAAGTTCCAGGACCTCACGAAGTACCTCGCCGGAGACGCCGTACTCGAGTATCCGAACCTCGCCGCGCTCAAGCCGGCCTCCTGGCGGACCGCCGTCGTGAACGGCAAGATCTGGGGCGCGCCGATCCCGTCCACCCCGTTCGGCCAGGTGATGATGGGCAACCCGAAGACCTGGGCGAAGGTCGGCGGCCTGCAGTGCAAGACGGCGGACGAGTTCTTCGCCAAGTGCAAGGAGCTCACCAAGGGTACGAACTACGCGCTCGAGCCGGCGATCATCAACATGCTGCACATGTTCGGCGAGTGGTTCGGCGCCCCGAACAGCTGGCGGGTCAACAGCGACCGTTCGCTGACCCACCTCTACGAGACCGACAACTACAAGGCCGCCGTCGAGTACGCCGCGAAGCTGTGGGCAGCCAAGGTCTTCTACCCCGACCTCAACCTCGCCGACGCGACGCCGAAGACCGTCAACGGCCAGATCGCCGCCCAGGTCGTCGTCGGACCGCGCGCGACCGCCGACTTCCGCGCCGCCGACCCCACGCTGTTCGTCGACACGATGATCCCGTTCGGCCATGACGGCAAGGCCAAGCCGGTCTACGACATGGGCTACGGAACCGTCGGCTTCACCCCGTTCAAGAAGACCGACGAGGGCCGCATCCGCGAACTCCTTGCCTTGGTCAACTACCTCTCGGCGCCGTTCGGTACCAAGGAATACCTGCAGAAGAACTTCGGTACCGCCGGCCAGCAGTACACCCTCGACGCCAGCAAGAACCCGGTACTCAACGCCGCAGGCAACCAGCAGGCGCCCGGTCTGGTCAGCGCGCTGCAGATCATGACCGCGCCGGAGTCGGTCATCTTCAACCCCGCGTTCCCCGAGGACACCAAGAAGATCCACGCCACCGAGCAGGAGCTGCTCAAGTACGCGATGCGCAACCCGACGGCCGGCACCTACTCCGACACCAGCAGCAAGGTCGGTACCAAGCTGACCGCGGCGTTCCGCGACACCATCGTCGACATCGTCACCGGCCGGCAGAAGATGGATGCGTACGACGCGGCGCTGAAGCGCTGGAAGAGCGGCGGCGGCGACAAGATGCGTGGTGAGTTCGAAGCCGTGCTGCCCGCCGGCGTACCGGTGACAGAGTCTTGAGCCGGCCCAAACAGCATCGGCGCAAACAGCCGGAACTACCGTTCGGGGTCCGGCTCAGGCGGGACTGGCAGATGCTGGTGCTGATGGTGCCGGGCGTGCTGTTCCTGCTGGTGTTCTTCTACCTGCCGGTGCTCGGCAACGTGGTCGCGTTCCAGGACTTCCAGCCCTACCTCGGCATCATGCACAGCGAGTGGAACGGCATCCAGAACTTCATCAACCTGTACGACAACCCCGACTTCTGGGATGCGCTGCGCAACACGCTCATCCTGGCGGCGGTACAGCTGGTGCTGTTCTTCCCGGTGCCGCTGGCGATGGCCTTGATCGTGGATTCCCTGGTCAGCAACAGGATCCGGCGCGCGTTCCAGACGATCGCGTACCTGCCACACTTCCTGTCCTGGGTCCTCGTCATCACGCTGTTCCAGCAATCGCTCGGCGGTGCCGGGTTCGTCAACAACCTGCTGAGGCAGGCCGGGTTCGACCCGATCCCGTTCATGACGAATCCGGACACCTTCCCCCTACTCGTCGTCGGGCAGCTGATCTGGAAGGACGCCGGCTGGGCGATGATCATCTTCCTGGCGGCACTCTCCGCGGTGGATGTTTCCCTGTACGAGGCTGCTGCGGCGGATGGAGCGGGTCGCTGGCGGCGGCTCTGGCACATCACCCTGCCGTCGATGCGTACCGTCATCGTCTTGCTGCTGATCCTGCGCATCGGCGACATCCTCAGCGTCGGGTTCGAGCAGTTCATCCTGCAACGCGACTCGGTCGGGCCGGGCGCTGCCGAAGTACTGGACACCTTCACGTACTACGCCGGCGTGGTCGGCGGTGACTGGAGCAGCGGGGCCGCGGCCGGGCTGGCCAAGGGAGTGATCGGCGCGCTGCTGCTGTGGGGCGCGAACACGATCGCGCACCGGCTCGGCGAACCGGGCATCTTCCAGAAGCGGGGCGAATCATGAGACGGCCGATCTGGAAGGAGCGCCCGAGTCCGGCGTACCAGACCATCAAGGCGGTCGTGCTCGGTGGATTCGCGCTGGCGATCATCGTTCCGATCATGGTGGTGATCTCGACCTCGCTGGCCAGCGACCAGGACATCATCGAGGCGGGCGGCTACGTGTTGTGGCCGTCGCATCCGACCTTCAAGGCGTACGACACGTTGTTCAGCGGTGGGCTGATGGCGCGGGCGATCGGGGTCAGCGTGTTCGTCACGGTGATCGGTACGGCGATCGCGCTGTTGACCACGATCGCGCTCGCCTACGCGACCTCACGGCCGGTACTGTTCGGCCGCCCGGTCTTGCTGCTGGTGCTGTTCACGCTGCTGTTCGCGCCGGGCATCATCCCGATGTTCCTGATCGTCAAGCAGCTCGGGCTGATCGACAGCCTCTGGTCGCTGATCCTGCCGGGCGCGCTCGGGGCGTTCAACTTCGTCGTGATGCGGACGTTCTTCATGAACGTGCCGGCCGAGATCCTGGAGAGCGCCCGGATCGACGGCGCGAGCGACTTCACCATCCTGCGCCGGATCGTGATGCCGCTGTCGAAGGCGGTGATCGCCGTGGTCGGGCTGTTCTACGCGGTCGGTTTCTGGAACGCCTTCTTCAACGCGCTGCTCTACATCAACGACACCTCCAAGTGGCCGGTCCAGGTGATCCTGCGGACGTACGTGCTGCAGGGCAAGTCGCTGTCGGCCGACCAGCTCGGGGTGACGCCGTTGCCGCAGCCGCAGTCCTTGCAGATGGCGGTCGTCGTGGTCGCGCTGGTGCCGATCGCGATGGTCTACCCGTTCCTGCAGCGGCACTTCAACAAGGGCGTCATCACCGGAGCGGTCAAAGGCTGAGAGAATCGCTCTCATGGCCACGGGGATGACCGACAAACCGACGCTGCGCACCGTCGCCGCCGCGGCGGGAGTCTCGATCGCCACGGTGTCCTACGTGCTGTCCGGACACCCGCGCAGTCAGACGATCTCGGAGAACACCGCGGACCGGGTACGGGAGGCCGCGGCGCGTCTGGGCTATCGCCGCAACGACGCGGCCCGGGCGATCCGGACGGGGAAGTCGGATCTCGTGCTGCTCTCGTTGAGCGTGCTCGCCGATCCGTGGGCCCAGGCGGTCGCGGCCGATGTCAGCGCCGCCGTGCAGCCGTTGGGCAAGACCGCGCTGATCGTGGCCGACGGCGACTGGAGGACGGTACTCGCGAATCGGACGCCGGATGTCATCTTCATCGATCATGTCCGTGACGATCCGTCGCTGGTCGAGGATCTGGAAGCGTTCGCGGCGCAGGGCGTGCAGATGGTCGTCTTCAGCGAGGTGCTCGAGCCGAAGGGCTTCGACGTCATCCGGTCGGGTGCCGAGCCGCGTTGTCATCTGGCCGTCGAGCATCTGCTGGAGCGGCATACGCGGATCGGTGCGCTGACGTCGAAGTTGGCCGGCTGGCCGCGGTACGACGCCTATCTGCGGACGATGGCGGCGGCCGGAGTGCCGGTGCTGGACGAGTTGGTGGCGACGTACGAGCCGCATCCGGAGGGGGCTTACCGGGCGGCGATGTCGGTGCTGAACCGGCCCGACCGGCCGACGGCGCTTTACTGTACGACGGACTTCGCCGCGATCGCCGCGATCCGGGCGGCGCATCGGTTGCGTATCGACGTACCGGGGGATCTGGCCGTGATCGGGGTCGGGAACACGCCTGAGGGCGAGCATCTCGATCCCTCGCTGTCGACGGTCGGGCCGGTCGGGTTCAACGCCGCGCTGTGCCGGATCATGGTCGCCCGCCTCACCGACCGCGAGGGCGCGGACGGCAAGGTGTACGACTTCCCGTGGCAGTTGATCCCCCGGGAATCGACTGCCTAGTGCGCCGTGTCGGAAGTTCCGTTGCGCTACCGGCGCCCAGGCACGCACCTCGCGGCAGCGGAGGAAAGGCCACGATGGAAAAGCATCGAGGCCTTCCCTCCGCCACCGCGAGGCACGCACCTGACCACCGCTATCGCTAACGGAACTTCCGACACGGCGCACTAGAACAGCCGGGTCTCCTTGACGAGGGCCGGTTCCTCGAGGTCGAGCAGGAACTGCTTGCGCTTGAGACCGCCGGCGTACCCGGTCAGCTTGCCGTCCTTTCCGACGACGCGGTGGCACGGGACGACGATCGAGAGCGGGTTGCTGCCGACGGCCTTGCCGACGAGTTGGGCGAGTTGTTTGTCGCCGAGCTGCTCGGCTAGTTCGCCGTACGTCGTGGTCTTGCCGCGTGGGATGTCGTCGAGCAGGGCCCAGACCTTCTGCTGGAACGCGTCGCCGCCTCGGAGCTCGGTCTTGAGGTCGAAGTCGTCGCGGTCGCCGGCCAGGTATTGGGTCAATTGGTTTGTGGCTTCATTGAGCACGGGATCTGTCGCAGCATCGACCTGGTCGCCGAGCGTGGCGTGCTCGGGCTTCACCCAGTGGTGCGGGAAGTAGATGCCGATCAGGGCGTCGTCCGAGGCTACGAGGGTCAGGTCGCCGAGCTGGGTGCTGACGATGGCGTGCCGGTTGTTCATTTCTCCTCCAAGGTCTCCGCTGATTGAACGGCCGGCGGAGGACTTGTGTGAGGAGCCTGCTGCCACGGCCAGCGGCCGCTGATCTCGACCTCGAGGGCGAAGCTCAGCACGGTCCGGATCACCACGATCAGGCCGAGCACGAGCACGCTCTGCACCGAGGCCTCGACGATGATCGTCCGGACGATGTCGCCGACGATCAGGATCTCCAGACCGAGCAGGATCACCCGGCCCATGCTGACCCGGAGACGTTCGTAGCTGCCGGTGCGGGTTGGGGCGGACACGACGGAGTAGGCGAAGCGGAGCAGGACGATGGCCAGGCCGGCGGTCATGATCACGACCCCGGTGCCCTCGATCACCCGGGCGACGTCGGCGAACAGCTCCTCGAAGCTCATGGGTTCAGGAGTACCAGAAACCACTTGCGGAGCCTGTGAGGATGGCTGAATGAGTTTTGCGGCCTGGTTGCCCGGCGACGGGTGGGAGCCGGTCACCGGTGGGGAATCGGCGACCGAGGTGTTCCGGCGGGGTGACGTCTTCGCCAAGTGCAGCGGCGTTTCCGGAGTGGGCGAGTTGGCCGCCGAGCGGGACCGGGCGGAATGGCTCGCCGGTACTTCGGTGCCGGCGGCGCGGGTGCTCGATTGGATCGAGCGCGCTGAGGGTGGTGCCTTGCTGACCTCGGCCGTGTCTGGGGTTGCGGCCGTCGAGCTGCCGTGGTCGGAGAAGTTGGTGGCGAGCTTCGCGGGTGCGCTGCGGGCCGTGCACTCGCTGGCGGTGGAGGACTGTCCTTTCCGGCGGCCGCTTCATGACGTGATTGCGCAGGCGGAGGACGTCGTACGCCGCGGCGCGGTAAACCCGGACTTCTTGCGCGAAGACGTCCAAGCGGTCCCGCCCGCTGAGTTGCTCGCGCGCATCCAGGCCGAAGCTCCTGAAGTTGCCGCAAAGGCAGCCGGCGACCTGGTCGTCTGCCACGGCGACGGCTGCCTCCCGAACTTCCTCTTCGACCCGGAGACCTTGGAGCTGACCGGGGTGATCGACGTCGGCCGCCTCGGAGTCGCCGACCGCTACACCGACCTGGCGCTGGTCCCCGCACAGCTCAACGACGTCTGGTCGGTGGACGCGGCCGGCTTCTTCGCGCAGTACGGGCTGCCTGAGCCTGATCGCGCGCGGCTGGACTTCTACCTCCTGCTCGATCCGCTCACCTGGGGCTGAGCCCGATCTCGGCCGGGAACCAGTGCGACCGATCCAAGGGATCGGCGACCCGGATTCCCTTGGCGACCGCCAGTACCAGGGCGGATCGGTCGGCGCCCGTCGAGTTCGACGCGTTCACCACGAGATCGAAGGTCTCGTACGGGATCCGCAGCTCGCCGTCGACGCGCACCCGGCCGGCGCGTCCGTTGACCTGGACCGGCCGCTCGCCGGTGAAGACGTGTGTCCGCGGCGGCCAGCTGAGTGAGACCAGGATCGACGCGGTGTGGCCCATCGTGATCCCGAAGGAGACGGACTCGGTCGTGGCGTCGATCGACTGGACCCGGGCGCCGGGCGGCAGATACCCGAACTCGATCGGCGCCCGGAGCTGTTGCGGCCCGAAATCGACGCTGTCGGCGAAGCTCTGGACCCGTCGTTCGGCCGTACCTAGATCAACGAGATCCGGCGAACAGCTGGCCAGCGCCCAACGGCCGGCCTGGTAGCTCCACGCGATCCTGAGGTGCGTCTTCGGGGCGGGGGTGGGCGTGGGCTTGGGAGTGGTCCCGGGCACGATCATGATCGGCATCCGGGGTTGTGTCTCGGGGACCTGGATCAGGTCGGCCGGGTGACCGTTGACCGTCGTCTTCTTCCGGAGTTTGCCGAGCTTGGCCAGGTCGTAACGGCCGGTCTGCTCGACCACCGAACAGGTCGACTGGTCCGACCCGGAGAACGTGCGGATGGTCTCGTGCGGGTACACGATCAGCTGCTGATGGGTCCACTTGAGCGGCGGGGCCGTCTTCGTCACCGGCGGCGGCGCGGCGTTGCGATGGAGCGCGACCGGTACGACGACCGCTGCGGCGACAGTTGCCGCCACGGCGGCGAGGACGACGATGCGGCGGGTCCGGCGTACCGGCGTACGGGGGGTTTCCGGCTGGAGCCGGGCGGCTTGTTCGGCGAATTCGAGGGCTTCGCGAAGGGATTCCTCAGTGCGCATGGTCGGCCACCTCCGCGGTGAGCTGGATCTTGAGGGTCGCCAGCGCGCGGGACGAGTAGCCGCGCACGGTGCCTTCGGTACAGCCGAGGATTTCGGCGATCTGGGCGTCGCTCTGGCCGACCAGATAACGCAGTACGACGACCGCGCGCTGGCGCTTGGGCAGGGCACAGAGCTCGGTCAGCAGCTCCATCCGCTCGGCGATCAGGCCGGCCGGATCAGGGACCGAACCAACCACGTCGAGTAGTCCGCTCGGCTCGATCCGAGCCCATTTGCGGCGCCAGGACAGGAACTCGTTGACGACCATCTTGCGGACGTAGCTGTCCGGGTGGTCCAGGGCGCTGATCGAGTCCCACTTGCGGTGAACCCGGACCAGCACCTCCTGGACGACGTCCTCGGCCAGGTGCCGCCCGCCGCAGAGCACGGTCGCGAAGGCGAGCAGCCGCCCGCGCCCGTCCCGCACCCATTGATCGAAGGTCATACCTGTTAAACGCCTCCGGAGCCGGATCCGTTGTGCGGCTATCTTGAGTTTGTGGGCAGCGAGGTTCAGGTCGAGATCGTCGGGTTGGTGGTGTCTTCGGTACATGCCTATGTGGGGCGGCCGGAGGATGGGGCGCGGGTGGATCCTGAGATGGCTTCGCGGGGTGAGATCGAGGTGCGGGCCGGGCTGGGGATCGTGGGGGATCGGTACTTCAACCAGTCGGCGCATCGGCGCGCGGCGGTGACGGTCTTCGATGCATCGGCGATGGATGAGTTGGCGGTCGAGCTGGGGCTGGACGAGGTGCCGGATCCGGCGTTGACGCGGCGGAACATCATCATCCGGGGGTACCCGATCGACCAGTTGGCGGTTCGGCGTACCGGGGACGGGGAGCGGATTCCGGGGCGGGCCTTCAGCTTGGACAGCGGGTTGGGGGCGGTGCGGTTTCAGGCGCATCGGCCGGCCAATCCGTGTGCGTGGATGGACGTGATGGTCGCGCCGGGCGCCTTCAAGGGGTTGCGCGGGCATGGCGGCGTACGGTGCGAGCCGTTGGGCTCGGGAACACTCCGGCTGGGACCGGCCACGCTGACCGTTGGCTAGCTCCGAGTCCGGCGAGCGCCGTTCGTTCGGCCACTGATGCTCTGCAGGTTGCCAGCGGCCGAAACCCTTCAAGACAAGGCGGTTGGGGAGGGAAATGAACCGGACCGGGGGTAAAGCGCTCCCCGGGCCTGGACAAATACCTCCCCGAACGGGTTCAGGCGATCTGATCGGCGCGGGACGATGACGGTCCTGCCAGTGTGGTGCGACAGGCATCTGCTCTTGACCACCGAGTTGGACCGGCGGAGGCTGGCTGGGGAGGTGGTGTGGCGATGGCCAAAGTACTGATCATCACTGGGGACGCGGCGGAGACGCTGGAGGTTTTCTACCCCTATCAGCGGTTGCAGGAGGAAGGGTACGAGGTCGACCTGGCGGCGCCGGAAGTGAAGAAGCTGCAGTTCGTGGTGCATGACTTCGTGGACGGGTTCGACACCTATACCGAGAAGTTGGGGCATACGTGGCAGGCTGACGTGGCGTTCGCGGACGTGAATCCTGAGGACTATGTGGCGTTGGTGATTCCTGGCGGGCGGGCGCCGGAGTACATCCGCAACAACGAGGACTGCTTGCGGATCGTGCAGCATTTCTACGGCGAGGCCAAGCCGGTCGCGCAGTTGTGTCATGGGCCGCTGGTCGCGGCGGCGGCCGGGGTGCTGAAGGGGCGCAAGACCTCGGCGTATCCAGCGTTGGCGCCGGATGTACGGGCTGGTGGTGGCGAGTGGGTCGATGGTGACGCGGTCGTGGACGGCAATGTGGTGAGTGGGCGCGCGTGGCCGGATCATCCGGCGTGGATGCGGGCGTTCATGGCCGTGCTGAAGGAGAAGGCGCCGGTCTAGGGGTTCCGGCCTTCCGGTTTTCGGCTGACTTTCGGTACTGCGGGTTACGGTCCGACGATGGTCGGGCGATGGGCGGTTGCGGTGTTGCTCGCGGCCGCCCTGGTGGGATGCGCCGACACCCCACCCCGTACTACGGAACCGCCGCCGACAGCTACTCCGTCGGAGCCGTCGAGCTCCATACCGGAGGGCCCGACCACGCCTTCCGCCAAGCCGACCCCGCCTTCCGCCAAGCCGTCGACGCCCTCGCCCTCTGCTAACGCATCCCCTCCTGTGAAGCCGGCCGTGAACGTGACCCTCGCGATCCCATCGATCGGGGTCCGGGCCTTGCGGGTGGTCAGCTACCCCGGCACCGCCGACGACAAGCCCGGCACCCTCATCCAGGACCGCGGCCTGTTCGCCTCACCAAGCGGCCCGGCAGGCGGAGTGGGCCCCGGCGAGATCGGCAACTTCATCATCACCGGCCACCGAACCGCCCACGGCAAACCCCTGGCCCGCCTGCCAGAACTCAAGACCGGCGCCCACATCCTCGTCACCGCCGACGGCACCGTCTACGACTACGTCGTCACCCGGACGATGACGATCTCCTTCCGCAAACCAGCCGAAAAAGCCCAACAGAACGCCCCCGTCCCAGGCCGCCCCGGTGCCACCCCAACCCACCCGATGCTCACCATCTCCACCTGCGCCACCCCAGAAGACCATGCCGCCGGCAACTACTGGCACGACGCCCTCAACAACCCAGAACACCGAATCAACAAAATAGCCACCCTCACCACCACCCACCCAGCCTGACCCGCCCCACCCCCCAGCCGCTGCCAGACAACGGCCACCCCCCGCCGCCCCACCTCACCCCGCGCGACAACCTCGAAGGCCCACCCGACCACCCGGCAACCACGGCCCACCCATCAGCAACCACCGCGGTCATCCACAACCACCCCTGGTCAGTGCGTTCAGGTGGGCTGCGCAAACAGTCTGCCTATCTTGGTGGGCAGCCGTCATTGCGTGCAGACAGAGGCGTTTGCCATCGTGTGTCCGCGACAACCAGCTGCTTTCACCAAGCGGGCGACGAAGGCGCCCGCGCACTGGGTGGGTGGGAGCTCAGCGCCGGGTGAGCGACGGAGGAGCGAGCGGAGGCGCCGGTGTGGGGAGTTGGGTGGGGGCTAGCTGCGGCCGAATTTCCACCATTTGGGTTTGTTGGCTTTGATTTCTTCTTCGGTGAGGGGTGGCGGGACCGGTGGGCGGGATTCCTCGGTGAGGAAGTTGCCGGATTCGGTGTCGTACGCCGTGACGCCGAGCTTGCTGCTGATCGCCATCACCAGCGGGATGGAGCGGGGTCCGTCGTTGAGGTAGAAGGTGATGTCGCGGACCTCGACGCTCTTGCCGATCGACATCTCGACGTCGTAGTCGTCGCTCTTCAGCACCAGCCAGGAGCGGTTGCTCGCGTCGACGCCGGGCGCCAGTTCGCGGACCTGGTCGAGTACCGACTCCGTGGTACCGACCGAAGGCGGTGCGTAGCCGTCCGGAATGTCGTCGAGACGGCGGACGCCGCCTGGTCCTCGCATCGCGTAGATAGCCCAGCTCATACCAACAGCATTGCTCAGTACCGGTCGAACACGAAACCCGGGTCCGGCAGGATTGCGAATTGTCGGTGGCGGCGGGCAGAGTGCTGGCACGCGGAGGAGGTGGCTGGATGCAGGTGCGGGCGATCGACGAGGACGGGCTGCGGCAGGTCGAGCAGTGGCTGGCGGCGGATCCGGTCGGCGGCGCGATCTTCGGCGGCTTCTACGGTCACGCCGTGGAGCGCTGCACGCCGTTGCTGCAGGCACCGAGCCGGCACGGCTGGATCACCTTCGATGAGACCGGCCCGATCGGTTTCATCGACCTGGAGGTCCTCGACGACGAAGCAGAGATCACGTACTACGTGAGCCCAGCACACCGTGGCCGCGGGCTCGGGCATGCAACGGTCGATCAGGTGGTCCAGTTGGCGACATCGGTGGGCGCTCGTCAGGTCCACGCCTCGGTGGATCCGGAGAACGAGGCGGCTCTCGCGACGCTCCGCTCCGCCGCCTTCACCGACCAACGCACCAACGAGTTCGACGAAGCCGAATTCACCCTCGACCTTCCCGGCCCAAGTAGGGTCGGCGGGTGACCGACTACGCGGGAGTGCTTGCTTTTCGGGGTGGGCGGGTGGTGCTCGTCCGGGAGCGGTATGAGGCGTGGGAGGACGAGCAGTGGTCTTTGCCGAGCGGGGCTGTCGAGGCGGGTGAGACGCCGGCTGAGGCGGCGGCGCGGGAGTTGCTTGAGGAGACTGGGCTGCGGGTCCGGGCCGACCAGTTGAATCTGGTGGCCGAGGTGGTGGTGGAGAGCAGGGACGGGGCGTCTCGTAGTACGGCGTACAACTACTGGGCCGAGGTGCCGGACGGCGACTTCGCGATCGACGATCCCGACAACTCCGTGCAGGAAGCACGCTGGTTCCTGCCGGCGGAGGCGATCCCGTTGGTCGGCGCCATCCCCTATCCACCGCTCAGCCAACCGGTCGCGGCCCATCTCGGAGGGGCCGCGCCCACTCGCTGGACCTTCACCTACGACGACGACGCGGTCGCCCTGCTGGATCGGACCTACGAGATCAGGAGCTCGGCGCTGTGAGTCAGTTGTGCAGAGTGGGCCGGTAGACGAGTTCCTGCAGGTTGCCGTCCAGGGTGCGGCTCTCGAGCAGAGTGAGGTCGAAGTCGGGGACGCCGTCGAAGATCCGGGACGCCCCGGTCTTGCCGGTGATCACCGGGATGACGGTCACCTGGATGCGGTCGACCAGGCCGGCGGCCAGCAGGGCGCGGTTCAGGGCCAGGCTGCCGTGGGAGCGCAGGGGGACGTCGGATTCCTGCTTGAGGCGGCTGACGACCTCGACGGCATCGCCGCTCGCGATGGTCGCGTCCGGCCAGTCGACGGGGCCTTCGAGCGTGTTCGACACGACGATGGCCGGCAGGTTCCTGAGCTGGGTGATCCAGGACCCGGCTTCCTCGAACGCGCCGGGGAACGCGGCGGCCATCCCCAGGTTGTCCCGGAAGGTCGCGGCCCCGAACACGAGCCGCTGCTCCCCGGAGTACTGGGCGAAGCGGTGCTCGAGAAACTCGGGCCCCTGCTTACCCCAGTACCCGCCCCAGTCGCCGGTGTGGTTGCCGTATCCGTCGAGGGTGGAGAAGACGTCGAAGGTGTAGGTGGCGGTCATGCTGCTCTCCTCGCTGCGGGGGCGCCCCCTCCGGGCGGCCTCTCATTCCTACTACGAACCCCAGCTCACCGATCCGACATCATCGGCAGAAGGCTTTTCGAGGTGCTCCAGGATCCGCCGCAGCGAAGTACTGGTCGACTCGGTCGAGGTGTCGATCAGCAGTTCGTAGGTATTGCGGTTGACGGCCTCGTATGTCGGTACGTCCGGCTCGAGAAATCCGTTGTACCGGTCGGTGCGCTGCCCCTCGCGCCGCCGGATCTCCGGCAGCGGGCAGGTGATGCCGACCATCCTCACGTCGAAGGAGCCGAACAGTTCGGCGTACCGCGGCAGATCCGCGGGCAAGATCATCGATTCGGCGACGACATCGAGGCCGTGCGCCGCGACCTCGCGCAGGCAGGCGACGTACGTCTCGACGACGCGCTCGAAGAGGCCGGGGACGCGACCTTGGATCCAGAACTCCGGACGGATCGAGCCGCGGAACTCGTCCAGCGACTGGTAGAAGACCGGGCCGGGCAGCGCCTCGTGGAGGGCTCGCGCGAGGGTCGTCTTGCCGGTGGAGGGCGCGCCGTTCAGGAAGACGATGCGGGTCATCGGGGCAGGATACGGCCCGGGAAATGAGGTGTGCTGGGGATTTGTGGGGTCGATGATGGGGCGATGGTTGAACTGGATCCGTTGATCAGGGCGTTCTACGCGGAGCGGTACGTCGAGGACGACAGGCTGGCGCGGTCGGGGCACGGCCAGCTGGAGTTCTTGCGGACACAGGAGCTGGTACGCCGGTACCTGCCGGGGCCGGGGGCAACGGTTCTCGATGTGGGCGGCGCTACCGGTGTGCATGCGCGCTGGCTGGCGGCCGATGGGTATGCGGTGACGCTGGTGGATCCGGTGGCGGAGCATGTCGCGACCGCGCTGGAGGTCGGGACGTTCGAGGCGATGGTCGGTGACGCGCGCAAGCTGGAGCAGGCGGATGACAGCGTCGACGTCACGTTGCTGTTCGGGCCGCTGTATCACCTGGTCGACGCGGCGGATCGGGCGCAGGCGCTGGCGGAGGCGCGACGGGTGACCCGCGTCGGCGGGCTAGTAGTTGCTGCAGGCATCAGTCGGTACGCCGGCCTGCTCGAGTACGGGACCAAGGGGATGTTGAGTGAGGACAACCTGTCCGAGTTCACCGTCGCGCTCAGCACTGGGCGCAACTACGACGACCCGGAAGGCTTCACCAACGCGTACTTCCACCACGCAGACGAGCTCCGCGCTGAATTCGACGCCGCCGGCTTCGGCGACGTCGAAGTACTGGGCGTCGAAGGACCGGCCGCCGCGACTCTCGAGCACGCTCCGGCCGCCGACGTACCGACCCTCCTCCCGTCAGCAATCCTGCTGGCCCGCCTCGTCGAGAACGACCCCAACGTCATGTCCACCAGCTTCCACTTCCTGGCCTTCGGCCGCGCCTAGTAGACGGAGTAGCCGCCGTCTATCAGTAATACTGAGCCGGTCATGAAGGCGGAGGCGGGGGAGGCCAGGTAGACGACTGAGGGGGCGATTTCGGTGGGGGTGGCGTAGCGCTGGAGTGGGGCGTCGAGGATCCAGTTCTGCTGGAACTCGGGGCGGTCGACGGGTGCCATGTCGGTTTTGACGTAGCCGGGGGCGATGGCGTTGACGCGGATGTTGTGCGGGGCCCACTCGGCGGCGAGGGTGCGGGTGAGGTGGTGGACGGCGGCTTTCGACGCGTTGTACGACGCCTGGTGCTGTGGCCGGTTGACGATCTGCCCGGACATGCTGCCCACGTTGACGATCACCCCGCCACCGGCGGCGATCATGCCGCGCGCGACCGCAGTACTGGTGTTCCACAGCGCTGTCACGTTGAGGTCGAGCACCTGGTGCCACTCGTCGTCGGGGACCTCCAGGGCCGGTCGGTGGATCGCGATGCCGGCGTTGTTCACCAGTACGTCGATCCCGCCGAGCGCCTCCGTCACCTCAGCGACCATTCGCGTCACGTCGGCCCGTACGGTGATATCGGCCTGTACTGCGAACCCGCGCCGCCCGACCGCCTCGAGCTCAGCCACCACCGCCGCGTTCCGCTCGGCGTCGCGGGCGGCGATCGCCACGTCGGCACCCGCCTCGGCCAGGGCCAGCGCGAAGGCCCGGCCGAGCCCGCGATTGCCGCCGGTGACCAGGGCCCGCTTGCCGTTCAGCGCGAAGCTCTCCAGCACGCTCATTCGGTACTCCTGTCAGTACGCAGAGTGATCTCAGGTCGCGAAGCGATGTCAATAGCTGCAATCCGGTACAGCGAAGGACCGTCCGCCAAGTAGCATCGTGCCGCGATTCGAGCCAGGGGTGGGTCTCGGACCGCCACTGAGACACTGGGTCCGATGACCGGGGAGAAGCGGGGAAGCATGGCCGAGGAGCCGGGGCCCAAGCCCGGACATTTCCTGCCGCAGGACGACCAGCCGGCGAGCACGTCGACGTACCAGCGACCGCCTGTACCGGCGTACGGCGACCCGTCCGAGCCGCTGGCCCCGCCGACCCGCCCGCTGCTGACCGGTTCCCGCCTCGGCCCGCCACCGCCCGATGATCGCGCCGCAGCCGCCTTCAAGGCCCGGTACAACCCCGACCCGATCGCCTTCGAACCGAAGAACCGCTCCAAAGGCCTGATCGCCGCCGTCATCGCCGGCGCCCTTATCCTTCTCGCCGGCGCCGCCTTCGCCGCGACCATGGTGCTGTCCTGATGGGTCTGCTCATGGAGGGGGTTTGCGTGGCGGGTTGCGGGCCCTGCAACACTTTCGTAGCAGCGCCGGGTGGAGCCGGCTGATCACCGACGGACTGGGGTAGATGGATGGCGGACGAGCGGGTGCCCGAGCCGGGTCACTTCCTGCCCGGTAGCGACGTGCCTACAGGCGGGGATTCCCCGGTCGCTCCGACGTCCAAGTCCAGTCGCGGATCCGGGCTCGGGCTCGGGGAGGCTCGGCCGGTCAGTATTTCGCAGGAGCCTGCTCGGAAGAAGGCGGCTCCGTTGCCGGACGACCCGGAGTACCAGGGGTTCTACAGTGGTCCGCCGGCCGCGCCTTTGCCGGGTGCGCCGACAGGGTCGCTGCAGGGGAGCCGGCAGTTCGGGCGGGTTCGGTACGACGGGTGGAAGACGACGTCTCCCCGGACGGGCCTGCGGCAGTTCGCGACCCAGTCGCCGTACCGCAAGCCGGCCCGCCAGTTCTCCCAGCGCTTCGTCGGCCTGATCTCCGCCCTGGCCCTGGTCATCGTGGCCGGCGGCACCATCGCGGCGTACGCGAAGATCGACAGCTTCGGCAACGAGGTCACCAACCCCCTGGCCGACCCCTCCATCAAGCCCTCCGAGGGCCCCCAGTCAGTAGCCCCCAACCCCACCAAAACCGTCACCATCCAGCCGGTACCCGACCTGGTCCGCCTCCAGAAGAACAAGCTCTACACGGTCGGCAAGCTGGCCGGCGTCAAGTGCGCCCGGCCCAAGGTCAAGCCGACCAGCAAGGCGAACATCCTGCGCTTCTACCAGGCGATGTTGCCCTGCTTGCACGAGACCTGGGAGCCGCTGGTGCTGAAGGCGGACTACCCGTTCCGGCAGCCGAAGCTCGTACTGGCCGGAAAGACCAACACGACCACGTGCACCGGCGAGTCCGACAGCTCGAACTACTGCCCGGCCGACGAGCTGATCACCATGCAGTGGGCGCAGGACCTCAAGGACTACAAGACCTACGGCGACCAGGTCGTCGTGCACATGATGGACACCCTGGCCCATGAGTACGGCCATCACGTCCAGAACCTGACCGAGATGTCGACGGCCTCCCAGTCCCGCGAGGGTTATGCCAAGACCAAGGCGGAGAAGCTGGAGTGGAGCCGTCGTCAGGAGCTTCAGGCGAACTGCCTCGGCGCGAACTTCCTCGGCGCGAACAAGAACACCTTGGGCCTGACCGGTCAGGACCTGAAGTCCTGGGAGTCGCAGACGAAGAACAGCGGCGACGAGTTCGACCCCAAGAAAGTCCGCGACCACGGCTCGAAGAAGAACCAGTGGCTGTGGGCCGGCCCCGCCTTCAAGTCAACCAACCCCGCCTCCTGCAACACCTACACCGCCCCACCCGCCAAAGTCTCCTGAGCGGACGCCGGCATCGCAGCCGTCCAAGGCTCCCAAGGCGTCCAGTACGCCGCGGTTGGTGACGCCCAGCGCGTCGCCGAGCGGCGAGAACGAGAAGTGGCTGGTGGACAATCCGTTGGTCGCGCCGATCCAGCCAGATACCCGACCGCCTGCCGTCGCTGCGATCGAGGCGGGCGTCTGGTAGCGCAGAGCTCGAGCAGGTCCGTCGGCTGGAGCTTCAGGCGAGTTGCTTCGCCGCCGCCTTCTTCGGCGCCAACCGGACGACGTTGGATCTGCACGGCGACCGCCTGTCCGAACTGCGATGGCACGAGGACGGCGGGGACGAACCGGATGACCGGCGCGACCATGGCTCAGCGAAGAACAACCAAGCGTGGTCGGGAGCAGCGTTCTCGGCCCGGAGTCCGGATGCCTGTAATACATGGGCGGCAGCTGCGAAGAAGGTCAGTTGAGCTGGAGTTTGAAGCCTTCGTGGGTTTGGGTGAAGCCTAGGTTTTGGTAGAAGCGGTGGGCGTCTGTGCGGGCCTTGTCTGAGGTCAGCTGGAGGATGGTGCAGCCTTGGGTGCGGGCCTCTTCGATGGACCACTGCATGAGGGTGGTGCCGAGGCCGGTGCCGCGGGCTGAGGAGGCTACCCGGACGCCTTCGACCTGACCGCGGGTGGCGCCCTGGCGGGACAGGCCGGGGATGATCGTCAGCTGGAGCGTGCCGATGAGCTCGCCGTTGCGGTCGGCAACGACCAGGAGCTGGTTCGGGTCGGCGTCGATCGCGGTGAAGGCGGCCTGGTACGGCGTCAGGTCGTCGGCGCTCTCGCGGCCGGCGCCGATCTCGTCGTCGACGAGCATCGCGACGATGCCGGGGACGTCGGAGGCGGTGGCACGGCGGATCACGACATCGGTCATTGCCTTATGCAATCACATTACTTTAGGTGAGCACCGTTTACTCCCGGTCGCGCCGGGCACGGGTGCTTGGACACCAACTGCAACCCGCCCGTAGCCGGCGTCGCGCGGTCGGGTGCGTGGCGGTGGGACGGGCCAGTCCGGAAGGAACGCCGATGTCAGCACTGGCCATCGACTTCACCCAACCTTTTGAAGATGCCTTCAGCAAGCTTCTCGGGTTCATCCCGAACCTGCTGGGCGGCATCGTCATCCTGGTGATCGGCTACTTCGTCGCCAAGGTGCTCGGCAAGCTGGTCGGGACCCTGCTCGGCAAGGTCGGCTTCGACCAATGGATGGAACGAGCCGGGGTGTCCGGCGTCCTGCAGCGGTCGGGCACGGGGCTGACCGCGTCGACGATGCTCGGCAAGGTCGTGTTCTGGTTCGTGTTCCTGATCAGCTTCACGATGTTCGCCTCCGCGCTCGGCGTACCGGAGATTTCGAACTTCATGTCCGACATGCTCGGCTACATCCCGCGGATATTCGCCGCGATCGTGATCGTCTGCCTGGCGGCGCTGTTCGCGAACTTCCTCGCGGCGGTGATCCGCGGCGCGACCGGCAACGAGACACTCGCCAAGGTCGGCCGGTACGCCGTACTGGTGTACGCAGCCTTCGCCGCGCTGACCCAGCTGGGCATTGCCGTCCAGCTGACCGGCAACACGCTGCTCATCGTGCTCGGTGGCGCCGCGCTGGCCCTCGGCCTCGCTTTCGGCCTCGGCGGCCGCGAGATGGCCGGCGAAGCGCTGCGCACCCTGTTCGACCGCAGCACGATGAACCGTCCCACCACCCCGGACAGCACCGCCGGCTCGAACGGCATGACCGGCAACGGAACGACCGCGGGCAACGGAACAACCGCGGGCAACGGAATGGCCGGCGGCCAGACCTCCTATCCGACCCAGGAGCCTGCTCACCACGGCGCTCCGCAGTCCAACGGCAACTGGCCGGGCAGCGACAACGGCTGGAGCACGGAACCCCCGCGCCACAGCTGACCGAAGTACAAGAACAGGTGGGTGTGATCCGCCCGGACCACACCCACCTGTTCTCGAGTCGATGTCATTAGCTGCAATCCGGTACGCCGAACAACCGCCCACGTCGTAGCATCACTCGTGCTGAAGAAGCGCTCGAAGCTGCTGGTCGCCGCGCTCCTCATCGGTGGAGCGATCCTCGTCGGCGTCGTGCCCGAGGTTCTCAAGCTGTCTGACGGCGCCGTCGGCAACCCGCTCGTCCCTCCGCCGCACACCCCGTCGGTCCGGCCGATCGTCAAGCCGGTGGACGACCTCGCCGTCCTGCGGAAGAACGCGCTGTACACCACCGGCCCGCTCGCCTCGGTCAAGTGCAGGGAACCGGTCTTCCGGCCGACCTCCAAGGCCGCCATCAAGTCGTACTACCAGGCGCTCCTCGTCTGCATGAACAAGTTCTGGCAGCCCGCCGTCCGCAAGTCCGGCCACGTGTTCCACCCGCCGAAGCTGATCCTCTTCCAGAACGGCGACCAGACCGCGTGCGGCCTGCAGGTCGACGCCGCCGCGTACTGCGATGCCGGCGGCGGCATCGTCGCGCTGCCCTGGAAACGCCTGAACGAGGAGTACCGCGAGAACCAGGCGCTGGCCAGCATGGACATGGTCGACGTGCTCGGCATCGTCTACGCCGTCCATGTCCAGCGACTGACCGGCATCTTCGACGCGTCGCTGCACCGCAAGGCGGAGACGGCCGACGTGGAGCAGAGACTGGAACAGTCGCGCCAGGCCGCCTTGCAGGCCAACTGCCTGTCAGCCGCCTTCCTGGGCGCGAACAAAGCGAGCTTCCCGCTGACGGGTGATCGGCTGACCTGGTGGAAGTGGCGCACCAAGCACAACATCGACCAGACCAACCCACTCGAAGCCCGCACCCATGGCTCACCTCAGCGCATCGAGCTGTGGATGAGCCGGGGCTTCGCGGCACCCAACCCCGCCTCCTGCAACACCTACACCGCTCCCACCACAAAGGCGCAGCCACAGCCGCACCCGCCGTCGGCGTCGGCTGCGGCGTCGCAGGCGCCGGCCGCCAGCTCGCCGAACGGCTTCACCGCGGCCCACCGGATGCGCCCCGATGCGGCCGCGAGCCCTGAAGGCGGCCCGGCGTTGCAGAGGAACGCGCTGTACCGGGCCGGGGTGGTGCCAGCCGTGAGTTGCCCACTTCCGGCGGGCCGGCTGGCGACCAGGGCGGCATTGCAGGCGTACGCCCAGAAAACGCTGGCGTGCCTCGATCGAGCCTGGCGGCCGCTCGTTGCTCGTTCTTCGGCCCGGTTCTGGTCACCGGGGCTGCGGTCCGTCGAGGTCGGCGACTCGACCAACTGCGGGCCGGTTGCCGGCGGCACCTACCTTGCCTTCTACTGCCCGGCGGACAGCACGATCTACTTCAACTGGATGGAGCATGCCGAGAAGGCGGGTGACAACCGGGCCTACGTTCAGAACGCCATGATCGACACGATGGCGCACGAGTACGGGCATCATCTGCAGTGGATGACCGGCATTGGCGACGCCTACGACGAGCTCTACGACCGGAAGTCCGGCCCAGCGCAACTTGATCGGAGCCGACGGTTGGAGATCCAGGCGAACTGCCTCGCCGCTGCCTTTGTCGGAGCCAACCAGAAGACGCTGGGCCTGTACGGCGCGCGGCTGGCCGAGATGATTCTCGAGGAAGGCGCGGGCGATCAATCAGGGCCGCCCGACCACGGATCTGAGCTGAACAACGGAGCCTGGTCGAGCGCGGCCTTCGCCAGCAAGAGCCCGGCTTCCTGCAACACGTGGGCCGCGCCCGCATCCAAGGTCAGCTGACTGACTGGTCCTCGGAAGCCTCCGAGCTGGTCGCGTCGGGTCCTGCGCGCCGGACATCCTCGACCTTTGCCATGGCCTCACGGAGGTCACCCAGCCAGCTCTCGCTGTGCTGGGCGACGAGCTTCACGCACCAGCCGAGCGCATCGCTGCGAGACCGCGCGACCCCGGCGTCGACCAGTGTGTCGAGCACCTGCCGCTCCGGCTGGCGCAGGCGCGTCATCACCGGCGCGGACAGGGACGTGAAGACGGTCCGCGTCTCCCCGGCCCGCACACCCCACGCAACCTTCCGCCGGGTCGCGTGCTCCAGCTCCCGCGCGATCTCGATCCGCTTCTCCCGGGTGTCCTCCCGGAACTGCTTGATCCGGCCTTCCTCCGCGGCCGACCGCTCCGCCGCGCTGACCCCGTCACCCTGCTCGGGTGCCGCGATCCTCCCGACCACGAGAATCTCGTCGCGATCGATACTCACCTCGGGCTCACCCTCGAACCACCCCGCCGGAAGCCGACCCGTAAGCCAGCCCCGAACACGCTCACCTTCTGACTGTGTACTCATGTAATCATGATTACACATCGCACAAACAACCCCCAACCACCCAAGCGAAGCAAAGGTGGTTGGGGGCGACCTACGCGGCAGGGGACGTCTCGTAGGCGGATCTGAGGGTGAGGTGGGCCGAGGGAGCCGCGCCTGTGTGGTCCAGGCCCAGCAGCGCTGCGCCTACAACCGGGGGGACGTCTACTACCCGGGCTACTGCCTTGGGCGCCGCGGTTGCGAGTAGGCGGACTACCGTCTCCATGAGCAACGGGTGGCCCGCAGTGAGAACGCCGCCGCCCAGTACTACGTCGGTGGGCTCGTCCAGGAGGTCCAGCCGGCTCATGGCGACTACTGCCATCGAGACGACCTCTTCGGCTTGGTGCTGGACGATGGAGCGGGCGATGGCGTCGCCGGACGCCGCCACCTGGAAGAGGAGAGGAGTCGCTTCCAGGCGGCGGGAGACCGGGATGTCGCCCAGGTGGAGGGCCTCGATGAGCGCAGGCATCGAGGCGACGCCGTAGTGGGCGGGGAGGGCGGTGGCGAGTGCTGTGGCCGGGCCGCGGCCGTCGTCGGCCCGGGCGGCTACCCAGAAGGCCTCGTCGGCCAGTTGCTGGCCACCGCCCCAGTCGCCGGAGATCTTGCCGACGGCGGGAAAGCGCGCCGTACGGCCGTCAGGCAGCAGTCCCGCGCAGTTGATGCCCGCGCCGCAGACCACCGCGACGCCGCGCGGCTCGTCCACGCCGGCCCGCAAGAGGGCGAAGGTGTCGTTGGCGACATGCACCGACGTCGCCCAGCCGAACGACTCGAACGCCTCGGCCAGGCGCTCCTCCTCGATCGGCAGGTCCGCGTTCGCCAGGCACGCGGAGATCTGCTGGACCAGCGGTACTGCACCAACCGCCAGCCCGGCCTCCGCAGCCGCGGTGGCGACCAGCGGGGCCAGGCCCTCCACGGCGGCGTAGGCCCCGACTATGTGCGGCTCGAAGCCGCCGCCGCGCGCAGTACCGAGGACTGTGCCGTCCGCGGACACCAGTGCGACGTCGGTCTTGCTATTGCCCGCATCGAAGGCCAGTACGCCGCCAGGCACCAGCGGTCTCATCAGGCGAACCCCGTCAGTCATGGTCACGCCCACGGCAGGTACTCGCGGTTGTGCGCGAGCAACTTGTCGGTGAGCTGGTTTGCGTACTCGATCTGCCCGATCAGCGGGTGCGCCAGCAGTGCGTTGAACACCCGGTCCGCACCACCCTTCAGAGCCGCTTCGAGAGCAAGATTCTCGTACGCCGTGACTCCTGCGACCAGCCCCGCGTACAACGGCTCGAGGGGCGAGATCGGCAACGGCGTAGTACCGGTTGCCCCGACCGTCGCTGGCACCTCGATCACCGCGTCGTCGGGGAGGAACGGCAAGGCCCCGTTGTTCAAGGTGTTGACCACCTGCACGTCACCGGTGTCGTTCAACAGCGAGGAGGCCAAGGCGACAGCGGCTTCCGAGTAGTAGGCGCCACCACGTTGCTCCAGCAGAGCGGGCTTCTCGTCCAGCGTGGGATCGGCGTACAGGTCGAGCAGTTGCTTCTCGATCGCCGCGACCTCGGACGCCCGGGACGGCTTGTCCAGCATCTCGCGGACGACCTCGTCATGCGCGTAGAAGTAGCGCAGGTAGTACGACGGTACGACGCCCAGCTGCAACAGCAACTCGGCCGGCAAATGCAGCTCATCCGCCAGCTCCGCCGAATGCGAGGCGAGCAACTGAGGCAGCACATTGGCGCCGTTGACCCGGACGCCGCGCTCCCAGGTGAGGTGGTTCAGCCCGACGTGGTCCAAAGAGACCTCTTCGGGCTTCACGCCGAGCATGCGAGCGAACTTCCGCTGGAACCCGATCGCCACGTTGCACAGCCCGACCGCCTTGTGGCCCTGCGACAGCAGCGCCCGGGTGACGATCCCGACCGGGTTGGTGAAGTCGATGATCCAGGCATCGGGGTTCGTCCGCCGTACCCGCTCAGCGATGTCCAGGACGACGGGAACCGTGCGCAGCGCCTTCGCGAGGCCTCCCGCACCGGTGGTCTCCTGGCCGACGCAGCCGCATTCGAGCGGCCAGCTCTCGTCCTGACCACGGGCAGCCTGCCCGCCGACCCGCAACTGCAGCAGGACGGCGTCCGCCCCGTCGATCCCTTCGTCCAGGTTCGACGTGGTGACGATCTTGCCCGGATGCCCTTGCTTTGCGAAGATCCGCTCGGCCAGCCCGCCGACCAGCGCGAGCCGGTCGGCCGCCGGGTCGACGAGGACCAGCTCGGAGACCGGCAGCGAGTCGCGCAGCCGGGCGAATCCGTCGATGAGTTCAGGCGTGTAGGTGGATCCGCCACCGACGACTGTGAGTTTCAACCTTTGACCCCTGTGAGTGTGACGCCTTCGATGAAGGCCTTTTGGGCGAAGAAGAACAGGATGATCACCGGCGCCATCACCAGCAGGGTCGCTGCCATGGTGAGGTTCCAGTTGGTGTGGTGGGCGCCCTTGAAGGACTCCAGGCCGTAGCTGAGCGTCCAGGCGGCCGGGTTCTCGCTAGCGTAGATCTGCGGGCCGAAGTAGTCGTTCCAGCAGTAGAAGAACTGGAACAGCGCGACCGCCGCGATGGCCGGCTTGGCCATCGGCAGGATGACCCGGACCAGCGCCCGGAAGTCACCACAGCCGTCCACCTTGGCCGCGTCGACGTACTCCTTGGGAATCGTCAGCAGGAACTGCCGCAGCAAAAAGATCGAGAACGCGTCGGTGAAGGCCAGCGGGATGATCAGCGGCCACAGCGTCCCGGACAGGTGCAGTTGCTTGGCCCAGAACAGGTACATCGGCACGATCACGACCTGCGGCGGCAGCATCATCGTCGAGATGACCAGCATCATCGCCAGGTTGCGGCCGCGGAACTTGAAGCGGGCCAGGGCGTACGCGACCGGGATGCTCGACACCAAGGTGAGCACCGTGCCGAGTACGGCGTACACGAGGGTGTTCTTCCACCAGGTCAGGAAGCCCGGGGTCTCCCACACCGTGCGCAGGTTCTCCCAGTGCCAGCTGTCCGGCCACAGGTCGCGGGTCAGCGCCTGCTGGTCGCTCATCAGCGCGGTCAGGAAGACGAAAACGAACGGCAGTACGAAGAACAACGCCGCCGCGATCGCCAGCGTGTGCACGGCGACCCAGTTCAGGAACCTGGTACGCCGGGCCTCGCGGCCGGCCGTCGTCAGCCCAGGAGTGGAAGCCGGGGAGTCAACCCGTGATGTCGTCAAGGTACTCATGCAGGCCTCCTAGTCGTCCGTGGCCAGGAAGCCACTGCCGCGGCGCATCAGGAACGCCGTGAACACCATCGCCAGCGCGAACAGCACCAGCGCGATCACCGAGGCGCCACCGGTGTCGAACCGCTGGAAGCCCAGGTTGTAGACCAGTTGCGGCAGGGTCAGCGTCGACTTCTCCGGATAGCCCGGCTCGAACTGTTGCCCTGAGCCACCGATCACCCCGCTCGCGACCTTTCCGGCGATCAGTGGCTGGGTGTAGTACTGCATGGTCTGGATCACGCCGGTGATGACCGCGAACAACACGATCGGCTGGATGTTCGGCAGGGTGACGTGGACGAACCGCTTCCACGCCCCGGCGCCGTCCAGCGAGGCCGCCTCGTACTGCTCCATCGGCACGTCGAGCAGCGAGGCCATGAAGATCACCATCAGGTCCCCGATGCCCCAGATCGCCAGCAGGGTCAGGGCCGGCTTCGACCACGCCGGGTCGTTGAACCAGCCCGGCTGCGGCAGCCCGATCTTGCCGAGGATGTTGTTCACCGGCCCGGTGCCGGGGTTGAGCAGGAACGCGAACGCCATCGTCGCGGCTACCGGCGGCGCCAGGTACGGCAGGTAGAACAGGGTCCGGAAGATCCCGGCGCCGGTCTTCACCTTGGTGATCAGCAGGCCGATGCCGAGCCCGAAGATCACCCGCAGGGTGACCATCACGATCACCAGCCAGAGCGTGTTGCGCAGGGCCGGCCAGAAGAACGGGTAGTCGGTGAAGACGTAGTTCCAGTTCTTCAGGCCGGTCCACACCGGCGGGGTGAAGCCGTCGTACTTCATGAAGCTGAAGTAGACCGTGGAGGCCAGCGGGTACAGGAAGAAGACGCTGACCCCGATCAGCCACGGGGAGAGGAAGGCCAGGTTGCGCAGTCGTTCCCTGCGCCGCTTGTGTCTGAGTCCTACCGAGATGGTCGCCATCACTTGGCCTGCGCGATGTCCTTGTCGATCTGCGCGTCGGTCTTCGCCAGACCGGCGGCCAGATCGGTCTGCTTGCCGGCCTCGAAGGCGTAGCCGAAGTCCTGCAGGGTGAGCTGGTACGCGCCGCCGTTCGGGCTGGCCGGCGTGGTGCTGCTCTTCGGGTGCTGGGAGATCTCGAGGAAGACCTTGAAGTTCTCGTCGGCCTTCAGGTCCGGCGACTTCAGCGCCTCCAGCGTCGAGGGCACGTTGTGGATCGCGTTGGCGAAGTCGACCACGGCCTTGGTGTCAGTGGTCATGTACTTGACCAGCTCCCAGGCGGCGTTCTGCTTCTCGCTGGTGTTCGCGATCCCGATGATCGTGCCGGACAGGTAGCCCTTGCCGTAGGTATCGGCCTGGTCGTCCGGGACCGGGAACGGCGCGACCCCGATGTCGAACTTCACCCCGGCCTCCTTGGCCATCCCGAGCCGCCACTCACCGTCGATCGCCATCGCTGTCTGGCCGGTGTGGAAGGGGTTCTTGGCGCCCCACTCGTCACCGAAGGTCGCCCGGTACTTCTCCAGCTTGGCGAACCCGCCGAGCTCCTTGACCAGGCCTGCCTGCCAGGTCAGCATCTTGCCGAAGGCCGGGTCGGCGGCCAGGTTCGACTTGCCCTCGGCGGTGAAGTAGGTCGGGTTCCACTGCGCGGCGAAGTGCGTGGTGGTCGACTCGTAGCCGTGGAAGTTCGGCATGAAGCCGAGCTGGGAGTAGCTGTCGCCCTTGGCCTTGGTCAGCTTCTTGGCGTCCGCGTCGAACTCCGACAGCGTCTTCGGCGGGCCGGCGATCCCGGCCGCCTTGAACGCGTCCTTGTTGTAGTACAGGCCGTATGCGTCGTTGAGCAGCGGCAGCGTGCAGCGCTTGCCCTCGAACTGGGTGTAGTCCTGCAGCGGCTTCGGGAAGGTCTTGTCCAGGTCGACGCCCGACTTGTCCAGGAACGGCTTCAGGTCCGCGAACACGTTCGAGGCGCAGAAGGTGCCGACGTTGTCGGTGGTGAACGAGGAGACCACGTCCGGCGAGTTCGGGCCGCCCGCGCGCAGCGCCTGCTTGATCTTGTCGTCGTTGATGTTGCCGACGACCTTCACGTGGATGTTCGGGTGGGCGGTCTCGAACGCCTTCACGTTGGCGGCGATCGCGGCCACCTCGCTGGGCGCGCTCCAGCCGTGCCAGAAGGTGATCGTGGTGTCCTTGGTGGCGTCGTCGCTCGCCTTGGGGGCGCTCGACGTACCGGTGCACGCGGTACCGAGCAGCGCGATCGCCGCCGCGGCGATCACTGCTTTGTGGACTCGACGCATTTTCCGTTTCTCCTGATCCTGGGTGGAGCCAGCCTGCTTTTGGGTGTACGGATCCACCGGGCCAGGTGGGTGTTCCCGGTCCGGGGATGTGTGTGGCGGTGGTGTGGGCGCTAGTCGGCACTGCCTCCGGTCGTCGTGCCGGCAGTGTCGAAGACAGCGTCACGGGTGTAGCTCAGGGCGGACTGGAGGGCGCCGGACAGCACCGGGTCGGTGTTGATGGCGGTCATCAGCAGCCGCGGCCGCGGTACGGCGAGCTCGGCCAGCTCGTCCTGGATCAGGCCGCGCAGCCGCTCGCCGCCAGCGGTGATGACGCCACCCGCGAGCACGATCAGCTCGGGATCGACTACGGAGACGATCGCGGCCAGGCCGACGGCCAGCCGATGCGCGAACTCGTCGAGCACGATGTCGCCGGCGCCGGGTGTCTGCAGGGCGGCGGTGATCGCGGCTTCCGGAGTACGGGCCTTGATGCCGTTGGAGCGGGCCAGCTCGAGGACCGGTTCGCCACCAGCGAGCTCCTGGAAGCCGCCGGCGTTGTTGCGGCCGACATTGCGGACCAGCGGAGTACCGGGCAGCGGCATGAAGGCGACCTCACCGGCACCGCCGGTCGCGCCGCGGACGAGGTGGCCCCCGATCACTATCGCGGCGCCGATGCCCTCTTCGCCCCAGAGCATGACGAAGTTGTCGCTGCTGTTCGCGTGCCCGACCTGCTGCTCGGCGACCGCGGCCAGGTTGACGTCGTTCTCCACCTCGAGCGGTACTGCGATCGCAGCGGCCAGCTCGTCGAGCAGGTGCGGCGCGTGCCAGCCGGGGAGGTGGGTCGCGTAGCGGAGCCGACCAGTGGTCGGGTCGAACCCACCGGGAGTTCCGATCGAGACGCGGTGCAGGCGGTCACGGGTCAGCCCGGCCTCGCCGAGCGCGCCGTCGATAGCCTTGACCACCCGCTCGACCGTGCCCTTGGCGCTGCGGCCAGGGGTGGGCAGCTCGAAGCGGCCGACCACCTTGCCGGTCAGGTCGGCGACGGCGGAGCGGATCCTGGTCGGAGTGACGTCCAGACCGGCCACGTAGGCGATGCCGCCGTTGATCTCGTACAGCTGGGCGTTCGGGCCTGGGCGGCCGGCGCTCGTGCCACTGGCCCGGACCAGGCCGGCACTCTCCAGCCGCGCGAGCAGCTGGGAGGCGGTCGGCTTGGACAGGCCGGTGAGGTTGCCGAGAGTGGTGCGCGACAACGGGCCCTGCGCGAGCAGCAGGTCGAGGGCGGCGCGGTCGTTCATCGCGCGGAGCAGGCGGGGAGTACCGGGTGTGCTGGCCATGTGCTAACCCTGCCCTCCGATCGGCCTCGCGTCGCCCAACCACGCTGTTGAGTGGTTCTCCCGGGCAACTGTTAGGAAAGTTTCCTATTAAGGCGAGACCGTACGGCGCAGCCGGGCAGGTGTCAATCGATCGTGGCGATCGGCGTACTTCCGGCGTGGAACAGGGCAGCCTTACTTGGCTACGGAAGGCGCCAGTCGATCGGAGTGCCGCCCTGCTCGACCAGCAACTCGTTGACCCGGCTGAACGGCCTGGAGCCGAAGAAGCCGCGGTCGGCGGACATCGGGCTCGGGTGGGCGCTCTCGATGTACGGCGTACTGCCGAGCATCGGCTTGAGCGTCTGCGCGTCCCGGCCCCACAGGATCGCCACGAGCGGGCCGCCACGCTTCACGAGCGCGTGGATGGCCTGCTCGGTCACGGCCTCCCAGCCCTTGCCCTTGTGCGACGCGGACTTGCCCGGCTGCACGGTGAGCACTCTGTTGAGCATCAGCACGCCCTGCTCGGCCCACGGTGTCAGATCGCCGTTGCTGGGAGCCGGTACGCCGACGTCGGCCATCAGCTCGCGGTAGATGTTCTGCAGGCTGCGCGGGATGGGGCGCACGTCCGGCGCCACCGAGAAGCTCAGCCCGACCGGGTGCCCCGGTGTCGGGTAGGGGTCCTGGCCGACAATCAGGACCTTTACGTCGTTCAGCGGCTGGTTGAAGGCGCGCAGTACGTTCTCACCGGCCGGCAGGTACGGCCGCCCGGCCGCGATCTCCCCGCGCAGGAACTCGCCCATCCGCGACACGGTCTCCTCGACCGGAGCCAACGCCTCGGCCCAGTCGGCCGCCACCAGATCATTCAATGCCTTGGGACTCACCCGGACATGATGTCACTTGTTGTTCGCGTGTCGGTCAGGCCGTTGGCCGAGCTGCCCCGGTAAAAATATCCCCGGCCCCGCAGAAGGTATGAGCTCTTGCGGGGCCTTTGCTTTTCAGGCGGTCGGCAGGCTCAGGCCTTGTTGGCCAGGCGCTCCACGGCCTTGGCGTACTGCTTGGCCACCTGTAGCTGGGCGGCGCGGCCGATGGGCCCGCTCAGCCGGGTGTACCAGGTGCCGGGACGGCTGTAGGCGAGGATCGTGTAGTAGATGCCGTCCGGCTCGCGGCTGACGACCAGGGACTCCTCGCCTGCTTGCGGATGCCCTTCGAGGGTCCCGTAGGCGAAGCCGATGCGGTCGGGCTCGTCTACCACCCACACCACTCGGCAGGGGACCGGCAGGCCCACGGACCCGACGCCTAGACGGCCCAGTGAGTTCGTACCGATCACCAGGGGAGTGTCCGTGGCGACGACGTGGATGCCGGCCGCTGCGTGGGCCTTCCAGGTCATCACGGCTTCACCCGCACGACGGAACACCTCGTCGCCGGTGCCGATGCGGTGCCGGTACTCGAGGCGGTGGTAGCCGGGTGGCGTTTCGGCGTACTGGGTGGACCCGACCACGTCGTAGCTGAACCGCTTGTCACGCAGGTCGTCGAGCTTCATCCCACTCCTTCAGCCGGCGCCGGGCCAGCAGTCCGCACAGGGCGAAGCCCAGCGCGTTCGCCACCCCATGTGTAGCAACCATCCAGCGCAGTGGCAGGTACGGCGTCGCCACCACATGTCCCAGCGCCCAGCTGAGCGCCAGCAGCATCGTCACCATCAGCGTCCCAGCCGACAGGACCAGCAGCACCTTGGTACCCCGCTCCGCCGCCCGCGATCTCCGCCACATCGTCCACCCGACCAGCCACATCCCTGCCGTCAGTACTACGGCACCGGCCAGCTCGACCGCGTCACCCAGGAAGAAGCCCAGCAACACGATGCCGGTCCCCAGGGGCACGCTGATGGCCGCAGCGGTCGCCGTCTTGGCAGTGGTCGACTCCACCACGAGGCAGGCGACCAGGGCGGCAGCGAAGCCGGCGAAGTGGAAGTGGGCGACCGTCAGCGAGAGCACCGTGAGGCTGAAGCCGAACAGCTTGTACGACGAGCGCTCAGCGACCAGTGCGAGCGCAGCGATCGCCGGTGTGGCCAATGCGGTGTAGAGCGCGATCTCCCTGGCCCGCAGGCGCTTCCGGCTGATTAGGTCGTTAGCGGCCAGCACTACGAGTACCAGGGTGCCGGCGAGGTAGATGCTCGCCAGGGTGATGGACAGCGGACCGCGGCCGAGCCAGAGGGAGATGACCCCCGGCACGGCCGCGACTGGCCACCAGCGACGGACCGTAGTACCGCCTGGCACTTTCACCAGGCTGAGCCCGAGCGGCACGATCACGAGCATGCCCAGGCTCACCACGAGATGGACCAGTGTCAGCACTACGTGCTCTTGAGACCGCTGGTCTTGTCTTCCTTCAGGGCGTTGAAGAGGGCGGTCGCCTTTTTGTTGTCCCACTTCACGGCCGAGCCGTTCGGGGTGCTGAGGTTGGTGTCGGAGACCGGCACGGTGAGGGTGACGCCGCTGCCGCCGGCCGAGACCGCCTTCATCCCGCGGGCGAACTTGAACAGGGTGAGCGGGCCCATGTCCTGGTCGATCGAGAGCGCCTCGGCGCCTGCCGTGCTGAGCTTGTAGAACCGGAACGGGTTGATGAAGGTGGCCGGCCCGACGGCCTTGCCGGCGATCGCGCCGATCATCTGGCGCTGCCGCTCGACCCGGCCCAGGTCGCCCTTCGGGTCGAAGTGCCGGGCCCGGACGTAGCCGAGCGCGTTCGGGCCGTTCAGGTCCTGGCAGCCGGCCGGCAGGTTGATGTGCGCGTACTCGTCCTTGACTGCCTTGGGCAAGCACAGGTTGATGCCGCCGACCGCGTCCACGATCGAGGCGAAGCCGCCGAAGCCGATCTCGACGTAGTGGTCGACGCGCAGGCCGGAGACGCCCTCGACGGTCCGGATCAGCAACTGCGGGCCGCCGAACGCGAACGCCGCGTTGATCTTGTTCTTGCCGTGGCCCGGGATCGGCACGTAGCTGTCCCGCGGCAGGCTGATCAGCGCGGTCGGGCCGGACTCCGGCACGTGCAGCAGCATGATCGAGTCGGTCCGCTGACCGGCCGCCTTGCCGGTGTGCAGCTTGGCCCGCTCCGCCCGGGACAGGCCGGCCCGGCTGTCGGATCCGACCAGCAGGTACGTCGTACCGGGGGTGTCGGCCGGGCGCTCGCCGGTCGGCATCGCGTCGACCTTGTTGATCTTGCCCCAGGCGAACAGCGGGATGCAGATCAGGCTCAGCACGAACAGCAGGACGATCAGTCCGATGATCCGGGCGATCCAGTTGCGCCGCTTCTTCGGTCGCACCGGCGGCCTGCTGACATACCGCGGGTCGATGGACTGCGATTGGCTCATGGCACGACGCTATCGGGATCCGGGGCTGTCGTGCGTCAGCCGGTAGAACGGTCTTCACGAATACTTTCAGACCGGGGGCGGCGGTCGCGTCGATCAAAAGGATGATCTTGGGCCGGAGATCGAACCAATCCGCCGGAACGTGCGCGGCGCCTGACCGACGCGGGCGCTGAACAGCCGGCTGAAGTACGCCGGGTCGTCGTACCCGATCTCCCGGGCGACCACTGCGACGGGGAGGTCGGATTCGGCCAGCAGTGCCTTCGCCTGGTTCATCCGGGTGGTCAAGATCACCTCCTGTGGCGTACTACCGGACGCACTCCGGGTTGCGGCCCTCAACTCATCGACAGTCACTCCGAGTGCTTCCGCGTACTGCGGGATCGTCAGTGGCCGGCAGGCGATGGCTCGCAGCCGGGCGACCAACTCAGCGCCTGGTTCGTCTGGGGTTGCAGTCGCTATGAGGTCATAGAGGGCCGCAGTTGCTTGTACTTCGCTCGTCTGGGCGACTCGGAGCAGCTTGGCGAAGGCCCGTTGGATCGGGCGGGGGTCGGCGTACCGGCGTACGGGGCTCTCTGGAGTCAAGTAGCCGAGGTGGGTTAGTGCTGTGGTCGCAGAACCGCCGAAGAGCACCCATGACCCGCGCCAAGTCGTAGACGGGCGGTAGCCGTGCAGTACCCCGGGGAAGAGCCAGAACAGGGCGGGAGCTTCGATGGCATGCAGAACTCGGTCAGGGCCGTGCAAGAGCTGCCCCTCGCCTTGGTGGAGGAAGACAGCGGCGTGCGGTTGGAATGGTGGGGTGCTGACTTCGAACGGATATGTGTTGTCGCCTGAGCGACTGGGAATGCTGGCTGAGGTGCCGCGGCGGGAGCGCGGGGATCGGGAGGCCTTGCGGGATCGGCTGGAGCGGGGCGGGTATCTGTTCCTGCGCGGCATGCTCGATCCGGCTGAGGTGCTCGACTTCCGCCGGTACTACTTCGAGCGGACTGGAGTTGCCGACCCTCACGGCGTACCGCGGATGGTGGATCGTGCTGAGTTCCGGAGAGTGCTGTTCGGTGAGGTGGTGCCGGGGGCGGAGTACGGGGCCTTCTGTGCGCAGCCGGCGTTGCGGGGCTGGTACGAGTGGTTCCTGGGTGGGGAGACGTTCCTGCACCGGCGCAAGATCATCCGGCACATCGCACCTGGCGAGGCAGGCGTTAGTACGGCGACGCAGGCGCACTATGACCTCGTCTACCTGCGTGAGGGCACTGACCAGGTGCTGTCCGCGTGGATCCCGCTAGGCGACTGCCCTGTCTCTCTGGGCGGCCTCACCTACCTGGAGGGCAGCCACCACCGGGTACTACAGGAGGAGGCCGCCGGGACGCTCAAGCGGCCCGCAGCGTCGATCACTGCCGACCTGCCCGGCCTGGCCGAGTCGTACGACTCTCGCTGGCTGGTCGCCGACTACGAAGCCGGCGATGTGGTCATCCATACGGCCCACACGGTCCACGCCGCGCTGGACAACGTGTCGTCGACGATGCGGCTCTCGACCGACATCCGCTGCCAACTGGCGGCCGCTCCCGTCGACGCCCGCTGGCAGTCCGACTGGCACGACCGGGACGGCCTCTAGGCCACCGTTCCCGCGGGATTTCCCCAGAATCTGAGATCGCTCTCGCTAACGACATTCATTTCGGTTAAGGTTTTCAGGACCGACCGAGTCTGAGGAGAACCGTGAACCGCAACGAGCTGGTCGCCGGCGTGGCGACGAAGGCGGGCATCCCGCGCAACCAGGCCGAGAAGGTGCTCGACGCGCTGGGCGACGTCGTCACCGAGGCCGTGCACAAGGGGGACAAGGTCTCGCTGACCGGCCTGCTGAGCATCGAGCGGGTGATGCGCGCGCCCCGCACCGGCCGCAATCCGCAGACCGGCGAGCCGCTCTCGATCCCGGCCGCGTACTCCGTCCGCCTGTCCTGCGGAAGCCGCCTCAAGGCTGCCGCCCGGGGCGACCTCCGCACCGTCTCCTGACCACCGCTCGACAGCTGTCGCCCGGCGCTGCGCCGACTTGCCCGGGGCTTGCGGCCGAACGGTAATGTCACTGTGAGTGGCTCAGGCCGGACGGCAGCGAAGGAGCGGGGCAAGGATGACAGCAGGGATCGACAGCTCGGATCTGTCCACGACGGTCCGGCCGCAGGACGACCTGTACCGGTACGCGAACGGACCGTGGCTGGACCGCACCGAGATCCCCGCGGACAAGGCGATCTACGGCGCTTTCCACGCGCTGCTGGACGACGCCGAGCGGGACGTCCGGGCGATCGTCGAGCAGACCGCGGCCGCGGAGCACCCGGCCGGCAGCGAGGCGCGCAAGATCGGTGACCTGTTCACCAGCTTCATGGACACCGAGACGATCGAGCGGCTCGGCGCCGAGCCGATCGCCGACCAGCTCGACCTGGTGGCCTCGGTCAAGGACGTCGACGGCCTCGTCGCCGCGCTCGGCCGGCTCGAGTTGCAGGGCGTGCCCGGAGTCTTCTACTACGGCGCGGACATCAACGCGAAGAAGTCCGACGAGTACATCATCTACGCCAGCCAGGGCGGCATCAGCCTGCCGGACGAGTCTTACTACCGCGAGGACAACTTCGCGGCCATCAGGACGGCGTACGTGGCGCACGTCGGCCGGATGCTCGAGCTCGCCGGATTGCCCGATCCCGCGGGAGCCGCCGAGCGGATCATGGCGCTCGAGACCCGGCTGGCCGCTGGGCATTGGGACAACGTCCGCAACCGCGATGTGACCGCGACGTACAACAAGGTCGACCGGGCCGGGCTCGAGGAGCTCACCCCTGGGTTCGACTGGGCGGGCTGGCTGTCCAACGCCGGTGTGCCCGAGGAAGCGTTCGCGCAGCTCGTCGTGCGGCAGCCGGACTACCTGACCGCGGCCGCCTCGGCGCTGCAGGAGATCGACCTCGAGCAGTGGAAGGAGTGGCTGAGCTGGCGCATCGTGCACGCTGCCGCGCCGCTGCTGAGCAAGGCCTTCGTCGACGAGAACTTCGAGTTCTACGGCAAGACGCTGACCGGTGCGCCGGAGCTGCGCGAGCGGTGGAAGCGCGGACTGGGCGTGGTCGACTCAGCACTTGGCGAGGCCGTCGGCCAGCTGTATGTCGCCGAGCACTTCCCACCGGCCGCCAAGGCACGGATGGTCGAGCTGGTCGGTCACCTGGTCGAGGCCTACCGGCAGCGGATCGAGGCGCTCGACTGGATGAGCCCGGAGACGCGGCAGCGGGCGCTGGACAAGCTGGCGGCCTTCACGCCGAAGATCGGCTACCCGGACAAGTGGAAGGACTACAGCGGCCTGGAGATCCAGGCCGACGACCTGGTTGGCAACGTCCGCCGCTCGGTCGCGGTGGAGACCGCGCGGGACCTGGCCAAGCTCGGCCAGCCGATCGACCGGACCGAGTGGCTGATGACGCCGCAGACGGTGAACGCGTACTACAACCCGCGGATGAACGAGATCGTCTTCCCGGCCGCGATCCTGCACCCGCCGTTCTTCGACATCGACGCCGACGACGCGGTGAACTACGGCTCGATCGGCGCGGTGATCGGGCACGAGATCGGTCACGGCTTCGACGACCAGGGCTCGAAGTACGACGGCGCCGGCAACCTGGTCGACTGGTGGACCGACGCCGACCGGGCCGCCTTCGAGCAACGCACGGCGAAGCTGGTCGCGCAGTACAACGCGCTCGAGCCGACCGACGCACCGGGCCACAAGGTCAACGGCGAACTCACCCTGGGTGAGAACATCGGCGACCTGGGCGGCCTCTCGATCGCCTACGTCGCGTACACGCTGTCGCTGGGTGGCGGCGACGAGCCGGCTCCGATCGACGGCCTCACCGGCTCGCAACGCTTCTTCCTCGCCTGGGCCCTCGGCTGGTCCAGCAAAGCCCGCGAGGCCGAAGCCATCCGCCGGCTGGCGATCGACCCGCACTCGCCGCCGGAGTTCCGCTGCAACGCGGTCGTCCGCAACATCGACGCCTTCCATGAAGCCTTCGCCACCACCCCGGACGACGCCATGTGGCTGTCCCCCGAGGACCGCGTCCGCATCTGGTAGCCACACACGACGAAAGGCCACCCCAGGTCATCACAACCTGAGGTGGCCTCCGTCAACTGCTGGTGGTTGCTCGCGGGGTCAGCCGGCCATCCAGGCCTGGATGGCGTCGATCTCGCGGGGCATGGCGTCGGAGAGGTTCTCGGTGCCGTCGGCGGTGATCAGGATGTCGTCCTCGATCCGGATGCCGATGCCGCGGAGGTCCTCGGGGACGGTGAGGTCTTCGGCCTGGAAGTAGAGGCCGGGCTCGACGGTGAGGACGTAGCCGGCTTCGACGTTGCCCTTGTTGTACTTCTCGTTGCGGGCGGCGGCGCAGTCGTGCACGTCGATGCCGAGCATGTGGCTGACACCGTGCAACGTGTACCGCTGGTAGATGCCGCTGCTCGGGTCGAGTGCCTCGTCGGCGCTGACCGGCAGGAGCTCCATCGCCTCCAGACCGCGCACGATGACCTCCATCGCGGCGTTGTGGCCGGAGCGGAACGGCACACCGGGCTTCAGCGCCGCGATGCCGGCGTTCTGAGAGTCCAGGACCAGCTGATAGAGCTCGCGCTGGCGCGGGGTGAACTCGCCGTTGACCGGCAGCGTGCGGGTGATGTCCGCGGTGTAGAGGTTGCGGTTCTCCACGCCCATGTCGAGCAGCATCAACGTGCCGTCGGTGACCGGGCCGTCGTTCTCGATCCAGTGCAGCGTGGTCGCGTGCGGCCCGGCAGCCGCGATCGAGGTGTAGCCGACGTCGTTGCCCTCCGCGCGGGCCCGGCGCCAGAAGGTGCCCTCGATCCAGCGCTCGCCGTACTTCCGTACCGACGCCATGTCGGACAGCACGTCGGAGAAGCCGCGGTGGGTGATCGCGCACGCCTCCCGCAACTGCTCGATCTCGAACGCGTCCTTGACCAGCCGCAGCTCGGACAGCACGAAGGCGAGCTCGCCGTCGCGGTCCTCGTCGGTCTTCGCACCGCTGAGCAGCGAGCTGATCGAGCTCTCCTCGCCGCGCCGGACGCGGGTCGGCACGTCGCTCTTCAGCACGTCGGCGAGCGCGTCGACATGCCGGGTCTCGATCCCGAACTCCTTCGACGTCTCGGTCAGCGACGGACGCCGGCCGGCCCACAGCTCGCCGTACATCCGGTCGCGCCAGAACTCCTCGCCCTCGCTGCGGTCCGCGCGGGGCCGGAAGTACAGCACCGAGTCGTGGCCGCTGGTCCCGTTCGGCTCCAGCACCAGGACGGCGTCCGAGGTCTGGTCGCCGACCAGCCAGACGTAGTCGGTGTGCGGGCGGAACGCGTAGTCGGTGTCGTTGGAGCGGACCTTGTAGGTGCCGGCCGGGATCACCAGCCGTTCACCGGGGAACGCCTGTGACAGGGCGTCGCGCCGCTTCGCTGCCCAGGTACCGACGTCGCTGAGAGTGACGTCGTCACGCTCGATCGAGCCCCAGCCCGAGTTCATGAACTCGCGCAGCTTCTCGCCGGAGGGGGTGTCGTGGCTAGCGGTCTTGGGGGCCTTGTCCGTGCTGTCGCTCATCGTCGAGCCATCCTCATCTCAGCGCGCGGTGTGCAGTCGGTCGCCGCGGAGCGTGCTGCTGTCCGGCAGTACCTCGGCGGGGTCCGAGCCGATGCGGGTGATCGCATTGTGCTCGTCCACGAAGACTACGCTCGGCTGGAAGGTCTTCGCCTCCGTGGTGTCGAACATTCCGTACGCGATCAGGATGACCAGATCGCCGGGGTGGATGAGGTGCGCGGCGGCCCCGTTGATGCCGACGATGCCGGTGTCGCGCGGGCCCTCGATCAGGTACGTGGTCAGCCGGTTGCCGTTGGTGATGTCGACGATGTCGACCTGCTCACCGGGCAGCAGATCCGCCGCGTCCATCAGCGTCGCGTCCAGCGTGCACGACCCGACATAGTCGAGATCGGCCTGGGTGACGGTGGCCCGGTGGACCTTGGACTTCATCATCGAGCGCAACATGCCGCTCATCATCCAGCCCGCGCTCACTACTGTCAGTGGCCACCGTCACCCCCCCGGTGCCGAGCCCACCACTTGTGGGCTTGAACACCATCCGGCGGCCTTGGACAAGGCAGGACGTGTTCAAGGCCTCCGCTTCTTGTCCGAGCCCACAAGTGGTGGGCTTGGACAAGAAACGGAGGCGGTGGGGTGCGCGCTTTGGTGGGGGGAGAGGGCTGGGTGGGGGCTGTCTGGGTGGGCTAGTGGGAGGCGAGTTCTGGCTGACGGGCTGGGGCTTCGGGTTCTAAGGTTCCGCGGAGTTTCTCGCCCTCGACGTCCACATCGGGGAGCAGGCGGTCGAGCCAGCGGGGGAGCCACCAGGCTGAGCGGCCCAGCAGAGCCATGACGGCGGGGACGATGGTCATCCGGACGACGAAGGCGTCGATCGCCACCGCCACGGCCAGGCCGAAGCCGATCTCCCGGACCAGCGTTTCGCTGGAGAGGATGAAGCCGGAGAAGACGGCGATCATGATGACCGCGGCCGCGGTGACGACGCGGGCGCTGTGGCTGAAGCCGTCGACCACTGCCGTCCGGGGCGCCGCTCCGTGCACGTGTTCCTCGCGCATCCGGGTGACCAGGAAGACCTGGTAGTCCATCGCGAGACCGAACACGATCCCGACCAGGAACACCGGCAGCATGCTGATGATCGGCCCGGTCTGACCCTCGATCCCGAGCAGGCCGGCGAACCAGCCCCACTGGAAGACCGCGACCACGGCGCCGAAGGTCGCCGCGACCGTGAGCAGGAAGCCGAGCGTCGCCTTCAACGGCACCAGCACCGAACGGAACACCAGCATCAGCAAGATGAAGGCCAGCCCGACGATCAGCGACAGGTACGGCAGCAGCGCGCCGCTCAGCTTGGTGGAGATGTCGATGTTGAAGGCGGTCGCACCGGTCACCGAGGCCTCGGAACCGCCGACCGACGGGAGCTTCCTGATCGCCTCGACCAGCGCTTTGGTCTCGGCCGTCGCCGGGCCGCTCACCGGGATCACCGTCATCAACGCGGTATCGCCCTGCGGGTTGAGAGTCGGCGGCGTCACCACCGCGACGTCCGCAAGCCTGCGTACCGCGTCCGCTGTACCCGCCGCCGCGGCCTTCGGATCGGCGGAAGCGCCTGCGTCGACGACGATCATCAGCGGTCCGTTGAAGCCGGGGCCGAAGCCTTCCGACAACAACTCGTAGGCCTTGCGTTGGGTGGAGGCAGGTGCGGCGGTGCTGTCGTCGGGCAGCCCGAGCTCGAGTTGGGTCGCCGGGATCGCCAGCGCTCCAAGGCCGATCACGCTCACCAGCAACACAGCCACCGGCCGGCGAGTGACGAACCCGGCCCACCGCCGTCCAGCTGAAGGCTTGCCGGCTGTTGTCTCCGGGTCGCCGCCGCGGAGCCAGGGGATTTTGCCGCCGAGTACGCGGCGGCCGGCCATGCCGAGCACGGCAGGCAGCAAGGTAAGGGCGATGGCTACGGCGATGACGACCGTGAAGGCGGCCGCAAGGCCCATCTGGGTCAGGAACGGGATGTCCACCACGAACAGGCCGCCCAGCGCGATGACGACCGTCAGGCCGGCGAAGACGACGGCCGAGCCCGCGGTGCCGACTGCCCGGCCGACCGCTTCCCCGGGCTCCAGGCCGGCGCCGAGCTCGTGCCGGTACCGGGACATGATGAACAACGCGTAGTCGATCGAGACGGCCAGCCCGATCATCACGGCCAGGATCGGGGTACCGGAGCCGATGTCGATGAAACCCGTCGCCGCGGTGATCGCGGTGGCGCCGATCCCGATCCCGATGATTGCCGAGAGCAACGGAAGCCCGGCGGCCACCAGCGAGCCGAAGGTGATCAGCAGCACGACCGCGGCCACCCCGATGCCGATCACCTCGGCTGCGCTCTGCGCCTCCTGGACCTGCATCGCCTCGCCGCCGTACTCGACGGTGAGGCCGCCCGCCCTGGCCGGGCCGACAGCGTCGGCCACCGCGTCCTGAGCCTCCGGGGTCACCTCCTGCGCGGGCACTTTGTAGGCAACCTGGGCGTAGCCGATCCGCCCGTCGGCCGAGATCGCCTTGGCAGCGAAGGGATCCACCACCCCGGCCACCTGGGGACCGGTGCCGATCTGTGCGAGGGTCTGCTTCACCAGCGCGGCGTTGGCCGGATCGGCGAGCTTCCCGCCCGGCGGCGCCTGGAAGACGATCCGCGCCGTACCTCCGTCTGCCCCCGCTTGCGGGAACCGCTCGTCGAGCAGGTCGATCGCCCGCTGCGACTCGGTGCCGGGGATGGAGAAGCCGTTGGCGGTCGGCCCGGACAGCGTGACCGCACCGGTGATGCCGGCGGCAAGCAGCCCCAGCCAGATGAACACGACGAGTCGGCGGCGCCGGAACGCGAACCGGCCGAGGCGATAGAGGTAGGTAGCCATGCTGACGATCGTTGCGTCCGGACCGTGTAGTCCGCGTCCGATGGCTGCGGTCACTCGGCCGTACTGCGCCCGCCGTACTCCCTACTGCAGCGGCTGTACTCCGGACTGCTCGACCGCTCCTGAACGGACCAGCCCGGAGCGATAGGCGATCACCACGAGCTGTGCCCGGTCGCGCGCGTCGAGCTTCATCATCGCGCGGTTCACGTGCGTCTTGGCGGTCAGCGGCGAGAGCACCAGCTGATCGGCGATCTCCTCGTTGGACAGCCCGAGCGCCACCAGGCCGACCACTTCGCGCTCCCGGTCGGTCAGCACGTCGAGGTCGGCCGGGCCGGCGCCCGCACCCACCTCGGGCTGGGCGAGGAAGCGGTTCATCAGCCCGCGCAGCGCCTTCGGGGACAGCAGCGCGTCGCCCCGGGCGACCGTGTGGATCGCGCTGATCAGCTCCTCCGGCTCGGCGCCTTTGCCGAGGAAGCCGCTGGCGCCGGCCCGGATCGCTTCGAAGACGTACTCGTCCACCTCGAACGTGGTCAGGATCAGCACCTTGACCCCGGCCAGCGACTCGTCGGCGGTGAGCAGCCGGGTGGCGGCCAGACCGTCCAGGCCGGGCATCCGGATGTCCATCAGGATCACGTCGGCGCGTTCGCTCCGGGCCAGGTCGAGCGCCTCCTGCCCGTTGGCCGCCTCAGCAACCACTTCCAGCCCGGGTGCTGAGTTGACCAGCACCCGGAACCCGCTCCGGATCAGCTTCTGATCGTCGGCCAGCAGTACCCGGATCGGCACATCGAGCTCCAGTCTCCAGAGGAAGTACGGCCCGGACGCGGAATCCGCCGTCCGGCAGCGGCCCGGCGGCGAGTTCTCCGCCGACCGCGGTGACGCGTTCACGCATGCCCAGCAGGCCGTGCCCCGAGCCGAGTGGGGCGACCGTGGCCGCCGCGCTCCGGTACGGCGTACCGGGCCGGCCGCCGTCGTCGGTGATCTCGATCGTGAGCGCACCGCGCTGCTCCTCGAAGCAGATCCGGACGGCGGCGCCCGGTGCGTGTTTGACCACGTTGGTGAGGGACTCCTGCAGGATCCGGTACGTGGTCAGCTCGAGCACATCGGGAAGCGGTCCGGGGACCGGCGGCCGCCAGTCGACGACCAGCCCGGCAGCGGTGAAGGAGTCGATCAGGACGCCCAGCTCCTGCAGGGACGGCGCGGGGGCGGTCGGCATCGAGCCCACGCCGGACCGGCGGAGCACTCCGAGCAGCACGGTCAGCTCGGACAGTACGGTTCGGCCGCCTTCGCGGACCAGCGCCAGCGCCTTCTCGGCCTCCGCGGGCTGATCGCGCAGCAGATGGGAAGCGACGCCGGACTGCACGTTCATCAAGGCGATGTGATGCGCGATCACGTCGTGCAGCTCGTGCGCGATCCGCAGCCGCTCCTCGATCACCCGCCGTTCCATCTCCTCCTCGCGGGCGTGCTCGGCCCGCCGGACCCGCTCCTCCATCTCGGCCCGGTACGCCCGGCGGTAGCGGACCGCCTCGCCGATCGCGAAGGCGAACAGCACCATGACCGCGACCGAGAGGTTCGCGAGAAAGCCCTCGTCGGTGAAGACGGTGACGGCGGCGACGGTCACGACGGTCACTGTGCCGGCCGCGATCAGCCGGGTCCGCTGGTCCAGCTGCAAGGCCACGGTGTAGACCGCGCAGGCCAGCGCCAGCACGATCGGGCTCTTCACCTGCGCCTGGATCGCGTAGGCGACCCCGGCCAGGGTGGTGATCACCAGGACGGTGAGTGGCGCGCGGCGGCGGCAGACCAGCGAGGCCGAGGCCACCACGATGATGATCGCGCCGGTGACGGTGAGCGGGATCTGCCGCTGGCCGTGTTCGCCGCCCGGCCGGAACAGATTGACGATCAGCACGAACAGCGCGATGGCGACGTCGCACAGCACGGGATGCCGTTGGCATCTGGCGAACCACCGCGCGGCCGGACCCATTCCCTCACACTACGTGTCCGCAGGGACCGAACACGTCCTCCAACGGCCGTATCCCGCGACTACTGCGAGCGCAGTAGTCGCGGGATACGCCCTGGGGACTACTACTCGACCGGCGCGCGGAGGCTGAGCTTGAAGGTCTTGCCGGCAGCCACGGCGGCCGGGGTCGGCACGGGGAGCGGGTGACCAGCGACGGAGACGTCGTCGGTGGGCAGCTCACCGGTCAGCAGGTACTTCGTACCGATCGCGTTCGCCGCCGGGTTGACCGCTGCGCGGGAGTTGCTGAAGACACAGTGCTTGCCCGAGTCCTGCTCGGTCACCAGGACCGAGGTCGGCAGCGCCTTGTGCATCTTGAGCGCACCCGCGTACGGCGTCGCCGGGTCGCCGATGGTGTTGAAGAGCAGCACGCCTGGCAGGCCCTTGCCGGTGAGCTTGACCCGGCCGGGGCTGTCGACGCCCCAGCTCTGGCAGGCGCTGCCGCTGGTCCAGATGTTGTACCAGGCGAACTGGCTGGTCCGGGCCAGCCTGGCCGCGTCGTGCTCGTAGGTCGACCGGCGTCGCGACCACTGGGAGTCGACGCAGATGACCGAGTTGAAGATCGCGTTGGCCTGCTCGCTGTCGGCGCTCAGATCGGGGGCGGCGAAGTCGGCCAGCATGCTGTCGTCACCGCCGACGGCGTACGCGCTGATCGCCTGGGTGAACGGGATCCAGCCCGACTCGGAGAACATCACGCCGTACGCCGTGCCGATCAGCTCGCTGCCGCCGACGGTGCCGCGGGGCTTGGTGCGGAAGTCGGTGAGGGTCCTGGTCCAGGCAGCCCGGACGGTCGCGACGTCCTTGCCCAGGTGGAAGACGTTGTCGTACTTCGCCACCCAGGGCAGGTAGAACTCGTCGAACCGCTTCTGCAGCGCCGCGGACTGGGTCAGCCCGGCCTGGTACCACATGTCCTTGGGGGCGGGGTCGATGTTGCCGTCGAGGATCATCCGGCCGACCCGCTGCGGGAACATCTGCCCGTAGACGGCGCCGAGGTAGGTGCCGTACGAATAGCCGAGGTAGTTGAGTTTCGGCTCGCCGAGCGCCGCGCGGATCGCGTCCATGTCCCGGGCGACGTCGACCGTGCCGAGATGCGGGAGGACCGCCTTGTTCTTGGCGTAGCACTGCTGCGCGTAGCTGCTCCACAGCCGCCACAACTCGGGCCGGCTCGCCTTGGCGTCCGGGTCCGGCTGGGGTGCGCTGAAGTGATCGGGAGCTGCGCAACTGACGGGCGAGCTCTGCCAGACTCCGCGCGGATCGAACCCGATGATGTCGTAGGCGTCCAGAACCGCGGCGTCGAGCCGGGTGAAACCGGTGGCATCCGGCTTGGACAGCGATCCGGCGAGGGCCGCGCCGCTGCCGCCCGGGCCGCCGGGGTTCACCACCAGCGAGCCGATCCGCTTCGACGGGTTGCCGGCCGCGCGCTTGGTGACCAGTACCGAAAGCGTGCCGCCGTGCGGACGGGCGTAGTCCAGCGGCACGGTGAGGGTGGCGCAGCTGAGGGCCGGGTACCGCGTCGAGATCTCGGCCGGGCAGGCGCCGAACACCAGCGACTGGGAATGCTTGCCCTCAGCAACCACTGGGGCGGCGGCGACGGAGGGCACGGCGGGAGCGACAAGAGCCAGGGTGGCGGTGGCGACGAGGGCCACACGGAGACGCATCGGCGAACTACCTCCAGGAGGAGTGGACGGGTGCGTCCGCAACGTACCTCGCAGGAAGGTCGCCCTGGGGGGGTCACGCGACTGCAGCAAGCTGCAATGGTCAGAGGTACTCGCGCAGAGCGGCGACCGGGTCGGGGGCGGCTAGTAGCTGGAGGCCGCGAGGGAGGAGTACCAGCGGGCCGCTGGAGCGACGGGCCGCGACCCTGGCCTGGCCGTAGATCAGCGCGATCTCCAGTTCGACCGCATCGAGGGCGAAACTGCCACCGTCGGCGAAGGTCGCCTTGCCGAACTCCACGGTGAGGCATTTGCGCAGTTTGCCGAACGGCACTTCCTGGCCGAGCCGGGCGCCGTCGAAGATCACCATGAATGTCACGCCGGCCAGCTCGACGGCGTCCATCCCGAGCAGTCGGTCGACATCGGTCATCGAGCGCCGGCCTCCCAGCCGGTGGTGGCCTGAACGGCGAGAGCCCGGAGAGATTCGTACCGGGGGCGCAGGGTTTTCACCCGCTCGACCTCGGCTGCGTCCGGCTCCAGGTGTTCACCGCCAGGTGCTGGGGACAGGCCGAGGGCGACCGCGGCCGCGCCGCGGGCGCCGACCTCGGGTTCGGCGCAGACGTCGGTGGGGCGGTCGAAGGTCGCGGTCAGGCAGCGCCGCCACCACGCGGACGCGTCGATGCCGCCACCACCGAGGACGACCTCGAGCGGCCGGCCGAAAAGCTGGTCGAGCATCCGCAGGCCGCGGTCGATCTCGAGCGAGGCGCCCTGGAGGGAGGCGGCGAGCAGGTCGGCGGCGGAGTCGTCGAACGACAGACCGAAGTACACGCCGGAACCACTGGGGACGGTGTCGGGCGGCCGGGTGCCGGCGTGGAACGGGATCGCGATCACGCGGGACGAGCCGATCTCCACGCCGGTGGGCTCGGGGGCTTCGAGATTCAGTACGCCGGTGAGCCAGGCATGCAGATTCCCCGCGGCTGAAAAGGCCATCCCGGTCACCGCGCGCTGATCGTCGACGCGGTACCGCCACAGTTCCCACGGCAGCTCGGGTGCGTCCTCGATCGGGTGCACGACGCGCACCGCTGCCGACGTACCGACCGTCACTGCTGCTGTCGTGGCGTCGAACGCGCCGGTGCCGACGTTGGAGGCCGCGCCGTCGCCGGTCGGCGGGTGAATCGGTACTCCGACCAGCCCCGGCCACCGTCTGGCGTACACACCGGAGAGCGCGCCGGTCCACCCCGTAGGCACGATCGGCGGGAGCTGGTCGGCCTTCACGCCCGCGATGGCCAGTGCTTCGTCGTCATAGCTGCCGGTGGAGAGGTTGAGCGTGCCGGTGCCCGAGGCCACCGATACCGAGGTGACGCGCTCGCCGGTGAGGCGCTCGAGGACCAGGTCGGGGAGGCCGGCGTAACCGGCCGATGAGGTGATCGACCGGAGCCACGGGATGCGGCGGGTCCAGTAGAGCCGGTGCAGCCACGCGCCGGTGCGAGCGTGGAAGGCGCGCTCGTCGAAGGCCGGGTCCAGTGCGAGGTCGACGGAGCGGGTGTCGACCCACGGGATCACCGGTGTGAGTGCCACGCCGTTGTTGTCCAGGGCAACGATCGAGTGCCACTGCGAAGACAGCACGATGTCGGTGATGCCGACCAGATGCCCGTTCTGCTGCAACTCGTCAAGACACCCGAGCAGCCCCTCGATGTAGTCGTGCAGCTCGAGAGTCGCCTCGCCAAGAGGCCCATAGAGCGCGCCGATCTTGTGCCGGGCCAACGCTCCAGGCACCGGCACCGCGTCAGCCGACAGCACCAACGCGCGCGCGGACGAAGTACCCAGATCGAGGGCGAGGATCCGGCCGTCAGTCCTCTGCATGCAGGGCCTTGAGGAAGGACGCGGCCCAGACGTTGACGTCGTGGGCGGCCAGGTGTTTGCGCATCGCCTTCATTCGGCGGCCGAGTTGGCGGTCGTCGGTGTTCATGGCGTCGACGATGGTGTCCTTCATGCCGTTGATGTCGTGCGGGTTGACCAGGAACGCCTGGCGGAACTCGTCAGCGGCACCGGCGAACTCGCTCAGCACGAGCGCGCCCGTGTCGTCGTACCGGCAGGCGACGTACTCCTTCGCGACCAGGTTCATCCCGTCCCGCAACGGCGTGACGACGGCGACGTCGGCGGCGCGGAAGAGGGCTGCCATCTCGGTGCGCGAGTACGACGTGTGCAGGTAGTTGATCGCGGGCGTCCCGATCCGGCCGTGCTCGCCGTTGATCCGGCCGACGAGCAGTTCGATCTCGTCCCGTAGTACGCGGTACTGCTCGACCCGCTCGCGTGACGGCGTCGCCACCTGGATGAAGACCGCGTCGTCGACCGAGACCCGGCCCTCGTCGAGCAGCTCGCCGAACGCCCGCAGCCGCTGCCGGATGCCCTTCGTGTAGTCGAGCCGGTCGACGCCGAGCAGGATGTGCGCCGGGTTGCCGACCTCCTGGCGCATCTCCGCGGCGCGCGCGATGGTCTCCGGCTGCCGGGCGAGCTGCTCCAGCTCACCGACGTCGATCGAGATGGGGAACGCCTTGGCCCGGACGACGCGATCGTCCGGCAGGTGAATCCGGTCGCCACGCGTGCGCAGCCCCATCCGGTTGCGCGCGAGCCGGGCGAAGTTCGAGGCCGCCCCCGGCCGCTGGAAACCGACCAGGTCGGCACCCATCAGCCCGTCGAGGATCTGCCGCCGCCACGGCATCTGCGCGAACAGCTCGGTCGGCGGGAACGGGATGTGCAGGAAGAAGCCGATCCGTACGTCGGGACGCAACCGGCGCAGCATCGCCGGTACCAGCTGCAGTTGGTAGTCGTGCACCCAGACCACCGCGTTGTCGTCGGCTGCCTCCGCGGCCGCCTCGGCGAACCGGCGGTTGACCGCGACGTACGACTCCCACCACTCCCGATGGAACTCGGGCGCCACGATCACGTCGTGGTAGAGCGGCCAGAGCGTCGCGTTGGAGAAGCCTTCGTAGTACAGCTGGATGTCCTCGGCCGACAGGGTCACCGGGACCAGATGCATGCCGCCCTCGTCGAACGGGTCCAGCTTCTCGTCGGCGCCACCGGTCCAGCCGATCCAGGCGCCGTGGTGGCGCTGCATCACCGGGGCCAGCGCGGTCACCAGTCCGCCGGGGCTGCGCCGCCAGGCCGTCGTACCGTCGGGCATCTCGGTCCGGTCGACAGGGAGCCGGTTGGCCACCACTACGAAGGAACTGCGTCCGCTCGGCATGTGTTGTTATCCACCCAGGTATTCGTCGTCGCCGGGGTAGCTGACCCCGATCTGTCTACGTGTCTCGTCCAGCAGCTCGAGCATCTCGATCGTCGCGGCATGCGGAAGGGCCGGGCACTCGATCTGCCCGGCACGCAACGCACGCATCACTTCGGCTGCTTCGTAGTGGTACCCAAGGCCATGCGCCGGTACTTCGATCCGCTCCTCGCCCGCCGCGGTGCTGCGGACGTAGTACGGCGGGTGATGGAAGCGGCTCGGCAGCAGCAGGCTGCCTTCGGGGCCGCTGACCGAGGCTGTCCACGGGTTCTGTGAACGGAGTCCGCAGGTCAGGGCAGCGACGGCGCCTGAGTCGTAGCGCCAGGCCATGGCGACGTTGAGGTCGATGCCGTCTTCGTTGAGCGAGCCGACGGCCTTGACCTCGGCGGGCCTGCCCAGCGCCATGTAGACGAAGGTCATCGGGTAGATGCCGCCGTCCATCAACGAGCCGCCACCCTGCTCCGGGTCGAGTAGCCGGGCCGGCAGCTGTGGCTTGTGGAAGCCGAAATCCGCGAGCGCCTCCATCGGTTCGCCGATGGTGCCCTTCGCCAGGTCCTCGAAGAAGGCCTGGACGACAGGGTTGGTGCGCATCCACATCGCTTCGGCGAAGAGGGTGTTGTGCTCGGCCGCGACGGCGATCAGGTCGCGGGCCTGCTTCGCGGTCAGCGTGACCGGCTTCTCGCACAGTACGGCGATCTTGGCCTGCAGGGCGGCCCGGGCGATCGCGTAGTGCTGCGGGTGCGGAGTACCGATGTAGAGGACCTCCACGCGGCCGTCGTCGATCAGCCGGCGCCAGTCGTCGTACCGGTGCTCGATGCCGAACTCGTCGGCGAACTTGTTCGCGTTCTCCAGCGACCGGGAGGACACGGCGGTCACCACCGCCTCGTCGCGCAGAACGGCGAGGTCCTTGGTGAACGACGTGGAGATATTGCCAGTAGCAACAATTCCCCAGCGGACTCGATCTGCTACACCCATTGTCTGAACTCCGGGGTCGGGAACGGGCCGTGAGCCTTGATTCTCGCGGTTTCGAACGCGTGCGCCAAGCGAATGAGGGTGGCGTCACTGCGGCCGGTGCCGTGGAAGGTGATCCCGACCGGCAGGCCTTCGACCACGCCGGACGGCACCGCGAGCAGCGGGTATCCCGCCAGCGCCGCATGGGACGACGAGCTGCCGAGCACGTGATCGCCGTTGATCAGGTCGATCGCCCAGGCCGGTGAGTACGACGGGGTGACCATCGCGTCGAGCTGGTTGTCGCGCAGCAGGTTGTCGATGCTGTCGCGACCGGCCCGCAGCCCGGACAACCGGGCGGCCACGTAGATGGCCGAGTCGAGGCCGTCGGTCTGCTCGGAGCGCTCGAACAGTTCTTGGCCGAAGTACCGGAGCTCGGTGCCGGCGTTCTCCTTGTTGAAGGCGATGATGTCGGCGAGGGTGCGTGGGCCGCCCGGGTGACGAGTGGCGAGGTACGCGGCGAGGTCGACTTTCATCTCGTACGAGAGGATCGCGAGCTGGTCCTCCTCACTGCCCGGCGACGGCAGCGACAGCCGGTCGATGATCGTCGCGCCGGCTGCTGACAGCAGGGTCAGCGCCTGTTCGGTGATCTGGTCGAGGCTGTTCGAGTACCCCCACAAAGGCCCACGCGGTACTCCGATGCGAACGCCGGTGAGGTCGTCCGATGCGCAGCTCGCCTCGTAGTCGATGCCGCCGCCGGTCATCACGGTCAGCAGCGCGGCGGCCTGACGGACCGTCCTGGTCATCGGGCCGGCCGTGTCCTGCGAGTGGCTGAGCGGGACGATGCCCTGCTGCGGGATCAGCCCGACGGTCGGCTTGAGCCCGACGATCCCGTTGAGGGCGGCCGGGCAGACGATCGAGCCGTTGGTCTCGGTACCGATCGCAAGGTCGGCCAGTCCGGCGGCCACTGCCGCGCCGGAGCCGCTCGACGAGCCGCCGGCCGAGCGGTTGAGGGCATACGGGTTGCGGGTCAGACCGCCGTACGCGCTCCAGCCGGATGAGGAGGCTGCCCCCCGGAAGTTGGCCCACTCGCTGAGGTTGGTCTTGCCCAGGATGATGCAGCCGGCCTCCCGCAGACGGCGGACCAGCGGGGCGTCGTGCGGGGGAGGTGGCTGGTCGGCCAGCGCCAGTGAGCCCGCTGTGGTGGGGAGGTCGGCGGTGTCGATGTTGTCCTTGACCAGCACGGGGAGGCCGTGGAGCGGTCCACGGATCCGGCCGTCGTCACGCTCGGTGTCCAGTCGGACGGCTTCGGTCAGAGCGGCTGGGTTGGGGGTGCAGACGGCGTTCACGAGGGGGTTCAGCTCGGAGTACCGGTTCTGCAGCTCCTCGACCGTCGCGACGGCGGTTCGCGGACCGGGCGACACGTCGCCGGGGGCCTGTCGAGTTGAGCTCACACCGTCGATCCTGCCAGAGTTGAACCCGCCCGGCCGTCCGCCTGGGTGCGCCCTGGACAACCTGCCCGCCCCACACTCGACAAGCTGCCGCGACACACACTCCGTGTGTGACGCGGTGAATGACATGCCTGTCGTTCTCCGCGTAGGGTGGAGCGCGGACGGACGATCACCGACCGCACGGGAGTCACCAGCAGATGGACAGCGCCAACGCCAGCACCTCCGGCCCCGCCGAGGCGGGCCTGCCGGCCGTCGCTGGGTTGTCCGACCGGGACGGTGCCATCCTCGGCTTCGAGCGGCACTGGTGGAAGTACGCCGGTGCCAAGGAGCAGGCGATCCGCGACCAGTTCCAGATGTCGGCGACCCGGTACTACCAGGTGCTCAACGCCCTGATCGACCGGCCCGAGGCCCTCGCGCACGACCCGCTGCTGGTCAAGCGCCTGCGCCGGCTGCGGGCCGCTCGCCAACGGGCCCGATCAGCCCGGCGGCTGGGTATCGAGGTCTGAGCTTGAACCGCCGCTCGCAGGACGAAAAGGGCCAGGTCCTCTCGTCTCTGGTCGCCGTGCTCGCCGTCGTCGCGATCGTCGGCGGACTGCTGGTGCTGTTCGGCACCCGGGGCAACAACTCGGTGGCCGACTCCGGCAAACCCGCCGCGGACAAGACCGCGCCGAAGACCACCCCCAAGCCGTCTTCGCCCTCGTCGTCCAAGCCGCCGTCTGCGCCGGTCTCGTCCGAGCCGCCTTCGGTACCACCGTCCTCGGCGCCCCCCTCGGAGCCGCCCTCGGCTCCTGTTTCGCAGCCGGTCTCGGTACCGCCGAGCGCTCCGGCATCGATCCCAGTGACCGAGCGGCCGGCCGTCGAGATCTACAACAACACCCCGCGCAAGGGCCTGGCCGAGGACGTCTCGGTCCGGGCCCGGCAGGCCGGCTGGATCGTCACCGGCAAGGACAACTGGCACGGCAAGATCGTCGCCAGCACGGTGTACTTCCCGGCCGGTATGCAGGCCGAGGCGAACCAGCTGGCCCGGGATCTCGGCATCGGCCGGACCAAGGACGCCCTGGACAACATGAAGAAGGACCGGCTCACCGTCATCCTCACCACGGACTACGCGGGATGAGTACTCCCGTACTGGCGACTGCAGCCGGGCGGGAGGGCTGGGAGGCGATCGTCGCGGATCCGGCCGGGGCGGTCATCGCCTCGGACTTCGACGGCACGCTGTCGCCGTTGGTGGAGGACCCGTCGATGTCGCGGGCAGCTGATGGCGCGCTCGACGCGCTGGCCCGGCTGGCTCGGTCGGTCGGGCAGGTGGCCATCGTGACCGGGCGGCCGGCGTTGGTTGCCACGGAGCTGTCTGGGGTTACTGGGCATCCGGGGTTGGGGCGTCTCGTAGTACTGGGTCACTACGGGCTTGAGCGGTGGGAGGCGTCCACTGGTGCCGTCACCAGCGACCCGGTGCCGCCTGGTGTCGAGATAGCCCGGGGGAAGCTCCCTGCGCTCCTGGCCAGCGTCGGCTACCCGGATGCCTTCGTGGAAGACAAGGGGAGCTCACTAGCTGTCCACACCCGCCGCCTAGCGGAGCCCTTGCCTGCCCTGGAAGCCCTACGCCAGCCCCTGACCGACCTAGCCGAGTCAGTAGACCTCCGCCTCGAGCCCGGCAACCTGGTCCTGGAACTCCGACCCCCCGGCATCGACAAGGGCGTAGCCCTCCGCCGCTTGATCGAGTCCACCGCCGCCCGCTCAGTCCTCTACGCCGGCGACGACCTCGGCGACCTGGCAGCCTTCGAAGCCCTCAACACCCTCCGAGCCACCGGCCTCCACTGCGTCCTCGTAGCCGCCCGCTCCTCCGGCGCCACCGCCCTCACCGACGCCGCCGACATAGTCGTAGACGACCCCTACGGCGTAGTAACAGTCCTGACAGCCCTATCGGACGCCATCACCAACCGCTAGCTCCGCCGGAAGGTCTGGCTCAGAATTTGGCTGAGGGGTTTGAGTGGCTTCTCGTCGTAGTTGCCGTCTTTGAGGCTGGCCAGGCGTTCGAAGGGGTTGCGGGAGGCTGGGCAGCCGGTTCGCAGGAAGGACCAGGCGACGCCTAGCAGGTACAGCGGCAGCATCGGCAGCCCGAACAGGCAGAAGTACTGCCACGAGTGCCGCTCCTCATGCCTGACCAGGACCGGCCGCGCATCGAAGTACGCCCGATCATGCTTGGTCAGAATCACATTGCCGATCGTGAACGCACCGGCCACCGGAAACCGCAGCTTGTACCCGGTCGCATAGAACAATCCCCGAGGCCCCCGACTGAACTGCGCCCGCCCGATCACCCCCACGACCACCCCGGCGATCGACGACAAGTTCACCGTGTTCCACACCAACTTCAACACCTGCCACCCAGACATCGCCCCACCTCCACCCTCAGTATCAGCTCACCCCACCCGGATGTCCCGATGTCCTAATTCTTAGGACATCCGGTCGGATCGGGTGTTGTCGGTGGGGTGAGTAAGACTTGGCGGGTGACTTCGGTGGTGCGGCGGTGGCGGGCTGGGCGGGTGGTGGATCCGCATGTGGTGATTGGGGGGTTGCGGAAGGGGCCGGGGGATCCTGCTTATGTGTTCGAGGCTGGGCGGCGGACCGTTTGGCGGGCCACCCGGACGCCGGAGGGGGCGGTGTTGATCAGGCTTACGCCGTACTCCGGGGTGGGCGAGGTCGAGGCTGAGGCGTGGGGGGCGGGGGCCTCGTGGGCGTTGGATGGGGTGCCTGAGCTGTTGGGGGAGGCCGATAGCTGGGAAGGGTTCGAGCCGTTGGCGGAGCATCCGGCGCTGGTGGAGGCGGCGCGGCGGTTTGCGGACTTTCGGGTGCCGCGGACGCGGGCTGTGTTCGAGGCGATGGCGGCGGCTGGGATCGAGCAGGTGGTGACGGGCAAGGAGGCGTTCGCCGGATGGCGGATGTTGCTGCGGGAGTACGGGGAGCCGGCGCCGGGGCCGGGGTCGCCGGACGGGCGGAAGATGATGGTGCCGCCGTCGCCGGAGGAGTGGCGGATGATTCCGTCCTGGCAGTGGTTGCGTGCCGGAGTGGAGGGGCGCCGGTCCCGGGTGGTGATCACGGCGGCGACGCGGGCAGCCGCGTTGGAGCGGACGCTGGAGTTGACCGACGGGGCTGAGGTCGAGCGACGGCTCAGGTCGTTGCCCGGGGTGGGAGTCTGGACCGCCGCCGAGGTGCGGCAACGCGCCCACGGAGACGCCGACGCCTTCTCCTTCGCCGACTACCACGTCTCGCGCGACGTCTCCTACGCCCTCACCGGCGAGGAACTCGACGACGACGGCTGCGCCGAACTGATCGAGCCCTACCGAGGCCACCGCTACCGAGTCCAAGCCCTCCTCAGCCTGGCCGGCCACCACCACCCCCGCTACGGCCCCCGCAAATCCCTCCCCACCCACACCCCCGGCGCCACCCACCGCCTCCGCTAGAACCCGCCCAGCACCAGCACCCACCGAGCGGCGGTTCCACCGGCTGGGGTTGGGCACTGGGGGTGGGATATGGAGATTGACGGGGACGGGTTGTACCTGGTGGCGGGCGTGGCTTTGCTGGTGGGGGCTGTGCTGCCTCGGTTGTTGCGGCGGTATGCGATTTCGGCGCCGATGGCGTTTGTGGCGGCTGGGTTGTTGCTGGGGCTGTTCGTGGAGCGAGGGCGGGTCAGTCCGATCAGTGAGTCGGGGCTGACCGAGCATCTGGCCGAATTGACCATCCTGATCGCGCTGATGGGTGTGGGGCTGGCGATCGATCGGCCGATCGGGTGGAAGCGGTGGGCGGTGACGTGGCGGCTGCTGCTGGTGGCGATGCCTGCTTGTATCGCGGCTGTCGCCGGAGTCGGATGGCTGGTCGGGTTGGCGCCGGCGACGGCTTTGCTGCTGGGCGCGGTACTGGCTCCGACCGACCCGGTGCTCGCGTCGGACGTACAGGTGCAAGGGCCGACGACCGGGGAGGGGGCCGAGCCCGAGGAGGATGACGAGGTGCGGTTCGCGCTCACCTCGGAGGCTGGGCTCAACGACGGGCTGGCGTTTCCGTTCATCTACGCCGCGGTGTTCGCGGCGACGAAGGGAGCGGTCGGCGACTGGGCGCTGGAGTGGTTCGCCTGGGACCTGATCGGCAAGACCGTGATCGGTGTCGCGATCGGAGCCGGCGCCGGCTGGTTGCTCGGCAAGATGGCCTTCTCCGCGCCGTCGCGCACTTTCCGGCTGGCCGATTCGCGCGAACCCGTGCTGGCACTGGCGACGACGCTCGGCGTCTACGGCCTCACCCAAGTACTGCATGGCTACGGATTCGTCGCCGTCTTCGTCGCTGCCCTGTCGCTCAGGGCCTCCGAGCGCAGCCACGATTTCCATGAGGAACTGCACGGATTCATGGAGCAGCTGGAGCACATCCTCACCTGGGGGATCCTGCTGCTGCTCGGCGTAGCGATCACCGGTGGCCTGCTCAAACCCCTGACCTTGGCAGGAGCAGCGATCGGCCTGCTCCTCGTGCTGGTACTACGTCCGCTCACCGCCTGGCTCGCTCTGGCCGGTACGCCGATGCGCCGGTCCGAACGCTGGGTCACGGCGGCGTTCGGAGTACGAGGGGTGGGGTCGGTGTTCTACCTGGCCTACGCGGGCGCCGACTTCGGCACCGACCTGCCCTGGCTGTGGGCCACCGTCGGCTTCACCGTCGTCCTGAGCGTCGCCGTCCACGGGGTCGCCGCCACCCCACTCATGCGGATGCTCGACCGCCGCCGTGGCCGATGAGATCGACTGTCTCGCATGGTGGGAACGGAAGACACAATATGGACCCGATTGGGTAATCTCGGCAGGGCTCATCCAGAGGGACTGAGGGAAACGGCCCGTTGAAGTCCCGGCAACCCTCCCCGTGCGGCGGCTCGATCCGAGACTCCGGCGGCGGAACGGTGCCAAATCCGTCCTGTGCCGAGATCCGGTGCGGGGAAGATGAGGAGGGAAAACTCCGTCATGAGCCTGAGTACCGCCGCCACCACCCACACCATCCGTGAAGGTGCCTTCGGCAACGGAACCCATCTGAGCTGCCGCGCCTGCGGCGCCAAATCCGAGCTCGGCCCGTTCTACGCCTGTATGGAGTGCTTCGGCCCGCTCGAGGTCGGGTACGAGTTCCCGACCATCACGCGTGAGCAGATCGAAGCCGGACCCAAGAACATCTGGCGGTACCAGCCGCTGCTGCCCGTCCCCGTCGACGTGGCCAGCTTCCCGAACACCGAGCCCGGCTACACCCGGCTGATCGACGCCGGCAACCTGGCCCGCGAGCTCGGCCTGCGCAAGCTGTGGGTGAAGGACGACTCGGGCAACCCGACGCACTCGTTCAAGGACCGGGTCGTCGCCTCCGCTCTGAGCGCCACCCGCGAGCTGGGCATGAAGGTCTTCGCCTGCCCCTCCACCGGCAACCTGGCCAACGCCGTCGCCGCGGCCGCCGCCCGGGCCGGGATCCGCTCGGTCGTGTTCATCCCGCAGGACCTCGAGCGTCCCAAGATCATCACCACGGCCGTGTACGGCGGCACGCTGGTGGCCGTCGAGGGCAACTACGACGACGTCAACAAGCTGGCCTCCGAGATCGCCGGTGAGGAGGAGGGCTGGGCGTTCGTGAACGTCAACGTCCGCCCGTACTACTCCGAGGGCTCCAAGACGCTGGCCTTCGAGATCGCCGAGCAGCTCGGCTGGCGGATCCCGCAGCAGGTGGTGATCCCGGTCGCGTCCGGTTCGCAGCTGACCAAGATCGACAAGGGCTTCACCGAGCTCGGCAAGCTGGGCCTGGTCGACGCGACCGACTACAAGATCTACGGCGCCCAGGCGACCGGGTGCTCGCCGGTCGCGCAGGCGTTCCGCGACGGACATGACGTGGTGAAGCCGGTCAAGCCGGACACCATCGCCAAGTCGCTGGCGATCGGCAACCCGGCCGACGGACCGTACGTGCTCGACGTGGCCCGGCGGACCGGTGGGGTGATCGAGGACGTCAGCGACGAAGAGGTCATCGAGGGCATCCAGCTGCTCGCCCGGACCGAGGGCATCTTCACCGAGACCGCGGGCGGGGTGACGGTCGCGACGCTGAAGAAGCTGATCGAGACCGGGCAGATCGATCCCGACGCCGAGACGGTGATCATCAACTCCGGCGACGGGCTCAAGACGCTCGACGCCGTGGCCGACCGGGTCGGCCCGAAGGTCACCATCCCCGCGTCGTACGACGCCTTCGTGAAGGCGGGTCTGCAGTGAGTGTCAGCGTCCGTGTCCCGACCATCCTGCGCCCCTACACCAAGGGTGCCTCCGAGGTCTCCGTCGAGGGGGCGACTCTGAGCGAGGTGCTCGAGTCCCTCGACACGTCGTACCCGGGGATCAAGGGCCGGGTGCTCGACGAGTCCGGCGAACTCCGCCGCTTCGTCAACATCTACGTCGACAACGACGACGTCCGCTTCTCCGAGGGCCTGCAGACCACGATCAAGGACGGCGGCCAGGTCTCGATCATCCCGGCCGTCGCCGGCGGCTGAGCTTCCTCAACTGAACGAACCGCCGGGTGACGTCAGCCGGTGCGCGGGAAGGTCGTGATCCGCCCGCCCACCTTGATGACGTCCCCGGCGGACGCGAACCGGCCCTGCGTCGTGGAGACCTGGCCGTGCTCGGCGCCGTCGCTGATCAGGGTGTAGCGCTGGCTCTTGCCTCCCACCGCGTCGACGACGGTGGTGTGCGCGATCGCCGTACCGTCGGAGGACTGTTCGATCGACGCTTCGACCTGGTCGCCGCGCCCGGGCACGTCCACCAGCTTGCCGGTGGTCGTGTCGGCGATGGCAGTAGCCACGACGTGGTGGTCCCGGTCGCGCTGCTCGACCGCGACGTACCGGCCGTCGACGCGGCTTTGAAGCGCCACCGACCATCGGCCATCGAGGGGTACCTCACGCAGGGTGCCGGTCCCAGGGTCGAGGAAGACGGTTTTGGTGCCGTACACCGCCCGCGCTCGTCCGTCGACCACATCCAGTGTCTCCAGCCCGTTGAGCCGTCCGAACGGAGTCGACCAGGGTTGACCGCCCGCGAGGGGAGTGCCCTTGGCGAGCCGGTGGCCATCCTTGGCGTAGGTGAACTCGACGAACGTCTGGCCCGCGATGACGAAGTCGCTTCGGGTCGCCCGTACCGCGGTTGCTACCTGACCTGTACGCACGTCGAGTACCGCGGTCGGCGCCGACCCCGAGGCGTTGCGCACGGCGATCCAGTCGGACCGAGCCACCCAGCGGTTGGGGCGGTAGGAGCCTTGCCCGCCTGACCCCGCGGTTGCTTCACCGGCGTGCGTCCACAGCTTCTTGCCGGTCGCGAGGTCGATTCCTGTCGTCGTCTTGTCGCCGGTGAACACCACCACGGTGTCGTTCGCTGTGAACGGTTCCTGCCGGCCGACGTCCTGGCTCCACCGGGTCTTGCCGTCGGCGATCGAGATGACCGCCGCCCGGTTGTCGCGCTGAGAGCTGCCGCTGTCGTCGAACAGCAGCACGGCATCGGTGCCGAGCTGTTTCCAGTCGGTGCTGCCCGAGCCGCCGAAACCGTTCTTCCACAGCTGGTTGCCGTCGTCGATCGCGCGGCCTTGCACCTCGCCGGTCTGCTGGTCCAGCGTGACGGCGAGCTTCTCGTCGGCCGCGATCAGGCGGACGTCCGGCTCGACCTTCCAGCCGGACGGGGTCATCGGCGGGATACGGACCACGAGTATCCCGGTGACGACCAGGGCCACGGCGGTGAGTACCGCGGCGCTGCGTAGTACCGGGCGGGTCCGCAGGAACGCGACCACCAGCGCGATCGCGCCGACTGCCAGCGTGGCGATCCACACCGGCCAGCCCCAGTCGAAGACGATCGTCAGGACGCCGAGAACAGCGGCTGCCGCGAGTACGACGACCGCCGCGACGGTCCGTCGGCTCGCCGGCCGGTGCTTGCTGTCGGCAACGGTGCTGCCGGCAACGGTGCTGTCGGGCATGCGGCCCTCCCTCGGGGCGGAGACGGGACGGCCAGCATGCCAAACAGGGAGGTCGGGCCGGTCAGTCGGTACCGGACTCCATCGCGGCGCTGTCGAGCAGGGCGTCGTCGGGGTTGGGCTCGCCGCGGGAGGCGATCGCGTCGGCGCCGCCGGTGGTCATCTCGCCGATCAGGGTGGTCTCGCCGAGCTGGTTGGTCTCCGCGCCGAGCAGCTGGGCGTGGGCGGTGCCGATCAGGCCCAGGCCGGCGTACTGCTCGAGCTTGGCGCGGGAGTCGGCGATGTCCAGGTTCCGCATGGTCAGCTGGCCGATCCGGTCGACCGGGCCGAAGGCGGAGTCCTCGGTCCGCTCCATCGACAGCTTGTCCGGGTGGTAGCTGAACGCCGGGCCGGTGGTGTCGATGATCGAGTAGTCCTCGCCCCGCCGCAGCCGCAGCGTGACCTCACCGGTGATCGCCGAGCCGACCCAGCGCTGCAGCGACTCGCGGATCATCAGCGCCTGCGGGTCGAGCCAGCGGCCCTCGTACATCAGCCGGCCGAGCTTGCGGCCCTCGTTGTGGTACGACGCGACCGTGTCCTCGTTGTGGATCGCGTTCACCAGCCGCTCGTACGCCGCGTGCAGCAAGGCCATCCCGGGCGCCTCGTAGATGCCCCGGCTCTTGGCCTCGATGATCCGGTTCTCGATCTGGTCGGACATCCCGAGCCCGTGCCGGCCGCCGATCGCGTTGGCCTCCAGCACCAGGTCGACCGCCGAGCCGAACTCCTTGCCGTTGATCGTCACCGGCCGGCCCTGGACGAAGCCGATCGTGACGTCCTCGGTGGCGATCTCCACCTCGGGGTCCCAGAACTTCACGCCCATGATCGGCTCGACCGTCTCGATCCCGGTGTCCAGGTGCTCGAGCGTCTTCGCCTCGTGGGTCGCGCCCCAGATGTTCGCGTCGGTCGAGTACGCCTTCTCGGTGCTGTCCCGGTACGGCAGGTCGTGGGCGACCAGCCACTCGCTCATCTCCTTGCGGCCGCCGAGCTCGGTGACGAAGGCGGCGTCCAGCCACGGCTTGTAGATCCGCAGCTTCGGGTTGGTCAGCAGGCCGTACCGGTAGAACCGCTCGATGTCGTTGCCCTTGTACGTCGAGCCGTCGCCCCAGATCTGCACGTCGTCCTCGAGCATCGCCCGGACCAGCAGCGTGCCGGTCACGGCCCGGCCGAGCGGGGTGGTGTTGAAGTACGCCCGGCCGCCGGTGCGGATGTGGAACGCGCCGCAGGTCAGCGCGGCCAGCCCCTCCTCGACGAGCGCGGCGCGGCAGTCGACCAGCCGGGCGATCTCGGCGCCGTACTCGCCGGCGCGACCGGGGACCGAGTCGATGTCGGGCTCGTCGTACTGCCCGATGTCGGCGGTGTACGTGCAGGGGACCGCGCCCTTGTCGCGCATCCACGCGACCGCGACCGAGGTGTCGAGCCCTCCGGAGAAGGCGATGCCGACCCGTTCGCCGACGGGCAGAGACGTGATGACCTTGGACATGAGAATAAGTATGCATTGGTCTGCATGATCATGCAAACCGGGTGGATAGGATGGCCGGCATGCGCGCTGTTGTGATCCGCCAGTACGGCGTACTGCCCGTGGTCGAGGAAGTCGCGCCGCCTGTCGCTGAGCCGGGTGGGGTGGTGCTGAAGGTCGAGGCGACCGGGCTGTGCCGGAGTGACTGGCACGGGTGGCAGGGGCACGACCCGGACATCGTGCTGCCGCATGTGCCCGGGCATGAGCTGGCCGGGACGATCGCCGCTGTCGGTTCCGGGGTTTCCGGCTGGGCGGTGGGGGATCGGGTGACGTCGCCGTTCATCTGCGCCTGTGGGTCGTGCGAGCAGTGTCTGGCAGGCAATCAGCAGGTCTGTCTTCGGCAGCTGCAGCCGGGCTTCAACTACTGGGGTTCGTTTGCGGAGTATGTCGCTTTGCCATTTGCTGCGGTCAATCTGGTGCGGCTGCCGGATTCGCTGGACTTCGGTACCGCCGCTGGGTTGGGGTGCCGCTTCGCTACGTCGTTCCGGGCTGTGCGGCAGGTCGGGCGGGTGGGAGCTGGGGAGGACGTGGTGATCTTCGGCTGCGGTGGGGTGGGGCTGTCCGCGGTGATGATCGCGGCGGCCCTTGGTGCTCGGGTCATCGCCGTCGACACCAACCCTGCGGCTCTGGAGCTGGCCCGCTCCTACGGTGCGGCCGATGTGGTGCTGTCGTCGGATGACGTAGTACCGGAGCTACTGGAGCTGACCTCTGGCGGAGCGCAGGTCACGATGGACGCCCTAGGGTCCGCTGCCATCGTCCAATCAGCATTGACCGCCTTGCGTCCGCGAGGGCGGCACATCCAGGTAGGTCTGCTACCGGGCGGCGTACAGCTCGATGTTGGCCGGTTGATCGGCCAGGAGCTCGAGTGGCTGGGCAGCCACGGCATGCCCGCCCACGCCTACCCCGAAATGCTCGCCCTAGTCGCCACCGGCAACCTCACGCCCGCCAAGCTCATCACCCGAACAATCACCCTCGACGAAACACCAGCCGCCCTAGCTGCCCTCAGCAACGGCACCCCAGCCGGCGTAACAGTCATCAAGCCTGATCTAGCGAGTTAGAGGCGGATTAGGTAGACGGTGGGTGGGCGGCCGGTTCGGCCGTGTTGTTGGCTGCCTATGGGGTCGGCCAGGCCTGCTCGTTCCAGGCGTTTGAGGACTCGGCGGGCGGTGCGGAGTTGGACTGCCAGGTGTTCGGCTACGTCTTGGGTGGTGAGGCCGTCGGGGAGGGTGGCGACTAGTTCGCGCATGCGGGAGAGGGTTTGGGTGTTGAGGCCTACCCGGCGGGCTAACAGCGGGAGGGACTCTGGGGCGCGGTCGGGGGCCGGTTGGTCCTGGTCGCTGGAGGGTTCGATGACTATTTCCACGTCGTCGGACATGGAGACGACACCGGCGACGGGGCCCATGGAGGCGGCTCGGCTGACTGCCCGGCGGGCCAGGGCTTCGGCTTCGGCGGCGGTACGGCCTACGCCGAAGCCGACTCGGGCGGTGGCGTGACGGGCGGCCAGGGCGTCCAGTAGGGGCATACGGCTGAATTGCTCGGTTGCCTGCTCCAGGAGGCCGCGGGTGGTGACTACCAGGTTCCGGCCGTCGGGGAGGATCGCGAGGCTGCCGCCGAGGGTGATGAGGTCGCGCGCGAGCGCCTCGTCGGGCTCGGCGAGTTCGATGATGCCGAGCGCGACCTGGGCGTCGCCGACGTGCTGGCCCGTGGTGGTGAGGACGAGCGCCTGCAGGGTCGACTGGATCGAGTACCGCGAGGGCGCGAGCCGCACGGACGGCATCTCGTTCTCCAGCAGGTGGAAGGCCGAGCCGAGGCAGCTGATCGCGATCTTGGTGTCGTGCTGGTCGCGGGCGCTGCGGTGGAACGCGACGATGTCGTTGGAGGTGAGGCCGGCCCGGTACGGCAGTACCTGGATGTCGTCCGTCGGCAGCTTCGCCTCGATCAGCGTCTCGAACACTTCGCTGCGCCGCAGCGTGTCGATCGACAGCCGGGTGACGTCGTGGCCGAGCCGCAGCAGCTCGACGAGCGCACGGAGCAGGGTGGCGCCGTCGTACGAGACGTACATCGCGGGCCGGTCGATGACGCCGGCCTCGGTGGCGATCGTGAACGGCACGACGCCGGTGAAAAGGATCGCGTCGACCTGCTCGTGGACCTGTTCGACCAGCTGGACGGCCTCGGTTTCGTGCCGGTACGGCAGCGGGACCAGGGTCGCCGGATGGTTCGCGGTACCGACGGCGAGGACACGCTGGACCAGGTCCTCCGGGCCGATGATCCCGACGCTGATCACTGCGCTGCGCTCCTCAGGAGGCCGATTTCGATTCAGGTCCGGCCCTCAAATCGGCACAATAGCGCACTGCTTGCGCGATGTGAGGCAACTTGACGCCGTCTGACACCGTCTCCTACCTTTCGGTCAGGGCCTAAATTATCGCCGACTGGGGAGAGGTACTCATGACCGACGACCCAGTACGCCGTACGCCGCTGCCCGGAGTGCTCGAACCGGCCGGCCGGACGATCGGCGCGGAGGAGCGTGCGGCGGTGCTGAGGGTGCTCGACTCGGCTGTGCTGTGCAGCACCTTCGGCGGCGAGGCGCGGGCGCTCGAAGCGGAGATGGCGGAGCTGTACGGGCGGGAAGCGGTCGCCTGCAGCTCCGGTACTGCGGCGTTGCACCTCGCCGTCGCGGCCGTCGGGTTCGACCCGGGGGACGAGGTGATCACGACGCCGATCTCCGACTTCGGGACAGTCGCGCCGATCCTCGCGCAGAACGGCGTACCGGTGTTCGCGGACGTGGACCCGGTGACGGGGAATCTGGACCCGGCTGCGGTGGAGGCGGCCATCACGCCGCGGACCCGGGCGATCATCGTGGTGCATCTGTTCGGTGCGGCCGCGGATGTGGTGGCGCTGCGGTCGATCGCTGACCGTCATGGGTTGATGCTGATCGAGGACTGCGCGCAAGCCTGGCTGGGGACGACTGCCGGTGGTGAGTTGCTGGGGACCTTCGGGGACATCGCTTGTTTCAGCCTGCAGCAGTACAAGCACATCACCGCCGGCGATGGCGGGCTGGCGATCACCGCTTCCTCGGAGGTGGCGACGCGAATGCGGCTCTTCATGGACAAGGGGTGGGATCGGTCCGGTGGGCGGGTGCACTTGATGCTCGGTCTCAACTACCGAATGACCGAGCTGGTCGCCGCCGTCGCGCGGGCTCAACTGGCGAAAGTCGCCGACGTGGTGAAGCGCCGCCGGGAATCGGCCGAGCAATTGGTGTCGGCGCTTGGAGGGTCTGTGGTGCCGGCGCTCGGCGGGGCTGCTCGTCCGGGCGGAGGCGGCTCGGCCGGAGGCGCGTTGGCTGGGGTTGCGTTGCCCTCGCTGGCAGGACATGCCTTCTGGCTGTTCCCGCTGATCGTTGCGGGCGATAACCACGTGTGGGCGGACGGGCTGATTGCTGAAGGCGTACCTGCCTCAGCCGGCTACCTCGACCGCACCCTCTATGCGAACCCGGTCTTCAGCGGGCCGGTCTACGGAACCTCTCGCTATCCGTTGGAGGGCAGGGAGTATCCGCCCGGCCTGTGCCCGAATGCCGAACGGCTGATCGACCAGACGCTGGTTGTCCTGCCGTGGAACGAGGCGTATACCGAGACAGACGTGGACGACATCGCCCGCGCGATCCGGAAGGCGAACCCCGATGGCTGACTGGCTGACCCGGTCACCCGAGGAACACATCCAGTACGACGTCGACGTCCTCTTCGGCCGCTGGCCCAGCCACCCCACCGACATGGACCTGGCCGGGCTCAAGAAGCACCTGGCCCACCACCACATCCAAACCGCCCTGACCCTCTCCACCCGAGGCGCCCTCTTCGACGACCGAGCAGGCAACCTCGAAACCCTCGCCGCCACCCGCCAGACACCGAGCTCGCCGCCTCCGGCGACCTCGCACCTGGATCAAGTGCGTGAGGCCATCGAGATCAGCCGTCGACCAGGCGACCCGCCGAGCTCGTCGCCTTCGGCGACCTCGCCGGCTGATGACGATGGCCAGGCGGATGGGGCCGGTGGACGAGGTGGACGGTCGGCCAATGCCGGTGGGCAAGGTGGACAGTCGGCGAACGCTGGTGGGCAAGGCGGACGGTTGGGTGGTGCTGCTGCTGGGCTGGCGGCTGCCTCGGGCTCGTCGCCTTCGGCGACCTCGCAGTCGGGGGAAGTGCGGGTGGGGCTCGGAGGCAGTGGGCAGGTGGGTGGTTTGCCGGGCTCGTCGCCTTCGGCGACCTCGCCGGCTGATGAAGATCGCCAGCCGGGTGGGGCTGGTGGACGAGATGGACAGTCGGCCAACGCCAGTGGGCAAGGTGGACAGTCGGCGAACGCTGGTGGGCAAGGTGGACGGTTGGGTGGTGCTGCTGCTGGGCTGGCGGCTGCCTCGGGCTCGTCGCCTTCGGCGACCTCGCAGTCGGGGGAGGTGCGGGTGGGGCTCGGAGGCAGTGGGCAGGTGGGTGGTTTGCCGGGCTCGTCGCCTTCGGCGACCTCGCCGGCTGATGAAGATCGCCAGCTGGGTGGGGCTGGTGGGCTGGCGGGCGATGCAAGTGGTCAGTCGGATGGGGCGGCTGGGTTGGCGGCCGGGGAAACCGGTGGGTCGGGGGTGCGGTTGGTTCCTGTGGGGACGGTGGATCTGAGGGACGCGGTGGGGGCTGCGGAGCAGTTGGATTTGTTGGTGGGGAGTGGGGTTCGGTTTTTGCGGTTGTTTACCGGGGTGCAGGGGGTGCAGGGGGAGACTCCGGCGTATCGGTATGTGGTGGGGGAGGCGATCGCGCGGGGGATGGTGATTTTGCAGGATGGGGATCCGCGGAAGTTCGGGGCGGTGCTGGCGGGGCGTGGGGCGGACGTGATCTTCCTGGATCTTCATGTGTATCTGCTGGCCGACTTCATTCTGATGGCCAAGGAGGAGGCGGGGTTCAGGGCGACTACCCGGATGTTGTCGAGTCCGGATGGGATCGAGCGGGTGGTGGGCAGCGTGGGGGCGCGGCATCTGGTGTTCGGGTCGCGGACGCCGTTCATGGATGTTTCGCCGCAGACGTTGCGGTTGAGGTATGCGCGGATCAGCAGCCAGGATCGGGCGTTGATTGCTGGGGGCAACGTTCGGGAGTTGGTGAAGTAGATGCGGATCATCGATGTGCATGGGCACTGGGGGCCGTGGCCGTTTCACCTGGACGTGGGGGACGTCGCGCTCAATCTCGAGTTGATGGATCGGTACGGGATCGAGCTGCAGATCGTGTCGGCGGCAGAGGCTGTTGTGTACGACGCGGTGGCGGGCAACGCGAAGTTGGCTGAGGTGCTCCAGGAGCAGCCGCGGCTGTTCGGGTATGCGGTGGTCAACGCCAACCGGCTGGAGCGCAGTGCGCAGGATCTCAAGGACTGCCTCAGCACCGGGCGCTTCATAGGGGCGAAGATCCATACGACCTATCCAGGGGTACCGATCGGGTCGCCGTTGATGGCGGATGCGTTCGACATGCTGGATGAGGTCGGGGTGCCGTTGTTGTTGCACACCTGGGGCGCGGATGTCGCGTTGTTGCCGGGAATGCTGGAGACCAGGCCGAATCTCAAGGTGATCGCAGGGCATGCGGGCGGCGACGCGTGGCGGGAGGCGGCGAAGGCGGCGGTCGAGTGCGATCGGATCTATCTCGAACACTGCCGGACGGTGACGGACGCCGGCCGGATCGCGTTCGCGCGCGCTGCCGGCGTACCGATGGAGCAGTTCCTCTTCGGGACGGACTCGACGTTGATCGATCCGTGCATCTCGCTCGGCGTGATCCGGGACGCGGGCTTCACCGAGCAGGAGTTGACGCAGGTGCTGTCGGGTAATGCGCTGCGACTGTTCAAAGGCCTTGCAGACAATGGATGACGAGGTCGCGCTCCGACCGCGGCAGCACGGGTCCGTAGGGGTCGTGCGCGGCTTCCTCCGGGATGAGCCCTTCCCAGACCGCGGCCCACAGCATGCGCTGGACATAGCCCTCGATGGGAGCGTAGAAGGTGGCAGCGGCGAAGCGGTCAAGCCGCTCCGACGCAAGCAAGAAGCCTGACGAGTCCCCGGCCGTCCACGCACGCAGTACTGCGGCCGAAAGCTCCATCTGTGCCGCAGCGATGCCCACCAACGCGGTATCGGCGCCCCACATCATCGACGGCCCGTACATCCGGTCCTCGCCCGTGATCAACAACTTCCCGGTACTACGCCCCGCCCAGATCGCGTCCTGACACTCCACGGCCCGGTCGAGCGTCGCCGTCTTCACCCCGAGCATCTCGGGAAGCGACAGCAACTCCTTGATCAGCGAAGGCGAGTACGGATACCCACCAGCCTCCCCATGCAGGTAGAAGCCGACCAGCGGCAGCCCACTCTCGGCGGCAACCCGCTGATGCAGCCGTACCGCCGCTGCCTCTCCATCAGCCAGCTCCCCATACGCAGCAAGCGGATAGACCATCACCGCATCGGCCCCGAAGCCCGCTGCGGTGATGGCCATCGCCACCGTGGCGTCCTCCGCCTCCCGCACTCCCACAACCCCGGTACTCCGGGGGACACCGACCCCCGCGACCAGCGGCGCCGTAGTAGCGGCCCGCCAAGTCGCCAGGACTTTCCCCCGGTCCGCCTCACTCAGGTAGAGCCCTCGCCCGGTATGAGCCCACACCGCCACCCCACCGATCGGCCCGGCCGCTATGGCCGACGCATAGGCCGCCAGCGCGTCGTACGCGACCACCCCGTCGGAACCCATCGGTGTGACGACAGCGGGCAGCAGCGTGCCGCGGAGTTGATCAACCAGTGCATGCATCAGAGGTCATGTCCCAGTCCCGGCCGAGTAGGCACTTCCACCCAACCATTGACGTCCCTGAAGGTCTTGGGGGCCAGCGGCTCCTCCCGCACGAGCAGCGGTCCGACCAGGTCAGCCGGGACGGTAGCACCCGGCACAGCCGCAGCCAGGTGTACTGCGGCCAGTGTCGCCACCCCCAGCTCCGGCATCGACCCCACCTTGACAGCCAACCCGGCCGCCTCGGCCAGATGAGCTATCTGCAACGCACGGTGCAGCCCACCCACCTTGAGGATCTTGATGTTCAGTACGTCGGCAGCACCCCGCCGGACGATCTCCAGAGCGTCTTGCAGCGACTGCATGCTCTCGTCGACCATCAGCCGCAGGTCAAGCCGCTCCCTGAGCCGCACGAGCCCAGCCAGGTCCCACCGCGGCAGCGGCTGCTCCACCAGCGCCAGCCCCGCAGCGGCCATCTTGGAAAGCACCGGCAGCGCAGTGGCCGCGTCATACCCCTCATTGGCATCCAGGCACAGCTCCGCACCCGGTGGAAGTACAGCAAGGACTGCCCGTACCAATTCGAGGTCCCGTGCGGGGTCCTCCCCACCCTTCACCTTCAGATGCCGGAACCCCCGCTCTGCGTACTGCGCAGCCTCCGCCGCCATCTCGTCCAGCGTGCCGAGCCCCACGACCCAGGCAGTCTCCACCCGGGAGCGGATGCTGCCGCCAAGCAGCGCATGCACCGGCCAGCCGCTCAGCACACCAGCCAAGTCGTGCAGGGCGATGTCCAGCCCCGACTTGGCCACATGCTGGCCGCGCAATGCGGCGTCCATCAGCAGATGAGCACCAGCCCGGTCGAGCGGGTCGTGGCCGACCAGGGCCGGCGCGAGGTGCTCCTCGATCGCCGTACGAACCCCTGCGAGCGTCTCGCCGGTGTACGCGGTCATCGGTGACGTCTCGCCGATGCCGATGACACCGTCGGTCGTCTCGACCTCCACCACCAGGCTGACCAGCTCGTTGCTGACCCCGCTGCTGATCCGGAACGGCCGCCGGTAGGCAGCCCGCACCACTCGGGTACGGATCTGCGCGATCGAACCGGCGGCCGCGGCGGCCGGCAGACCGATGGGCTGCGATGCAACACTCACTAGTCTGCCCCCTGGAGTCGCGCCACGTAGGAAAAGCACTTACGGTCAAGACCGTAAGTATCTGACACGGTTGATGTCAATGGACGGAAAGGCGTACCTATGCGGCTGGGCCTCTATCTGAACTTGTACGGCACCGAGGCGGATCGACCCTCCTTGCTGGACGGCGTCGAGCAGGCTCGCCTTGCCGAGCAGGCGGGCTTCGAGTGGGTCGTGCTCGGCGAACGGCACCTGCACCGTCCTGGCTATCACGAGATCCTCACCTCCGCGACTTGGCTGGCGGCGAAGACCGAGCGGATCGGCATCGCGACCGCCGGCATCGTCGCGCCGCTGTACCAGCCCGTCGTACTGGCCGAGGCGCTCGCGCATCTCGACGTGCTGTCGGGCGGGCGGCTGACCGCGGGGTTCGTGCTCGGCTACCGGCCGGAGGAGTTCGCCCTGTACGGCGTCACGCAGGCCGAGCGGGTCGCGCGGTTCGAGGAGTGCCTCGACCTCATCACCCGGCTGTGGACCGAGGACGAGGTCACGTACGACGGCAAGTTCACCAGCCTCCACGAGGCGTTCCTGTCGCCACGGCCGGTGCAGAGCCCGCGCCCGCGGATCTGGAACGGCGGCCGCGTCTCCGCGATGCTCGAACGCACCGCCCGGATGTGCGACGGCTGGACCACCTCGTTCAACGAACTCGACGCGGACCTGCCCGGCAAGATCGCGGAGTACCGGTCGTACGCAAGAGGCGAAGGCACGCTCGGCGCCGAGGTGATCATCTGCCGGGAAGGCTTCGCGGCCCAGACCTCGCAGGAAGCACGGCAGAGCCTGGAGGAGCCGTTGCGCGATCTGTATGACGCCTACACCGGCTGGAAGCGCACGTCGGCCGATGCCTCGCGCTACACCCAGGGTTGGGACGACATCGTTGCCCGCGGCATCATCGGCTCACCGGTCGAATGCGCCGAGCGAATCCAGCACTACGAGGAAATGGGCGCCGACGGCATCATCCTCCGGATCCAGCCGCCCGGCATGCCGCAAGCCGATGCGCTAAAGGCGATCGAGGCCTTCGGAAACCTCTAGGCCTTCAATCCCGACATCGCGATGCTGTCGGTCAGGTACCGCTGCAGCAGGCCGAAGACGAGCAGGCTCGGGACGACGGTGATGGTCGCGCCGGCCATCACCTGGTTGATCGGGACGGCCTCGGTCTGCAGGCTGGCCAGGCCGACCGTCAGCGTCTGCATGGACGCCGACTGACCGATCACCAGCGGCCAGAGGAAGTCGTTCCAGTGCCAGAGGAAGACGAAGATGCCGAGCGTCGCCAGGGCCGGCCGGACCAGCGGCAGCACGATCGTGGTGAACGTCCGCCACTCCGACGCGCCGTCGAGCTCGGCCGCCTCGAACAACTCGTCCGGCAGCTGGCTGATGAACTGGCGCATCAGGAACACGGCCTGCGAGTTGGCCAGTGTCGGCACGATCAGGCCCCAGTACCCGTCCACCCAGCCGAGCTTCGCGACCAGGATGTACGACGGGATCAGGGTCGCCTGGAAAGGCACCATCAGCGTCGCCAGAAAGGCCCAGAACATCAGCTCGCGACCCGGGAACCGCTTCTTCGCAAAGGCATAGCCGGCCATCGCCGCGAACAGCAGGATGAAGAGCACCGAGACGAGCGAGTAGACCAGCGAGTTGATCGTCCAGCGCGGGATGTCCGAGCTGGACAGTACGTCGGAGAAGTTCTGCCAGGTCCAGCGGGATGGATCGAGCGCACCCGGGAAGGTCTGCCCGCTCGGCGGCGCGAAGGCGACCAGCACCATCGCGGCGAACGGCAGGATCGTCACGATGGCGGTCAGCGCGAGCAAAGTCGGCAGGGTCAGCCGAGCCGGGCGCACCAGCATCAGTCCTCCCGTCCGACGAAGCGGCGCTGGATCAGCGAGACGACCAGCACGATCAAGAACAGCACCAGCCCGATCGCGCTCGCATAGCCGAAGTCGAAGAACTTGAAGCCCGAGTCGTACAGGAAGTACACGAGGGAGTAGCTCGACCGGACCGGACCGCCGGCCGTCATCACGTACATCGCGTCGAAGACCTGGAAGGCGCCGATCGTCTCGATCACCAGCACGAAGAACAGGATCGGCCGCAACTGCGGCAGCGTGATGTAGCGGAACCGCTGCCAGCGGCCGGCGCCGTCGATCGTCGCCGCCTCCAGGTAGGACTGTGGGACCGCCTGTAGCCCGGCCAGCAGGATCAACATCGAGTACCCGAAGCCCTTCCAGGCCGACGTGACCGCGATCGACGGCAGCACCGACGCGGAGTTGCCGAGGAAGTCGTACGGGCCGAGGGAGGCCAGCCCGAGGACGCCGTTGAGCAGGCCGTCCTCGGCGTTGTAGATCCACTTCCAGAGCACGGCAGCGAGCACGATGCTGGTCACGTACGGGAGGAAGAAGACGCCCCGGAAGAAGCCGCGGCTCCAGACGACCTGGTGCAGCAGCAGCGCGGTACCGAGGGAGAGCAGGACGGTGAGTGGAACGAAGATCAGCGCGTACGTGAGGGTGACGAGCAGGCTGTCGCGGAAGAGCTGGTCGCCGAACAGCCGCGAGTAGTTGTCAAAGGCAATGAACGACCATCGGCCGTTGAGCCGGTAGTCGGTCAGCGACAGCAGGAACGCGCCGACCACCGGTACGAACCGGAAGACCACGAACAGCACCAGCATCGGTGCCACGAACAACAAACCGGCCAGCGAACGCGGCGACAGGCGCCGGCGCACCGCCCCTGCGGCCGGGCCTGTCGCCTGGTTCTGCGGGGAGGTCGCGCGGCCTCCCTCCGTCATTGCCGCGCGACCTCCCCGCGGGCTCACCGTTGTCGCGACAGCAGGTCGTTCGCCTGCTTCGCTGCGTCGTCCAAGGCCTGTTGAGGAGTCTTCTTACCGGTCAGCGCGGCCTGGAGTTCGACCGCGAGCAGGGCGTTCACCTGCCTGGCAGCCGGATTCGGCTGGCCTGGGAAGGCGTACTGCAGCGCTTCGGCGAACTTGCCCGCCTCGGCGTCCTTGGCCGGTACCTTCGCGTCGGTCCGCGGCGACAGGTAGCCGGACGCCGTGCCGAGGCTGACCACCTGCTTGGGGTCGATCATGAACGACAGGAACTTCTCCGCGCCGGCGACGTTCTTCGACGCCGCGTTGACGCCCAGCCCGCCGGGCAGCCCGAAGCCGACCTGCTTCTTGTCCTTCAGCGGCAGGCCGACGATCACGTTGCCCGCGCCCCAGGTGGTTTCCACCGTCTTGGCGTCGGCGAGCGTGTTGGCGAAGCCCATCGCGACCTGCTGCTTGCCGAGCGGCGCGTCGGCGACCAGGTTGGCATTCGTCAGCGCGCCCTTCGGGATCGCGCCGTCGTTGTACAGGCCGGTCAGGAAGGTCAGCGCCTCGACGCCGGGCGCCTCGTTGAAGGTCGCCTTCTTGCCGTCCTCGGAGAAGACCGAACCGCCGGCCTGCCACAGCAACGGGTAGAAGTTCAGGTTCATCGTCGCGCTCGGCGAGGCCGAGTAGTCCAGCGTCGCGACGCCGGCCGCCTTGAGCTTCGGTGCGGCCGCCTTGATCTCGTCCCAGGTCTGCGGCGGAGTGGTGATACCGGCCTTGTCGAGCAGCTTCTTGTTGTAGATGGTCGTCGTGACCGTGTGGTAGATCGGCGCGGCATAGATCTTGCCGTCGACGGTCAGCGCGTTCAGCGCGCCCGGCAGGAAGTTGCTCCTCGCCGGCTCGATCACCTTGTCGACCGGCGCCAGCGACCCGTTCTTCACGTACTGCGGGATCTGGTCCGGGTTCAGCACCACGACGTCCGGACCCTTGCCGCCGGAGAAGGCAGTGGCGAGTTTCTGGTCGCGCTCGGCCCAGGGCTGCTGCTCGATCTTCAGGTCCGTACCGGAGTTGGCCGCCTCGAAGTCCTTCTCGACCTGCGCCCAGTAGGCGTCGCCGGCCTGCTGGTCACCGATCACGGGATACATCCAGACGGTGACGGTGCTTGCTGACGACGACGGCTCGCCGGAGCCGCCGCAGGACGTGATCGAGGCCGCCACCGCCAGCACGGCGAGCGGTGCCAGGATGCTTCTGACGCTGGTTCTCATCGGACCCCCTCTAATAACGGTCCAGGCCGAAACTACTGGTTGTGAATTTCGGCTGTCAACGATTCAGGTCGATCCTGAACAGCTGTGCTCCTGTTGTGACCAGTAACTGGTGGTCACCCTGTACTGCGATCCGCCGGTTGGCCTCGGTCAGCCAGACGGCCGGTGGAGTGCGTTGCCAGGGGGTGAGCTTGTAGAGCTTGGTGCCGTCGATCCCGGCGTACAGGGCGTCCCGGGTCGCGACGATGTCACCGCCGGCCGTGGTGCTGCCCACGTCGAAGCGGCGCTTGAGCCGGCCGCGCAGGGTGTCGACGGCGAAGATCGTCTTGCCGGCCACGCCCCACAGCAGTCCGTCGGGGCCGATCGCGACCGAGCTGACCGTGCCGGCGCCGGCGATCGGGGTCTCCCAGAGCTTGCGGGAGTGCCGGACGTCCCAGGCGAAGACGGTGCCCTCGGCCCGGGTCGGCGGCGTCGTGGAGAGACCGCCGGTGATCGACGTGCCGCCGTACACGATGCCGTGGTCGGCGGCGAGGCCGAAGATGCTCTCGTCCTGGACGACATTGCGGAAGGTGTGGGTGGTACCGGTCTTCGGGTCGTGGATGGCGAGGGCGCCGCCGAGCCGGTCGCCCTCGGGGACGGTACCGATCGCGATCTTGCCGTCCACCTCGACCAGAGCCCGGGCGCGCATCTGCTGGTCGGCCTTCAGGTTCACGGCGAGTCTCGGGTTGTCGGGCGTGCCGGGTGGTCCGGGGGAGTACTCCGGGCTGCTCCACGGCTGGCGTGGGTCGTAGGAGTAGACGCGCGCCTCGGGGTAGTTGCCGATCCAGACGCGGCCGTCGGAGGCTTCCAGCAAGGCCTCGGTCTGGGAGAAGCGGTTGAAGGTGGCCGTGCCCGTTTGCGGGTTGACGACCGAGACACCGCCGTTGAGGAAGCCACCGGCGTAGGCCGACTGCTTGCCACCGGCAACCGAGAGGATTTCGATCGGCTCCCGGCGTACGGCGGACTGGATGATGCTCGACTTGCCGGTCTGCGGGTTGTAGCGGAAGAGCTCTCCCCGCCACAGTGTGCCGACGATGCTCTTGCCCGGATAGTCGGGCAGGCCGAGCTCGGCCCAGCCGATCGCGCGGGCGTTCTGGATCCGGCCGGTGAAGGTCAGGCCGGTCCCGGTCAGGGCCTTCGTTGCCGGGTCGTAGCGCTTCAGCTCGCCTTGCTGGATCAGGTACAGCTCGCCGTTGTCGCCGACCGGTGAGATGTCGAGGCCGTGAGCAGCGGGGATCTGGTCGGTCCAGGTGCGGGTGGCGAGGTCGAAGACGCAGAGCGGGGCCGGGTACGCCGTACTGAAGCGCGCGTAGAGCTTGCCGGCGCGCGCGGCGAGGTCGTAGATGGCGAGGTTCCTGATGTCCGGAATCCCTGGTGGGGAAGGGATTTCGGTCACTGCGCCGGTGGCCGGATCGAGTTCGGCGAGGTGGGCGTCGGGGTTCGTGCCGGCGTAGACCTTGCCATCGGCGTAGGCAATGCTGCGGATGTAGGGCTGGCCGTGGACGGCCTGGCCGTAGTCGCGGACGGCGCCGGTGGTGGCGTCGTACCGGAAGAGTTTGCCGCCGGGGAAGGTGCCGCCGTAGACGTTGCCTTGCTCGTCGGAGGTCAGGCTCCAGATGTAGTTCTCGCTGGCGACTGGGCGGCCGAGGTCCTCGACGGTGTCGCCCATGCCGGGGCGCCAGCGGTAGAGGTGGCCGTTGCTGTAGGTGCCGACGTAGATCGAGCCGTCGGGGGTCGCGGTGACGGCGTAGCCGGAGTCGGCGCCTTCGAGTGGGGCTGAGACGAGGCTGGCGCCGGTGGCCGGGTCCATGGCGTTCAGGTAGCCGGGTTTGCCGGTGGAGACGTTCCAGATGGCTGCCTTGCCGGCGACCGGGCCGGGGGCGACGGTGCCGCCGATCAGGAGTACGTCGGAGAGCGGGATGCCCAGGGAGACGGGGGTCGGTGGGGGTGGCTCGCTTGCTCGGGCGGTCGCGAGGGGCGCGAGGAGCAGGGCGGCGACGATCAGGAGCGCGCGCGGTGATCGCATCGGGGGTGACCTCCCGTGGGGCGGGGGCAATAACGGTCCTGTCCGAAAGCGTAGGTGCTTACGGGGTCGGGAGGCGGGCCAGCAGCGTTTCGAGCATCTGGCGGGTGGCGGCGAAGTAGCTGTTCTCGCGGGTCAGGGCGCGGTGGAAGGCGGCCAGCTCGGCGGCGGAGATGGTGTTCGAGAAGGTGCTGATCTCGGTCAGGTCGAGGCGGCGGTTGAACAGGTGGACGGTGTCGCGCCAGCGGTGCAGGAGGGTGACGAGTTCGGCGTCGCGGTGCCGGCCGAGGGCGCCGGAGACGAGTGCCAGGTCGACGGCGGAGACGACGAGCCGGGGGTAGACCTGGCGTTGGGTGGGGGTCTTCGGGGAGAAGCGCTCGTCGGACAGGAGACGGGTGTTCTCCTGCAGTTCGTCGGCGACGGCCCGAAGTACGCCGGTACGCCGCTCCGCCTCGGCGCTGAGCCGCTCGACGAAGATGCCGGTCAGCCCGGCGACCAGCGTCAACGAGTTGACCGCCGGCTCCCACCGGCTGTTCTCCGGCCAGAAGAACCAGATCACCCCCAGCACGAACGCGACCGCCAGCAACCCATAACTGACCCAGGTGACGATCACCCGCCGATACCCCGCCCACCGCGCATCCCCCCTGACCCCCCGCAACACCCCACCCAACACCCGTAACCGAGCCAACACCCCCCACCGAGCCCGCCTCACCTCCCGAACATCACCAGCCGCCTCGGCACCATCCGCGCCACCTCCACCAGTCCCACGCCCGGCGTCGGCTCCACCAGTCCCACGCCCGGCGCCACCTCCACCGGTCCCACGCTCGGCGTCGGCTCCGGTGCTCACCTCGCCGTCACCACCTCGACGGCCAGCCCTGTCCCCAGCAGTCCCTCCACCAACCGCGCCAGCTCCGCCAGTCCCACGCTCCGCGTTGGCTCCGCCGGTCCCACGGCCGGCGTCGGCTCCGCCGCCTGCCTCGCCCTCGCCACCTCCACGGCCAGCCCCGTCGCCAGCAGTCCCTCCCCGAACCGCGCCGGTGCGGTTCGGAGTACTGCCGCTGACCCCATCCCCGTCGTTTGCTCCGCCAACCTCGCCAGCGGCGCGGTCCGGAGTACCGGGGGCAGTTGTCATTGGGACCAGATGTCTTCGGCTAGGAGGTTGGGGACTTCGGCGCCTTCGGGGGCCAGGAGCAGGAGGTCGAGGCCGAAGGGGCTGGGGCGGCGGGTGTAGCGGAAGCCGGAGTGGGCGTGTTCGATGGCGGTCAGGCCGCACTCGGCGGTCAGCTTCTTCAGGCGTTCGGTGGAGAACTTGCGAGTGGTGTAGAGCAGGATCGTGTCATTGGGCTTGAGGGTGACCTCGGTGTGGTCGGGCAACCCCATCGTCATCGACTCCGAGGTGTTGTTCTGCCAGACGATCTTGACCAGCAGCGCGTCGTCGGTCTCCACCTCGCCGCGGTAGTCGATCAGCCCGTCCTCGATCCGCAGGTCGGTGTTGTAGCGCAGTGCGCTGGTGACGAACTCGGCAAAAGCACGGGTCTGCTGATACTCGTCGGCCGCCGCGTCCGCAGCCGTCTGGTCGAGACTGCTCGTGCTGGCGACCTCGAGCAGCAGCCGGTCCTGCGGACGGAGGATCCGGGTGATCGTGCCGAGCAGCTCCAGATCGCTCTCGAAGTTGGCCAGCGTGTTGCCGGTCAGCGTGAACAGGATCGGCTCGTCGCCGACCAGCCGGGCGAGCATCTGGCCGAGCTCGCTCATGTTGTCGGCGATCGAGAAGTCGAGCTGGACCGGCAGCACCTGCGCCATCGGGAAACCGAGCCCGCGGACCGGCTCCAGGGTGCCCATCCGGAGCATCTCCGAGCTCATGTCGACCGGGATGTAGAACATGTCCCGGTTCTTCCGGTACATGTCGGCCAGGATGGTCCGGTCCTTCACCCCGGTACCGACGCCGAGGCTGACGAAATGGAAGCCGGTCTTGTCGGTGTGCGGCCGGACCTTGCGCCAGTGCCGCAGGAACGACTCGGCGCCCGCCTTCATCACCAGGTAGAACGGGTCGTTGGTCGCGTTCGCCCAGGCGATCGTCGGGCCGATCCCCCAGTAGGAGAAGCCGGAGGTGATCTGCTTGCCGTCGCCGGTCTCCGAGTGCGGTCCGCGCAGGTCGCCGGTCAGCGTCGCGAGCTTGTCGGTCTGGTCCTCGCCGACCAGCATCAACGACCAGTTGAAGTCGTCGTCGCGCAACGCCTGCTCGAGCTTCCGGATCACGTGCACCGGCTCGTCGGTCACTTCGCTACCCCTCCCACAGTGAGAGGTCAGGTTACCGGTTGCCCACGCTCCGCGCAGGTGTGGAAAAGCGCTGTCGCGCCGCCCGGTTCACAGCGCCTGGCTCAGAGGGTCTGTACCGCGTCGGCCTCGCGGCCCTTGGGGCCGTCCACCACCTCGAACTCGACCTGCTGGCCGTCCTCGAGCGTCTTGTACCCGTCGGTGACGATCTTGCTCCAGTGGACGAACACGTCGTCCTGGCCGTCCACGGCGAGAAAGCCGTAGCCCTTGTCGGCGTTGAACCACTTCACGGTGCCGCGCACCATCACAACTCCTGTTGGTTGATCGAACGGTCAACAAGACTAACCCAGGAGTCGTCCGCGCCGCGGGTGGATCAGCCGCGGTGGACTGATCAGCCGCGGTGGGAGGCGGCCAGGCCGATGATGCCGGCCGCGACCAGGAGCAGGGCGGCGGTGAGGCCGACGTCGTCGGTCTGGACCACCCCGTTGTCGTTGAGGATCCAGATCGAGGCGCCGCCGGTCAGCACGGTACCGGCGATGATGCCCGGGACGTCCGGCTTGATCTTCCTCATCAGCGCTCCACCTTGATGCTGCCCAGCTTGAGGTGCAGGTCCAGCACCACGCTCTGCGGGCTCACCTTGCCGTCGACGCCCAGGTCGCTCACCGCCATGTCAGCAGTGTGCCCGCCCTTGACCTTGCCGAAGGCATCGACCTGGCCGGTGTCGGCCTTCACGGTGCCGGTCACGTCGACGTTCGGCGGGAGCTTGACCACGACCTCGCCGACCCCGCCCTCGACGAACACCTTCGCGCCGGGCTTGAAGACCGCCTTGGTCAGGTCCAGCTTCACCGAGCCGGCGTCGAACCGGTACGTCGTACTGACGGCGTCGATCGAGTCCTTGGGCGTGGCGACGAAGTTCACGCTGGCGATGTCGCGGGGGACGGTCGGGAAGACCGTGCTGGCCGTGATGCCGAGCGCGAGCAGGATGCCGAGCGGCAGGAGGCCGATGGTCTTGCCCAGGAATCCGCCGACCAGCATGCCCAGACCGAGCGTGGCCAGGCCGATCACCAGCATCGTGGTCGTCGGTACGCCGGCCATCCAGGCGATCGCGATCGCAGCGGCGGACAGCAGGACCACGACAGGCTTCACTCCGCGGTAGCCCTTCACCGGAGGAGTAGCGGGCGTCCAGGTGGCCGCAGTGGCGCCGGCGGGGGGCTCATCGACGTACAGGCCGAGGGGGTCGTCCTCGGTCCAGACAGGCTGGACCGGCTCGGTCACCCGGTCCTGCGGTCGCTGCGTGGCCGCGGATGGCTGGCCCGCGGCGGGAGCCTGCGACGCGGTCTGTCCGGTCTGGTCGGTCTGTCCGGCCTGCGGAGTCGGAGGCCGGTTGGCTGCGCTCCACTGAGCTGCCTGCTGGGCCCACTGGCCGTGGTGCCCTGCACGGTGGATGTGCCGCTCGGCATGGCGCTGGGCCCGCTCGACGGTGCGCTGGGCCCGCTCCGCGGTGCGCTCGCCCCAGGCAGCATTGCGATGCCCCCAGTTGCTGCGGCCCTTGCGGCGGAACACGAACAGCCAGAGCAGCCCGAGCACCACCAGTGGCCCGGGGACCAGCTTGCCGAAGTTGAAGGACGACATCAGTGCGATAGCGGAGAACACGCAGACGCCGATCACCACCGGCCACAGCCACGGGTGGTCGGGCCGCACCCGGTCACCGAGCACCCCCTGCGCGGCGGAGCGGTCGCTGCCCTCGTCGGGCATCAGCATCCAGGCGGCGATGTAGAAGATGATGCCTGGGCCGCTGAGGATCAGTACGGCCATCACTACCCGGATCAGCACGGGGTCGACGTTCAGTGCGCGGCCCATGCCGCCGCAGACGCCGGCGAGCATCCGGTCCGACCGACTGCGGCGCCAGCTCTGCACGTCCTTCAGCTGGTCGCGGTCGAATCCCCCGCTCGAGTTCTGCTCCATGGCACCGATAGTGTCCCCTCCCGGGCCGCGGCAACATCGGGGATCCCCCTTTGCCGACCCCGGCTCGCCGCTCGGCCACGCTCGGCTAGGGGTTCTCCCCGGGCCGACCCTGAGCGCAGCGGATGACCGTTGAGGAGTCAGCCGGGGGGAAGCCTGCTGGTGCGCGGCCTGCTGGCGTGTGACGATCGTGGGGATGACACAACCAGCTCCTACCGCGCCAACGGGCGGGCCCTCGGGTCCGGCCGGTGGTCCGTATGCGCCGTTGCCGTATACCCCGGCACCGCAGTACGGCGGTCCTGGAGCGCAGCAGCCGCCCGGCACCGAGCCCCCACCGGTACGCCGCGCCTACCGGCGAGCCGAAGGCCGCGTCTTGAGTGGCGTGGCCGGAGGCATCGCTGACCACCTCAACGTGTCCGACACCGTCGTGCGACTGGTGTTCATCGGGGCGACCGTGTTCGGCGGGTTCGGCGTACTGATCTACGCAGCGCTCTGGTTCTTGATGCCGCTGGAGGTGTCGACCGGTCCCAACGCGCCTGGCCTGGCTGCGGCGACACGGAAGGGGATGCGCCCCGAGACGCCGGTGCCGCCGCTCGCGTCGCCTGGCAAGGAGCGTCGCAAGGAGAAGAGTCGCGGCCAGCTGACCGCGCTCGTCGTGGTCGGCATCGGCGTGCTGCTGCTGCTCAATGTGGCCGGGTTCGGCGTGGCCGGCAAGATGTTCTGGCCGCTCGTGTTCGCCGGTACTGGTCTGGCCCTGATCTGGCGGCAGGCCGACGAGGGGCAGCGCAACGCGTGGGTCGGCAAGGCTCCGACGCTCAACACGCTGTTCGGCAAGGGCGGCTGGAAGTCGGTCATCCGGGTTGCTGTCGGGCTGATCCTGATCGGTACCGCGGTCACCGTGTTCCTGGTGCAGAACGGCCGGCTGTCGATGGTGGGCGACGTACTGGTCGCGCTGCTGCTCGCAGTGGTCGGTATCGGTGTCATCGCGGGGCCGTGGGTGCACCGGCTCAGCCGTGACCTCAACAACGAGCGTGCTGAGCGCGTGCGGTCGCAGGAGCGGGCCGACATGGCCGCGCATCTGCATGACTCGGTGCTGCAGACGCTGGCTCTGATCCAGAAGCAGGCGAACGACCCGCGGGCCGTAGTACGGCTTGCTCGGTCGCAGGAGCGCGACCTGCGGTCCTGGCTGTACGACGAGGACGACAACACCGACCAGACACTTTCCGGTGCGGCGAAGCGGGCTGCCGCCGAGGTGGAGGACTCCCACGGCGTACCGGTCGAGGTGGTGACCGTTGGCGACTGCGAGCTGACCGAAGGGCTGTCGGCGATGGTCCGGGCCGCGCGCGAGTCGATGGTGAACGCCGCCAAGCACTCGGGAGCTGACAAGATCGACGTGTTCGTCGAGGTGGACGGGGACCGGGCCGAGATGTTCGTCCGGGACCGCGGCAAGGGCTTCGACACCGAAGGGGTGCCGGAGGACCGGCTCGGGCTGCGGCACAGCGTGATGGGCAGGATGGAACGGCACGGCGGCCGCGCAACGGTGCGGTCGAACCCGGAGACAGGCACCGAAGTGCGACTGGAGATGGACAGATGACACAGAGGCGAGTGGTGGTCATCGACGACCACGACATGTTCCGGGCCGGCGTGCGCAGCGAGATCGGCGCCTCGGTGGAGATCGTCGGCGAGGGCGCCGACGTGGAGTCCGCGGTGAAGGCGATCGCCGGGACCGAGCCGGACGTGGTGCTGCTCGACGTGCACCTGCCCGGCGGCGGTGGGATCGAGGTGATGAAGCAGGTGCACCAGCGGCACCCGGAGATCAAGTTCCTGGCGCTGTCGGTCTCCGACGCGGCCGAGGACGTGATCGGCGTGATCCGGGCCGGCGCCCGCGGCTACGTCACCAAGAACATCAGCGGCACCGAGCTGGTCGACGCGATCGGCCGGGTCGCCGACGGCGACGCGGTCTTCTCTCCGCGGCTGGCAGGCTTCGTCCTGGACGCCTTCTCCGGCGCCATCGACATCGCCTCGGTCGACGAGGACCTCGACCGCCTGTCCCAGCGCGAACGCGAGGTCCTCCGCCTGATCGCCCGCGGCTACGCCTACAAGGAAGTGGCCCGCGAACTCTTCATCTCGGTCAAGACCGTCGAGACCCACGTCTCCTCGGTCCTCCGCAAACTCCAGCTCTCCAACCGCCACGAACTGACCCGCTGGGCAACGGACCGCCGGCTGGTCTGACCGGGGAACAAGAACAAGAACAAGAACGCCCGGTCGGCTGTTGGCCTGGCCAGGGCACCCCGCTCGCTGAAGGCGAGTTCTCTCAATGCACGCTGCCGCCTGGCTGAGCAGTGCGAAGTGGCGGCGCGGCAACCTGCTGGTCGCAGGCAGGGTGGCGCACCTTCTTGTTTGTTCTTTGAGTTGTTTTGGTTCTTGGTGTCAGCGGCCGCCGATGGAGGTGTAGGGGAGCAGGGCCATCTCGCGGGCGTTCTTGATGGCTCTGGCCACCTGCTTCTGTTGCTGGACGGTGAGGCCGGTGACGCGGCGGGAGCGGATCTTGCCGCGGTCGGAGATGAACTTGCGGAGCAGGGCGGTGTCCTTGTAGTCGACGAACTCGACCTTGTGCAGCGGGTTCTGCTTGGGTTTGCGGGGACCGGCGGGCTTGCCACGTTGTGCCATCGTCACACCTTACATACTATTGACAATCGTTTTCAACTAGCTTGGCGGGTTGTGGCCAGGGCACAGATTCGCCACCCCGACAGGGGCGCAGCGGGCTTTGGGACTGTTATACCGTCGACTCTCATGGAGCGGAATCTCACAGCCGAACAGCTCGCGCTCTTCGAGAAGGAGTTCGCGTCGAACCCGCAGTACCGGGTGATGCAGAACGCCGTCACGGAGACACCGATCGCCAAGATCGCCCTGGATCGCCAGATCGTCACCTCGATCGACCATTCCGTGTCGAACCTGCTGGACGACTGGAAGGTGACGAACCAGAAGAAGAGTGGCCGGTGCTGGCTGTTCGCCGGCCTGAACCTGCTCCGGGTCGGTACCGCCGCCAAGCTCGGCGTGAAGGACTTCGAGTTCTCCCAGAACTACCTGCTGTTCTGGGACAAGTTCGAGCGCGCCAACTTCTTCCTCGAGGCGATGATCGAGACGGCCGGCCGCGACGTCGACGACCGGACCGTCGCGCACCTGCTGTCCGACCCGATCGGCGACGGCGGCCAGTGGAACATGTTCGTCGCACTGGTCCGCAAGCACGGCCTGGTGCCGAAGACCGCGATGCCGGAGACCGAGAGCTCGTCGGCGACCGCGCAGCTGAACGACTCGCTGCGCAAGCTGCTCCGCCAGGGCGCCCGCGACCTGCGCAAGATCGAGGGCGCCGAGGCGCAGCGCGCGCACAAGCAGGAGTTGCTAACGGCGATCCACCGGGTGCTGAGCATCCACCTCGGCACGCCGCCGCAGAAGTTCCTGTGGCAGTGGAAGGACAGCGACAAGGGCTTCCACCGCGACGGCTGGACGACGCCGGCCGAGTTCGCCGCGGCGTACGTGACGCTGCCGGTCGACGAGTACGTCTGCATCGTGCACGACCCGCGCGAGTCCAGCCCGACCGGCAAGACCTTCACCGTCGACTACCTCGGCAACGTCATCGACGCCCCGCCGGTGGTCTACCTGAACGTCGAGATCGACCTGATGAAGCAGCTCACCCAGGACGCGATCGTGGCCGGCGAGCCGGTCTGGTTCGGCTGCGACGTCGGCAAGCAGATGTCGGCCGACCTCGGCTACTGGGACGCCGCGCTGTACGACTTCGGCGCCGTCTACGACACCGAGTTCACCCTCGACAAGGCCGAGCGGCTGCTGCACCACGAGACGCTGATGACGCACGCGATGCTGTTCACCGGCGTCGACCTGGTCGACGGCAAGCCGCGCCGCTGGCGGGTCGAGAACAGCTGGGGCGACGAGAAGGCCGACAACGGCTTCTGGACGATGAACGACTCCTGGTACGCCGAGCACGTCTTCGAGATCGCCGTCCGCAAGTCGGCCCTTCCGGCCGAGCTGCAGGCGCGCTTCGACGAGGCCCCGATCGTGCTCCCGGCCTGGGACCCGATGGGCGCCCTCGCCGACTGACCTCCGGTACCACCTGTACTTCCAGCACCACCTGTACTTCCGGTACCTCCGAACGGCCGGCGCCTCGACGCGCCGGCCGTTCGCCGTTTCACCCGTCGAGCGATGCGCGGATCAGCGCCGTCATCTCGTCCGGCCGCTCCAGCGACGGCAGATGCCCCGCCCAGGCCAGCTCGGTGTGCTCGACATCAGGCAGCAGCTTCCCCAGGTACTCCGCGCAGGCGCCGAAGAACTTCAGCTCATGCGCACCGGTGAAAAGCCTGATCGGCGCCGTGATCCCACCGACCTCCCATTCGTCGGCGTCCACATCGCCCGCCGCCAGCTGCACCTCGAACGCATGCCGCTGCATCACCCGCACCAACTCACGCGCCGCGTCATCCGCGTCCGGTCCCACCGACGTCCGCACGTTGAGCTCCGTGGCGCCGTCGACATCCCCGGCCTCCAGCAGCGCGTTCTCCTCCGCCGCGAATGCCCGGAAGTCATCCGTCGGCACCACGTTGTCGGCCGGCGGCGACATCAGCACCAGCCGCTCGAACCGCTCCGGCGCCCGGCTGGCCGCCTGCAACACGACGTACGCCCCATAGGACGACCCGACCGCCTTGGTGCTGGACACCCCCAGCTCATCGAGCACCTCGAGCACATCCGCGGCATCGGCGTACTTCGCCCCAGCCTCGAGCGGCGTCTCGCCGTACCCCCGCAGATCCACCGTGATCACCCGGTGGTCGACCCGCAGATCCTCGACCTGCCGCTCCCACATCCGCGCATCACAAACCCCGGCGTGCACCAACAGCACCGCCGGCCCGTCACCAACCACCCGACAAGAAATCACCCCCGAATCCTCGCGCCCCGCACGTCGCCAGCCAAATGGTTTGTCCACCGGGCGATGAGGGATTGTGAATCGCGTCGCGGGGACCTGCCAGCCGCACTACCCAGCGTGGGGGTGCTGTGGATCGCTTCGCCGGGCACACCCGCACTCGCCCCATCCAGTACAAGGGGCTGTGGATTGCGTCGCCGGGCCCCCGCACTCGCCTCACCCAGTACAAGGGGACTGTGGATTGCGTCGCCGGGCTGCTTGAGTGTCCTAGTCGTGGTGGTGGGTGTCAAGGGCGCTTCGCGTCCCTTCGGGATCGAACAAGTTCGACCCTTGACACTCACCGCCACGACCAGGGAAGGACGCAGCTGTCCCGGAGCCGCTCGGAAGTGCGGCAACGATCGACGGGGGCACCGCCAATGCCCGGCGCTCTCGTATCGCGGGGGGCCGCCGGACTCGTCTTGCGGCCCGGAACGGCACAGTTGTCCGCTGAATGCTCGGCCACCACCGGTTCGGGGCCGGTCGGGTCGGCCAATGGCAGGTTTTGGGGCCGCTGGCGTCAAGCATCACGCCAGCGGTACAAAAACCCGCCAGCCGACCTCGAAACGGGCGCATTTCGGCCGGATTTGGGTGCTTCGTCGCGGTGCGACAGCACCATCCCGGCCGAGGCGCCTGTCCTGCCGGGCTGGCCGGGGTTGGGGAGGATTTTGTTGGGGGCCGGGGAGGAAGTTGCACCGATTCGGGGGTACAAACCTCCCCGAGTCCCTTATCCACAAAGGATATGGCTCCCCGGGCCACCCCGCCCGGACCGCCATGCATGCACGATTCCCGGGAACCGCCCCGATGTGCCGAGCTGACCGTTTACCCGCCGAGTTGTGTATGCGCCCGCGGCCACCCGTTGCCGTCAGCAACCAAATCCGCGCGCCGCGCCAGACACCACCCCGCGGAAGCGGCCGACCTGCCGTCGGCGTCCCGCAGCCACGGCCCTTGCCGCATCTACCCCGCAACCACAGCCACTACCGCAGCATGCCGCAACCACAGCCACGACCTCGGCATGCCGCCCACAGCCACTACCTCAGCGTCCCGCGACCGCAGCAGCCCTCGCGTGAGCGCGCTGCTTGTCAGCCGAGGCGGATGACGGTGAAGGCCTCGGCGTAGTGGGATTCGGGGAAGCCGGCTCGGGCGGCGTTGTGGTTGAGCATGGTGCGGACGCGGGGGATCAGGGTGTCAGGGTCGGCGTGCTGGCTGGTGTGGGCCATGACGGCGGCGAGCTTCTGCTCGACGGTGCCGGTGATGTCGACGTAGTGGTTGAACTCCGGGTGCGCGACCAGCCAGAGCTCGCCGACCGTCCACGCCTCCTCGGTCAGCTCGGGGTAGGCGAACGGGTTGCCGGTGGCCGGGAAGAACGCGCGGACGGTGGCCTCGCCGGCGGCGAGGTGGTCGGGATGCGAGGCCGGCAGCCGGGACCAGTTCCGCTCGGGCGACTGGCAGACCAGCCGCTGCGGGCGGACCTGGCGGATCACCCGGGTGATGTCGCGGATCACGTCCTGGGTGGGCTCGAGGTAGCCGTCCTGGTAGCCGAGGAAGTGCAGGTCGTGGACTCCCACCTGGGCGGCCGCCGCGGTCTGCTCGGCCCTGCGTACCAGGGGGATCTCGGCGCGATCGCGGTCGGTCTCGAACCCACCGGCCTGGCCGTCGGTCACCATGCAGTAGCTGACCTCGATCCCCGCCTTGGTCCACAGCGCGACCGTCCCGGCGACGCCGAAGTCGACGTCGTCGGGATGCGCCGACACCACCAGCACGCGCTCGATCTCACTGTCAGGACGGGGATTCGCAACAGGCACGGTCACGCGGTGACCTTACGCGGTCAGAGCCGGGGTGCGCTTGAGGTTTCGGTGCTGGATCACCTCGTCGGCGATGCCGTAGTCGCAGGCCTCCTGGGCGGTCAGGACGTGGTCACGATCGGTGTCGTGACGAAGGCGTTCGATCGACTGCCCGGTATGGGCCGCCAGGATCGCCTCTTGCTGGCTCCGGACGCGGACCAACTCGTCAGCCTGAAGAATCAGGTCGGGGATGGTGCCTCGCCCGCTGGCACCGGGCTGATGCAGTACTACGCGCGCATGCGGCAGGATCGCCCGCTCGCCAGGTGCTCCGGCGGCGAGCAGTACTGCGCCTGCTGCGATCGCCTGGCCGACGCAGAACGTCGCGACGGGTGCGCTGATGACCTGCATGGTGTCGTAGATCGCGAGCATGGCCGTCATGTCACCGCCCTCGCAATTGATGTAGAGGTTGATCGGGCTCTCCGGCTTGTCCGCCTCCAGATGCAGCAGCTGGGCGATCAGCGCGTTCGCGACACCGGCATCGATCGCAGTACCGAGGTAGATGATGCGCTCGGTCAGCAGGTGCGAGTAGACGTCCATGATCCGCTCGCCGCGCGGGTGCGGGCTGATCACGTTGGGGATCATGTAGCTCATCGGTTCGCTCCCGTCTGAACGGTCTGCCTGGGCATCACCTGGTCGAAGGTCTCGACGATGTGGTCGATGAACCCGTACGTCCGGGCCTCCTCGGCCGTGTACCACCGGTCGTGCAGAGAGTCGTCGAAGACCGTCTCGATCGGCTGCCCGGTGTCGGCCGCGACCAGCCCGAGCACGGTGTCGCGGATGTGCCGCAGGTCGTTCGCCTGGATCTCGATCTCCACCGCCGAGCCACCGATCCCGGCCGACCCCTGGTGCATGAGCACCCGCGCATGCCGGAGCGCGAAGCGCTTGCCCGGCGTACCGGCCGACAGCAGGAACTGGCCGGCGCTGCAGGCGAGGCCGAGCGCCACCGTCGACACGTCACACGGTACGAGCCGCATCACGTCCCGGATCGCGAGCATCGACGGCACGGACCCGCCGACCGAGTGGATCCACAGCGAGATGTCGGTCGACGGGTCCTCTGCCGCCAGGGTGAGGAGCTGGGTGGCGAGCAGGGTCCCGTTGTCGTCGGTCAGCTGGCCGTCGAGGACGACGATCCGCTGCCGGTACAACGTCAGCCGGGTCTGCTCGTTGAACATGGGTTGCTTCTGGTCATCCGCCATGCCCCCACCATGACCACCCGCCCGCCCCGCACCCCACCCTTTCTGCTGCCAGCAGCTCTGCTGACAGCCGACATGCCAGAATTCCGCTATGCCGGAACCGGTACTGCGCGCGCTCGGCGAGGACGGATCGAGCTATGACGACCCGTCGGAGGACCTGCTGTTCGACCTCGTCGGGCAGGTCGGCGACGGGGAACTGGAGTTCCTCATCGTCGAGCGGACGACGGATCCGAACGGCTTGACCTACGTGCAGACCAAACTGGGCGAGCACGGCGACTGGCTCGTGGAGCGGCAGGAGGGGTCGATCCACCGGCACTACGAGACCGTCGCCCAGGACAGCCACGATGCTCATCGCATGGTGGTCGGATGGGCTTTCGAGATACCCGGCTGGGATCTGGGACTGAGCTGGGCGCGGCACGATCCGAGCGACTGGCACGGCCTGCCGGCCCCCTCGGAAGGGCTCCTCGGCCGCATCCGCGGCTTCCTCGGCCGACGCCCGGGCACCTCACCCAAGTAGCCCGACTCACTGGCGTACAGGTTTGTCGGGAGGGGTGTCTAAGGTGGTGGGCGATGACGACGCTCTTTTCTCCAGATGAACTGCCGGTACCGCTCGAGGCGCCCAAGAAGCACCGGGCGGATCCGGCCGCGCTGCTCGAGGGACTGAACCCGCAGCAGCGCGCTGCCGTCGTGCATGCGGGCAAGCCGTTGCTGGTGGTGGCCGGCGCGGGGTCGGGCAAGACCCGGGTGCTGACCCGGCGGATCGCTTACCTGCTGGCGGCCCGGGACGCGCACCCGGGGTCGATCCTGGCGATCACCTTCACCAACAAGGCCGCGGCCGAGATGCGCGAGCGGGTCGTCGAGCTGGTCGGGCCGCGGGCCAAGCTGATGTGGGTCTCCACCTTCCACTCCTCCTGCGTGCGGATCCTGCGCCGCGACATCAAGCGGTTCGGGATCAGCTCGACCTTCTCGATCTACGACGACACCGACTCGCGCCGGCTGATGACGCTGGTCTGCCGCGAGCTCGACCTGGACGTCAAGCGGTACAACCCGCGCGCGATCCTGAACTGGATCAGCACCCAGAAGAACGAGCTGATCGACCACGAGACGGCCGCGTCGAAGACCTCCAACCACCTGGAGGAGACGTACGCCGAGTGCTACCGGATCTACCAGGAGCGGCTGGCCCAGGCCAACGCGCTGGACTTCGACGACCTGCTGATGACCACGGTCAACCTGCTGCAGGCCTTCCCCGAGGTTCGCGAGTACTACCGGCGCAGGTTCCGCCACGTGCTGGTCGACGAGTACCAGGACACCAACCACGCGCAGTACACGCTGATCCGCGAGCTCTGCGCGCAGCTGGAGCCAGGCCCGAACGACGGCCCGGTCAGCCCGCCGGCCGAGCTGATGGTGGTCGGCGACTCCGACCAGTCGATCTATGCCTTCCGGGGCGCGACGATCCGCAACATCCTCGCTTTCGAGGAGGACTTCGCCGGTGCCGAGACGATCCTGCTGGAGCAGAACTACCGCTCCACCCAGACCATCCTGACCGCGGCCAACTCGGTGATCAGCCGCAACGAGGGCCGGATGGCGAAGAACCTCTGGTCCGACCAGGGCCAGGGCGAGCAGATCGCCGTCTACGTGGCGGACAACGAGCACGACGAGGCGCAGTTCGTCGCCGACGAGATCGACCGGCTGACCGACGCCGACGGGGTCAAACCGTCCGACGTGGCGGTCTTCTACCGAACCAACGCGCAGTCGCGGGTGTTCGAGGAGGTCTTCATCCGGACCGGCCATCCGTACAAGGTCGTCGGCGGGGTCCGGTTCTACGAGCGCAAGGAGGTCCGCGACGCGCTCGCGTACCTGCGGGTGCTGACCAACCCCGAGGACACCGTCTCGCTGCGGCGGATCCTCAACGTGCCCAAGCGCGGCATCGGCGAGCGCGCCGAGGCAGCCATCGAGGCGCTGGCTCTGCGCGACCGGATCACCTTCTCGGCGGCCCTGCGGCGGGCCCACGATGCGCCGGCGATGGCTAGTCGTAGCGCCAACGCAGTACAGGGCTTCATCGACATCCTCGACGAGTTGACCGCGATGGTCGACTCCGGCGCCCCGCCGGACGACATCCTGGACGTCGCCCTGCACCGCTCCGGGTACTACGAGGAGCTGCAGAAGTCGCCGGACCCGCAGGACGAGACCCGGCTGGAGAACCTGGACGAGTTCATCTCGGTCGCCCGCGAGTTCGTCGAGGAGCGCACTGCGGCCGCCGAACCGTCCGACCTGCAGGCGTTCCTGGAGCGGGTCGCGCTGGTCGCCGACGCGGACCAGATCCCCGACCCGGCCAACGACGGCGGCGTGGTCACGCTGATGACGCTGCACACCGCGAAGGGCCTGGAGTTCCCGGTGGTGTTCCTGACCGGGATGGAGGACGGCGTCTTCCCGCACTCCCGCTCGCTGAACGACATGAAGGAGCTGGAGGAGGAGCGCCGGCTGGCGTACGTCGGCATCACCCGCGCACGGCAACGGCTGGCGATCTCCCGGGCCGCTGTCCGCAGTGCGTACGGCGCACCTCAGCACAACCCGCCGTCCCGGTTCCTCGAGGAGATCCCGGCCGAGCTGCTCGACTGGCGCCGGGACGAGTCCGCGATCACCCGCTGGTCCGGTACCGGTACTTCGTCCGGCGGGTCGAGTGGGGTGCAGTCGCGGTGGGAGCCGGCCCGGCGGACGGCCTCGGACAAGCCCATCGTCAGCCTCAATCCGGGCGACCGGGTGGTACACGACAGCTTCGGCATGGGCACCGTCGTGGTGGTCCGCGGCGAGGGCCAGCAGGCCCAGGCCGACATCGACTTCGGCTCCGAGGGAGTCAAGCGCCTCCTGCTCCGCTATGCCCCGGTGGAGAAGATTTAACAGACCACAACGTGCCGAAAAGCGGCCTGGCTGCGACAATCAGAGTTCGGCCCCTCCCGGACGAAGGTCCAGCCCATGCCCAAGGCAGCAGACGCGAGCAACCGCCGGATCATCCTGGCGGGAGCCAACCCTGGGCTGCGGCTGTTCGACAAGGACGGCAAGGTCACCGCGTTCGCCTCGATCTGGATGGTCGACTGGTCGATCTGCGGGTCCGGTACGGCGGTCGTGCTCTGGTTCGACGGGATCGTCCGGGTGGTCTCCGAGGACGTCGACCTGGCGTCGTGGCTGGAGCGGTACTTCGTCCGCTCGTTCCTCGAGGTCCAGGGGCTGCCGTGGCACGAGCCGGCCGTCGAACGCGACCTGGTCCAGGTCTCGATGAATCTCGCCGACGGGCTGAGCGCCAAGGCGGCCGACATCCAGATCGAGATGGGCGGCGTGCTCGACCGGCGCCTGTTCGCCACCGACAACTTCCAGCTGGCCGAGGGCGCTCACAGCCTCAGCCTGGTGATCGCCCCGGTCCGCTCCGCCACCGTCTCGATCGGCGGCGCATCCGTACCGGGCTTCGTCCAGGTCGACGGCTCAGCCGACCGCCCCGGCTCCTCGGCCTTCCTTACGACTGCTGAGGTGTGGCGGCGCTAGCCCACCAGTTCTCCATGCGGAGCGTGGGGACAGCGGCGCGGCCCTGGTCGACCACCCGGGCCGCCCGGAAGAGGTACGCCGCAATCCCAGCGGCCCCCTGCATCCAGCCGACCCCAGGGGGCAGTAGCGGGACCTCGGCCCGGTGCTCGATGAACTGCCAGTAGGCGTACTGCCCGTCGCGGACCGCGCGCTCGACCAACGTGTCGGCCAGTGACAGGGCGAAGTCCAAGTCGACCTGGTCGCCGGTGGACTGCCACGAGTCGAGCAGTACGTCGGCGACTCCGGTGGTACCGCAGCAGCGCCCGTCGTTGTCCCAGAAGCCCGGATAGAGCCGCTCCGGCAGCCCAGACGTCCGAACACTGTGGCTGCAGCGCCGCCGCCAGGTCACCGGCGACTCACCGGTTACATCGTTGACACCGGCATGCTGCAGGGCGGCGAAGAGCAGCGACGTACCGGCCGGGCCGTGGCACCAGTTGTAGGTGACCGGGTCGAGGTCCGAGTCCTCTCGGATCGGTACCAGCCGCGGGACGAGCAGGCCTTGCTTGTCGCTGACGGTAAGAGTCACCAGATGCTCTGCCCCGCTCTGGGCAGCAGCGAGCAGGTCCGGCTGGTCGAGCTCGACACCGGCGATCGCCAGCGTCGCAGCGATCCCCGCGAGGCCGTGCGAGAGGTTCGGCATCGAGGCCCTCGGCTCGATCAGGAAGCGCTCGGGGATGAACGGCCAGTCCAGCCCAGTGGGCCGCGAGACGGCTTCAGTGCGCAGTACTGCCACTGCTTGCTCTGCGAGCCGGGTAGAGCCCTCTACGCCGCTCCGGCGGGCCCACAGAGCACCCAAGAGCACCCCGGCGGTACCGAGCGTCATGTCGTTGATCCGCGCGCCCGGTAGGTACTTGTCCGGGTCCACGAAGCTCGACGGCCACCCGTCGGGCTCAGCGAGCTCCAGCAGGCGATCGACAGCAGCATCCGAGCCCGGAAGGCCCAGCGAGGTCAGTACGCCGATGTGGCTGACCAGCCCGTCGAAGAAGGTGCAGTTGTCGTCCTCGGCGATCGCCGCGCGAATCTGCTCGGCCATCGCGTCAGCGAGCGTCTGCTCCTCGGGTGTCCAAGGCCGGCTGAGCTTGATCTCGGCCAGCACATGCGCCAGCCCCCCAAGCCCACTGTGCATCCCGTAGTCCCGGTACTCCGGTACCTCCACCGGCTCCGGCCCACCCACCGACTCGGGGATCCAGGCCCCGTCGTCCCATCGCACCTGGTCGAGCACCCACCGCCAGGCGGCCTCGGCCACCTCACGATAGGAGTCAGCGGACCAGGCCATCAGCGGGCGATCGCGTTGCGCAGCCGGATCCCGCTGAACTCGAGCGTGCTGGCGACCACTGCGTCCCAGAACTCGTGCAGCCGGGGCAGTACGCGCAGCTGGATCCCAGCCTCCGCATGCAACTCGAAGAGGTCGCCCACCCGCTCAGGCGGCCCGAGCGGCGTCACCTCGGTCGTCGCCACGAAGGCCGCCTCGGCCGGTACGAAGGGCTCGGCAGGCAGCCGGTACGCGTACAGCTCGACCGTGCGGATCGCCTCCAGCCAGCCGTACTCGATCGCGTGCACCCGCGTGCCGCAGCCGTCGCCGATGATCCGGGCACGGTCTGCCGGCGAGGTCGCGGGGCCCACCCACGCCATCGCGCGGGGGCACTGCCGGGGGAACCAGTAGTCGGGCGCACGATCGTGGCCGACGGCCCAGACGTACTCGCCGGTCTTGGACGACGTCACGGCGACGTGCGGGCGGAAGGTCCGGATCGAGGGGTCCTCGGAGAAATGGAGTACCTCACCAGGCCGCGGGCGCATGCGCGGCAGCCTAGTACCGCCGATCGGCGATGAGCCAAACCTTTGGATCAGGGGTTGAGACCGCAGTGATTGCGCAGCCACGGCATCGGGTCGATCGGGTCGCCGCCGTTCGGGCGGACCTCGAAGTGCAGGTGCGGGCCGGTGGTGTTGCCGGTGACGCCGACGGCGCCGACCTGGTCACCGGCGTACACGGTCTCGCCGACGGAGACGCTGAACTTCGACATGTGGTTGTACCAGGTCTCGGTACCGTCCTCGTGCCGGACGCGGACCTGGCGACCGTACGGGCCGGCGAACTCGGCGCTGACCACGACGCCCTTCATCACGCTGCGGATCGGGGTGCCGATCGGGGCGGCGAAGTCGGTGCCGGTGTGGTTGCGGGCCCAGCGGCCGCCGGCCTGACCGAACCCGGCGGTGATGTGGTAGCCGGAGATCATCATCTCGCAGCGGGTGGCCGACTCGCGGGCGGTCTTCTCGGCCAGCTCAGCCTTGGCCTTCGCGTTGGCCAGCGCGGTGGCGCGCTTGGCGGTCAGCGCGCGGGTGGCGTCGAGCTTGGCGGCGCGGGCCTTCGAGATCCGGTCGGCCGCGGCCTGCTTCTTGGTCAGGTCGGCGCCGGCGAGCTCGACCCGGGAGGAGTCCCGGGTGGCCAGCTGGCGGCGCTCGATCCGCGCGGTGGTCAGCGCGTTCATCTGGCCGTCGCCGATGCTGAGGGCGGCGATGTTGACGGCGGAGTTCGCCGAGGTCGGGTTGGCCAGCGCGCTGTGGCTGAAGCCGACGGCTCCGGCTGCGGCCGCGAGGGCCGCGGTCAGTCCTACTACCTGCGTACTGCTCGGGGTGTTACGCCTGGCGACTCGGTGCTTGCCACTGTGACGACCTGCGCCGGTCTTGCGCGCAGCGGTGGCAGCTTTGCCTGGCGTGACGCGGCTGGCCGCGGCACGGTGCTGGGACACAACGTGGCCTTTCGGTCACAGGGGAGGGGGCTGTCCGTTCCTTTCACTCCCGGGGAGGTTTTATTCCCCTCGGGGGCTCATGCACCATAACGGAACCGCAACGAGCCGACAAACCCTGCCACCCCTTTTCGGGCCCGAGCTTCACGAAACTTTTGCATGCGCGGCTGCACGTGCATCGGCCTGAGCGCTCAGTTGCCTGCTATGTCAGGAAGAACTTTCACGCGACTGTGTGCTGTTCGTCGTCGAGATGCGACAACATTCCGGTGATCTGGTGCACGACGTCGCCGTGGAACGGCAGGGACAGGTGCCCCACCCCGTCGACCCGGACGTTGCGGGCGATCAGGTCCGGGTGCCGGATCCGGGCCCGGCGCTGCGGCACGATCAGCTGGTCGACGTCGCTGTAGAACGCGACGAAGCGGGTGTGGCAGTCGGGCGCCGGCTCCGCGAGCTCGGTCATCAGGTCGCTGTCCGGCCTGAGTTGCTTCACCAGCGGCCAGGGGAGCAGTCGCGCGGCGACGGTGCCCTGGTGCGGGGTGCCGAGCGTCACGCAGGTGTGGACGCGTTCGGAGCCGCCGAGCCGCTGGACGTAGTACCGGGCGATCAGGCCGCCCAGGCTGTGTCCGACGATGTGGATCTGGTCCGAGCCGGATTCCTCGCAGAGCCGCTCGATCTCGGCGCCCATCCGCTCGGCGGTACTCCGGACGTCGAGCGTCAGCGGGGAGTACGAGAAGGTCTCGATCCGGGTGAAGCCGCGGCGGAGCAGCTGGCGGCGCATCAGGGCGAACACGGTGTGGTTGTCGATGATGCCGTGCGCCAGCAGGATCGGCGTACCGGCTGCCTGGACGTCTCCGACCAGGAGGCTGCGCTGGGCCGGGGTCAGGCCGTTCAGCGTGAGGCGCTCGGCGCGGTTGCCGGAGGCGCCGACCAGGCCGAGCGGGTACATCGCGAGGTGGGTGGTGATCCAGCCGAGCTCGACCGCGGCACCCTGCAGCACGCGGGGCGACAGCACCGAGCGGGCGCCGTACTTGAGTCCTTCGAGAGCTCCCCGGATGTCTTCGGCGCTCATCGCGTCTCCTCACTCCCAATCAGACCCCCCGCACAACTGGTCCGATCACTTTCAACGGTAACCGGTTCCCAGTTCGCGTGGCCGGGAACACACGGCTCCGTGTCTGATCCGTGAGGTAGCTTCTGCATATGTCTGCCACGAGCCCCCTGCGAGTTGTTGTTGCCAAGCCAGGACTGGACGGCCACGACCGCGGCGCCAAGGTGGTCGCCCGCGCGTTGCGGGACGCCGGTATGGAGGTCATCTACACCGGCCTGCACCAGACACCGGAGCAGATCGTCGAGACGGCGATCGCCGAGGACGCCGACGCGATCGGCCTGTCGGTGCTGTCCGGCGCGCACATGACCCTGTTCAAGAAGGTCCGCGAGCTGCTCACCGAGCGGGACGCCGACGACATCGTGGTGTTCGGCGGCGGGATCATCCCGGAAGCGGACATGGCGCCGCTGGCCGAGCTGGGCGTGCACAAGATCTTCACCCCGGGCGCCACCACCACCGAGATCGTCGAGTGGGTCCGCGCGCACGTCGGCGACGCCTCCGCGACCGCCTGAGCACTGAGCGCTCCGAGTCCGGAGCGCTGCGCTGCCGATCGGCTTGTTACTGATCGGTAATACCTAATCGTTAAGAAACACCTGGTTGTGCACGGTGTGGAATCGCGGTCGCATACAGCCATGCGTTTGTTCGTTCATGGCGCTGGGATCGACGACATGTGTGGCTCAGGACACATCGCCCCCGATCTCGGTTACTGTCCGGATAGGGCGGCTCGCAGCGTGGTGGGGGTCTGCGGGCGGCCGGCGCAGGACCACGACATCCCATCGGGAGAGGGCAGGTACACGATGAGGTTTGAACGATCACATACGCGCAAGGCGGTCGCTTTGGCCGTGGCCGGCAGCCTGGTGCTGCTCGCCTCCGCGTGTGGCGGTGACGACGGAAGCAAGGGCGACACGGGCGGCGCGGCGGCGGGGGCACTGGAAGGCCGCGGGCCGATCACGTTTGCCACCGGCAAGGACACCTCGGGATTCCTGCCGAAGCAGGTCGCGGCATGGAACGCGGACCATCCGACCGAGAAGGTCGAGGTCAAGGAGCTGCCGGAGAACGCCAACGACCAGCGCCAGCAGATGGTGCAGAACGCCCAGAACCAGTCCGACGCGTTCAGCGTGCTGAACATGGACGTCGTCTGGACCTCGGAGTTCGCGGCGAACAAGTGGATCCTCCAGCTTCCGGAAGACAAGTTCCCGGACCTGGACAAGCTGGTCCCCGCGACGGTTGAGACGGCGAAGTACCGCGACAAGCTGTACGCGGTCCCGATCACCTCCGACGGTGGTCTGCTCTACTACCGCAAGGACCTGCTCGACCAGGCCGGCGCGAAGGTGCCGACGACCTGGGACGAGATGCTCGCGGCCTGCCTGGCCGTGCAGTCGAAGGTCCCCGCCGCCAAGGGGATGGGCTGCTACGCCGGTCAGTTCGAGAAGTACGAAGGCCTCACGGTGAACTTCTCCGAGGCCGTCAACTCCGCCGGCGGAGTCATCGTCGACAAGGACGGCAAGCCGAACGTGGACACCCCGGAGGCACTGGCCGGCCTCGAGGAGCTGACCAAGGGCTTCCAGTCGGGCGCCATCCCGAAGGCCGCGATCACGTACAAGGAGGAGGAGGGCCGGCGCGCCTTCCAGGAAGGCAAGCTGCTCTTCCACCGCAACTGGCCGTACGTGTACGCGAAGGCGTCCGCGACGGACGGCTCGTCGAAGATCGTCGGCAAGTTCGGCGTCGCGGCGCTGCCCGGCAAGACCGGTCCCGGTGTCTCGTCGCTGGGCGGTCACGACTACGCGATCAGCGCCTTCGCCAAGAACAAGGCGACCGCGGTCGACTTCATCAACTTCATGGCCAGCGAGGCCCGGCAGAAGGCCAACATCCAGGCCACCTCGCAGGCACCGACCTGGGCGTCGCTGTACGACGACCCGGCGCTGACCAGCCAGTTCCCGTACCTGGCTCCGTTGAAGGCCTCGATCCTCGGCGCGCAGCCGCGGCCGCGGGTGGTCAAGTACAACGACGTCACGACGGCGATCCAGGAAGCGGCGTACAGCGCCCTGAGCAACAAGACGCCACCGAAGCAGGCCCTCACCGACCTGCAGACCAAGCTGAGTTCGCTCATCACTCAGTGACCTGATCAGGACGGGGCCGGTGTGTAGCGATCCCGCTGCGCGCCGGCCCCGATCTGTCCTATCCCGGACTGCCCGGACATCAGAAGGAGGCAGAGATGAGTGAAAGCTCTGTGGTCGTACCCAAACGGGAGCGGGGCCACAGCAGGTTCAACCAGGGCACCGGCCGGCTGGCCGCGATCCTGTTGTCGCCGACGCTGATCGTGCTGGCGCTGGTCGTGCTGTACCCGATCGTCTCCGCGTTGCGTGAGTCGTTCTACACCAGCGGCACCAAGCTCGACGCGGACGGCTTCGTCGTCAAGGGTTCGACCTTCGTCGGACTCGACAACTACACCGCGATCTTCTCCGGCGACACCGGTCACCGGTTCTGGACCGCCTTCTACAACACGACGTTCTTCACCGTCGTCTGCGTGGTGCTGGAGACGGTGCTGGGCGTCGCGATGGCCCTGATCATGCACAAGGCGTTCAAGGGCCGCGCGGTCGTGCGGGCCAGCATCCTGGTCCCGTGGGCCATCCCGACGGTGGTGTCGGCCCTGCTGTGGAAGTGGATCTTCCAGGCCGACGGCATCGCGAACACCCTGCTCGGGGCCGAGATCCTGTGGTCCACCGACGGCTGGCAGGCCAAGCTGTCCGTGATCGTGGCAGACACCTGGAAGACAGCGCCGTTCATCGGCTTGCTGGTGCTCGCCGGGCTGCAGACGATCCCGGCGGAGGTCTACGAAGCCGCCAAGGTCGACGGCGCGAGCGTGCTGCAGACCTTCCGCCGGATCACCCTGCCGCTGGTGAAGCCGGCCCTGCTGGTCGCGGTGCTGTTCCGGATCCTGGACACGCTGCGGATCTTCGACCTGCCGTTCGTGCTGGTCGGGCCGCACAAGTCCTCGGTCGAGACGTTGTCGATGCTCGGCTACGACGAGGCGTTCAGTACCAGATACGGGCCGGCCGCGGCGTACGCGTTCGTGCTGTTCCTGTACGTGTCAGCGGTGGCCTATGCGTTCGTGAAGCTCCTCGGCGCGGACGTGATCGGCGAGGCCCGGGTGAAGAAACCTGGTGGTGGTGGTGGGGGCCGTTGGCGGCGTAAGCAGGCTGCCGGCAGGCCCGAGGCCGCGATGTCCGGCGTAGGAGGTGGGGTCTGATGGCCACCGAGGTGCAGTCGAAGCAGATACTGCCGCCCGAAGCGATCAAGGCGGCCGAGGCGAGCCCGTGGCGGCGGTGGGCGCCACTGTTCGGCGTCGCCCTGATCGTCATCTACTGTCTGGCGCCGTTCTACTGGATGGTGGTCTCGGCCTTCCGGCGGCCCAGCGATCAGTTCTCCAACAAGCTCATCCCGGCGCCGTTCTCGTTCCAGAACTTCAAGGACGTCTTCGGAGCCGGCAACGGGTTCGGCCGGGGGCTGCTGAACAGCCTGATCGTGGCCGGCACGGTGACGATCCTGACCCTCGTCATCGGGATGGTCGCGGCCTACACCCTGGCCCGGCTCGACTTCCGGGGGAAGAACGCCGTGCTGGCGATCATCATCGCCACCTCGATGTTCCCCGGCATCTCGCTGGTGGTGCCGCTGCTGAAGTTGTTCATCGACATCAAGTGGATCAACACCTACCAGGCGATGATCGTGCCCAGCCTGTCCTTCGCGCTGCCGTTGGCGGTGTGGAACCTGACCGCGTTCTTCCGGCAGATGCCGCGAGAGCTCGAGCAGGCGGCGATGGTCGACGGCTGTACTCCGGCCCAGGCGTTCCGCAAGGTGATCATCCCGCTGGCGGCCCCTGGTGTGTTCACCACGGCGATCATCACCTTCATCGCCGCCTGGAACGAATTCCTGATCGCGCTGAGCATGACGAACAAGAAGTCGATCCAGACGGCGAACGTGATCATCTCGCAGTTCGTCGGCACCACCGGCCGGGACCAGCCGTTCGGCAGTCAGATGGCGGCCGGTGTGGTCGTCACCATCCCGTTGGTGATCGCAGTCCTGATCTTCCAGCGCCGCATCGTCGCAGGCCTCACCGCCGGCGGCGTGAAGTAAGCACCGCCAACCAGCGTATGGTCGAAGGCCTAGCCGCTGGAGGTGGCAGATGAGCTACGGAGACAACCGGAACAAGCGCGACCAAGAGGACCGGGAACGCAGGGACCGCGAAGAGCAGGAGCGTCGCGCCCGTGATGAGCAGGACCGGCGGGATCGCGACGAGAAGCGCTGAACGCAACCGATGACCGAGGGGCTGGATCCGATCAGGATCCAGCCCCTCGGCTTGTCTCAGACCTTGAGCCAGACGGTGGCGTCCACCGGCAGCTGGCCGTCGGTGAGCGGCTCGCTGGCCAGTAGTACTTCCCCTGTGGGGAGATCGATCGGGGCCTCGGTCAGGTTGACCAGGCAGTGGAAGCCGGGGTCTCGGGTGAAGGACAGGACGCCGTCGGGAGCGTCCAGGTCCCAGGTGAGACGGCCTTCGCCCAGGGCTTCTTCGGAGCGACGGATGCGGAGTGCTGCCTTGTAGAGCGCCAGGTGGCTGTTCGGGTCGGCTGCCTCGGCCTCTGCGGTCAGGGAAGCCCAGTCGGCCGGTTGGGGAAGCCAGGGCTGGCCTTCGCCGGTACCGAAGCCGTACGGCGGTTCGCTGCCGCTCCACGGGATCGGGACCCGGCAGCCGTCGCGGCCACGGACGGTGTGGCCCGAGCGTTCCCAGGTGGGGTCGTCCAGCACCTCCACCGGCAGGTCCTCCACCTCAGGCAGCCCCAACTCGTCGCCCTGATAGATGTACGCGCCACCAGGCAACGCCAGCTCCAACAGCGCAGCCGCCCTTGCTCGCCTCAAGCCCAGCGCCAGATCAACCGGTACTACGCCCGCACCCTCCAACGCATCGCGCTGGTCTCTCCCATAGCGGGTGCGGTGCCGCACGGTGTCGTGATTGCTCAGCACCCACGTGGCCGGAGCCCCGACGGCCCACAGGCTCTCAGTCGTGTAGTCGATGACCTGCCGCAACTCCTTCGCATCCCACGCGGCCCGCAGCACGTCGAAGTTGAACGCGGAATGCAACTCGTTCGGCCGGACGTACTGCGCGAGCCGCTCGGCCGGCGACAGCCATGCCTCGGCGACGAACACCCGCGGCCCCTGCGGACTGTCGGCATACTCGTCCGCGATCGCTCGCCAGCGCTGGTGGATGGCGTGCACTCCGGGCTGGTCGTAGAACGGATTGCCGACGTACTTCTCCCGGGTCGGCTGACCGTCGGCGTCGAGCGACACGTCCGGCAGCGACGCGTCCTTCGCCATCGAGTCGGCCACGTCGATCCGGAAGCCGTCGATGCCCCGGTCGAACCAGAACCGCAGGATCGAGTCGAACTCCTCGAGCACCTTGGGGTGGTCCCAGTTCCAGTCCGGCTGGGAGATGTCGAACATGTGCAGGTACCACTGGCCGTCCTCGATCTGCTGCCAGGCGCCGCCACCGAAGGCGGCCGGCCAGTTCGTCGGCGGCAGCCCACCCTCCTTACCGTCGCGGAACCAGAACAGGTCGCGCTCGGGCGACCCCTTGCCCGCGGCCAGCGCCGCCTTGAACCAAGGGTGCTCCCAGGAACAGTGGTTCGGGACCAGGTCGATCAGGATCCGCATCCCCAGCGCGTGCGCCTCGGCGATCAGCGCGTCGGCGTCGGCGAGGGTGCCGAACTCCGGGTTGATGTCGCGGTAGTCGGACACGTCGTACCCGCCGTCGAGCAGCGGGGACGGGTACCACGGACTGATCCAGATCGCGTCGATGCCGAGGTCGGCCAGGTACGGCAGCCGGGCCCGGATGCCGTTCACGTCGCCCGTTCCGTCACCGTCCGCATCGGCGAACGACCGAGGGTAAACCTGGTAGACGACGGCGCTACGCCACCAGTCGTCAGCTGGTCTGGTCGCTTGTTCTGTCATGGCAACCAGCCTTTCACGGCCGCGCAACCAACCTGTGACGGTCGTCTCAGCGCCTACCCCGACTGTCGCGGCAGGGCAAGAGGTGGCTAGTCTCAGGCCGACGGAACGCGCCGGCGACCGTGCCTCTCTAGCACCGCAGCCTGCCGCGGCCTAACTCGAACAGGCGAGAGAGGGACCACACTCGTGGATCTGATGGAGTACCAGGCGAAGACTGTCTTCGCCAAGCACGGTGTAGGGACGACGGTGGGTGAAGTCGTCCACACGCCCGAGGAAGCCCGCGCCGCGGCCGAGAAGCTCGGCGGCGGCACAGTGGTCGTCAAGGCCCAGGTGCTGACCGGCGGCCGGGGCAAGGCCGGCGGCGTCAAGCTCGCCGCCAACCCGGACGAGGCCGAGGCGCGCGCCCGCGAGATCCTTGGTCTGGACATCAAGGGTCACATCGTCAAGACGCTGAACATTGTGCCGGCCGCGGCGATCGCGGAGGAGTACTACTTCTCCTTCCTGATCGACCGGGCCAACCGCAACTACCTCTGCATCGCCTCGGCCGCCGGCGGCATGGAGATCGAGGAGGTCGCGCACACGAACCCGGACGCGGTCGCCAAGATCTCGATCGACCCGGCCCAGGGCGTTGACGAGGCCAAGGCCCGCGAGATCGCGACCCAGGCCGGCTACCCGGCCGACATCATCGACGCGGTCGCGCCGGAGATCGTCAAGCTGTACGAGGTCTTCCTGAGCGAGGACGCGACGCTGGTCGAGGTCAACCCGCTGGTCAAGCTCAAGGACGGCCGGGTCGAGGCGCTCGACGGCAAGGTCTCGCTGGACGAGAACGCCGACTTCCGGCACCCGGAGTTCGCCGACTACGCCGACTCGTCGGCCGAGGACCCGCTGGAGGCCAAGGCGAAGGCCAAGGGCCTGAACTACGTGAAGCTCGACGGCTCGGTCGGCATCATCGGCAACGGCGCCGGGCTCGTGATGAGCACCCTCGACGTCGTGGCCTACGCCGGTGAGGAGTTCGGTGGCGTCAAGCCCGCGAACTTCCTCGACATCGGCGGCGGCGCGTCCGCCGAGGTGATGGCCAACGGCCTGGAGATCATCATCTCCGACCCGCAGGTGGAGAGCGTCTTCGTCAACGTCTTCGGCGGCATCACCGCCTGTGACGCGGTCGCGAACGGCATCGTGCAGGCGTTCGAGTTGCTGGCGAGCCGCGGCGAGCACGTGGCCAAGCCGCTGGTCGTCCGGCTGGACGGGAACAACGCCGACGAGGGGCGCCGGATCCTCGACGAGGCCGGCCTGGCCGGACTCGAGCGGGTCGACACGATGGACGGCGCCGCCAAGCGGGCCGCCGAGCTGGCAGCGAAGTAAGGGATAAGAGCAGATGTCTATCTTCCTGACCAAGGACAGCAAGGTCATCGTCCAGGGCATGACCGGCTCGGAAGGCACCAAGCACACCACCCGGATGCTTGCCTCCGGCACCAACATCGTCGGCGGCGTGAACCCGCGCAAGGCGGGCCAGTCGGTCGACTTCGACGGCAAGGCGGTCGCCGTCTTCGGCTCCGTCGCCGACGCGATCAAGGAGACCGGCGCCGACGTCTCGGTCATCTTCGTCCCGCCGAAGTTCACCAAGGACGCGGTGATGGAGGCGATCGAGGCCGGTATGCCGCTGGTCGTGGTGATCACCGAGGGCGTGCCGGTGCACGACACCGCCGCGTTCTTCGCCGCCGCGCAGGCGGCCGGGACCACCCGGATCATCGGCCCGAACTGCCCCGGCATCATCACGCCGGGCGAGTCCAACGCCGGCATCATCCCGGCCACCATCGCCGGTGCCGGCCGGATCGGTCTGGTGTCGAAGTCGGGCACCCTGACGTACCAGATGATGTACGAGCTGAGCGACTTCGGCTTCTCCACCGCGATCGGCATCGGCGGCGACCCGATCGTCGGGACCACCCACATCGACGCCCTGCAGGCGTTCCAGGACGACCCGGACACCGACGCGATCGTGATGATCGGCGAGATCGGCGGCGACGCCGAGGAGCGGGCGGCGGCGTTCATCAAGGACAACGTCACCAAGCCGGTGGTCGGCTACGTGGCCGGCTTCACCGCCCCGGAGGGCAAGACGATGGGCCACGCCGGCGCCATCGTCTCCGGCTCCTCGGGCACGGCCGCCGCGAAGAAGGAGGCCCTCGAGGCCGTCGGCGTGAAGGTCGGCAAGACGCCGACCGAGACCGCCAACCTGATGCGCGGCATCATGCAGGAGCTCACCAAGTAACACGACGTCAGAAGGGCCCCCGAGGATCACCTCGGGGGCTCTTCTACTTGTAGGCGACCGACCGCTCGGCGGCCCGGATCAGCACCTCGTTGAAGCCGGCGTTGGTGATGTCCAGGTCCTCCAGCACCGGGTAGAGCACGTAGACGGCGCGCGAGCCGGACGCCGCGATCCCGATCCGGTAGGTGAAGGTCTTGTTGTTGCCGGTCTCGTACGACGCGCGCCAGCTCTCACCCGAGATGCTCTGGCCGAGCGAGACGTCGCCGGTCTGCTTCACGGTCGCGTTCGACTGGGTCTTCTTGCAGTTGTCGACCGCCTTGCGGATCGCGGCGACGTAGTTGCTCGCCGCGGCCGGGCTGGCGAACGAGACCACCATCGTGTCCAGCCCGAACTCGGCCGGCACCTTGGCCTCCGGTACGACGTACGTCTGCGACTTGGACGACTTGGGCTTGGCCTTCTTCAGGTCGAGCTTGTCGGTCTCGCAGCCGGTGCCCTTCGGCGTCGTACCGGAGGTGCTGACCCAGGGCTTGTCGATGCTCGGCAGCACCGGCAGGTCGATCGGGGCCATGAAACCGGGCGGCTCGGTGGTCGGCAGCAGGCCCGGCTTGGCCGTCGGCGTACCGGTCGTGCACTTGGCCTCGGCGCAGATCCGCTGCAGCCCGGCGCCGGCGGTCGCGATCACGGTGTCCGGCTTCGGCGGGGTCTTGGCGGTGGTGTCGAACTCGACCACCATCGTCGCCTGGCCCGCGGTGCTCACGCTGATCGTGCGGTACTTGCTCGACTTCTCGCCGGGCTGGCCGAAGACGGCCACCACGCCCTTGCTGCCGAGGCCGGTGGTCGTGTAGCTGGCGACCAGCCGGATCTGCGGGGTGTTGCAGGCGCTGAGCCAGCCGGTGATCGTGCTGTACGCCTTGCCGGCCGCCGCCTCGTCGTTGGAGACCTCGACGTACTGGACCGCGGTCTGTTTGGTCGACGGGTTCTGGAAGTTGCGGATCCAGGTCCGGATCCCGGCCGGGTCGGCGAACCGTTGCGACTGGCAGACGAAGGCCTTGTCCGGTGCGTTGCTGCCGTCGTCGGTACTCGCGACGGCCCAGGCGCCCGAGGCGGGCGCGAGCTGCTTGACCGCGGTCCCGTCGAGCAGCGCCTTGGTGGCGTCACTCAGCAGACCCGAGTCGTCGCCGCCCTGGTTGTCGCCGGATCTGCCCGACTTGGCGTCACCGGGGGAGTCGCTGCCACCGAAGGCGTTCACCGCCGCGATGCCGCCGCCGCCGATGACCAGCAGCGCGGCTGCTCCGGCGCCGATCAATTGGTTCCGTCGGCGCGTCTGCTGACGGCGTGCCTCCCGGGCGGCGGCACGACTGCCGCCCCGCGAGGCGCGGTGGGAACCGGTCACTAGTTCTTGACCTCCAGACTGATTCCACCCGACGGTACCCGGTGGTCCGTCGTCATCCACCCCGAGTCCAAGCAAATAACAGAGAGCGAGCAGTGCCGAAGTCTTCCATATCCGGCGTGTCAGAACGAGCGGCGTCCGGGCAGCGAGTGACGATGGTGGTAGATGACCGACATGCTGAGCCGTCCGGGCGCCCGTGACGGCGGATCTCACCAGGCGCTCGGGCCCGCCCAGCCCGACGCCACCGCACCGACCAAGCCAGTGATCGTCTCGGCGGTGATTGGAGCAGGTGCTTGCCTGCTCACCGGACTACTGGCCTGCGCGGCCGTCGCAGTGGTCGGCTGGCTGGCCGCGTCCTTCGGTGGAGCAGCTGGTGCGGTCAGGGCCGGTGCCACTGTGTGGTTGGTCGCTCACAAGGCCGGTGCGACTTTCGGTGACGCACGACTCAGCGTTGCCCCGCTCGGGCTGACACTGTTCCTCGCCTGGTGTCTGTACCGCGGTGGGCGCTTCACTGCCCGAGTCAGCGGGGCAGATGAGACCAAGGACCTCGCGCTCGCATCGGGAGTGCTCGCCGTCACCTACGGGCTTGGTGCGCTCATCATCGCGCTCCTGACCTCCGACGGCACGGTGAAGGTCTCCCCGGCGACCGCCTTCCTCGGTGCCGCCACGCTGGCGATCATCGCGGGCACTGCGGGGATACTGGTCGAGTCCGGAGCTGCTAGCGACATAGCGGACGCCACGCCACAGGGCCTGCGCGACGTGATCCCTGCCGCTGCGGCCGCAGTACTGACCATCGTGGCCGTCGCCAGCCTCCTGTACGCCGTACTGCTGGCGATCCACTTCTCCCGGGTCACCTCGATGCTGGAGCTGCTCGACGCCGGTGTGGTCGGCTCCGTGGTGCTGTTCGCCATCTGCTTGATGCTGCTGCCCAACGTGATCCTGTACGTCGTGGCGTTCCTCGCAGGTCCCGGCTTCCAGCTCGGAGTCGGTACGACGATCGCCCCGACCGGGGTGGACGTCGGCAACCTGCCCGCGCTGCCGTTGCTGGCCGCAGTACCGGCTGACGGCGCCACCCCGACATACCTGCTCGTACTGACGGCTCTGGTGCCGCTACTGGCTGGAGTGATGGCCGGGTTCGTGGTTGCTCGTCGTGGGATGGCTGCGGAGGACTCGGACGTGCTGGGCTGGGATGCGTTCGCTCTGCGCGGCGCGATCGCTGCCCTGCTGGCCGGGATCGCGCTGATGTTCCTGATGCTGCTGTCCGGTGGCGCTGCCGGGCCAGGCCGGATGGCCCAGGTCGGCGTTTCAGGTGCCATCCCCGCAGCCGGCGTCCTCGCCGCCGGAATGGCAATCGGCGCCGCGATCACCGCAGCAGTCGTAACAGCCCGCCGCCCGCAACCCACCGAGTAACCCCCACCCCGGCTGCTCCGGCCCCTGGCCCCCGCTCCGGCCGCCCGGATGGGCTGATCTGAACCGGATTCGGGTCTGCGCGGTGGCTGACGATATGGTTTGCCGAGTGACAGATCCGGTTGCGCCATCGCCTGAGCCCGCACGCCTCGTCGTGCTCATCTCGGGCTCCGGCTCGAACCTGCAGGCCCTGCTGGACGCATCCGCGGATCCGGCGTACGGCGCCAGGGTGGTCGCGGTCGGCGCCGACCGGGACGGCATCGCCGGGCTCGACCGGGCCGAGGCGGCCGGGGTGCCGACCTTCGTGCACAAGGTCAAGGACCACGCCGAGCGGGCCGACTGGGATCGCGCGCTGACGGCTTCCGTCGCCGAGTACAAGCCTGACCTGGTCGTCTCGGCCGGGTTCCTCAAGCTGGTCGGCGACGACTTCCTGGCCGCCTTCGGGGATCGCTACATCAACACCCACAACGCGCTGCTGCCCGCCTTCCCCGGCATCCACGGACCCCGGGACGCCCTCGAGTACGGCGTCAAGGTGGCCGGCGCGACCCTGTTCTTCGTCGACGGCGGCGTCGACACCGGGCCGATCATCAGCCAGGTCGTCGTGCCGGTCACCGACGACGACACCGAAGACACCCTGACCGAGCGGATCAAGGAGGTCGAGCGCCGCCAGTTGGTGGAGTGGGTCGGCCGGCTGGTCCGTCAGGGCTGGACCATCACCGGACGAAAGGTTCGACTGAAGTGAGCACCGACCGCAGGCCGATCCGCCGGGCGCTGATCAGCGTCTACGACAAGACCGGTCTGGAGGAGCTCGCGAAGGCCTTGTCCGACGCCGGGGTCCAGATCGTGTCGACAGGGTCCACCGCTTCCCGGATCGCGGCGGCCGGCGTACCGGTCACCAAGGTCGAGGACCTGACCGGCTTCCCCGAGTGCCTCGACGGGCGGGTCAAGACGCTGCACCCGAAGGTGCACGCCGGGCTGCTCGCCGATGTCCGCAAGCCCGACCACGTCGAGCAGCTGGCCGAGATGCGGGTCGAGCCGTTCGACCTGCTGGTCAGCAACCTGTACCCGTTCAGCGAGACGGTCGCGTCCGGCGCCTCGGTCGACGAGTGCGTCGAGCAGATCGACATCGGCGGGCCGTCGATGGTCCGCGGCGCGGCCAAGAACCACGCGAACGTCGCCGTCGTGACCTCGCCGGAGCAGTACGCCGACGTCTACACCGTGCTGGACGAGGGCGGCTTCTCGCTGGAGGAGCGCAAGAAGCTCGCCGCCGCGGCGTTCGTGCACACGGCGGAGTATGACGTGGCCGTCGCCTCCTGGATGGGCAACGTGCTCACCGACAGCAGCGAGGGCTCGGGCTTCCCGGCCTGGATCGGCGCTGCCTGGGACAAGAAGGCCGTCCTGCGTTACGGCGAGAACCCGCACCAGCCGGCCGCGCTCTACACCAACGGCCGCACGGGTCTGGCGTCGGCCGAGCAGCTGCACGGCAAGGAGATGTCGTACAACAACTACGTCGACGCGGACGCGGCCCGGCGGACGGCGTACGACTTCAGCGAGCCGGCCGTCGCGATCATCAAGCACGCGAACCCGTGTGGCATCGCGGTCGGCAAGGACATCGCCGAGGCGCACCGGCGCGCCCATGAGTGCGACCCGGTCTCGGCGTACGGCGGCGTGATCGCCACCAACCGCCCGGTCACGGTCGAGCTGGCCAAGCAGGTCGCGGAGATCTTCACCGAGGTGCTGGTCGCACCGGCGTACGAGGACGGCGCTGTCGAGGTCCTGCAGGCCAAGAAGAACATCCGGCTGCTGGTCTGCCCGCCGGAGGGTTCGGCGGAGCCGGTCGAGATCCGCGCGGTCAGCGGCGGCCTGCTGATGCAGGCGAAGGACACGTTCCAGGCCGAGGGCGACAACCCGGCGAAGTGGACGCTGGCGGCTGGTGAGGCTGTCTCCGACGAGGTGCTCGCCGACCTCGCCTTCGCCTGGAAGGCCTGCCGCGCGGTCAAGTCCAACGCGATCCTGCTCGCCGCCGACGGCGCCTCGGTCGGCGTCGGGATGGGCCAGGTCAACCGGGTCGACTCCTGCAAGCTGGCCGTCTCCCGCGCCGGCGAGCGCGCGGCCGGATCAGTCGCCGCCTCCGACGCCTTCTTCCCCTTCCCCGACGGCCTCGAGGTCCTCCTCGAAGCCGGCGTGAAGGCAGTAGTCCAGCCCGGCGGCTCCATCCGCGACGACCTCGCCATCGAAGCCGCCACCAAGGCCGGCATCACCATGTACTTCACCGGCACCCGGCACTTCTTCCACTGAGCCGAAATTGCTTTCGTAGAGACATTGCCTAAATAACTCGACCCGACCTAGGGTGAGGCAACTGTCCCTCCACCCGCCCGTTGGGGAGAAGCATGTCGGTGAAACGTCGGAGTCTCGCGCTGCTCGTGGCAGCCGCGGTCGTGGTCCCTGTGGCCCTGACCGCGGTGCCTGCCGAGGCCCACAGTCAGAAGCGTGTTGTCGGTTACTACACCCAGTGGAGCGGTTACGACCGCAACTTCCTGGTCAGTGACCTGGTCAAGAACGGTACGGCCGCCAAACTCACCCACCTGAACTACGCGTTCGGCTTTCTGGACGCCGCCGGCAACTGCGTGAGCAGTGACCCGTGGGCCGACTACCAGCGGCCGTTCACCGCCGAGCAGAGTGTCAACGGCACGGCGGACGTCGCCGGCCAGCCGCTGTCCGGCAACCTGAACCAGCTCAAGCAGCTCAAGCAGAAGTTCCCGAAGCTGCGGATCAGCATCTCGCTGGGCGGCTGGACCGGGTCGAAGTACTTCTCGGACGCCGCGCTGCCGGCCAACCGGGCCGCGAGCGTGAAGTCCTGCCTGGACATGTGGATCAAGGGCAACCTGCCGGGTGCTCCGGCCGGCGCCGCCAAGGGCATCTTCGACGGCATCGACCTGGACTGGGAGTGGCCGGCCAGCGAGGGCAACCCGGGCAACATCGTCCGGCCCGAAGACCGGGAGAACTTCACCGGGTTCGTGCACGAGTACCGCAAGCAGCTCGACCGCGCCTCGTGGCCGTTCAAGGGGCGGTACAACCTGACCGCGTTCCTGCCCGCCGACCCGGTGCAGATCGACCGCGGCTTCCAGGTCAAGCAGATCTTCAAGGACCTGACCTTCGGTACGACGCAGGGCTACGACTACCACGGCGCGTGGGACCCGGTGACGAACCAGCAGTCCGCGATCGACGGCCCGAAGGGCGATCCGTCCACGGCGGAGTTCAGCTCGCAGGTGACGATCGACGCGTACCTGCAGCGCGGCGCGTCCCGGAACAAACTGGTGATGGGCGTGCCGTTCTACAGCCGCGGCTGGACCGGCGTGACCAACCAGAACGACGGCCTCTTCCAGCCCGCCACCGGCCCGGCGCCGGCGACGTACGAGGCGGGCTACGAGGACTACCGCCTCCTGAAGGCCAAGGCGGGCGCGTTCACGGTCCACCGTGACACCAAGGCCGGCTTCGCCTGGCTGTTCGACGGTACGACGTTCTGGACCTGGGACGACCCGATCGAGATGAAGCGCAAGGCGCGCTACATCTCCGACCGCAACCTCGGCGGCGCGATGATCTGGTCCCTCGACGGCGACACCTCGACCGGCGAACTGATCACCGCCCTGCACCGCAACCTGCACTGACCGACCTGTACTAAAAGAAAACGGACCGGTCCGGCGCTTTGTGAGCGCCGGGCCGGTCCGATGTCAGTTTGCCGAGGTCAGTTGGATTCGTGCAGGTCGGTGCCGAGGCCGTGGACGGCCGGGATGGAGCCGAGCTTGCCGGCCTGGAAGTCCTCGAAGGCCTGGATGACCTCTTCGCGGGTGTTCATCACGAACGGGCCGGCCATCGCGATCGGCTCGCGGATCGGGCGGCCGCCCAGGATCAGGACGTCGAGGTTGGGCTCCGCGGACGGCTGTGAGAGAGCGGCCGCGGTACGGATCGTGTCGCCGGCGCCGAAGAGCGCGAGCTGGCCCTTGCGGATCGGGCGGTGCTCGGCGCCGACGGTGCCCTGGCCGGCCAGCACGTAGACGAGCGCGTTGTAGTCCGGCTGCCACGGCAGTACCAGCTCGGCGCCTGGGCTGACCGTCGCGTGCACCAGTGTGATCGGAGTGTTGGTCGAGCCGGGGCCCTCGTGCCCGTCGACCGAGCCCGCGATCACCCGGATCAGCGCGCCACCGTCGGCCGTCGACAGCAGCGCCGAGTCGCCACCACGGATGTCCTGGTACTTCGGTGCCGCCCACTTCTGCGCCCTCGGCAGGTTTACCCAGAGCTGGATCCCGTGGAAGAGCCCACCGCTCAGCACCAGGTGCTCCGGCGGCGTCTCGATGTGCAGCAGCCCGCTGCCGGCCGTCATCCACTGGGTGTCACCGTTGGAGATCACACCCCCGCCACCCTGCGAGTCCTGGTGCTCCATGATCCCGTCGAGCATGTAGGTCACGGTCTCGAACCCACGGTGCGGGTGCCACGGCGTCCCCTTGGGCTCACCCGGCGCGTACTCCACCTCGCCCATCTGGTCCATGTGGATGAACGGATCCAGATCCTTCATGTCCACACCCGCGAAGGCCCGCCGCACCGGAAACCCCTCACCCTCGTACCCACTGGGCGCGGACGTGACCGACCGAACCTTCCGCTCAGCAGCCACCGCCGGATCCGGCTGGTGAACGCGCGGCAGAACAGTGATGTCGCTGACGGTGACGGCGGGCATGTCAGTCTCCTAGGTCGAGGTAGTTAAAGAATAAACTATCCAACTCAACCCCAGCAACCCCCAGCACATTCCAAGCCCAAACCACCCGCCCCGTCGGGCTCAGAGCACCGCGCCCGCGCCCCTGCGGGGCGCGGGCGCGGGTGCGGAAGATCAAGTGCGGAGGAGCCTCGCGGGACCTCGCCTTGAACCCGCCGCGCCGCGCCCCGGAGGGGCGCGGCGTAGTTGGCCAGGAGGTGCCGGCGAGGTTGGGGCTGTCGGGCAGCCGGTTGGTCAGTCGACGGTGACCAACTGCTTTTCGTCTGGCTTGGCGGATTTGAGGGAGTCGCCTTCGATGTCGACCTTGGGGGTGATTCGGTCTAGCCAGCGGGGGAAGGACCAGGCTCGGTCGCCTAGGAGGGACAGGACGGCGGGGACGATCGACATCCGGACGACGAAGGCGTCGATCAGGACGCCGATGGTGAGGCCGAAGCCGATGGTTTTGATGATCGGGTCCTCGACCAGGATGAAGCCGGCGAAGACGGCGGCCATGATGAGCGCGGCCGCGGTGACGACGCGGGCGCCGTGGCCGACGCCCTGGATGGTCGCCTCGGTGGCGTGCTTGCCGTGGACGAACTCCTCCCGGACCCGGGACACGATGAACACCTCGTAGTCCATGGCCAGCCCGAACAGGATGCCCATCATGATGATCGGCAGGAAGCTGACCAGCGGTCCCGGTGAGTCGACACCGAGCAGCGACGCGCCCCAGCCCTTCTGGAACACCCCGACGGTGAGGCCGAAGGTCGCGCCTATCGTCAGCAGGAACCCGAGCGTCGCCTTCAGCGGCACCAGGATCGACCGGAACGCCAGCAGCAACAGCAGGAACGACAGCCCGATCACGACGAGCAGATAGACCGGCAACGCGTTCGTCAGCTTGTTGGACACATCCACCCCGACCGCCGTGTTACCGGTGACCGACACCGTCGTGCCACCAGCCTCCAGCGGATGGATGGCATTCCGCAGGTCCTTCACCAGGTCGGCCGTCTGCTCCGACGCGGGTCCGCTCTTCGGGATCACCGTCACCAGCCGTGTCGAGCCGTCCTTGCTCCCCGGCCCAGGCTGTACTGCGATCACGTCGGCCAACCCCTTGGCCTTACCCATCACCTGATCGACCGCCGCGGCAGACGTCGCCGCACTGTCGCTCTTCACCACAACGACAAGCGGCCCGTTCGACCCCGGCCCGAAGGCGGCCGCCGCCAGGTCGTACGCGACCCGCTGGTTCGTGCCGGCCGCCGCCGACGCCCCATCCGGCAGCGCCAACCGCATGTCCTGCGTCGGAATCGCCAGCACCCCGAGCCCAATGATGCCCACGGCAACAATCGGGATCCGGAACCGGGTCACCAGCCGCGCCCACTTGAACCCGAAGCCCTCGACCACCGGAGCGACGGCGACCTTGCGAGTCTTCCGTGGCAGCACCCGACGACCCATGAAACCGAGCAGGGCCGGCCCAAGAGTCAGAGCAACCAGTACTGCGGTAAGCACCGTCGCAGCAGCCGCCAACCCCATCGCCGTCAGGAACGGAACCCCCACAACACTCAACCCAGCAAGGGCGATCACCACCGTCGCGCCGGCGAACATCACCGCCGACCCAGCCGTCGCAGTCGCCCTGCCAACGGATTCCTCGATCTCCATCCCGGCCGCCAACTGAGACCGGTGCCGCGAGCTGATGAACAACGCGTAGTCGATCCCGACCGCCAGCCCGAGCATCAACGCGAGGATCGGCGCCGTCGACGAGACGTCCACGAACGACGTGACGACGAACAGCCCGGCCATCCCGGCCAGTACGCCGAGCAGCGCCGTCAGCAGCGTCATCCCGGCCGCGACCAGCGAGCCGAACGTGATGACCAGCACCAGTGCCGCGACCGCGACCCCGATCGCCTCCGTCGAGCCGATCGCCGGCGGCCCGCCGACGATCTGCCCACCCGGTACGACCTGCAGATCACCCGAGCTGAGCGACGCCAGGTTGTCGTAGGCCTCCGTACTGTCCTTGGACAGCTGATCAGCGGCCTTGTCGAACTGCACGCTGATCAACGCCGTCGTACCGTCCGGGCTGATCGCCTTGCTGGTGAACGGGTCGATCGCCGCGATCACCTCGGGCACCTTGGCGACCTTCGCCACCGTCGCGCCGACCGCGGCCTTCACCGCCGGGTCCATCAGCGTCTTGCCCTCGGGCGCCTTGACGACCACCGACGACGAAGCGCCGCTGGCGGCCGGCAGGTCCTTCTGCAACGCGTCCAGCGCCCGCTGCGACTCGGTCCCGGGGATCGAGAAGGCGTTCGTGGTACCGCCGCCCAGGGTCAGCGCGCCGACGCCGAGCAGGACCAGGACGAAGGTCCAGATCGCCGCGACGAGCCGCCGCCGCTGGTAGGAGAACCGGCCGAGCCGGTACAGGAGATTGGCCATCAGGATGCTTCCGTTTCGCTGGAGCGGGGAGGGCAGGGGATGGAACCGGGACGGGCGTCACGCGGGCCCCGGAGCGTGGTGGTCAGGCCGGTGGCCGGAGGAGCCGGCGCAACGCGGTGTTGCAGAGTTCGTGCAGTTCGGCGTCGGTCCGTTCGCCGGGATGGCGGCACTCGCCCAGCAGCCCGTTGATGGCGAACGCCGCGACGTCCAACTCGAGCTGGTTGCCGGTGCCGCCGGCCAGCAGGCCGGTCAGCCGGAGCCCCTCGGCGACCAGTCCACTGAATTCGGGCATCTCGCCGAGCGACCCGAACAGGTCCTGCAGCACGCTGATCAGCCCGCGGAACTCGACCGCCAGCTCCACGAACCGGGCGATGGCCAGCTCCTGCGCCTCGGCGGCCGGCAGTGCCGACGCCTCCGCGACCAGCTTGCTCAGCGCCACGTGAGACGGCTCGAGGACAGCGACGAGGACGCCCGTCTTGTCGCTGAAGTGGTAGAGCACGGTCGCCTTCGAGCAGCCGGCCGCCGTCGCGATGTCCTGCAGGGAGGTGGCGTTGTAGCCCTTCTCCTGGAACAGGCTCATCGCCTGCTGGACGATCTCGAGCCGGGTCCGGTCCCGCACGCTGCTGGTAGCTGCCATGCCATCCATCATCCTGACCGCTCGGCCAGTTTTCAACCGATCGGTCAGGATTGTGCTCCAGTTCACGTCCGCCAGGCCGGGCCTGGCAGACTCCGGTGTTGTGACGGCGGAGATTCTGGACGGAAAAGCGACTGCGGCGGCGATCAAGAGCGAGCTGGCGGTCCGGGTGGCCAAACTCGCCGAGCAGGGCATCGTGCCCGGGCTCGGCACGATCCTGGTCGGCGACGACCCGGGCAGCCGGGCGTACGTGGCCGGCAAGCACCGCGACTGCGCGGCGGTCGGGATCTCCTCGATCCAGGTCGAGCTGCCGGACACGGCGACCCAGGACGAGATCGCGGCCAAGGTGGTCGAGCTCAACGAGAACCCGGACTGCACCGGTTTCATCGTCCAGCTCCCGCTGCCCAAGCACGTCGACACCAACGAGATCCTCGGCCTGATCGACCCGGCCAAGGACGCCGACGGCCTGCACCCGATGAGCCTCGGCAAGCTCGTGCTCGGCCAGGACGGCCCGCTGCCGTGCACCCCCAAGGGCTGTGTGGAGATCCTCCGCCGGTACGACGTACCGATCGCCGGCGCCCACGTGGTCGTCGTCGGCCGCGGCGTCACGGCGGGCCGGCCGATGGGCCTGCTCTTTACCCGGCGGTCGGAGAACGCGACCGTGACCCAGTGCCACACCGGTACGAAGGACCTGGCCGCCGTCGTCCGGACGGCTGACATCGTGATCGCCGCCGCCGGCTCGGCCGGGCTGATCACCGCCGACATGGTCAAGCCGGGCGCGGTCCTGCTCGACGTCGGCACCAGCCGCAACGCCGAGGGCAAGATCGTCGGCGACATCGACAACGCCGCCCGCGAGGTGGCCAGCTGGATCGCGCCGATGCCGGGCGGGATCGGCCCGATGACCCGGGCGATGCTGCTCACCAACGTCGTCGAGGCGGCGGAGGCCGCCCAGGCAGCCAGCGCCGGGTGATGGCAGCCCCGGCCGAGCGGCGCTCCGAGTGGCCGCTGGTGATGTCCGGGCTGGTCGCCATGACCGGTCTGGTCGTCCTGACCTTCTACAACTGGCGCAACGGCGTGCTGATCTTCGCCGGCGGCGTCCTGTTCGCCGCGCTGCTCCGGCTCAGCCTGAGCGACAGCGCGGCCGGCCTGCTCCGGGTCCGCGGCCGGATGTTCGACATCTTCCTGCTGGCCGGCGTCGGCGCCGCGATCGCCATCCTCGGCCTGATCGTCCCCAACTAGCCCGTACTCCGCGCCTGCGGCGTCCCGCCGCTGACGATCTGAGTCATTGGTCTGCCCGGCACTGACCCGATCGGGTCAATGCCGGGTCACCGAGCAACGGTCCACGACGACTGCGCGTCTCACCCAATGTGTCGTCCTGCATCCGCACCGTGAGGTCACCGGGCGGCACCTGTTGAGGACAACCGAATCGGGAGGGACTCATGGTGAGAACCAGATCGCGGCGATTAGGGCTGACAGCCGTCGCCTCGCTGGCCGTGCTGAGCCTGGGCGTCAGCGCCATCGGGCAAGCACAAGCGAGCAGTACCGCACCAGATGCCAAGCCAGCAGCCAAGGCAACAGGCAAGGTGGCCGCGCCCGACCGGGTCGTCACCCTGCTCACGGGTGACAAGGTCACCCTGCAAGGCGGCGACCCCGCGAAGGCGTCGATCCAGCCGGGACCTGGGCGGCGTGGCGTGACGTTCCGGGCCACCCGGCAGAAGGACCGGTTGCTGGTGATTCCGTCCGACGTCAGTGCGGCGGTGACGTCGGGCCGGCTCGACAGCCGGCTGTTCGACGTCAACGGGCTGATCAAGGCCGGGTACGACGACAAGTCGAGCAAGGTGATCCCGCTCGTCGTCACCTATCAGGGCACGGCGAAACGGTCCGCTCCCGCCGGTGCGACCGTCAGCCGGAACCTGCCGGTGATCAACGGCGCCGCGCTCAAGGTGGACAAGAAGAAGGCCGCCACCTTCCTAAACGGCGCCCAGGCGCGGTCGGCCGGCGGGATCGACAAGATCTGGCTCGATGGCAAACGGCACATCTCACTGGACCAGTCCGTCCCGCAGATCGGCGCCCCCGAAGCCTGGAAGGCGGGCTACACCGGCAAGGGCGTCTCGGTCGCGGTGCTCGACACCGGGATCGACGCGACCCACCCGGACCTGGCCACCCAGGTCGCGGGCGCGAAGAACTTCACCGACGGCCCGGCCGGTGACGATGTCGGCCACGGCACCCACGTCGCCTCGACGATCGCCGGTACCGCGGCCGCGTCGGCCGGCAAGTACAAGGGCGTCGCGCCGGACGCGAAGCTGTACGACGGCAAGGTGTGCCGGCTGGACGGCTGCCCCGACTCCGCGATCCTGGCCGGGATGGAGTGGGCCGCGACCGAGGTGAAGGCGAAGGTCGTCAACATCAGCCTCGGTGGCCGGGACACCCCGGAGCTCGACCCGATCGAGGAGGCCGTCAACCGGCTGACCGCGCAGACCGGCACGCTGTTCGTGGTCGCGGCCGGCAACAGCGGCCCGGACGCCGGGTCGATCGAGTCGCCGGGCAGCGCGGACGCCGCGCTCACCGTCGGCGCGGTCGACAAGCAGGATCAACTGGCCTTCTTCTCCAGCCGCGGACCGCGGACCGGTGACGGCGGGCTCAAGCCGGACGTGACCGCGCCTGGCGTCGACATCGTCGCGGCTCGGGCCAAGGACGGCGTGATCGGCGAGCCGGTCGGCGACAAGTACCTGCGGCTGTCCGGTACGTCGATGGCGACCCCGCACACCGTCGGGGCAGCCGCGATCCTGGCGCAGCAACACCCGACCTGGAAGGCGACCGAGCTCAAGGGCGCGCTGATGGCATCGGCCAAGGTTGCTGCCGGCCAGTCCGCGTTCGAGCAGGGCGCCGGGCGGATCGACGTGGCGAAGGCGATCAAGCAGTCCGTCATCGCCGAGCCGGGCAGCGTCTCGTTCGGTACCGCGCAGTGGCCGCACACCGACGACACTCCGGTGACCAAGACGATCACCTATCGCAACCTCGGCGACCAGGCCGTGACCCTGGCGCTGTCCGCTTCGCTGGCCGACTCGACCGGCGCCCCGGCTCCCGCCGATGCGCTCAAGTTGAGCGCGTCCTCGGTGACCGTGCCGGCCGGTGGTACCGCGACCGTCGAGGCGACCTCGAAAACCAACCACAGCGGGCCGGACGGCCTGTACTCGGGCCGGGTCACCGCGACCTCGGCCGGTACTTCCGTGGTCTCCCCGGTCGGGGTGAACAAGGAGGTCGAGAGCTACACGCTGACGCTCAACCAGGTCGGTCTCGACGGCAAGCCGTCCGCTGACGGCGGCGCCCTGGTCTTCGGCGTCACGTCGCCCTGGTTCGACTTCTACGGCGACCCCAGCGGTACGTCGAAGGTCAGGCTGCCCAAGGGCGACTACCTGCTGCAGGGCGACCAGACGGTCGAGCGGCCGGACTCGGACGGCTACGACTCCTACACGGTCGTCCAGCCGCTGCTGCAGTTGACCGGCGACAAGACGGTCGTGTTCGACGCCCGGACCACCAAGCCCGTGGTCACCACGGTTCCGAACAAGGACGCCAAGGTGTTCCTGGCCGACATCGGCTACGAACGGGAAGGCACGGAGGAGACGGGCGGCCTGAGCTCGAGCATCCTGGCCTTCGACTTCGACGGACTGCGCACCGCCAACCTGGGCGGGCCGGCTCCTGCCGGTCAGATGGCCTCGCACGTCGTCTCCGACTGGGGTCGGCTGACCGCCGACGGCGGGTTCGCCAACACGCCGTACCTGTACGGGCTGGTGAACACGAAGCCGGACGTCTTCTTCGACGGGTTCAAGCGCACGGTCCGCGCCAAGGACCTGGCGACGGTGACGCAGTCGATCAACGCCACCGCCGATCGCCAGGCCGAGCGGGCGGTCTACGTCCACGCGCCCGGCCTGGGTGGAGCATGGACGCCGATCGTGCCCTATGACCTGCCGGCCAAGACGAAGCTTTACGTCGATCCCGCGCCGGCCGGCTGGGAGACCGAGGTGTCGGAGATCATGCCGAGCACCGACCCGCAGGATCCGTTCCCGATCACGGTGACCCGGCTGACCTCGCCGATCAACACCTACAAAGCGGGCAGGTCGTACCGGCAGCGCCTCAACGCGGCGGTCTTCGCGCCGACGCCGTTCTACACGACGCGGACGGGCAACGAGCTGGAGTTCGGGATCTTCTCGAGCACGGACGCCGACGGCAACGCCGGGGTGACCGCCGCGGACAGTCAGGGCAGCAAGCTCTACCGGAACGGGCAACTGGCCGGTGAGTCCGAGTGGTTCGGCGATCTCGTGGTCGGCGATCTGCCGGCGGGCAAGGCGTCGTACAAGTACGTCACCTCGCTGGACCGGTCGTCGTTCCTGAAGCAGTCGAGCAAGACCGAGCTGAGCTTCACCTTCAGCTCGGCGGAGTCGGACAAGGTGCAGGCGATCCCGCTGCGGACCGTGGGCTACCAGCCTGCGGTCGACAGCAAGAACACGGTGAGGCGGTCGCCGGTGACTGTGCTGCCGATCCAGCTGACGGCACAGCCGGGAAGTACCAAGCTGCCGGCCGTGAAGAAGCTGGAGCTGAAGGTCTCCGGCGACGGCGGCTCGACCTGGAAGCCGGCCACCGTCGTGCGGACCGGCTCCGGGTATCGAGCGATCTTCGTCACGCCCAAGGGCGGGGCGGTTTCGCTGCAGGCCCACCTGGTCGACGCCGCCGGCAACACGACGGACCAGACCACCATCGGGGCGTACCAGTTCCGCTGAATTCCACTACCCAGTGAACTGAGCTGATCACTGCGAGAGACCCCTGGCGGCCGCCGGGGGTCTCTTGGTTATTTCCGGGTGAAATTTGCAGGTTCCTGCAGTCCGGGGCCTCAACTTCCGGTCGGCGGTGCCCCGTCTACAAGGCAGAATGACCAACCGGTCTGGACCCGTAAGACCGCATAGGGTTGGCGCGGCGCAGGCGACGAAAACGACTGGAACTGAGGCTCAGTGGCAACGGCAGAACACGTCGTGATGATGGTGGCGAACGGCATCGACAACGACAGCAGGGTCCTGAAGGAAGCGATGGCGATCTCCCGCACCGGGGTGCGGGTCACGCTGCTCGGGGTCTCTCCGGACGGTGTCTTGTCGATGAAGTGCCTGGACGGCAACACCGTGATGGCCCGGCTGCCGAGCGCCTTCCCGCTCCGCGACGACCGCCGGCGCCGGCGCGCCCGTCGCCGGGCCCGCCGGTTGCCCTTGCTGGGCTACAAATCGGCCGTCGACGCGGCTGCCCGGGAAGCCCGGATCGCCGCACGGCTGGCCGACCTGAAGGCCGAGTCGGGCGACGCGGTCGGCGCCAAGCGGGCCGGTTCCGCGAATCCGGTCGGCTTCCGGCTGGGCGTCCTGTCCCGCGTGGTCCGGCAGCGCTGGCTGGGCGCCGCTTCGGTCGGGGTCCGGCTCCGGCGGGACTTCATGCTGAGCCAGAACAAGATGTTCGCGAAGAGCTGGGCCTGGTACGACGGCCGGGTGGCGCGGATGGAACGGCCGGTCTCCTGGCGCGAGGTCGTGCCCGAGGCCTGGGACTACGAGCAGATCTTCGGGCAGGTCCTCGACGAACTGGCCCCTGACGTCCTGCACGCCCACGACATGCACCTGGTCGGCGTGGCCGCTCGGGCCAAGGCCCGGGCGAAGCTGCGTGGCCGGAACCTCAAGGTCGTGTACGACGCGCACGAGTACGTGCCCGGCCTCGCGCAGTACGGGCACCGCACGCCGCGGTGGATCGCGGCGTGGGCCGATCACGAGAAGAAGTACCTCGGCGCGGCCGACCGGGTGATCACGGTCAGCTCGGCGATCGCGGAGCGGCTGAAGGAGGAGAACAACCTCGATCACCTGCCGCAGGTCATCCTCAACACCCCGGACATCCCGAAGGAGATCGAGCTCGCCGAGGACATCCGGTCCGTCACTGGCCTGTCCGACGACACTCCGCTGCTGGTCTACAGCGGTGGCATCACGGCGGTACGCGGGGTCGAGACCGCGGTCAGGGCGATGCCGAACATGCCGGACGTGCACCTGGCCGTGGTTGCTGTGCCGACGCCGGACCAGCCCGCGGTCGCAGTACTGCGCAAGCTCGCCATCCGGCTCGGCGTCGAGGACCGGATGCACTACCTGCACCCGGTCGCGCCGCACGAGGTGACCGCGTTCCTCTCGACCGCGGACGCCGGCATCATCCCGATGCTGCGGGCGCCGAACCACGAGATGGCGATGCCGAACAAGCTGTTCGAGTACAGCCTGGGCGGCCTGCCGGTGCTGGTCAGCGACATGTCCAGCATGAAGGGGTTCGTCGGCCAGTTCGGGATCGGCGAGTCCTTCGAGGCCGGTAACCCCGAAGACCTGGCGGAGAAGGCGCAACTGCTGCTCAGCCGCACCAACAAGTACCGCGAGCGGCTGGCCTCGCCGACGTTCAAGCAGGAAGCCGCGTGGAGTGGGCAGGCCGACAAGCTGAGGGTCCTGTACGGCGAGTTGCTCGGCCGCGAGCTGACCGTTGAGCCGCCGCCCGCGCTGGACCGGTCGCGCGTCCTGATCGGCCCGACCAACACCGACGGTCAGGCCTGGGCCTGGGCACGCGCCGTCGAGCGTCATCTGCCGGGCATCGAGGGTGAGTCGCTGCAGGTGGGTGGCGTGGCCGACGAGTTCGGCGTCGACCGGGTCGCGGGCTCGGCGGAGTACAAGAAGAGCGTTGGCTGGCGGATCGAGCATGCCGACCAGATGCTGGAGAACGGGGTCAGTCACGTCCTGTTCGAGTCCGGTCATGCGCTGCTCGGGCAGACCGCTTTGCAGTGGTTCACGAAGGATCTGGAGTTCCTCGAGTCCGCCGGGATCGCGCATGGCGTCGTCTTCCACTCGGCGGATGTCCGCGATCGCCGGTGGCAGGTCACGGCGGAGCGGCTGGCGGAGTACGAGGGGCCGCGGTTCGTGACCTCGCCCGACCTGGTGGATTCGGTCGAGTACAGCGTCTGGCTGCCGGTCGTCATCGACTCTGCCGACCCGGCCTCGAGCACGCCCGTGCTGGAGCGGGAGGTCCCGGTCGTCCTGCACCTTGGGATGGTCGATCCGGTGCTCACCGACCTGCACGACCTCGGGCTGATCGAGTACCAGACGATCGAGAGCCGCTCGCGCGCCGAGCTGCTCGCGCTGGCCCGCGCCGCCGACATCGTGGTCGAGGACCTGAGGTTCGGCTCGTACGGCGTACTGGCGGCCGAGGCGATGGCTGCCGGGCGCGTGGTGGTCGGGCGGATCTCGCAGCGCGTGCGGGACCGGCTGCCGATGGACGTACCGATCGTGCAGGCGGATCCGGGCGAGCTGCGCACCGTGATCGAGCGGCTGATCGGGGAGCGTGAAGAGGCCCAGAAGACGGCCTCTGCCGGGCCGATCTACATCAGCGAGGTGCACGACGGCCGCCGGTCGGCCGAGGCACTGGCGAGCTTCCTCGGCAAAGCCTGAAAACCTGGAAGCCCCCGGACGCCGAGCGTCCGGGGGCTTCTGCGTTGCGGGGTGGTCAGCCGATCAGGCCGAGGGCCTTGACCGCGTCGCGCTCCTCGCCGAGCTCCTTGGTGCTGGCGTCGATCCGGGCGCGGGAGAACTCGTTGATCTCCAGCCCCTGGACGATCTCGTAGTTGCCGTCCTTGGTGGTCACCGGGAACGAGGAGATCAGGCCCTCCGGGACGTCGTACGAGCCGTCGGAGACGACCGCCATCGACAGCCAGTCGCCGTCGGCCGAACCCTGGACCCAGTCCCGCACGTGGTCGATGGTGGCTGCTGCGGCCGATGCGGCCGAGGACGCGCCACGGGCCTCGATGATCGCCGCGCCGCGCTTCTGCACGGTCGGGATGAAGTCGTTCTCCAGCCAGTCCTGGTCGTTGACCATCTCGGCGGCGTTCTTGCCGGCCACCTCGGCATGGAAGATGTCCGGGTACTGGGTGGCGCTGTGGTTGCCCCAGATGGTCAGCTTCTTGAGGTCGGTGACGTGCGTGCCGGTCTTCTTGGCGAGCTGGGCCAGCGCCCGGTTGTGGTCCAGCCGGGTCAGCGCGGAGAAGCGCTCGGCCGGGATGTCCGGGGCGTTGCTGCGGGCGATCAGCGCGTTGGTGTTGGCCGGGTTGCCGGTGACGGTGATCCGGATGTCGTCGGCGGCGTGCTCGTTCAGGGCCTTGCCCTGGACGGTGAAGATCGCGCCGTTGGCCTCCAGCAGGTCGCCGCGCTCCATCCCCTTGGTGCGGGGGCGGGCGCCGACCAGCAGGGCCAGGTTCGCGCCGTCGAAGATCTTGTTGGCGTCGTCGCCGATCTCGACCCCGGCCAGCGTCGGGAAGGCGCTGTCGTCGAGCTCCATCACCACCCCTTCGAGCGCCTTCAGCGCCGGGGTCACCTCCAGCAGCCGCAGCTCGACCGGCGTGTCCGGCCCGAGCAGGGCCCCGCTCGCGATCCGGAACAGCAGGCTGTATCCGATCTGGCCGGCGCCGCCGGTGATGGCGACCTTCACTGGGGTTCTGCTCACGACACGCTCCTCAAAGGATTCAACGACGGACTCCCTTCGGACGCTAGCAAGTCCGGCGCCGGCAGGCGACGGTGGGTCAGGTGATCCACACCACCCGTACATCCGCACGACTCCGTACCGCCTTGTGATGGACCGAGGGTGTGCTCAGTCCCTGACTTGTAAGGAGAAGCTCGATGATCTCGGTGCCCCGCCGGTTCGTCACCGTCGCCGCCTCGGCCGTTGCCGTCGGTGCCTCGGTGTTCGTTCCCCAGCTGTCCAGCTCGTCCCCACGCTCCGCCGTCCAGGAGCAGGCCGCCCAGGCTTCGAACGCACAGCCTCCGGCCGCCCGGCTCGCGGAGGCGAACAAGCACGACGACTTCGTCATCGTCGGCCACCGGGGCGCCTCCGGCTACCGGCCCGAGCACACGCTGGCGTCGTACGAGCTGGCCGCCCGGATGGGCGCCGACTACATCGAGCCCGACCTGGTGACCACCAGGGACCACGTCCTGGTCACCCGGCACGAGCCGGAGATCGGCGGCACGACGGATGTCGCCGCGCACCCGGAGTTCGCCGGCCGGAAGAAGACCAAGAACCTCGACGGCGTCGCGACGACCGGCTGGTTCACCGAGGACTTCACCCTCAAGGAGCTGAAGACGCTGCGCGCGAAGGAGCGGATCCCGGCGATCCGGCAGCACAACACGGTCTTCGACGGGCGGTACCAGATCCCGACCTTCCAAGAGGTGATCGAGCTGACCAAGCGGCTGTCCCGCGAGCTCGGCCGGCCGATCGGCATCTACCCCGAGACCAAGCACCCGACGTACTTCCGTCAGCATTGTCTCCCGCTGGAGCCGGAGCTGATCAAGACGCTGAACCGCAACAACCTGAACCGCCCGGATGCCAAGGTCTTCGTCCAGTCCTTCGAGGTCGGCAACCTGAAGGCGCTCGACAAGGAGCTCCGGGTGCCGCTGGTCCAGCTGACCAGCTCGGCCGGCGCGCCGTACGACTTCGTGGCCAGCGGTGACAAGCGGACGTACGCCGACATCGTGTCCGCCACGGGGCTGCGCGAGGTCGCCACATACGCCGACGGGGTCGGGCCCTCGAAGGACCAGATCATCCCGCTCGACGCCGCCGGCAAGCTCGGCAAGCCGACCGACCTGGTTCGCGACGCGCACCGGGCCGGCCTGGTCGTCCACCCGTACACCTTCCGGGTGGAGAACAACTTCCTGCCGGCCGACTTCGACAGCGACGCCGTGCAGTCCGACTCGGGCAACCTGTTCGGTGAGATCGCGGCGTACCGCAAGGCCGGCATCGACGGCCTCTTCTCCGACAATGCCGACATCGCGGTCGCGGCCGAGGCGGAGTCCAGGTAGTAGCGGCTGGTTAGATGACTGGGTGGAACGAAAGGTAGGCACCGGGACCGCGACGGTCGAGGCGGAGCCGGACGGTACTTTCCTGCTCCGCGTCGACGGGTCGTTGCAGTCCCAGGTCGACCTGGCCGATCCGTCGAACCTAGCGTTCGAGTACGTCCGGCGGATCGGCGACGTGCTCGACCTGGTCGCCGCCCGCAAGCAGCCGATCTCGGTCGTGCACATCGGCGGCGCCGGGCTGACGCTCGCCCGGTACGTCGCCGTCACCCGGCCGCGGTCCCGGCAGATCGTGCTGGAGCCCGACGAGGACCTCACCGAGTTCGTCCGCGAGACGCTCCCGCTGCCGAAGCGGTCCGGGATCAAGGTCCGCGGCGTCACCGGCCGGGCCGGCATCACCGAGCTGTACGAGGACTCGACCGACGTGGTGATCGTGGATGCCTTCGTCCGCGAGGCCGTCCCGGCGAATCTGGTCACCGCCGAGTTCATCGCTTTGTGTGCCCGGACCCTCCGTCCGGGTGGCGTGCTCGTGTTCAACCTGATCGACGGCACCGCCGGGCTGGGCTTCGTTCGCCGGGTGGCCGCGACCTTGCTGGCCGGGCTCGGCGACGGTGTGGTGCTGGCCGAGCGCAAGGTCCTGCGGGGCAAGGGCTTCGGCAACGTCGTACTGGTCGGCTCACCCCAGCCTTTGCCGGATCTGACGCCGCTGGGCCGGCGGGCGCAACCGCCGTACGAGGTGCTGCCACTGGCCGAACTCGCGGGCAAGGCGGCGCCGCTGACGGACGCCGAGGGGTTCGCGTCTCCAGCGGCTCCAGCTGGCACCTTCGGCCGCTGAACTGGACAAAGCGCTGTCAGCCTTGCCGAAAACCATGGCAGGGAAGAGCCGGGTGGCAGGTAGCTTTGGCGGGTGTCTGCTGCCAGGGTTGCCGAGCTGAGGTACTACCCCGTGAAGGGTCTCGCCGGGGTGTCCGTCGAGCGAGCCGACGTCCTTGCGACCGGACTGCGGCACGATCGGAACTTCATGCTGGTCGACCCGGCGGACGGCAGCTTCCTCAGCCAGCGCGTGTTGCCTTCGATGGCGCCGCTGCGCGTCGAGGTACTGGCCGACGGGGACTCGCTCCGGTTGTCGGCTGATGGCGCCGAGGATCTCGTAGTACAGGTCGCGTACGACGGGAAGCGGCGTGACGTGAGCTTGTTCGGCAAGTGGTTCGGGGCCGGCGTGGTGCAGGACGCGGCCGCCGAGGAGTGGTTCTCCGAGCGGTTGGGGCGGCCGGTCGGGTTCGTCCGGGTCACACCGGAGCACGAGCGGCCCGGGTGGGGTGTGCACAAGGGACTCACCGGGTTCGGCGACGCGCATGCGCTGATGATCACGTCGTACTCCTCGCTCGACGGGCTCAACGCGCGGATCATGGAGGCCGGCGGGGACGCGATTCCGATGGACCGCTTCCGGCCGAACCTCGTCATCACGGGCTGGCCTGAGGCGCATACCGAGGATCGCTTGCTGCGGGCGTCGGCGGGCTCGCTCGAGTTCGGCTACTCGGCCCGGGGGATCCGGTGTGCGGTGCCGACCGTTGACCAGGCGACGGGGGAGAAGCGCGGCCCGGAGCCGACTCGCACGCTGGCGACGTACCGGCGGCAGCCCGACTACGGCGGCGGCGTGAGCTTCGGCATCAAGGGCGCGGTACTGGCTCCCGGAGTTGTTGCTGTAGGCAACGAGATCTCGGTCCACGAATGGCTGCCGGAAGGCGCCGATCCGGCGCCATCCTCTCGCTGAGAGCCTGAGGGTGTCGTTACGGCGGAACAGGCCGTTCGCGTTCTTCTGGGTCGCGCAACTGTTGTCCAACGCCGGTACGCAGGTCAGCGAACTCGCCATCCCGTTCATCGCGGTGCTGACCCTGTCAGCCGGACCGGCAGCCATGGGTGTCCTGACGGCCTTGGAAGCCCTGCCCAGCTTGGTTCTGGCCGTGTTCCTCGGTGTGTTCGTGGATCGGTTCCGGCGTGGTCGGCTGCTGTTCTGGTGCAACATCGGCCAAGGCGTTCTGATCGGCACAGTGCCCTTGGCCGCCGCCTTCGACGTGCTCACGATGGCGCAGCTCTGCGTGGTGACCTTCGCGGTGGGTGGACTCGCGCTGGCCTACGGACTGGCTCACACCGCCTACATCCCAGCGCTGGTACCCGATCGCAGGCAACTGACTGCCGCGAACAGCAGCATCGCGCTGACCGATTCAGTCACCGCAGTAGCCGGCCCAGGCCTCGGCGCTCTACTCGTCCAGCTATTGACTGCTCCCGTAGCCATCGCCGTCGACAGCGCCTCCTTCCTCATCGCCGCCTTGCTCCAAGCAAGCGGACGAGGCCCCGACCCATTGCCGATGGCGGAGAGGACCCGATTCCTGCCGTCCGTCCGAGCCGGCTTCGCAGCGTTCCGCGGACAGCCAGGCATCGTCGCCATCACCGCCGGCAAGGGCAGCTTCGACTTCTTCCAATGGGGTGTGATCGCCCTCTACGTCCTGTACGCCGTCCGCGAACTGCATCTGCCGGCCGCCGCGATCGGCGCCATCGCAGTACTGGGCTCTCTCGGCCCCTTGCTGGCCGGCGTCATCACCACCCCAGTGAGCCGCCGCTTCGGTACGACCTGGACGTCGGTCATCGCCGCCGTCCTCCTGGGTGGCAACCTGCTCACGCCCCTGGCGAGCGGCCCCGACCTGCTGGTGATCGCCACCATCGGTTTGGGACAACTGCTCCTCGGCCTCGGCGTCGTCTTCCTGATCATCGTCCGCGCCACCATGCTCCAACGATCAGTAGCCCCCGAACTGCTCGGCCGAGCCGGCTCGGTGATCCGCCTGGTCGAGTGGGGCGCCGGCCCCCTCGGCGGTCTCTTCGGAGGCCTGCTCGGCGCCACCCTCGGCCTACGCCCGGCCCTGGTCCTCCTTGGCATCGGCACCTTGTCCGCCGTGCCCTGGATAGCAATCGCCGCCGCGCGCGGGCACCTCACGATGCCCGACGAGCAGCTGGCGACGAGCTAGCAGGCGACGCGGGCGCGTCCCTTGACGGCCTTGTAGGCGCACGTGTCGAAGGTCTTGCCGGCGGGCGTCTGGAAGCGGGCGGTGTCGCCGGTGTTGTTCCAGATGTAGTTGCCCTGGTTCCAGTACAGGTGGACCGCGGTGTTGCGGTTCTTGCCGGTGTGGACGACCGCCGTCGTCCGGCCCTTGAGCACATAGCCGCGCGGGAAGACGTAGGTGTGGTTGGCGACGTCCTTCACCCGGTACCCGCTCAGGTTGATCGCCTTCGTGCTGACGTTGCGGATGCTGAAGTACTCCTGGTTGAGCTGCGCGTTGGTCCGGTAGTCCGTACCAGGCGGGTCGTACTGGATCCCGGTCAGTACCACCGAACTGGCCGCCATCGCAGGCAGCGGTACGGCGAAGCCGACCACCGCGGTGATGACGGCGGCGGCGATGGGCAGGCTGAAGCGTCGTACGAACACGGATTTCCCCTCCGGCTGTGGGCCGATTCCCCCCGGCCCGATGAACTGCTGACTGCCGGTTCCCCCCGGCGGGTCGAACCTAGAGGTCACCCTCCGTGGTCGTCAAGAGGTGAGAGCACTCAGAGTGACAATGGCTCGCCCGTCGGCGGGAGTTGCAGCGGCAGACCGGCGTCGGCGAACGTCTTGGCCAGGATGTCGGGACCTTCGGAGAAGTGGGCCCAGCCTTCGGTGTGGATGGGGACGATGACGGCTGGGGCCAGGCGGCGGGCGGCTTCGACTGCGGCTTCCGAGGTGAGGGTGAGGGGCGCGCCGTCCAGTAGGGCGGTACGGGCCGCGCCTGCGAACAGTATGGCGACGTCGACCGTCCGAGCCGTGACGCCGGGGATCGTGCCGGCCTTGAGTCGTTGGGTGATCTCCGCAACCAGGTCTACCGAAGCGTTGTCGCCCGACACATAGACCGTCGGTATGCCGTCGCCGCTCAGCAAGAAGCCGGTGACGATGCCGGTGACCGACTCGCAGCCCTCAGGTCCATGCCGGGCAGGCAGTCCGGTGACGACGAGTACGCCGCCGTCCGGCCGCTGCAACTCGACCGACTCCCAGTTCTCCAGCCCCCGAACGCCTTCGATTCGCTCAGCGGCATCTGGCGTCGACAGCACCACCGGGATGGACGGCAGCAGTTCGCGGCCGCTCTCGTCGAGGTTGTCCTTGTGCTGGTCGTGGGACAGCAGCACAGCGTCGATCGGGCCCAGCTCGGCGACACCCAGCGCAGGACCGGTCAGCTTGGTCATCACCCGGCCGGGCAGCTGGTACTCGCGCGGCTGGTCGAACGCCGGATCGGTCAGCAATGAGAGCCCGCCAAGGCTGATCAGGGCCGTCGGCCCGCCCACATGTGTGATCTTCATGGCCCCATCCTTCAGCCCGCAGCAGCGCTAGACCATTGGCCCGGGGGACATAGTTCCTTAAGATCGGGCCATGCGCTCCGTTGCGGTTCTCGCGTACGACGGGATGAGCCCGTTCCACCTCTCCGTGCCCTGCCTCGTGCTCGGCGATCGACTCGGCGGCGAGGTCGAGTACGACGTACAGGTCTGTGCCGAGCACCCTGGCCGACTCGGCACCAACGCAGGCTTCGACCTGTACGTCGATCGCGGGCTCGACGTGATGGAGCACGCCGACCTGGTCATCCTGCCGAGCTGGGATCCCGACAGAGAGCCGTCCGGCCTGCTGGTGGAGGCGATTCGCGCGGCGCATGCCCGCGGGGCGACAGTGGTCGGGCTCTGCATCGGCGCGTTCCTGGTGGCGGCCAGTGGCATCGCGGACGGACGGGACGTGGTCACGCATTGGCGGTGGGCCGAGCGCCTCGCGGCGCAGTACCCGAAGGTCGATGTGCGGGCCGACGTCCTCTGGTCAGACCTCGGCGACCTGGTCACCTCGGCCGGCACTGCGGCCTCCCTCGACTGCTGTCTCCACCTCGTCCGGACCCACCACGGGGTCGAGCGGGCCGAGCAACTGGCCCGGGTGATCGTGGTCGCGCCGCACCGAAGTGGGTCGCAGGCGCAGTACATCCCGGTACCTGTCCCGCCGGACCCAACGGACGACGTGATCGAGCGGGCGATGGTCTGGGCCCGAACGCGCCTCGACCAGCCGGTATCGCTGGACGAATGGGCGGCCGCGGTCGCGCTGTCCCGGCGTACCTTCACCAGGCAGTTCCGGGCGCGCACGGGAAGCAGCGGGCAGGCCTGGTTGCTCCAGCAGCGGCTGGATCGCGCCAGGCTGTTGCTGGAGACAACCGACCAGTCAATCGAGCGGGTCGCGACGGCGAGCGGCTTCGGCAGCAGCGCGGCGCTGCGCCACCACTTCCACTCCGTGCTCGGGACGACGCCGCAGCGCCACCGGCAGGAGTTCGGCTAGAGCAGTAAGAACAGGGTGTAGAGGGCCGGCGTGGCGAAGGTGACCAGCAGGATCCAGGCCATCATCTTGTGGCCCGGCTTGGCCCGGTCCAGGTTGGCGACGAAGTGCACGACCGCGCCTTCCTCGGTATGCCGGCTCAGCCCGACCCGCTTGGCGTCCTCCGGCCGGCGGTCCGGGCGCTCGTCCGCGATCGCGTCCGGCGGGATGCCGTACAACGCGGGCCGGGGCGGATCGAGATCATCGCGCTCGCCGTACATCCGGCCTCCCCGCAGCATCGGTGGAGGCTCAAGCTAACCCCGCTCGGGAGGCCGACTCAAGCACCTCGCCCCATCGTCCCACCCAGAGACCCCAAACGGCGGCCCGCACCCCGCGAGCCGCCGTCCTGGGTTACCACCCGACTACTTGAAGTCAACCACCCAAGCGACTCGCGTCCTGGTGCTGCAGACCAGCGGGCAGAGCGCGCCGACCTTGTGATCGGCGGTTCCCTGGCCGACGCCGAGTTCACGCAGACCACAGTTGAACACGATGCTGGAGCTCTGGCTCTTCAGCTTGTCGAAGGCCGCCTTCGCCGTGACACCGTCGCCACCCGCGGCCACCATCGAAGAGGAGCTGTCGGAGACGTCGCCGTTGTCGGCCCGGGTTTCCGCATCCGTCCGTGCGCCGCCGGTGAGATTGCTGTTCGGCCGCAGTGGTGCACAGCCGCGCTCGACTCGTTCGTTGTCGACCAGCGAGAACAGCTCCTGCTCCTCAGGCTTCATGCTGCCGCCGTCCGCGGGTGGTGGTGGGGTGCTGGTGCTCGGGGACGGGGTGGTGCTCGGTGAGTGGGTCGGCGTCGCGTTCGGGTTGTCCGGCGCCTTCGTGGTGGTGCTGCTGGTCGGCCCGTCGGTCGCGCCCGTCGTCGGACCGTTCGTCGGACCGTCGGTCGGTCCATCAGTCGGGCCGTTGGTCGGGCCGTCCGTCGGCGTCGTGCTCGGCCCGTCGGTGGGCTTCTGGCCCGGGGTCGACGGGGTGTCGCTCGGGGACGGCGTACCGGCGGACGGCGTACCGGATGGTGTGCTGCTCGGCGTGCTGGCCGATGGTCGCGCCACGACCGGCTTGGTCGACGCGGTCACGTACGTGTCGTCGTCGCGCGTGACATACGGCACCGACGCGTCGGCCTCGTTGGACTGTGGCTGGTGGAGCAGGATCCAGGAGATCGGCGTGATCACCAGGATCACGGTCCCCATCGCTACCGTGATCCGCTTCAGGCGGGACTCCGGCCGAGCGGTCGCCGGCTTGCTGCGTCGTCGCCGCCCGGCGGCTGATCGCTGTGACATTTAGATAGGTGTTCCCTTCACGGTCGCGCCCCCAAGACGTGCCTCATTCGTCTCACCGCGGCGCTGTGAGGAGCGCCCGATGGTGTAGCAAGGACGGATCTACCCGCGCTGATCGCGGGACAACCGGGCATCCGTTGTCGGTTCGCCACAGTGGTTGTGACAAACACGGTGCCCAGCGGACAATGCTGACGACGGTCGGTACTGCGGTCAGTTGCGACCGAAGTCCTGCACCCAGCTGCCCTTGCCCCATTCCGGCTTGACCTGCCCCGGGTCGTACCCGATGCCGATCACGGTGAACCGGCAGTTGAGGATGTTCGCCCGGTGCCCGTCGCTGTTCATCCAGGCGTTGAAGACCTTCTGGGCGGTGCTGTAGCCGGCCGCGATGTTCTCGCCCCAGCCCGAGCCGTGGTACCCGGCCTTGGCCATCCGGTCGCCCGGGTCCTGGCCGTCGGGGTTGGTGTGGTCCATGTAGTGCCGGCGAACCATGTCGGACGCGTGCGAACCGGCGGCCTCGACCAGCGCGTCGTTCAGTTGCAGCGGACGGCAGCCCTGACTGCGCCGGGCCTGGTTGGTGAGGTCGAGGACCTCGCGCTCGATCGAGCTGGTGCCGCCACCACCCGGCGGCGGTGGCGGCGGGTCGTCCGGGGTCGGCTCGGTGGTGGTGACCGTCTTGGTCGGCGTCTTCGTCGGCTGGGTGGCCGATTTGGTCGGCCGCGACGGCTTCGGCTTCTGGGTCGGCTTGCCTTGACCGTCCTTGGTCGCGACCGGTCCGGTCGGCGTGACGGTGACCGTCTCGATCCCGCCGGCCGGGCCGGTGGTGATGACGGTGGTGGGTGCGGCTGGCGTGGCCGACGTACCGGAGCTCGAGGTCGACTCGGCCGATCCCAGGGCCGGCGTACCGGTCGAGATGACGGTCTTGCCGTTCGGCAGCGTCTTGGTCACGGTGACCTTCGGCTTGCCGGCGGCGGCGCTCTCACCCTCGACGGCGGCGGGGCCGGAGTTGTCCTCGGAGACGTTGAGAACCTTGGTGGCATCGTCGTCGGCGACAGCCGAACCGTCGCGGGCCGACATCAGATAGACCACGGGTCCGATGGCGAGTAGCACGGACAGGGCACTGACGATCGGGCCGATCAGGCCTCTGCGTCGGGGTGCTTTCCTTCTGCTGCGGTGCCGCCCAGGGGTAGGCGAGTCCGTCATGGGTGGGCGAGTCCTCTTCAGTTCGTCGTACTACCGGAAGTTCCGTCGTTCCCCGTGCGTGTTCGTTGCCAGGCCCCCCTGGTTACCGAACAGTGACCTTAACCGACCCGCAAGGTCACTGTTACGGGTCCGCGCTCGGTCTTAACGAACCCCTTAGATTCAGGGCGTTACGAGGTCAGCCACCGAAGTCCTGGACCCAGGAACCGTTGCCCCAGTCGGACTTGACCTGGCCGGCGTCGTAGCCGATGCCGATCATCGTGTAGTCGCAGTTGAGGATGTTCTTGCGGTGGCCCTCGCTGTGCATCCAGCCGTCCACCACGGCGGCCGCACTTTTGTAGCCGACGGCAATGTTCTCGGCCATCGCGCCGCCCTTGAATCCGGCCGCCTTCATCCGGTCGAACGGCGACCGGCCGTCCTGGCTGTTGTGGTCGAAGTAGTGGTGCACGACCATGTCGGTCGCGTGCAGGTCGGCGGCCTTGGTCAGCGCGCTGTTCGTCCGCAGCGGACCGCAGCCGTTCTTGGCGCGTTCCTGGTTCGTCAACTGCAGCACCTGCGCCTCGGCGCCACCACTCGGCGCCGGCGGCTTGGTGATCGGCGGCTTGGTCGACGGCTTCGGCGTCGCGGTGTGGGTCGGCCGCGGCGTCGTCTTCGTCGGCTTGGGGGAGCGGGTGCCCTGCCGACTCGGCGCGGTGGACGAGCGGGTCGGCGTCGGGGTCGGGGTCGGCGTCGCGCTGGGCGTCTTCGACGGCGTCCTGGCGGGCGTCGCGGAGGCCTTGGGCGTCGGGGTGGCCACCGGGACGCTGTCGTCCTCGATCGGCGAACTGCTCTGCACCGTCAGCGGCTGGTCCTGGCTGGTCGGTTCGGTGGTGTCGCGGGTCACGTACCAGCCGGCGCCGGCCAGCAGGGCGAGTACCGCCATCGCTCCCAGGATCGGCCCCGCGACGCCACGGCGCTGCTTGCGGCGGCCGTGCGATCGGGGCGGTTCGGGGTTGCTCTCGTAGAAGGGATCGTTCGGTACTTCGTTCATTGCAGCCAGCGAGCCTCTCGTCGTCGATCCCCGTCGTCCCCAGGCCGTGCGGCACGGACGTTATCGGATCTTGATGTAACACGACGAGCCCCTACCGCCGGCCACCACCCGGATTGACGAACCTTTTACGACTGCGGGGGTGGCCGACGCCGGCTAGGAGCGGGCGATGACGATGTCGGCGACGACCTTCCAGCCGAGGCTGCGGTAGAGCCGGAGGCCGTCGATCGAGGCGATCAGGATGCCGCGTTTGGCGCCCTGGGCGGCCGCGGTCTCCACGAGCGACGCCATCACGGCGCTGCCCAGGCCGCGCCGCCGGTGCGCCGGGTCGGTCTCGATCCGGTCGGCGACCGCGTCCTGGCCGACCACCGCCATCCGGCCACTCGAGACGACGCCACCGTGCAGCGTCGCCCGGGTGATGATCAGGTCGTCCTCGAGCTCGGTGTGCAGCGTGTACCGCTCGTTCAGCTTGAGCGCGGGCTGCTCGGACAGCTGGATCGTCATCAGCCAGTCCTGGTCCGGCTGCACCTCCAGCCCGAGATCCTCGAGCTGCTCGATCCGCGCCTCCCGGTCGTCGGTGGCCAGCGTCACCCAGCCGGCGCCCCGGCCGCTGCCCGCGGCTCTGGCCAGCTCGGCGGCGCGCTCGACCCGCTCGGGTTTGTCGTCGGCGTCCAGTACGACGTACTCCATCGCGCGGTTCTCCTCGCCCGCGCGGACGGTCAGGATCCCGTCGTTGTCATCCTCGACTGTGGTCCAGCCCCGCGATACAGACCACCCGGCCTGCCAACGGCGGACGAGTTCCTCACGATCTCTCACTCGACGATTCAAGCAGTCGAAACGTTCCACGGCGAGGGGAAGTGGTGTCGGCTGTCACCATCTGGTCGCTGAACGGCGGATTCGTTACCTCTGTGAACGATTTTTCACGCCGTTCCGGGCCGCTGGTCGGTGCTCAGCAGATCGAAGGCGTGCAGATCGCGGAACCCGCCGTCACGATCCGGGCTGGCGGCGCGCTCGCGCCCGGTCCGGGCGAACCCGTTGACCTCGGCAACGCGCTGGGACGCCGTGTTGCCCTCGGCAGCGAACAGCACCAGCCGGCGCCGTCCGAGCCCGCCGTCCTCGACCGGGGTGAAGGCGTGCCCGATCGCGCCCCGGACCGCGGTGCTCATCACGCCGCGGCCGCGCGCGTCGGGGTGCGCCCAGTAGCCGACCTCACCCATCGTCTTGTCGATCCGGTTCCTCAGGTCGAACACGCTCACGTTGCCGAGCAGTTCATCGGTGTCCGGGTCGGCGATCGCCCAGGAGACGCCCTCCCCATTGGCGAGATTCTCCAGCCGGCTCTCGATGAATCCCTCCGCATCCTCGAGCTGGTAAGGCTTCGGGAGGCCGACCAGCCACTCCTGGGTTCGCGCGTCGTTGCAGGCCTCAATCAGGCGTTTGGCGTCGGTACTCTCAAACGCCCGCAGCCGCACCCCATCCAGCTCGATGACCGGTACGCGCCACCAGTTGCCCTGCGGCTCCGGTACGTCGTCGCGTGCGATCGACGCGACCCACTCGTCCCGGCGTACGCCGCGCTGGACCCCGCCGGCTGGAATCGTCACCAGATTCCGGAAGCCGGCCTTCCACGCGACCCGCCGGGAGCCCCAGTTGCCGACGTACGCCCGCCAGTTCACCCGCTCCCAGCCCTGGTCGAACGCGTAGGCCACGGCCAGCCGCAACGCCCGGGTCATCACGCCGTTGCCCCGGGCCCACGGCGCGATCGCGAACCCGACGTCGCCGACGTTGCCCTCCGCGGGGCGCAGGTCGATGGTGCCCGCGTAGCGGCCGTCGTACTCGATCGCCCAGGCCCAGCTGGTGCCCGCGCGCCAGTTGGCCGGGACGAACTCGGTCAGGTAGTGCTCGGCGTTGCTCAGCTCGTACGGCACCGGGATCGTCGTCCAGCGCTGCATCTCCGGGTCCTGGCACACCGCGTACGCGGGCTGGATGTCCGCCACGGTGTGCGCACGCAGCGTCACGGCATCGTCGGCCAGGGTGGGGACGTCCTCGGGGAATCGCATGGCTCAGCCTGACAAGCCGCGCGCCGGGCGGCAACGGTATTTCACGGAGTGCGACGCAAATCAACACTTTCCGACTGCGATCGGGCAGCCCAGACCTTAGGCTGTCTGCTGTGAACGTCTCCGGTCCCACCGAACCGTCCCGCGGCCGGGGCGGTCAGCTCGCCGCTCAGCGGCAGGCCACGATCGTTGCCGAGGTCAACAGCCGGGGCGCGATCACGGTCGCCGAGCTGGTCGACCGCTTCGGCGTGTCCGACATGACGATCCGGCGCGACCTGGACGCCCTCGACTCCAGCGGCCTGCTGCACAAGGTGCACGGCGGCGCGACGTCGGTCGGCCTGCGCAGCGCCCACGAGCCGGGCTTCGACGCCAAGCTCACCCAGGAGTCCGCCGCCAAACAGGCGATCGCGATCGAGGCCGCCGCCCGGGTCCAGCCCGACAGCGCGATCGGCATCGGCGCCGGTACGACGACGTATGCGCTGGCCCGTCAGCTGCTCCGGGTCGAGAACCTCACCGTCGTCACCAACTCGGCTCGCATCGCCGACGTCTTCCACGGCAACGCCCGCTCCGACCGCACAGTCGTCCTCATCGGCGGCATCCGCACCCCTTCAGACGCGTTGGTCGGCCCCATCGCCACCGCAGCCCTCCAGTCCCTCCACCTGGACCTCCTGTTCCTGGGAGCCCACGGCGTAGACGCCGAACACGGCCTCAGCACCCCCAACCTGATGGAAGCCGAAACCAACCGCTCCTTCATCGCCGCCAGCCGCGAGGTGGTCCTGGTAGCCGACCACACCAAGTGGGGCACCATAGGCCTCAGCACCTTCGCCACCTGGTCCGACCTAGACCTGGTAGTCACCGACTCCGGCCTCCCCCCATCCGCCAGAAAATCCATGCGAGAAACCGGCTGCGACCTACTAATAGCCACCTAACCCCACAGGGCCGGTGACGAGCCCACATCTTGTGGGCTTGAACACCATCCGGTGACCTTGAACAAGGTGTGCCTTGTTCGCACCCACCGCTTCCTGTTCAAGCCCACAAGATGTGGGCTCGTTACAGGTGGGGTCGGGCGAGGCGGGAGGCGCCGGGGGAGGGGGTGGCGTCGAGGGAGGTCGGCGGGTTGAAGCCGTGGTCGGCGAAGGCCTTGTTGATGGCAGCCAGTACTTCGCCGGTGGCGGACGCCTCGGTCAGGGCGATGATGCAGCCGCCGAAGCCGCCGCCGGTCATTCGGGCGCCTAGGGCTCCGGCGGCCAGGGCGGTGTCTACTGCTACGTCCAGCTCGGGGACGGTGATTTCGAAGTCGTCGCGGAGGGAGGCGTGGGAGGCGGTGAAGAGGGGGCCCACGTCTCGGAGGCGGCCGGCGTGCATGAGGGCCACGGCGTCTTCGACCCGGCGGATCTCGGTGACCACGTGGCGGACGCGGCGGCGGGTGACCTCGTCGGTCAGGCGGGACAGCGCGTCGTCGAGGTCTTCGTAGGCGATCGAGCGCAGCGCCGGTACGCCGAGTTCGGCCGCGGCCTGTTCGCAGGACTTGCGGCGGGCCGCGTACTCACCGTCGACGTGCCGATGTGGCGCCTTCACGTCGACGACCAGCAGGGCGAGGCCGTCGGCGGGCGGGTCGAAGGGGATCTGAGCCGTCGACATCGCGCGGATGTCGAAGTACAGGGCGTGGCCGGCCGTGCAGCACATCGAGGCCATCTGGTCCATCAGGCCGACCGGCGCACCGACGTACTGGTTCTCGGCCCGCTGAGCCAGCCGCGCAACCTCGGCCGGTTCAACGGAGACGGAATGCAATCCCAACAGGGCAACGGCGGTCGCGCACAGCAGAGCAGCCGACGACGACAGGCCGGCACCGGTCGGCAGGTCCGACTCGACCAGCAGGTTGGCGCCACCGATCTCGTACTTGTCCTGCAGCAGCACCCAAGCAGCCCCGGCCGGATAGGCCGCCCAGTCCTTCACCGAGCCAGGAGCCAACGAGTCCAGCGAGAACTCGACCACGTCCTGCTGCCCGGACGACGCCACCGCGACGACGCCGTCCGTACGGGCCGAGGCCGTGATCGTGATCTGGTTCGGCAACGCGATCGGCAGCACCAGGCCGTCGTTGTAGTCGGTGTGCTCGCCGATCAGGTTGACCCGCCCGGGCGCGCGCCACACGCCGTCGGCCTCGACGCCGAAGACCTCCACGAACCTGCTCACGAGCCCACCTTCCGCAGCGTCTCGGCGACATCCTCGGGCAGCGTGTCCGAGATGAACGCGCCCATCCCCGACTCCGATCCCGCGAGGTACTTGATCTTGTCCTGCGCCCGCCGGATCGACAACAACTCCAGGTGCAGATAACCCAGCTCGCGATCCACCCGCACCGGCGCCGGATGCCAGGCCGCGATGTACGGCAGGTCGTCGTCGTACTGTCCGTCGAACCGTCGCAGCACGTCGAGGTACAGCATCGTGAAGTCGTCCTGCTCCTCGGTCGTCAGGTCGGAGATGTCGGCGACCTGACGATGCGGATACAGGTGTACTTCGACCGGCCACCGAGCCGCCTGCGGGACGAAGGCGGTCCAGTTCCCGTTCTGCGCCACCACCCGGCGGCCGTCCTTGCGCTCGGCCGCCAGGACATCGGCGAAGAGGTTGCTCCCGGCAACTTCCTGGTGCTCGCGGGCGCGCGCCATCAGCGTCTTGATCCGCGGCGGCAGGAACGGGTAGGCGTAGATCTGGCCGTGCGGGTGGCTCAGCGTGACGCCGATCTCGCGGCCGCGGTTCTCGAACGGGAAGACGTACTCGACGTCGGGCCGCGCGCTGAGCTCGGCCGTCCGGTCGGCCCAGGCCTCGACGACCAGCCGGGCCTGGCCCTGGGACAGCTCGGTGAAGGACTTGTTGTGGTCGCTGGTGAAGCAGACCACCTCGCACCGGCCGGGTCCGGAGAACGACGGGAACCGGTTCTCGAAGACGGCGACGTTGTAGTCGTGGTCCGGGATCTCGGTCGCGTTGCCGGGCCGGCTGGCGTCCAGCGGGCACTGGTCGGCCGGCGGCAGGTACGTCCGGGTGTTGCGGTGGGTGGCGAAGGTGATCGTGTCACCGGTCAGCGGATCGATCCGGAACTCGGCCAGCGGCTTCGGCGCGGGCAGTCCGCGGCTGTCCTCGAGCGGCACCCGGACCGGCGCGTCGGCCGGGTCGTAGTAGATCAACTGACGGCCGTCGGACAGCGTGGTGTCCGTCCGGCGAGCGCCGCGAGGAGTGGTGTTCATAGCGAACCATCATATATCAACATATTCGAACATGCATCGTGAGACCCGCCACCGCTACTCTTGATCGATGGACGTCGCCCTACCATCGCGTCCTCTCCTGCCGACTCGGAGAGGGCGCTAGGAATCCCCAGCTCATGAACGAGACCCTGCTCAACATCGTCCTGATCTTCGTCTTCGTGCTGATCGGCGGGGTGTTCGCCGCCGCCGAGATGGCGCTGGTCTCCCTGCGGGACAGTCAGCTGAAGTCGATCTCCCAGCGCGGCAAACGCGGTGAGACGGTCGCCCGGGTGGCCGCGAACCCCAACCGCTTCCTGTCCGCCGTCCAGATCGGCGTGACCCTGATGGGCTTCCTGTCGGCCGCCTTCGGTGGCGCGACGCTGGCCGACAGCCTGTCGCCGCGACTGGAGCAGCTCGGCCTGCCGGAGTCGGTCGCGAGCACCGTCGCGCTGATCCTGATCACCATCGCGATCTCGTATGTGTCGATCGTGATCGGCGAGCTGGCGGCCAAGCGGCTCGCGCTGCAGCGGGCCGAGACGTTCGCGCTCGGCCTGGCGCCGCTGGTCGACAAGATCGCCTCCGGCGCCCGGCCGGTGATCTGGCTGCTGTCCAGGTCGACCGACCTGGTGGTCCGCGCGCTCGGCGGCGACCCGAACGCGAACCGCGAGGTGATGAGCGACGAGGAGCTGCGCGAGATCGTCTCCGCGCACGAGTCGCTCGGCGAGGAGGAGCGCCGGATCGTCGACGACGTCTTCGAGGCCGGTGGCCGGCAGTTGCGCGAGCTGATGCTGCCGCGGACCGAGGTGGACTTCGTCGACGCGGAGATGCCGGCGTACAAGGCGGTGAAGTTCGCGGCGGAGCGGCCGCATTCGCGGTACCCGGTGATGAACGGCTCGGCCGACGACATCGTCGGGTTCGTGCACGTCCGCGACCTGTTCGACCCCGCGGTCGCGACCCGCTCGGTCCGGGTCGGCGATCTCGCCCGCGAGGTGCTGATGCTGCCCGACACCGCCAAGCTGCTGCCGACGCTGACCGAGATGCGCCGGCGCAGTACGCACCTGGCGATCGTGCTCGACGAGTACGGCGGTACCGCCGGCATCGTCACGCTCGAGGATCTCGTCGAGGAGCTGATCGGCGACATCAAGGACGAGTACGACGAGGAGTCGACGGAGACGACCCGGTTGCGCAGCGGCGACGTCGAGGTGGACGGCCTGCTCAACCTCGACGACTTCGCCGACGAGACCGGCGTCGAGTTGCCCGACGGCCCGTACGAGACCGTGGCCGGCTTCATCGCCGCCCAGCTCGGCCGCGTTCCCTCCGTCGGCGACGAGGGCTCGGTCGACGGCTACAAACTCACCGTCAAGGAGATGGACGGCCGCCGGGTGGCGCGCGTCCGGGTCCACCGCGTCGCGACAGATGACTCGGAGCAGCCGGCCACCGACCAGACGATCACCGACTAGACGACGGCCGCAGGCTCGGGCTCGGCCGGTGCGGGCGTCAGGATCCGCAGCCGGCTCAGCACGACCACGCCGCCCACGGAGAAGCCGAGTCCCTGGATCACCAGCATCGGGATGATGCCGACCACGTCGCCGAGCGCTCCCGCGCCGACGATGCCCACCAGCACCGCGAGCCCTTCGGTCGCGAACAGCGCCCCGAAGACACGTCCACGCGAAGCGTCGTCGGTGAGCCGCTGGATCACCGTCATCAACCCGGCGACCATGAACGCCCCGGGTACACCCACGCTGACCATACAGACGAAGGCCGGCGCCAAACCCTTCCAGAACAAGGGATACAGGAACAGCGCCAGGTCGATCAGCCCGAACGCAACCGCCCCAAACCCCCAGAGCTTCGTCGCCGAGAATCGCGATCCGACGGCCGCCGCGATCAGCCCGCCCGCGATCCCGCCGACCGCCTGCGACGAGGTGATCAGCCCGTACGCCGTACCGTCACCGCCCAGCTCCGCCGAGACGAACGGCGCGAACAAGGTGCTCATCACGCCCTCCCCGACCCCGGTCACCAACCCGAAGACGAACACCAACCGCAACGCCGGCCCGCTCAGGCAAACCCGGATCCCCTCCACCCACTCGCCCCTGATCCCTCGTACTGCGACCCGCAACCCACCGACCCGCTCGACCTTCACCCGCTCCGGGCGATGCCGCACGCCAAGCAGGAAGGTCATCGCGATCAGATAGGTCGCCGCATCGACCAAGGCGAGCAAGGGGAGTCCGCCGGCCGCCGCCAGCACCCCGCCGACCCCGGCGCCCACCAGCCGCGAGATGTCGTTGGCCTGGCTGTTCAGCGAGTTGGCGGTGACCAGTTGCGGGGCCTCGACCAGTGCCGGGATCAGCGACTGCTCGGCCGGCCGGAAAAATTGCTGAAGGCAACTTTGCGCCAGGATCACCAGGTAGATCAGCCAGAGCGTGTCACCGTCCCGGACCAGCAACAGCGGCAGCAACACCAACGCGTGCAGGAGATTCGTGATGACCATCGTCCGGCGCCGGTCCCACCGATCGACGAACACACCGGCCAGCGAGCCGAGCAGCACCAACGGCAGGAACGAGGCCAGCAACAGGCCGCCGGACGCGAGCGTCGAGCCGGTCAACGCATAGACATGGAACGCGAGCCCGATCCGCAGGATCCAGTCACCGGTCAGCGACACCAGCCCTGCGCTCAGTACGAGCCGATAGTCCCGACGCCGCGCGAGCACCTCCCACAGATTCCTCATTGATCCTCCTCGGCGACGGACTCGTCCGGCGGGTGGACGACGACGATCCGGGTGATCTCCACCAGCCGGCTCCCCGGCGGCCGGGTGGACTTGTCGTCGATCGGGCGCTCGTCGACGTACCGCATCACCAGCGCCTGCACCTGCTCCTCGAGCTCCACGAACTCGTCGCGGGTCAGATAGATCCCGGTCCGCCCGATCCCGGCGTTCTGACGCCAGGCCGGCTCCTCGGCCGCTCGCTGCTTCTGCCAGACCGCCAGCTCGTCCAGCGCGCGCTCGGCCATCAACTGCTCCAGTACTTCGGCAGCCGCCGCGGCCTCCGGCGAAAGGTCGGCGTCGGCCCAGGTCTGCGACGTCGACACCGCTCGCCACGGCCGCTCGCGGTTGTCCTTGCCCTGCGCCGGCTCCACGAAGTCGTACTTCGCCAGCTGCCGCAGGTGATGTGAGGCCAGGGCCTGACTGATCCCCAGCCGCCGCGCCGCGTCCGCGGCAGTCAGCGGCCCCTCCCGCCCCAGCAGCGACAACAGGTCCAGCCGCACCGGATGAGCCATCGCTCTGATCGCCAGCGGGTCGTCCAGCAGCCGCCGCCGACGAGGATCCTCCGAAGATTCCAAAGACATGCTTGGAATATGCGCCGACCTGAATCGGATGTCAAGCCCTTGCTTGGAATAGTGTCAGCCGGTCGGCTTGCCGGTGTGCCGCGGCTTGGGAGTCCGCGTCGGCTTGGTCGGCTTCGGCTTCTTGGTCGCCTGAGGTTCGGTCGCCTGCGGCTCGGTCGACGACGGCTTGGTCGACTGCGGTTTTGTCGCCTGCGGTGGCGGCACCGAAGACGTGACCGCGGTGGCCTCGACCGAGGTACTGGCCGTCCGGACAGGTTCACCCGCTCCGGAGGTCGTCTTCGAAGCCACGGTCGGCGGGCGCGTCGAAGGCCGGGAGACCGGGCCGCCGGAGACCGAGCTGGTCGGGGCCGGTACCGACGGCTGGTGCTCATCAGTGGCCGGCCGCTCGGTGTTCGTATCGATCAGGATGCCGATGGTCGAAGCGGCCACGACCGCCAGCACGGCCGCCGCCGCGACGAGCAAACTGCGGTACGGCCGGCGGCGTACCGGCAGGAGCGGCTCAACGGCAGTGGGGGCGAAGGGCGGAGCCGCCACGCCAGCCGCCACCTGCGCGGCCGTCGGGCGCTGGGCGGGATCCTTGTTCATCATCCAGAACAGCAACGCCTCCGGCTCACCCGCGCACTGAGGGCGTAGTTCGCTCGGTGGGGTCGCCGTGACCTGCACGTGCTGGTACATGATCGACGCGGCATCCTCGGCCTGGAACGGCGGATGGCCGGTCAGCAACTCGTAGAGCACACAGCCGAGCGCGTACACATCCGACGCGGCGCCGGCCGGCTTCCCGATCGCCCGCTCGGGAGCGAGGTAGTGGGTAGTACCGACGACCTGCCCGGTGGCTGTCAGGGTGGTGGTCGTGTCGCCGAGGATCCGGACGACGCCGAAGTCGGCCACCTTGACCAGGCCGTCGTCGGTGACCAGCAGGTTGCCCGGCTTGATGTCGCGATGTACCAGGCCGTGCTGATGAGCGGCGGCGAGCCCGGCCGCCGCCTGCCGCACGATCTCGACGGCCCAGTCCGGATCGAGTGGACCCCGCCAGTTGAGTTCCACGCTGAGCGGGTGGCCCTCGACGAGTTCCATCGCGAGGAAATAGCCGTCCTGATGAGGCCCGAAGTCGTACGTGGCGACCACGTACGGATCGCAGATCATCGCCGCGGCCCGGGCCTCGCGCCGGAACCGTGCCTGGGCTTCGGGCCCTTCCCTCGTCGGAAGCAACATCTTGATGGCGACGTCGCGGCCCAGCAGTTCGTCCTTGGCCCGGTAGACGGCGCCCATCCCGCCGCGGCCTACCGGATCGCCCAGCCGATAGCGCCCGGCGACCAGCTCGCCGAGCTTTCCAGGTGACGTCATCCTGGCTTCGTACCCACCCAGACCGGTCATGAAGCGATTACGGCAGGTTATAGATCCAATCCAGTCCGGATTCGGCGTGCTCGACGATGGTGAAGTGGCTGTCGGCCGGGAAACTGCGGAGTTCGGCGGCCGGGCAGTGGACGGCGAGCCAGTGGCCGTGCGCGTTGGGGATGATGCCGTCCTTCTCTCCGTGCAGGAGCAGCGTCGGCGCCACGATCGTGGCCGGGTCGCAGCCCCACGGGGTGACATAGGAGATGTCGTCGTCGATCTGCCCGTACGGTCCGGCGTCGAGCCCGCCGCCCGCGACCTTGCCTAGCCAACCCCACGGACCGTCGAACAATGCGAAGTCCTTGGCGGTGAACTCCGGGTCGTACTCGACACCAGAGGCCTCGTACGCCTCCTTCTCCGAGCGTCCGCCAAGCGCCGCCCGCAACGCGGCCTGCCCCGACGGCACCATCCCGTCGAACCAGTCCAGTCCATCCACCCCGTACGGCGCGATGGCGGCCAGCGTGACGGCGGCGCGCACCCGCTCACGGAGTACAGCCGCGGTGCCCAAGGCATAGGACCCGCCGCCCGAGTACCCGACGACCGCGAACCGGTCGATCCCAAGCGCATCGGCGACCTGCTCCACGTCCCTCGCGACGGACGCCGTCGTCCGCCCAGGTGCGGGAGTAGAGCCGCCGTACCCAGGCCGGTCGAACGAGATCCACCGCAACCCCAGTCGCTCGGCGGCCGGGAACAGCGGCTCCGGCGGGGCTCCCAGGTTGGGCGTGCCGTGGTTCCAGAAGACCGGCAGGTCGCCCCGGCCGGTGTCGTAGACGTGCAGGGTCCGGCCGTCGCTCAGCTGGAGGTCGGTCTCGTTCATGGCGTTCACCTTAGGGTCGATCCGGTCTGTCGGCCGGTACGTCGTACCGGCTCCGGATCACTCGACATTCCCGGAATGTCGAGAACGCCGGTGAGCCTCCGACCTGTGCTGCGAGGATCCACTCGACGGAAGGGAACACAGCCATGAAGTACATGTTGCTCATCCACAGCAACCCGGTGACCTGGGGACATCCGTCCTTCCTGCACACCGAAGAAGGCAGGAAGCTGCCGAAGGCGGCCCGGGATGCGCTGGCCGCACAGCTCGACGGCCTGCTCGACGAGTTGCGCGAGCGTGGCGAGCTGATCGCGGCCGAGCCGCTGGCCGCACCGCACGAGACCAAGGTGGTCCGGGTCCGGGAGGGCGTCCGCGCCACCACGGACGGCCCGTACTCCGAGGCGAAGGAACAGCTCGCCGGCGTCTTCATCATCGACGTCGCCACGCCCGAGCGCGCCGAGGACATCGCCGCCCGGATCCCGGAGGCACAGCAGTACGCGATCGAGCTCCGGCCGATCTCCATGTAATGCGGTACGGCTCCATGTAAACGCAGTACGGCCCGGTGACGGAGAGCCACCGGGCCGTAGTACTGGGGGGGATAGGACTAACTGACCAACCGTGTGTGGTTGTCGTTGGTCGCCAGCGCCGGGTCAAGGACGCCCAGTGCCAGCCAGGTCGCGCCGCCGACGCCGTCGTGGGCGGTCAGCACCTCGCCGTCGAAGTGGTCGTGAATGCTTTGCCGCAGCAATCGGCCGACCGGCGACGATTCACCGGCAACACTGCCGGCCAGCACCAACGGGCCGTTGTCCGACGTTGTCCACAGCCGGCTGACCGTTTCTATGAGCAGTTCGGCTGCGCGTTTCACCAAGGCGTGGGCGGTCTTGTCGTTCTGCTCGTACGCCGCCACGACCGGACGGGCCAGCTCGGCCAGCAGTACCGGTGGACGGGCGTTCACCGTGCGAATCAGGTCGTCACGGAGCAGATCGTAGCCCTCACGCTCCGCGCTGGTGGTCGGATCGCGGTCCGGCAGCACGGCCTCGACGACCGCCTCGCCGAGCACGCCGAGCGGCTCGCCCAGATCGATCGCGCGCAGCACACTGCGCATTGCCTCCCGGCCGAGCCAGAATCCCGAGCCGTCGTCGCCGAGCAGCCAGCCGTGGCCGCCGGCGGTCCGGACCAGTTCGTGGTCGCGGACCAGACCGGTGTTGCTGCCGGTGCCCGCGATCAGCACGGTGCCGTCCGGCTCCGGCGTACCGGAGGCGAAGGCGACCTCGAGATCGCCGATGAACCGCGGTACCACCGTCAGCCCGGCGCCGGCCCAGGCCGCGTCGAACTGCGCCTTCACGTCCGGCCGGCCCAGCGCCGAACCGCCGGCGGTGCCGATCACGGCGGCCTTCACGGTGGCCGGATCGACACCCTGCAGAGCAGCGTGAACGGCCTGGCCGAAGTTGGCCGCGGCGGTTGCCGGGTGGCTGGTCGGATTCCCGCCGGCCGCGGCCCCGCGGCCTACTACGTTGCCCTCATGGTCCGCGATCACGATCCGGGTGGAGGTGCCGCCGAGGTCGCCGCCCAGGACCAGTGTGGATGCTGGCATCAAGACCACTGATTCCTTTGGTTGCGCGAGTGGGCGTTCGACCGACATAAGCAATGCTCCAAACTGCTCGAAAGAGTCTAGTCGTGAACAACAATGGACAAGGTCACGCAACGGTCCCGATCTGGGAGGAAGAGTGAGATGAGCCTTGACTTTAGCTGTCAGGTGAGAAAAGTTCTGTCCAGCAAACCGCAAACTTGCGCACTTGTCGGCATCAGGTGTGTCGCGGCGATCAATTTAGTCGAGGGGTGGGGCCGCTGATGGCCAGCACGGCAGACGGCAGCAAGCACGCTGCCAACGGTATCGAGGGCGGTTTGAGCGCGCAGGCCTTTGTTCACGCGCTCACTCCGATCATGGCCGCCGTGACCACCCAGATCGACGGCCCGATCCAGCAGGCGGCCGATCTGTTCACCGCCTCGCTGCGCGCCGACGGTGTCATCCAGGCCTTCGGCTCGGGTCACTCCGAAGCACTCGCGATGGAGATCGCCGGCCGCGCCGGCGGGCTGATCGCGACCAACCGGATCGCGCTGCGCGATCTGGTCCTGCTCGGTGGCGAACCGCCGGAGCTGCTCCGCAGCGCCGAGCTGGAGCGCGACCCGCAGTACTCCCGGAAGCTCTACGAACTGTCCGCGGCCCGGCCGGGCGACGTGTTCGTGATCGCTTCCAACTCCGGCGTGAACGGCTCGATCGTCGAGCTCGCCTCAGTGGTGAAGGAGCAGGGCCACCCCCTGATCGCGATCACCTCGCTGCAGCACACCAGTGGGGTCGACTCGCGGCACCCGTCAGGCAAGAAGTTGATCGACTTCGCCGACGTGGTGCTCGACAACCACGCCCCGTACGGCGACTCCGTACTCGATCTGCCCGATGGAGGCAAGGTTTGCGCCGTGTCTTCCATCACCGCGGCCCTGATTGCGCAGATGCTGGTCGCGGAGGTTCTGCGCCGGCTGACCGAGGCCGGCGAGAAGCCTCCGGTCTACCTGTCCGCGAACATCCCGGGCGGCGACGACCACAACCACGCCCTTGAAGCACAGTACGCCGGCCGGATCCGTCGTACTGCTTGAAACACTCTCGGAAGGCGGGACCAATGACCACTCCCAACAACCTGTCGCGGCGGCTGTTCCTGCAGCGCGCGGCGGTCGGCACCCTGCTGGCCACCGGCGGCAGCACGCTCCTGGCAGCCTGCGCCGGCAGCGGTAGCGACGACAGCGGGTCCAGCGGTGGCGGCGCGGACAAGACCGCGGACAACCCGTTCGGTATGGCCGACAAGGCCACTGTCGACGCGGTCATCTTCAACGGCGGCTACGGCTTCGACTACGTGACGTTCGCGGCCGACATCGCGCAGAAGAAGTTCGCCGGCTCGACCTTCAAGGTCGCTCCGTCGACCCAGATCGCCCAGCAGCTGCAGCCGCGCTTCGTCGGTGGCAACCCGCCGGACCTGATCGACAACTCCGGCGCGAACCAGATCGGCTTCAACACGATCCTGGACCAGCTGGCGACGCTGGACGACGTCTTCGAGGCCAACAACTACGAGGGCCAGAAGATCGCCGACACGCTGTACCCGAACGCCAAGAACCCCGGCACCTTCGACGGCAAGTTCGTCGCGATGAACTACGTGCTCACCCTGTACGGCCTGTGGTACTCCGAGAGCCTGTTCAAGGAGAACGGCTGGGAGCCGCCGAAGACCTACGACGGTCTGCTCGAGCTCGGCGCCAAGGCCAAGGCCAAGAACAAGTACCTGTTCGTCTGGGGCAAGGAAGCCGCTACCTACTACCACACGATGGCCGTCGACGGCGCCATCAAGGAGGGTGGCGACGAGGTCCGGCTGGCGCTGGAGAACCTGAAGGAGAACTGCTGGTCGATGCCGCAGTTCCAGGGCATCTTCAAGGCCATGGAGACGATGGTCAAGAACGGGTACTTCGTGCCCGGCGGCGCCGGCACCCAGTTCACCGCCGCGCAGGCGAAGTGGAGCAACGACCAGCAGGCCCTCCTCTACCCCTCGGGCTCGTGGATCGAGAACGAGATGAAGAAGGCCACCAAGTCCGGCTTCCAGATGAAGGGTGTCCCGGAGCCGACGCTCACCGAGAGCCCGAAGCTGCCGTACGAGTCGCTGCGCAGCGCGGCCGGCGAGCCGTTCATCGTCCCGGCCAAGGGCAAGAACGTTGCCGGCGGCAAGGAGCTGCTGCGGGCCATGCTGTCCAAGGAGGCGGCGACCAACTTCGCCAAGACCCGGCTCGCGCCGACCATCGTCAAGGGCCTGGTGCCCGCTGACGGCTTCGGCTCGACCGCGCTGCAGTCGCAGACCGCGATGCTGGACGCGGCCGGTACGAACATCTTCGACTACCAGGTCTTCGGCCTGTACGGCATGAACACCGACCAGCTGGTGGTCTGGAACTCGTTCCTGTCGGGTCAGACCGACGCGGCCGGCCTGACCAAGGGCCTGCAGCAGATCACCGACAAGGTGCGGAACGACAGTTCCGTCAAGAAGATCCCGGTCACGAAGTGACCGTGACGCCAAACGTTGTGCCGGACGGCGGGCCCCAGCGGCCCGCCGCCCGGCGGCGCCGTCGGCCGCTGACCTTCGACCGGGTCAGCTTCATGGTCGTGTTCCTCGGCCTGCCGCTGGCGGTCTTCGTGATCTTCGTGGTCTCGCCGTTCGTGCAGGCGCTGTGGTACTCGCTGACCGACTGGTCCGGCTTCAGCTCGAAGATGAACTTCGTCGGCTTCGACAACTACGTCAAGCTGTTCCACGACGACATCTTCCTGAAGGCCGTCCGCAACAACGTCGAGCTGGCGATCGTGGTGCCGATCGTGACGATCGTGCTGGCGCTGACGCTGGCCACGCTGGTGACGATCGGTGGCTCGGGTACCGGAACCGTGCGCGGACTGAAGAACTCCGGCTTCTACCGGATCGTCTCGTTCTTCCCGTACGTGATCCCGGCGATCGTGATCGGCCTGATCTGGGCCCAGGTGTTCACCCCGACCACCGGCATCCTGGACGCCGTGTTGTCGAAGATCGGGCTGCACGGGTTCGAGGACTACGCGTGGCTCGGTGACGCCCAGACCGCGATGCCGGCCTCGATGTTCGTGATGATCTGGGGCTTCGTCGGCTTCTACATGGTGCTGTTCATCGCCGCCATCCGGGGAATCGACCCCGAGGTGTTCGAGGCGGCCCGGATCGACGGGGCCGGCCGGTTCCGGACGGCGATCTCGCTGACCCTGCCGCTGATCCGCGACAACGTGCAGACGGCCTACATCTATCTGGGCATCGCCGCCCTCGACGCGTTCGTCTACATGCAGGCGCTGAACCCCGGTGGTGGCCCGCAGAACTCGACCCTGGTGATGCCGCAGCAACTGTTCACCACGGCCTTCGCCAAGGGGCAGTTCGGTTACTCGACGGCGATGGGCGTGATCCTGGCCGCCGTGACGATGTTGTTCGCGCTCTTGGTCTTCACGGTGAACACCCTGACCGGCGGACGTGAACGGAAGGTACGCCGATGACGACAACCACCGCCGACCGGCCCGCCGTGGCCGGGGCCCGTGCACCGCAGAAGCGGGCCCGGGAAGGCCGGGGCGTTGCCACCACCGCGCACATCGCGCTGATCCTGTGGTCGCTGCTGGTGATCCTGCCGCTGGTGTGGACGGTGCTGTCCTCGTTCAAGTCGACGCAGGAGGTGCTGGGCAACCCGCTGTCGCTGCCCGGCAAGCTGCGGTTCGGCAACTACGCCACCGCCTGGACGACCGCCGGTATCGGCCGCTACTTCACCAACACGGTGATCGTGGTGGCCTCCGCGCTGGTCCTGGTGATGATCCTGGGCGCCATGTGCGCATACGTGCTGGCCAGGTTCTCGTTCCGTGGTAACCGGCTGATCTACTACAGCATGCTGGCCGGCCTGACCTTCCCGGTCTTCCTGGCGATCGTGCCGCTGTTCTTCGTGCTGAAGAACCTGTCGTTGCTGAACACCCTGCCAGGGTTGATCATCACCTACGTCGCGTTCGCGCTGCCGTTCACCGTCTTCTTCCTGCACAGCTTCTTCAAGGCGCTGCCGGGTGAGGTCTACGAGGCGGCGCAGATCGACGGCGCCGGTGAGTGGCGCACGTTCTTCTCGGTGATGCTGCCGATGGCCCGGCCGGGGATGGCTTCGGTGGCCATCTTCAACTTCCTCGGGTTGTGGAACCAGTTCCTGCTCCCCGTCGCGCTGAACACCGACTCGAAGAACTACGTGCTCTCGCAGGGCATGGCCTCCTTCGCGTCACAGGCCGGCTACGCGGTCGACTTCGGCGCCCTGTTCGCGGCCGTGGTGATCACGGTGGCGCCGGTGCTGGTCGTCTACATCGTCTTCCAGCGCCAGCTCCAGGTCTCCGTCACCCAGGGCAGTGTGAAGTAGCCAGCCGCTCGCAGGACCCCAGCGGTGGCCGCAACCTCCTCGGAGGTGGCGGCCACCGTTTCGTTTTCCAGCGGGCGGAATATCCTCAGGATCTCCCGAGTTATCACCAACTGGTTGGTTAGTTAATCGAGAAGGAGACCTCTGATGACCGGCAGCACAGCGACGACCCCCGAGCAGGACTACGCCCGGGCACTGGACACCGCCGAGCAGTTGCTCGGCTTCCGGCTGGAACGATTCCTCGGCCAGGGCGTGGGCGAGCCCGCGAACGGCGCGGACTTCAAGCGGCTGGCCACCCAGCACGCGTTCGGTGACGCCTGGCCGCGGCAGGGGGTGCTCGACACCCGGACCCGTGCCCTGGTGTCGGTCACGATCGCCGCGACCCTCGGCACGCTCGAGCCGCTGCGTGGTCAGTTGCGGATCGCCCTGAACAACGGCGTCACCCCGGAGGAGATCGTCGAGGCTTTCATCCAGCTCGAGGCCTACGCGGGTGCGGCCCGTGCTTTCGAGGGCTACCAGGTGGCCCTGGAGGTCTTCGCCGAGAAGGCGGCCGACGGCGACCCGGCGACCACATAATTTCGGGATTATGACCAAGTGAAAGCCGCCCGGGTGTGGAAGAGAGCCGCGGCGCTGGCAGAATCGGGCCCATGTCAGCAGCCGTCCCTGGGGACACCCCTGTGCAGGCCGCCGGATCCGAGCGACGCCCGCGCGTCCTCTCCGGTATCCAGCCGACCGCGGATTCCTTCCACTTCGGCAACTACCTGGGCGCGGTCCGCCAGTGGGTGGCGCTGCAGGAGGATCACGACGCGTTCTACTGCGTCGTCGACCTGCACGCGATCACGGTCGAGTACGACCCGAAGGTACTGCGGGAGCGCACCCGCCGCTCGGCGGCCCAGCTGCTGGCCGCCGGCATCGACCCGGAGCGGTCGACCCTGTTCGTCCAGTCGCAGGTGCCCGAGCACGCCCAGCTCGGCTGGGTCCTCGGCTGCATCACCGGCTTCGGCGAGGCCAGCCGGATGACCCAGTTCAAGGACAAGTCCGCCAAGGGCGGCGCGGACCGGGCCACCGTCGGGTTGTTCACCTACCCGATCTTGCAGGCCGCGGACATCCTGATCTACCAGGCCGACCGGGTCCCGGTCGGCGAGGACCAGCGCCAGCACCTGGAGCTGACCCGCGACCTGGCGCAGCGCTTCAACCACCGGTTCGGCAAGACCTTCCGGCTGCCCGAGCCGTACATCGTCAAGGAGACCGCGAAGATCTCCGACCTGCAGGAGCCGACCGCGAAGATGAGCAAGTCGGCGTCCTCGCCGGCCGGCATCATCGAGCTGCTCGACGACCCCAAGGTGAGCGCGAAGAAGATCCGGTCGGCGGTCACCGACTCCGGCCGCGACGTGATCTTCGACCCGGAGAACAAGGCCGGCGTCGCGAACCTGCTGACCATCTACTCCGCGCTCAGCGGCAAGAAGATCAGCGAGCTCGAGGACGAGTACGCCGGCCGCGGCTACGGCGACTTCAAGAAGGACCTGGCCGAGCAGGTGGTCGAGTTCGTCACCCCGTTCCGGGCGAAGACGCTGGAGTACCTGGACGACAAGGCCCAGCTGGACGCGATCCTGGCGGCCGGCGCCGAGCGCGCTCGCGCTGTCACCGAGCCGACGCTGCAGCGGGTCTACGACCGGCTCGGCTTCGTACCCGGCCCTGCGTTGGGCCGGTAGGCCGCGATGGCGACAATCGGCGTGGCCATCCCGATCGCCGAACCGTACGGCACCGAGCTGCAGAAGCACCGGGCCGAGTTCGGCGACCCGATGGCGGCCTCGATCCCGACCCACGTGACGTTGCTGCCGCCGACCGAGGTGCCTGACGCGGATCTGGCAGTGATCGACGAGCACCTGCTGGCGGTGGCGGCCCGGTTCCCGAGCTTCCGGATCCGGCTGCGCGGTACGGCGACCTTCCGGCCGATCTCGCCGGTGGTGTTCGTCCCGCTGGCCGAGGGGATCTCGTCCTGCGAGGTGCTGCAGTCGCAGGTGCGTTCCGGCCCGCTGGAGGTCGCGCTGCGGTTCCCGTACCACCCACATGTCACGGTGGCGCACGATCTGGACAAGGACGCGCTGGACCGCGCGTACGACGCGCTCTCGGAGTACGACGTGGCCTTCGACGTGTCGGCCTTCAGCCGGTACGAGCACGGCGCCGACGGCGTGTGGCGGCCGCAGCGGTCATTCCCGCTGGCAGGGTAGGACTTCTTACCAGGGGTACAGGAGTCGCATGGGGATCAAGCAACGGGCCAAGGCAGTCTGGGCGCGGTTCAGCCGGACGCAGTTGTGGCGGGCCTGGAAGCGGTACGGCGATCGGCGCGGCAACCGGTTGGCGGGGGCAACGAGTTTCTTCGGCTTCCTGTCGATGTTCCCGCTGATCGTGCTCGCGGCCGCGGTGACCGGGAAGCTGCTGAACAAGGACGCGGTCAGCCGGCTGAAGACCGGCCTGAAGACGAACCTGCCGGGGATCGGCGACAAGATCGACCTGAACTCGCTGATCAGCAACGCGGGCACGATCGGGCTGATCTCGGCGGTCACGCTGCTGCTCACCGGCCTGGGCTGGATCGACTCGTTGCGCGCCTCGATCCGGTCCATGCACGAGCTCGACGACCAGCCCGGCAACATGGTCAAGCTCAAGCTGGAGGACCTGGGCGCGCTGGTCGGGCTGGGCCTGATCGGTGCGATCGCGACCGGCGCCTCGTCGATCCTGACCGGGCTGTCCCGCAAGATCGTCGGCTGGACCGGCCTGGAGGGCACCTGGTTCGCCAACTGGGGTCTCGACCTGATCAGCCTCGTGGTCGGGATCGCGGCGGGCGCCGTGCTCTTCCTGTACCTGCAGACGGCGATGCCGCGGATCATCCTGCCCCGCAAGGTCGCGCTGATCGCGGCCGTCGCCGGTGGCGTGCTGTTCTACCTCGCGCAGAAGCTGGGCAACGGCTACGTCAACAACGTGATCGGCAACAACGCGGCGTACGGGACGCTGGCTCTGCCGCTCGCTCTGCTGGTGTGGATCTACCTGATGACCCGGGTGATCATGCTGATCGCGGCCTGGACCAAGGAAGCCTCCCTGGACGCCAGCCCGCACCCCATCGAGGCCGAAGAGCTGACCCCCGATGCGATCCCAGCAGCCGACGCCGGCGACCTCCTCCCGGGCCCACCGGGCAAGAAGTACAAGGTAGTCCCCATCCCAGCCCGCAAGGCCGACACAGTAGCCGTAGCCGCCGGCGCAGTCCTCGGCGTAACAGCCACAGCCATAGCCGTCCAACTAGCCAGAGCCACCCGCAGCCTCAAGCGCTAGCGCCGTCTTGCTTTGGCTGCTGCTTTTGCTCTGGGGCGGAGGGCTCGGGGGCGGCGGAGGAAGAGGGGGAGCAGCAGGAAGGGCGGGGCGGCCCAGGCCCAGGTGGGGATCTTGTAGGCGACCGAGTGGACCAGGGCTGTTGAGACCCGGGCAGTGCGGACGCGGAGCGGCGGGAGGGCCGAGGCCTTCTTGGAGGTGTTGGGGCCCTCGCCCTGGGTGGTGCTGGCCGTCTTGGGTGGCGCGGCGGCGGCCGGCTTGACCAGGGTGCCGACCGGGGACAGCGCGGAGTACGACTTGAAGGCCCAGTCCAGCAGGTTGGAGGCGTCCTGGGTGATGCCGTGCGGTGAGTTCATCATCGTGACGACCAGCGTGTGCCCGTCCCGCCGGGCCGCGCCGACGAACGTGTTGCGGGCCAGCGTCGTGTAACCGGTCTTCACGCCCAACGCGCCGTCGTAGTTGAACAGCAGCTTGTTCTGGTTGGCGACCTGGTAGCTGCCGCCGTTCTTGGCCAGCGGGAAGTTCGTGTACTTCGTCGACGCGTACTTCGCGAAGTCCGGCCGGCTCAACCCCGCCTGAGCGAAAAGCGCCAGATCGTACGCGCTCGAGTACTGCCCATCGGCATCCAGCCCGGTCGGATCGGTCACGTGAGTGTCGAGCGCCCCGATCTCGGCGGCCTTCTTGTTCATCCTCTGAATGGTCCCCGGCACGCCGCCCTGGTCATGACAAACCAGCGCATGGACCGCGTCGTTGCCCGACGCCAGGAACATCCCCTGGAACAGCAGGTCGACCGAATAGCGCAGCCCGGGGTAGACCCCGACCTTGCTCCCGATGATCGCCGCGTCCGCGTCGCTGCCGATCACCTGGTCGCTCTTGTTGAGCCGCGGCAGCAGTACCAGCGCAGTGAGCGTTTTGAGCGTGCTGGCCGGCCGCAGCTTGGCATGCGGCGCCTTGGCCGCCAGTACGTCGCCGGTGTCCACGTCGGCGATTACGTACGCCGACGCCTGCACGGCCGGCGGCGTCGCCCCATCGGCGACCACCGTCGGCTCCGTGGTCAGCTGGTCGCCGCCGACCGGGGTGTTGAGACCCTGGTCGGCGGCGGTCGCAGCAAGAGGTCCGGCCACCGCGAGAGCCGTGGAGGCTACCGCGGTGGCGCAGGCCGTCAGGAGGACACGCATCGGCGGCACTCTAGACGCCCGATGGGGCAGGAGTCACGCGCGGTAGGCAGTCCACGCGTTCGAGATGCGCGTGCTCTGGCCCGGGGTGAACTGGTTGTAGCAGGAGTCGTACGAGTAGTCCATGTAGTTGTGGATCGGGTCCAGGCCGGGCAGCGAGCAGGAGTCACGGCCGGTCGGGCAGCCTGAGCTGGAGCTGCTCTGGGCCGGCGTGTCGGAGACCGAGTCGTTCGTGCTAGTGCAGCCACCCTGGAAGGTGTGGTACAGCCCGAACCAGTGCCCGGCCTCGTGCGAAGCGGTCTTGCCGAGGTTGAAGTTGGTCGACGAACCGCCCGGCAGCGAGCTGTACTGCACCCGGATGCCGTCGATCGACGGGTTGCTCGCGTAGTCCCAGGGGAAGGTCGCGATCCCCAGGTACGAGAAGTCGAGCAGCCAGATGTTGAGCGCGTTCTTACCGCCCTTGCGGGTCTGCGCCCGGTACGTCGTGCTCTGGCCGTCCGTGTGCCAGGTGCTGTTGTTGAACCGGTCCGTACCGGCCAGGTAGAACGTGAAGCCGGTGTTGGCGGCCGCCGACGACTCGCCACCGGCGAAGTCCTGGTTCAGCTCGGCGATCTGCTGGTTGATCTGCGTGGCGGTGACGTCGCCGGCGCCGGTGCTGCTGCGCATCACGTGGATGTAGACCGGCACGCTGGCGCCGGCGAGTTTGCCGGCCTTCGGCGCGAGTCCACGGGCCTGCTTGGCGGCGACCAGCTGTGCGGTCCTCGCGTCGATCGCCTTCTGCTCGGCGACCGACAGCTCCCGGGTGTCGGCGCCGAAGCCGCCACGCGCGGACGGGCCTTCGGACGGCTGGAAGCACGGGTTGGTCAACTGGTCCGCCGGCAGCTTCGCGGTGGCCTGGCCACCGAGCGGGCTGAAGGCGAGGGCAGTACCGGCCAGCATGACGGCCAGTACGCGGGGGCGGGTGATGAGAGATCGCATGGAAGCGCTCCTCGGATCATTGGCCGCGGGGCGGGCGGCCGGATCAGCCGATTTTGGGCGTCATCCCGCCAACTGAAAAGCCGTTCCCTGTCAGATAGGTGCCACGGCAGTACTGCGCCGGAACCCCGCCCGACAACTACCGTTGACCCGCGAAGGCGGTCGTCCGGGCCTTGAGGAAGGACCTGGCCTCGTCGCCGGCCAGATAGCCCCACGGCATCTCGGTGGGGTTGTCGCCGAGCCGCTCGAACACCGTGGCCGCGGCCGCCAGGTCCCCACTCTGGCTGAAGGCGAGCGCGAAGGTGTTGAGATACAGCGGCCAGCCCGGCCGGAACTCCGCCGCAGGGTGCCAGATCGACAGTCCGGCAGCGGTCCGCAGATCCGCCCGCACGTCCTCCCGCGTCATGTACTGCGTGCGCTCCTCACCCTTCAGGTCGATCATCACCTCGAGGTGAGCCTGCGCGACGAGCGTGTGCAACATGCTGCCGTCCCCGCCGCGGGCGGCGCCGTCCCGGGCGAACTGGTGCATCCACTCGTGATTGCCGGACCACTTCGCGCACAGCGTCTGCAGCCACTCGGCGTGCGCCTTCAGACTCGTGGGGTGTCGCTGGATCGCCTGCGCGAAGCGGAACTCACCGTCCTCCAGGGGAAGCTCCAGTCCCCGAGCCGTCCGCACCAGGAAGGCCCAGGCGGCCGCCTCGTCCGGCGTGCGCATGACGACGTCGTACAGGCTGGCTTCGGCGAGCCGGAGTCGTTCGAAGAAGAGCGCGAACCGCTCACGAGCCGTGTACTTCGCCCGATACCCGCCACGGGCGTCCCACGCCCAGGCCACCGCATGGCAACCGCGAACCAGTTGGGCCAGCACGTCGTCACCCGCCAGCGTCCCGATCCAGTCCTGTACGCCGGGAACCGCCCCGCACGTCTCGAGCAGGAACGCCTTGTCATCCGGGTGCTCCGCCGCCACCAGGACGGCCCGTGCTGCCGGCCAGTCCTGGCGGGTCAGCGCATCGCGCAGTGCCCAGGCCTGCTGATCGCCCATGCAGGGGTCGATCTCCAATGCCGGTCCGGCGGTGCCCCGGCGTAGTGGACTCATTGACGCGTTCCTTCGTGATCGGTCATCAGCGGCCACGCTGCTGTCTGACGAAGTTGATGACGCCGAGCGCGCCGCCGACGATGAGGATCTTGGTGACGAAGGCCGGGAGGCTCAGTGCCACGATCACGGGCAGAGCGACGCAGACGAACAGCGCCGGGACCCACACCTTGGGGGACTGGACCCAGTTCCTGAAGTTGTCGATCCGCCTGACCCGCTTCCAGGGGATCTCCTCGCGCGAGCGGGCCGGCAGCGGGATCCGCAGCTGCTCGGGCACCGCGGCGTCGACCAGTGCGACCGCCTCGCTGCCCTTGCGCCACAGTGTCGGCTCGACCGGCACCTGGAAACCGTCCTGGCGAATCAGCCGTCGGCCGCCGTCCTCGAAGGCGAGCACTCCGGCCAGCTCGTCGTACCTCGCCGCGGACGGGCCGGCGGTCTCCAGCCGGGTCTCGGTCTCGCTGACGAACAGCAGGTCCGTGCTCTCCGGGCTGTCGATCGAGCGGAACTGCCGCCCGCTCGGCTTGCCGGCCGGGGTCGGAGAGGCGCCCAGCCAGGCCAGCTGTGGGTCGCCGGCGCCGTCCGGGTCCACCGAGACCAGCAGATCTGTCCAGAGGGCGTAGGCGGCTCGCCTGACGTCCTCGACCGTGGTCGCGTCGATCTCCGCTGCCACCTCATCCACGCTCGTCGCCGCGGGCCTGCCCAGCAGCGTGTCGCTCGCGGCCAGGACCGGCAGCCATCGCTCAGCCGGCTCTTCGCTCATCCGCCGGAGGTGCTGAGCGAGGTCGTCGCGCAGCTCCGTCGGGTCGGGACCGCGGTCGCGAAGCCGGCGCACCACGGCAGTGGCCTCGCCCACCACGACCCGGACCGCCTCGGGGACGATCTCCATCCCCGCGGTCACCATCGCGTGATCGGCGTCGACCAGCTCGTAGGACGACCAGGCGCTGTAGCCGACTCCCCAGTTGTGCCGCAGGCCGTGTTGCAGGTCGCGCTCCAGCGCACGCTGCAGGGCCGTCGCGGCGTACGACCGGTCCACCCGCCCGGACAGGGCGAACTTGTTCGGCCGGCCGGCGATGCCCGCCTGCTGCGGTGCGTCGCAAGGCACGGCCACCGGCGTCGGGATCCGCGCGCCCGGCGGCAGCGGCAACTCGAGCCCGGCGGGCGGCGGCCCGGACAGGGCGAGGACCGCGTTGCCCTGGGCGAAGGCCCGGGCGGCGAGCTCACGGAGCCGATCCTCGTCGGCGGTGTAGAGGCCGAACTCGTCGTCGCCGACCAGTCCGGGACCGCGGGCGCCGTACCGCCAGAACAGGTGACCGCTGACCTCGCCGAAGCCGCGGCCGGAGCCCTCGGCGCGCAGCACCCGGCGTTCGTGCTCCAAGCCTGAAAGGTCCGGCTCGCTGACCCACCGGCAGACGTCGCGGAGGAAGGCCACGACCTCGTCGGGCTCGCCCTCGACATCGAAGCTGGTGTGCAGCAGGCTGACGTGCCCGTTGACCGGTGTCCGGATGGAGTCCCGGCCGTGCAGCGCGAGATGCTCGAGCAGGTGCAGCCAGCCGCGGGTCGGCAGTGTCTCGTCGACCATGCCGGCCCGGAACCACAGACTGGCTCGGAGCCTGCCCTGGCCGGGCGCCCAGTGGACGGGTACTCCGTCCACCTCCGTCGACCGCAACTTCATGCCGGATCCCCCCAGCTCGTGACCTGTACCGGGCCATCTTGCCGGATGTCGAGGGCAGGCCCGGGAAGTTTTCCACCTGACCGGGGTGGTGGGGTGGGGTCAGCGATTGCACAGCTGCAGCTTTTGACATCCCACATTGACATCGGCCGCCTGGCTTGCGTCAATGGACTGACAGCAGACCAATAGAACCCTTTCGGGAGTGACCGTGAGCTCTAGGACCGGCAGGCTGACCGTGCAGGAACTCCGGGACCAGGTCGGAGCCGGCCAGATCGACACCGTGCTGGTCGCGATCACCGACATGCAGGGGCGGTTGCAGGGGAAGCGCTGCGGCGCCCGGTACTTCGTCGAAGAGGTGCTCGCGCACGGTACCGAGGGGTGCAACTACCTGCTGGCCGTGGACGTCGACATGAACACCGTCGACGGCTACGAGATGTCGTCGTGGGAGCGCGGGTACGGCGACCTGCTGATGGCGCCCGATCTCGACACTCTGCGGCTGCTGCCCTGGCTCGAAGGCACCGCGCTGGTGCTCTGCGACGTCCAGTGGCTCGACAAGACCCCGATGCCCGCGTCGCCGCGGCAGATCCTCAAGAAGCAGCTCGACCGGCTCGCCGAGCGCGGGCTGAAGGCATACGTCGGTACCGAGCTCGAGTTCATCGTCTTCAACGACACCTTCGAGCAGGCCTGGTCCAAGAGCTACAAGGACCTCGACCCGGCCAATCAGTACAACGTCGACTACTCCCTGCTCGGCACCGCCCGGATCGAGCCGCTGCTGCGCGACATCCGCAACTCGATGGAAGGCGCCGGCCTGTACGTCGAGTCCGCCAAGGGCGAGTGCAACCTCGGCCAGCACGAGATCGCCTTCCGGTACGACGAGGCGCTGGCGACCTGCGACAACCACTCGATCTACAAGAGCGGCGCCAAGGAGATCGCGGCCAAACACGGCAAGAGCCTGACCTTCATGGCCAAGTTCGACGAGCGCGAGGGCAACTCCTGCCACATCCACCTGAGCTTCCGCAGCAACGACGGCGCCGCGGTCCTCGCCGGCGACAACGAGTACGGCTTCTCCGACCTGATGGAGCAGTTCATCGCCGGCCAACTGGCATGCCTGGAGGAGTTCACCTACCTGCTCGCGCCGAACATCAACTCGTACAAGCGGTTCGTGGCCGGCAGCTTCGCGCCGACGGCCGTTGCCTGGGGCATCGACAACCGCACCTGCTCGCTGCGGGTGGTCGGCCACGGCGAGTCCTTGCGCGTCGAGAACCGCCTGCCGGGTGGCGATGTGAACCCGTACCTCGCCGTCGCCGCCCTGATCGCCGCCGGCCTGCACGGGATCGAGAACGAGCTCGAGATGGAGCCGATGCTCGAAGGCAACGCCTACACCTCCGACAAGCCGCACGTACCCTCGACCTTGCGCGAGGCGGCCGCGCTCTTCGGTGGCTCGAAGATCGCCCGCGAGGCCTTCGGTGACGAGGTCGTCGACCACTACCTGAACGCGGCCCGCGTCGAGCTGGATGCCTACGACGCGGCGGTGACCGACTGGGAGCGGATCCGTGGCTTCGAACGACTCTAAGCCGCGCATCGGCATCACCACCTACCTCGAGCCGATCATCTGGGGAGTCTGGCACCGCGATGCCGCCCTGCTGCCGCGCGTCTACCTCGACTCGGTGGTCGCGGCAGGCGGCGTACCGGTGTTGCTGCCACCTGTCGGTACGGACCCGTCGATCCTCGAAATCCTCGACGGCCTGATCATCGCGGGCGGTTGTGACGTCGATCCAGCCTCGTACGACGCTGTGCCACACCCCGAGACCGTCGACACCCGGCCAGGTCGCGATGAGCACGAAGCCATCCTGATCAGGGCGGCACTCGATGCGGACCTGCCGCTGCTCGCGATCTGCCGGGGACTGCAGATGCTCAACGTGACGCTCGGCGGCACGCTGCAACAGCATCTGCCCGACGCGGTGGCCCATGACGAGCACCGGCCGTCGCCCGCGATCTTCGGCCGTACCGAGGTCAAGGTCGAGCCGGACACCCTGGCAGCAAGCCTGTTCGGCGAGACGACGAACGTCCACTGCTACCACCACCAAGCGCTCGATCGGGTCGCCGACGGCCTCCGGGTCACCGCGAGGGCCGGCGACGGCACCGTCGAGGCGGCGGAGGTGGACGGCAGCACTTTCGCGCTCGGCGTCCAGTGGCATCCCGAGGAGAACCCCGAAGACCTGCGGCTGTTCGCCGCACTCGTTGCTGAAGGCAAGAAGAGGAGTACCCGCCGGTGACGCACGACGTGATCAATCCCGCGACCGAGAAGGTTGTCCGCAGCATCGAGCTCGCCTCGCTCGAGGATGCTGATGCCGCGATCGCCCGGGCCGCGGAGGCCTTCACCACCTGGCGTGCGGTGACACCCGCCGATCGTGGCCGGTTGCTGCGCAGATTCGCCGACGCGGTCGACGCCGATCTCGAGAACCTTGCTCAGCTCGAGGTGGAGAACGCTGGCCACACGATCAGCAACGCCCGCTGGGAAGCCGGCAATGTGCGGGACGTGCTCAACTACTACTCGGCCGCACCCGAGCGGTTGTTCGGCAAGCAGATTCCCGTTGCCGGAGGCATCGACCTCACCTTCCATGAACCGCTCGGCGTGGTCGGCATCATCGTGCCGTGGAACTTCCCGATGCCGATCGCCGGCTGGGGTTTCGCCCCCGCGCTGGCGGCCGGCAACACCGTCGTCCTCAAGCCGGCCGAGCTGACTCCCTTGACGGCCATCCGCATCGGTGAGCTGGCGTTGGAGGCCGGGCTGCCGCCGGGAGTACTGGAGATCGTCCCGGGCGCCGGAACAGTCGTCGGGCAGCGGTTCGTGACGCATCCGGCCGTTCGCAAGGTCGTGTTCACCGGCTCGACCGGAGTCGGCAAGCAGATCATGGCGGGCTGCGCCGACCAGGTGAAGCGGGTGACGCTGGAGCTGGGTGGCAAGTCGGCGAACATCGTCTTCGCCGACTCGGATCTGGCCAAGGCGGCCGCCCAGGCGCCGTACGGGGTGTTCGACAACGCAGGCCAGGACTGCTGTGCACGGTCGAGGATCCTGATCGAGCGGACGGCGTACGACCGGTTCATGGAGCTCCTTGAGCCTGCCGTGCAAGGCGTGAAGGTCGGCGATCCCAGCGACCCCGCGACCGAGATGGGCCCGCTCATCTCGGCGCAGCAGCTCCAACGAGTCGCGAGCTACGTCCCCGATGACACGCAGGTGGCCTTCCGGGGCAGCGCGCCGAGCGGCCCCGGCTACTGGTTCCCGCCGACGGTGCTCTCGCCGGTGAACCCCGGTGATCGGGTCGCCCGGGAGGAGATCTTCGGGCCGGTCGTCGCGGTGATCCCGTTCGAGGACGAGGCCGACGCGCTCCGGATCGCCAACGACTCGGAGTACGGGCTGTCCGGGTCGATCTGGACCCGGGACGTCGGCCGGGCGCTGCGGGTCGGCCGCGGGGTCGAGGCGGGCAACCTGTCGGTCAACTCGCACTCGTCGGTGCGCTACGCCACGCCGTTCGGCGGCTACAAGCAATCCGGGCTCGGTCGCGAGCTCGGGCCGGACGCGCTGGACGCGTTCACCGAGACCAAGAACATCTTCATCAGCACGGAGGACTGAATGGACGTCAAGGCAAACAGGCTCGAGGGCCGGGTCGCGGTCGTCACCGGCGGCGCGAGCGGCATCGGCCTGGCGTCGGTACGGCGGCTGGCGGCCGAAGGCGCCAAGGTGGTCGTCGCCGACATCGACCCGGCGGCCGGCAAGGCGACCGCGGACGAGGTCGGCGGGCTGTTCGTCCAGGTCGACGTGACCGACGACGCGCAGGTGGAGAACCTCTTCAAGCAGGCCTGCGACACCTTCGGCAGCGTCGACATCGCCTTCAACAACGCCGGCATCTCGCCGCCCGAGGACGGCTCGATCCTGGAGACCGGTCTGGAGGCGTGGCGCAAGGTGCAGGAGGTCAACCTGACCTCGGTGTACCTGTGCTGCAAGCACGTCATCCCCTACATGCAGCGCCAGGGCAAGGGCTCCATCATCAACACCGCCTCGTTCGTCGCGGTGATGGGCGCGGCCACCTCGCAGATCTCGTACTCCGCCTCGAAGGGCGGCGTGCTCGCGATGAGCCGCGAACTGGGCGTCGAGTTCGCCCGGCAGGGCATCCGGGTCAACGCGCTGTGCCCCGGCCCGGTCAACACGCCGCTGCTGAAGGAACTGTTCGCCAAGGACGAGGAGCGGGCCAACCGGCGCCTGGTGCACGTACCGATGGGCCGGTTCGGTGAGCCGGAGGAGATCGCGGCCGCGGTCGCCTTCCTGGCCAGCGACGACTCGTCCTTCATCACCGCCAACACGTTCCTGGTCGACGGAGGCATCTCGGGCTCGTACGTGACTCCGCTCTAACCTTGGGCAGGATCAACGGGGAGAAGGTGGCGGAGTGGCAACTGCGGACGAGGCGGTGTTCCGGCCGGTACGGGCCGGCAACCCGTTCGAGGAGACCGTCGAACGGTTGCTGCAGGCAATCAAACTCGGCGTGGTCGGCCCGGGGGAGCGGCTGCCCGCCGAGCGCGACCTGGCGGCCCGGCTGAACGTCAGCCGGGAGACCCTGCGGGAGGCGATCAAGGCGCTCACCGACGCCGGCTACGTCGAGTCCCGCCGCGGCCGGTACGGCGGGACCTTCGTCAACGAGCGGCTGCCCAAGCCGCGTCGTCCCAGCGTCAAACAGCTCACCCGTGAGCAGGGCGCCGACGTCGACGACGCCCTGGTACTCCGCTCCGCCCTGGAGACCGGAGCAGCCGAAGCAGCAGCCTCCCGCACGCTGACCGAGGCGGAGACCGCCCATCTCCGGAGCTGTCTGGCCGAGACGTCAGCGGCCAAGCTGGCCGACTACCGGCGGATGGATTCGCGCCTGCACCTGGCGATCGCGGAGGTCAGCGGCTCGCCGTCGCTGACCTCGGCGACGGCCGACGTGCGGATGCGGCTGAACGAGCTGCTCGACGCGATCCCCTTGCTGGCGGTCAATCTGGAGCACTCCAACCACCAGCACGAGGCCATCGTCGAGGCGATCCTGGCCGGTGATCCGGCCGCCGCCCGGCAGGCGATGCAGGAGCATCTGTCCGGGACCGCGGCACTGTTGCGCGGCTTCCTCACCTGATTCCTTGACACCGGGTGTGGCGCATGTCTCAATGGTCCGCAAAGGTCTGTTGGAAGACCATTGGGAGGCATTCGTGAGCAACGACCTGACCGACGACGAAAAACGCCTGCACCAACTGGGGTACGCCCAGGAGCTGTCCAGAACGATGTCGGGATTCTCGAACTTCGCCGTCTCGTTCACGATCATCTCGATCCTGTCCGGCTGCCTGACGCTGTACGGCTTCGGGATGAACACCGGCGGCCCGGTGATGATCGTCTGGGGCTGGCCGATCGTAGGCGTGATGACGCTGCTGGTCGGGCTCGCGATGGCCGAGGTCTGCTCGAGCTTCCCGACCGCAGGCGGTCTGTACTACTGGTCGGCCAAGCTCGCGCCGTCCAACGGAGCCGCCTGGTCGTGGTTCACCGGCTGGTTCAACTTCCTCGGCCAGGTCGCGGTCACCGCCGGCATCGACTTCGGGGCGGCGTTCTTCCTGAACGCGTTGCTGGACCTGCAGTTCGGCTTCAGCGCGACGCCCGGGCACACGATCCTGCTGTTCGGCTGCATCCTGTTCGTGCACGCGCTGCTGAACTCGGTCGGCGTCAAGCTGGTCGCCCGGCTGAACGACATCAGTGTCTGGTGGCACATCGTCGGCGTCGTCTTCATCGTCGCGATCCTGGCCTTCGTCCCCGACCACCACCAGTCGGCCGGCTTCGTCTTCGGCCACTTCGTCAACAACACCGGCTGGAGCTCGACCTTCTACGTCGCGCTGCTCGGCCTGCTGCTCGCGCAGTACACCTTCACCGGGTACGACGCGTCCGCGCACATGACCGAGGAGACGCACGACGCCGCCCGCTCCGGTCCGCGCGGCATCGTGATGTCGATCCTGGTCTCGCTGGTGGCCGGCTGGGTCCTGCTGATCGGCCTGACGTTCGCGATCCAGAGCTACGACGGCGCGCTCGGCAGCAAGACCGGCGTACCGCCCGCGCAGATCTTCATCGACGCGGTCGGCGCCTCGCTCGGCAAGATCCTGCTGCTCGTCGTGGTCGGCGCCCAGCTGTTCTGCGGGATGTCGTCGATGACGGCCAACTCGCGGATGATCTACGCGTTCTCCCGCGACGGCGCGCTGCCGGCCTCGAAGTTCTGGCACAAGATCAACCCGAAGACCCGGACGCCCACCAACGCGATCTGGCTGGCCGGCGGCGGTGCCTTCCTGCTCGGCCTGCCGTACCTGTGGAACGCGACGGCGTACGCCGCGGTGACCTCGATCGCGGTCATCGGCCTCTACATCGCCTACGTGATGCCGACCTTCCTGCGGTTGCTGCAGGGCAAGCGGTTCGAGCCGGGCCCGTGGCACCTGGGCCGCTGGAGCCGGCCGATAGGCATCGTCGCGGTCGTCTGGGTCGTCTTCATCACGATCTTGTTCATGCTCCCGACCGTCAGCCCGGTCGCCAAGGGCACCTTCAACTACACCCCGATCGCCGTCCTGGTCGTCCTCGGCTTCGCCGGCATCTGGTGGCTCGTCTCCGCCCGCAAGTGGTTCACCGGCCCCAAGGTCCAGGGCTCCGAAGAAGAACTCGCCGCCATCGAGCGAGACCTCGAATCCATCTGACCCGCACGTCATCGCCGCCTGGTTGCCGCCCGGTTCCCGCAGGGAGCCGGGCGGCTGGCGTGTCGCGAGTGACCGGGTCGTGTCGGGGCACTGGTGTGCCAGGGGTCCTTTTTGGACTATGTTGCCCGACATGCCGGTGAAATGCGCAAGAGTGTGCTGAAATCGTCGATGAACAGCCAGATGACGAGGTGGTGGCCGTTCGATCTCCAGATGTGACACTCGTCGTGTCCATTGGCACTCGACTGTGATGTCGGCGAATGTAATCCTTCGGGGAGAATGTGGATCGATGACTGACGACGAGCTGGTCGGGCGCGCCGGACTGGTCGAGCGTGCGAAGAAGCAGCTCGAGACCAGTGGCAGTGTGCTGCTCTACGGCCCGACCGGTATCGGCAAGTCTGCCACCGGCCGGGCGCTGGTTGCTGAACGGGCCCGGGCCGGCTGCCGCGTACTGAGCGCCGCCCCCTCCCAGAGCGAGGCCGGCCTGCCGTACGTCACTCTCCTCGACCTGCTCTCCAACCAGCTGGAGCTCGCCTGGCAGGTACTGCCCGACCACCTCCGCCAGCCGCTGGAGGTGGCACTGCTCAAGTCGAGTGCCCCCGACACCGTCCGCGACGAGCTGGCCGTGCGCCTCGCAGTACTGCACGTACTACGTCGCCTGGCGGCCTCCGGCCCGGTCCTGCTGGTCGTCGACGACATCCAGTGGGTGGATCCGTCCAGTCTCGAAGTACTGACCTTCTGCGCGCGCAGGCTGACCGACGGCGTCCACATGCTCGCCACGGAGCAGGTGGCCGATGGCGACCTCCCGGTGATGGCCGACGCCTGCCCCGAGCCCGTGCTGCAGCTGGAAGTCCCGCCGCTCGCCGAGCCCGACGTACTCGCCCTGCTCCGCAACAGGCTCTCCAGCCCACTGCCTGTCCGTACTGCGCGCCGCATCTTCACCGCTAGCGCAGGCAACCCGTTCATGGCGCTGGAGCTGGGCCGGGCCATCCTGCGTCACCCGCAGGGCGTCTCGCCCAACGATCCGCTCCCCGTGTCGAGCCGGCTGAAGACCCTGCTGGGAGACCGGCTCGCCGACCTCACCCCGGCGACCTACGAGCTGCTGTTGCACGCGGCCTCTTCGCCGCGCCCGACCACCAGCCAGCTGGCCCGGTCGCTCAACCGCCCGGTCGACGTCGAACTGGCCGAGGCAGAAGCGCTCGGGTTGATCGACGTCTCGTCCGAGCGGCTGCGCTTCTCGCACCCGCTGCTCAGAGAGTTCGTGTACGCCGAGGCGACCTCTGCTGCCCGCAGGCAAGCGCACGCTCAACTGGCCCTGGTAGTGGACGAGCCGGTCGAGAACGCGACCCACCGGGCACTGGCGACGCAGGAGTCCGACACCGATCTCGCTGCGACCATCGAGGAGGCCGCAATCGTCGCGGGCGGCCGTGGCGCGTTGGGTGCCGCGGCGACGCTCTGGCGACTCGCTGCTGAGCGCACACCCGCTGACGAGCAAGACGACCGGGCCATGCGACTGACCAGTGCGGCGGATGCGGCGGCTGCGGCTGGGCACCTGGTCGAGTCGGCCGAGATGGCGCGGCTCGCAGTACAGGCTGCGAGTCGTCCAGAGACCAAGGTGGCGGCACTCCTGCTCCTGGTTGACGCTGCTTGGCCGGAGCGGGAGCAGCGGATCGCACTGCTCGCCGAAGCCTTCGAAGCGGCAGTGGGTGACCCGCAGCTCGAGGCACGGGTGCGGATCCTGCGCAGCAACAGTGCGTACTTCGAGCGGCGGTTCGACGACGCCCAGGATGATGCTGAGGTGGCCGAGCGGCTGGCGCGGGAGTGCGGCGACACCGAGGTCCTGATCGAGGCTCTGAGCGCGGCCAGCAACATCCGGATGACGCGTGGCGGCGAGCAGGGCTCGTCCGATGCTCTGCTGGAGCAGGCCGCCGAGTTAGCGCGCGCTCTGCCCCTGTCGATGGCTGTGGTGAACGCCCGGCAGATGGCGGCGATGCGTGAGCTGTTCGGCGGCCGGACGAGTGCGGCGATCGAGCAGATCAGCGCGCTGGTCGACGAAGTGCGGGCGGCGGGCGCGGTTCGCTGGCTGGCCTCGACACTGATCTCCGCGACGGCCATCTACGAGCGCAGCGGCCGTGGCGCCGACGCACTCGTCGCGGGTCACGAGTGCTACCAGCTGATGCAGGATCTGGGCGACGAGCCCGAGGTCGGGCTGGTCGTCGCTTGCCGTGCCGAGTGGGCGGGCGGCACGGCGACGATGGCGCGCGAGCTGGCCGACGCGGCACTCGAGGGCTGCAAGCTGGTCGGCAACGAGGAGTGGACCGGCCCGGCGCTCACCGGCGTCGGGATCATCGGCGTACTGATGGGCGACCCACAGCGCGCGGTCGAAGCCTTCGATGCGATCGCGGACTCGGGTGAGGGCGCGATGCCGTACGACCCGGCCATCATCCCGTGGCACGCGGACTACGCCGAGGCACTGGTCGCCGCGGGGCGGCTGGACGACGCGGCGGCCCTGATCGCGGAGATCCGGGAGCGGGCCGAGACGCTCGACCGGTCGGTCGTGCTGATCGGGCTGGCCCGGTCGGAGGCGCTGCTGATCGCCAAGCAGGGCGACCCGGCCGCGGCGCTGGAGCTGCTGGAGAAGACGATCACGACGGCGGGGGACCACATCTACCCGCTCGACCTGGCGCGCTGCGAGCTGACCCGTGGCCGGGTGGCCCGGCAGGCTCGCCGCCGGTCGGTGGCGCGGACGGCGTTCCTGGACGCGATCGAGCAGTTCGAGGCGTACGGCGCGCCGGCCTGGCGTGAGGTGGCCGAGACGGAACTGGCGCGGCTCGACGTACCGAGCCGGAGCCGGCAGCCGTCCGAGCTGACCGACAACGAACTGCAGATCGTCGCGATGGTCCGCGACGGCTCCACCAACCGCGAGATCGCGGCGGCGCTCTACCTGAGCGTCAAGGCGGTCGAGTCCCAACTGACCAGGCTGTACCGCCGCTTCGGCGTCGCCAACCGCACCCAACTGCTGCGCACCGTGGACCGCAACGGACACTAAGTGTCCCGCAAGCGCTGTAGCTCGACGCTATCGCCGCCCAGGCACGCACCTCGCGGCACTTGCCCAGCGCCCACGATGCTCCGCATCGAGGCCACTGCTCAAGCACCACGATGCACGCACCTGGACACCGCTATCGTTCGAGCTACAGCGCTTGCGGGACACTAGTCGGGTGAAGCTAGAACGCAAGCATGCTCTGGTCCTGATCGGTATCGCTGTCTGGAACGTCGTCACCTACGTGACGTTCATCAAGAATCTGGCCGGCACGGAAGGCCGGCCGAAGGGGTACTACATCGCGCACAGCGTGCTGATCGTGGTGAACCTGGTGATCGCGGCCGTTCTCGGCAAGTGGGGCGTGACGGCGCTCAAGAGCGCGCGAACTGCGAAGGACTGATCCCCAGCATCTTGCGGAAGTGCCGGTTCAGGTGCGACTGGTCGTAGAACCCGGCCAGTACGGCGACCTCCGCGGCCGGCCGTCCCTCGAGCAGGTAGCGCCTGGCCAGCTCGACCCGCCGCCCGGTCAGGTAGCGATGCGGTGGCATCCCGTACTCCCGGCTGAACGCGCGGACCAGGTGTACCGGGTGCGCGTGCACCAGCTTCGACGCGTCATCCAGGGTGATCCCTTGGGGCAGATGCCCGTCGAGTACCTCCCGGAGCTTGGCGGCGACGCCGGCATCTCTCCGGTCCGGTGGGTCGAGGACCTGTTTGCGCAGGTGCTGTTGCAGACGCTCTTCGATGAGGGTGAGCCGGCTTTGCGCTTCCAGGGGTTCGCGGCCGTCGGCCAGCACGCCATGGAGCTGGTGGATGCGCTTGCGGAGTACGGGATCGACGTACTCCGGGGTGTCGACCGCTGCGCCGACCAGGCCTGCTCCGCCGAGGCGATCCGGGTCCAGGTAGAGCACGCGCTTACGGAAGCCCTCCGGGTGCACCGACCGGCCGTCATGCGGGACGTTGGGCGGCAGTAGCGACACCTGCGCCTGCGCCAGCCCGTGCTCGCGGTGGTCCAGGTCATACCGGACAGCGCCCTCGTCGACGATCAGTACGGTCCAGGCGTCGTGCGTGTGGCTCGGGTACGCGTGCGACGGGAAGTAGGCGTGCAGCACCTCGACGACGCCGTCCATCGCGGGTCGCCAGGCCTTCACCTGTGCGCCATTGGTCACGCCATCCAACATACGCTCGGGCTATGAGGGTCTACGTCAGCGCAGACATGGAAGGCATCACGGGGCTCGTCGACGCGGAGGATGTCCAGCCCGGTGGGCGGGACTACGAGCGCGGCCGGGTGATGATGACGGAGGACGTGAACGCGGCCGTTCGCGGGGCCTTCGCGGGTGGGGCGTCGTCGGTTCTCGTGAACGACGCTCACGGGCCGATGCGCAATCTGCTGCCGGACCAGCTCGATCCCCGGGTCACGCTGATCAAGGGCCGGCCCAAGCCGATGGGGATGATCGAGGGGATCGGGCCGGAGTACGACGCCGTGGTCTGCGTCGGCTTTCATGCCCGCGCGGGTGTCCTCGGCGTGCTCAGCCACAGCTTCATGGGCCACGAGATCGAGGACATCTGGCTCGACGATCGCCCGGTGGGCGAGATCGGATTGCTGCATGCGACGGCCGCGGCCTACGGCGTACCGGTGGCACTGCTGACCGGCGACGACAGTGCTTGCGCTGAGATGACCGAGTGGGACTCGTCGGTGGCGGTCGTACCGGTGAAGTTCGCCAAGGATCGCTTTGCCGCTCAGCTCGTACCGGTCGCCGAGGCGCGCGCCGCGATCGAGACCGGCGTCGAGACTGCTGTCCGCACGCCGAGGACGACCCCGACGGTCAGCCGGAGCGCTCACCGGCTGGCCGTGCGCTGGCAGAACGCATCGGTCGCCTCGCACCTGCCGGCCATTCCCGGCGTCACCCGCACCGATGACCGCACGATCATGGTCGAGGCGCCGATGCCGAATCTCTACCGGCTCTTCAACCTGTTCCTACGCGTCGCCACCGCGATCACCAGCAACCCGCCGTACTGCTGAAGCGAGCAACTCCGGACTCTCCAACTGCGGCATGTGCCCGGTGTCCTTGAGCACTTCAAAAGTCGCACCAGGAATCGCGTCAGCAAAAGCACGCCCGTACTCGGCATCGGCGATCTGGTCGCAGTCACCCCAGATCACATGCGTCGGCACCTTGATCCCGGCCAGCCGCTCGCGCAGCGTCGGGTCAGTCATCGAAGTCGCGTACACGGCCAGCGTGGCCCGGTTCCCAGCCATCAACTCCTGCGCCGCCGGCGGCAGCGCGGCCGGATCGATCCTGAACTTCTCCGGGTCGAAGTAGCTGAGCTTCGCGATCGTCGGGAAGTCGAGCGCGAAGAAGTCCACCACCGGATGCCCGTCAACCTCGATCCCTACGGCGTCGACCAGCGCGACGGCCTTGATCCGATCAGCCCTCAGCAAGGCCAACTCCGCCGCAATCCACCCACCGATCGAGTTGCCGACAACTGTCACCTCGGTCAGCTGGAGCTCATCCAATAGCTCTGCATAGACCGCGGCCAGCCCCGCGATGGTGGTCAGCCCGGCCGGCCGCACCGTTCCCCCGAACCCAGGGTGAGTAGGCGTGACCACGTGATGGTCGGCGGAAAGCAGCTCGGCGAAGCCGGCCACCGTCTGCGGCCCACCCCCACCATGCAGAAGAAGAACGTTCGGGCCGGTGCCCTGAGCGGTGTAGGAAATCATATAAGGAACCTTAGATCAATATCCTTATATAAACAACCTGGTAACCTGATGCGCGTGACTCTGCAGGAGATCGGCATAGCCGTGAAACGCCTCCAATGGCAACACCACACCGAGGCCACCAAACTGCTCGCGCCACTCGGCATCTCCCTTCCCCAATGGGACGTCCTCCGCCGCCTGCACGAGCACCCCGACGCTTCCCTCCACGACCTGGCCCAGCTGACCTTCCAGACCGACCAGTCGATGGGCTCCCTGGCGACCCGGATGATCGCCCGCGGCCTGCTGGAACGTGTCCAGGGCCCCGGTCGTGCCGTCCGGCATCGCCTCACCGACGAAGGCGAACGGATCCGGGCCGAAGGTGCCGGCCTGCTCGACGACGTGTTGGGTGGGTCGATCGGCCGCCTGTCACCGGCCGAGCGGAGCACCTTCCTGAAGCTGCTGACCAAGGCTCTCGGTTAAGAACGTACAAGACCCCAGCCCGCCGGCGACGGCAGATTGGGGCCTGTGGACAACGAACCGATTCGCTTCGACACCAAGCTCGCCGTGCTGCTCCGGGACGACCTCCCCACCTGGCAACGGCTGAACGTCACCGCGTTCCTGGTCAGCGGCATCGCGGCCACCCAACCCGAGCTGGTGGGTGAGCCCTATGAGGATGCCGACGGGACCCGGTACCTGCCGATGTTCCGCCAGCCGGTGCTGGTCTTCGAGGGGGCCAAGGAGTTCATGGCTACCGCCCACCAAAGAGCGCTCAGTCGCGGCCTGACCATCTCCGTCTTCACCCAGGACTTGTTTGCTACCGGCAACGACCGCGACAACCGCGCCGCCGTCAAAGCAGTCCAGCAGGGCCAGCTCGACCTCGTCGGGCTGGCCCTGTACGGACCGAAGAACGCAGTGGACAAAATCCTCAAGGGCGCGAGGATGCACCCCTAGCGAGGCATGAACGTTTTCCAGGTCTTGCCGAGATCGGTGCTGGTGGCGATCCCGGTCGTCAGACCGTCGCGGTTCTGGATCGTGGTGTAGAGCAGGCTGTCACCGCCGCGCAGCTCGACGCTGTCCTTCGGCGCGGTGGCCAGCAAACTGCCGTCCAGCCGAACGACCTTCTCCTTGTCCAGCAAAACGACACTGCCATCGTTCAGAGCCACCGGAGGCCTGCTCCAGGTCCGCTCCCGGGGGTCACTGGTCGTCCAGGTTTTCCCGTGGTCGGTCGATTGTTTCAGCGTCACGTTCTCGGAGTCGCCGATGCCGAAGGCGATCGCGGTGTTGCCGTTGTCGCTGACCCCGATCCCTCCGATCCCCTCGTCCGGATCCGCCGCCGACCTGTTCCAGTTCCGGCCGCCGTCGTCGGTCCAGAAGATCTGGCCCTGTTTGTTCTGCTTGTCGCCCATCAACCACCACCGGCCGGTGCTGTCCTGGACCGGGGCCGACAGGAAGTTCTTGCCCGGGATCTCCAGCTCGCGCAGGGTGCCGTCGTCCGGGTTGAGGATCAGCGGGACGTGTTCGTGGATCACCTCGTAGGTGAGGACCTCGTTCGGCCCGAACGTCGTCGTCGGGGCGGCCCAGCGCAGCTTCTTCTCGACCTTGCCGTGGGCCGTCAGCCGGACCATCAGCGCCTGCGCCCAGCTCGGGTCCTTCTGGTCCCCGTCGCCCTTGGGCCCCACGACCGCGACCGGGTCGTCGCCGATCTTGAGCGCCGAGAACCACATGTCCCGGACCGGAGTGGTCGTCCGGACCCCGTCGCGGCTCAGTACGGCCGCGTAGCGCATCTTGGGATACGCCGAGCCGTCCCACGTCGCCACCCAACTGGTGGGCGAGGCGAAGATGACCTCTTGCAGTCGCGCCGGCCCGCGGACCAGGCTCTCCGCCGCTTTGTCGACGACGATCGGCGTCGTCGGACCGGTGACGGGGGGCTGCTCGGAGCCAGTGGGGTTTCCCAACGGCAGCAGTGCGGCCACCACGGCAACAGTGGCGACACCGATCGCTCCGACGCCGGCCACCGCCAGCCGGCGGCGACGGCGGCGGCGCACACCGCGGCGCTCCAGCTCCTCGAAGGGGAGTGGCTGGACGGATTCCTGGACTTCCCAGGAGAGTTCCTTCAGTTCAGACATGGTTGACCTCCTCCTCGGCGTCGTCGGCGAACTCGTGGACCAGCGGGGCCAGCCGGGCTCTGCCGCGGGACAGCCGCGCTTTGACGGTCCCTTCGGCGACGCCGAGCTGGGCCGCGATCTCACGGATCGGAAGATCGACGATGTGGTGCAGGGCGATCGCTTCGCGCATCTCGTACGGGAGTTGCCGCAGCGCCTCGACCAGCGCGACCCGGTCGGCGGAGAGGCCGGCGGTGGTCGTCGCCGGTACGGGCTGACGCGAGAGCAACCCGTGGAACCGGGTCGCCCGGCGGTACCGGCCGCGGACGACGTTCAGCGCGACCGTACGAAGCCATGCCTCCGGATTGTCCAGCTGGGCGAACCGCCGAGGCTTCTCCACCGCCTTGACGAACGCCTCCTGGACGGCCTCCTCGGCCTCAGCCCGGTTCCCGCACACCGCGAACAGCTGCCCGACCAGCCGCCGGTAACACCCTTCGTACAGTTCGCGCACCGACTCGTCGTCAGCCATCACCACTCCCCAGTTGGGTGCTCTTTCCCTGCACGACTCCTGGGGAGCGGGTTCGGTTGCAACCGGATCAGACGCGGCGGAAGATCAGGGCTCGTTTGACCTCTTGGATGGCCTTGGTGACCTCGATGCCCCGGGGGCAGGCCTCGGTGCAGTTGAAGGTGGTCCGGCAGCGCCAGACGCCCTCCTTGTCGTTCAGGATCTCCAGCCGCTGCTCGGTGCCCTCGTCCCGGCTGTCGAAGATGAACCGGTGGGCGCCGACGATCGCCTGCGGACCGAAGTACTGGCCGTCGGACCAGAAGACCGGGCAGGACGTGGTGCAGGCGGCGCAGAGGATGCACTTGGTGGTGTCGTCGAAGCGCTCCCGGTCGGCCTGCGACTGGATCCGCTCGCGGCTCGGCTCGTGCCCGTCGGTGACCAGGAACGGCATGATGGAGCGGTACGCGTCGAAGAACGGCTCCATGTCGACGACCAGGTCCTTGAGCACCGGCAGGCCCTTGATGGGCTCGACGGTGATCTCCTTGTCCGGGTTCAGGTCCTTGATCAGCGTCTTGCAGGCCAGCCGGTTGCGGCCGTTGATCCGCATGGCGTCCGAGCCGCAGACGCCGTGCGCGCAGGACCGGCGGAACGTCAGCGTGCCGTCCTGCTCCCACTTGATCTTGTGCAGCGCGTCGAGCACCCGGTCGCCCGGCTGAAGGGTGACCGCATAGGTGACCCACTCGGACTCGTCGAGCACCTCGGGGTTGTACCGAAGGATCTTGACCTTGACGTCCATCAGTACTTCCGCTCCATCGGCTTGTAGCGGGTCTGCACGACCGGCTTGTAGTCCAATCGGATATTGACGTTGCCTTCGGCATCGATCTGCCGGTAGGCCATCGTGTGCCGCATGAAGTTCACGTCGTCACGCTTGTCGTAGTCCTCGCGGAAGTGCCCGCCGCGGGACTCCTTGCGGGCCAGCGCCGACACCACCAGCACCTCGGCCAGGTCGAGCAGGAAGCCCAGCTCGACGGCCTCCAGCAGGTCGGTGTTGAACCGTTTGCCCTTGTCCTGCACGGAAACCTGGGCAAATCGTTGCTTGAGGCCCTCGATGTCGGTCAAAGCCTGCTTGAGCGAGCCCTCGGTCCGGTACACCTGCGCGTTGATGTCCATCGTCGCCTGCAGGTCGGTCCGGATCGCCGCCACCCGCTCGGTGCCGGTCGCGTTCCGCATGCCTTCGATCAGCTCGACCACGAAGGTCTCGGGGCCGTCCGGCAGCTCTTCGTAGTCGACGGTCTCGGCGTACTCCGCGGCCGCGATCCCCGCTCGCCGGCCGAACACGTTGATGTCCAGCAGCGAGTTGGTGCCGAGCCGGTTGGCGCCGTGCACCGAGACGCAGGCGACCTCGCCCGCGGCGTACAGGCCGGGGATGACGTCCTCGTTGTTGGCCAGCGCCTCGCCCTTGATGTTGGTCGGGATGCCGCCCATTGCGTAGTGGGCGGTCGGGAACACCGGGATCTGCTCGGTGTACGGCTCCACGCCCAGGTACGTCCGGGCGAACTCGGTGATGTCCGGCAGCTTCGCGTCGATGTGGGCCGGCTCGAGGTGGGTCAGGTCGAGCATCACATAGGCCTTGTCGGGCCCACAACCACGGCCTTCCCGTACTTCGTTCGCCATCGCGCGGGCCACCATGTCGCGCGGCGCGAGGTCCTTCACCGTCGGCGCGTACCGCTCCATGAAGCGTTCGTTGTCGCTGTTGCGCAGGATTCCGCCCTCACCGCGAGCAGCCTCCGACAGCAGCACACCGAGTCCGGCCAGGCCGGTCGGGTGGAACTGGAAGAACTCCATGTCCTCCAGCGGCAGGCCCTTGCGCCAGACGATGCCCATCCCGTCGCCGGTCAGCGTGTGCGCGTTCGAGGTGGTCCGGAAGACCTTACCGAAGCCGCCGGAGGCGAACACGATCGACTTGGCGCTGAAGATGTGCAGCTCACCGGTGGCCAGCTCGTACGCGACCACGCCGGTCGCCTTGCCGGCCACCATCAGCAGGTCGAGCACGTAGAACTCGTTGAAGAACTCCACGTTCTGCTTGATGCACTGCTGGTACAGCGTCTGCAGGATCATGTGGCCGGTCCGGTCCGCGGCGAAGCAGGACCGGCGGACGACCGCCTCGCCGTGGTTGCGGGTGTGCCCGCCGAAGAAGCGCTGGTCGATCTTGCCCTCGGCCGTCCGGTTGAACGGCAGGCCCATCTTCTCCAGGTCGAGGACCGCGTCGACGGCCTCGCGGCACATCACCTCGGCGGCGTCCTGGTCGACCAGGAAGTCACCGCCCTTGACCGTGTCGAAGGTGTGCCACTCCCAGTTGTCCTCCTCGACGTTGGCCAGCGCGGCGCACATGCCGCCCTGGGCCGCGCCGGTGTGCGACCGGGTCGGGTAGAGCTTGGTGAGCACCGCGGTCCGGGTGCGCTTGCTGGACTCCAGCGCCGCGCGCATGCCCGCGCCACCCGCGCCCACGATCACTACGTCGTACTGATGCCGCTGCATCTTGAACTGTCCTTACTTGCAGACCGTCAGCGTGGAGCTGGGGTCGAGGCAGGGATCGAAGGTGAAGATGACCAGGGTGCCGAGCACGACGATCACGATCGCCGCGGTGATCAGCAGCGCCTTGAGCCAGAACCTGGTCTGGTCCTTCTCGGCGTAGTCGTTGATGATCGTGCGCAGCCCGTTGGTGCCGTGCAGCATCGCCAGCCAGAGCATCAGCAGGTCCCAGACCTGCCACAGCGGGTTGGCCCACTTGCCGGCCACGAAGCCGAAGTCGAGCGCGGTGATGCCGCCGCCGAGCATCAGGTTGGTGAACAGGTGGCCGAGCACCAAGACGACCAGGGCGATGCCGGACAGCCGCATGAACAGCCAGCTGTAGAGCTCGAAGTTGGTCTGGCCGGAGCGGTTGCGGCCGCCGCCCTTGAGCGTGCGGGACCGGCTCGACGAGCGCGGGGCTGCGATCTCTGACATGGTCACTCCCCGCCGAAGACGTGGCTCAGGTGCCGGATCACGAACGGCACGAACAGCAGCACCCAGACGACGCCGACGCCGATCATCAGCTTGCGCTGGTGCCGCGGGCCCTTGGCCCAGAAGTCGATCAGGATCAGCCGGATGCCGTTGAAGGCGTGGAACAGGATCGCCCCGACCAGGCCGACCTCCATCAGGCCGACGACCGGGTTCTTGTAGGTGCCGATCACCTCGTTGTAGGCCTCGGGGGAGACCCGGACCAGGGCGGTGTCGAGCACGTGCACGAGGAGGAAGAAGAAGATCCCGACGCCGGTGATCCGGTGCGCCACCCACGACCACATGCCCTCGTGGCCGCGGTACAGGGTGCCGACTGGCTTGCTGGGCAAACCGATCCTCCGATCGGACGACAGACCAGAGCCGGTGGCGCGGCGACTCCGGGGCGTCAGTTCAGCAAAAGGGGCCGCGATCGGCTCGGCCCGGCAGGGAACCAGGCCGTTCTTGATGTTATCCCCGGCCCGCCCCGCCACAGTGCCGCTCCCGTGTGACATCGCTCTCGGGACGGTGCGGGATGACGGATCGTGAGCGATCACTCACCGCGATCTCAGACCGGTTGACCTCAAGCGCGGTTGAAGCCGGACGATCCAGTGGACCGCGCCCCCGGAGGCACATTGGCCCGTGCTGACGAGCCTTTCCGGGCCTAGCGTGGGCATCGGTGACAACAGGAGAGGGGACGACAGTGAGTTTCTGGATTTGTGAGACCTGTGCGGTAGAACACTCCGAGCAGGTCGAGGTGTGCGCCATCTGCGCGGACGAGCGGCAGTGGGTGCCCGCCGACGGGCAGCACTGGACCACGCTCGAGGCGCTGTCCGCCGCCGGGTACAAGGTGGACGTCAAGGAGGTCGAGCCCGGTCTGCATGGCGTGACCTCGACGCCCAGCGCGGGGATCGGGCAGCAGTCGATGCTCGTCCGGACGGCCGAGGGCAACCTGCTCTGGGACCCGATCGGGTACCTCGATGACGAGGCGGTCGAGCAGGTACGAGCGCTGGGCCAGGTGAAGGCGATCATTGCGAGTCACCCGCACATGTACGGCGTACAGGTCGAGTGGAGCAAGCGGCTCGGCGGCGTACCGGTGTATGTCTCGGAGGCCGACAAGCAGTGGGTGGCGCGCGACGACGAGGCGATCAAGACCTGGTCGGGCACGCTCGACCTGCTGCCCGGCGTCACGCTGATCCAGCCGGGCGGGCACTTCCCGGGCAGCGCGGTCGTGCACTGGGCGGAAGGGGCCGAGGGCAAGGGAGTGATCCTGGCCGGCGACACCCTCTTCGCCAACCCGGACCGTACGTCCGTGAGCTTCATGCGCAGCTACCCGAACCGCATCCCGCTGTCCGGCGCCGTCGTCGACCGGGTCGCCAAGGCCCTGGACGTCTTCGACTACGACCGCCTCTACGGCAACTTCGGCGCCTCGATCCCAGTCAGTGCCCGAGCAGTCGTCCGCTTCTCAGCCGACCGCCACGCAGCCTGGGCCCGCGGCGACTACGACCACCTGACCTGATATTCGACCGGACGCCCTCCCTGGTGCGAGGGCGTCCGGCGTGCCCGGTCAGGTACGGCCGACCGCGAGTCCGTCGATCTGCACAAGCTTGCCGGTGGAGACCGTGCGAAGGGTCAGCGTGCCGTTGAAGAGGGTGCTCTGCACCGGCAGCCCGAGCACCACCTGGTAGTGAGTTGTCGGATAGGCAAGGTTGACGGTGGTCAGGTACCTGTTGCCGGCATAGACCGCGACCGAACCACAGGTGGAGCACCGGGTGGCGATCAGGAAGAACCGCTTGCCTTGCACGGTCCGCGTCAGCGCCGCCCCGGAGGCCTTGGTCTGCGTGCCGGTCCCCAAGTAGAACCTCGACGACGAAACCCGTGCCCAGCCGCTCGTTGCCATGGTCAACGACCGGTCGTCCAACGGTCGCGAGAAGCACCGCTCAGCACTCCATCCGCCGACGTTCGCGAACTTGTCCGTGGCCCGGACCGACACGCAGTACTCGTAACCGGCCGCGACCGCCAGGGTCATCGAGGTCGCCGTCGTCCTCGTCCACGGCTGGATGTAACTGCTGTACGGCCCTGCGAAGGAGGCCCGCCGGTACCGCACGTCGTACCACGCCACGCCGCTGGTGTCGGTGGCCGCCACGGTCACCTTCGCCGTGGCCGCCACGGCGGACTGGTACGCGGGGCCGGTCACACGAGCTACCGGCCCGGTCGCGTCAGCGGTGATCGTCCGATAGGCCGTCGATACCCGGCCGTCCGGCTCGGTGGCCGTGACCACCACGAGGTTTTCGCCCGAGGACAGGTTTGTCGCGGTGTATGGCGAGGTGCACGCGACCGCCGCGGACCACCCCACGGCACAGGTGAACTTCGTTCCGGCGAGCAGCGCGGAGGCGTCGAAGACGATCGGCGTCCGGGTCCCCACGACAGCCGGCGTCGGGGCGATCGCCAGGCCGAGCCGCTGCCAGGCGAGATCGAGTTGCCCGCCGCGGATTGCGCCGGTCGGTCGGACTACCGGATTGAGATTCGGGAGCTCACTGTCGAGACGGACCAGCTGACCTCCGGCCGTCACGGCGAACAGCAGCCCGCCGTCCGGATTCCAGCTGAGCGAGCGGACCGCGGCGTCCAGCGGCAGGCTCGAGATCACCTTGTCAGTGCTGAAATCGACGAGCTTCACCACGTTCCCGGCGCCGAAGGCCACCTGCTTGCCGTTGGGCGAGACCCGGACCGGCATCCCGTCGGCGGCCGCGTCCGGAACCGGCAAGATCGCGACCCGCGCGCCGCCCGCCGCCGCCTGGACGCGGGCGAACCGGTCGTCTCCGTCGAACCGGCGGTCGACCACGACGAGGGTCCGGGCGTCCGGCATCCAGCTCGGACTGCTCAGGTCGCACTCGACCTTCTCCGGGGCACCACCGGTGGCTGGGATCACGTACACGCACGGCGTCCCGTTCTCCGGGGCCTGGAACGCGATCCGGGCGCCGTCGGGCGACCACGACAGGTGCGTGATCACCGCCTGGGGTGTCCACAACTTCACCGGCGTACCGGTACCGCCCGGCTCGACCCGCTGGGTCCACAACGCTTTGTCGCCGGTCGTCTCCACGAAGGCAAGCGTCCGCCCGTCCGGCGCGGCGGCGACCGATCCCTTCGGCGCGACCGCGCTGCCGGAGTTCTGCGGTACGACGTAGCCGTCGACGCCGGCTGCCATCAGGCCCGTCGACATGGTGTCGGTGAGGACGACCTGTTCAGTGGCCCGAGTCAGCGGGCTGCGGGCACTGGTCGGTCCCTCGCCGAGTTCACTGACGATGGACAACGCGTACCCGGTTCCGGGCGCGGGGTCGAGCTCGTCGTAACTCGTCGTGGCCTGGTCCGGATCGGCGTCGACCCACTTCGTGGTCTCCGCGCCGTCGAGATACCGGTGAACGTAGTAGCCGCGGACCGGGGTGCCGCCCGCGCTCTTCCAGGTGGGCCATGTGAGCGTGACGCCTTGGTACGTTCGCGAGGTTCCAGGGGCCTGCGGCGCCGGCGGCAGGGAGGTACCGGTTCCGGACACCAGAACCTGGTGCGACGACAACGCGGTGGAGTCTCCGATCGTCAGCCGCGACTGCCACCCGTTGACCGAGGCCGGCTCGAATCTCAGGGTGACCTGACAGGATTCGTTGGGGGCGAGTACCGGGTCGCAGTGGTTGGTGATTGTCCACGAGACTGAGCTGGTGAGCGTCATGTTGCCGAGCCGGACCGGATCGGTACCGGTGTTCTTCAGCGTCAGGGCGGCATCCTTGTGGCTGCCGACCATCACTCGGCCGAAGTCGATGATGTCCGGGGAGACGGACAGAGCCTGGTAGCCGACTGCACTGCGGTAACGGATCTCGAACCACGCCACCGGAGCGGCACCGGCACACGTACCCGCCGCCAGCGAAGCGGCGAAGGTCTCGAGCTCGAGGTCCGCGGTGTACGTGACGGCCGAGACCCGGACCGTGGCGGCTGACTCGCAACTGCGGTCACCCTGGGTCAGCGTCACCGCTGATTGCGAGGGAAGGTTGTAGTAGCCCGGTCCGGCGAAAAAGGCCGGCAGCCTGAGCTTGAGTTGCCCGGCCGCCAGAGTACGCGTGCCGTCGGCCGGCAGCGAGGCGGTGACCGGAGCGGCGGTCTCGTCTTGCAGCCAGGTGCTGCCGGCGCCACGGTTGGCGTCCAGAGCCAGTACGTCGATGTCGCCGGTCGCTGGTGATTCCGTGACTCGGGTCGCTGTGACCGTGGGGCTTGGGACGGACTCACTGCCGGACGCGGCGACAACGCGGTACTCCGCGGTCGCGCCGGCGGCGACGGACTTGTCGATCCAGGTGGTGGTCGCGGTGGCGAGGGAGCCGCTGACGTCTTGCCACTCGGTGTCCTGCTTGCGTTCGACCCGGTAGGAGGAGGCGTCGACGGAGCTCCAGGTGAGCCCGAGGCCGGTGCTCGTGGGGAAGATCTCGACGACCGGGACGGCGACTGTGCCACCGAAGGCCGCATGGGCGATGAACGGAACAGTGATGGCCGCGAGAGCTGCGGCCAGGGCGGAGCGGAGCAGGACGGTCTTGCGGGCGCGGCGCATCGAGTCTCCAGAGCAGATGATTCCGGCAGACCCCCGAAGGCCGGACAGAGGGGATCAGGATTACAACGTGGGAGCCTCTGGCCGCAACTGGGTTGCAGCTTTGTGCAGTCCGGGACCCTGCCGGTATCAGGCCGCCAGGCGTTTCAAGGCCAGGCGGGTGTGCAGGTTGAGCATGTGCTGGATGCAGGAGTCCCAGTCGTAGAGCTCGGCCCGTTGACGGGCCGCGGCTCTCCGGCCGGGGACCTTTGCCAGGTCCAGTACTGCGTCCGCGAGGGCTGCGGGGGTTGGGGGTGCCCAGCGGCCGCAGGTTTCGTCGACTAGTTCTCGGGCGCCGCCTGTGTTGGCGGTGACTACCGGGGTGCCGGCGGCCAGGGCTTCCAGGACTGCCAGGCCGAAGGTTTCGCCGGGGCAGACGGAGAGGGCGATGTCGGCCTCGGCGAGGTGGGTGGCGAGGGTGGTCCGGCCGTCGACGTACCCGTGGAAGGTGATCGGGGCGCGCCCGGCGATCGCGACCAACTCGTCGAGGTGCGGACCGGACCCGTAGACGTCCATCCGCAGCTTGACGCCTCGCTTGTGCAACTCGGCCGCGGTGGCGACTGCCAGGTGCGGGCTCTTCTCGCGGGACAGCCGGCCGGCGTGGACGAGCTTGAGTACGCCGTCGTCGGCCGGGGTGGCCAGTGACGGGTGAAAGGTCTCCAGGTCGACGCCGAGCGGGATCCGGACGAGTGGCGTGGTGACCTCGTCGAACTCGGCCGCGGCATATCTCGAGGTGACCACGACCGCGTCGTACGTCCGGCTGAGCAGCCGATAGAGCGCACCGACGCCGGCCGCGACCCCGAGCTGGCGGCCGGTTCGCAGCGACAGCATCGCGTCGAGTCGCTCGTGGCTGAACAGCACCGAGCCGATCTCGTTCCGGCGCGCCCACCTTGCCACCGGCAACAAAGTGGACTTGTCGGAGATCTCGACGGTGGTCGGCCGGAAGCGTTCCAGCGTCTCGATCACCTTCCATGGGTCGGTGATGAGCCGGTAGCCGCCGCCGACCTTCGGCGCCTTCATCCGGACGATCGTGCCGACCTCGGTCTCGATCACGGTGTCTCGCTCGCCGGGCGTGATCAGGATCCGCTCGGCGCCGGCCTCGCAGTAGCCCTGCCCGAGATGCTCGATCGCCGTCCGCATTCCGCCGGAGGTCGGCCCGACGAAGTTGGCCAGCTGGGCGATCCGCAGGTTCATGCGGCCCGCCGCGACGTACGAGCCTGGGAGGCGCGGGCTGCCGCCTCCTGGAGCACCTCGGCGTAGTGCTTGTTCACCAGGTCGTCAACCACAGCAGGCCAAGTCCTCGTCTGTACTCGTCGTTGTCCAGCCTCAGCCATCGCCTGCCGTCGTACCGGGTCATCCAGCAGTTGCGCGACAGCCTGCCGCAACGACCCCGGCTGACCAGGCTCGAAGAGCAATCCCGTCACGCCGGGCCGGATCAGGTCGAGCGGTCCACCCGCCGCCGGCCCGATCGTCGCCACGCCCGAGGCCTGTGCCTCCTGGATCGTCTGGCAGAACGTCTCGTGTTCACCGGTGTGCACGAAGAGGTCGAGGCCGGCGAAGATCGAGGCCAGGTCGGTACCGCGGCGCATCCCAAGGAACGTTGCGTTCGGCAACGTGTGCTCCAGGCTCGCCCGGTCCGGCCCGTCGCCGACGACCACCAGGTGGCAGTCGAGCTCGGCCAGCTCGGCCAGCCGCTTGACCTTCTTCTCCGCGGCCAGCCGGCCGACGTACCCGACGATGGGCTTGCCGTCCGGCGAGATCTCCCGGCGCCAGCGCTCGTCGCGGTTGGCCGGGTCGAACAGGTCCAGATTCACCCCGCGCCCCCAGGTGTGCACGCGCGGTACCCCCGCCTGCACCAGCTGAGCCACGGACGCAGACGACGGCGCGAGGGTGCGGTCCGCCCGCGAGTGCACCCGCCGGATCCAGGCCGTGATGCCCCGGTCCGCCTTGGCGAACCACGGGTACTGCCGGGCGAACGCGGCCAGGTCGGTCTGGAAGATCGCCACCGTCGGCAGCCCGAGCCGGCGCGCGCTGCGCAGCCCGTACGCGCCGATGATGAAGGGAGACGCCAGGTGAACAAGATCCGGCTTGAAGTCCGCCATCGCCCGCTCGATCGCCGGATCGGGCAGCCCGACCGGGAACTCCTTGTAGCCAGGGATCCCGAAGCTCCGCGCCCGGATCACCCGGACGCCCTGATACGTGTCGGGCCCAGGCCCGGCGGCGATGATCAGCAGCTGATGCCCGTGGGCCAGCAACCGATCGGCGACGTGGCGAGCTGTGTTCGCCACCCCATTGATCTGCGGCAGGAAGGACTCGGCGACCATCACTATGCGCACACTGTGAGAGTCCCGACCCCGCATGAACCCTGGGCGACACTCCCGTGACACCGCGTCGATTCCCAGCCGAAGCGTCACCGACCAGCAAATGACCACCAAGCAACCGCCTGGTACCGCCCAGCAACCACCACCCAAACACCAGGGGCCACCCCGCAAGCGGCCATCAACCCTAGCGACCCGTTCAAGGCCCGCTAGTTGGGGCTGATCAGTTCCAGGGCGGGGAAGTAGCTGCGGTAGCGGTCGGTGTCTCGGGTGAGGAGGCGGTGACCGGCTATTGCCGCATGGGCGCCGATGTAGAAGTCGGCGAGTGGCGAGCGGCGGGTGCCGCCTCGCCGCCGGTAGGAGAGATAGGCCTTGCCTGCCAGGAAACCGGCCTCGAACGGCAGGGGTTCACGGCGGAGGTCGGCTTCGTCGACCAGTTCGTCGAGCTCCTCGATGGAGGTGAAGTCGACCGAGATCTCGGCGTAGATGATCGGGTTGATGACGAGTGGTCCCGCATCGGCGGCCTCGGCGATCGCGTCGGCGGACCAGTCGGCCCACTTCGGGTCATCCGTCGTCAGGTCGAGGATGACGCAGGCGTCCACGAGGGTCGCCTGCGGCCGGACCAGCGACAGGTCAGTCCTCGCCACGAAGCAAGTCCATGATCTCGTCGGTGCTCATCCCGCTGGAGCCGCGACCGCGGAGGCGGGTAGCGACCCGGCTGCCGTGGGAGGTGTTGTTCTTCGCCCGGACGATGTGCACGGTGTTGCCCTGGATGACGAACTCCACTTCGTCGCCCTCGTGCAAGCCGAGGTGCTCGCGGACCTCGACCGGCACCGTCAGCTGTCCCTTGGATCTGAGCCGCATGCCCGCTCCTCTCAGTAAGAATCCGACGAGTTGGATTCTACCCGAGACATCGGTCACGCAGGGGTGCTGGATGTCACCAGCATGGTGTGTACCAGTGGCCGGGTGGTTCGGCCTACGGTTGTGGGATGAGTCATCAGACCGAGTCGGGATGGGACTTCGAGGCGGTCTACGGGCCGGAGAAGCTCGAAGGGTTCGACGCAGCGCAGAAGCTGGGCGCGCCGGGGGAGTACCCGTTCACCCGGGGCGTCTACCCGACCATGTACACCCAGCGGCCGTGGACCATGCGGCAGTACGCCGGATTCGGGACCGCCGCCGAGTCGAACCAGCGGTACCACCAGCTGATCGACGCCGGCACGATGGGACTGTCGGTCGCCTTCGACCTGCCGACCCAGATGGGCTACGACTCCGACGCGGAGATCGCGCACGGCGAGGTCGGCAAGGTTGGCGTGGCGATCGACTCGATCGACGACATGCGGGTGCTGTTCGACGGGATCCCGCTGGACCAGGTCTCCACCTCGATGACGATCAACGCGCCCGGCTCGGTGCTGTTGCTGCTCTACCAGCTCGTCGCGGAGGAGCAGGGCGTCTCCGGTGACAAGCTCACCGGCACGATCCAGAACGACGTGCTGAAGGAGTACATCGCCCGCGGCACCTACATCTATCCGCCGAAGGAGTCGCTGCGGCTGATCAGCGACATCTTCGCGTACTGCCAGACCGAGCTGCCGCGCTGGAACACGATCTCGATCTCCGGCTACCACATGGCCGAGGCGGGTGCGACGCCCGCGCAGGAGATCGCCTTCACGCTGGCCGACGGCATCGAGTACGTCCGTACGGCGGTCGCGGCCGGCCTCGACGTCGACACCTTCGCCCCGCGCTTGAGCTTCTTCTTCGTCTCCCGGACGACCCTGCTGGAGGAGGTCGCCAAGTTCCGTGCGGCCCGCCGGATCTGGGCGCAGGTGATGCGTGACGAGTTCGGCGCGAAGAACCCCAAGTCGCTGATGCTGCGCTTCCACACCCAGACGGCCGGCGTCCAGCTGACCGCGCAGCAGCCCGAGGTCAACCTGGTCCGGGTCGCCATCCAGGGCCTCGCGGCCGTGCTCGGCGGCACCCAGTCGCTGCACACCAACTCGTACGACGAGGCGATCGCGCTGCCGACCGAGAAGGCCGCCCGGCTCGCCCTGCGCACCCAGCAGGTGCTCGCGTACGAGACCGACATCACCGCGACGGTGGATCCGTTCGCCGGTTCGTACGTCGTGGAGTCGCTGACCGACGAGGTCGAAGCAGCCGCCCGCGAGCTGATGGACCAGGTCGAGGAGTTCGGTGGCGCGGTCGCGGCGATCGAGAAGGGCTTCCAGAAGCAGGAGATCGAGCGGTCGGCGTACCGGATCGCGCAGGAGATCGACAGCGCCGAGCGGGTGGTCGTTGGGCTGAACAAGTACCGCGTCGCCGAGGAGGAGCCCTACGAGCCGCTGCGGGTGAACCCGCTGATCGAGGCCCAACAGGTGGAACGCCTCGCCCGGCTCCGCGCCGAACGCGACCAGGCAGCCGTCGACAAGGCCCTCAGCGACCTCCAGAACGCTGCCCGGGGCAACGACAACTGCCTGTACCCGATGAAGGAAGCCCTCAAGGCCCGCGCCACGGTCGGCGAGGTCAGCAACGCGCTGCGCGCCGTCTGGGGCGTCTACGTCCCCGCCGACACCTTCTAGCTAGCCCAGCAGAGGGCTAGTCCAGCAGGGCGGCAGCGGTCAGTATGCCGGTGCCGAGGGCGATGGCTTCCTCCGACGGGTTGAAGCCCGGTGTGTGCAGGTCGGCGGCCGTCTCGACGCCGACCGGCCGGACGCCGAGGCGGGCCATCGCGCCGGGCACGTGTTCGAGGTACCAGGCGAAGTCCTCGCCACCCAGGCTCTGATCCGTCGGCGCGATCGCCCCGGAACCCATCGTCTGCTCGACGGCCGTACGGAACACGTCGATCGCGGCGGCGTCGTTCATCACCGGCGGCACGCCATGCGTCACCTCGGTGTCCACCTCCACCCCGAACGGCGCGACCAGCTGCTCCGCGAGCGTCGGAACCAACTCGGCCGCGAGCCGCCAGGCACTGACGTCCAGGCACCGCAGCGTGCCTTCCACCTCACCGCGGGACGGGATCGCGTTGGCTGCCGATCCCGCGGTGATCCGCCCCCACACGAGCGACATGCCGGCCCGGGGATCGACCCGCCGGGAGAGCGCAGCCGGCAGCTCGGTGACGAGCGTGGACAACGCGTACACGAGATCTGCGGTCAGATGCGGCCTGGAGGTGTGCCCGCCCGGACCGGTGAGCCGGACGAGGATCCGGTCGGCAGCGGCGGTCAGTGCGCCTGTACGCAGGCCGACCTGCCCGACGTCGAGCCGGGGATCGCAGTGCAGGCCGTAGATCCGCCGTACGCCGTCCAGCCCGCCCGCCGCGATCACCCCCAGCGCACCACCCGGCATGACCTCCTCAGCGGGCTGGAAGATCAGGCGGACCCGCCGGTCGAGTACTCCATCGCGGGCCATCCCGGCGAGCACCAGGGCAGCCCCGAGCAGAGCAGCCGTGTGGACGTCGTGCCCGCACGCGTGCGCCGCTCCGTCGATCGTGGACCGCCACGGAGCGTCGACCGCATCCGGCACCGGCAACGCGTCGATGTCGGCCCGCAGCGCGGTACAGCTGTCGCCGGAGCCGATGTCGCAGATCAGTCCGGTGCCGGTCGGCAGCACGCGTGGCGAGAGCCCGGCCTCGGTGAGTCGCCGCGTGAGCAGCTCCGTCGTACGGACTTCGTGCCAGCCGAGCTCGGGGTGGGCGTGCAGGTCACGGCGTACCGCGACTGCCTCTTTCCGCACCTCGTCGACGCGTGCCTTCAGGTCGGCGAGCCGCAGGCTGTGCGAAGTCGTCATCCCACAATCCTTGCATCATCCCCGCAACCATCCGGCACTGCGTCGCAGCAACTCGACCCGTTCCGGGGCGTCGTACGAGCGCTCGTCGTGACCCAGCGCGTCGTACACGACCCGCCCTCCGCCGACCTCCCGCGCCCACAGCAACGGGTGCGTCACGCCGTCATGGGTGTGCTCGTAGAGCGCCTCGATCCCATCCACGAGCAGGAGATCCGTGTACCGCTCGTCCTCGACCCAGAAGTCGCCCATCCCGTCGGCGATCGGGTGCTTGACTTCGGTACGCCGTACCAGCGTGCGCTCGAGTGGCGGATGGAACGTCCTGCCCTGTTCCCAGCTCGCCCCGACCGTCTGATGCCAGCTCTGCAGCCCCGGAAACGCGATCGTCGAACTGTGCACCGCAAGCAACCCGCCACCACCGGCCAGGAACCGCTCCACCAGCCGCCCGAACTGCTGATCGGCAGGCGTCGGCCCACCTCGATTCGCGCTGGCATTGACGACCAGCACCCCCACCTGGTCGAGCAGCGCAGCCAACGCATCCGCGCTGCTCACGATCTGTAAGGCCCCGGCGTCACCGAGCACGTCCGCCAGCCGCGCGCTGGTCCGCGGCAAGTCATGCCACGGATCGGCATCCGCGCCGACGCCGCTGTAGATCACCGTCTCGCTACCCATGGCTCACCCCTCAGGTTTGATCACTCTGCGTGACGAAGCCGAGGCGGTCAGCAGAAGTTTCGTTGCAATGCCCATCGCGCCGGTCACTTTCCGGTATCGAGGCCCTTTTGCCGTTCTAAGAAAGGCGGGCTCGCACCTATAGTCTGCGGATGCGGCACCTGGGAAGGCGTGCCGGTGACAGATCTTGGTCGACAAAGGAGACATCCGGTGAAGAAGTACGTGCGGGGACTGGCGATCGTGGGCGTGCTGACGCTCGCCGTCGCCGCTTGTGGCAGCAAGCCGGCTGAGAACACGGCTGGCGGCGACGCCAACAAGGACTTCAAGGCCTGCATGGTCTCCGACTCGGGTGGGTTCGACGACAAGTCGTTCAACCAGACGTCGTACGAAGGTTTCCAGGCCGCCGTCAAGGCGAAGGGGCTGACCCCGGTCAAGGCCGAGTCGAAGTCGGACAACGACTACCCGACCAACATGACCGCGATGGTCGCCGCCAAGTGCAACGTGATCGTCGCCGTCGGCTTCAAGCTGGAGGACGCCACCGACAAGGCGGCCACCGCGAACCCGAGCATCAAGTTCGCGATCGTCGACTCGGCCCCGGCCAAGCCGATCGAGAACGTCAAGCCGCTGGGCTTCAACACCGCCCAGTCCAGCTTCCAGGCCGGTTACCTGGCCGCCGGGATGTCCAAGAGCGGCAAGGTCGGCACCTTCGGTGGCGTCAAGATCCCGCCGGTGACCATCTTCATGGACGGTTTCGCCGAGGGCGTGCGCTACTACAACAAGCAGAAGTCGAAGAACGTCCAGGTGCTCGGCTGGGACGACGCCAAGCAGGCCGGTCTGTTCACCGGTGACTTCGAGGACAAGGCCAAGGGCAAGAACACCGGCCAGAACCTGATCACCCAGGGCGCCGACATCATCTTCCCGGTGGCCGGCCCGTCCGGTCTGGGCGGACTGCAGGCGGCCCAGGCGACCAACGGCAAGGTGAACGCGATCTGGGTCGACACCGACGGCTGCGTCAGCGCCGCGGAGTACTGCTCGGTGCTGATCTCCAGCGTCAAGAAGGGCATGGACGTCGCCGTCCAGGACGCGATCACCTCAGTGGTCGACAACAAGTTCGACAACAAGCAGTTCATCGGCACGCTGGAGAACGGCGGCACCGCGCTGGCGCCGTTCCACGACTTCGACAGCAAGGTCCCGGCCGAGCTGAAGACCGAGCTGGACCAGATCAAGGCCGACATCATCAGCGGCAAGATCACCCTCGAGTCCAAGGCGCAGCCGAAGGCCTCCTGAGCCCCGGCGACAACGCGTAGTACGGTGCGAGCCAGGAAGACGGCCCCGAACGGGGCCGCCCTTCCTGGCTCGCCGTCTGAATGCTGAAAGTCATTTCGAAGGGGGCATGCCCGCATGCATCTAGAGCTCTCAGGTCTGACCAAGAGTTTCGGTTCCCTGGTCGCCAACGACCACATCGACCTGGTGATCGAGCCGGGTGAGATCCACTGCCTGCTCGGCGAGAACGGCGCGGGCAAGTCCACCCTGATGAACATGCTGTACGGCCTGCTCCAGCCCGACTCCGGCGAGATCCTGATCGACGGCGAGAAGGTCAGGATCACCTCGCCGAGCGACGCGATCCAGCACGGCATCGGGATGGTCCACCAGCACTTCATGCTGATCCCGGTCTTCACCGTCGCGGAGAACATCATGCTCGGCCGGGAGAACACCCACCCCGGCGGCATCCTGGACCGCAAGAAGGCCGACGCCCTGGTCACCGAGCTGTCCGAGCGGTACGGCTTCGAGGTCGACCCCGAGGCGCTGGTCGAGGACATCCCGGTCGGCGTCCAGCAGCGGGTGGAGATCATCAAGGCGCTCACCAACGACGCCAAGGTGCTGATCCTGGACGAGCCGACCGCGGTGCTCACCCCGGCCGAGATCGACGAGCTGATCACGGTGATGCGCCAGCTCAAGGACAACGGCACCTCGATCGTCTTCATCACCCACAAGCTCAAGGAGGTCAAGGCGATCGCGGACAAGATCACCGTGATCCGCCGCGGCAAGGTGGTCGGCCAGGCCGATCCGGCCGAGTCCGAGGAAGGCCTGGCCGAGATGATGGTCGGCCGCGCGGTCGACCTCGTGGTCGACAAGGAACCGGCCCAGCCGGGCGACACGGTCCTGCAGATCAAGGGCCTGACGGTGATCGACGAGCGTGGCTTCACCGCTGTCGACAACGTCGACCTCGAGGTCCGCAGCGGCGAGATCCTCGCGGTGGCAGGGGTCCAGGGCAACGGCCAGACCGAGCTCGCCGAGGCGCTGCTCGGGCTGATCCCGATCGCCGCCGGCACCATCTCGCTGGACGGCAAGAACCTCACCGGGGTCTCCACCCGCGAACGCCTCGACGCCGGCATCGGGTACGTCCCCGAGGACCGCGGCCACGACGGTTTCGTCGGCCCGTTCAGCGTCGCCGAGAACCTGGTCCTCGACCTGTTCCGGTCCGCGCCGTTCGGCAAGGGCCTGATGCTGCGCACCGACGAGATCGAGAGGAACGCGACCGCGCGGATCGAGGAGTTCGACATCCGCACCCAGAGCGCCGACCAGCCCGTCTCGTCGCTGTCCGGCGGCAACCAGCAGAAGGTGGTACTGGCGCGCGAGCTGTCCAGGCCGCTGAAGCTGCTGGTCGCCTCGCAGCCCACCCGCGGTGTGGACGTCGGCTCGATCGAGTTCCTGCACACCCGGATCGTCGAGGAGCGCGATCACGGCACCGCCGTACTGATCGTCTCCACCGAACTCGACGAGATCGCCGCGCTGTCCGACCGGGTCGCGGTGATGTACCGCGGCAAGGTGGTCGGCGTGGTCCCGTCCGACACGCCTCGCGACGAGCTCGGCCTGATGATGGCCGGCGCCTCCAGGACCGAAGCGCATGAAGTCGCGATCGAGAACCCCACCACGTTGGGAACAATCTAGATGAGCAACGAAACAACGACCGAGGTGCCGGAAACCGCACCCAAGCCGGTGCCTTCGCAGCGCCGGCCGCTGCCGGGCTGGGCGGTCCAGGGCCTGGTCTCGCTGAGCGCGATCGTGCTGGCGCTGCTGGTCGGCGCCATCTTGATCATCATCGGCGACGACGGGGTGAAGACGGCGGTCTCGTACTTCGGGGCTGCGCCCGGCGACACCTTCTCGGCGGCGTTCAGCGCCGTCGGAGACTCCTACCGGGCGCTGGCCACCGGCGCGCTGGGTGGCATCGACCCGATCAGCGAATCGTTGACCCAGGCAACCCCGCTCATCTGCGGCGGCCTGGCGGTCTCGCTGGCCTTCCGGACCGGACTTTTCAACATCGGCGCCCAAGGGCAGCTGATCATCGGCGCGATCCTGGCCGGCTGGGTCGGCTTCGCCTGGCACCTGCCGCCGGGGATCCACCTGATCGTGGCGATCCTGGCCGGCCTGCTCGGTGGCGCGCTGTGGGGTGGCGTGGTCGGGTTGCTCAAGGCCCGGACCGGCGCGCACGAGGTGATCGTCACGATCATGCTCAACTACGTCGCCATCTACCTGCTCCAGTGGCTGCTGACCACGACGACCTTCAAGCGGCCCGGCCGCGAGGACCCGATCAGCCCGGTCGTGGACGCGAACGCGCAGTACCCGCAGTTCGGTGACACCCGTCTGCACGTCGGCTTCTTCCTCGCTCTCGCCGCGGCGGCCTTCGTCTGGTGGCTGCTGAACCGCTCGACGGTCGGCTTCGAGCTGCGTGCCGTGGGTGCCAACGCCGACGCGTCCCGGACCGCGGGAATGTCGGTCGGCCGGGCGTACGTCATCGCGATGGTGGTGGCCGGAGCACTGGCCGGACTCGCGGGGACCCAGCAGGTGCTCGGCACGGATCTGCCGCTCACCGACGGTGTTGCCGCATCGGTCGGCTTCGACGCGATCACCGTCGCCCTGCTCGGCCGCGGTACGCCGCTCGGTACCGTGCTGGCCGGTCTGCTCTTCGGCGCCCTCAACGCGGGTGGCCTGCAGATGCAGTTGCAGACCCAGACACCGCTGACCCTGACCACCGTGCTGCAGGCCGTGATCGTGCTCTTCGTCGCCGCCCCGGCGCTGGTGCGCTCGATCTTCCGGTTCCTGCCGAAGGAACGTGGCACCGGAACCGTCCTCGCGAAAGGCTGGAACGGATGAGCGCGACGGAGATCGACGACAAGCCGCGGGACGCGACCACCCCGGTGGCGATCGAGGCGCCGGCCGAGCGGACCCGCCGGTTGCGCGTCGGCGGCCTGATGGTCGTCTTCGCCCTGATCGGGCTGGGGCTGGCGATCGCCACCAAGGGCGGCAAGGCCACCTTCCAGTTGGTGTCCGGCGACCTGGATCACAACCTGGTCGGCGTACCGGCTCAACCGGTCGCCATCCTGCTCGGCGCGCTGGGCCTGGTGGCAGCCGTGGCGTACGTGATGCGCCGGGTGCCGACGAAGTACGCGGCGTGGCTGGCCGCGGTACTGGGGATCTGTTTCATCGGGGCGTTCCTGTGCTGGGCCGCGGCGGGCAAGACCTTCCCGCTGGCCAACCAGTTCCAGGGCACGCTGAACTTCGCCACTCCGCTGATCCTCGGCGCGCTGGCCGGGGTGCTGTGTGAGCGCGCGGGCGTCATCAACATCGCGATCGAGGGCCAGTTCCTGGTCGGCGCCTTCACGGCGGCGGTCGTCTCCAGTACGACGGGAAGCTCGGCGGCGGCGCTGATCGCCGCGGCCGTGACCGGTGTGCTGATGGCGTCGCTGCTGGCCGTGTTCTCGATCAAGTACCTGGTGAACCAGGTGGTGCTCGGTGTCGTCCTGGTGGTCTTCGCCTCCGGCCTCACCGGCTACTTGTACGACCAGTTCCTGCAGGAGGACGCCGCCAAGCTGAACACGCCGCACGTGCTGTCCGCGGTGAAGATCCCGGTTCTCGGCGACATCCCGTTCTTCGGGCCCATCCTGTTCCACCAGACCGTGCTCGTGTACCTGACCTACATCGCGGTCGCCGTGGTCACCTTCGTGCTGTTCCAGACCCGCTGGGGCCTGCGGGTCCGCGCGGTCGGCGAGCACCCGAAGGCGGCCGACACGGTCGGCATCAAGGTCAAGCGCGTCCGGTACTCCGCGGTGCTCTCGGCCGGCATCCTGGCCGGGCTCGGCGGCGCGTTCTTCACCGTCGGGTACGCGGGATCCTTCAACAAGGACATGACCGCGGGCAACGGGTTCATCGCGCTGGCCGCCCTCATCATGGGCCGCTGGCATCCGATCGGCGCGATGGTCGCGGCGCTGTTCTTCGGCTTCGCCACCCAGCTCCAGTCCCAGCTGCAGATCATCCAGACCCCGATCCCCGGCGAACTGTTGCTGATGGCCCCGTACCTGGCCACGGTGATCGCCGTCGCGGGCCTGGTCGGCCGAGTGAGAGCTCCTAAGGCGGACGGTGAGCCCTACGTCACCGAATGAGGCATCCCCTCCCGACCCAGCTTCCTCGCCCGCAGGGCGGGGGAGCGTGGACTGGCGGGCGCTCCGCGTCGCTGCCGTCCAGGCGATGCAGCGGGCGTACGCGCCCTACAGCGGTTTTCCCGTCGGCGCCGCCGCCTTGGTCGACGATGGCCGGATCATTGCCGGATGCAACGTCGAGAACGCCTCGTACGGGCTGACCCTGTGCGCCGAATGCGGCCTCGTCTCCGAGCTGCACCGCACCGGCGGCGGCCGGCTGATCGCCTTCACCTGCGTGGACCACAACGAGGAACTGCTCACGCCGTGCGGCCGCTGCCGCCAGCTGCTGCACGAGCACGGCGGACCGACTCTCCTGGTCGAGTCCGCCACCGGTAGCCGCCCCCTGCGCGAGCTACTGCCCGACGCGTTCGGGCCTGAACGACTGGAGGAATAGTGTCTTTCGACGCGGTAGACGTCATCCGCACCAAGCGGGACAAGGGCGAGCTGAGCGACGGCCAGATCGACTGGGTGATCGACGCCTACACCCGCGGTACGGTCGCGGACGAGCAGATGTCGTCGCTGGCGATGGCCATTCTCCTGAACGGGATGAACCGGCGCGAGATCGCCCGCTGGACCGCCGCGATGATCGCCTCCGGTGAGCGGATGGACTTCGCCAAACTGTCCCGGCCGACCGCGGACAAGCACTCCACCGGCGGCGTCGGCGACAAGATCACGTTGCCCTTGGCCCCTTTGGTGGCGGCGTGCGGAGTCGCCGTACCGCAACTGTCCGGCCGCGGCCTCGGCCACACCGGCGGTACCTTGGACAAGCTCGAGTCGATCCCCGGCTGGCGGGCGGCGCTGTCCAACGACGAGATGATGCGCCAGCTCGAAGACGTCGGCGCCGTCATCTGCGCGGCCGGCGACGGCCTGGCTCCGGCGGACAAGAAGCTCTACGCCCTGCGCGACGTCACCGGCACGGTCGAGGCGATCCCGCTGATCGCCAGCTCGATCATGAGCAAGAAGATCGCCGAGGGCACCGGCGCGCTGGTCCTGGACGTGAAGGTCGGCACCGGCGCCTTCATGAAGGACCTCGCCGACGCCCGCGAACTCGCCTCCACCATGGTTGCCCTGGGCACCGACGCCGGCGTGAAGACCGTTGCCCTGCTCACCGACATGTCCACCCCCCTGGGCCTGACCGCCGGAAACGCCTTGGAGGTCAGGGAATCCGTCGAGGTTCTGGCGGGCGGCGGACCTGCCGACGTCATCGAACTGACTGTTGCCCTGGCAACTGAAATGCTCGCCGGCGCAGGCGTGACCGACATCGACCCCTCCGAAAAACTCCGCGACGGCACCGCCATGGACGTCTGGCGCCGAATGATCGCGGCCCAGGGCGGCGACCCCGATGCCGAGCTCCCCGTCGCCCCCGAACAACACGTCATCAAGGCGACAACCTCAGGCGTCCTCTCCCGGCTGGACGCCCTGGCAGTAGGCGTAGCAGCCTGGCGCCTCGGCGCCGGCCGCGCCCGCAAGGAGGACCCGGTCTCCCCGGTCGCCGGCGTCGAACTCCACGCCAAACCAGGCGACCAGGTCACCGAAGGCCAGCCCCTACTGACCTTGCATGCCGACGACGCGACCCGCTTCGACCGCGCCCTGGAGTCCCTCACGGACGCGCTCACGATCTCGGACTCCTACACACCAACGCCTTTGGTGATCGATCGCATCACTGCCTGATCCACTTGCAGGTACCTGCAGCGAATCGCTCTTCCAAGCTCGCATCGGTGACTCCTAGCCTGACGGGAGTCACTGAAAGTCACTCGGGAGGACGATCGATGCGACAGGGAAAGAAGAAGCTGGTCATGGCGGTGCTGACCGCCGCCGCGCTGCTGCTCGGCGCCGCCGGACCGGCGACGGCTGCCGGGGACCAGCCGGCCGCGACCAAGGCGGCCGTCACGGCGGCGGCCGACCCGGATGCGCCGACCGCGCTGGGCAAGAACCTGCAGTTCGGCGGCGGGTACACCGGCGTGACCTATGACGACCTGTGGGATGCCCACCTGCTCGCGAAGCTCTGGGTCGACACGACCAAGCCGGTGCACGTCACGGCGTACTTCGGGGCCGTACCGAAGTTCAACTCGCAGGGCCAGCCGTCGAGCAAGACCGCGACGCTGGTCTACACCTGGCAATGGCTCTGCGGCTCGGCCGCTCCGGTCAATCTGTCCAGCCAGCTCTCGACGACGCTGGCCCCGGCGCCCGGCACGACGATGTTCAACTACTGGATCCTGGACGCCCTCAAGGTCGAGGCGAACCTGGTGGCACCGGCCTGCTCGAGCGGCGGGCAGTTCGCGATCCGCTTCAACACCCTGCAGAGCACCGGCTCGCCCGGCGCGATGAACTCGCCCGTCGTCGGTTCGCTGCCGGCGCCGTTCGGTACGCCGGGCTCCGACATCCTCAACGGCACCAGTCCCACCATCACCCTGTACCAGATCGGCACCCCTTCGGAGGTCGCCGAGGTACGCCAGAGCGGCAAGCTGAAGGATGTTCCGTCCACCGGGCTGCGGTATTTCGTCTCCGACTGCAAGGCCGCACAGGACCTCGTCGGCTGGGCCGCATCCACGATGGATCCCTATAACTGGGGCGTTTTCAAGTACACGATCCCGCGCTCCGCGGTCGAGGCAGGAGCCGAGAAGATCAGCGGCGCCTGGGCCGACCAGCCGGGCCGCCCACGGATCAAGGCCTTCGCCGTCCGGAAGGGAGCACCGACCATCTTCAGCGATCCGTCCTCGTTCGTGGTGATCAAGGACGCGTTCACCTGCTTCTGATCGGGTCGGCGGGACCGTCAGCCCGACTTGGTGGTCAGGCGCTGGTACTGGAGTTTGAGCATCGTGGTGGCGAGCTTGATGTCCGGTACCGGCGTCTTTTCCAGCGTGCCTGTCTGGCTGACGGTGATCTCGGCGACCAGTGAGCCGACCGTGATGCTGGCCTCCGCGACCGCGTCGATCTGACCGGTCACGCCGACGACCCCGGTCTGCGCGTCGGTCAACGCGCCCTGCACGCCCGGTACTGCGAACGGCTTGGTGTGCTCGTCCTGCGCCCAGAACCCCTTCTGCAGGTCACGGGCCTTGGCCGCCGAAGCCGCCTTGAACAGCTGCACGGTCACCCGCTTGCGCCGGTCCGCGCTCAAGCGGAACATCTGGTAGCCCTCCTTGCACCCCGCGTTCAGCAACAACGCGAGATCCTCAGCAGGCGAAGCCGACAAGGTGTCCACGAAGCTCTGCCGCGTGAACGGCCCAGTCACCTGTGCAGGCTCTCCCGGAGCCCCGTTCAAGAACCCACCCGGTACGACGGCCAGCCCCGCCAACCCACTGACTGCGGCAGGCGCGGCAACATCAGCCGGCACGGACGGCGTACTCCCGCCAACCGGCGCGGTCGACGCCCCCGCGTCGTTCCCGCACCCGGTCAGTACCACCAGTCCAACGCACACCACAGCGGCAACGCCGGGCGCGACTCGCCTCACGATTCCTCCGCAGGGTCAGGGGATTACGTCGCGAGCCCACCAGATGAAGGTGAACGCCAGGCAAAGTACAGGTTCGTTCCCTCCGCATGGACGCGCGCTGTTGAGCCCACGCAGAGGGAACGAACGATCAGTAGCGGCTGCTGACAGTGACGCCGTTGCAGCCTGTTGCGCCGTAAAGGCTGACGTAGCTGTAGCCCACGGGCGGATTGGCGACAGTGATCGACTCGCTGTTGCCGGTGGCGGTCGACCGCTGGGTGTAGGCGGCGCTGGTCGCCCAGGTGGTCTTGTTGTAGTAGAGATCACAGTTGCCGGTACCACCGCTGGCGGTGATCTGTAGCTGGGCTGTGCCGGCCGGCAGGTTGATGTAGAGATAGTCGTAGTTGCCGGTCGTGGTGCCACGGTTGCTGCGTTGACAGTTCTTGCCCAGGGCACGGACATCGCCCGCAGCGCACTCTGGCAAGGTCGTACCACCCCCACCGCAGTTGCCTGCCCCGCAGGCGGACAGCCAACTGGACCAGTCGGCGTCGTACCGGCTGCCGATCGTGGTCCTCAGGTAGCTGGCCGCAGCGTTCCAGTTGCCCGACCGGTAGTAGTTGAGGACTGTGGTCACGTCGCTGCGGTGCGACTGCAGCATGTACCGCACCGCGAGGTAGCCCCACTGGTAGATCCGGGTGGTGTCGTTGCTGTACGTCGTACCGAACAGCGTGCTGAGCGCGTAAGTACGGCGGGACGCCTCGGTGATGGCCGCGGTGTAGGTCTCGTTGCGGTAGGAGTAGGACACGTACTCCGCGAACCCTTCGATCCACCAGATCGTCGGGGTGCTGACGCCCGCGTCGAAGTCGCCGGCCATGTCGAAGCGACCGTCGAGGTAGTGGGTGTACTCGTGGTTGAGGTTCCAGATCGCGAACGTCGGGCGCAGCCACTCGGCCTCGTAGGCGATGAACCGCGCCTGGTTGCCGACCGCGGCCGGGTCGCCCTCGAGGTACATCCCGCCGTTGTTCGTGTCGATGCCCCACATCGCCCCGGCGTAGGTCTGGTAGTCGGTACTGGAGTTGTAGACCACCACCTCCAGGCTGGTGTTGCGATCGTTGGCCACCGGGCCGGGGTCGGCGACAATGCCATGGAAGTAGGCGTCCTGACTCGCCAGGCTGCTGCAACTCGACGCGAGCTGGGCGGTGGTCATCTCCTGAGCACGGATGCGCAGGGTGGAACTGCAGGTGTGGTTGATCGGCAGCACGGCGGCGGCCAGCTTGGCCTGCAGGTTGCAGATGTCGTAGTACGCGCAGTTGGCCTTGTCGTAGGTGTCGGCCAACTCGGCGACGCCGACCCACAGCGGTGCCGTCGGGCCCTGCAACGAGGTCTGCCCGAGTAGGGCCTTCGCGAGCGGACGGACTTTGGCGAGCAGGGCGGAGTACTGGAGGAACCGGGTGAGTTCACGGCCGGCGTTGGAGGTCAGGTAGCTCTGGTCGCCGGACAGCAGGTCCTTGTGGTCGGCCGCGAAGCCGTACAGGGTGTCGATCACGCTCGGATCGGTCTGTACCGCCGACACGAACTCCGGCACCTGATGCCCGCGGAACAACACGGTGTAGACGTTGTTGACCGCGTTCAGCATCCACCACGACGTGTTGTACGAGTTGTTGTAGCCGGTCAGCATGCGCTTGACGATCGACAGGTAGCGGGCGTTCTGCGCGGAGCTGTCGATCAGGGTGATCGCCTCGGCGAGGGTCTCTCCGTTGGCGTCGCTGACGTCGAAGGCGTGGGAGTTGGCGAAGAAGGTGTCCAGGCCTGATTGGATCGCGGTACGCAGCGTCGGGCCGTAGGTGCCGACCGTCGACGGGTTGTACCACTGCACGTAGTAGCCCGCCCGGAGGTACAGGGTCAGTTGGGCGGTACCGGTCGAGTTGTTGCCGGGGTAGGCGGAGCCGTTGTCGCGCAGGGCATACGCGACGGTGGTCATCTGGGTCTCGCGGAATGCGGCGTACGCGTCCGTGCCGGTGAGGTTGAAGAGTGTGTTGACGCAGTCCGTCGTCGATGCCTTGATCTGGTTCACGAGCGCTTGGCCGGTGCGGCTCGTGAAGTCTGCGGGGTTGCAGGCCGCCGTGGCTTTGAGGTCTTGCATGGACGGGCGTGGCTTGAGGGCTACCTTGCCGGGGCCGTCGTAGTCGCGGCGCAGTTCGTGTTTCGATGCAGGGAGGGGCGGACGGTGGTCGACCGGGGTCCTGGCATCGGTCACGTGGGCGGGTTCGTCGGCCGGCCCGCTGGGACCTGAGCCGACGGTTGGTGGACTTGCGACCGTTGGCGGATTTGCGACGGTGGCCGCTTGTCCTGGACCGGCGCTGAGGCCGAGCCAGGTCAGGGCGATGACGGAGGCCAGGGAAAGTACCGGGGCCTGTCGCCGGAACAGCCGTAATCGTTGGAGTCGTGGGGTTGTCATCAGTCTGTCCTCCGGGGCGGAACACGCGAACCCGCGTGACTGCGGTGGGGGATCCGCAGTGTTTCGGAGCGTGCCACGCCGAGCCGTTCCGCGGTCATCCCAACGGCGATAGCCTCACGTTATGGATCCCGAGATCCGCCACCTGCGGGCGATCTGCGCGATCGCCGACGCGGGCAGCGTGACCAGGGCCGCCGCCCGCCTCGGGGTCTCGCAACCAGCGTTGACCGGTCTCCTGCAACGCTTCGAACGCTCGCTCGGCGGCCAGCTGTTCGAACGAGCCCGTACCGGCGTACGGCCCACCCCGCTGGGCGAACGCGCCTTGCAACGCGCCCGGCTGGTACTGGCCGACATCGACTCCTTCGCCGGCGACCTGACCCTGGCCGCCGGCGCGGGCCCGGCCGAACTGCACATGGGAACGGCCCACATGGAATGCGTCGGCACCATCGTCGAGCGCGTCCAAGCAGCCCTGTCGCCGGTGGAGCTCACCGTCCAGGTCGACCCGTCCGCCATCAGCCTCGCCCAGTCACTGGCCCACCACCGCTCCGACTTCGCGGTGATCGGCATGAGCGACGACAACGAGGTACCCCTGTCACCCGACCTGGCTCAGCGCACCATCCTCCCCAGGCTGCCGTTCTTCATCGCCCTGACCTCCAGCCACCCCCTGGCAGCCCGCTCGGAGATCGACCTCGCCGACCTGGCCGACGAAGCCTGGATCAGCCCACCCGGCGCCGACGACGGCTCCCTAGCCTCCCTCCGAGCCGCCTGCCGCCGAGCCGGCTTCACCCCCAAAATCCGCTACGAGGCCCCCAGCGGCGGCGGCCGCCAACTGATCCAATCCGGCCGAGCAGTCCAACTAGTAAAACCCACCTCAGCCGGCGCCGAAGGCATGACCATCCGCCGCCTAACCAGCGACCCCCTCCGCGGCCGCCTGATCCTGGCTTGGCGCCGCAGCCGCCTAACCGAAGACCAAACAGAAGCCATCTACCTGGCCGTAGCCACCTCCTACACCGCCCACGCCCTCCGCAGCCCCGCCTACGCCCCCTGGTGGCAAGCCCACCCCGAAGTCCACCCCCGAACCAGTTAATCCCCACGCGCCCGCCGCCGCACGCTCCTACGTCGCGCGCCGCTCTGGTCGCTCCCGCCCACCCTTATTTGCCGCTCCTACGTCGCGGTGACCTCTCGGACTCGGCCCTTGCCGGGAAGTGCCACGAGCCGCGGCTGCGTGCCGTCCTGCGGCGAAAGCACTTCCGCGTCGATCGACGGGACGCGTGGTGTTCGGCGGAGGTGGAGCCGACGGGTCGGTCAGCGCCCGGCTGCGCGGAAACTTTTCGTCGCTCCGTGCAAGTTTGTTACCGCGCAGATGGGGCTGTCGGCGACCTGGGGTGGGCTGCGGCTGGTGGAGCGATGGGAGAATCCTCGAGTGAGTGCTCGAGTGGTGTTGCTGGCGGGGCCTTCGGGGGCTGGGAAATCGCGGCTTGCAGAGAACGTCGGTCTGCCGGTGGTGCGGCTCGACGACTTCTACCGGGACGGGGATGATGCGGCGATGCCGCGGTCGCCATTGGGGATCGTGGATTGGGACGATCCGGGGTCCTGGGACGGGAAGCGGGCCGTCGCGGCGCTGGAGTTGCTGTGCGCAACCGGCGCATCGGATATGCCGATCTATGACATCGCTGCGGATGGAACCGTCGGGCATCGACCTGTGGAGACAGACGGTTCGCCGCTGGTGGTTGCTGAGGGCATCTTTGCTGATCAGATCGTCGGGGCGTTGCGGGAGCGTGGGCTGCTTGCGGTGGCGATCTGCGTACGGCATCACCGGATCATCACCTTCGTACGCCGGTTTCAGCGCGATCTGCGGGAGCATCGCAAGCCACCGTTCACCCTGCTCCGGCGCGGACTGCTGTTGCTGAAGGACGACCCCCGAGTGGTCAAGCGCTGCGTCGACGCCGGCTGCGAACCGTTGCACCCCAAGGCGGCCCGTCGTCGGATCACCGAGTTGATCGCCGCCACTACGACGGGTTAACGCAGTCGAAGGCTCGCCGTACTGGTCATCCACCGCCTCCGGCAAGGGGTGAGTCCGAGAACTCACCGCGACGCAGGAGCGGCAAATAGGGTTGGGCTTGCCCCCGATAGGTGGACATCTTCGCTGGCGAGATCGTTGGTCTCGTGGGAAGGATGTTGTTATGGGAAAGCACAGGACGTTCACGC
>NZ_JBITDB010000010.1:0-236421 GCF_044453825.1 Kribbella sp. NPDC051620
GCGTGAACGTCCTGTGCTTTCCCATAACAACATCCTTCCCACGAGACCAACGATCTCGCCAGCGAAGATGTCCACCTATCGGGGGCAAGCCCAACTCGGCACGATGATCTGTACCCCGTTCCGCTCCCCACCCCAGTGGTCAACCTGCTCGACGGTATTGCGGCCCGCGAGAATCGCGCTGAAGTCACGCATCTCCTCATACACCTCCCGCGCCGCCCCACTCACCTCACCAAACTTCCCATCTGGCCCGATGAACCAGTCATGCAACCGCATGAACCCATCCCCACCCGGATTGTCCGGAGTGTCGTTCGGCCCAGCGATGAAGCCATCAAGAGACATCGACATATAAAGCACCGACCTGGCCACAAGCCCTCTCCTCACCCAACGAGCGCGGCCGCTCCGCCCTCTCCCCCTCCACACGAACCAACTAGCCCTCGATCGACAAACCGCTCCACCTCACCTGGGGGGGAAATCGCGAACGGTCGACCAAACATCCATGAGGTAGCTCTGATGCTCCAGACCTTTTCATGGCTTCGGTACCTGCCGGCCGGCGATCGGATCGAGTTCGTCCGTGAACTCACCGCCGCGATGGACCACGACTCGCCCACGCCGATCCTCCACCTGATGGCCGAGTGGCGGAACACCGCACAGATCTACGCCGATCCCGACCTTCTCAGGCTGCTCCGGTCGGAGATCGTCGACGATGCCGGCCCCGTGCCGGCACCTCCTCGCGAGGGCTGAGGTCCTTCGGCCGGCGTTCCGGCGCCAGCGAGTGGCCGCCGCGGCGGACGGCGTCAGTTCTTCTTGGACTGGTTGGCTTTGTGTTGGATTGATTCGGCTAGGTGTTTGATGCGGTGGAGTCTGGCGTCCCAGGCTGCGGTTACTGAGGTTAGTTGGGCTACTGCGCGGGCCAGTTGGGCTTCGTCTACGTGGTAGAGCTTTTCGCGGCCGGCTGAGCGGGACTGGACCAGGCCTACTCGGTCCAGGACGGTGAGGTGTTTGGCTACGGCCTGGCGGGTGACGGGGAGTTGCTGGCCGAGGGTGGTGGCGGTGCCTTCGCCGGTGGTGAGCAGGAGGTCCAGCATGCGGCGGCGGGTTGGGTCGCCGATGGCGGACCAGAGGTCGTCGTCGACCGTGGTGGGGCTCATGAGTGCGCCTCCAGCGTTGCGATATACACGGGCAGCCGTGGCAGGAAGTAGTCCCAGCCGGTGGCGTGGTCGTTGTACTGCGCTTCCAGTACTGCGGCCTCCCAGCCCATCTCGCGGAAGCCGGTCTCTGTCATCTTCACCAGCGTGCCCTCGCCCGACGGGACCAGGTCGAACGTGACCAGCAACGAGTTGCCCTCCTTAGCCACCTCGCCGGCCGGATGGGTCCAGCGGAACGAGAACAGCCGTGGCGGAGCGGCATCGACCACGGTGAACTGGACGACCTGCCCGTCGGCGTCGGGGTCGGGGTCGCCGAACGTGATCTCCCCCGCCGCGCCGGGCGTCGCCTCGTACCGGGCGTCGTCCGGCCACCACTCCTTGAGGTGCTCGGGACTGCTCACCACGTCGAAGACGATCTCGGGTGACGCGCCGACGTAGATCTCGCGTTCGAGCGTTCCGAACTCCATGCCATCCTCCTGCAATCCTTGGTTGCGGATCACCCTAGCCTGCCGCCGCCCTAATAAGCAACAGATGGTTGCACATAGCGAAGCCGTCAGCTAGTCTCATATGCAACCAAACGTTGCAAATGAGGAGTGAGCATGGACAGCACGACGGTTCAGGAAGCGTTCGGCGCACTACTGGATGTGGCCGGTACGGTCGCCGCCGCGGGCGATGCGGTCGTCACGCCGGCCGCCGGCGAGTGGAATGCGGAGCAGGTCCTGGCGCACGTCGCGATCGTCAACGCCACCACGATCGCGGCGGCCGCGTCGATCGCCGCGGGGACCGTTACGGCGTACGACAACCGCATCGCGCACGACCCTTGGACGCTCGAGCACGTGATCGCGGTCTCGGGCGGGATGGCGGGACTGCAGGAGCGGATCCGGCGTCAGGGCGTGGCGCTCTGCACGTTCGACGACGACGGCTTGAGCGAGATCGAGTTGGACACGTTGGTACCGACGCTGCTCGTGTCGCACGACGCCGTCCAGGTCAACCAGTCGCTGCCGCTGCGGGTACTGCTCAACGGCCTGCTCGACTCCGAGCTTCCGGGGCACACTCAGCAGCTTCTGGACTTGCTCCCGAACAGCGCTCGCGTTGGAACGGCCGCGTGATACTCCTGGTCGATGTCCACCAGAGTCGCACTCGTCACCGGGGCCAATCGGGGAATCGGCGCTGAGCTTGCTGAGCAGCTCCATACGCAAGGATGGACGGTGCTGCTCGGCGTGCGGGATCTTGCCAAAGGCCGTGAGACAGCCGAGGCCATCAGCGCGGGCAGCGAGCGGTTGCTGCCGGTCAAGCTGGATGTGAGCGATCCTGACGATGCCGCAAGCGCGGCGGAGTGGGCTGCCAAAAAGGTCGAGCAGGTCGATGCGGTGATCAACAACGCGGCGATTCTGTACGACCCTGCCGAACGCGCGATCAGCGTCGACCTCGGGTCGGTTCATCGGGCGATGGAGACGAATCTGTACGGAGCCTGGCGAGTGTGTCAGGCGTTCCAGCCGCTGCTCCGGCGAAGCGCGCATCCTCGGATCGTCAACGTGTCGAGCGAGGGCGGATCGATCAGCGAGATGACTGGCGGGGCGCCGGCGTACAACGTCTCGAAGGCCGCGCTGAACGCGTTGACGCGACTCCTCGCCGGCGAACTGCGCCGCGACCGCATCCTCGTCAACGCCATCTGCCCCGGTTGGACCGACACGGACATGGGTCAAGGCGGCCGCCCGGTCCGAGACGGAGCCCGCAGCGTCCTCTGGGCCGTCAACCTCCGCGACGACGGACCGACCGGCGGCTTCTTCCGCGACGGGCGCCCGCTCCCGTGGTGAGAGAACAAAAACGCGGGCCCCGCCTAGTGAGGTAGGCGGGGCCCGCGTTCAGTTGGTCAGAATTCGGAGCCTGCGGGCAGGTCCGGGGTTTCTGGATCTTCTGGATCCGAGGGACCGGCTGCCAGGCCCAGTTCCGCGGGGCTGGCGAGCATGGGGTTCTTCGGGAGGACTCGGACCGTGTAGCCGAAGGGGCCGGTGCGGTCCAGTTTGAGTTCGCCCTCGTAACGGTGGCGGTTGCCCTCGTACGTCTCGGCGAGCGACAGCGACACCCGGACCGGGTCGGTGATCTCGTCTTCGGAGTTCACCCGGCCGTGCAGCGCCTCGACGTCGATGTCCGTCGGCGTCAGATCCCCGAGCGTCACGAACGCCCGGATCCCGACCGTCGTGCCGAGCTGCGGCACATCGCCGAGGCCCTGCAGCTCGACATGGTCGACGCGGATCGCCGGCCAAGCTGCCCGGACCTGCCGCTTCCACGCTGCCAGGGCGCGTGCACCCTCGTACGTCGAGTTGAGCCGGCGCGACGACTCGGCCGCCGGGACGTACAGCTGCTGGACGTAGTCGCGAACCATCCGCGTCGCCAGCACCTTCGGGCCGAGCTCCTTGATCGTGTGCCGCAGCATCTCGATCCAGCGACCCGGGACCTCACCGTCGTAGAACCGCGGCGCGACCTGCTTCTCGATCAGGTCGTACAGAGCGTGCGCCTCGAGGTCGTCGCGACGATCGGTGTCCTCGATGCCCTCGGCCGACGGGATCGCCCAGCCGAACTCGTCGTCGTACCACTCGTCCCACCAGCCGTCCCGGATGGAGAGGTTCAGCGCACCATTCAGCGCCGCCTTCATCCCGGACGTTCCGCACGCCTCGTACGGACGCAGCGGGTTGTTCAGCCAGACGTCGCAGCCCGGGTACATCGGCTGTGCCAGCGCGATGTCGTAGTCAGGTACGAAAACAATGCGGTGCCGCACCTCGGGGTCGTCGGCGAAGCGGACCATCTCCTGGATCAGCTTCTTGCCGCCCTCGTCGGCCGGGTGCGCCTTGCCCGCGATCACGATCTGGATCGGCTTCGTCGGGTGCAGCAGCAGAGCCTTCAGCCGGGCAGGGTCGCGCAGCATCAAGGTCAGCCGCTTGTACGACGGTACGCGCCGGGCGAACCCCATCGTCAGCACGTCGGGGTCCAGGATCGAGTCGACCCAGCCGAGCTCGGCCTCGGAAGCGCCCCGGTTCACCCAGGACGCGCGGACCCGGGCGCGGGTGTCGTCGATGAAGCGCTGCCGCAGCATCCGCTTCGTCTCCCACAGCTGCGCGTCGGTCGTCTTGTCGAGGCCCTCGAAGATGCCCTCGCCGTCGACCGCCGTGTCGGTGTTCGCGTAGGTGAGCTGGTGGATCTCACGCGCCACCCAGGTCGGCGCGTGCACGCCGTTGGTGATCGAGGTGATCGGCACGTCGGTCGGGTCGAAGCTCGGCCACAGACCGGCGAACATCCCCCGGCTGACGACACCGTGCAGCTTCGAGACGCCGTTGGCCCGCTGCGCCAGCCGCAGGCCCATGATCGCCATGTTGAAGACCGACGGGTCGCCGTTCTCGAAGTCCTCCGCGCCGAGCGCGAGGATCCGGTCGATCGGCACGCCCTCGCCGAACACGTCCGGCGAGAAGTGTTGCTGGATCAGCTCGACCGGGAACCTGTCGATGCCGGCCGGTACCGGGGTGTGGGTGGTGAAGACGGTACCGCCGCGGGCCACCTCGAGCGCGGTGTCGAAGTCGAGCGACTGGTCGGTGGCGAGCTCGCGGATCCGCTCGACGCCGAGGAAGCCGGCGTGGCCTTCGTTGGTGTGGAAGACCTCGGGCGCCGCGTGGCCGGTGACCCGGCAGAACTCACGGACGGCGCGGACGCCACCGACGCCCAGCAGGAGCTCCTGCAGCAACCGGTGCTCGGTCGTACCGCCGTACAGCCGGTCGGTGACCTCGCGCTCGGCGGGCTCGTTGTCCTCCATGTCGGCGTCGAGCATCAGCAGCGGCACCCGGCCGACCTGGGCGACCCAGATCTGCGCGCACAGCTTGCGCTCGCCCGGCAGGTTCACGCTGATGGTGGCCGGCGCGTCGTCGGCGTCGCGCAGCAGGCTGATCGGCAGACCGTCGGGGTCCACCAGCGGGTACCGCTCCTGCTGCCAGCCTTCGCGGTTCAGCGACTGGCCGAAGTACCCGTGCCGGTAGAGCAGGCCGACACCGATCAGCGGCACACCGAGGTCGCTCGCGGCCTTCAGGTGGTCACCGGCCAGGATGCCGAGACCGCCGGAGTACTGCGGCAGCACGTGAGTGATGCCGAACTCCGGGGAGAAGTAGGCCACCGAGCTGACCGGCGAACCGGCCTCGGCCTGGAACCACCGGTCGTCGGTCACGTAGCCGTTCAGGTCGGTCACCGCCAGCTCGAGCCGGCGCAGGAAGGCATGGTCGTTCGCCAGCTCGTCGAGCCGGGCCGCCGGTACCTCACCGAGAAGCCGAACCGGGTCACCACCGGTACTGCGCCACAACAGCGGGTCGACGGCCTCGAAGACGTCTTGCGTCTCCGGGTGCCAGACCCAGCGCAGGTTGTTCACCAGGGTGCCGAGACCGGTCAACGGCTCGGGCAGGACAGGGCGGACGGAGAATCGTCGTATCGCTCGCACCGGGACACCGTACCGGCCCGCAGAGCCGACAGCACCCCCGGGATGCATCGATCTTGCAACGTGAGCAAGAACTTGCAGACCAGACCACTTACCCCAAAGGTTCACTCTGTATCAGCCTGTGAGCAAGCAATCCAGACTTTGGCCCAAACCGTGATGCCCGCATGGCGCGTCGGGGTACGGGGAACCGATAACGTCAGTGCTGTACTTCCCTGTTCCTGCTACTGCGGAAAGCGAAGGTTCGTTAACTCCATGACTGGGCGCATCCCGATCACCGACGTCAGTCCGACCGTCGACGCCGGAGCGTATCCGGCCAAGTCGTCGGTCGGCGAGACCTTCACCATCGCGGCCACCGTGTTCCGCGAGGGCCACGACGCGGTGAACGCGAACGTCGTGCTGACGTCGCCGACGGGACAGACCAGACGGATGCTGATGACCCCGGTCGGCCAGGGCACCGACCGCTGGACGGTCGACGTCACCCTGCAGGAGCAGGGCGCGTGGACGTTCGCGGTCGAGGGCTGGAGCGATCCGTACGGCACGTGGCGGCACAACGCCGAGATCAAGATCCCGGCCGGTATCGACGTCGACCTGATGTTCGCCGAAGGAGCTGCCTTCTTCGATCGCGCCGCGGCCGGCGTACCACCGGCGGTACGGGTGGATCGATCGACCCTGAGCGATGCGGCCCAGGCATTGGCGAACCCGGCGTTGCCCGCCGAGGCCCGACTGGCCGCGGGGATCTCGCCGCAGGTACGTTCGGCGCTCGGCCGCTACCCGGTACGTGAGCTGATCACGTCAAGCGAGACGTACCCGGTGTGGGTGGATCGCCAGCTCGCCTTGTACGGCAGCTGGTACGAGTTCTTCCCCCGCTCCGAAGGCGCCTACTACGACGACGAGAAGCAGGAGTGGGTGTCGGGCACCTTCAAGACCGCCACCCAGCGCCTCGACGCCGTCGCCGCGATGGGCTTCGACGTGCTCTACGTGCCGCCGATTCACCCGATCGGCAAGTCGTACCGCAAGGGCCCGAACAACACCCTCGACCCCAAGCCGGGCGACCCCGGCTCCCCCTGGGCGATCGGGAGCTCTGAGGGCGGTCACGACGCGATCCACCCCGAGCTCGGTACTTTCGACGACTTCGACAACTTCGTCGGCCGGGCCCGCGAGCTCGGTCTCGAGGTCGCCATCGACTTCGCCCTGCAGGCCTCGCCGGACCACCCGTGGGTGACCGAGCACCCGAAGTGGTTCAACGTCCGCGCGGACGGCTCGATCGCGTACGCCGAGAACCCGCCGAAGAAGTACCAGGACATCTACCCGATCAACTTCGACAACGATCCCGAAGGCATCTACGCCGAGGTGCTGCGGATCCTGAAGCTGTGGATCTCGCACGGCGTCACCGTGTTCCGGGTCGACAACCCGCACACCAAGCCGGTCAACTTCTGGGAGTGGATCCTCGGCGAGATCCGCAAGACCGACCCGGACGTGATCTTCCTGTCCGAGGCGTTCACCCGGCGGCCGATGATGCAGGAGCTGGCCAAGGTCGGCTTCCACCAGTCGTACACGTACTTCACCTGGCGCAACGAGAAGTGGGAGCTCGAGGAGTACCTGGCGGAGCTGACCAAGGAGACCGGCCACTTCCTGCGGCCGAACTTCTTCGTCAACACCCCGGACATCCTGACCGCCTACCTGCAGTACGGCGGCCCGGGCGCGTTCAAGATCCGCGCGGCCATCGCGGCCACCTCTTCGCCGGCCTGGGGCGTGTACGCGGGCTTCGAGCTGTATGAGCACGTCGCGCTGCGGCCGGGCTCCGAGGAGTACCTCGACACCGAGAAGTTCCAGCTCCGCCCACGCGACTGGGACGCAGCCGCGGCCGAGAACCGCACGCTTGCCCCGTACCTGACCCTGCTCAACAACATCCGCCGTCGCCACCCCGCCCTGCAGCAGCTGCGCAACCTCAGCCTGCACACCGTCGACGACGACCAGATCATGTGCTTCTCCAAGCGCGTCACCGGCCCCGACGGCCACAGCGACACCGTCATCGTCGTGGTGAACACCGACCCGCACTCGGTTCGCGAGTCCCTCGTCCACCTCGACATGGCCGCGCTCGGCATGCGCCCCGAGGACACCTTCACCGTGTACGACGAGATCACCGGCTCGACCTGGCGCTGGGGCCAGCAGAACTACGTGAAACTCGACCCCAACGGCGACCCCTGCCACATCCTCGCCGTCCGCCGCGGCCAGGCCTGACCACCTGACATCATCGTCCCCACACAACCTAGGTGGGGGCGATGATGTCGGTACTCGAGAAGGTCTCACCGGAGACACGACGCAAAACGGGCTGGCTGCTGCCGTGGGGTATCGGCGCGGTGCTGTCGCTGGTCGTCACCGACGCGGACAAGGTGCTCAGTCGCTCGGACCGGCTCGGCATGGGGGCGCTGGCCCTGGCGGGACTGCTGGGCGGAGTGCTGTGGCAGTGGTACAGCCCGCGCGATCTTGCCGAGCGGCTCGCGTTTCCCGCCGGCGCCACGATCCTGATCGCTGTGCTCCTCATGCTGCCGATCGGTGAAGCGAGCACGGCGGGGCCGGACTACTCCTATTGGTTCCCGCTGGGTCTGATCGCCGGCCTGGTGCTCGCGACTCGCTGGCAGCAACTGCGCGCCGAGGACTAGAGCGGGACGGTTTCCGGGTATTTGAGGCCGGTGCCGGTGTTGAGGGCGACGACCTGTTCGCCGGGCTTGATCCAGCCGGACTCGCGGAGTTGGCGGACGGCGGCGAAGTTGGCGGCGCCTTCGGGGCAGATGAAGGTGCCCTCCAACGAGGCGACCCGGCGTTGGGCGGCGAGGATGTCGGTGTCGTCGACGGCGATGGCGCAGCCGTCGGTCTCCGCGATCGCTTGCAGGACAAGGAAATCGCCGAGTGCCTTGGGCACGGTGATGCCGAAGGCAACGGTATGAGCATCCACCCAGGGCTCACTCGACGGCAGGCCCTTCTCCCACGCCTGCACGATCGGCGCGCACCCGGTGGCCTGTACTGCGACCAGCCGCGGCAGCGGCCCGTCGACCCACCCCAAAGCCTTCAGCTCCAAGAGCGCCTTCCAGATCCCGATCAGCCCGACTCCCCCACCGGTCGGATAGAGGATCACGTCAGGCAGCCGCCACCCGAGCTGCTCGGCGATCTCCAGCCCCATCGTCTTCTTGCCCTCGATCCGGTAGGGCTCCTTCAGCGTCGACACATCCTGATACCCCTCACGCAAAGCAAGCTCTGAGCGAATCCAAGCACCGGCGTCACCGATCAGGCCGTCGATCAGCTTCAGCTCCGCACCGACCACCGTCACCTCACGCCGGCAGATCTCCGGCGCCGCCAGAGGCATGGCAATGAGCGCCTCCATGCCGGCCCGAGCCGCATAGGTCGCCCACGCTGACCCCGCATTCCCGTTCGTCGGCATAGCGATCTTCCGAACGCCGACCTCCAAAGCCCGCGACACCCCGACAGCCGCACCCCGCGCCTTGAACGTCCCGGTCGGAATCAGCCCCTCGTCCTTCATCAGCAACCGCTCGACGCCCAGTTCCCGCCCATAAGCAGGCAATGGGAGCAACGGCGTCATCCCCTCCCCCAGGCTGACCACGTTCTCCACCGCTCGGACCGGCAGCAGTTCGTGGTACCGCCAAAGGTCAGCCGGCCGCGACGAGACGTCGGCCTTGGTCAACCCGGCCCGCACCTCCTCGAGGTAGTACCGGGCAAGCAGCGGCGATCCGCAGGTACACAGTCCGATCACCTGATCGGCGTCGTGAGTGAGACCGCACTGAGGACATTCGAGGTGACTCAAGCTGGAGAAGCGCACGAGTTCAGAGGCTACCCGGCGCGCAACCCCGTAATCGCCGGGTTCTGGTGGTCGGTCAACCGGAAGCCGGTACCGCGAACCGCGTCGATCGTGACCGTGGTGCCCAGCTCATCGAGTTTGCGCCGCACTCGTTTGACCAGTGAGTGGACATCCGCGGTACCGCGCAGATGCCGGTTGCGCCAGACGGCCTGATGCAGTGCCTCGTACGTCCAGACGCGCAGCGGTTCCGTCATCAGCCAGGTGAGCAGGTCGTGCTCGAGGTCGGTCAGCGGCACCTCCCGGTCGCGCCACTTCGCGACCGACCGGGCCGAGTCGATCGTCAGTACGTCGGCTTCCGGGCCGTCCCGTTCGGTACGCCGACCCGGCACCTTGCGGGCGGCTCCTTCGGCCACCGACTCGGGCTCGGGCGGTTCGGGATGTTCCGGTGGTACCGGCGGTGAGGGGTGGGCGGGGGTGATCAGCTTGCGCAACTCGTCCAGGCTCGAGACGAGCAGCAGTGGGGCGACGTCGTCGACGAGCTCCGCCAACCGGACTCGTTCCTCCAATGAGGCTGCCACCGCGATCAGCAGTGGAAACGGCTCGGTGGCGGAACTGGTCAAGTCGGGGGCGCCGTCGCTCGCGGTGGGGACACGGGCGGTGACCATCCGGTTACGATGTCAACCCCTGCCTCTAATCGTCAACGCATTGACAAATATTGGCGAAACTTGCTTCGAACCAGCCAACCCTGTGTCACATCTTGCTCACCAAGTGTGCTTGTTCCGACGTTGGAATGACACATATTGTCCTCCGCAAGCTCGCTGCGTAACACGTGGCGAGCTGGGGGGCACGGAGTGTTCGCAGAACCGGTTCACCAACACGGCGTCTGCGAAGCCCTGCACCTCTGCACCATGACTCGGGGGAGTCGACTCGGGGTCGTACAAGTGAGGGGCTGCAGAGATGTCACATCAACGGAAGAAGGGGCTCGCCAGGTCACTGGTGAGCGCCTTTGCGGCGGTGGCGGTCGTCACCACCGGGCTGGCCGCCTCCGGCCTGGCCCAAGCCGCGCCACCTACCAAGCCGAGCGGGACGGACGCCACGCCCGCCTCGAAGATCAAGCCTGACCTGCTGTCGAAGCTGGAAGGCAAGGACGCCAAAGAGGCGACCGACTTCTGGGTCCGGTTCAGCGACAAGGCCGACCTGACCGCCGCCAGCAAGATCAGCGACTGGAACCAGCGCGGTACCGCGGTCGCGGCGGCGCTGAAGAAGACCGCCGCGGAGAGCCAGGCCTCGGTCAAGACCGAGCTGGACGCGCAGCACGTGACGTACAAGACCTACTGGGCCACCAACGCGATCGTGGTCAAGGGCGGTTCGCTGGCGATGGCGCAGAGCATCGCCGGCCACACCGAGGTCGAGGGTGTCTACAACCCGGTCAAGTACGAGGTGCCGCCGGTCACCAAGGGCACCCAGCAGATGGAGATCAACGCGGTCGAGTGGGGCATCGCCAACGTCAAGGCCGACCAGGTCTGGGCGCAGTACGGCGACAAGGGCGCCGGCATCACGGTGGCCAGCATCGACACCGGGGTCCAGTACGACCACCCGGCGCTGGTGAACCAGTACCGCGGCAAGCTGGCCAACGGCACCTTCGACCACAACTACAACTGGTTCGACGCGGCGGGCAGCTGCTCGGGCGCTCCGTGTGACAACAACGGCCACGGCACCCACACGATGGGCACCATGGCCGGCGACGACGGAGCCGGCAACCAGATCGGCGTCGCGCCGGGCGTCAAGTGGATCGCCGCCAACGGCTGCTGCCCGAGCGACGAGGCACTGATCAGCTCCGGGCAGTGGATGCTCGAGCCGACCAACCTCGCCGGGACGAACCCGGACGCGAGCAAGCGGCCGAACGTCATCAACAACTCGTGGGGCAGCACGCTGCCGTCGAACGACCCGTTCATGGAGGACGTCACGCTCGCGTGGACCGCGTCCGGCATCTTCGGCGTCTTCGCCAACGGCAACAGCGGCTCCGCCTGCAACACGTCGGGCTCCCCCGGCAGCTCGACCAGCAACTACTCGGTCGGCGCCTACGACGTCAACAACAACATCGCCTCGTTCTCCGGCCGTGGTGCCGGTCAGAACGGCACGATCAAGCCGAACATCTCGGCCCCGGGCGTCAACGTCCGGTCGAGCCTGCCCGGCAACACCTACGGCTCGTTCAACGGCACCTCGATGGCCACCCCGCACATGGCGGGCGTCGTCGCGCTGCTGTGGTCGGGCGCACCGAGCCTGAAGGGCGACGTCGCGGCCACCCGCGCGCTGCTCAACGGCACGGCGATCGACAGCCCGAACGCGCAGTGTGGCGGTACCGACGCCAACAACAACGTGTTCGGCGAGGGCCGGGTCGACGCGCTCGCGCTGCTGAACGCGGCACCTGTCGGCGAGACCGGCACACTGGCCGGCAAGGTCACCGCCACCGGTGGCGCTGCCATCGCCGGCGCGGCTGTCACGATCAAGCAGACCGGTACCGCCGACAAGGTCGTCACCTCGGGCCCCGACGGCAGCTACTCCGCCGTTCTTCCCGCCGGTGACTACTCGCTCGCCGTGGCCGCCTTCGGCTACGTCGGCCAGACCGGCACCGCGACCATCACGTTGAACACCACCACGACGAAGAACTTCGCCCTGACGGCGGCTCCGACTGTCAGCGTCGGCGGCACCATCACGGACGGCTCCGGCCACGGCTGGCCGCTGTACGCGAAGGTCAGTGTCCAGGGTCCTGGTGGCGTGTACGACTACACCACCCCGACCAACGGCCGTTACTCCTTCAAGGTGCCCGCCAGCGCGACCTACACGCTGACCGTGGCGTCCCAGATTCCCGGGTACCAGACGGTCAGCCAGCCGATCACCGTCGGCGCGGGCAACCTGACCAAGAACGTGGCTGTCCCGGTCAACTCCGAGTCCTGCCTGACCGCGCCGGGCTACCGCAACGGCTCCGACGGCGTCTACGAGACGTTCGACGGCCAGGTCGCCCCGGCCGGCTGGACCGTTGTCGACAACAAGGGCAACGGCCAGACCTGGAAGTTCACCGATGCCGGCAACCGTGGCAACCTGACCGGCGGGTCCGGCGGTTTCGCGATCGTCGACAGCGACAAGTACGGCTCGGGCCAGAGCCAGGACACCTCTCTGGTCAGCCCGGTCGTCGATCTGACCGCGGTCACCGCGCCGAAGATCAAGTTCAACCAGGATCTGAACATCTACTCCGACGAGAAGGTCGACGTCGACCTGTCCCTCGACGGCGGAACAACCTGGGCCACCGTGCTCACCCAGACCGCGGACACCCGCGGCATCAAGGAGATCGCGATTCCGCAGGCGGCCGGCAAGTCGGCCGTCCAGGTCCGCTTCCACTACTACGACGCCTCGTACGAGTACTGGTGGGAGGTCGACAGCGTCCTGATCGGCAGCGCTGTCAGCTGTGAGCCGACCGGCGGCGGTCTGGTCGTCGGCAATGTCAAGGACGCCAACACCAACGGCTTCGTGAACGGCGCCGTCGTCACCCGTGACGACAAGCCCAGCGAGACCGCGACCACCGTTGCGACCCCGGAGGACACCGGCCTGGCCGACGGCTTCTACTGGCTGTACTCCGCCGACGACGGTACGCACGGCTACACCGCCAAGGCGGGCAACTACACCAGCTCGCAGGCGAACGTCGATGTCGAGGCGGACTGGGTCACCCAGGCCGACTTCAGCCTGAAGGCCGGCCGCGTCTCGGTCGCTCCGACGGCACTCGACGCCACCCTGAGGCTTCCGGGCGGCAAGGTGACCAAGCAGTTCGTGGTCACCAACACCGGCACCGCTAACGTCGACCTGAAGTTCGGCGAGCGCGACGGCGGCTTCACCCTGGAGAACGCGAACGGCAGCAAGACCACCAAGGCCCAGGTGCTGAACAGCACCGGAGCCCCGCTGCAGCGCCTCGAGGTCCCGACCTCGTTCGGCAACAAGCTGTCCGGCAAGATGGCGGTCAAGCCGGCCGCACCGGGAGTCCTCGCGGCTCCGTGGACCAACATCGCCAACCTCCCGAACGTCGTGATGGACAACCGGGTGGTCAACCTGGACGGCAAGATCTACTCGATCGCGGGTGGCGACGGTAACGCCTCCACCGGCAACAGCTACGTCTACGACCCGGCCAGCCTGGCCTGGACGCCGATCGCCCCGCTCCCGGGCGCCCGCAACGCCGTCACCGTCGGCGCAGTGGGTGGCAAGCTCGTCGTCAGCTCCGGCTGGGGCGCGAGTGGTCCGGACGCGGCGACCTGGACGTACGACCCGGCCGCCAACGCCTGGTCCGCAGCGGCCGCCAACCCGGCTCCGCGTGCGGCCGCCGGTCAGGCTGTCCTCGACGGCAAGCTGTACGCCGTCGGTGGCTGCACCACGGCGGCGTGTACCCCGATGTCCAACACCGTGGTCGCTTACGACGCGGCGTCGAACAGCTGGGCCACGCTGGCCAACTACCCGAAGTCGGTGGCGTTCGCATCCTGCGGCGCGATCGACGGCAAGATCTACTGCTCCGGCGGCAACGACGGCGTAGCGGCGCAGAAGGCCGGCTACGTCTACGACCCGAGCGCGGACTCCTGGACCCCGATCGCCGACTCCCCGGCCGACCACTGGGCGGCGTCCTTCGCCGTCGCCGGTGGCAAGCTGCTCGTCGTCGGCGGTGTCCAGACCGGTGCCGTCACCAACGCCGGGTTCGCCTTCGACCCGGCCGCCGGTACCTGGGCCGCGCTGCCGAACGCCAACCAGCCCCGCTACCGCGGTGGTGCGGCGTGTGGCTTCTACCGGGTCGGTGGATCGTCCGGTGGCTTCAACCCGACTGTGGAGGGTGAGGTCCTTCCGGGCCTCGAGAACTGCTCCGAGTCGTCGGCCGACGTCAAGTGGCTGAGCCTGGACAAGACCGAGGCCAGCCTGGCCCCGGGTGAGAAGGTCACCGTCAAGGTGGCGCTGAACGCCGCTGTCGACCAGCCGGGCACCTACACGGCCGCGGTCACCATCGGCGAGAACACCCCGTACAGCGTGGACCCGGTCGACGTGAAGCTCACTGTCACGCCGCCGACCACGTGGAGCAAGCTGGCCGGTACCGTCACCGGGGTCGCGACCTCGGGTACCACCGCCCCGCTGCCCGGAGCCACGGTCGAGGTCGACTCGTGGGCGTCGGAGTACACCTTCATCACTGACAAGAACGGCGGTTACGCCTACTGGCTCGACCGCCGCAACAACCCGCTGACACTGATCGCTGCCAAGGACGGCTACAAGCCGCAGACTCGGGCGACCAAGCTGATCAACGGAGAAACCGTCGTCGAGGACTTCGCGCTGAAGGCGACAAAGTAGTAGGCAAGTAAAGAAAACCGCCCCCATCCAGCCTTGCTGGGTGGGGGCGGTTCTTTTGCTGCCTCAAGCCGTTTCGAGCTCGAGGTCTTCCGCAACGTGGCTGTAGGGGCGATCCATCAGCAGGGAGGCTGTGTCTTCGTCGACCTGAAGGCGCTCAGCGATCCCGCGCACAACCTCCGACACCATTGGCTCTGCCATATACGTCTAACGCACGGGCAGCCGATTGGTCACACAGGTCTTGTCAGACCGCCGGGAGCAGGTGGAACCCGACGCCCCGGACGGCATGGATGGTGACGGTCGCGCCGAGGCCGGCGAGTTTCTGGCGGAGGCGTTTGACCACCGAGTGGATGTGCGAGCCGTGGCCGAGGTGCTCGTTGCCCCAGACCGCGTGGTGCAGGCGCTGGTACGTCCAGACCTTGCCCGGTTCCGCCACCAGGCAGTGCAGGAAGTCGTGCTCCAATCGGGTCAGCCGTGCCTCCCGATCCTTGTAGCGCACCACCCGGCGGTCGACGTCCAGCTCCAGCGCGTTGTCCTCGACAGCGCGGGCCACGGTCAGCGGCGTAGGTACCGGTTCTGACGCGATGGGCTCGGCTGCCTCGATCTGGGCAGTCACCCCCCGCACGCTCATCGCCGGCACGACCGCAGGGGTCAGTACTACGGGCACCGACTCCGCCGTAGCGGTCAGCTCCAGGAATGCCCGCGCCTGCTCGGCACTGGACACCAGCAACAGCGCGTCGGCACCACCGAGCAGCCGGGCCAGGTGCACCCGCTCGGCGGTGGACGTCGCCACCCCGATGATCAACGACGAGTCCGGCAGCCTCTCCATGGAGCCCCTCCTGTCAAACGCTTGCCGGGGGTCATGCAAGGGTCCAGTACTTCGAACAGCGAGGGTTAAGTCAAGGGATTCCCTGCGTCCCCGGATGGCACAAATGCGACCTGTCCGACACCGGCCACGAACGGTCTACGCAGCGCCACGAACAACCCGCCACCGTCGCTCACAGTCGCCGCCCGAAAACCGGATTAGCGAGCAATACAAAGCGTCCGGGGCCTCTGCAGGACGGTGCAGAAGGCCCCGGACGCGGGACTCGCCTACCGGATCAGGCGATGGTCGAAGGGGTCAGCCAACTGTCTTGACCGCCGTGATCAGTGCACCGTTGCTGGTGTCGCCGGACAGCTCCCAGAAGAAGGCGCCGCCCAGTCCCTGGGTGTTCGCATACGACATCTTGCTGCGGATCGTCGCGGGAGTGTCATACCCCCACCACTGCCCGTTGCAGAACGCGTACGCCGTACCGCCGACCGTCCCCGTGGACGGGCAACGGGTCGAGATGAGCTTGTAGTCCTCGATCCCCGCCTCGTACTTGCCGGGCGCGGCTCCAGTGGCACGCCCACCCGGTGCGGCTTGCGTGACACCTGTCCAGCCACGGCCGTAGAAGCCGATGCCGAGCAGGATCTTCGAGGACGGGATGCCCTTCGTCTTCAGCTTCTGGATCGCCGCGTCGCCGTAGAAGCCGGCGGTGGGGATCCCGGAGTACGAGGTCAGCGGCGAGTGCGGGGCCGTCGGGCCCTGGGCGTTGAACGAGCCGAAGTAGTCGTACGTCATCGGCATGATCCAGTCGAGCTTCTGCGCCGCGGTCGCGTAGTTGGTCGCGTCGATCTTGCCGCCGTTGGTCCCGTCGGCCGTGATCGCCGCGGTGACGAGCGCCGACGAGCCGAACCGGTTGCGCAGCGCGGTGATGATGTTGTTGAAGGCGTTCGGGCCGGACGTGTCGCAGCTCAGGCCACAGGCGTTCGGGTACTCCCAGTCGATGTCGATGCCGTCGAAGACATCGGCCCAGCGCGGATCCTCGACCAGTTTGTAGCAGGAGTCGGCGAAGGCGGCCGGGTTCTGCGCGGCCTGGGTGAAGCCGCCCGACCAGGTCCAGCCGCCGAACGACCAGACCACCTTGATGTTCGGGAACTCGCGCTTGAGCTTGCGCAACTGGTTGAAGTTGCCGCGCAGCGCGCCGGTGTCCCAGGTGTCGGCGACGCCGTCCACCGAGCTCGCCGCGTCGTAGAACTTGTCGTTCGCGGCGTACGCGTCACCGATCGTGCAGCGTCCGTTGGTGGTGTTGCCGAAGGCATAGACGAGGTTGGTCAGCTTGGCGGCCGACCCGCTCGTCTTGATGTTCTTCACGTGGTAGTTGCGGTCGTAGACACCCCACTCGGTGAAGTAGCCGACCACCTTCTTGCCGGCGGCAACAACTCGGGTGCCGTCCTGCATCGGGGTGGCCGCGGTCGCCGACGGCACGACTCCGGCGGTCAGCAGCGCCACGGCGGCGAGCAGAGTGGGCAGGGGGCGGACTCTCATGTGTTCCTCCAAGGGGGGCGGAAGAGGGACTCAGCGCACTCTATCCAGTACTCGCAGTTAATAAAAGGAGGAACCTGAATAAATGTGTCCGTCCGATCACGTAAAACTTTGCCGGGCTGGTATGCGCGCGTGGAGCGGTACGGAGTAGTCTCCTCGCGCACGGTCACCTATGACCGCTCTTGACGGAGGAACAGTGCCCGGACTTGCACGGCGGCGGCCTGGTTTTGTCTGGCTGCTCGCACTCGTTCTCGTTCCTGTCCTGCTCACCGCGCTGGTGATCGCGCTCGGTGGCACTGAGCAAACCGCGGCCGACCCGACCAGCTCGCCATCGACCGGTGCCGCGACTGTTACCGCCGAGGAGGGGCCGGCCGGTACGCCGACTGCCGTGCCCTCGGCACCGCCGACCGTCGCTCCGTTCGAGCTCAGCCGGACCGACGAGGCGATCACCGTCCATGCGGTCGTGCGGGACCAGGAGACGAAGGACAAGCTCGTCGCCGAGGTGCAGGCGCTGCTGACCGAGGGCACCGACTTCACCGACCAGATCAGCATCGACGAGAAGACCGCGCTGCCGAACCCGACGGCGTTGTCGGCTCTCCTGCACGCGCTGTCGACCGCGACCGGCGAGGCCGCGATCAAGTACGACGGCGACAAGGTCACGTTGAGCGGCAAGGTCGCCGACCAGGCCACCAAGGCGACGGCGGCACGCGCTGCGGCGGCGGCGGTACCGGGTGCCGTGGTCGCCAACGAGCTGCAGATACCGGCCGTGCCGAAGCCGCCGGTGAGCGAGGCGTGCCAGACCTTCGAGGCCCGGCTCGCCCGGTTCAACGCGGAGAACAAGCTCGTCTTCCTGTCCGGCACCGACACTCTGAACGACGCCTCCCGCCCGTCGGTGACCAAGGTGGCGAAGCTGCTGCTGAGCTGTGCCGGCTTCGACGTAGAGGTGAGCGGACACACCGACAACCTCGGCAACCCGGCCACCAGCCTGCCGCTGTCACAGCAGCGCGCGGACGCGGTCAAGACAGCGCTCGTCAAGCTCGGCGTACCCGCCGGGCGGATCACCAGCCGCGGTTACGGGGAGACCCGGCCGATCGCGTCCAACAGCACTTCTACCGGCCGGATCGCGAACCGCCGGGTCGAGATCCGAGTTCTCTGACGCTCCTTAGGGGAATCTTCATGAGTTGGCTGATCGCGCAGGTCTGGTTCCTGCTGCTCGCCGCGTTCGTCCTCGGCAGTGCGGCGGCCTGGCTGCTGTACCGCCTGCTGCCCGGCCCGAAGGGTGCCCGCTGATGGCCTCCGTGTTCCGCCACAACTGGTTGTGGATGCTGCTGGCGTTCCTGATCGGCGCTGTCATCACCTGGTTCCTGCTGAACCGCAGCGAACGCCCGCCGCTCGAAGAACCGGCCAAGCAGGAAGAGCCCGTCGAAGAGAAGATCCTCGTCACCGCAGGGGTGGCGACGGCGCCCGGTCGGCCGCAGCATTTCGAGGAGTCGCCTGCGGAAGAGTCCGGCGGCGATCCCGAACCACTGCCGGCACCGGAGCAGCTCCAGTTCTCCATGCGGATGGACGAGGACGAGCCGGAGGCCGAAGTACAGGCGAAGGCCGAGCCCGTCCGGCCCGGCCGCTACGGCGAGGGATCGGCCGAGGCGGTCCCGCACCAGGGTCCGCCCGACGGGTTCACCATCAAGGGCAACGCCCAGTCGATGCTCTTCCACACCCCGGACTCCCCGTACTACGGCCGGACCAAGGCCGAGGTCTGGTTCCGCTCCGAGGCCGACGCCGAACGCGCCGGATTCACCAAGTACGTCCGCAAGCCACGCAAGTCCGCGCGTCCTACCGAGTGACCCTTTCGCGGTAGGGCAAATTAACGACCGAAACGCTGGAAGGCAACGCGTTCCAGATCACGGTTTCGGTGAGGATTAGGGCGATCCGGCCCCCATTTGCTTGTACTGGCAAAGGGCCGTCACACTGAGCAGAACGTCGGCCCGGACCGCCCATCCCAAGTCCCGTCGTTGCACATCACCGGACACCTCGGCGGCCTGCCCGTCCCCTTTTGAGAACCCGCGAGCGGGGTAAGGGAAAACGATGCAGGCCGAAAAAAGTGTCCACCCGCGCGTCGCCGGATCGACCCGGCGGCGCGGATCCGTAGTACCGCTAGGTTTGGACCGAGGGGATGACACCCGATGGAGGTGAGCGTGACCGACATGCTGCCGGAGCAGCACCACGGACTGACGAAGAGTGATCCGCTGTGGTTCAAGCGGGCCGTCTTCTACGAAGTGCTGGTGCGGTCCTTCAAGGACTCGAACGCCGACGGCATCGGCGACCTGCAAGGCCTGACCGAGAAACTCGACTACCTCGAGTGGCTCGGCGTGGATTGTCTGTGGTTACCGCCGTTCTACCCCTCACCTCTGCGTGACGGCGGCTACGACATCTCCGACTACACGAACGTGATGCCCGAGGTCGGCACGATCGCCGACTTCGCCGCGTTCATGGACGCGGCGCACGCGCGCGGTATGCGCGTCATCGTCGACTTCGTGATGAACCACACCTCGGACCAGCATCCCTGGTTCCAGGAGTCCCGCAACAACCCGGACGGCCCGTACGGCGACTTCTACGTCTGGTCCGACAACGACGAGGCCTACTCGGACGCGCGGATCATCTTCGTCGACTCCGAGACCTCCAACTGGACCTGGGACCCGGTCCGCCAGCAGTACTTCTGGCACCGGTTCTACTCCAACCAGCCGGACCTGAACTTCGAGAACCCGGCCGTCGGCGACGCGATGATCGAGGCGCTGAAGTTCTGGCTCGACCTCGGCGTCGACGGTTTCCGGCTGGACGCGGTGCCGTACCTGTTCGAGGAAGAGGGCACCAACTGCGAGAACCTGCCCAGGACGCACGACTTCCTGCGCCGGGTCCGCAAGGAGGTGGACGCGAACTACACCGACCGGGTGCTGCTCTGCGAAGCCAACCAGTGGCCTGGTGACGTGGTCGAGTACTTCGGCGACCGCGAGTCCGGTGGCGACGAGTGCCAGATGGCCTTCCACTTCCCGGTGATGCCGCGGATCTTCATGGGCGTGCGGCGCGAGTCGCGGTTCCCGATCTCGGAGATCCTGGCTCAGACCCCGCAGATCCCCGACACCTGCCAGTGGGGCATCTTCCTGCGCAACCACGACGAGCTGACGCTCGAGATGGTGACCGACGAAGAGCGCGACTACATGTGGGGCGAGTACGCCCAGGACCCGCGGATGAAGGCCAACATCGGCATCCGCCGCCGGCTCGCGCCGTTGCTCGACAACGACGTGAACCGGATGGAGCTGTTCACCGCGATGCTGCTGTCGCTGCCCGGCTCGCCGATCCTGTACTACGGCGACGAGATCGGCATGGGCGACAACATCTGGCTCGGTGACCGTGACGGCGTCCGGACGCCGATGCAGTGGTCCCCCGACCGGAACGCGTCGTTCTCGACGGCCACCCCGGGCAAGCTCGGCCTGCCGGTGATCATGGACCCGGTCTACGGTTTCCAGGCGGTGAACGTCGAGGCGGAGATGGAGAACGCGTCGTCGCTGCTGCACTGGACCCGGCGGATGATCCAGACCCGCAAGCAGCACCCATGTTTCGGGATGGGTACTTTCACTGACCTAGGTGGTTCCAACCCGAGCGTGCTGTCCTACATCCGTGAGTTCGGCGACGATGTGGTGCTCTGCGTGAACAACCTGTCGCGCTTCCCGCAGCCGATCGAGCTGGATCTGCGGCAGTGGCAGGGTGTGGAGCCGATCGAGCTGCTGGGCGGGGTGCACTTCCCGACCATCGGTGAACTGCCGTACCTGCTGACGCTCGGCGCGCACGGTTTCTACTGGTTCCGTCTGCCGGTCAACAAGGCTGCTGATCGTGAGGAGAGCTCTTCGTGACTTCCCATCTGGACCAGGTCCAGTCCTTCTGCGCCAACCAGCGATGGTTCGGCGAGAAGGGACACGACGTCCACGTCGACGCGATGGCCACCTCGGTATGGCTGTCGGACGAGGGCGTCTGGCCCGCGGTCCGGATCGGGTTCGTCTACTGCGCCGGCCCGCCCGGCGCGGAGAACGCAATCCGGGTTTACCAGCTCCCGCTCAGCTACCACCGGGCGCCGGTCGACAACCTCGGCCATGCGCTGATCGGTGACTGGGAGGAGCAGGACCTCGACGACACGAGGGTCTGGGTGTACGACGCGCTGCACGACAAGGAGGCCACGCCGTACTGGCTGGACGCCCTCACCCACGGGCGGCAGCTGACCGATCTGGAGTTCCACCCGGTGCACGCGCCGGAGCGGACGACCGTCGTACCGGAGGACGCGCAGTCGCTCGTCCTCACGGTCGAACAGAGCAACACGTCGCTGGTCTTCGGCGACACCGCACTGCTGAAGGTGTTCCGCCGGCTCGAGCCCGGGAGCAATCCCGGGGTCGAGATCGAGTCGGCGCTCACCGAGGCCGGCTCCGAACTGGTGCCCGAGGTGCTCGGGTCGGCGCGCGGCTCCTGGCCGCGGGCCGGCGGCGGGACCGATTCGGGTGAGCTGGCGATGATGACGGCGTTCCAGAAGAACGCGACCGACGGCTGGTCGTACGCGACCACCTCGGTCCGGGACCTGTACGCCGAGGCCGACCTGCACGCCGAGGAGGTCGGCGGCGACTTCGCGGGTGAGTCCCATCGGCTCGGCGCGGCCACCGCGCAGGTGCACGCCGAGCTGGCCAAAGCGCTCGGCACCGACATCTGGGAGCCGGCCCTGATGGTCGAGCACGCCGCCGCGATGAAGCGCCGGCTCGACAAGGCGGTCGCGGCGGTGCCCGAGCTCGGCGAGTTCGCCGAAGGGCTGACCCGGGCGTTCGACGCGCTTGCCGCGTACGACGTACCGGTGACCGTGCAGCGGATCCACGGTGACTTCCACCTCGGTCAGGTACTGCGCACGATCGACGGCTGGAAGCTGATCGACTTCGAGGGCGAGCCGGCCAAGTCGCTGGTCGAGCGGCGCGCGCTGGACACCCCGATCAAGGACATCGCCGGCATGCTCCGGTCGTTCGACTACGCGGCCCGTTCACTGCTCGCCGACCACCAGGGTGACCAGCAGATCGCCTACCGCGCGGCCGAGTGGGCCAACCGCAACCGGCGCGCTTTCTGCGACGGCTACGCGGAGATCTCCGGCACCGACCCCCGCGACCAGAGTGTGCTGCTGAGCGCGTTCCTGGCCGACAAGGTCATCTACGAAACGCTCTACGAAGCCCGCAACCGCCCGACCTGGCTACCCATCCCCCTGGCCGCGGCTGCACAGTTGAGCGCTACGTAATACCCAAGTTCTGGGCAAGTAATCTCATCCGGGAAAAATTACAGAGCGTGGGTGAGTTGTCGCTGTAATACTTGGCGGTATGCCCGCCGAGCCGCACCTTGAGGTCCTTGTGCTCGGGCCCCTTGCCGTCAGCCTCGGGGGCGTGCCGCGGTCGGTGGATCGGCCGCTGGAGCGGGCTCTGCTCGTCCGGCTCGCGCTGGCCGACGGCATGCCGGTGCCGGATCAACGGCTGGCGGCAGATCTGTGGGGAGACGTCGAGCTGGCGCGTCCGACCGAGCGCCTGCGGGTGCTCGCGTCCCGGTTGCGCGCGGCGATCGACTCCCCCGAGTCGCTCACCCGCGCCAACGGCGGATATGCGCTGTCCGCGCGGTTGACGGACCTCGCCACCGCGCGCGCCGCGGCGGAGCGGATGCACGCCGCAGTACGGGCCGGCGACCACCACGCGGTGCGCGCGGCCGCCGGCGATGCGCTCAGCCAGTGGCGTGGTCAGTCGCTGGCCGATCTCAGAAGCATTCCGTACGCCGCAGTCGAAGGAGAGCAGCTCGATTCGTGGCGGCTCGACCTGCAGGTCGAGCGGCTCGACGCTGACCTCGCGCTGGGTGCCGCTGCCGAGGCGGGACGCGAGTTGGAGGCGCTCGCGGCCGAGCACCCGCTGCACGAGCGGCTGTGGTGCCTGCTCGCGCTCGCGTTGTACCGGACCGGCCGGCAGGCCGATGCACTGAGTCGCCTCGCCAAGCTCCGCTCCAAGCTGTCGCAGGAGCTCGGCGTGGATCCGGTGCCGGACACCGCGGCGATGGAGTTGCGACTGCTTCGCCAGGATCCGAGCTTGTTGCTCGCGCCGCCCGAGCCTGCCGTCGTGCATGCTGCACCAGTCGCTCTGCCGGTGCCGGTCCAGCTGCCCTCTCCCCTGACGAGCTTCGTCGGCCGCCAAGGCGAGCTGCATTCCCTGGTACGCCGAATCGCCTCGCCCGGCCTCATCACGCTGACCGGTGGCCCGGGCAGCGGCAAGTCGCGACTCGCCGCCGAGGCGGCCCGCCTGGTCGCCACGACGGGCCGGTCGGTCCGCTTCGTGGAGCTCGCTCCGCTGCACCGGGAGAGCGCGGTTCTCGAGGCCATCACCGGAGATGATGCCGGAGGCAACGATCCGCTGGCCGCCGCTGCGATCTCGCTGGACGGGGCCGTCCTGGTGCTCGACAACGCCGAGCATGTCGTCGAGCCGGTCGCCGAGATCGTCTCCGGGTTGCTCCGACGGGCGCCGGGTCTCACGGTCGTGGTGACGTCGCAGCGGCCATTGCAGCTCGGCGTCGAGGAGATCGTCGCGATGGGTCCGTTGGATGCGATGGCGGCGGCGCAGCTCTTCACCGAGCGGTGTGCGGCCGACGCGCAGGGCGCGGATCCCGAGCAGGTCGCGGCGATCTGTTCGGCTGTCGATCGGCTGCCGCTGGGGATCGAGCTCGCGGCCGGTCTCACTCGCACGCTGACCGTGCCGCAGTTGGCCGATCGGCTCGAGCAGCGGATGCGTTTGCTGGTCGCCGGGTCGCGGGACGCGCGGGCCCGGCACGCGAGCCTGGTGGCGGCGCTGGACTGGAGTCATCAGTTGCTTGGTGACGCGGAGCGCGCAGTACTGCGCCGGGTGGCGATCTTCGCCGGCGGGTTCACGTTGGAGGCGGCTGAGCAGGTCGCGCTCGATCCGCGGGATGTCGCGCCGGCGTTGACCGAGCTGGCCGACCGGAGCCTGCTGACGGTGGAGGCCGTGAACGGGCGGCGATTCCGGTTGCTGGAGACCGTACGGGACTATGCGCTGGCCAAGCTCGAAGAAGCCGGCGAGACCGAGGCCGCGCGCAGTGCTGAGCTCGACTGGGCTATCAACCGGGTGCAGACGATCGGGCAGGACAACGACGATTTCGCGACCGCCGAGTCGATCGCCGAGGTGTTCTCCGAGTGGCCGAATCTGCTCGACACCCTCGACCAGGCGGTCGGCACCGAACGCGAGGTCGCCGGTCTGCGGCTGGCGCTTTTGCTGCACACTCCCTGGCTGGTCAGGGGTTGGTACGGCGAAGCTGCCCGGCACTTCGAGGCGTTGTCGGGGGCCGAGGGCGCGACCCAGCCCGAGCGAGTCACCGCGCTGAGCAATCACGCTTTCGTGCTGACGATGCTCGGGCAGTTCGAGCAGGCGGCGGCGTTGCTGACGGAGGCCGAGCAGCTCGCCAAGCAGTTGAACGACGACGCGCTCACGCTGACTGTCCTCTACTACCGCGGCATCGTGGAGATCGAGCGCGGCCATTTGCGCGATGCGCTGTCCCATCTGCTCGCGGGCAAGGAGCTGGCCGCGGCCAGGCCGAGCCAGGAGCGACGGCTCTCGGCGTTCACGGACGCGCTGGGCACCCTGTACCTCTACACGGGACGGCCCGCCGAGGCGGTCGAGCAGTACGACGTCTGTATCGCCGCCGACCGGATCTACGGCGACGAGCACGGCCTGTCCCGCGGCCTCAGCAACCTGGCCGGCGCGCTCGTCGCACTCGGCCGGCTACCGGAGGCACTCGAGGCCGCGAACGAGTCGGACCACTACGCCCGGCGCCTCGACGACCGGCAGATCCTGCCGCTGAACGACGTGATCCGCGGCTCCGTGGCGCTGGCCCAGGGCTCGATCGAGGATGCGGAGAAGTACCTGCGGTCAGCCGTCGAGTACGCGGTCGCCGACAACAGCGGCGTGACGATGGCACACATCGACCTGGCCGACGTACTGATCCTCCAAGGCGAACTGGAGGAAGCAGCCGGCCTGCTGGACGCCGTCTTCACCGAAGCCCCCGCCAACAGCACCCCTTGGCTGGCCGCCCGAGCCACCGCCACCGCCCTCGCCGCCGCCCAGAACGACCTCCCCCGAGCCCGCGCCCTCCTGGCCGAAACCACCACCGCCCACACCACCTCCGGCTTCGCCTGGCCCCGCTACACCACCCGCCTGGAAGAGCTGCGGAAGAAGCTCGCCGAATAGCAGTTGTGTACGTGCGGGGCAGACGGGTACGGGGTGCAGTAGTTCGCGGTTTCATCGGGCAGGATGGGGTTTATGGATTCGAGCAAGAGCGATCAGGTGACGACGCCGATCTCCGAGGCGATGACCGAGCCTGCTCCTGAGGTGGGCGAGTCGGCGGTGGTGGAGACGGGCGACCACTCGGTCGCGGCGGCCGGTATGCCGGCGTCGTATCCGGGCCCGTCGGCTGACGACGCGGTGCCGGGGAGCCTTTTGGACAAGGCTGTTCCGGTGGAGCGTGGGGTGCTGGAGCGGCTGGTCGCGGGGACTTATCACGATCCGCATCAGGTGCTCGGGCCGCATCTCGGCGACGGGGTGGTGACGCTGCGGGTGCTGCGGCCGTTCGCTTTGAGTGTGACGGCTGTCTTCGACAACGCGAGTGTCGAGCTGGAGCACGAGTTCGAAGGTGTCTGGGTCGGCGTGCTCGACGTCGACAAGGTGCCCGACTACCGGCTCGAGGTGACCTACACCGACGGCCCGGCGCTTGAGGTCGACGATCCGTACCGCTACCTGCCGTCGCTCGGCGAGATGGACCTGCACCTGATCGGCGAGGGCCGGCACGAGCAGCTGTGGACCGTGCTCGGCGCCCACGTCCGCCGGTACGACGGCCCGGCGGGCACCGTCACCGGTACTTCGTTCGCCGTCTGGGCGCCCAATGCCCAAGGCATCCGGCTGACCGCCGACTTCAACTTCTGGGACGGCCGCGCGCACCCGATGCGCACGATGGGCTCGTCCGGCGTCTGGGAGCTGTTCGTCCCGGGCATCGGCCCCGGTACGCGGTACAAGTTCGACATCTGCGGCCGCGACGGCGTCTGGCGTCAGAAGGCCGACCCGATGGCCAACCTGGCCGAGGTCCCGCCCGCCAACGCGTCGGTCGTGCACGACTCGACCTACGAGTGGAACGACGCCGCCTGGCTCGACCACCGGGCCGCCTCCCAGGCGTACGCGGAGCCGATGAGTGTGTACGAGGTGCACCTCGGTTCGTGGCGCAAGGGCAAGTCGTACCGGGAGCTCGCCGACGAACTGGTCGGCTACGTGCGCGAGATGGGCTTCACCCATGTCGAGCTGATGCCGCCGATGGAGCATCCGTACGGCGGCTCCTGGGGATACCAGGTCACCTCGTACTTCGCCCCGACCTCGCGCTTCGGCGACCCGGACGACTTCCGCTTCCTGGTCGACTCGTTGCACCAGGCAAACATCGGCGTGATCGTCGACTGGGTGCCGGCGCACTTCCCGAAGGACGCCTGGGCGCTGGCCCGCTTCGACGGCACTCCCCTGTACGAGCACCCGGACCCGCGCCGTGGCGAGCAGCCCGACTGGGGCACGCTGGTCTTCGACTTCGGCCGGCCGCAGGTGCGCAACTTCCTGGTCGCGAACGCGGTCTACTGGGCCGAGGAGTTCCACATCGACGGCCTGCGCGTCGACGCCGTCGCCTCGATGCTCTACCTGGACTACTCGCGCGAGGAAGGTCAGTGGGTGCCGAACCAGTACGGCGGCCGCGAGAACCTTGAGGCAGTCTCGTTCCTGCAGGAGATGAACGCGACGCTCTACAAGCGGGTCCCCGGCGTGATCACCGTCGCCGAGGAGTCGACCTCGTGGCCGGGGGTCACCCGCGCGACCCACCTGGGCGGCCTCGGCTTCGGCTTCAAGTGGAACATGGGCTGGATGAACGACTCGCTCAGCTACCTCGAGCACGAGCCGATCTACCGCCAGTACCACCACCACGAGCTGACCTTCTCGATGATGTACGCGTACTCCGAGAACTTCGTGCTGCCGATCTCGCACGACGAGGTCGTCCACGGCAAGGGATCACTGCTGCGCAAGATGCCGGGCGACCGGTGGCAGCAGCTCGCCAACGTGCGCGCCTTCCTGGCGATGCAGTGGGCGCATCCTGGCAAGCAACTGCTCTTCATGGGGTGCGAGTTCGGCCAGGAGTCGGAGTGGTCCGAGAAGGGCGAGCTCGACTGGTGGCTGCTGGACCACGCCGACCACCGCGGTCTGCAGCAGCTGGTCAAGGACCTGAACGGGAACTACAAGGACACCAAGGCGCTGTGGGGCACCGACCACGTACCCGAGCGGTTCTCCTGGATCGACGCGAACGACGCCGGCAACAACGTCTTCTCCTTCGTCCGGTACGGCGACGAAGGCCAGCCGACCCTCGCCTGCGTCGCCAACTTCTCGGCGGTGCCGCATCACGGCTACCGGATCGGCCTGCCGTTCCCGGGTCACTGGCAGGAGCTGTTGAACACGGACGCGGAGGTCTACGGCGGTTCGGGGGTCGGCAACTTCGGCGGCTTCGAGGCCGACGGCGAGGGCTGGCACGGGATGGCGGCCAGCGCGGAGATCTCGGTCCCGCCGCTCGGCACGATCTGGCTGCGGTACGACGGCTGAGCCTTCGGGCAGTCCGTCGCCTTCGGGCAGACAGAAAGCGGGTGAGGTTGCGTCCGCCCCGACGCGACCTCACCCGCCTTCACAGAGATAGACGCGCGAGACGCCGGAAAAGTTAGCCGGTTAGCTGAAAATTTCCTGTGAATCGCGGCTGGTTTCTTGCTGGTGTGCGGGTTGCGTGCACGGGTGATCACCGCCGGTGAAATTTCCGGCTTGCGGGGGCCTTGCCGGCGTCTCGCCGTGCCGGAGGTTCGGTGCTGGGTGCGGGACAACAGGTAGCGTTCACGGGGTGACAGCTGTCCCTGGTGTGCCTCCTCAGCCGACGTTGACCGATGGTGAGCTGACCCTGCGGCCGTGGCGGGACGAGGACATCGACGTCGCCCACGGGCTGGCCGACGACGAGATGGTGCGCTGGTTCTCCGAGACCCCGTCGCGCTCCGGCTTGGTGGAGGCGGTCGAGCGGTGGCGGGCGCAGTACGCGGACGACCGGTCGGTGGTGAACTTCGTCATCGAGCTGGCCGGTGAGTCGGGGCCGGTCGGGACGGTTCAGGTTCGGCGACTCTCGCCTGGTGTCGGTGGGGTGTCCTGGACCACCTACAAGCCGTATCGGGGGCGGCGGGTCGCGCAGCGCGCAGTACGGATGCTGGTGATCTACGCCTTCGGTGAGCTCGGGCTGGATCGGCTGCAGGTCGAGGTCGATCCGGAGAACCGCGCTTCGGCCCGGATCGCGATCCGCTCCGGCTTCCGGCGTGAGGGTTTGTTGCGGGGCGGCGCATTGCTTCAGGGCGAGCGGCGGGATGTCGCCGTCTACGGTCTGCGCCACGACGATCCGCGCGCCGACACGTTGTCCGGCTGGACTGCGCTGATGGACTCCGTCCTGCCGAAGAAGCGCGTGATCGCGCACGTCGTGGTCCGCGACACCGGCGGTCGAGTGCTGCTCTGCAAGGTCAGCTACAAACGCGATCTCGAACTGCCCGGCGGCGTGGTCGAGCCGGACGAGGACCCGGCGACGGGTGCGCTGCGAGAGATGCAGGAAGAACTCGGCTTCCAGCTCCCGCTGATCGGCGTACTGGCCATCGACTGGCTCCCCCGCTGGCAAGGCTGGGGCGACGCCATCGAGATCCTCTACGACGGCGGCGTCCACGACCCGTCCCTGCTGGAGTCGCTGACCCCTGACGGGTTCGAGATCCTGGGCGTCGACTGGTACTCGCCTAATGATCTGGCCGGCCTCGTCTCACCGCTCAACGGACGGCGCCTGCCGCTGGTACTGGCGTCCCCGGACATCCTGCACAACCTGCGCGACGGGCATCCGATCACAGATCAGCCCGAAGATCCTCCCGCCTGAGGTTCTCGACGCATCTGCTCATCAATGGCCCGGCCTTCCGGTCAAACGCGTGTGCGGCTCGATAGCCCGGCCTTCCGCTCAAGCGCGGGTGCGGCTCGATAGCCCGGCCTTCGGTCAAGCGCGGGTGCGGCTCGATAGCCCGGCCTTCCGCTCAAGCGCGTACGAGGCTCGATGGCGGGTGCGGTCAACTGGCGAGGAGAGTGGCCCGGCGGCGGGTGAGGAAGCGGCGTTCGGTGTCGTTGGCGGTGAGGGTGATGGCTTCGTCGTAGGCCTGGACGGCTTCGGCGGGGCGGTTGAGGCGGGTCAGGATGTCGGCTCGGGTGGCGGCGAGGTAGGAGTAGGCCTTCAGGGCGGGGTCGTTGCTGAGGGCATCTAGTTCTTCGAGGATCGCGGTCAGGTCGGCGCCGGGGACGAAGCTGTGCGCGGCGGCTCGGTTGAGCGCGACGATGGGCGACGGCCAGCGGAGCAACATGGCGTCGTACATCCGCACCACCTGATGCCAGTCCGTCTGCTCCCACGACGGAGCAGTCACATGCAGCCCAGCCACCGCCGCCTGCAACGCAAACCGCCCAACCCCCCGCGCCTCACCACCACCCCCACCGTCCTGCCCGCCAGGGCTGGACTGGGTGGTCGGGCCGGGCTGGGTGCTGGGGCCGGACTGGGTGGTGGGGCCGGACTGGGTGCGGGGGCCCGACTGGATGCTGGGGCCCGACTGGGTGGTGGGGCCGGACCGGGTGCTGGGGCCGGACCGGGTGCTGGGGCCGAGCTGGGTGGTGGGGCCCGCCTGGGCGCTGGGGCCGGACCGGGTGCTGGGGCCGAACTGGGTGGTGGGGCCCGACTGGGCGCTGGGGCCGGACCGGGTGGTGGGGCCCGACTGGGCGCTGGGGCCCGACTGGGTGCTGGGGCCGGGCTGGGTGGTGGGGGTGGATTGGGTGGTGGGGGTGGATTGGGTGGTGGGGGTGGCTCGTTGGAGGGCTGCGGTGGCTCGGGAGACGCCTTCGGCGAGGAGTTTGACGTCCCAGCGGCTGCGGTCCTGGTCGGCCAGGAGGACCAGTTCGCCGTCGTCGCTGACTCGGGCGTCGCCGCGGGCCTGGGTCATCTGGAGCAGGGCCAGGAGGGCTTCTGGTTCTGGCTCGTCGGGCATCAGGCGGACCAGGAGGTGGGCCAACTCCAGGGCTCGACCGGTAAGGTCGGTGCGGGTCAACTCCGGGCCGGTGGCTACGTGGCCGGCCGTGTAGACGAGTTGGACGACCGTGAGGACGACGTCGAGGCGGTCGGCGAGTTCGTCGTCGGCGGGGATCCGGTACGGGATGCCGGCGGCGGCGATCTTCTTCTTCGCCCGGGTGATCCGGGCAGCGGCGGTCGGCTCGCTGATCAGCAGACCGGCAGCGACCTCGCGGGTGGTGAGGCCGCAGATCAGCCGCAGGGTCAGCGCGATCTGCGAATCACGTGCCAGCGCAGGGTGGCAGCAGGTGAACACCAGTCGCAACGGGTCGGTCGGCTGCTCGCCGTCCCCCGGCGCCACCGGATCCTCGATCAGCAACGGCAGCTTCCGCCGCAGCGTCGTCTCGCGCCGCAACCGATCCAGCGCCAGCCGCCGCGCGACCGTCGTCAGCCAGCCCGCCGGGTTGTCCGGTACGCCGTCGGGCCACGTCCGCAACGCCTGCACGAACGCGTCCTGCGCGCAGTCCTCGGCCAGATCCAGATCACGCGTCAACCGCACGGTAGAGGCCAGCACCACCGACCAACACTCGCGATGCGCCGCCTCCACCAACTGCGCGACATCCCTGGCCTCCCGCACAACCTCAGCACCGGAGCCCACCCGAACTCACCTCCTCCCCTGCCATCCCTATCACTGTCTCGCACCACCCCCACCGTCCACCATCCGCCATCCGCCATCCGCCATCCGTGTCACTCTCCGCGCCTGCCGATCTCCTGTCGTTCAACAGCCCTTGATCCGGTCCGCCTCCTTGGCCGCGCACTGCTGATCTCCTTGTCGTTCACCAGCCCCTCGATCCGGTCGGGCTCCCTGGCCGCGCACTGCCGATCTGCTTGTCGTTCGACAGCCCCTCGATGCGGTCGGCGTCGAGGCGGGAGTGGCTGATCAGCCGGGCGTCACTTCGCGAGGGCGGCGATCATGGCGTCGGCCATCGGGGCGCTCGATGCCGGGTTCTGGCCGGTGAACAGGTTGCCGTCCTGGACGGTGTAGGCCTGGTACGCCGCGCCACCGGAAAGCTGAGCACCCTGGTCGCGCAGCGTGCTGGCAAGCAGCCAAGGCGCACCTTCGGCGGTACCGAAGAGTTCTTCCTCTTCGTCGGTGAACGCGGTCATCCTGCGGCCGGTGAAGAGCCACTTGCCGTCGCCGTCATGGGCGGACAGCAAGGCAGCGGGGCCGTGGCAGACGGCGCCGATCAGCTTGCCGTCGGCATCGGCCGCCGCGAGCAGGCTGCCCAGGGTCTCGTCCTGGTACAGGTCGACGACGGGACCGTGGCCGCCGGGCAGGATCACCGCGTCGTACGCGGTGATGTCCACCTTGTCCAGGGACAGCAGCGGCCCAAACTCCTCCAGCGCCTGCCGAGCGTGCGCGACGTAGCGATCGCAGTCCGGGCCCGCGACCGCTGGGTCGGCGCTGTGCTGGTCGAGCGGCTGCAGTACGCCGCCGGGCGAGGCGAAGTCGACGGTGTGACCGGCGGCAACGAAACGCTCGTGCGGGGCGGCCAGTTCCTCGGCCCAGTAGCCCGTCGGGTACGACGTGCCGTCGGTGCGCTGCCAGGTGTCGGCGGCGGACATGACGATCAGAATCTTGCTCACAGCAGGTTTCCTTCCTGTACGACGGACTGTGCGGCCCGCTGCTTCAACTCTGATCGCCGAAACCCTGTCCTGGAGCCGCATTTCGGGCCCTCCCCGACCTAGGACGCAGAGGGCCAGGTACGGTCCGGCCGCGATGCGGACAATGGATGTCGTGACCGAGCACAACCGTGAACTGGCCGACTTCCTGCGCCGTGCCCGGGGGCAGATCGATCCGGCCCGGGCCGGTCTGCCGCTGGACGGGCGGGTGCGACGGGTACCCGGCCTGCGTCGCGAGGAGGTCGCCTTGCTGGCGGGTGTCTCGGCCGACTACTACGCGCGGCTCGAGCAGGGACGTCGGATCATCCCGTCAACCGCGGTGGTGGACGCGATCGGCCGGGCCCTCGAACTGGACGAGGCTGGCCGTGCCCACCTGCACGCGCTCACCGGGACGACCGGCAGCTCACCGGCTCGGCCGAGTCGCGGTGCGCAGCGCGTGCGGCCAGGGATCTATCAGCTGCTGGACTCGCTCGACGGGGAACCAGCGCTGGTGCTCGGGCGCCGCACGGACATCCTCGCCGCCAACCGGATGGCCAGGGCCCTGTTCGCGGACTTCGACCAGCTACCGGCCAAGGACCGCAACTACGCGCGCTGGATGTTCCTCGACGACCGGGCCAGAGAACTGTTCGTCGACTGGGAAGACCAGGCCCGTGCGGCGGTCGAGAGCCTGCGACTGGAGTTCGGCCGCGACCGCGACGACGTCGCCACGATCGCGCTGGTCGACGAGTTGCGGGCCCGGAGCAACGAGTTCGACCGGTGGTGGGAGCAGCACCGGGTGCACCAGCGAACCCATGGCTCGAAGCGGCTGAACCACGCGATCGCCGGCCGCCTGACCGTCGAGTACGAAACCCTCACCATCCCCGGCGACCCCGGCACCACCCTGTTCATCTACACCACCGAGCCAGCCTCGCCCTCCCGCCAAGCAATAAATCTCCTGGCCAGCTGGACCACCTCCGACGCCACAACCTGACCCACAACTCCCCGACCCCACCCGGCACCGCCCTGACTCACAGCTCCCGGCCCGGCGCGGCGCTGTTCTGGTGCAGCGCCGCGAGGGGTCGGTGAGGTCAGGCTGGTTGGGGTGGGGTGGAGTCGGCTGAGGTGTCCATGACTGGGCGGACCTCGACGTTGCCTGAGGGGCAGATCTTGGCCAGGGCCAGGGCCTGGTCGAGGTCTTTGCACTCGATCAGGTAGAAGCCGCCGAGGGCCTCCTTGGTCTCGATGAAGGGGCCGTCGGTGACGATCGGCTCGCCGCCGTCCTGCTGCTTCACCGTGCTCGCCGTGGTCGACCGCTCCAGTGCCGCGCCGCCGAAGATGCTCGCGCCGGCCGCCTCGACCGCCTCGCCGAAGGCGTTGTGCAGCTTCATCGTCGCCTGCCACCCCTCCGGCGTGATGTTGTCGTAGAACTCTTCGGTGTCGAACAACAGGAACATGTACTGCGCCATTTCTGGCTCCCTTGTCTCGGGGTTCTCTCGGACATCTTGCTGACGAACGACGCCGGACGGAATCGACAACACCCAGGATGAACTTTTCGCCTACCGTTGACCATGTACTCAACAGGACCCCAGGAGGAACTCATCGTGCACCTGGACGTACTGATCGTCGGCGCCGGCCTGTCCGGCATCGGCGCCGCCTACCGGCTGCAGACGCAGGCTCCCAGCCACTCGTACGCCATCCTCGAAGGCCGCGCCGACCTCGGCGGCACCTGGGACCTGTTCCGGTACCCGGGTGTCCGCTCCGACAGCGACATGTTCACGCTCGGCTTCCCGTTCCATCCGTGGAAGGCGGCGAAGGCGATCGCGGACGGCCCGTCGATCCTGGACTACCTGCACGAGACGGCAGCGACGTACGGGATCGACAAGCACATCCGCTTCGGCCAGCACGTCATCAGGGCGTCCTGGTCGTCGGAGGATGCGCTGTGGACGGTGGAGACGACCAAGGAGTCGTACACCTGCTCGTTCCTCTATGTCTGCAGCGGCTACTACAACTACGACAGCGGGTACGTCGTGGACTTCCCCGGCCTCAAGGACTTCCAGGGGGAGGTCGTGCACCCGCAGCACTGGCCCAAGGACCTCGACTACACCGGCAAGCGGGTAGTGGTGATCGGCAGCGGCGCCACCGCCGTAACCCTGGTACCGGCCATGGCACCCGCCGCTGCGCACGTGACCATGCTGCAGCGGTCCCCCAGCTACGTTGCCTCTCGCCCTGCAGCCGACGCATTCTCGGACAGGCTCCGCGCACTGCTGCCGGAGAACCTGGCCCACCACGTCATCCGCGGCAAGAACGTCGCCTTCAGCAGCGCCGTCTACGCCGCCTTCCGCCGCTGGCCGGCGCACGCGGCCTGGCTACTCAACAGCACCGTCGCCAAGCAGCTCCCCGCGTCCATACCGGCAGACCCCCACTTCACCCCGCAGTACAAGCCCTGGGACCAGCGCCTGTGCCTAGTGCCGGATGCGGACCTCTTCCGAGCTCTGCGCGACGGTACTGCGTCGGTGGTGACGGACGAGATCGACACCTTCACCCCAGACGGCATCCGGCTGCGCTCCGGCGAGGAGTTGCCCGCAGACGTCGTGGTGACCGCCACAGGCCTCCAGATGGTGGCCCTGGGCAAGATAGAGCTGACAGTGGACGGCAAGCGCGTCGACGTGCGCGACACCTTCGTCTACAAGGGCATGATGCTCAGCGGCGTCCCCAACCTGGCCTGGTGCATCGGCTACACGAACAACTCCTGGACACTCCGCTCCGACCTGACCTCGCAGTACGTCTGCCGGCTGCTCAACCACCTGGACGCCACCGGCACCGCCATCTGCGTCCCAGAGGTCGACCCAACCGAGTACGACGCGCCCCGGCGCCCCGTGGTCGACCTGACCTCTGGCTACATCCGCCGTGCGGCCAACATCCTCCCCCGCCAAGGCTCCACCGGCCCTTGGCGGCTCCGCCAGAACTACCCCCGAGACCTACTAACCCTCCGCTACTCACGCCTCGACGACGGCGCCATGCAGTTCAGGCCACGCGCGCCGAAGCGTCAGACGATCGGTGCGGGTGGGGGTGGGCCGACGTAGCGGGCTGCTGGGCGGATGATCTTGGGGTCTTGGGACTGTTCGAGGATGTTGGCGGTCCAGCCGATCACGCGGCTGGTGGCGAAGGTCGGGGTGAACATGGCCCGGGGCAGGTCGCACAGCGACATCACCACGCCCGCGTAGAACTCGACGTTGGCGTAGAGGTTGCGGCCGGGCTTGAGTTCGGCCAGTACTTCGACGATGCGCTGCTCGACTGTCGTGGCGAAGTCGACCAGGTCGCCACCGAGGCCGCGGGCGATGTCGCGGAGCATGAGCGAGCGCGGGTCCTCGGTGCGGTACACCGCGTGGCCGAACCCCATGATGCGGTCGCCGGCCGACACCTTCGCGCGTACCCAGTCGTCGATGCGGTCCGGCGTACCGATCTCGTCGAGGCTGGCGAGGGCGCGGTCCGGGGCGCCGCCGTGCAGGGGGCCGGAGAAGGCGCCGATGGCTCCGGCGACGGCCGACACCACATCGGCGCCGGTGGAGGCGATGACGCGGGCGGTGAAGGTCGACGCGTTGAAGCCGTGGTCGATGGTGGAGATCAGGTAGTGCTCGATCGCCCGTGCCTTGGCTTCCGTCGGCTCCTGGCCCGTCACCAGGTAGAGCCAGTTGGCCGCAGTCGAGAGGTCAGCACGCGGCTCGAGCGGCTCGAGTCCTTCGCGAAGGCAGTACAGCGCCGCAAGGATCGTCGGGGTGACGGCACAGACGAGCATGGCGTCGGCTTTGCGGCGTACCGGGTCTGCATCCCAGACAGGTGGGAGTTCGCGGGCGGCGGCGAGCAGGGACAACGCAGTACGGAGTCCGGCGAGCGGGTTAAAGGCTGAACCGGCAGCGGCGATCGCTGGTAACGCAGCCTGTACCTCCGCCGGCAGCACGCGAAGCGGCGCGATCGTGTCGCTGAAGGTCGCGAGCTCGGCAGCGGTCGGCAGCCGGCCCTCGTACATCAGGAACCAGACGTCCTCGACCGTCTTGGCCCGGGACAGTTCGATCGCCGAATACTCCCGGTAGTGGTAGAACCCTTCGTCGCCGCGAACATCGCCGAGCCGGGTCTCGGTGACGACGACGTTGCGCAGCCCCGGCGGTACTTCGATCGGTCCTTCGACGGTGATTGACATGGTGTCAGCGTTCAAGTGCAATCAACTATTGTCAATGTTGATCCAGTCAACATGAGCGGTCCCGGGAGCGCGCGATGGCCCAGCAAGGTGACGAGCATTACCTGACCACCGCCGAGGTCGCCCGCCGGCTGCAGGTGAAGCCGGAGACGATCTACTCGTACGTGAGCCGCGGTCACCTCACCAGCGTGCGGGCTCGCGGCCGGCGCGGCAGCCTGTTCGCCGCCAGCGAGGTGGAGCGGCTGGCGGGCCGCTCGGTCGAGCATCCCGGCGTGGTCGAACGGATCGAGACCGAACTCACCCTGCTGCGGGACGACGAGCTGTACTACCGCGGCCACTCGGTGCGCGACCTGGTCGAGACGCAAACGGTCGAGTCGGTCGCCCACCTGCTGTGGACCGGACAGTTGGAGCCCACCGCGTTCGTCGCGGAGCCGGCTCTCGTCGACCTTGCGCGAGCGAGCATTGCGGTAGCGCCGGCAACGGCCCGCAAGGTGGATCAGCTGCGGATCGCGGTGGCGGTGCTGGGAGCGGCTGATCCGTTGCGGTTCGATCTGGCCAGGGAGTCGGTGGTCGCGGCGGCACGCGGGCTGCTCGGCGTACTGATCGAGGCACTGCCTGGGCCGGCCGGCGGGGGCAGCGTTGGTGATCGCTTGTGGCCGAAGCTGTCTACACAGCCGGTGAAACCCGGACTGCTCGGCGCCGCGCTGATCCTGCTGGCCGACCATGGGCTCGCCGTCTCTACGATCGCCGCTCGAGTCGCTGCGAGCTCCCGGGCGAACCTGTACTCCGTGGTGTCGGCCGGGCTCGGTGCGCTGGACGGGCAGTACCACGGCGCCGCCCCGACCCTGGCCTACCAGTTCCTGGACCGGGCTCTGCAGGATCCGGTCCAGGTGTTGTCCGACCGGCTCCGGTCAGGCGAATCGATACCGGGCTTCGGGCACCGGATCTACGAGCGGCGCGACCCTCGTGCCGAGGTCCTGTTCGGTCTGATGGCCGGCGAGCCGATCCTCGAACAGCTGACCGCGATCACCAGCAAAGTCCCGGCCTTCCCGAACAGCGACCTCGCGGTGGCAGCGATGATGCATGCCTACGACTTCCACCCCGACGCCGGCGAGGCCCTGTTCGCGATCGCCCGTATCGTGGGCTGGACAGCCCACGCCCTGGAGGAGTACGCCGAACCAGGCCTGCGGTTCCGGGCCTTGGGGGTCTACACCGGGCGCGACGGCGACCTGTGACGGTGACGCCGTCACCGCCGCCCCGGTGGGGTCCCGGACTGCGGTGCAGTTCTAGAACCGGTGCAGTTCGAACTCGTTCGAGTTGCGGCCGGCGAGCAGGACGTCGATTCGGCCGCTCAGGACGTACGGGCCGTGTGGCGTCAACGTCATCGTGGTCGGGCCGGCGAAGGGCCAGGCCTTGCTCGTGATGACGTCTGCGCTGCGGTAGCCGTCCGTACTCCGAAGTACCGTGACAGCCTCGTTGCCAGCGGCACCGAGTTTGTTGGTGACCGCGATCAGCTTGCGGTCAGCCGTGAAGGCCAGCCCGTCACCACCGACCAACGGCCGCGCGAGGCGTACCTCGGTGATCCCACCGCGCAGCGAGATCCGGTAGAGCGTCCCCGAGTCGTACCTCACCGCGAGCAGGTAGCCCGCCGGATCCCAGACGATGCCGTTCATCCCGATCGTCGCGCTCTGCAGACGCGGGTCGCGGACCAGCACCGACGCGCGACCGGCCGGCGTGATCCGGTAGATCGCGTCGCCGGCCGGATCCGTCACGTAGGCATTCCCGGCGCCGTCGATCGCCAAGTCGTTGGCGCCATGCCTGCCACCGGCCGGGTTCAACGCGGCCGTGTTGAGGTCGACCCGGTGCTGCAGCCGCCCGGTCCGCAGGTTGTAGATGGCGACGCCGGACTGGTTGAAAGCCGTCGCCGGGGATGACCGCTCACCATTGCCGATATCGGCGTACGTGACCAGCAACCGGTTGCGCCGGGCATCCACATGCAGCCCGAACGTCGAAACCCCCGGCGCCTGCTCGATGAACGTCCGCGGATGACCGGCCCGGTCCACCACGTCGATCCGGCCGGTGGCGATCGAGCCGACCAGGAACGTCTGACGGGTCGGATCCCAGGTCACGCCCTCGGGATAGCGATCCGCTGTCACCCCACTGACCACATCCGGCCAGCCGGAGCCATAGCCGGTCACACCGACAACCCCGGCAACCGCCGGAGCCGGTACTGCGAACGCGCTCGCCAGTACGGCGACCACCGTCGCGATACGTCGGAACATCATGCCTCCCTCGACTGGATACGCACACGGACACTAATCAGAGCTCTGATAGATGTCAATGCTCATATCGACAACCGGCGGAGCATGCGGTCCCTACCATGGGGTCATGCGGATGCCATTCGAGGAGCGGCTCGGTAGTCACCTCAAGCGGGTTGAGCAGGAGCTGAACACCGTCAAGACGGCCGCCGTCCGGCCGGCGGGGCTGACGGTTCCGCAGTACGCCGCGTTGTTCGTACTGGACGAGCAGCCCGGCATCTCGGCCGCCGAGCTGGCCCGGCGCTGCCTGGTCACGCCGCAGACGATGACCACGATCCTGCGCAACCTCGAATCGGCCGCCCTGATCGAGCGCACCCCGCATCCCCTGCACCGGCACGTCATCGAGACCCGTACCACCCCCGCCGGCCGTAAAGCCCTCGACACCGCCGACGAACGAGCCGCCTCCGTCGAACGCCGCCTCGCCGCCGAGTTCACCCCCGAGGAACGAGACACCCTCCGAGCCCTCCTGGCCCGAGTCTCGAAGTCCCTCACCACCGACCCGATCCTCAACACCTGACAGCCCGCTGCACCTTTGAGCGGTGCGGCGGGCTGTCAGGGGCAATCGGGAGGAAGCCTCTAGAAGAGGGCGGCCATCAGGCGGCGGCGGGCCTTGACCACGCGCTCGTCGTCGGCGCCGACCACCTCGAAGAGCTCCAGCAGGTGCAGGCGAACGGCGTTGCGGTCGTCGCCGGCGGTCAGCTGGATCGTCTTGATCAGCCGGGCGAACGCGTCGTCGACGTGACCACCCATCAGGTCCACGTCGGCGACGAGCATCTGCGCTTCGATGTCCTCGGGGTTGTCCGCCGCCCGCGTCCGGACCTCGGCCGGTACGTCGCGAGTCCGCTTCACCAGCTGGACCCGGGACAGCCCGGCCTTCGCCTCGGCATCGGCCGGGGTCTCCTTCAGCAATGCCTCGTACGCCGCGATCGCACCGTCCAGATCGCCGGCGGCCACCGCGTTGTCGGCAGCCTCGTACCGCGGGTCCGGCTCCGGCTCGGTGGCCTCGTCGGCGGGGCCGGCCGGGCCGACCGGGTCAGTGCGCCCGGTGATGCCGTTGGCGACCGCGACGGTCAGCAACTGGTCCAGGTACTGACGGGCTTCCGGCTCGCCGACCGCGCCCTGGAAGAGCGGGACGACCTGACCACGCAGTACCGCGATCACCAGCGGCACCGTCTGGACGCCGACCGCCTGGGCCAGTTGCGGGTTCGCGTCGATGTCGATCCGGGTCAGCAGGAACTTGCCGGCGTACTCGGTCGACAGCTGGATCAGGACCGGGCTGAGGGCGAGCGACTGGTCCGAGCGCGGCGACCAGAACTCGACCACCACGGGGACCTGGAGCGAGCGCTCGATCACGTCCGCCTGGAAGGTCGGCTCGGTCACGTTCAGCACGTACGCGCCACCGGCTCCGCCTCCGGACGCTCCGCCTGGCGCCCCGGGGGCTCCTGGCGCTCCAGGGGCTCCGGGGGCGCCACCGGGCCGCGCGGGCGGCTTGCGCAGGGACGACAGGTCGATCGCTCCCGGTCGGGAGAAGTTCGGCTGGCTCACCGCTGTCCTCGCATTCCGTGCTCACTGCTTACGTTCATGGCTCTATCCTCCCCGACGCACCCGAACGGTGTGGCGCTCGGGTGGCCAGCAGCAGCCGGGCCAGGCCGCTTCGGGTACCGGCGACCGCGATCCGGGTGCCTGGTTGGACCACTTGATCGAAGGCCGGCGCCCAGTCCCAGGGTCCGCCGCTCTCGAGCCGGGCGAGGACACGCAGGCCGCCGGTCTCGTCCAGCTCGCCGAGTCGTTTGCCGACCGCAACCGAGTCGGGCTCGACGGCCACCTCGGTGAGCAGCAGGACGCGCCGGCCGGCCGGGACGGTCGTCTGGCTGCGGCGGTTCGCCACGGCGGCGGCGATGGCCGGAGCAACCAGCATCGACACTGACCGGCTGTGACCCAGGCCGAGCTGCCGCTCGACCCGCTGGGCCAGGTCGTGATCGAACATCCGCATCGTGATCCGGGCGTCCGGGTTCAGTTCGTGGACGACCATCGCCGACTCGAGGTTGGTGATGTCGCCGTTGGTGATCGCGAGCACCGACTGACAGCGCTGCACACCGGCCGACCGCAGGGTCTCCTCGTTGCTGCTGTCCCCGATGATCACCGGGACCCGCAACCGATGAGCGGTCTGTACGCCGGGCGCGTCCTCGTCCTGCTCGACACCGACCACCGCGACGCCACGCTCGACGAGGATCTCCAGGACGCGCGCACCGACGGTACCGAGCCCGCAGACGACGACATGGTTGCGCGGCCGGCCGCGGACCCCGCCGATCACCCGGGACAGCCGGGCGCCGATCAGCGAGTCGACGATGACGGCGGTGAGCAGCGCCATCAGCACGATGCCGGTCAGCTGGACGATGACGGCGGCGATCTTGGCCCAGGGCGAGGCGTTGGAGAAGGTGTCGTCCTCGATCCCGGCCGACGTCACCGCGCCCGCCGCCAGGTAGAGCGCGCGAATCCACTCGACATTGGCGATCCAGTGCGTCAGCGCCGTACCGGCGATCACCAGCCCGGCCATCACGGCGGCGATGGTCCGGACTCTTCGGTCGAGGATGTCGCGGGTTGCCATCAGCCAGCCTGCCCGGCGGACGTCTCTGGTCCGCCAGACCGGCCTGACGCCGGTACCGAGGACTATGTCGCCGTCGGGGTCGGAACTGCCGGTCGGCAGCAGTTCGGGGGTGGCCGAGGAGGTGGTGTCGGCCAGTCGGGTCAGGTGCGGATCGCGGATCAGGTCGGCGGGGCCGGCGACCATGCGCCGGCCACCCAGCTCGACCCAGGTCAGCTCGTCGTCCTCGAGCGCGTCGGCCACGAAGGCGGGGGCAGCGAGCGAAGGACCGGAGATGACGACGCAGTCGCCGAGCAGCTCGTGCAGCTGGCCGCCGAGTCGGGGGTTGACCATCTGGATGACGATGCGCAGCTTCGCGTCCATGTCGCGCGCGGTCAACGCGGTGTGGACATTTCGGACGTCATCGGCGTCCAGGAGCACCAAGGCCCGCGCACTGAGCGCCGAGTCGTCCGCGGTGTCGATGCCGGCGCGGCGTAGTACGGACTCGCTGATCACCCGGACGCCCATCACCTGGGCGCCGAGCTCGCCGATCCGCTCGTAGTGACGCGAGTCGGGGTTGACGATCGCGGTCACGTGCTCGCCGGAGCTCACCAGCTCGGTGACCACCCGGAGCATGGTCCGGTCGGAGCCGATGACGACCACGCCGCGATCGTCCACCGATGGCGAGGAGCCCTCCGGCTTGCCGCCACCGCCACCGCCCCGCCTGCGCGGTGGTTTGGCGCCGTTGCCGCCAAGGCCTGCCGCGCCGTCGGAGTCTGCCGTGGTCTCCTCAGAAGCGGGCGGGCTCTCGGTACTCGCCCCATTCGATCCGAAGAACGTGACAGATCTCCCCCATCGTGGCCTCCGCACGCGCCGCCTCCAGCATGGGTTCGATCAGACTGCCGGTCCCTCTGGATGCCTCGACCAGCGCCGTTAGCGTACGACGCACCAGGTCCTCGTCGCGTTGCGCCTTGCGCGCCGCGAGCACCCGGCACTGCTCCACCTCGACCTCGTGGCTGACCCGGAGGATCTCCAGCTGACCGGCCACCGTGTCGGTCTGGGTGTTCACGCCGACGATCTTCTTCTCGCCCTTCTCCAGCTTCTGCTGGTACTCGAAGGCCGCGTCGGCGATCTCGGCCATGAACCAGCCGTCCTCGATCCCGCGCAGGATGCCGCCGGTCATCGTGCCGTCCGGGCTCATCTCCTTGATCCGCTGGAAGATCTCCTCCGCCTCGGCCTCGATCTGGTCGGTCAGCGCTTCGACGTACCAGGAACCGCCGAGCGGGTCGGCGACGTTGGTGACGCCGATCTCCTCCATCAGCACCGACTGGGTCCGCAGCGCGATCTCGGCCGACTGGTCGGTCGGCAGCGCGAGCGTCTCGTCGAGCGCGTTGGTGTGCAGCGAGTTGGTGCCGCCGAGGACCGCGGCAAGCGCCTCGACCGCGGTCCGGACGACGTTGAGCGTCGGCTGCTGGGCGGTCAGCGAGACGCCGGCCGTCTGGGTGTGGAATCGCAACCACTGCGCCTTGTCGGTCTTGGCGCCGTAGACGTCGCGCATCCAGCGGGCCCAGATCCGGCGGCTGGCGCGGAACTTGGCGATCTCCTCGAAGAAGTCCAGGTGGGAGTCGAAGAAGAACGACAGGCCGGAGGCGAACTTGTCGATGTCCAGGCCCCTGCTCAGGCCCAGCTCGACGTAGCCGAACCCGTCGGCCAGTGTGTAGGCCAGCTCCTGCGCGGCGGTCGAGCCGGCCTCGCGGATGTGGTAGCCGGAGACGCTCAACGGCTTGTACGCCGGGATGTTGGCGGCGCAGTACTCCATCAGGTCACCGATCAGGCGCAGATGCGGCTCGGGCGGGAAGAGCCACTCCTTCTGCGCGATGTATTCCTTGAAGATGTCGGTCTGCAGGGTGCCGTTGAGCTTGGTGATGTCGGCGCCCTGCCGCTCGGCGGCGACCAGGTACATCACGAAGGCCGGCACCGCGGGCCCGGAGATCGTCATCGAGGTGGTGACGTCCTGCAACGGGATGTCCTTGAACAGCCGGTCCATGTCGGCCGCACTGTCGATCGCGACACCACAGTGGCCGACCTCGCCGAGCGACTTGGGGTCGTCGGAGTCGCGGCCCATCAGGGTCGGCATGTCGAAGGCGACGGACAGCCCGCCACCGCCGGAGTTGAGGATCATCTTGTACCGCGCGTTGGTGTCCTCAGCGTTGCCGAAACCGGCGAACTGGCGGATCGTCCAGGTGCGGCCGCGATACCCGGTGGCGTGCAGGCCACGGGTGAACGGGAACTCGCCCGGCCAGCCGATCCGCTCCATCCGCGGGTCGTCGGAGCCCGGGGGCGGGCCGTAGACCGGCTCGACCTCGGTGCCCGAGAGCGTGGTGAAATCGGCCTCGCGGCGTCGCGACGCGTCGTACCGCTGCTGCCATCGGCTCTGCCCGGCGGCAATCTGCTCGGCGTCCATCACGGTCCTCCTGGAGTCGGGTCTCCTCCCAAAGTACTTGGACGTCCTACTAAATGCCACTCCGCGCATAGGTCTTGCATAGGTTGGTGCTTCTACTCGGCGAAGTCCCCAGCTTTTTGGCGGAGCGGAAGCAGTACGGACCAGAGCATCTTGAGCTGGTCGTCGGTCAGGCCGCGGAGGGCGAAGTCGGCGGCGACGAGATCCTTGGTGGCGCGTTCGACCAGGTCGCGGCCCTCGGCGGTGATCTCGCACAGGATCGCGCGGCCGTCGTCGGGGTGCGGCGTGCGAGTGACCAGGCCGGCCGACTCCAGGCGCCTGACGATCGAGGTGACCGAGGTCGGGTGCACCTGCAGGCGTTCGCCCATCTTGCCCAGCGGCAGCGAGCCGCGGCGGGAGAAGGTCAGCAGCACCAGCGCCTCGAACCGGGCGAACGTCAGGCCGTGCTTCTTGAGGATCTCGTCGAGTTCGGCGATCACGATCTGCTGAGCGCGCATCAGCGACGTGACCGCACGCATCTGCTCGACGGCACCCCAGCGGCGTCCCCACTGCCGCGAGGCCTCGTCGATCGGGTCGAACGGCAACGGTTTCTTCCTCGCCATGGCGTTACGTTAACCGGTCCGCCCCGAGTGTCGGACGAAACTGTCGGTGGTTGATGAGATCGTTCTCTTCATGTCTTTGCCGCCCGAACACGCTGCCTTCTATCTCACCTGCCTCCAGGCCGACTCCGCCCGGCTCGCCGAGGTCGGCCGGCTGGGCCTTCCGGCCGCCGTCCCGAGTTGCCCGGACTGGACGGTCGAGACCGTCCTGCGGCATGTCGCTGCCGTTTACCTGCACAAGATCGAGGCTCTCCGGACAGCGGCCCGCCCGGACCCATGGCCGCCGGCCGGTCTCGACGAGCGCGACGCCCTCGAGCTGTTCGACGAGACGCGGGCGGCCATCGTCGTCGCGCTGACCGAGGCCGGGACCGAGCTGCCGACCTGGACGTTCTCGCCGACGGACAAGACGTCCGGCTTCTGGTACCGGCGGATGGCGCTCGAGACGGTGGTGCACCGGGTCGACGCGGAGCTGGCGCACGACGTGGTCACGCCGGTCGATCGCGCGCTGGCGCTCGACGGGATCGACGAGATCCTGACGCTGATGCTCGGCGGCCCTTGGTGGGAAGAGGGCGACACATCGCATCCGGTCGACGCGACGATCCGGATCACCTCGGCCGGGCGCTCGTGGACGATCCGCCTCGACGCGACCAGCGCCTCGGTTGCCGCCGACGCTGAAGGTGAGGTCGACGCGGAGGTCTTCGGCAACCCCGACGACATCTTCCTGTGGCTGTGGGGCCGCCACGACCTGAGCATGGAGCAATCAGCGGGCAACGACACCGCGGTACAGGAGTTCCGCTTGCGGGTGGCGGAGTCCACTCAGTAGACGCGGCCGATGGCCATCAGGTGGTTGGTCATGTCGCGGATGCCTGGGAGGTGGGCGGTTCGGCGTACCAGGGTGAGGGCTGCTTGGAGTAGGGCATCGTCGGCTGGGAGTTGTTCGAGCGCGAAGCCGGCGGGGCCTTCGATGGCGTGTAGCTCGATGTGCTTGAGGCCGGCTGCGTCGAGTTCGGCTTCGAGTTCTTCGGCGGTGTGGAAGTGGCCGGCGGGGAAACGGCCGCCGGGTGCTGGGGTGCCGGACTCGAGTACGTCGATCCAGGCTTGTGGATAAGGCGTTGGCGGAGTCTTGCCGAGGCTGACCGCCGCGTGGTGGATGAAGCGCGGGATCGCGGCCGCGAAGATCCAGCCGCCTGGTACAACGACGCGCGCCGCCTCACTCAGCGCTTTGCGACGGTCGCCTGCTTCACGTAGGTGGTACAGCGGGCCGAACAGCAACGCGACCTCGAAGCTGTTGTCGGCGAAGCGCAGCTGCCGGGCGTCCCCGACCTCCGCGTGGAAAGTGCCGTGCCGTCGGGCCTTCGCGACCTGCTCCTCGACCGGGTCGACGAGCGTGACGTGGTGGCCCGCGGCGGCGAGCGGACCGGCGTGGATGCCGGTCGCGCCGCCGATGTCGAGCACCCTGGATCCGGCCGCGATCCTGGTACCGACGAGTTCCTGAACCCGGACGAACTCGAGCGCGCTCTGCGCAGAGCGGGTGGTCAGACGTGCATCCTCATCGAAGACACTCGAGTAGTACTGCTGGATCCCCGCGTCGATCCCGGCCTGATCATCCATGGCCAGGAAGTTTAGGGACTACTTGTCCTGGACGAGTCCGAGCACGTTGCCGTCCAGATCGGTGAACGAGGCGACCAGCCGGCCGCCGCCGACATCGCGCGGCGAGTCCTTCACGGTCGCGCCGGCGGCCGTCACCTCGGCCAGCTTCGCCTCGATGTCGTCCACGTGCCAGTAACCCAGCTGACCGTCGGGGCTCTGCGGACCCCGCGGCACCAAGCCGATCTGCTGGCCGGCGGTCTCGAAGCCCACGTAGTACGGCGACTCGACCTGCGGCCGGATCCCCAGCAGCGCGGCGTACAGCTCGGTGGCCTTCGCCAGGTCCGCCACCGGGTGCAGCACGGTCTTGATTCCCTGCGTCTCGCTCATCATCACTCCAGATCTAGTGGTTTGTTCCTTGCCCCACAAACCTAGATCCGCGCGATCGGCAAAGCTTCTCGATTCCTGACCAGCTGTCAGTCGTGGTCCGGATCGTCGGTCCAGTTGCCGCGTTCGGAGTTGAAGATCGACTTGCTGGAGGTGCCCGCGACCCGGGTGGAGGTGGTGTGGTGACTCGGCGCCGTGGTGGTCGTCGTGGTGACCTCGGCCGCGGAGTTCATCCCGATCGGACCGGTACCGTCGTCGTCGGAATCGTCGTCGTCGCCCTGGACGACATCGACGCTGGCGGAGGCTCGCAGGCCGGTGCGCTGGATGACCCGCTGGATCGTCAGGTCACGGTCGTCGGGCCGGCTGACGTACTTGATCTCGCGGAAACCCTGGTCCTGCGCGGCCGACTCGAAGACGAAGTGGCCGTAGCCGAACATCCGGCCGATGATCGGTTTCTGCAGCGTGATGTCGAGGATTCGCGCGATCGGGGTGGTCGCGACGGTCTGCGAGAAGACGCCGCGGATCCGCATCACCCGCATGTTGGTGACCACGAACCGATCTCGGTGCTGGGTGAGGAACTGCCAGAACGCGTGCCCCACCAAGACGAGCACGATCACCAGCAGCACCGGAGCGCCACTCGTCCAGACCAGCATCACCACCAGCAGCGCGGTCGCGAGCACGACCTCGAGCATCGGCACGGTGAACACCACCCAGTGGTGCCGCACCTCGTCGATGACGACCTCGCCCTCGTCCGAGATCAGATGGCGCCTCACCTTGGGATCGAAGATCCTGAAGAGGCCTATTCCGGCCATCCACTCACTCCCCTGTCCACGCCGCTGTCGGCCCCGTCACAGCTAAGTGTCCCGCACGAATGCTCGATACGGGACACCTGAGCTGAAGGATCAGTTGAACAGCGCGGACAGGAACGTGATCATGCTCCCGAACGCATCGCCGACGGCCGAGAACGCACCTCCTACAGCATCTGCGGCGTTCTCCGGCTGAGTGAACAGATAGAACGCCGCAAAGGCGATGACCAGCCAGATCAGCAGCTTCTTCGGCATGTCACCACTCCTCGTTCGCAACCAACATGGTCGACTGTGTTTGTATCACGGATAGTCACCAACTGTCACTGACTGAACACAGCCCACCGCACAATGCTCACCAGCTTCAAGATCCATTCTGTAACGGATCGAGGGCCATGGCAGCAACCGGCGCGCCGCCGTGGGACGAAGGTAGCCGATAGGCCCCGATCGACCGGTTACTTGCCCGTTTTCGGATGTGACAGAGAGTCGCCAAGTGTGTCACTGGCAACGAATTCAGCCCACAGCGAATCGACCACTTTCCGGACCACCCAGCTGGTCCCATCGCCCGACGCGGGGCCGCAGCCAGCCGGCCGACGGAAGCACTTGTGCGCGCCCGCGACGCGGGAGCCGATGGGCCCACCCCCACCACATCGCACCCGACCCAGCGGACCAGCCACCCAGGTGGTCGCACCGCGCGACGCAGGAGCGCAAACACCGGGTGGGCGGGAGCGCTCGAACGAGCATGCGACGCAGGAGCAGGCGTCGGAGAGCACGTGGGGAATCAGCTAGAGGGCGTCGAGCAGTTCGTCGGCGGCGGAGTACGGGTCCGTACTGCCGTCGGCGACCTTGGCGGCCAGTACGTCGAGGCGGGCGTCGCCGTGGAGGTGGGCGAAGCGGGAGCGGAGCGACGTCATCGCGATCGCCTCGATCTCGTCGCGGGCGCGGGTGCGGCGGCGCTCGGTGAGGACGCCGTTGGCGCGCATCCAGGTCAGCCGCTCCTCGATCGCGGTCACCACCTCGTCGACGCCTTCGTTGCGTGAGGCAACTGTTTTGAGGATCGGCGGGGTCCAGGCATCGGGAGCCCGCTCGGCCAGGGCGAGCATCGCCCGCAGGTCGCGGGTGACGTTCTGGACGCCGTCGCGGTCGGCCTTGTTGACCACATAGATGTCGCCGACCTCGAGGATGCCCGCCTTGGCCGCCTGGATGCCGTCCCCCATCCCCGGCGCCAGCAAGATGATCGTCGTGTCGGCCATACCGGCGATCTCGACCTCCGACTGGCCGACGCCGACCGTCTCCACCAGCACGACATCGAAGCCCGCGGCATCGAGCACGCGCAGCGCCTGCGGAGTCGTCCACGCAAGCCCGCCCAAATGCCCACGAGACGCCATCGAGCGGATGAAGACACCGGAGTCGGTCGCATGGTCCTGCATCCGCACCCGGTCGCCCAGCAGCGCACCACCCGAGAACGGCGAGGACGGATCAACGGCCAGTACGCCGACCCGCTTCCCAGTCGCCCGGTACGCCGATACCAGCGCCGAAGTCGATGTCGACTTACCGACCCCGGGCGACCCGGTGATACCGATGATGTGCGCCTGCCCAGCATGCGGGGCAAGCGCCGCCATCACCTCGCGCAGCAGCGGCGACTCGTCCTCCACCAACGAGATGAGCCGCGCCACCGCCCTGGAGTCCCCACCCCGAGCACGCTCGACCAGCTCACCAACCGGGGCAGTACGTCGGGGCATCGGCTTCTCTAACGACTCGGGGATGATCCTGGTCAGCACGCTACCGGCAGCCGGCCACTGAGCCGACCTTGAGCACCGGCCAGTCGCCGCCACGCCATCAAGACGACTGCCCGGTGCTCAAAGCCGAGCCTGCGAAAGCCAAGCTCACACTTTGAGCACGCGGTAGGCGCTCGGACCGCTGTCGGGCGACTGGTGGGTGCCCAAAGTACGAGTGACGGCGGCGTGGGTGGGGTGGGGGTGGGGTGGGGGTGGGGTGGGTCAGTTCGTTACGGGGACGCGGATGATGAGGGCGTCGCCTTGGCCGCCGCCGCCGCAAAGGGCTGCAGCGCCGGTACCGCCGCCGCGGCGCTGGAGCTCCAGCGCGAGGTGGAGGACGAGGCGGGCGCCGGACATGCCGATCGGGTGGCCGAGGGCGATCGCGCCGCCGTTCACGTTCACCTTGTCGAGGTCGACGTTCAGCTCGCGGGCGCTGGCGATGCCGACGGCCGCGAAAGCCTCGTTGATCTCGATCAGGTCGAGCGCGCCGGGCTCGATGCCTTCCTTCGAGCAGGCCTTGACGATCGCGTTGGCGGGCTGGCTCTGCAGCGACGAGTCCGGCCCGGCCACCGAGCCGTGCGCGCCGATCTCGGCGAGCCAGGTCAGACCGAGCTCCTCGGCCTTTGCCTTGCTCATCACGACGACCGCACAACCACCGTCGGAGATCTGCGACGCCGAACCAGCCGTGATCGTGCCGTCCTTGCCGAACGCCGGCCGCAACCGCGACAGCGTCTCGACAGAGGTGTCGCCCCGCACGCCTTCGTCGGTGTCGAAAACCAGCGGGTCGCCCTTGCGCTGCGGCACCTCGACCGGCACCACCTCGTCGACGAATACCCCGTTCTTCCAGCTCTCCGCCGCCAACTGATGCGACCGCGCGCTGAACTGGTCCTGCTCCTCACGCGTCAGCTTCAGCCCGGAGTCGTTGGCCTGGTCGGTCAGCGCACCCATCGCCTGATCGGTGAACGCGTCCCACAGTCCATCGAAGGCCATCGAGTCGACCATGGTCACGTCGCCGTACTTGAAGCCCTCACGCGACTTCGGCAGCAGGTGCGGCGCGTTGGTCATCGACTCCATCCCGCCGGCCACCACCACGTCGTACTCGCCCGCGCGGATCAGCTGGTCGGCCATCGCGATCGCGTTCAGGCCGGACAGGCAGACCTTGTTGATCGTGATCGCGGGCACCGTCATCGGGATGCCGCCCTTGACCGCGGCCTGACGGGCGGCGATCTGGCCGGCGCCGGCCTGCAGCACCTGGCCCATGATCACGTACTCGACCTGTTCCGGCGCGACCCCGGCCTTGGCCAGCGCGCCCTTGATCGCGAAGCCACCGAGCTCGGCGCCGGTGAAGCCCTTGAGGCCACCCAGCAGCCGTCCGATCGGGGTCCGCGCACCGGCGACTATGACAGTTGTGTTCTGCGGGCTGCGAGTGGTGTCAGACATGCATTCCACGATACCTGCGTGCGCACTGGTACGTGCTTGTCGATCGGGTCACACTCAGTTGGAAACAACCCGCCGACAAGCCAATCTGGGGCCATGGACAGCACCGGAACGCAGACCCTCTTCGAGGCGATCGACCACGTCGGGATCGCCGTGGCGGACTTCGACCAGGCGGTCCGGTTCTACGCCGAGACGTTCGGCATGACGGTCGCGCACGAGGAGGTCAACGAGGACCAGGGCGTCCGCGAGGCGATGCTCTCGGTCGGGGACAGCGGCTCCTCGATCCAGTTGCTCGCGCCGATCTCGCCGGACTCCCCGATCGCCCGCTTCCTATCCCAGCGCGGCCCCGGCATCCAGCAGCTCGCCTACCGGGTCCGCGACATCGACGCCGTCTCGGCCACCCTGCGCGAACGCGGCGCCACCCTCCTGTACGACGAAGCGCGCCGCGGTACTGCGGGATCGCGGGTCAACTTCCTGCACCCGCGCTCCACCGGCGGAGTACTGATCGAGCTGGTCGAGCCGGCCTCCTGACCGCCACCAGTGACGCCCGGCGACCTGCGGGTGACGAAGGACTCCTCACCCGGCCGGACGAGCGTTTCGGTACTAGTCTGTTGGTGTGCTGATCGACAGCGCCTCAGACCCTGACGCACCAAGCGGCAGTCCAGCCGGGTTCCAGCATGATGCCTTCGTCTACGCCGACGACGACGAGTTCGTGCGCCGCGCAGCTCCGTTCCTCCGCGACGGCCTGATCGCGGGCGACGCGGTGCTCGCCGCGCTCCCCGAGGCGCGAATCGCCTTGCTGCGCAAGGAACTCGGCGACCTCGCCGACGAGGTCACCTTCATCGACATCACCGTCGCCGGCCGCAACCCGGCACGGATCATCCCGCTCTGGGCCGACATCCTGCGCGAGCATGACGGCCGCCCGATCCGCGCGCTCGGCGAACCGGCGTACCCGGGGCGGAGCGCGGCGGAGTACGCGGAGGCCAAGCTCCACGAGGCCTTGCTCAACGTGGCCTTCCAGTACTCCGGTCCGTTCCGGCTGCGCTGCCCGTACTCCGTGACGCTGGGGCTCGATCCGGCTGGGAACCACCCGGCACCTGCCTGCGAGCCCGCTCGGGACTGGGACGACGTCGCGCTCAGGCTCTTCGGGGCGCCGCTGGCCGGAGTACCGGAGACGGCCGAGCGGCGGGAATTCGGGCTGGCCGAGCTCACCGGCGTACGGCGATGGGTGGCCGACCGGGCCCGTTCGTACGGGCTGCAGGCGGATCAGGTGGACGACCTGGCGCTCGCGTCGCACGAGATCTGCACGAACAGCGTGCGATTCGGGGGCGGCCGCGGGACGCTGTCGCTGTGGACGCAGGACGGCTCGCTGGTGCTCGACATCGCCGACGGCGGGCGGATCGACGACCTGCTGGTCGGGCGGGTCCTGCCCCGAAACGACGGCCGCGGCGGACGTGGCGTCTGGCTGGCCAATCAGCTCTGTGACCTGGTCCAGATCAGGTCCGGCGCGGCGGGCACGCAGGTCCGCCTGCACAGCCGTCTCGGTTGACATCGAAAGCACTCACCGTCGTAAGACCACCAAACGCAGTGGACTGGAAAAGTGACGGTCGTCTCAACGACTGCGAGATGCCTCACAGAACCCTTCTAACCGGGGCATACTCGTCGGTAGATTCCGCTCTCACGGCTCCACCGACATGGAGGTACGACGTGAAGGACATCCTCGACGCCATCCTGGCCGGCGACACCCCGGCGGAGGAGTTCGGGCGGCTCGAAGTACCGGAGCACTATCGCGGCATCACCGTGCACGCCGACGAGGCCGGGATGTTCGAGGGACTGCCGGCCAAGGAGAAGGATCCGCGCAAGAGCCTGCACCTGGACGACGTGCCGACGCCGGAGCTCGGGCCGGGCGAGGCGCTGATCGCGGTGATGGCGAGCGCGATCAACTACAACACGGTCTGGACGTCGATCTTCGAGCCGGTCTCCACCTTCAGCTTCCTCAAGCGGTACGGGAAGCTGTCGCCGCTGACCGCGCGGCACGATCTGCCGTACCACGTGGTCGGCTCGGACCTGGCCGGCGTCGTACTGCGGACCGGGCCGGGCGTGAACGCGTGGAAGCCGGGCGACGAGGTCGTCGCGCACTGCCTGTCGGTCGAGCTGGAGTCGCCGGACGGGCACAACGACACGATGCTCGACTCGGAGCAGCGGATCTGGGGGTTCGAGACCAACTTCGGCGGACTGGCGGAGCTGGCGCTGGTGAAGTCGAACCAGTTGATGCCGAAGGCTGCTCACCTGACCTGGGAAGAGGCCGCGTCGCCGGGGCTGGTGAACAGTACGGCGTACCGGCAGCTGGTGTCGTCGAACGGCGCGAACATGAAGCAGGGCGATGTCGTCCTGGTCTGGGGCGCGTCCGGCGGGCTGGGGTCGTATGCGACGCAGTTCGCGCTGAACGGCGGGGCGATCCCGGTCTGTGTCGTGTCCTCGCCGGAGAAAGCGGAGATCTGCCGGGCGATGGGCGCGGAGCTGATCATCGACCGGTCGGCCGAGGGGTACAGGTTCTGGGCCGACGAGCACACCCAGGACCAGAAGGAATGGAAGCGGCTGGGTGCGCGGATTCGCGAGCTGACCGGTGGGGACGATCCGGACATCGTCTTCGAGCATCCGGGGCGGGAGACCTTCGGCGCGTCGGTCTTCGTCGCGCGCAAGGGCGGCAAGATCGTCACCTGCGCCTCGACGTCGGGTTTCATGCACGAGTACGACAACCGGTACCTGTGGATGAACCTGAAGAGCATCATCGGCTCCCACTTCGCCAACTACCGCGAGGCCTGGGAGGCGAACCGGCTGATCGCCAAGGGGATGATCCACCCGACCCTGAGTCGCGCCTACTCACTCGAGGAGACCGGCCAGGCGGCGTACGACGTCCACCAGAACCTCCACCAGGGCAAAGTCGGCGTCCTCACCCTCGCCCCGTCCGAAGGCCTCGGCGTCAAAAACCCCGAACTCCGCGAACAACACCTCGCCAGCATCAACCGCTTCCGCAACCGCTGACCGACGGTTGTCCACAGCGCCAGTCCACCCGGTTGGCGCTGGGGGGCAACGTTCTGACAGGCTCTGCTGACAGGGGAATCATCCGAGCCGCCAGAAGGGACTCTTTGGGATGGCTGACGAGTCGAGCCTGCCGTTTTTCGATCGTACTGCGACTGCCGCGGGTGGCTTCCCCGTGGGGCGGCGCGGCTACGACAAACAGGCGGTGGACGACTATGTCCGCGCGCTGGAGATGCAGCTCGCCGACGCCCGCTCCCGGCTGGAGGAGTCGCAGGCGAACTCCGCTCCCCTGCAGCGCCAGCTCGACGAGGCCAAGCGGCAACTCGAGGCCAGCGCCAACCCGTCGTACGCCGGACTCGGTGACCGGGCCGCGCAGATCCTGCGGCTCGCCCAGGACCAGGCGTCCGAGGCGCTCGAAGAGGCCCGGCGCGAGGCCGATGAGCTGCGCGCCACCGCCGCCAAGGAGGCAGCCGCGACCCGGGCCACCGGTGAGCGCGAGGCCCAGGACATCCGCACGGTCGCGCTGAACGAGTCCGACAGCATGCGCCGGACGGCCGAAGGCGACGCCGCCGAGATCCGCCGGACCGCCGAGACCGAGGCCGCGGAGGTGCTCGCGGCTGCCCGGCGCAAGGCGGAGACGCTGCAACTGACCGCCGAGTCCGAGTCGAGCACGATGAAGAACGGCGCGCTGCACGAGGCGGAGAAGATCCGCACCGCGATCCAGCGCGAGTCGGCCGCCCTGCGCGCGCGGCTCGCCGACGAGCGCGAGCAGCAGGCCAAGGAGCTCGCCGACAAGCACTCCAAGATCGCCGCCGACACCGAGAACCTGACCACCCAGATGCGCGAGGCCGCCGAGGCGTCCGAGCGCCGGGTCGCCGAGGCGACCGAGCAGGCCCGCAAGATCCGCGCGGAGGCGGAGGAGTCCGCCGAGCGCACGCTGTCCCGCGCCCGTCGCGAGGCCGAGCAACTGCTCACCACGGCCCGCACCCGGTCCGAGGCCGAGCTGGCCAGCGCCGCGGACGAGGCTGAGCGGTCGCGCACGATCATCGCCCGCGAGACCGAGCGGCTCGCCAAGCGGCGGGACGGGATCCTGGCTCAGATCGCCGGGCTGAACGACATCGCCAGCAACATCGCGCGGCAGGCAGCGGAGTTGGACTCGGAGACGGCGACGCCGTACAGCAACCCGTTCGCGGCTCCGCCCGCCTCCCCTGCACCGCCTGCGCCCGCACCGCCTGTGCCCGCCGAGAGCCCGTTCTCGGCGCCCAGCAGTTCGTCGAGCTCGTTCGCCGCGCCGGCCGCCGGTACTGCGAGTGGCAGTCCCTTCGGCACGCCTGCGTACGACGAGACGCCCGCGACGTACGTCGGCGGTCCCGAAGAGCCGACGGCCACCTACTCCTCACCTGCCGCGGTCGAGCCCGAAGAGGCTGAGCTCGGGCGTGGCGGGAACCCGTTCGCGGGTGGCAGCCCGTTCGTTGGGTCCGACGCCGGTGGAGCGCGCGTCGACGAGACGCGGATCGACACCACCCTGCGGGTGGACGCGAGCAGCATCGACGAGCTCCGGTCCAGCGAGAAGCCGCCGCGCGACGAGACCCGGATCGACGAGTTCCGGCTGTCCGATCTGACATCCGATGCCAAGGCCGACGCAAAGGCCGATTCCAAGGGCGACGCCAAGGGTGATGCCAAGGACGCCGGCTCCGACTCGGACGACGCCGGCGCGGACCTCGACGAGGCGAAGGCGACCGGGGACGGCAAAGCCACGAAGGATGAGAAGTGACGCCTGCCGGCAACCAGGATGCCGACGGCAACACGGAGAATCAGACCCGGGTAACGGAGATCGAGCAGGCCACTCGCGAGGCGAAGGCCGCCGCGGCCGAGGCCGAAGCGGCGGCTGACGACGCGGAACAGTCGGCGGAGCACTCGGAGACGGCCGCGGAGCACTCGGAGGATGCCGCTGAGCACTCCGAGGCCGCTGCCAAAGAGTCAGTGGTCGCCGCCACGCATTCCGAACTGGCAGCCGCCGAGGCGAAGGCGGCCAGTGAGGACGAGCAGAGCCTGGTGGGTGAACTGCTGATCGACGAGCGGCACCCGTCCGAGGGCATGGGCAGGCCCGGCCCGCCGCTGCGCCGGTCGAACCCGTTCGTGTTCGGCTTCTTCGCGGTCCTCGGCGGTCTGGTCGCGTACGGGCTGTGGCATGCGCTCGGCCAGGCCAAGTCGGTGCTGATCCTGCTCGTCGTCTCGATGTTCATCGCGGTCGGCCTGAACCCGCTGGTCGAGTGGTTCATGCGCCGCGGACTCAAGCGCGGTCTCGCCGTCGGCGTCGTCTTCTTGCTGATGATCCTCGCGGTCACCGGTGTCGGCTTCGCGATCGTTCCGGTGGTGACCGACCAGATCGACGGGCTGATCAAGAACGCGCCCAGCTGGCTCGACCTGCTGACCAAGTCCAAGACGCTGAACAGTCTCAACGACAAGTACCACTTCATCCAGAAGGCCACCGACTACATCCAGGACCCGGCGCTGGCGCAGAAGGCGTTCGGCGGCGTGCTGGGCGTCGGCAAGGTGGTCGCGAACGCGTTGTTCTCCGCGTTCACGATCCTGATCCTGACCTTGTACTTCCTCGCGTCGCTGCCGACCGTGAAGCGCGCGGCGTACAGCCTCGTCCCGGCCAGCCGCCGGAGCCGGTTCTCGATCCTGGGCGACGAGGTGCTCGGCCGGGTCGGCGGCTACGTCAGCGGCCAGTTCCTGGTCGCGCTCTGCGCCGGCTGCTTCATGTTCATCTTCCTGGAGATCGTCGGCCTCGGTCAGTACGCCGTGGCGCTGGCGATCTGCGTGATGTTCACGGCGTTCATCCCGATGGTCGGCGGCCTGATTGGCGTCGTCCTGGTAGCCCTGATCGGCTTCACCGACAGCCTCTTCGTCGGCATCGCCTGCCTCGGGTACGGCATCATCTACCAGCAGATCGAGAACTACTTCATCGCACCCCGCATCATGCGCCGAGCAGTCAACATCCCCGGCGCCGTCACCGTCATCGCAGCCCTCTTCGGCGGCGCGCTCCTGGGCGTCGTCGGCGCCCTGATGGCAATCCCCACCGCAGCCGCCATCCTCCTCATAGTCCGGGAAGTCTGGGTCCGCAAAGCCGACGAGTCCTAACCCGAGCACACGCGCGCCGGCGTCGGGTACTCCCCCACGCCGGCGCCACGCTCGCTCCTCCGTCGCTCACACGGCGCTGAGCTCCCACCCACCCCAAACGCGGGCTCCTACGTCGCCCGCTAGCTCGACAGCAGACTGGTTGCCGGATGCAACGAACTGCAGCGGGGCGCGTGGGGAAAGACCTGGGTCAGGCGGCGGCGGGGCGGTGTTTGGTGGCTAGGTGGGCGGCTCTGTGGAGGGAGTCGAGGACGTAGGTGGGGACCTTGAGGCCGTTGCGGTGGGCCCAGAGCATTTCCAGTTCGAAGCGGCCTATCTGCTGGGCGTAGCGGGTCAGTTCGTCGTCGGTGGCGGAGACGGTGATGCCCAGGTGGTGCATGACGTCGCCGAACTGGGCCCACTGCTTCTTGGTGTAGGCGCCGACCGGTTCGAAGGTGTAGCGGCGCAGTGTGCGGACGATCCACTTCTGCCACTCGGCCATCTCGGACCACAGGCCCTGGGCGGCGATCTTGTAGTAGGCGAAGTGGCCGGGCTCCTGGCGGCGGATCGGGGCGACGACCGTCATCGCGACGGCCTTCTCGCCGAGGTCCAGCAGGCCTTGGTAGAGCTTGTTGTACGCGAGGATGGCCGACTGTTCGGTCGCGACGCCGGTCAGGTAGTACAGCATCCGGCTCACGTCCTGGACGGCGCTCCAGCGGCCGAGCGCGCCGAGAACCTTGTAGCTGAAGGCCAGCGAGGTGAGGTCGGGCTCGGATTGCGGCAGACCGGCCAACTGCTGCAATCGGTCCAGCAGGTAGCCGTGGTGGGTCTCCTGCGGCAGCCACACGTCGGCGTAGAAGTGCTTGTCCACCGGTGGCGGGTCGGGCAGCAGCAGGTTGAGCTCGAGCACGTTCCGCTCGACCTCCAGCTCCACTCTCGACATGTACGTGAGCACGGGACCGAATCGCTCGGCCAGCAACTCCGGCCGGCCCATCGTGTAGTCGGCGCTGTCCACCGGGATCGGCGGGTGCTCCTCGGCCAGCCGGTCGACGTGCTCGGCCAGCCGCGCCTCCACGGAGAACGGCTTCCGCGGGCGCCTGCGCCACGGCGGTGTACTCGCGGCACTCATGGCCGGGCCACCTTGCTCGTCCGCACCTGCCGCGTCTTGCTGTTTTCGCAACCCCTCATGACGATCTCACCCACCCCCAGGCCTCAGATCACCTTCAGCCGGTCTGACCTCTGGTAAGTAGCACCTTACTTTCCACGGGGTAACATCACCCACTGCCTTTCACCCTGTACTACGTGATCCCACGCACGTACACTCCCGCCCTCATCGACGGGACCACAGCGATTCGGAGCCGATCGCCGGCCAGATGGGTGCGACCGCTCAGTGCCGGACCAACCCACCCACGGCGATGGACGGAAGATGCCCGGTACCAGGCGCCGCCACCGCCAGGCCGACGCCGACGTCGATCACCACCGATCGGCTCAGGCCGGCAACGTCCGGCAGCGGCGTCCATACCGACTCGGCCGTCTCCCCGTTCGGCTCCGGCCGGAACTCGCCGCCGGTGATGCGGACCGCATAGAAGACGCCGACGTTCTGATGGAGCACCCCGTTGGTGCTCTCGGCGGCGGAGATCAGTCGCGAGTCGACACCGAGCAGGCGCTCGACAACGGATGAGCAGCCGGTCTCCTCCTCGACCTCGCGGGTCACCGCGTCGTACGGATCCTCGGCATGCTCGACCCGGCCGCCCGGCAGCGTCCACCACGTCCCCTCCCCCGCCGGCGATACGTAGCGGGCGAGGAGTACCCGCCCATCGTCGATACACACCGCGTACGCCGCCAGCCGGAAACTCATGGCGGCACCTTACTCAAGGGCGCTTGAGCCCGCCTGGATATGCAGGACTGCGTCGACCTGGTCGAGCAACCCCTGGTCGAGCGGGAAGTAACCCCGCCGAGGGTCGATGTCAGTACGCGTCAAGGCAGGCTGAATTGCACTGGCGGGGATCAGGCCCCAGGTGGTGACCCCGCGCTGCAGGGCGCCCTCGTAGGTATCGGGGGCCGGCTCTGCCAGTCCAAGAGTCTCGCTGCTCCCCAGGCTGCCGGCGATGACGGCGTACCGCTCGCCCAGCAACTCGGCCACGATCGAGCCGGCGGAGTACCACTCGCGATTCGGCTCCGTCATGCGCTGCACGTGGGCATTGTGGGCGAAGACCAGCGTCGGGCCGCGCTCAGCCTCGATGCCGCGGATGTCCAGGAGGTTCTGGGCCATGAGCGAGTCGCGGGCAGCCATCAACCGGCCGATCCGTACCTCCTGCGGGCCCGGTACAGTGGCCTGCTTGTGATACCTCAGCAGGCCGAGACCTGTAGTGAGATGGGTACGGGCGCGATACCAGTCAGCTCGCGAGGTCGCCGCGATGCGTTCTGGCGCGCGGGCGTAGAGCGTGGTGAGCAGATCGTCAGCGATGACGCGCAACTGCAAGGCCGAAGGGGTGTCCCCGAGCGACTGGGCAGGATCGAGGATCGCTTCGTCGCGGCTCCATTGCTCGTCGTCACCGAGCAGACGATCCAGCTCGAGTTCGAGACCCAAGTAGTCGCGGGCATGTTCGAGATAGATCCGCGGGCTGGCAGCGCTGGTGTTCTCGGTAGAGGCATCGAAGCCATGGAAAGACACGCGCTCGTCGGCCGGGCGACCTGCGTTGTACTCCCGCATCCAGCCGACCAGCCGCCGATTGGCCACCAGCTCCCCGAACCGATGTGAGAAGCCCTGACTCATCACGGTGTCGAGGTCCCCCGCGCCACCCTGGACGTAGTCGTCCACCAGCAGCGCGGAGACCCGATCGGTCTCCAGCGCGACGGATCGGAAGCCCTGATCCACCAGCGCCGCGAAAAGGTCGTTGCGGAGCAGCCCGAAGGCCGGCTCCTGATGCGTCGGCTCCCCGAGTCCCAGCAGTTCGCAGTACGGCGGTACGAAGTCTCTGATGTCCTGGCTCATGAGCCTTAATTTTATCGTTGAACTAACGAATGAAGACTTTGAGCGAAAGCACCGCGCAGGTCGGCTGAAGAGTTTCAAATCCGAGGTTCAGTCAGGAAATATGCTCGTGCCTGGCCCGGACCGGCGCGTAATGTCGGCTCCGACGTGATTCCTGCCGAGGGGGGAAACGTGAGTCAATCCGCTGTTCAGCCCGAGTACCCGGACAACATCGACGCCGCCGTCTTGAAGATCGCCGGCGTCGTGGTGCTCGGGGCCATCATGTCGATTCTCGACATCACCGTGGTCAACGTCGCGCTGCCGACGTTCCAGGACGAGTTCGGCTCGCCCGACAGTCCGGTCTCCTACTCCACCGTCGCGTGGACCGTCACGGCGTACACGCTCGCGCTCGCGACCGTGATCCCGCTGACCGGCTGGGCGGCCGACCGGTTCGGCACCAAGCGGCTCTACATGGCCGCGATCTTCCTCTTCACCGCCGGATCGGCGCTCTGCGCGACCGCGACGAGCATCGACATGCTGATCGGCTTCCGGGTCCTGCAGGGGCTGGGCGGCGGCATGCTGATGCCGCTCGGGATGACGATCATGACCAGGGCCGCGGGGCCGCACCGGATGGGCCGGCTGATGGCCATCCTCGGTGTGCCGATGCTGCTCGGCCCGATCCTGGGACCGATCATCGGCGGCTGGCTGATCCAGGTGGCCAGCTGGCACTGGATCTTCCTGATCAACGTGCCGCTCGGCGTGATCGCGCTGATCTACGCCTGGCGCGCGCTGGCTCCGGACGTGGCGCACAAGTCCGAGTCCCTGGACATCCTCGGAGTGGTGCTGATGTCCCCCGGGCTCGCGCTGTTCCTGTTCGGTATCTCGTCGCTGCCCGCCGAGGGCGGTGACTTCGGCGCCCCGCGGGTCTGGGTGTCGATGCTGATCGGCGTCGCGCTGATGCTCGCCTTCGTCTGGCACTCGTTCCGGCCGGAGCATCCACTACTCGACCTGAGGCTGTTCCGCGACCGCAACCTGACCATCTCGATCATCACGATGTTCCTGTTCGCCGCCGCGTTCTTCGGTGGGCTGCTGCTCGTACCGACGTACTTCCAGCAGATCCGCGGCGAGTCCACGCTGCAGGCGGGCCTGCTGGTCGCGCCGCAGGGGCTCGGGGCGATGGTGACGATGCCGATCGCCGGCCGGCTGGTCGACAAGATCCCGGTCGGCCGGATCGTGCCGGTCGGGCTGGCGCTGATCGTCGTGGGCATGTTCGGCCTGACCCAGATCACCGCCACGACGTCGTACGGGCTGATCATCGCGATGCTGATCGTGATGGGCTTCGGGATGGGCGGCACGATGATGCCGCTGTTCACCACCGCACTGCGGACCCTGTCCGGGGCCCAGGTCGCGCGTGGCTCGACCTTGCTCAACATCAGCCAGCAGATCGCCTCGTCCGTGGGCGTGGCGACGATGTCGGTCGTGCTCACCAATCAGCTCAACAACTCGCCGATCATTCCCGGTACGCAGGGCGCACCCGGCCTGGGCGACGGACTGCGTGAGACCCAGGCGGCGATCCTGTCCAACACCCGCCCGGAGATTCTCGGCGCACTCCACGTCGACCCCGCCGCGATCGCCCGCGGTCTGGTCGACGCCGCGTCAGCCTTCGCGCACAGCTACTGGGTCGCCTGGGTGCTGGTCACCATCACCCTGATCCCGGCCCTGATGCTCCCGCGCAAACGCCAGGCGCCAGACCTGGTCGAGGAGGGCGCGGCACCACCGCCGATGATCCACTGACGGTCAGGGTCAGGCGAGGAACGGCGTCACCGCAGCGAGGAAATCGTCGAGGCGTTCGGCATGCACCCAGTGCCCCGCCTCGGCGATCTCGGCGTACTGAACGTGCGGGAAGTACCGCGTGACGATGTCGCGGTGGTCCGGCTGGACGTAGTCGGACTTGCCGCCGTAGACGAACAACGTCGGGCCGTCGTACGAGCCCTCTTCGTCGTCTGGCCAGCCGGAGATGGCGGGGAGTGCGGCCTCGATGACGGGCAGGTTCGGTTTCCAGCGGGCGCCCTGGTCGTCGAGGATCAGGTTCTGCAGCAGGAACGCCCGGGTGCCGGCCGAGTCGACGGCGTCGACGAGCTGGGCATCGACGTCAGCGCGGCGCTGGACGTGGGACAAGTCGGCATTGCGCATCGCCCGGGCGTACTCGACGAAGGCCGGCGGGTACGTCACCGGAGCCGCATCGACCACGACGAGGCGCTCGACCACCTCGGGATGCCGGAGTGCGGTCAGCATCGCGGTCTTGCCGCCCATCGAGTGACCGACCAGTCCGACCGGGCCGACGCCGAGGTCGGTGATCGTCTCGAACACGTCCTGCGCCATCTCGGGATAGCTCATCGTGCCGGTATGCGGCGAGCTGCCGTGGTTGCGCAGATCGAAGGCATAGACCCGATGCGCCGAGGCCAGCCGCCGTCCGGCCGTCATCCAGTTCCGCCCGGACCCGAACAGCCCGTGCATGACGACCACGGGCGACCCGCTCTCGCCGTACGCCGTAACCGGAAGCTTCATCAACAGCCTTTCTCACCGATGGCGTTGCCAGCAGGCCTTGTGCCAGTGGCGGCGCTCGTCCAGGGACTGGCCGCCGCCGATCGCGGACAGCAGGCTGGGGGTCTCCGGCCAGACGACCACGTGTGGCGTCGCCGGCAGGATCATCTGGTCGCAGCCGGGGCAGCGATAGGACTTGCCCGCTGCCGAGCCGCTCACGTGCCGGACCATCCAGTCGCCGTCGGAGCGCGATTCCCGCGTCTGGTGCCCACCCATCAGCGGCCGGTCACTGACCGGTCGCGTGTGCTTCGAGGGCTTCTTTTTGCGGGACACCATGACAACGCCAAGCCTATCGGCCGACGCCAGCCGTCAGCACAGTGGCTCGAGGCGGTCAACGGATTTGAAATCGGACAGACCTGTCTGTATGTTTCAAGTATGAGCACTACGGCGACAGAGAAGCGGCCACCGGCCCGGGAGCGGATCCTGACGACGGCCGACGGGCTATTCCGGGTCCATGGCCTGCGGGGCGTGGGGATCGATCGGATCATCGCCGAGTCGGGCGTCGCGAAGTCGACGCTCTATGCGCACTTCCCGTCGAAGGACGAGTTGGTCGAGGCCTATCTGGTGAAGGCCGACGAGCGCTGGCGCGGCTACCTGCGGCAGGCGGCGATCGCGGCCGGCACCGATCCCAAGGAGCAGCTGGTCGGTCTGTTCGACGCTGTGGACGACGCCTACCGACGGCATCAGCTGTACGGCTGCCCGTTCATCAACGCCGCCGCGGAGAGCGAGCCGGGCAGCCGCGCGCATGCCGCGACGCTGCAGCACAAGAAGGCGGTGCGGGAATGGGTCCGCTTCCTGGCCGAGGCTGCCGGGGCTGACGATCCGGTCGCGCTCGCCACCAGGATCACCCTGCTGATCGACGGCGCCCTGGCCGCCGAGCGGCTTGAGCAAGACCCGGCACTGCCGACCGCGGCGAAGGCAGCCGCCCGCGTCCTCGTCGACGCCGCCTGCAAATAATCAGACAGACCTGTCCGTTTGGAGTACAGCTATGCGCGCACTGGTGCTGGAGCAGTTCGGCACTCCCCTGATACTACGAGATGTCGCCAAGCCCACACCGGGCCCGGGCGAGGTGCTGGTCCGGATCATCGCCAGCGGAGTGAACCCGCTCGACACCAAGATCCGGACCGGCAAAGCAGCCCACGCCCAAACCCACCTCCCAGCCATCCTCGGCCTGGACGCCGCGGGAGTAGTCGAAGCCATCGGCCCAGAACTGGCCACCCCGCGCGGCGTGGCCGGCCCGGATGGGGTGGGCGGCGCTTGGGGTGGATTTGCTGTTGGGGATGAGGTGTTTGGGTTGGTTGGTGGGGTGGGTGAGCGGCAGGGGACGCTAGCTGAGTTTGTTGCGGTGGATGCGCGGCTGCTGGCGCGGAAGCCGGCCGGGCTCAGTTTTCGGGAGGCGGCTGCGTTGCCGCTTGTCTTCATCACGGCGTGGGAGGCGCTCGTGGATCAGGCGAAGATTCGCGAGGGGCAGAGAGTGCTGATCCACGGTGGCGCGGGTGGCGTCGGGCAGGTGGCGATTCAGTTGGCCAAGGCTGTTGGGGCCGAGGTGTTCGCGACCGGCTCGCCTGCCAGTTTGCGGGTCATCGAAGAGCTCGGCGCGACCGCGATCGACTACACGACGAGCAGCATCGAGGAGTACGTGGGCAAGTACACCGCTGGCGCTGGGTTCGACATCGTCTTCGACACCGTTGGCGGTGAAGTGCTCGACAACAGCTTCAAGGCCGCCAAGCGGTACGACGGGCACGTGGTGAGCGCGCTCGGGTGGGGCACCCATTCGCTCGCACCGCTTTCATTCCGGTCCGGCACCTATTCAGGCGTCTTCACCCTCCACCCGCTGCTCACCGGCGAAGACCGCGCGCACCACGGAGAGATCCTCCGCGAAGCCGCCGTCCTGGCAGAGCGCGGGCTCCTGCGCCCGCGCTTGCACGACGGCGACTTCACGCTGGACACGATCGCCGAAGCCCACACCCTCGTCGAGCAGGGTCAAGCAACCGGCAAAGTAGTAGTCGACCTCTAGGGCCGGCGGGCCAAGGCGTAGGCGGCCGTGCCGATGAGTTCCATCGACACCTGGAGGCGTTCCAGGGAGACGTTCTTGGCGATGGTGTCCTCGGGCGAGTGGTAGGGCGGTTCGAGGGATGCCGGGGTCAGTTCGCCCCGCCAGGAGAAGTTGGCGGCGGCGATTCCCACCTCCTGGAACGACTGGTGGTCGCTGGAGCCTCGGAGTACCGGGCCTACCAGTTGCGGGTCGTAGCCGAGGCGCTGGCCTGACGCTCGTACCGCGGTCGTCGCCGCGTTCGCGAGGCCGTCGAAGGAGAGCAGCCAGTAGACGATCGCGGGGTCCCAACTGGTCGCCACCATGTCGTTCTGGAAGACGGCCCGGTACCGATCCCGCTGATCCTGCGTCAACTGCTTCACGTGATGGCGCGATCCGAGGATGCCCTGCTCCTCCGAACCCCAGAACGCGAACCGCAGCGTCGCCTCGGTCGGGTACTTGCTCAGCACCCGCGCGATCTCCAGCGTCAGCGCGGTCCCCGACCCGTCGTCGTTGGCCCCGGGCGCGCCGATCACCGAGTCGTAGTGCCCGCTCACCATCACGATCGGCGAGCCGGCGCCGTTGCCGGCCCGCTCGCCGATCACGTTGTTCGAGATCAGCCCGCGATGCGCCGCGGTACTGATTGTCAATGGCAACGAAGCGACCACGGCCAACGCCTCGCGCAGCAACCGCTTCTGCACCTGGGCAACTCCGACGACCGGCAACGAAGCACCAGTCAGCCCGGCAGGCGAGAAGGCCGACGCACGGCGGGGAAACACCTGGTCGGCCGGTAGCAGTACGACGGCGACCGCCCCGCGAGTGGCCGCCTCCGCGACGAATCCCGCTCGCGCCGCTGCGTTGTCATCGGCAAGCACCACTGCGCCGGCGACATCGGCCGGCCAGACAGGCGCAGTCGCCGGCCCCACATCGCGGGCCGGACCCGTCACGGTGACATCCAGCTTGCCGCCGGGAGCCGCGCCGGCTTGCCAGCACAGGTCGTCGGGCAGAAGGTTGCGCGGATCACCGATCTGGGCGAGGAACTTGTCCGCGACCGGGAACGGTTCGTATCGCGTCTCGTAGCCGTAGCTGCGCAACTGCCCGGCCAGGTAGTCGGCGGCGCGCTTCTCGCCGGCGGTACCGCCGATCCGCGGGCCGATCTCCTCGGACAGCACCTCGAGATGCCGCAGCGCCCGCTCCGAGGAGAGCCGGTTCACGATGTGCCGGTCGTCGCGATCGAGAGTCGGCGGCCGTACCGCCCCTGGTCGCTGGTCGTCGACACCCCAAGCGGGGACGGCTGTGGCGGCCGCGGCAACCGCTCAGACTGCTTTGTTCTGGTCCCGCAGTTCGCTGCCGACCTCGTGCATGTGGCCGAGGCCCATCCGGTACGACTCGACGACGCCCGTGTTCAGGTACGGCATGCCGACTTTCGCGCAGTACGCCTCGACCAGCGGCTGGGCGAAGCGGAGGTTGGCGCGCGGCATGCTCGGGAACAGGTGGTGCTCGATCTGGTAGTTGAGGCCGCCCATCAGCCAGTCGGTGACGAGGCCACCCTTCACGTTGCGCGACGTCAGCACCTGCTTCTCCAGGTGGCCCCAGTTGGTGTCGGCGTCGGGCATCTCCATGCCCTTGTGGTTCGGGGCGAAGACGCTGCCCAGGTGCAGGCCGAAGAGCGCGTGGTGCAAGGCAGCGAAGGCGACGGCCTTGCCGGGCGACATGATGAGGAAGAGCGCACCGAAGTACAGGGTGAGATGAGCGGCCATCAGGCCGAGCTCGATGCGCGCCTCACGACGATCGCGGCGGCTCCAGAGGAACAGCACGCTGGAGACCTTGAGGTTGAGGCCTTCGAGGGTGAGCAGCGGGAAGAAGATCTTGGCCTGGTGCCGGGTCAGCCAGCCGTACAGGCCGGTACGGCCCTCGGCCTGCTCCAGCGTCCAGACCAGCACGCCCTCGCCGACGTCGGGGTCCTTGTCGGTGTGGTTCGGGTTGGCGTGGTGCCGGTTGTGCTTGTCGTTCCACCAGCCGTACGACATCCCGCAGACGAAGTTGCCGTGCAGCATGCCGAGGACGTCGTGCAGCTTGCGCGAGCTGCCGACCTGCTGGTGGCCGGCGTCGTGGCCGAAGAAGGCCGCGCGGGTGGTGAAGATCGCCAGCGGGATCGCGAGCAGCAACTGCAGCCAGGAGTTGCCGAGCAGGATGACTCCGGCCCACGTCGCCGCCATCAGCGCCACGTTCAAGGTGATCGCGATCACGTAGGAGGCGGTCCGGCGGTCGAGCAGCCCGGCTTCCTTCACCTCGCGAAGCAACGGCGCGAAGTCGCTGCCCTTGGTGGCTGTTCGTTCGCGGGTAGGGGCAAGCGCAATGGGCTGAGCCATTGAGTCCTCATCTCAGAGCGGTGGGGAGGCCTAGGCGTTCAGCCGCGGGCCAGCGTAGTGCAACCAGCCTGTGCCGCGAACCATCCGAAAGCATGAGTGCTACTACCTCAGTACGCCGGGGTGCCACCGCCCACCCGACGGTGGAGCTAACACCACTGAGCCCGGCCTGGCTCTCCGTCATGATGGTCGGTATGACGATCACACAGCAGGCGCCGAGGGTGCCGATCCGGTTCCCGGCGCTCGCTCAGCCCTTCGTCGCGCTCGGGCTGGCGATCCTGGCCGAGATCGGGATCGCGTTCTTCGTTCTCAACGTGGTGGCGGTGCCGCTGATCGCGGTCTGGGTCGGCATCCCGCTGCTGCTGGTCTTCGTGCCGTGCGCCCGCTGGTTCGCGAACTGTCACCGGGTGATCTACGGCGGCATCCTCGGCCAGCCGATCGCCAGGCCGTACAAGAAGCCCCCGATGAAGGGCTTGCTGATGTGGCTGCGGACGACGCTGAGCGATCCGGCGACCTGGCGCGACATCGCCTGGCTGCTGGTGAACGCGGTGGTCGGCTTCACCCTGAACCTGCTGTCGGCCGTCCTGTTCCTGGCCTCGATCTTCTACCTGATCTACCCGTTCCTGGTCTGGGTGACGCCCGACGGCGTCTTCACCGAGCCCTTCGGCGGGCTGTTCAGCGTCAACGTGGCGACCAGCTTCGTGATGATCCCCTTCGGCCTGATCGCGTTCATGATCTGGCTCGGCGCGGGTGAGCGGCTGCTCAAGGCGAGCGCCTACCTCGGCAAGTCGCTGCTCGGCCCGACCGAGAGCGCGCAACTGGCGATCCGGGTCCGTGCGCTGGCCGAGTCGCGCGCCGAGACCGTCGACACCCAGGCGGCCGAGCTGCGCCGGATCGAGCGCGATCTGCATGACGGCGCGCAGGCCCGGCTCGCGGCGCTGAGCATGAACCTTGGTATGGCCGAGGAGATGGTCGCCCGCGACCCCGCCCAGGCGGCCGCCCTGCTCACCGAGGCCCGCGAGTCCGCCAGTACTGCGCTCTCCGAGCTGCGCGATCTGGTCCGTGGCATCCACCCGCCGGTGCTGGCCGACCGAGGCCTCGAAGGCGCGGTCAAGGCGCTTGCCCTGAGCATGCCGTTCAAGGTCGACGTGACGATCGACCTGCCCGGCCGGCCGCCGGCGCCGGTGGAGTCCGCGGCGTACTTCGCTGTCGCCGAGGCACTGGCCAACGCGCTCAAACACGCGGCGGCGACGACCGCGTGGGTGCAGCTCAGCCACGAGTACGAGCGGCTGCACATCCTGGTCGGCGACGACGGCGTGGGTGGCGCGACGGTACGGCCCGGCGGCGGTTTGTACGGGATCGAGCGGCGGTTGGCCGCCTTCGACGGTACGTTGACCGTGGCCAGCCCGACCGGCGGGCCGACCACCGTGATCATGGAGTTGCCTTGCGAGTCGTCATCGCTGAAGATCACGCCCTCCTCCGGGATGGCCTGATCCGGCTGCTGGAAGCCCACGACTTCGAAGTACTGGAGGCAGTCGACAACGGCCCCCGGCTGGTCCCGGCGCTCGTCGAGCACCGGCCGGACGTGGCCGTCGTCGACGTCCGGCTGCCCCCGACCTTCACCGACGAGGGGTTGAAGGCAGCCATCGAGGCGCGCCGGCAGGTACCGGGGCTGCCCGTCCTGGTGCTCTCGCAGTACGTCGAACAGCTCTACGCCCGCGAGCTCCTCACCGGGGGCGGCGGCGCGGTCGGCTATCTGCTCAAGGACCGGGTCTCGAACGTGGCCGACTTCCTCGACTCGGTACGCCGGGTCGCGGGCGGCGGTACCGCGATGGACCCGGACGTGATCGGGCAGCTCCTGGCGCGCAACACCCGCGACGAGCCGATCGGGCGACTCACGCCGCGCGAGTCCGAAGTACTGGGGCTGATGGCCGAGGGGCGGTCCAACGCGGCGATCGCGGCGGCGCTGTTCGTCACCGAGAAGGCCGTCTCGAAACACACCAACAACATCTTCTCCAAGCTCGACCTGCCCCCGTCGGAGGACGACAACCGGCGGGTGATGGCAGTCCTCACGTATTTGTCGTCGCGCTGATGTAGAGAACCGGGCGCCGGCTTCGTCCCTGGGGGTAAGCGGCACCTGAATCGATAGGAGTTGTTCGAGATGACGAAGTTCCTGCTGATCGTGGACTACCAGCCCGGCGTGATCGACACGCCGATGACCGAGTGGGCGCCCGAGGACGTCAAGGCGCACATGGCGTACTACACGGCGCTCAACGACGAGCTCCGGGCCAGTGGCGAGCTGGTCGAACACCTCGCCCTCAGCTGGCCCGACGAGGCCAAGACGGTGATCTCCGACGGCAAGGCCGCGCCGGTCATCACCGACGGCCCGTTCGTGGAGTCCAAGGAGATGCTGGCCGGCTTCCAGATGGTCGACGTCGAGTCCCTCGACCGCGCCCTGGAGATCGCCGCCCTCGTCTCCCAGGTCCCCGGCCCCGGCGGCATCCCCATCCAGCAACCAATCGGCGTCCGCCGAGTCATGGAAGCCGCCGACTTCGAGGAACTCAACCCACTCGGCTGACTTACAGCCGGATGCGGCGGAGGAATTCCTGGGTGCGGGGTTCGCGGGGGCTCTCCAGGACCTCCGCCGGGGGTCCGACCTCGAGTGGGCGGCCGTTGTCGAGGAAGCACACCTTGTCGGCGACCTGGCGGGCGAAGGTCATTTCGTGGGTGCAGATGAGCATTGTCATGCCCTCGGAGCTCAGTTCGCGGAGGAGATCGAGGACCTCGCCGACCAGTTCGGGGTCGAGGGCTGAGGTGACCTCGTCGAGCAGCATCAGCTTGGGTGAGTTGACCAGGGCCCGGGCGATGGCGGCGCGTTGCTGCTGGCCGCCGGAGAGTTCGTCGGGTTTGGCCGAGGCCTTGTCGGCCAGGCCAACCCGGTCGAGCATCCGCAAGGCCTGGGTGCGGGCGAGGTCGCGGGGTACGCGATGGACGCGGATCGGGGCCAGCGTCACGTTGTCCAGTACCGACAGGTGCGGGAAGAGGTTGTAGGACTGGAAGACGATGCCGATGCCGGAACGGACCTTGTCGGTGTCGATCCGCGGGTCGGTGATGTCGGCGCCGTCGAGCTCGATCACCCCGTCGTCGACGGTCTCCAGCAGGTTCACGCAGCGCAGCAGGGTCGACTTGCCGGAACCGGAGGCGCCGATCAGGACGACGCACTCCCCGGCCTCGACGTCCAGGCTGAAGTCGTCCAGCACGAGGTTGCTGCCGAAGGACTTCCGCACCTTGTGGATGGACAGCAGGCTCACACCACACCTCCCCCGGCGCCGTACCAGCCTTGCCGTCGGGCGATGAAGTCAGTCAACCGGGTCAGCGGGATCGTCAGGGCGACGAACAGCAGGCCGGCGACGACGTACGGGGTGAAGTTGAAGTCCTCGGCCGTCTCCAGCTGGGCCGCGCGGATCGCGTCGATGACGCCCAGGACCGCGATCAGCCCGGAGTCCTTCTGCAGCGAGACGAAGTCGTTGAGCAGGGGCGGGAGCACCCGGCGTACGGCTTGAGGCAGTACTACGAAGCGCAGCGTCTGCTGGTGCGACAACCCGAGAGAGCGTGCCGCGGCCCGCTGGGACGGATGGATCGACTCGATGCCCGCGCGGAAGACCTCGGCGACGTATGACGAGTAGGTGAGCACCAGCGCGGCGCCACCCCAGATGACCGCCTGGTTGGGCAAACCACGCAACTGCAGCGCCGGTACGCCGAAGCCGAGCAGGAAGATCACCAGCAGCAGAGGCAGGCCGCGGAAGATGTCCGTGTAGGCGGCCGCGAAGATCCGGAACGGGAAGAAGATCGGCCCGCGCAGCGTCCGCATGATCGCCAGCGTCAGTCCGAAGACGACGATCAGCACAGCGCAGACGAGCATCACCCGGACGTTCAGCCACAACCCCTGCGCAACGACCGGCAACGCCTCCCAGCCACGATGGAAGTCGAAAAAGGTCGCCCGCACCCGCGGCCACCCCGGCGTCGACCCGACCCCGAAAACAACCAGCACCAACACCACCACGGTGCTGATCCCGGCGATGGCACCGGAGCGAACGGTCTGCCGCCGCCGATAAGCCAACCGCTCCACCTGCACCGCAGACGGCCTCCACCCGCCCGCCGCGGGGCCGTCAGGCTCCGCCGTGCCGCCGGTCGTCCCTGGCTCTCGGCTCACGAGAGTTCGGGGGCGCCTTCCGCGGTCAGCCACTGCTTTTGCAGGGCTGCCAGCGTTCCGTCGGCGCGGAGGGCGTCGACCGCCTGCGAGACGCACGGGGTGAGCTTCGAGCCCTTCGCCAGTACGAAGCCGAACTGTTCGGGCTTGTCCGTCGCCGGGAGCTGGCCGACGATCTTGCCGTCGTCGAGTTGGGCGGCGGTCATGTAGAAGCCGGTCGGCAGGTCGACCACGATGCCGTCGATCTGCTTGTTCTTCAGCGCCTGCACGGCCAAATCGTTGGAGTCGTAGACGGCCGGCTTCTGCTTCGGCTTGATCACGTCCCGCAGCGAGGTGTAGCTCGTCGTCCCGACCTGTGCGCCGAGCTTCGCGTCGACCAGCTGGGCGATCGACGTGGCACCGGCGATCTTGCTGCCCGCCGTCGTGATCACCGTCTGCCGGACGTCGTAGTACCCGGTCGAGAAGTCGACGGCCTTGGCCCGGTCGGCCGAGATCGACACCTGGTTGACATCCACGTCGAACTTCTTCGGTCCGGGCGCGAAGGCGGCGTTGAACTGGACCGTCTGCCACTTCACCTCGCTCGCCTCGAAGCCGAGCTTCTTCGCCACCGCGTAGGTGACGGCCGATTCGTACCCCTTGCCGTTGGCCGGGTCGTCGCCCGAGAACCACGGCTCGTACGCCGGCTTGTCGGTGCCGGCCGAGAACGTCCCGGCGGTCTTCAGCGCCAGTTTGTCCTTGCTACAGGCATCAGCCGAGGACGGCGCGGCCGCAGGACCCGCGGAGTCGTCTTCGGGAGCACAGGCGGAGAGCGCGATGACGGCGAGGGCGGTACCAACGGCCAAGGCTGAACGAGCAGTCATGGCAGCAGCGTAGAGCCCAACTGCCGTCGGTAGTGGGTGGGGCTGTGGCCGGTGTGGTGGCGGAAGCGGGTGGAGAAGTAGAGGGGGTCGGGGAAGCCGACCTCGGTGGCGATGGCGGCGATGGGGCGGGAGGTCAGTTCCAGGAGGCGGGCCGCGGTGTCCAGGCGGCGGCGTTCTACGAACTGTTGAGGGGTGGTGGCGAGTTGGGTGCGGAAGAGGTGGGCGAAGCGAGAGACGGAGAGGGTGCTCTCCCGGGCCAGGACGGCGAGGGAGAGGTCGGCGCGGAGGTTGCGGTCGATGTACTCGATGGCTCGGAGCAGACGGTCGTCGATCTGGGCTGCCTTGGGGTTCTGGGTGTCGCACCAGAGGAGGGCTGCTTCGAGGGCGTTGACGCTGAGGAGTTCGCCTTGGGTGAGGACGCTGTTCTGGTGGCGGACCGCGTCGGACAGGGCGTGGGTGATTCGGTCCGCGGCGGCTGGGCTCGGGTGGAGTTGAAGGATGCCGGGGGCAACTGATGGCCACTCGAGCAGCGGGAGCCAGTCGGGACGTGGATGGAAGTGGGCGAAGAGGAAATGCCAGCGGTCGTCTGTGGTGCTGTAGTCCTGGAGGGTGCCTGGGCGGATGAGGGTGGTGATGCCGGGACCGGCGTGAATGCCGCTGCCGAAGCTGCCTTGACCATCGAGGGTGTGGATCAGGAGCCAGTCCGTCGTACCGCGTCGGCGGTACGTGGCGTAGGCCGGGCCTTCGTCGAATTCGCCGGCCATCAGCCGGCGCACGGTCGGGGTGAAGGAGTCCGCTGTAGCAGGATCTCGAAGGTTCACAGTTCGATAGGGTATCCTCCGCGGACGCTGTCTCCAGGATGCTGGAGACATGACCAGCACAGTTGCAGAGGTGTACGCGCGGGACGGGATCGTCCAGGTCCCGGGCGTGCTCAGTCCGGCCGAAGTCGAGCAGATCAAGGCTGCCTACATGGAGCAGGTCGCCGTGGACCACTCGCTGGCGATCGACGACGGAGTGCCCGCGGAGGACCCGCTCGCGCAGTACCCACGGTTCGTTCATCCGCATCGACGGACCGAGGTGGAAGCCGGGCGGCTGGCGTTGGAGTGGATGCTCGACAGGCGGATCCTCGATGTGGTCGAGACCCTGATCGGGCCCGCATTGGGGGCTCAGTCGATGTTCTACTTCAAGCCGCCGGGCGCGCGGGGCCAGGCGATGCACCAGGACAACACGTTCTTGCGGGCACATCCGGAGACGTGTCTCGCCGCGTGGATCGCGATCGACGACGTGGACGCGGACAACGGCGGGCTGGCGGTGGTACCGGGGTCCCATGAGGTGGAGCTGGTCTGCCCGGAGGAGGCTGATCTGACCGAGTCGTTCACCAATGCCGAGGTGCCCATCCCCGAGGGGCTGAGCAAGGTACAGACCCGGATGAAGGCAGGCGACGTGCTCTTCTTCCACGGCAGCGTCGTGCACGGCTCACGACCGAACACCAGCACGGATCGCTTCCGGCGGTCATTGATCTTCCACTACATCTCAGAAGAGAGCACGGAGATCGCCGGCTTCTACAACCCGCTCGTACGCCCCGACCGCCGCGCAACAGTCATCCCCGAGGCCATCGGCGGCGGCCCCTGCGGCGACTACGCCACCGCGGAGCCGTAAATCCGTCAGCTGGAGTAGTCGCGGAATCCGCGGCCCGTCTTGCGCCCGAGGTAGCCGGCGGTGACGAGGTGTTCGAGCAGCGGGGCCGGGGCGAAGCCGGGCTCCCGGAACTCCAGGTAGAGGGTGCGCTGGATCGCCAGGGAGACGTCCAGGCCGACTACGTCGAGGAGCTCGAACGGACCCATCGGGAGGCGGCAGCCGAGCTTCATGGCGGCGTCGATGTCGTCCACGCCGGCGTAGTGCGCTTCGAGCATCCGGACCGAGTCGTTCAGGTACGGGAAGAGCAGGCCGTTGACGATGAAGCCGGCCCGGTCGCCGCACCGTACCGGATGCTTGCCTGCGGCAACTGCCACGGCGGCGACCGTGTCGGCGACCTCCGGCGAGGTGCTCACCGTGCTGACCACCTCGACGAGCTTCATCACCGGCGCCGGGTTGAAGAAGTGCAGGCCGACGACGTCCGCGGGGCGCTTGGTCGCCATCGCCAGGTCGATCACCGGCAGGCTCGAGGTCGTCGTCGCCAAGACGGCGCCCGGCTTGCAGATCTCGTCGAACGTCTCGAACAGCGCCTGCTTGACGCTGAGCTCCTCGACCACCGCCTCGATCACCAGGTCGGCGTCGGCGAGGTCGTCGAGCTTCGCGGTACCGGTGATCCGGGTCAGGGCCGAGTCGCGCTCCTCGGAGGAGAGCTTGCCGCGCTGGACGCCCTTCTCCAGCGACCGTTCGAGCGCCGCGCGGACCCGGTCGACCTTTTCGGTGCCGCGGGCGACGTACAAGACGTCGTACCCGGCCTTGGCGCAGACCTCGATGATGCCGACCGCCATCGTGCCGGAGCCGACGACGCCGATCTGCTGGACCGCCCGGACCGCCGGTGCGCCGCCCTCGTCCGAGGGAGTCAGGTCGTCATCGACGATGACCGGCGAGTCGGGCGACTCATAGGTGTAGAAGCCGCGGCCGGTCTTGCGGCCGAGCAGCCCGGCGGTGACCATCTGCTTGAGGATCGGGGCCGGCGCGTGCAGCCGGTTGCGGCCCTGCTTGTACATCGTGTCGAGGATCTCGTACGCCGTGTCGAGGCCGATCAGGTCGAGCAGCGCCAGCGGACCCATCGGATAGCCGCAGCCCAGCCGCATCGCCGCGTCGACGTCCTCGCGGGTGGCGTAGTGCGACTCGACCATCGAGACCGCGTGGTTGAGGTACCCGAACAGCAGCGCGTTGGCGATGAAGCCGGCCCGGTCGGCCGCGACGACGGGAACCTTCTCCAGCTTGCGGGCCAGCGCGATGACGTCGTCGACCACGTCCGGCTCGGTGACGACGGTCTTGATCACCTCGACGAACTCCTGCACCGGCGCGGGGTTGAAGAAGTGCATGCCGACCACGCGGCGCGGGCGCTGGGTGGCGACGGAGATCTCGGTCACCGACAACGACGAGGTGTTGGTGGCCAGGATGGCGTCCTCGCGGACCACCTTGTCGAGCGCGGAGAAGATCTCGCGCTTCAGCTCGAGCCGCTCGATCACGGCCTCGATCACCAGGTCGCAGTCGGCCAGCGCCTCGATCTCGGTGGCGAAGGTGACCCGGTCGAACAGCGCCTGCTGGTCCTCGGGCGACAGCTTGCCGCGCTTCACGGCGCGGTCGGTCGAGTGCTGGATGTGCCCGCGGCCGCGCTCGACCGCCTGCTCGTCACGCTCCACGCCGACGACGCTCAGCCCGTGCCGGGCGAACACCTCCGCGATACCGGCACCCATCGTGCCGAGACCCACCACTCCGACCGTCTTCAGTTCGCGCGCCATGGCTCGAAGTGTGCCAGTCGCCACACTGGTCCGCACATGAGCTGTGTCACGACGGTTGGCAAGGTCACACCTCGTCGACCACCAGCGGGGTCCTGGTCCAGTCGTCAAGGAGGCGATCCTGGGCTGTGACGGCTGCCAGGGCTTGCGCGATGGAGGGCGGTCTGACATCTCGTACCGCGAGTTGGCTCGGGTCGAGCCAGACGGGTCGATAGGTGCCCGCTCTCGAGTGCGCGGGGCTGGCCAGCTCGTCGCCCGTACCGGTGCCGAACTCACCGCCCAGCACTTCGGCGCGGTAGTAGTACTGCGTGCTGCCGCGGAAGTTGACCACCGCGAGGAGTCCATCGACGCGCACGATCAGTCCGAGTTCTTCGTGGGACTCGCGGACGGCCGCCTCCTGCGGGGTCTCGCCGTCCTCGACTCCCCCGCCGGGCAGCGTGTAGTAGGTCATGCCGTCGCGGACCCGCTCGATCGCGGCGACTCCGTTGCCCGTGAGCAGGACGATGCCGGCGCGGATCATCCCGGCGTACCTCCTGGAGCGACCACGTACCAGCCGTCGCCTTCGTGCTCGATCACCGCTGGTACGTCGATGCTGAGGTCGAGTTCCGGGGCGATCACCACCACAGTCTCCCCTCGATGCTGATCCGCAATCCCCCGCAAGACGTCCTCAACCGGCCACTGCTCTGCCTGGGTCGCGTCCGCCTGGGCCAGATGTTGTGGGCGCAGGACCGTCAAGCTGACCCCCAGGTCATCCGCCAGCGCGGCGGCTGGCTCCGCCACCGCTGGCGTGGCGTAGACGGCGGCGATCCGCTCGCCGGCCAGCCGCTCCCGGGAGCCGGACGGCAGCAGGATCAGCCGGGCGGGGCACATCAGGTTCATAGGAGAGCCGTGGGGTGTGTCGGGGTCACGGGCGGACGAAGGCTAGGGCTTGTTCGGCGTAGTGGGGCCAGGTGGTGGAGTGTTCGAGGGGGATGACGACCCATTCCTTCATCGGGCGGCCCATGCCTGGGTCGAAGGCTTCGGCGCCGGGGAGTTTCAGGGCTTCCTCGCGGGGTCCGGGTGGGAGTTTGAAGGTCATCGCGTCGCCGAACAGGCCGGCCAGCATCTTCTTCTCGATCTTCAGGCAGGGCATGCCGAACATGCTGCCCTCGACCACACCTTCGTCGGCGAGTCCCTTGGCGACCGCGTCGTACTCCAACCGCGTCTTCAGGCTGATCTTCGGCTTCATGAACCACAGCTTCTCACCCGGCACGGCAGGGCGGCATGGGGTTGCGGGCCGGATTGGACTACGGTGCTTTCTCGTGCGCCTGGTGATTGCTCGTTGCTCAGTGGACTACTCCGGCCGGCTGACCGCCCATCTTCCGATGGCGCCCCGGCTGCTGATGGTGAAGGCGGACGGGTCCGTGCTGATCCACGCCGACGGCGGGTCGTACAAGCCGCTGAACTGGATGTCCCCGCCGTGCAAGCTGACGGAGGAAGAGGGCGTCTGGAGCGTCACCAACAAGGCCGGCGAGGAGTTGCGGATCACCTTCGAGGAGGTGCTGAGCGACTCGTCGTACGAGCTGGGGCTGGACCCGGGGCTGATCAAGGACGGGGTCGAGGCGCACCTGCAGGAGCTGCTGGCCGAGCACGTGCACACCTTCGGCGAGGGGTTCACGCTGGTACGCCGGGAGTACCCGACCGCGATCGGGCCGGTCGACCTGCTCTGCCGCGACGCGGACGGCAAGCACGTCGCCGTCGAGATCAAGCGCCGCGGCGAGATCGACGGCGTCGAACAGCTCACCCGGTACATCGAACTGCTCAACCGCGACCCGCTGCTGGCCCCGGTCCGCGGCATCTTCGCCGCCCAGCTGATCAAGCCGCAGGCCCAGTTCCTGGCCACCGACCGCGGCCTGGAGTGCGTCACCGTCGACTACGACCTGCTGCGCGGCATGGAGTCCGACGTACTGCGCTTGTTCTGACTCAGCTACAGTGTGTGATCCAGGTAAAGTGTGCCCGAATTCGGGCAGATCTTTGCCAATGAACCTCATTTCGCTGCAGAGTGAGCGGGTGATGAGTGAGGCGGCGGATCCCAGCGAAGACCTCGTTGACCAGGTCAGCCGCACCACCGGACTGACGCCGGACGACGCCCGCCGGGTGGTCGCCGACGTCCTGGCCTACTTCACCGAGACGACCGAGCAGTACGTCCGGCGCCGGCACCGCGAGCTGCAGACCTACGGCGCCCGCAACGACGAGATCTTCGCCCGGCTCGGCAGCGAGCTGCGGCACTGGCCGGTCCGCTCACCCGAGCTGTCCGCCCGGCAACTGCGCCGGATCGTCTACGGCTAGCTCAATACCTTCCCCGCCCCACCACCCCGGTCAAGAACCCCCACGAAAGGAACACCCCTCCCCATGTGCGGAATCGTCGGATACGTCGGCACCAAGCCTGCCGCGCCGATCCTGGTGGACGGCCTGGCCCGGCTGGAGTACCGCGGCTACGACTCGGCGGGGGTCGCCGTCGTCGGATCCAGCGAGCTGAAGGTGCACAAGGACGCCGGCCGGGTCCGTGAGCTGGAGGCCTCGCTGCCCAAGCGGTTCGGCGGCAAGCTCGGCATCGGGCACACCCGCTGGGCCACCCACGGCGGCCCGAGCAAGGACAACGCGCACCCGCACGCCAGCGGCAACGAGCGGATCGCCGTCGTCCACAACGGCATCTTCGACAACGCCGGGGCGCTGCGCCGCCAGCTCGAGGAGGCCGGCGTCAAGCTGCGCTCCGAGACCGACACCGAGGTGCTCGCGCACCTGATCGAGCAGTCCGACGGCGCCACCCTCGAGGAGAAGGTGATGGCCGCGCTGCGCCGGATCGAGGGCACCTACGGCATCGCCGTGGTCGACCTGGACTTCCCCGACCGGATCGTGGTCGCCCGCAACGGCAGCCCGCTGATCCTCGGCATCGGCGACGGCGAGATGCACGTCGCCTCCGACGCCGCCGCGCTGATCCGCTACACCCGCCAGGTCGTCTACCTGGACGACGGCGAGATGGCCACCGTCAAGGCCGACGGCTACCGCACCTTCACCCAGGACGCCGCCCCGACCACCAAGACCGCCAAGACGGTCGAGTGGGAGGCCGACGAGTACGAGCGCGGCCTGCACGAGCACTTCATGATGAAGGAGATCCACGAGCAGCCGGAGGCCGTCCAGCGGGCGCTTCGGGGCCGCCTGGACGAGCGCTTCCACACCGTCCACCTGGGCGGCCTCAACATGGACGCTCGGGAGGCCCGGGAGATCAAGCGGGTCAAGATCCTCGGCTGCGGTTCGGCGTACTACGCCGGCCAGATGGGCGCCCAGTTCATCGAGGAGGTGGCCCGGATCCCCGCCGACGCCGAGCCGGCGTCGGAGTTCCGCTACCGCAACCCGGTGGTCGAGCGCGACACCCTCTACGTCGCGGTCAGCCAGTCCGGCGAGACGCTCGACACGCTGGTCGCGGTCCAGGAGCTGAAGCGCAAGGGCGGCCGGGTGATCGGGCTGGTCAACGCGGTCGGCTCCAGCATCGCCCGCGAGGTCGACGGCGGCGTCTACCTGCACGCCGGCCCGGAGGTCTCGGTCGCGTCGACCAAGGCGCTCACCAACATGGCCGTCGCGTTCGCGATGCTCGGCATCCACCTCGGCCGGATCCGCGACGTCTCCCCCGCCGACGGCCGCCGGCTGATCGAGGGCCTGAAGCGGATCCCCGAGCAGATCCAGGCGATCGTCGACCAGGAGGAGGAGCTGGCCAAGATCGCCGGCCGGCTGGCCAAGCACGAGAGCGTCTTCTACGTCGGCCGGACCCGCGGCTACCCGGTCGCCCGCGAAGGCGCCCAGAAGCTGAAGGAGATCTCGTACCGGCACGCCGAGGCGTACCAGACCTCCGAGCTGAAGCACGGCCCGCTCGCGCTCATCTCGCCGGACGTGCCGAGCGTCGCGATCGTGCCGAAGGACGAGCTGCTCGACCGCAACATCGGCGCCCTGCACGAGATCGCCGCTCGCTCGGGCCCCCTGTACGTCGTCACCCACCCGGGCGTCGAGGTCCCGGACGGCGCCGCCGCGGTGATCGAGGTACCGAAGAACGAGCCGGAGCTCGACCCGATCCTGCTCACCATCCCGCTGCAGATCATCGCGTACTACGCCGCGGTCGCCCTCGGCCACGACGTCGACAAGCCGCGCAACCTGGCCAAGTCGGTCACCGTCGAGTAGTCCCGCATCCCCTTCGAACGCCGGCTGCAGCAACCTGCAGCCGGCGTTCGCCGTTCACTGCCGGGTAGTAGGTTCTGTGGCGGCCCCCAACGCTGACTTTCAGAGGACATCGCATGCACTGGAAGACTCCCCTGGCCGCGACCATCACGCTCGCAGCTCTCGCCACCTCGCTGACCGCCACGGCCGCGCCGCTGATCGATCGCCACGGCAGCGACCCGGCGGCGTGCTCGCCGGACGCGAGCTTCCGCGGCTTCACCGACAGCCTCGACAAGACCTCGTACGCCGGACTGCCCGTGGCCGGTCTCTCCGCGATCAACCTCAACGCGCCGAACCACGCCGTCGCCCTGGTCGACAACGTCACCGACACCCCGGCCCGGGTCTTCGGCCTTCAGCTCGGCGACGACCACGGCAAGCCCGAGGTCGCCGTGGACAGCGTCACGATCCTGCGCCGGCCGGACGGTACGCCGTACAACAACGTCGACTTCGACGGCGAAGGCCTGGTCAACGAGCTGGGCGGCCGCACGATCCTGGCCACCTCCGAACGCGAGCCGTCGATCCGCCGCTTCAGCCTCGCCAGCGGTCTCGAGCTCGCCTCGCTGCCGGTGCCGTCGCGGTTCCAGGTCGCCCCGGCCGGCGAAGCCACCGCCAACGCGACCTTCGAGTCGCTGGCGATCAGTACCAACGGCCGCACCCTGTACGCCGGAATGGAAGGCCCTCTCGCCTCCGACGGCACGGACGCCGCGGGCAGCAGTCGCAACCGGATCCTCCGCTACACGGGCCGGCCCGGTGGCGCGTACACCGTCGCCGCCCAGCTCGCGTACAAGCCCGACCCCGGACTCGCCCTGGTCGAGCTCGCCTACGTGCACAGCGACCAGCTCGTGTCGATGGAGCGGACCTTCACGCCCGGCGTCGGCAACACCATCCGGGTGTTCAGCGTCTCGCTGAAGGGCGCGCAGGACGTGAGCAAGCAGGCGTCGCTCGCAGATGCTCCGGACAGCGTGTACGTGCACAAGAAGCTGCTGTTCGACCTGGTGAACTGCCCGCCGTCCGGCGCGGTCGCCAAGCAGCCGCAGCCGAACCCGTTGCTGGACAACGTCGAAGGCCTCGCCCTCGGCGGGTTCCTGCCGAGCGGTCGCCGCCAGCTCTACCTGATCTCCGACGACAACTTCGGCCCCACCCAGATCACCCGGCTGTACTCACTGGCCGTCGACCTGCACTGATCGTGGCGCGGTGAAGGTGCCGTGGATTCGGCGTTGCCGAGGTGAGGGACTGTGGATCGCTCGCCCACTCCAAAGCAGTTGCCTGAGGCACTTTGTGCATCACCTGGGCATCTCCCGGCCGCGGATCTGCCCACGTCGTGCACAAGGTCGCGCGGATCGGGGCGTTGGGGAGGATTCTCCAGCAACCGGGGAGGCAAATGCCCCCGACCGGGGCTGAAAGCCTCCCCACCTTGCCCCTTGCCCACCCGACCGGCCTTGCCGTCAGCAACCCTGGCACACGACCCGCCTTGCCAAGGTGCTCCATCGGCTCATACCCCTCCGCGGGATCCGCGTAGCTGCGTCTTCCCCTGGTCGTGGTGCTGGGTGTCAAGAGTCGAACTTGTTCGATCCCGAAGGGGCGCGAAGCGCTCTTGACGCCCAGTGCCTCGGCTAGGACACTCCCGCAGCGGAGACCGCGAACCACAGTCCCTCACCACAGCACCCCGCAACCACAGCACCCTCGCCACGAGCAGCAGCCAGCCACTCGGTCGGCAACAGGCTCAGGTAGCGGGAGTGGCTGAGGGGCGACACAATGCGTGAATGCGCGTCATCGTGGTCGGAGCCGGAGTGATCGGGCTCAGTTGTGCTGTCCGGCTGGCGGAGGCCGGGTACGACGTGGCGGTGTTCGCTCGCGATCTGCCGTTGGAGACGACGTCGGGGGTGGCCGCCGCGATCTGGTATCCGTTCCAGTCGGCGGGTGATCGGGTCGCCGGCTGGGCGCGGACGTCGTACCGGGAGTTCGCCGAGCTGGCGCGGAGCGAGCCGTCGGTGCGGCTGCGGCACGGCAAGGAGTACCTGCTCGAGCCGACGCCGGAGCCTGTCTGGGTCGATGTGCTCACTGATCTGGAGCGGGTCGGGTCGCCGCCGCCTGGTTTCCGGGACGGGTGGTCGTTCACCACGCCGGTCGTGGAGATGCCGCTTTACCTGCGGTACTTGGTGAAACGGCTCGAGGCCGCCGGCGGGACGCTCAACCGGGCCCCCTTCTCGGCGCTGCCGAACACGGCACCGATCGTGGTGAACTGCACCGGTCTCGGCGCGCGACTGACCGCGCAGGATCGCACCGTCACGCCGGTCCGCGGGCAGATCTTCACCGTCGAGCAGTTCGGACTCACCGAGTGGCTGATGGCCGACAACGGACCGGAAGAGCTTTGCTACGTCGTACCGCGATCCAACGACGTCGTCGTGGGCGGCACGTCGCAGCCCGACAGCTGGGATCTGGCGGTCGACGAGAAGACCGCCGGCTCGATTCTCGATCGGGCCGCGGTGCTGATTCCTCAACTGCGCAAGGCGAAAATCATCAAGCACCGGGTCGGACTGCGGCCCGCTCGCCCGTCGGTTCGGTGCGAGAGCGTCCGTACCGGCGACCGCCAGGTGATTCACTGCTACGGCCATGGCGGGTCCGGTGTGACGCTGTCGTGGGGTTGCGCCGACGAAGTACTGGCTCTGGTTCAGTCCTAGCTCGCCAGCTGGGCGTAGCGGCCGTTGCTTTCGACCAGGCTGGTGTGGGTTCCGGACTCGATCACCCGGCCGTGGTCGACCACGGCGAGCTGGTCGGCGTCGCGTACGGTCGAGAGCCGGTGGGCGATGGTGATGGTCGTACGTCCCTCCGCTAGGCGGTCGAAGGCCTGCTGGACCGCTCGCTCGGTCTCGGTGTCGAGCGCGCTGGTGGCCTCGTCAAGGACGAGGACACGAGGGTTGCGCAGGAGCGTACGGGCGATGGCGATCCGCTGCTTCTCCCCGCCGGAGAAGCGATGGCCGCGAGATCCGACCATGGTGTCGTAGCCGTCCGGAAGGCCGGAGATCAAATCGTGTACTTGAGCGGCGCGGGCTGCTTCCTCGATCTCGGCGTCGGTCGCGTCGGGCTTGGCGTAGCGGAGGTTCTCGCGCACGGTCGTGTGCAGCAGGTACGTCTCCTGGCTGACGACGCCGACCACCGCGCTGAGATCGGCCAGGCGGAGGTCGCGGAGGTCGATACCGTCGATCGTGACGCGTCCGCTGGTCGGGTCATAGAGTCGGGCGACCAATGAAGCGAGAGTGCTCTTGCCCGATCCGGTCTCGCCGACGAGCGCGAGCGTCGTACCGGCCGGCACGTCCAGGCTGACCCCGGCCACGGCGGCCGTCTCGCTGCCTGGGTAGACGAAAGTGACGTCCTCGAAGCGCACGTGGCCAACGACTCGGGCCGGGTCGATCTCGACCGGGTCGGCCGGATCGTCCACGTCGATCGGCAGGTCCAGGTACTCGAAGATCCGCGCGAACAGGGCCAGCGAACTGGTCAGCGCGACGCCGACGTTGAGCAGTCCCATCAGCGGCCGGAACAGCCCGGCCTGCAGGGTGGTGAACGCGATCAGGGTGCCGATGGACAGCGTTCCGGCGGTCATCGGCAGGCCGGCGCTCAGGTAGATGATCGCCGGGATGGCGGCGAAGATGACGCTCATCGAGGCCATCCGCCAGCGGCCGGCCAGCTCCGAGCGGAGTTCGAGATCGATCAACCGGGTCGACGACGCGGTGAACCGCTCGACCAGGGTCGCGGCGGTGCCCATCGTCTTGCTGAGCTGGATCCCGCTGATCGACAGGCCTTCCTCGACCGTGACGTTGAGATCGGCCAGTTCGCGCTGGCGTTGCGCGGTGATCTCCCGGCGCATCCGGGCGACCTTGCGGGTCAGGTAGATGGCCGGCGGCATCACGACGAGCGAGATCAGCGAGAGCTGCCACGACAACGCGAGCATCGCGACGGCGGTGGCGATCGCGGTGGTCAGGTTGGCGGCGATCGAGGTGGCCGTCGAGGTGACGACCGGCTCCATCCCGCCGATGTCGTTGGTGATCCGGGACTGCACCTCGCCGGTGCGGGTCCGGGTGAAGAAGGCGATCGACTGGCGCTGCAGGTGGGCGAAGACGTCGGTCCGCAGCCGGTGCATGATCTGCTGGCCGACCTTGGTGCTGATCCAGGTCTGGATGACGCCGAGGATCGAGGTGACGGCGGCGACGGCGACCATGCCGATCACCAGCCAGATCAGGAGCTCGAGGTTCTGCTGGGGCAGCGCCTGGTCGATGACGGCGCGCAGCAGGAAGGGTGACGCCATCGCGACCACGGACGATGCGACGATGATCGCCGTGACGATGGCGAGGGAGAGTTTGTGGGTGCTGAAGAGCCGGCCGATCCGGGCCAGCGACACCTCGCGGGCCTGGGCTTTCTCGGCGGCTGTGGCCGACTTCCGGCCGCCTTCGGGGCGGCCACGTTGCTGAGTCTGGTAATCCAAGGCTTACACCGTTCTGTCGGGGTCGGAAGATATGCTGAGGTTACCTCACTATGAGGGTACAACAGGATTGGTTGGTACCGTATTCCCATGGCCGATGACGACGAGGAGACGCTGCCCGAGTCGTTCTGGGGGGTCGCTCGCCAGCTCCGGCATCTGCGCAAGGAGTCGCTGGCCCCGCTGGACATCGCGCCGTCCCATGCGCGCGCCCTCGGGGTCTTGCTGCGCGAGGGACCGCTCCGGCTCAACGAGCTCTCCGACCGCCTTCGCATCGCGGCCCGCTCGGCCACCGAGGTGGTCGACGCCCTGCAGGATCGCGGGTTGGTGGAACGGCGTCCTGATCCGCAGGACCGCCGCGCGACGCTGGTGGCGCCGACCGGCGAAGGGACTCGGGTCGGCGAGGCGATCCGGGCCTCCAACGATGCGGAGGCCGAGGCCTACTTCAGCATCCTCAGCGAGACGGAGCGGGCCGAGCTGGCCGCGATCCTTCGCAAGCTCCGCCGCTGACGGCTAGACGGCGAGGACCTGGCAGAGCAGGTCCAGGGCGCCGTTGTAGGAGTGGTCGGGTGGGGTGCCGTAACCGACGATGAGGGCTTGGCGGGCGGCCGGGTCCGGGGTGAAGCGGTACCTGTCCAGCGATGCGATCAGCAGGCCTTGGCGGCTGGCCCGGGCGACCATGTCCGCCGCTTCGCCCGGTACGTCGAGCAAGACGTGCAGGCCGGCTGAGATGCCGGCCACGGTGACGCCTGGAGCTCGGACGGCGAGCAACTCGACCAGGTGGTCGCGTCTGCGGCGGTAGTGCTGGCGGGTACGGCGTACGTGGCGGTCGTAGTGGCCGGAGGCGATGAACTCGGCTAGTACGAGCTGGTCGAGGGTGGCGGTCAGCAGGTCGGTGGTGCGCTTCACCTCTAGGACGGGGTCCATCAGGTGCTCCGGCAGGACCATCCAGGCGAGTCGGAGGGCTGGGGCGAGGCTCTTGCTCGCAGTACCGGTGTAGACGACTCGCTCGGGGTCCAGGGCTTGCAGGGCGCCTACTGGTTGACGGTCGTAGCGGAACTCGCCGTCGTAGTCGTCCTCGATCAGGATCGCGTCGGTCTCGCGGGCCCATTCGACTGCTTTGGTACGCCGGTCCGGCGCGAGCGGGACGCCGGTGGGCATCTGGTGGGCCGGAGTCAGGAGGGCGGCGCGGCCCTCGAGCAGGTCTGCGCGGACGCCGTACTCGTCGACCGGGACGGGCTTTGGCTCGACACCCCTGGAGCGGATCACGTCCCAGTGCAGGTCGTAGCCGAACTCCTCGACGGACATGGTCTGCGCGCCCTGCAGCCGCAGCACATCGGTCAGCAGGTTGAGCGCCTGGACGTAGCCGGAGCAGATGACGATGCGGTCCGGATCAGCCCGCACGCCGCGCGCTCGCGCGAGGTAGTCCGCCAGATTCTCCCGCAACTCCACCCTCCCCCGCGGATCCCCATACCCGAAGGCGTCGTTGGGCGCAGCCGGCAAAGCCCTCCTTGCCGCAGCCAGCCACTCACTCCGCGGAAAGGTCGACACATCAGGCGACCCCGGTGTCAGGTCATACCGGAACCTCTGTGTTTCTGGGGTTGGGTGAGGCTTTGGCACCTCACTGCGAGGAAGGATGCGGTCGGCAACTACTGTGCCTGAGCCTTGTCTGGCAGTCAGCCAGCCTTCGGCTACTAGTTGGCCGAACGCGTCGGCGACTGTGTTGCGGGCTATGCCCAGGTCTTTGGCCAGTTGGCGGGAGGAGGGGAGGCGGGTACCTGGGGTGAGGCGGCCGGTGCGAATCGACTCGTGGAGGGCGTTGACCAGGTCGGCACGGCCGCGGCGGTTGGCCAGGTCGAGGTGCAGGTCGGCGCCCGTGACGCTGTCAGCGCTCGCCTCCGCCACTGAATTGGCCCTTGGGATCCCCATGGAAGTGGACCATACACCTGGGCCGATCCAGCGCTAGCGTTGTCTGCATGAGCACAAACACACGTCGTAGGGTCAAGCTCGCCACGCATGCGCCGGAGTTCTACCAGGCGTTGATCGCGCTGGACGAGGTGTCGGCGCTGGGGCTGGACAGCAAATTGGCGCATCTGGTGCGGATTCGGGCATCGCAGTTGAACGGGTGCGCGTACTGCCTCGACATGCACACGCTGGACGCGTTGCACGAGGGCGATACCGCCCAGCGGGTCAATCTCGTCGCCACCTGGCGGGAGGCGCGGAAGTTCTACACCGAGCAGGAGCAGGCGGCGCTGGAGCTGACCGAGGCGATCACGCTGATCAGCGTCGACCACGTCCCGGACGACGTCTACGAGATCGCCGCGAACGCCTTCGACGAGAAGGAACTCGCCCAGCTGATCAGCCTGATCATCATGATCAACGCCTGGAACCGGGTCGGCGTCACCTGCCGCATCGAGCCCGGCCACTACGACCCGAGCTGATCCGATGACCACCCCGAGCAAAGCCGAGGCCTTCCGGGCCTTGCATCACGGGCCCACTCCCTTACTGCTGCCGAACGCCTGGGATCCGGTCAGCGCCAGGGCCATCGCAGAGGCCGGGTACCCGGCGATCGCCACCAGTAGTGGTGCGGTCGCCCGGGTGCTCGGGTACGACGACGGCCAGCTGACCCCGGTCGCCGAGATGTTCGAGGCGGTCGCGCGGATCGCCCGGGCTGTCGACGTACCGGTGACGGCAGACATGGAGGCCGGGTACGGGCTGGACGCCAAGGAGTTCGCCGAGCGGCTGCTGGAGACAGGTGCTGTCGGGTGCAACTTGGAGGACTCGGTGGACGACCAGCTGGTCGAGGTGGAGCGGCAGGCCGACTACCTGAGCGCAGTACGAGCTGCTGCCGGCGCGGACCTGGTTATCAACGCCCGGGTCGACATCTTCATCACCCATGGGAGCGTTGATGAAGCAATCGCCCGCGGCCGCGCCTACCGTCGCGCTGGGGCCGACTGCGTCTACCCGATCGCAGCACCGCTGGACGTCCTGCAGAAGCTCGCCACGGACATCGGCGGCCCCTTCAACGCCCACGCCAAACCGAACGGCCCGACAGCGGCAGACCTGATCGCCCTGGGCGCCACACGCATCTCCTACGGCACCAGCCTGCACAACTTCACCACCGACGTACTGCGCGAACTACTGCCGAAGCTCTGACTACGGGCGGCGCTTCCGGCGCAGCATGCCGGGGTCCCTGCGACCCCGGCCCGCGTCGAGCCCGAGGTGCTTCAACCGCAGGTTCATCGCGACGGCGCGAGCACCGCCGCTGTCGAACCAGCCGAACCGGTACGGCTCGTTGGGATCGCCGACCTCCCAGTACGGGACGTTCAGCTCGCCGTACCGGATGTAGTGCACCTCCTGCTCGTATGCATCCAGTGCCGCCTGGTAGTCGTACCGGGTGTCGGCATCCAGCTCCCGGCCGGCCAAGCTCTCGCCGAGACGACTCAGCTGCTCACCAGGCGCTTGGTCTCTGCGCGGCAGGTGTGCCAGGCCTGGTCGTCCGGGTCGATCAGCTCAAAGTGACCGACGTGTTCGAGTTCGGTCAGCTTCACCTGATCGCCCTTGGCCACGGCGGCATCGCGGTAGCGGCGGCTCTGCTCGATGGGCACCTGCCCATCGCGAGTGCCATGCACGAGAGCGACCGGGACCTTCAACGGCAGGCGCTCGTACGGTGACGCCAGCTGGTACCGCCTGCGGTCCTTGGCAGGCGTCGTACCGAGGAAGGCCGGGATCGCATCGCCACCGAGCTTCTCGTCGTAAGCGTTCACCAGGTCCAGTACTCCGGCCTGGGACACCGCCCCAACCAGTACGACGCGTGGCGTCGCACCCGGCGCTCCTGGCGGGAGACCCGATCGCCCCGCCGCCCAGACGGCCAGCTGCCCACCTGCTGAGTGGCCGACGGCGACCACCTTGCTGAGGTCCGCTCGCGGCTGGTCGGCCAGCTTGTCGATCGCGGCCGCGACGTCTTCGAAGGTCATCGGCCAGCCGCCGCCGTTGCCGACTCGGCGGTACTCGATCGCGTACCCGGCGATGCCTTGCTTGGCGAGGTCCTCGGCCAGCGGGGTCGCGAGTTCGCGGCCGTAGCTGCTCATCCAGAGGCCGCCATGGATCACGACGGCTACCGGGACCTTGCTGTCGCCCTCAGGGAGATAGAGGTCCGCAACCCGCGACTCGTCACCGCCGTAGGAGATCGTCAGTGGGCCCTTCCGCGACTGAGCATCCGGCTGGGCATCTGTCTGGGCATCTGTCTGTGGCTTCGACCGGCCCGGGCCACGGCGAGCCAGACCGACAGCGCCGGCAGTCACGGCGATGCCGGCGACACCGGCGGCGCCCGCGAGCAGGAGGTTGCGACGAGTGATCACGGGATGGGCTTCGGCGCGGTGGGCGATGGGGATGGGGATGGGTGATGATGACCGGCATGGCTAGCTATCGCGCGCGCTTCGACGCCGCTGTTTCCTTCACGAACGGCGGTGGGCTGCAGGTGCAGGGGTTCCTCGTCGACGTACCGTCCGCGGAGGTGACGTCGGCGGAGGTCGGCGAGTTCTTCCTCGACTCGCTCGGCCTGCTGATGGCCGGCGACGTCGAGCTCACCAACCTGGAGATCGTCGAGGCTGCTCACAAGGGCACCCGGGGCGGACCAGCAGCCCGCAGCGAGCCGAGCGGTGGGCGGCCGCGGTACGTCGAGCTCAATCATGTGATCCGCGACGGCATGGTGACGTTGCCGAACCTGCCCGGGCCGGAGCTCGGCCTGCAGTTGACGCGGGAGGCGTCGCGGGAGATCTACGCGCCGGGTACCGAGTTCGAGATCGGCAAGATCTCGATGGTCGCCAACACCGGCACGTACCTGGACAGCCCGAACCACCGGTACGCCGACGGCCACGACCTCACCGGCTTCCCACTCGACCGGCTGGCCGACCTGCCCGCGATCGTCGTGCGGGTGGAGGACAGTGGCCGGCTCGGGATCGACGCGGCCGCGCTGGCGACGTACGACGTACGAGGCAAGGCGGTGTTGCTGCACACCGGCGACGACGCGCGCTTCGGCACTCCGCAGTACGTCGAGAACGCGCACTTCCTCACCCGCGACGGCGCCCAGTGGCTGATCGACAACGGCGTCGCCCTGGTCGGCATCGACGCGGCCAACGTCGACGACATGACCGACGGCACCCGCCCTGCCCACACCCTCCTGCTCGGCGCCGGCCTCCCCATCGTCGAACACCTGACCAGCCTGGCACACCTCCCCCCAACCGGCGCCACCTTCACCGCCACCCCACCCCGAATCCAAGGCCTAGCCACCTTCCCAGTCCGCGCCTACGCCAAACTCCCCTGACCCAGCCTGAGCGCGTAGACGAGGGCCCAGTCCTGGTCGTTGGCCAGCGGGTCGGGCAGGTGGGCGGGGCGGTTGTTGACGGCGCTGGGATAGACGAAGGCGCAGGTGGCCGAACCGTCCTGGTGGAAGTTGACGAGGTTGGCCTGGAGGATTGCTCGGCCTGCTTTGTCGAGTTGGTCGGCTTCGACTTGGGTGACCAGGTCGCGGGGCCAGGTGAGGTAGACGGCGGCGCTGAGGATCGACCAGTAGTGCGGGTAGACGTCGCCCCACAGGCGCAGCAGGCCGAACCAGTAGCCGTCCCAGTGGCGGATGGGGATGTGGCGAAGGCGGACGTCGGGCTGGTCGGCGGCGAAGGCTGTCAGCCACGGGAGGCGGCGGCTTAGCTCATTGGGGTCTAAGGAGTCGGGGGCCTCTTGGTAGGCGGCTATCAGGAGTTCCAGGAGTGGCGCGACCATGGATTGCTCGTAGTTGACCTCGTGCGGCGGGAGGTCGTCGCCGTGGTCAAGGAAGGCTTGGGCGTGGTTGGCCAGGTGGTCGCGCATTCTGGGGGCGACCTTGGCGAGTTCGCGCAGGAGCGGGCCGAGGTCGAAGGCCAGGAAGTGGGTGCCGCCTAGTTCGTAGTACCGGTCGATGATGCGGATCGCCGTGGTGGGGTCGCCCTGGTTGAGGAAGAAGCGGGCGAACCAGGGGAAGTTGTAGAGGCGGACACGGCCCTCGTGGAGGCTGTCGTCGGCGACGGTACCGTCCTCGGAGACCAGGTACTCCGTGACGAACTGCTGGTAGCCGGCCAGCGCCTCGTCGAGCTCGTCACGATCACCCCAGCCACGGTCTCTTGTTGCCTGTAGCAACAAGGCTGTGCCGATCCTCTCCCGGGCGTCGGACCAGTCGCGCCAGCCGCCGGAGAGGATGCGCAGGCCGGTCTCGTTGTCGTAGGGGACGAAGGAGAAACGGCGGCTGGTGCTCAGCTCGACCGGGCGCTGGTGGTCCAGTACGAAACGGACCCGGCGCTCGACGATCGTGCGGAGAGGTTCGTGGAACAGGACATTGATCCGGGAGGCGCTCGCGCCGTCGGTCGCTTCGACGTACTGCGTACCGGGTGTGTCCGACGTAATGGTTGCTGGGCCATCTGCTCGGTCGGCGAGCTGGATGGTGATCGTCTCGCCTACCTCAGCGGCGAGGGTGGTCGCGTCGATCAGCGGGGTGCGGGTCGAGTGGAAGGCTTCGAGGGTGTCGTGCCAGGCGAGCTGCCAGGTCCAGCGATGGGATTCGGCCGGTTGGAGGACGATCTGCGGCTGGCCGCCCATCGCGTGCGGCGCGCGGGCGTGGTCGGTGGGATGGAGGTAGAGGTGGCCGCGGATGTTGCTGCCGGTGTCGGCGTCGCGGGACTCGACAGAGTACGCCCAGAGCTCGCCTTCGGTGAGTTGCAGCCCGAGGCCGGGGCCGCTGCCGTCCATCGGCTGCGCCCAGACCCAGGAGTCGGCGCCGCCCGTCCAGATGTGGGCGTGGACGGCTTCGTTGAGGCTTTCACGGGATGAGCTGTAGAGGTCGCGGTACGGCGTACTGATTCCCAGCGACCCGAGCTCCACGGGATCGCCGGCGATGTTCCGTACTTCGTACGTCTCGGTCCAGTGCTCCCCGAACCGGCGTCCGACCCGCAACTCGAGGTCGCCCAGGCGGTACAGGAGATCGATCCCCGTCTGCCGCCACCGGGTGAAGTCCGGCGCGTCGAACCGATGGCTGCCGCTGCTGGAGATCACGAACCCTTTGCCCCAGTAGCGCGCCGGGTCGTGCACCGGGCCGTCGCTGAGCAGCATCGAGTGCTTCCTCGTCGGGTGCTGCACCGCCGCCACGGTCCCGTCCTCGGTCAGCTCCACCTGCCCCGCACCGAAGGCAAAAATTTCTCGCATTTCTTCAACCTAGCGATGTAGAGAACGTCGTGGCGGCTTCGTCCCTGGGGTGTAGGAACCAACCCGAGAGGAAGAAACTCATGAACAAGACCGAGATCGCCGAGATCCTCGCCAAGCCGTACTTCCAGGCCCTGCTGAACGGCCCCGAGCCGGCCCGCTTCGCCTACGACGGCCTGGACGGCGACCCGCGAGTGATCCCGATCGGCTTCTGGATGGAGGGCGACCAGCTCCAGATCGCCACCGTCCCGAAGGCGGCCAAAGTCGCCGCCCTGCGCAAGAACCCGAAGGTCGCCCTGACCATCGACACCGGCGCCTTCCCCCCGAAGGTCCTGCTGCTCCGCGGCACCGCCGAGGTCGAGCTGGTCCAGGGCATCCCCGAGGGCTACCTGACCGCCGGCCGCAAGGTGATGGCCGACGAGGACCAGTACAACGGCTGGCTCGAAGGCGTGAAGGCCCTGTACGACGAAATGGTCGTCATCACCGTCACCCTCACCTGGGCCAAACTCCTCGACTTCGAAACCACCATCCCCAAGGCCGTCGAAGACCTGATCGCGGCCAAACAGCAGCAGAGCTAGAGATGCCCCACCACCACTGCTTTTCAGAGATGGTTGGCGCGACGGATGACATCTACCACGTTCGACATCATGCCGGTCAGGTCGTAGTCCTTTGGGGTGTAGACGGCGGCTACACCGGCGGACTGGAGAGCCCGGGCGTCGGCGTCGGGGACGATGCCGCCGACTACGACCGGGACGTCTTCGAGGCCGGCTTCGCGGAGGCCGTTCACGACCTGGGGGACGAGTTCCATGTGGGAGCCGGAGAGGATCGAGAGGCCTACGCAGTGGACGTCTTCGGCTACGGCGGCGGCGACGATCTGCTCGGGGGTCAGGCGGATGCCCTGGTAGATGACCTCGAAACCGACATCTCTGGCTCGTACCGCGACCTGCTCGGCACCGTTCGAGTGACCGTCGAGGCCGGGTTTGCCGACCAGGAAGCGGAGCCGGCCGCCCAACTCGTCGGACGTGGCCGCGACCTTGGCGCGGACGGCGGCGATCGCCTCGCCTCCGCCGGAGACGCCGACCGAGCCGGAGACGCCGGTCGGGGCGCGGTACTCGCCGAACATCTCGCGCAGTACGCCGGACCACTCCCCCGTCGTCGCGCCCGCGCGGACGCAGCTGAGGGTGGCTTGCATGAGGTTCTCGGTGCCCTTGGCGGCCTCGCGCAGTCGGGCGAGCGCGTCCTCGACCGCCTTGGCGTCTCGGTTGGCGCGCCATTCTTCGAGAGACCTCAGCGCGGCGGCCTCGGCCTGCGGGTCGGCGGTCTGGATCGCGGTGTCGAGATCGGCAGTGAGCGGTGAAGGATCGGTGTTCTCGAACTTGTTGACGCCGACCACGATCTGCTCACCCGACTCGATCCGCTGCCGTCGCTCGGCGTGCGACGCGACCAGAGCCTGCTTGAGATAGCCGCTCTCGACCGCGACGACGGCACCGCCCATCGCCTGGACGCGATCGATCTCCTCCTGCGCCCCGGCGACCAGCTCGTCCACCTTCGCCTCGATCACGTGCGAGCCGTCGAAGATGTCGTCGTACTCGAGCAGATCCGACTCGTACGCGAGCACCTGCTGCATCCGGAGCGACCACTGCTGATCCCACGGCCGCGGCAAGCCGAGCGCCTCGTTCCACGCGGGCAGCTGGACGGCCCTGGCCCGCGCGTTCTTGGACAGTGTCACGCCGAGCATCTCGAGCACGATCCGCTGGACGTTGTTCTCGGGCTGGGCCTCGGTCAGGCCGAGCGAGTTCACCTGTACGCCGTACCGCAACCGGCGCGCCTTGGCGTCCGTCACGCCGTACCGGTTGAGGCAGACGTCGTCCCACAGGCGCACGAACGCGCGCATCTTGCAGGTCTCCTCGATGAACCGCACACCCGCGTTGACGAAGAACGAGATCCGCTGGACGACGTCCCCGAACCGATCGGCCGGTACCTGACCGCCGTCACGCACCCGGTCCAGTACCGCGATCGCCGTCGACAACGCGAACGCCAGCTCCTGCACGGGCGTCGCGCCGGCCTCCTGCAGGTGATAGCTGCAGATGTTGATCGGATTCCACTTCGGAACGTTGGAGATCGTGTACGCGATCAGATCGGTACTGAGCCGCAGCGACGCCTCGGGCGGGAAGGCATAGGTCCCGCGGGACAGGTACTCCTTGACGATGTCGTTCTGGGTCGTACCGGTCAGCTCGTCCGGCAACGCCCCCTGCTCCTGCGCCGCGACCTGATAGAGCGCCAGCAACCACATCGCGGTCGCGTTGATCGTCATCGACGTGTTCATCTGCGCCAACGGAATCTGATCGAACAGCGCCCGCATGTCCCCCAGATGAGCCACCGGCACCCCGACCTTGCCCACTTCGCCCTTGGCGAGTGGGTGATCCGCGTCGTACCCGGTCTGCGTCGGCAGATCGAAGGCAACCGACAACCCGGTCTGCCCCTTGGCCAGATTCCGCCGGAAGAGCGCATTGGATTCCGCCGCCGACGAGTGCCCGGCGTACGTCCGCATGACCCACGGGCGGTCCTTCGGAGTGCTCATATACCCGAGAGTAGGACTATGTGCCCTTGTGAGTCCCCCACCCGTGACTGGTGTCACGAGCGGGGTAGATCACACCCCACCCCACCGCCCACCCCCGCACCACCCTCACCCCTCAGCCGCTCCGCCACCTTGAGCACGGAGCAGTCGCCAGCAGCCCGACCGGGCGACTGGCCGGTGCTCAAAGTGGCCGCCGGCACGACAGCGGAGCCGACTTTGGGCACGGGGCGGTCGCCGGGTCGGTCTGCCGGCGACTGGCGGGTGCTCAAAGTCGACCGTGAGGGGTGGTGGTGGTCGAGGGGGTACCTCGGGCGGGGAGGGGGGTGAGGGGGTGAGGGGGTGAGGTTAGGCCGAGATGGGGAGTGGGGTTCGTTCGATGTGGAGGATTCTGTGTAGGCGGGTGGCCGCGAGGATGCGGATCACCGCCGGCACCGGGTGGCGCAGGACGAGTTGCCGGCCGAGGAGCTGGGTGCGGCGATGGGTGGCTACCAGGAGGCCGAGGCCGGTGGCGTCCAGGGCGTCGAGGGATTCGAGATCGACGACGACGTCGCCTTCGGAGTTGTCGATCAGCTGGTTGAGTTGCTGTCTGACGTCGCCCACCGAGCGGACGTCCAGCAGTCCGGTCAGGTAGATCACGTGGGTCGGTGCGAGCATGTCCGTGCCCTCCGCTCTTCCGGCGGCCCCCGAGAATCGGCCGCGCTTGCAGCGTTGTACTGGTAGAGACTCCCTGACGACACGGAAGGTTGCCAAGGGTTCGAGACCTTCCAATCGCTGAGACAATGGTGTCCGTGTTCGCAGAGCACTACTTCCTCTTCCCCGTGGTCGCCATCGCGTTCGCGGGCGGCATGGTGCTGCTCACCCGCTGGGCCTTCTCCAAGGCCAAAGGCGGGTCCCTGGTGCGCCGTACTGACTACTCACCGGCCGAAAAGGACAGTTTCGGACTGTTGGTCGATGTCCAGACGGTTCAGACCTACAACGAGGCCAGGGTGAAGGTCGCGATGCTGAAGGACTTCGGCATCAAGGCGACCGCCGCGCGGACCAAGGACGCCAAACCGGGCAGACACGGCTGGAGCGTCTACGTCTGGCCCGCCGACGAGCAGGCCGCCAGAGGATTCCTCAACTCCTTCTGACTCCCGTTGTCATCCAGATCGACCCCCAGCGCGTCATGAACGCGGACTGTCGGCGGGGTCGAGAAGGGTTCTGGGGACATCGGACAAGAACAGGGTGAGCCGGACGGCAGCACCAGCGCTGCCCCGGGGCCGACAGGTCCCGGCGAACCTCCGGCCGACGGCATGAGGAGTTCGATGACGCCCGACCTCGCCCTGGCGACGCTCGCGTTGCCCGGCCGGCCGCTGGCGCCGGGCCGGGTTCCCGCGCTCGTCCCCGACGAGGACGCCCGCATCCTCGAGGCGTCCGCGCGAGAGCCAGACCGGTTCACGCAGATCTTCGACCGGTACTTCCCTCAGGTGCACTCCTACGTCGCCCGCCGGCTGGGCAGCGACCTGGCCGACGACCTGGCCGCGGAGACGTTCCTGGTCGCGTTCCGGCAGCGGGCCAAGTTCGACGGGCGCAACGGCGCCGTCCGGGCCTGGCTCTACGGGATCGCCACCAACCTGATCCGGCGGCACCGGCGGGACGAAGTACGGGCCTGGCGGGCGACCGCGAAGCTGCCGCTGCCGACGCCCGCCGGCGGGCACGAGGAACGGGTCGCCGCCCAGGTGACCGCGCAGGGCGCAAGCCGCCAACTCGCCGCCGCGCTGGCGAAGGTCTCCGCGAAGGACCGCGAGGTACTCATGCTCGTGGCGCTCGGCGAACTCACGTACGACGAGGTCGCCGCCGCGCTCGGCATCGCCAACGGGACCGTGGCGTCACGCCTGTCCCGGGCCCGCAAGGTGGTCCGCGAACACCTCGGCCACACCGATCCGACCGCAACGCGTGACGAGGCCTGAGATGAACGAGTTCGACAAGCTCCGCAAAGCCTTCCCCGAGCAGCCCGGTCCGTCCGCCGACGCGACGAGCAAGGCGCGCAGGCAGGTACAGGAGCTGATCCGCGAAGCCGAAACTGCTCGTCGCAGGGATCGCTGGTACGCCGCTGCGAAGTCCGGCCGGGTCGGAATGGCCTTGACCGCGACGGCCGCCACCGTGGCGCTGGCCGCGCTCGCGACGCCGCTCATCCTGTCGCCGGGCTCCGGCGGCGATGCGGGACCAGTGCCGAGCACGGTCACGCCGACCAGCCCCAGGCTGATGACGGCCAGCCAGGTGCTGGTCCAGCTCGCCATCAAGCAGGAGGTCGACGAGAAGGTCTCCGGCAAGTTCTTCCGGGTCCGCAACCTGCAGATCCGCGGCGCGATCGAGGTCGGCTCACCGAAGTACAAGATCCTGCAGAAGAGCATCACCGAGAGCTGGATGCCGATGCGGCAAGGCGTCGAGTCCTGGTTCGGCTGGGTCGATCTCGGCGCGCACCCGGCGACTCGCGCGGACGCGGCCAAGTGGCGGGCGCAGGGGTCGCCGACGGAGTGGCCGATGACTGAGACGGACCCGGTGACGATGGCGCCGACCGAGCCGGTGGTCAACAAGATGACCTTCGACGAGGTGCCGCCCGGTTACTACCTCAGCGGGGTGAAGCCGGTGAGCGCCCAGCAGATTCAGGCGCTGCCGACCGATCCCGAGAAGCTGCGCGCGGTGCTCGCGGCCAATGCGGAGTCGTGGATGACGGCCGACGACATCAACTACCAGGTGTTCAGCGCGGCCGGGCGGTTGCTGTTCGAGATGCCGTCGCCGCCGAAGCTGCGCGGTGCGGCGCTGCGCGTGCTGTCGATGCTGCCGGGCGTGCGGATCAAGGAGAACGTCAAGGACCCGATCGGCCGGACCGGCACCCAGATCAGCATGGACTGGGCCAAATCCGGCAGGCCTTCCAGTGGACCGACCAGGCTCTGGGACGGCAAGACCAACTTCATCGTCGACCCGAACACCGGCCGGTTGCTGAGCCAGGAGTACGACGGCTTCAAGCGCGGCGCCAACGTCGTCCTCGAGTCCGGCTGGACCGACGAAAAACCCACCCCGCCCTCCCCCGCAATCCGCTAACACCTCTCTCACCAGAGCCCCTCACCTGATCCGGCGACGGCCCCGCCCGGCCGTCGTCGCGCTTCGCCCTGCCCTGAAATCCCCCGAAACGCCCATTTCGTGAGGTGAACCTTGTCCCGATCCCGAAACCTGGCCGCCGCGACCGCCGTGTCGCTCGCGGTCGCCACCGCCCTGGCGCTCCCCGCCGCCGGTCTCCAAAACCCACCAACGAGCCAACCCAGCGCCGGTACTGACGGAGCCGGCGCCGGGTTGGCGAGCACCGCCACCCCGCTCACCGCCACCCCGCTCACCATCACCCTTGTCACCGGCGACAAGGTCACCGTCCAGAAGACCGGGACCGGCTACCGCGCCGCCAACGTCCAGCCCGGCCCCGGCCGCGAAGGAATGGCCTTCCACAAGTCCTCCTTCGAAGGCAAGGAACTCGTCGTCCCACTGGACGCCTTCCCCCTCGTCTCGTCCGGCGTCGTCGACGAGCGCCTGTTCGACGTCAGCCTGCTCGCCACCCTCGGCCTCGACGACAAGTCCTCGCCGCGCCTCCCCCTCCTGGTCCAGTACGCCGCCAACGGCGCTCCCCGTACCGTCCGCTCCGCCCTCCCCGAAGGCACGGTGGTCAAGCGCGAACTGCCGATCATCGACGCGGTAGCGATCAGCCAAGAGCGGTCGCAAGCCGGCGACCTGTGGTTCAACTGGCTGAACAGCCCGCAGGCCAAGCGCAAGACCGGCCTGGCCGGCAGCGTCAAGAAGGTCTGGCTCGACGGCGGCGTCACTCCGAACCTCGACCGCAGCGTCCCGCAGATCGGCGCTCCCGCGGCGTGGAAGGCGGGCTTCACCGGCAAGGGCGTGAAGGTCGCCGTGCTCGACTCCGGGTACGACGCGACGCACCCGGACTTCAAGGACCGGGTGATCGCGACCAAGGGCTTCACCGCCGACGAGGACGGCCACGTCGACGAGAACGACGTCGTGGACCGGGTCGGGCACGGCACCCACACCGCCTCGACCGTGGCCGGCACGGGAGCTGCTTCGCAAGGCAAGTACAAGGGCGTCGCTCCCGATGCCGGCCTGATGATCGGCAAGGTCTGCGACGACCGCAACTGTGAGTCCTCCGCGATGATCGCCGGGATGCAGTGGGCCGCGACGTCCGGCGCGAAGGTCGTCAACATGAGCATCGGCGGTGGGCCGAGCGACGGTACCGACATCCTGTCCGAGACCATCAACGAGCTGACCGCCAGTACCGGCACGTTGTTCGTCGTCTCGGCCGGCAACTTCGGCGCCGAACAGACCGTATCCACCCCGGCTGCCGCGGACGCGGCCCTCGCTGTCGCCTCGGTCACCAAGTCCGACACGCACAGCGAGTTCTCCAGCCAGGGCCCGCGTGTCGGCGACCTGTCGGTGAAGCCCGACATCTCCGCGCCGGGCAGCCGGATCGTCGCTGCCCGCGCCGCGAACACCCCATTGGCACCGTTCGCCATCAACGACTCGTACGCCGAATTGTCCGGTACCTCGATGGCCGCGCCGCACGTCGCGGGCGCCGCCGCCCTGCTGGCCCAGCAGCACCCGGACTGGAAGGCCCCGGAGCTGAAGTCGGCGTTGATGGGCTCGTCGGTCGGACTCGATGCCCAAGGCATCTATACCCAGGGCGCCGGCCGGGTCGATGTCGCGCAGGCGATCAAGCAGGAGGTGCTGGCGATGCCGAGCAACCTCAACCTCGGTCTGCAGACCGCGCCGCACAGCGACGACAAACCGGTCACCAAGCCGGTGACGTACGTCAACAAGAGCTCGCGGCCGGTCCACCTGACGCTCCGCCTCGACGGCGCCAAGCTGTTCCACCTCGACCGGTCCTCGATCACGATCCCGGCCAACGGCAGCGCTCAGGTCAAGGTCACCGGCCGCACCGATGGTCGCGAGGCCGAGGGCGCGTACGCCGCCTGGCTGGTTGCCAGCGGCAACGGCTCTGCGATCCGCACGACCGTTGGCATCGGCAAGGAGGTGTCGCGCTACCCGCACAAGGTGGAGATGACCGACTTCTCCGGCGCGCCGGGCACGAACGACGACACGCACTCGGCCGGCACGTACCTGATCAACGTGGAGCACCAGGAGATGTACGTCGTCTCGGCCGGCGACACCGTCTCGCTGCCGGCCGGCCACTACATCGTCGACGGCTACACCGCGACCGCCCGCGAGGGCGCACCCGGCTGGAAGAACCTGACCTACTTCACCGAGGGCGACCTGGTGATCGGCAAGACCGGACCGATCGTGCTGGACGGACGCAAGGCGAAGCAGGTCGCCTTCAAGGCCCCGGTCACCGGCGCGATCGCGGCGACCGGCGGCCTCGGGATGAACCGGCCGCTCGGCACCGGCACCTACATCGGTGGCGTCGGCATCGACGGTGACGGCGTCCCGAACACTGTCCCGGAGCTGTACGTAGTACCGAACAAGACGGGCACTGCCCGGAACTACACGGCCTACTCGCATGTCGCCTGGGCAGGCGCCCCGGATGGTCCGGTCCCGGGTATCGGGTCGTTCCTGAACAGCCCGTACCTGTACCACGATGTCGCCGTCTGGCCCGGCCGGATCCCGGCGCAGCCGGCCGTGATCACCAAGCTGGGCGAGTACGCGCACATCGACGCGTCGTATGCCGGCGAGCCCGGCTTCTACGCCGACAACTACGGCTTCCCAACGGCTCCACAGGCGGCTGCGGACGGTACCCGGTTGCCGTTGTTCGTCTTCACGCCGTCGATCAGCATGAGCCTGCCGTTCCGGCGGGACGAGTACTACTCGACGAAGGGCGTGGACTGGGCATTCGGCAACGAGGTGTACAGCTTCAGCGAGGAGAACGGGTACGAGTACCACTCGGTGCTCGACTCCGAGGTGAACCGTTTCCGGGCCAGCCGGACCACCAAGCTCAACTGGCAACGCGGCGTCTTCGGCCCGAGCCTGCCCGACCCGCGGATCGGCAACCCCGGACGGCCGAAGCTGCCGTGGGTCTCCCGGGACGGTGACAGCCTGAGCGTCTACGTGCCGACCTTCTCCGACGGCGTGCCCGACCGGCTCGGCGACGTCAGCAGTGAGTCCGAGCAGACCACGCTCTTCCGCAACGGCCAGCAGATCGGCTCGACGGATTCGGTGGCGATCCAGACCTTCGCCCTGCCCGCCGCCCCCGCCACCTACCGCCTGTCCAAAGTCGTCAAGCCGGGCCAGCCCTGGACGAAGCTCTCCACCGAGATCACGTCCGACTGGACCTTCACATCCCAACGCACCCCCGACGGTGTGGACACCGCCCTCCCCCTGCTGAATGTCCGCTACACACCGGCGTTGGACGACCGCAACCGCGCTCCAGGCGGCCGCTTCGAGTTCCCGGTCACCGTCCAGACGGCCTTCCTGGCACCCGTCAAGCCGATCGTCTCGCTGCAGGTGTCAGCCTCCTTCGACGACGGCGGCTCGTGGCATCAGGTGCAGGTACGCCGTACCGGCATCAACACCTTCAAGGCGTCGGTCGACCAGCCGTCCAGCGGCTTCGTCACCCTGCGCGCCGTCGCCATCGATGCTGCAGGCAACAAAGTCGAGCAGACCATCAAGCGGGCCTACGAACTCGAGTAGCCCACCTCGGACACCTGGCGGCTCGTGGCTGAGGGGCTCCGGGCCGCCAGGGCTTCGTTGGTGATCTCCAGCCCGGGGAAGCGGCGGCGCATGGCGGCGGCGTAGCGGTCGGCGTAGGCGGCGTCGCCGATGTACTCGCCGATCTGGTGCTGACCGAACCACAACCGGACCCGGCGCCGGGACGACAGAACTGTCACCCGGCTGAAGGTACAAGCGGCATTGATCAGCTGTGTTTCCGCTGATTACAGCAGGAAGTCCTCGGCCGGGGGCGCGCGGAGAGAACAGGCGAGCCGCTCAGTTCGCAGGGACAATTCAGTGCATGCTGCTGGTACCGGGGGATCCGTTGGAGCCGGGTCGCGTGGATGCGCGGTTCGTGGCTGAGGCGGATGCGGCGCGTGCGCTCGGCGTACCGGTGGCGTTGGTCGACTGCACCGCTCACGAGCATCCGGAGGACATGGTCGCTGGGGTGCCGGCGGGTGATGACGCTGTCTATCGCGGCTGGCCGATGACGGTTGGCGAGTACACGGCCTTCGCCAAGGTGCTGGATGCTCGCCGGGTGACGTTGCGGACCAGTCCTGACGACTATCGACTGGCCCAGGATCCAGCGCGCTGGCCTGCGGCGCTGCGGGCCGTAGTACAGGAGTCCGCGCCCGGCCCGACCGTCCGGACCTGGTGGATCGGTGGGCGCTGTCTCCAGCTCCCGGCCGGGCTGGATCTGGTCGAGATCGAGCCTGTCATCACCGACCTGGCCCTCCCCTTCGTCTCGGCCGACCTGGTACGCCGTACCGACGGCAGCTGCCGAATCGCCGCCCTCACCGACGGCCAGGTCAGTGAGTGGCCGCCGTCCCAGGACCCTGCTGACCTGATGGCAGGGCTGTTCTGAGTCATGCGGGACAATGGTGGGGATGACGCTCACCGAGAAACTGCCGGGAACCACCGAAGTCGATGCCCTGTACGACGCCTTTGCCACCTGGGTCGGTGAGCAGGGGATCTCGCTGTATCCGGCGCAGGAAGAAGCGTTGATCGAGGTGATGACGGGGTCGAACGTGATCCTGTCGACGCCGACCGGCTCCGGGAAGAGTCTGGTGGCCACCGGGTCGCACTTCGCGGCTCTGGCTCATGGCAAGCGCACGTTCTACACGGCGCCGATCAAGGCGCTGGTGTCGGAGAAGTTCTTCGCGCTGTGTGACGTCTTCGGAGCGGACAAGGTCGGCATGCTGACTGGCGATGCGTCCGTCAACGCGGGCGCGCCGATCATCTGCTGTACCGCCGAAGTGCTGGCCAACGTCGCGCTGCGCGAGGGCCGGGCGGCCGATGTCGGCCAGGTGGTGATGGACGAGTTCCACTTCTACTCCGAGCCCGACCGCGGCTGGGCCTGGCAGGTACCGCTGCTGGAACTGCCCGACGCCCAGTTCATCCTGATGTCGGCGACCCTCGGTGACGTCGAGCGCTTCAAGATCGACCTGAACCGGCGGACCGGCCGCCCGACCGCGATCGTCTCCTCGGCCGAGCGACCCGTGCCGCTGGTCTACAAGTACGTCACCTCGCCGCTGCACGAGACGCTCGCCGAGCTCCTGGTCACCCACCAGTCCCCCGTGTATGTCGTCCACTTCACCCAGGCGTCCGCCCTGGAACGCGCCCAGGCGCTGACCAGCATCAACGTCTGCACGAAGGAGGAGAAGGAGAAGATCAAGGAGCTGATCGGGCACTTCCGTTTCAGCCCGGGCTTCGGCAAGACGCTGCAGCGCCTGATCATGCACGGCATCGGCGTCCACCACGCGGGCATGCTGCCGAAGTACCGGCGGTTGGTCGAGCAGCTCGCGCAGGCCGGCTTGCTGAAGGTCATCTGCGGCACCGACACCCTCGGCGTCGGCATCAACGTCCCGATCCGTACCGTCCTGCTGACCGCGCTGAGCAAGTACGACGGCCGCCGCCAGCGCATCCTCAAGGCGCGCGAGTTCCACCAGATCGCCGGCCGCGCTGGTCGCGCCGGGTACGACACCTCCGGCAGCGTCGTCGTCCAGGCGCCGGATCACGTCGTCGAGAACGTCCGCCTGCTCGCGAAGGCCGGCGACGACCCGAAGAAGCAGCGCAGGGTCCAGCGCAAGAAGCCGCCGGAGGGTTTCGTCACCTGGGGCGAGGACACCTTCGACCGGCTCGTCGCCGCCGACCCCGAACCGCTGCAGTCGCGGATGCGGGTCAGCCACGCGATGCTGCTGAACGTGATCGCCCGCGACGGCGACGCGTTCGCGAGCATGCGGCACCTGCTGCAGGACAACCACGAGGACTCCAAGGCGCAGCTGCGGCTGATCCGGCGCGCGATCCAGATCTACCGCACGCTGCTGACCGCGGGCGTCGTCGAGCGACTGGACGAGCCCGACGAGTTCGGCCGGACGCTGCGGCTGACGGTCGATCTGCAGAAGGACTTCTCACTGAACCAGCCGCTGTCCACCTTCGCGCTGGCGGCGCTGGATCTGCTCGACCCCGAGGACCCGCTGTATGCCTTGGATGTGGTGTCGGTGGTCGAGGCGACGCTGGAGGATCCGCGGGCGATCCTGATGGCGCAGTTGCACCACGCCAAGGGCGAAGCCGTGCAGGGGATGAAGGCCGACGGGATCGAGTACGAGGAGCGGATGGAGCTGCTCGACGAGATCAGCTGGCCGAAACCGCTGGAGGAGTTGCTCGAGGCAACCTTGGAGATCTACCGGCAGACCCACCCGTGGATCGCCGAGGCCGGGCTGTCGCCGAAGTCCGTCGTCCGGGACATGTTCGAGCGGGCGATGACGTTCGGCGAGTACATCCAGTACTACGCGCTGGCGCGCTCAGAGGGCATCGTCCTGCGCTACCTCAGCGACGCGTACAAGGCGCTGCGTCAGACGGTCCCGCCGGACAAGGTGAACGAGGACCTGACCGACCTGATCGAGTGGCTCGGCGAGGTCGTCCGGCAGACCGACTCCAGCCTGCTCGACGAGTGGGAGGAGCTGACCAACCCTTCGACCGAGGAGGTCGTCGTGCCGGTCCTCCAAGGCCCACGCCGGATCACCTTGAACACAAGGGCTTTCCGGGTCCTTGTCCGCAACGCGATGTTCCGCCGCGTGGAGCTCGTCTCGATGCACCGCTGGGCGGAGCTGGGGCAACTGGACAACGACTCCGGGTGGGACGCCGGACGCTGGGCAGAGGCCGGTACCGCGTACTACGCCGAGCACGACTCGCTACCCACCGGCCCTGCCGCCCGCGGCCCGGCGCTGTTCATCGTCGAGGAGCACCCGGGCTACTGGGAGGTCCAGCAGATCATCGACGACCCCGAAGGCAACCACGACTGGCGAATCACCGCCACCATCGACCTGGACGCCTCCGACGAGGCAGGCGACCTGGTCCTGGAAATGGTCTCCTTCAAGCCGCTGTAGGGCTTCAGGCCTTGGCCGGCCACTCCACGTCGACCTCGGTGGGGGCTTCATAGTCCACGCCGGGGACATCGAAGCCGTAGAGGCGGCGGACTTCCTCTTGGAACCAGACGGTGTCGGCGACCTCTGCGATGTTCTCCTGGGTCGCTGCGTCCCACTTGGCGCGCACCGCGGCTTGGATGTCGTCGGCCAGCTCCCAGCGGTCCAGGCGGATGCGGCCGTCCTCGTCGAGGTCCAGCGGCTGCTCGCCGGTGAGCTGGTCCCACAGGGAGATCGACTGCTGCATGGGGGTCTGCATGCCGTCGCCTAGCACCTTGTGGAGCAGGCTGACGTACAGGCCGATGCCGGGGATCGCGGACGACGCCTGGGTGACTGCTGCGCCGTTGACCGACGTACGGGCGTGTACGCCGTCCCTGCGGCTCAGGTCCTGCGCAGTGGCCTCCAGGTGGGCCTTGGCGGCGCCGATCGAGCCCTGGCGGTAGATGGGGCCGGTGAGCTCACTGCCGATGTAGGTGAGGGCGACGGTGGTGAAGCCGTCCTTGAGCAGCTTGCGCTCCTCCAGTGCGTCCACCCAGCGGGCCCAGTCCTCGCCACCCATGACAGCGACGGTCTCGGCGACCTCCTCGTCGGTGGCGACCTCGATGCCGACCTCTTGCAGTACGGGCTGGCCGTCGTCGTAGGCGAGGCTCTTGGTCTGCGCGGCCTGGCCGATCGCCTTGATGGCCGACTGGTACGTCGTGCCGGTGCGCGGGTCGACCCGGCGGGGCGCGGCGACGCTGTAGATCAGGTAGTCGACTCCCCCGAACTTCTCCTGCAGCAGGTCGAGCACGTCTGCCTTGGTGGTGTCGGCGAAGGCATCTGCGTTGAGGAAGTGGAAGGTGCTGCCGACGGTTTCGGCGTACGCGGCGGTGGCGGCGGTGCGGTACCAGCCCGCGGTGGCCGTACGGCGGGCCGGCGCCTTCTCGAAGGAGATGCCGACGCCGTCGATGCCGTAGCGGGCCAGCCCGGCGATGGTCGTGGCCAGCCCGTAGCCCGAGCTGGAACCGATCACGAGCGCGACCGGGCGGGTGTCCGGCGTGCGCGCCTCGACCTGCCCGGTCAGGTCCCGGACGATCTGCTCGCACCCGGCCGGGTGCGAGTCGAAGAAGAGGAAACCGCGGCCGACAGGCTTGATCACACGCTCAGTCATGCGACCGACCCTAACCTGCCCTCTCCCCTCCCCGCCCCTCCAACCACCCCAGCCCGTCGCCGCCCCGCGGGGCGGGTTAGTTCCAGTACAGCTCGGCGTCGTCCGGCTCGACGGTCACGTCGGCGCCCAGGCGGCGCAGGTTGCCGGCGAAGTCCGTGTAGCCGCGGTGGACGTGGTGAGCGGCTGAGACCAATGTCTCGCCCTCGGCGGCGAGCCCGGCGATGACGAGGGCGGCGCCCGCACGGATGTCGCTGGCGACCACCGGGGCTCCGGACAGCCGCGGAACACCCCGTACCACCGCGTGGTGGCCGTCCGTCTGGATGTGGGCGCCGAGCCGGGTGAGCTCCTGGGCGAAGGTGAAGCGGCCCTCGAAGAGGTTCTCGGTGACCATCGCGGCCCCGTCACTGAGCGCGTTCATCGCGATCACGAACGCCTGCAGATCGGTCGCGAACCCCGGATACGGCAGCGTGACGACGTCGACGGGCTTCGGACGGTCGTGCATCTGGACCCGGAAGCCCGGGTTGAGCACGGTGATCTCGGCGCCGGCCTTGTGCAGCTTGTCCAGCGGCAACTCGAGGTGCTCGGCGTGACCGTTCGCGATGGTGATGTCACCCTTGGTGATGGCGGCGGCGAAGGCCCAGCTGCCGGAGACGATCCGGTCCGGGACGGTCACGTGGTCGACCGGCTGGAGCAGCCCGTCGACACCGGTCACCTCGATCCTCGGCGTACCGGCGCCCTCGATCTGCGCGCCCATCTCGACCAGCATCGCGGCGATGTCCTGGATCTCCGGCTCGCGGGCGGCGTTCTCGATCACCGTGGTGCCCTTGGCGAGCACCGCGGCCATCATGATCGTCTCGGTCGCGCCGACGCTCGGGAAGTCCAGCCAGACCTCCGCGCCGTGCAGGCCCTGCGGCGCCTCCGCGATCACGAAACCGTGCTCGATGTGGACTTTCGCGCCCATCGACTCCAGCCCGGCGACGTGCATGTTCAGCCCGCGGGAGCCGATGTTGTCGCCACCAGGCAGGGCCACCTCGGCGCGGCCACAGCGGCCCAGCAGCGGGCCGAGGACGGAGATCGAGGCCCTCAGCTTGCGTACCAGCTCGTAGTCGCACTGGTACCCGATCTCGGCCGGTACCGCGATCGTCGCGCTGGCCGAGTCCGCGTCGATCTTCACCGAGCAGCCGAGGGTGTCCAGCAACTGGGCCATGAAGGTGACGTCGAGAATGCTCGGCACCTGCCGCAGCGTCGTCGTACCCTCCGCCAGCAGTGCCGCCGCCATCAGCTTCAGCACGCTGTTCTTCGCGCCCGCCACCTCGACGCTGCCCTCGAGCCGTGCCTCACCTGCGATCCGAAACCGTTCCACCCGCTGACTGTATCGGCTCGCTGTCGAAAGCTTGCGTAGAGTGCCGTGACATGGCTGTGAACTTGACGCGGATCTATACCCGGACCGGAGACGCCGGCGAGACCCGCCTGGGCGACATGAGCAAGGCATCGAAGACCGATTCACGGGTGGTGGCGTACGGCGATGTCGACGAGGCGAACTCCTCGATCGGCGTCGCGATCGCGGCCGGCCACCTGAACAGTTCCCTGGTGCTGCTGCTGACCAGGATCCAGAACGACCTCTTCGACGTCGGCGCCGACCTGTGCAACCCGATCTCCCCGGACCCCGAGTACCCGCCCCTGCGGATCACCCAGGACTACATCGACCGCCTCGAGGGCTGGTGCGACGAGTACAACAACCGGCTCACCAAACTCCGCTCCTTCATCCTCCCGGGCGGTACGCCGGGCGCCGCGTACCTCAACGTCGCCCGCACGGTCACCCGCCGCGCGGAACGCTCCGCCTGGACAGCCGTCGAAGCCCACGGCCCGACGGTCAACCTGCTCGCCATCACCTACCTGAACCGCCTGTCGGACCTGCTCTTCATCCTCGGCCGGGTAGCCAACCTGTCCTCGGGCGGCGACGTCCTCTGGGTCCCCGGCGGAGACCGCGACAAGTAGCGATCAGCTGATCGACCGGGCCAGCTGGTCGGATCTGTCCAGGAAGAGATCCCGCAGCGGCTGGTCCGGAGCCACCGAGTCGAAGACGTTCGCGAGCATCACCGAGGTGTCCAGCCGGAGGACCGTCCAGGCCTCGGTGTCGTTCGCGACCTGCCCACCCGCCTCGCGATAACCCGCGAGAACATCGTCCAGTGGCAGTCCGTTGTCCGCGATCTCGGCGTACTCCGTGAGCCGGGCAAGCTCCAGCGCCGCCGGCGCGAGCAGTGCGTTGCTCCAGTCGAACAACGCCGTCACCTCTCCCCGCCTGCAGCGAACGTTCTGCCGGCGCAGGTCCAGATGCGTCACCACCTCCGGGCCACTCCCCGCCCGGACCAGCTCGGCCAACCTGGGTTCGCCGGGGAGTGCTGCCAGCCCGTACCGGCTCAGTGCCGCATGGCGTTCGGTGAGCCGGCGGGCGATCCGCTCGGCGATGGCGCGCCCCTGCTGGGCAACCGGAGCCAGACGTGGAACCGGTGCACGATGTAGCAGGCCGATGATCCGGCCGAACGAACGGCCGTCCAGCGCCGATCCGTCGTCCGGCACGACGTCGACGACGAGAACCGGGCTTCCCTCCACCTCGATCAAGTCCTGAACCCGCACGCTGGGAACGCCTTGTTCAGCGGCCCACACCATCAGCGACCGCTCCTGCTCCTGCAGTCTCGCCGCAGCGACGCCGGCGTTGTTGGCCGTCCGGAACATCGCGCTCCGCGGGACCCGGTAGCCTTCCGGACCGTCCACCCCGTCCGCCACGAAGAACACGAACTCGGTACCGATCCCCGCCTGCCGCACATTCCGGGCACCCCGACGGCCCGCCACGGCCGTGGCGATCCGGCGCGACTCCTCAGCTGTCTGTGTCACGCCGCGGATCTGCTAGCTGAGGCGCCAGGTCATTGGCATGGTGAGGGTGCCGGTGGGTGGGAGGCCCAGGGCCGCGTAGATGGTGCTGGTGAGGCCGTCTGTGGTCCAGGAGCGGGCCATGGCCGCCAGGTCGTCGGTGGACTCCGGTGGGCGCAGGCGGTCGATCAGGGATCGGTGAGGCGCTGCGGTGAGGGTGATGTTGTCTCTGTCGAGGCCTGCGCGGTTGCAGGCTAGGCGGAGGGCGTGTTCGAAGCCCCCTAGTTCGTCGACCAGCTTGCGCTCGTGGGCGTCGGCGCCGGTCCAGACTCGGCCACGGGCCAGGGCTTCCAGGTCGGCGACGGGGAGGCCGCGGTCCTGGGCGGCTTTGGCGACGAAGTCGTCGTAGATGCGGTCCAGGGTCTCTTCCAGGCGTTCCCACTGCTCGGTGGTGAACTCTTCCTGGGCCGAGTACATCCGGGCGTTGGCGCCTTCCGACACAGCCTCTCGGGAGATGCCGATGCGGCCCAGGGCGTCCCGTACCACGCCCTTGCCGGAGAAGACGCCGATGGAGCCGGTGATGGTGCCCGGCTGGGCGACGATGACGTCTGCGGGCATGGCGACGAAGTACCCGCCTGACGCGGCGACGCTGCCCATGGAGGCGATGACTGGGCGGCCGGTGGCCCGCAGGCGGAGTACCTCGTGGCGGATGGCGTCTGAGGCGACATAGGAGCCGCCTGGGCTGTCTACCCGCAGTACGACGGCCTTGACCTTGTCGTCCTCGGCTACAGCGCGCAGGGCGGCTCCGATGGTGTCCGACCCCGAGCCCGGGCCGCCAATGGGTCCACCACCCGAGTTGCGGCCGACACTGATGCCTCCGCTGATCCGGATCACCGCCACTACGGGCTTCTGCGGCCAGGGGAGGTTCTTGCGTACCTCCTGCAGCGTCCTGGGTCCGCGGCGGACGTACCGCTCGGCCAGGAGCGGTGTGGTCTCCCCCAGCCGCTTCTCCAACGCTTCGTAGACATCAGACCGGTAGCCGAGCTTGTCGACCAGCCCGGCCTCACGACCGGCCTCTGCGGACAGCGGAGCGTCGTCGACGAACTCCCGCACCTTCGCAGGCTCCAGCCGGCGCCGTACTGCGATGCCCTCGACGATCTGCTCGTACGCCGACTCGGCCAGCCGCGACGCCATCTCGCGGGCCGGCCCGGACATCTCCTTCTCGGTGAAGGTCTCCACCGCCGACTTGTACTCCCGGCGCTTGCCGAACTGCGGAATCACCCCAGCCTTGTCCAGCGCGCCCTTGATGAAGGTCGCCTGGATCGACACCCCGGTGATCGCCAGATCCCCCGACGGCTGCACCCAGATCTCGTCGAACGCCGTCGCCAGGTAGTACGGCACGGTCCCGCCGCCGATCTCGCCGAACGACTCGGTCCAGGCGACCGCGCCCTTCCCCGACGCCCGGAAGTCGGCCACGGCCTCCCGCAGGTCCTGTACCTGAGCCAGCGACAGCGCCGGCCCGCCCAGGTGCGCGACCAGCCCGACCACCTGATCGTCCTCGGCGCCCTTGCGCAGCGCCCGCACCAGCTCCCGCATGGTCGGCAGATGCCGAGCCCGAAAAGCGGCCAGCGGCGAAGCAGGCGGAGTCTCCAGGACCCCACGCGTCAGATCCAGTTCCAGCAGAATGCCCGTCATGTATCGACCCTAGACCGACCGATCAACTGAACAGGCCGCGGATGTCGTCGGGGCTGAGGCCGGTGCCGAAGGCGTTGCCCTCGTCCATCACGCCGGCGAACAGCGCGGCTTTGCGCTCCTTGAGCTCCATCACCTTCTGCTCGATGGTGTCCTTCGCGATCAGCCGATAGACCATCACCGACTTGTGCTGGCCGATCCGGTGGATCCGGTCCACGGCCTGCGCCTCGGTCGCCGGGTTCCACCACGGATCGAGCAGGAAGCAGTAGTCCGCCTCGGTCAGGTTCAGCCCGACACCACCGGCCTTGAGGCTGATCAGGAACAGCGGCGCGCTGCCTTCCTTGAACTTCTTCAGTACCGCGGGCCGGTTGCTGGTGCTGCCGTCGAGGTAGCAGTATTCGATCCCCTCCGCGTCCAGCCGCTGCCGGATCAGGTCGAGGAAGCCGGTGAACTGGCTGAAGACCAGGGCACGGTGACCGCTGCCGATGATGTCGGGGAGCTGTTCGAGCAGGGCGTCGATCTTCGCGCTGGCCAGCTCGCGGTGCGCCTCGTCGACGAGGCCCGCATGCAGGCTCAGCTGCCGGAGCAGGGTCAGCGACCGGAAGATGGTGAACCGGTTCTTGTCGAAGTCGGCGACCAGGCCGAGGACCTTCTGGCGCTCGCGTTGCAGATGGGTCTGGTAGATCTTGCGGTGCCGGGGATGGAGCTCCACCTCGAGCACCTGCTCCTGCTTGGCCGGCAGATCCGCGGCGACCTGCTCCTTGGTCCGGCGCTTGACCAGCGGCTTGATCCGGCGACGCAGCTGGGCCAGCCGCTCGGCGTCGGCCTCCTTTTCGATCGGGCGTACGTAGTACCGGTCGAAGTGGGACGGGCTGGGGAACAGTCCGGGCGAGGTGATCGAGAGGAGCGACCACAGCTCCATCAGGTTGTTCTCCATCGGCGTACCGGTGATGGCCAGTTTGAACGGCGCCGGCAGTCGTCGGCAGCACTGGTAGACCTTGGACTGATGGTTCTTGGTGACCTGCGCCTCGTCGAGGATCAGCCCGGCCCACGAGCGGTCGGCGTACGCGTCGATGTCGAGGCGGAGCAGCGTGTACGACGTCACCACCACGTCCGCGTCGCCGATCACCTCGTCGAGACTCTGACCGCGACGGCGCAACGTGTCGGCGACCGTCACCACCTTCAGGCTCGGCGCGAAGCGCCCGGCCTCGGCCGGCCAGTTCGACACGACGCTGGTCGGAGCGACGATCAGGAACGGGCCCGGATCCTGCTTCTCCTTGGCATGAGCGATCAACGCCAACGTCTGCAGGGTTTTGCCGAGTCCCATGTCATCGGCCAGGATGCCGCCCAGCCCGAACTCCCACAGGAAGGCCAGCCAGCGGAAACCCTCCAGCTGGTACGGCCGCAGCGACGCGGCGATCGTCGCCGGCAGCTCGGCCGCGTCGGTCGTGCCGACGCAGCGAAGCGCGGTCAGCTGCTGCTGCCAGCCCGCGGCCTGGTTCTCCACCAGACCGAGGTTCTCCAGCTCCTCGAACAAGCTGACCTGGTACCGGCTGATCCTGAGGTTGTCGTTGGGGATGTCCTGGAGCGCTTGCGCCTCCTCGATCAGCGCCCGCAACGCCCGCAACTCCGGCTTCTGCAGGCTGAAGTAGGCGCCGCTGGTCATCAGGACGGACGACTTGCCGGCCGTCAGGGCCCGGAAGACGTTGACGAACGGAACGCGCTGGCCCTCGACCTTGATCGTGATCCCGAGATCGAGCCAATCGGTCTGACCGGCCTCGGCCGAGGCGGAGACCTCGATGGTCAGCGAGTCGCCGACCTCGCGATAGTCGGCCGGTTCGCCACTCACCTCGACGTCCACCTGCGGGTCCGCGACCAGCTGGGGAAGCAGTTCGGTGCTGAAACGGACGGTACCGAACTCCTGCAGGCTTTCGGGTAGCTGCTCCTGCTCGAGGTCGAGCTCGGCGAGGATCTCGCGTTCCTGCTGCAGATCGCGGTAGATCTCGCCTGGGCCGGAGTCCTGCCCGACCGGCACCCGCAGGTCCGAGCCGTCGACCCGATAGAGCCAGCTCCACTGCAGATCCAGCGCATGGTCCGGCCCGTACGCGGCCTGCAGACTCAGCTCCGGGCCGGAGATCGCCGGCGGGGCGAACGACTCGTCGGAGGAGACGACCGTGGCCAACTGCCGCAGCTTGGGGTAGTACTCCGCGCGGAACCGCGGACCGTCCGTCGCCGGGATCTGCAACTCCTGCGCGGCCAGCGCCAGCTGCTGAAGCTCGGCCGGTACGGGCTTGACGAACTTGGCCAGCCGGAAGCGCAACCCCTCGAGATCCGTGGACGGACCGAGATCCGACCGGTCGACCCAGATCAGCCCGTGCCCCTCGGCGCCGATGAACTCGACCGGCACCACGTCGGGCGGCGGGTCCTGCTGATCGCCGACGATCCGGGTGAGCGGCCGGACGTGAAGCGCCCCGGACTCCTCCGTCGTGATGTCCAGACAGAACTCGGCGACCCCGTACGGATCGAGATCGCCGGCATTCTTCCGGCTGTGGACGAGGCGGACGCCGACGGCCAGCGCCTGGTCCAGCAGCGGCCAGAGTTGCCTGCTGTCGAAGGCCGACAGCTCGAACGTCTTCTCGTCGTGGCGGTACGACGACCTGGCCCGGCGCGAGGTGTAGGACGCATACAGCTCCTGGAGCGCCTGCGCGTGCGCCCCGACCAGCTCGCTGTAGGGGTTGTCCAGCGTCGCCCAGCTCAGGTTGCCCCGGATCCAGCCGTTCTTGCCCCGCTTCATCACCCGGGCGAGGACCACCGGCTCGCCCGCTCCGGACCGGCTCTTCGTCGAGTACGGAGCCGGTATCACCAGGGACAGCTCGATCGCGAGCGGCGCGGCGCCGGCTCGCTCGCGCAGGACGGGCGGCTCCTGGCCAACCAGGGAATCCAGCGACGCCTCCCAGCCGACCGCCCGGCCTCTCGCCCGGCCCACGGGCGCCTGCTCCGCAGTCACCGCCGTCTCCGTGGCAGCCGACAGGCCCGACTCGTCCGACCCGTCCGACTCCGACGAGGACAGGATGGCCGTCAGCGCCACCGCGGCGACGTGCTTGCAGTCGAGCCCGACCGGGCAACTGCACTCACCGTCGAGATAGCTCGCCCGGCCGTCTCCACCGATCGAGACGAAGACCGCAACCTCGTACAGGTTCTCCAACTGCCCCCGCACTCGCCCGCGCAGCGCGTTGACCGCCGGATCCCACCAGGTCGACCGAACGGCTCCCCCTTGGGCATACCCGAGACCCCGCGCATAGGCCGCCATCCCCACCGCGTTCTTCACCTCAACAGCACTGAGGCCGGCCAGCCGCTCCGAACTCACGCCGGCACGCAGCTACTCAGGATCATCCTCCGGACCGTACCGCTGCGGTCGTACCGAGATCCTTCCAGCGCTCCGGAACAGCTCAGGGTCCGCCTTCTCGCCCATCGGTTCCAGGTTCATCGCGTCCAGCGAATAGGCCTCTTCATCGACCACCACCGCCAGGACCTCTGGCGTCGAGATCCCGCCGATCACGCCGAGCTGATCAGCTATCCCGAGCCTGATGGTCGTGGCGGTCCGACGGATCCGCACGATGTCGTAGAAGCCGAACTCAGCCACTATCGGGTGACCTCAGAGGTACGTCTGGGTGCTGGGCGGCGCGGATTCCATCCAGGCGAGGACGCCGGTGAGGGCTTCCTCGGTCATCGCGAAGTGCACGGTACGGTCGCGGAGCTCGGCGTCGACGATGACGTGGCCGGCGTAGGTGACGAGCGGCTCGTTGCCCATCGGGCGGCGGGTGGTCACGCCTTCGAGCTGGCGGCGGTTGACGGTGAGTTTCGGCCACCAGGCGAGGCTGAAGACCCGGAACCACTGCAGGTCGTCGCCGACGTAGCGGGCCAGTCCCAGCGCCCAGCCGCGGCCGTGGTCCTTCTCAGCGAGTTGCAGGCTGCAATCGAACGTGCCGCCGTCCCTGGACAACCAGCGACGACGGCACGCGAAAGCGATGATCAGCAGTACGGCAGCAAGGCAACAGACCCCGACTGATTCGAGGACTGTGCTCATAAGTTGCCAACCTCATTCCTGGCGCCCTCGCTGTGGTGGCGCCATCCCCGAACCGTACTGACCGACTCTGTTGAATTATTGCAGGTGGGTTCAGGACGCCTTCTCGGCGGCCCTCACCCTGGCTTCGGCGAGCCGGACCTGCTCCTGCTCGTCCTCGCTGTCGGTCCCGGTGGCCTGGGCCTGCTCGAGCGCCCGCTTCGCCTCTTCGAGGTCGATGTCGTGTCCCATCTCGGCGTTCTCGGCCAGGATCGAGACCCGGTCGTGCGCCACCGAGATGAAGCCGTCCGGAGCGGCCGCGACGAAGTACTCGTCGTCGACCGTCCGAACCTGGACCGTACCGCCCTGCAGCAGACCCAGCAGCGGGGCATGGCCCGGGAGGATGCCGATGTCGCCATCGGTGGTACGGGCGATGACGATCTTCGCCTGTCCCTCCCAGACCACCCGCTCGGCCGCGACCAGCGCGACCTCGAGGTGCTTGCCGGCCTCGTCAGCCATCAGAGGTCAGAGCTCCTTCTGGAGCTCGGCCCAACGCCGCTCGACGTCGTCGAGCGAACCGACGTTGAAGAAGGCCTGCTCGGCGATGTGGTCGCACTCGCCCTCGGTGATCTTCTTGAACGACTCGATGGTGTCCTTCAGCGGCACCGTCGAACCCGGCGTGTTGGTGAACTTCTCCGCCATGTACGTGTTCTGCGAGAGGAACTGCTCGATCCGGCGCGCGCGGGCGACGGTGATCTTGTCCTCTTCGGAGAGCTCGTCGACACCCAGGATGGCGATGATGTCCTGCAGTTCCTTGTTCTTCTGCAGGATCTGCTTCACCCGGACGGCCACGTCGTAGTGCTCCTGGCCGATGTACTGCGGGTCGAGGATCCGCGACGTGGAGGTCAGCGGGTCGACGGCCGGGTACAGACCACGCGAGGCGATGTCACGCGACAGCTCGGTGGTCGCGTCCAGGTGCGCGAAGGTGGTGGCCGGCGCCGGGTCGGTGTAGTCGTCGGCCGGTACGTAGATCGCCTGCATCGAGGTGATCGAGTGACCGCGAGTCGAGGTGATCCGCTCCTGCAGGATGCCCATCTCGTCGGCCAGGTTCGGCTGGTAACCAACGGCCGACGGCATCCGGCCGAGCAGCGTGGAGACCTCGGAACCGGCCTGGGTGAAGCGGAAGATGTTGTCGATGAAGAGCAGTACGTCCTGCTCCTTCACGTCGCGGAAGTACTCCGCCATCGTCAGCGCGGACAGCGCGACCCGCAGCCGGGTGCCCGGCGGCTCGTCCATCTGGCCGAAGACCAGCGCGGTGTCCTTGAAGACACCGGCGTCCTCCATCTCACCGATCAGGTCGTTGCCCTCACGGGTGCGCTCACCGACGCCGGCGAACACCGAGGTGCCACCGAAGTTGTGCGCGATCCGGTAGATCATCTCCTGGATCATCACGGTCTTGCCGACGCCCGCACCGCCGAACAGGCCGATCTTGCCGCCCTGCACGTACGGGGTGAGCAGGTCCAGCACCTTGATGCCGGTCTCCAGCATCTCGGTCTTGGACTCGAGCTGGTCGAAGGCCGGCGCCTTGCGGTGGATCGGCCAGCGCTCGGTGATCTCGAACTCGGACTCGTCCTGGTTCAGGCACTTGCCGGTCACCGACCAGACGCGGCCCTTGGTGACGTCGCCGACCGGCACGGAGATCGCCGCACCGGTGTCCTGCACCTCGGCGCCGCGGACCAGGCCGTCGGTGGGCTTCATCGAGATCGCCCGGACGATGTTGTCGCCGACGTGCAGCGCGACCTCGAGGGTGATCGTGGTGGTGACGTCGTTCAAGGTGATGTCCACCTCGAGCGCGTTGTAGATCTCGGGCATCGCGTCCGCGGGGAACTCGATGTCCACGACCGGGCCGATGACCCGGGCGACGCGACCAACGGCGCCTGCCGCGCCGCTGTTGTCTTTCTCGGTAACCGTGGCAGTCATCTCTCTCACTCGCTCCCGGCGTTGGCATCGGCGAGCGCGTTGGCGCCACCGACGATCTCGCTGATTTCCTGGGTAATGGCCGACTGCCGCACCTGGTTGTACTCGCGGGTCAGTCGTTCGATCAGATCCTGCGCGTTGTCGGTGGCCGACTTCATCGCGCGCTGCCGGCTGGCCAGCTCGGAGGCCGCCGCCTGCAGCATGCAGAAGTGGATCCGGCTCGCGACGTACTTCGGCAGCAGCCCGTCCAGCACGTCCTCGGCGGACGGCTCGAACTCGTACAGCGGCAGCACGTCCTCGGCGGCCGGTGCCTCCTCGCCCTCGACGACCTCCAACGGCAGCAACCGGATGACGTCCGGCTTCTGGGTCAGCATCGAGACGAACCGGGTGAAGACGATGTGGATCTCGTCCACGCCGCCCTCCTCGGTGGGCTTGAGGAAGGCCTCGATCAGCGCGTCGGCGATCTCCCGGGCCCGGGCGAACGACGGCGCATCGGAGTCGCCGCTCCACGACTGCGCGACCTCACGCTGCCGGAAGGTGTAGTAGGCGATCCCCTTGCGCCCGCTCAGGAACGGGACGATCTCCTTCTCGCTCTCCCGGAGCAGCTGGTTCAGCCGCTCGCCCTCCCGGATGACCGAGGAGGAGTACGCGCCGGCCTGGCCGCGGTCGGAGGTGATCAGGAGAACCGCGGCCCGCTTGGGGTTCGGCTTCTCGGTGGTCAGCGGGTGGTCGACGTTCGAGAACGTCGCCACCGCCGACACCGCTCGGGTGAGCTCACGCGCGTACGGGCCGGCCGCCTTGGCGCGTTGCTGCGCCTTGACGATCCGGGACGCGGCGATCAGCTCCATCGCACGGGTGAGCTTCTTGATCGTCGAGACGGAGGCTCGCCGATCCTTCAGCTCACGTTGGGTTGCGGGCATGGACGATCAGCCCCGCTTCTGCTTGGTGATCTGCTCCTGCTCGACGTCCTCGGAGTCCATCGCCGCCGTCTCTTCCTTGCCGGCCAGCAGCTGGCCGTCGGAGGTCTGGAAGGTCGGCTTGAACTTCTTCAGGGCGTCGGTGACCGCGTCGGCCGAGTCGTCCTCGAACTTGCCCGACTCGCGGACCGCGTCGAGCACGTTGCTCTCCCGGCGCAGGAAGTCCAGGAACTCACGCTCGAACCGGAGCACGTCGTTGACCGGGACGTCGTCGAACTTGCCGGTGGTACCGGCCCAGATCGAGACGGTCTGGTCCTCGACCGGGTACGGCGAGTACTGCGGCTGGCGCAGCAGCTCGACCAGCCGCTGACCGCGGTCCAACTGGCGGCGCGAGGTGGCGTCGAGGTCGGAGGCGAACATCGCGAACGCCTCCATCGCGCGGAACTGCGCGAGGTCCAGCTTCAGCGAGCCCGACACCTTCTTCATGCCCTTGACCTGCGCGGCGCCGCCGACTCGCGACACCGAGATGCCGACGTCGATGGCGGGCCGGATGTTGGCGTTGAACAGGTCCGACTGAAGGAAGATCTGGCCGTCGGTGATGGAGATGACGTTGGTCGGGATGAAGGCCGAGACGTCGTTGGCCTTGGTCTCGATCACCGGCAGACCGGTCATCGAGCCCGCGCCGAGCGCGTCGCTCAGCTTCGCGCAGCGCTCGAGCAGCCGGCTGTGCAGGTAGAAGACGTCACCCGGGTAGGCCTCTCGGCCCGGCGGGCGGCGCAGCAGCAGCGACATCGACCGGTAGGCCTCGGCCTGCTTGGTCAGGTCGTCGAAGACGATCAGGACGTGCTTGCCCTGGTACATCCAGTGCTGGCCGATGGCCGAACCGGTGTACGGCGCGACGTACTTGAAGCCGGCCGCGTCGGACGCCGGGGAGGCGACGATGGTGGTGTACTCCATCGCGCCGGCCTCTTCGAGCGCGCCGCGGACGGCGGCGATCGTCGAGCCCTTCTGGCCGATCGCCACGTAGATGCAGCGGACCTGCTTCTTCGGGTCGCCGGACTCCCAGTTGGCCTTCTGGTTGATGATCGTGTCGATCGCGATCGCGGTCTTGCCGGTCTTGCGGTCGCCGATGATCAGCTGACGCTGGCCGCGGCCGATCGGGATCATCCCGTCGATCGCCTTGATGCCGGTCTGCATCGGCTCGCGGACCTCCTGGCGGTCCATCACGCCGGCCGCCTGCAGCTCCAGCGCGCGGGTGCCCTCGAGGCCGGTGATCTCACCGAGGCCGTCGATCGGCTTGCCCAGCGGGTCGACGACGCGACCCAGGTAGCCCTCACCGACCGGCACGGACAGGACCTGGCCGGTCCGGCGGACCTGCTGGCCTTCCTCGATGCCGCCGAAGTCGCCGAGCACGACGACACCGATGCTGCGGACGTCCAGGTTCAGCGCGATGCCCTGGGTACCGTCTTCGAACTCGAGCAGTTCGTTCGTCATCGCCGAGGGCAGGCCCTCGACGTGCGCGATGCCGTCACCCGCGTCGATCACGGTGCCGACCTCTTCGCGGGCGGCCTCGTCCGGCGTGTAGTCGCGGACGAACTGATCCAGGGCGTCCCGGATCTCCTCCGGCCTGATCGTGAGCTCAGCCATTATCTTCCGTCCCTGCTTCCTTGACCTTTGCTGGCCTGGTGAAGGCTCTAGAGGCTTGCTGACCACTAGCGCCGAATATGTCGTTAGGGTCAGCCCGCGATGCGCCGTTGCGCCTCGTCGAGCCGGGCCGCGATGGTTCCGTCGATCACTTCGTCACCGATGTCCACCCGGACGCCGCCGACGACGTTCGGGTCGACGATCACGTTCAGCTGGATGTCGCGGCCGTACTGCCGGCCGAGTGCCGTCGCGAGCCTGGTGCGGTCGGCCTCGGACAGGTCCGCGGCGACCCGGACGGTCGCGATGCTGGCGCTGCGCCGGGCGGCGGCAGCGACCTGGTACGACCGCATCGAGCCCGCGAAGCTGCGGCCCCGGCCGTCCACCGCGCGCTCGGCCAGCCGCACGGTCACGTCGGTCGCCTTGCCCTGCAGCAGCCCGTGGAGCAGCTCCTGCCGGGTGGCCAGCGGGATGTTGCGGTCGCTGAGCTTGTCGGCCAGCGCCCGCTCGGCGGTGACGATCCGGTCGAGCCGGAACAGCTCGTCCTCGACGTCGTCCAGCTTGCGCTGCCCGTCGGCGTAGGCCACGTCGGCCTGCACGCTCAGCTCGTCGAGCGAGTCGCCGAGGTCACGGCCGCTGACCCAGCGGCCGGACACCGCGGCGGTCAGGATCTCCAGCGCCTCGGCGGAGATCTTGCCGCCGAGCAACTGCTGCGCCAGACCGGTCCGGGTCGCCGAGGGGCGGGCCGGGTCGGTCAGGGCCCGCCGCAGCGATCCGTTGCCGTCGAGCAGCTTGGCCACCGAGAACAGCTCGGCGCCGAGGCCTTCGGTGACGGTGACACCCGCCAGGGCTTCTTGGGCCTTGGCGAGTGACTCCCTCGATGTGCCGCGCATCAGCCGTCCGTTCCGACGGCCTGCCGGGCCGACTCCGAGGCTTCCAGATCGGCCAGGAAGCGCTCGACGGTGCGGCGCTGACGCGCCTCGTCCTCGAGCGACTCACCGACGATCCGGCCCGCCAGCGTGGTCGCCATGGTGCCGACCTCGCTGCGCAGCGAGGCCACGGCCTGGGCCCGCTCGGCGTCGATCTGGGTGCGGGCGTGCGTCACGATGCGCTCGGCCTCGGCGTTGGCCTGCTCGCGCATCTCCGCGATGATGAGCGCACCCTGCTCGCGCGCGTCCTCGCGGATCTTCGCAGCTTCCTGCCGGGCTTCCGACAGCTGCGCGTTGTACTTGTCGAGCGCCGCCTTCGCCTCGGCCTGGGCCACCTTGGCCTCGTTCATTCCGCCTTCGATCGCCGCGGTCCGATCGGCGTAAGCCTTCTCGAACTTCGGAACTACGACCTTGGCGAAGGCGATGGCCAAGAGGACCAGGAAGACGAAGCCGAAGATGATCTCAGCCACGTGCGGCAGCAGCGGGCTGGGGGTCTCCTCAGCGGCCGCTTCTGTCAGCGGGAGAAGTGTCGTCAGCATGTCTCAGTCCTGTCAGTCAGGGGTGGAAGATCAGGAACCGGCCTGGCCCTTGAAGACGAAGGCGAGCGCGATACCGATAATCGCCAGAACCTCGGTGACGCCGAAGCCGATCCACGCGATCGACTGCAGCTTGCTCTGTGCCTCGGGTTGACGCGCGGTGCCGTTGATGACCGCGGCGAAGATCAGACCGACGCCCACGCCCGGGCCGATCGCGGCGAGACCGTAGCCGAGGACGGCGATGTCACCGGTGATTGCGAGAGCGATGTTGCTCATTGCGGTGGTTCCTTTCGGTACGGATAGGGACTATCCGGGTTTCCGTTACGACGGGTCTGGTTTTACAGCAGGGTGGTGCTGATCAGTGCTCGTCGGAGATCGCGCTACCGATGTACTGCGCGGTCAGGACGACGAAGATGTAGGCCTGGATGCACTGGACGAACAGCTCCAGGCCTCCGATCGCCAGCGCCATCAGCCAGGTGATGATGCCGACACCGCCGATCGCGATGCTGCCGGAGTGCAGCACCATGTACTCGCCACCGGTCACGAAGACCAGCAGCAGGATGTGGCCGGCGAACATGTTGGCGAACAACCGCAGGCTCAGCGAGATCGGCCGGACCAGGATGTTCGAGATGAACTCGATCGGGATCATCAGCGGCATCAGCCAGACCGGCACGCCGGCCGGCATGGTCTGGTGCTTGAAGTAGCCCCACAGGCCCTTCTTCTTGATGCCGACCGCGTTGTAGATGACCCAGCTCATGATCGCGGCCACGTACGCCCAGCCGATGTGGCTGAAGGTCGGGAACTGGATCAGCGGGATCGTCGCCGCGACGTTGTTCAGCAGGATGAAGTAGAACAGGCCGCACAGGTACGGCACGTACTTCATGTACTCCTGGCTGCCGATCGCGTCGCGAGCCATCGAGTTGCGGACGAAGTTGTAGCCCAACTCGCCGGCGAACTGCAGCTTGGACGGCACGATGGCGGCCTTGCGGGACGCACCCCAGTAGAACCAGATGATCACCACCACCGACAGCGCGGCGACCAGCACCGGCTTGGTGAACCAGTCGACGCCGTCGATGATCGGCGGGGTGTCGAAGCTTTGTGGACCGGGTGGGATGAACTCGGTCGGAACGCCGGCGCTCACCGGGTCTCCTCTCGCGTCGTGCTCAAGTCGTTCGCCATCGGGCTAGCGGCAGGGCGGCTCAGGGCAAGGCGGTCAACTACGTCAGACCCGGTACGGCTCAGGGCTTCTGCCGGTACCGGAAGTTCAACAGCAAGATCGTCAGGCCGGCACCGAGCACGATGCCCACCGGAAGCAGAAACTTGGTGCCCAGCCAGCGATCCAACCCGAAGCCGACGCCCCCGTAGACGAGGACCCCGCCGATCAAGTAGGACAGGACCCGCCAGCCATCGCCGGATGTGTTCGGCGTCGGCTTCGGATCCTCGTTCTGGCTCATTGGCACCCGAAAGGTACCAGTCCGCGACACGCCCGGTCACATCGGCCCGAGCGGGGTGTCCAGTGCCCTTCGACACACCTTCGGTAACGGCTTGGAAACGGCTTGCCCAGGCGTTACCCAGGGTGCTCACGGGTTCACCTCGTGGTCGAGGTCGTAGATCGGCACCCGCAGCCGCGACCAGGACCAGATCTCGCCGGCCATCCAGCCCATCACGACCACCATCGCGGTGATCCCGAGGGCGGTCAGGCTGACGTTGCGGGCCAGCGAGTCGGAGTTGATCGCGAGCGCGAGCAGGCCGCCGAAGATCGCGATCCGGCCGGTGTAGGAGGCCATCGCGACGCCGAGCTGCATGGTCGGGCTGGTGTGCCGCGCGGCGTGCAGCGCGAGCAGGCCGGCGCCGGAGAAGATCAGCACTGTCAGCAGGCCGAGCAACGCGCCCCACAGACCCTTGGATCCGGCGGCCACGGTCGCGACGGCGGCTGCGTTCACGCCGACGACCACAGCGGCAACCGCCGCTCCGCGCAACATCGCGAGAGCCGGGTGCTTTGTCGCTTGGCCGGCTTCTTTGGGGCTACTTACTTGGGGAGCCATCTGGTGGTTCCGTCCTGCTGGCGACCGGGATTCTTGCCCTCGGTCGTCTGGTGGGCGGGGTCAGGGGTGAAGCTGTACATTGCTGGTGCTTGTGAAAACTAGCACAAAGTCTTCACGGTCAGCAAAACGAGCCTCCCTGCCGCTTTACACGCACACCTTATCGGTAGGCCACGACGCCTACTGGTCTGGTGTTGCTCAGACCTTGGAAAGCGCCCGCCCGGACCGTCGCGGCAGCCCGGTGGTGAGGAGGATCGCGGTGACTGCCACAGCCAGCACCAGGAGGGTCGTCCACCACTTCAGTTGCAGGCCGAGAACCACTACGCCGAAGGCGATCAGGAAGGTCCACAGGTACATCAGCAGGACCGCGCGGCGGTGCGAGTGGCCGCGTTGCATCAGGCGGTGGTGGAGGTGGAGTTTGTCGGCCGCGAACGGGGAACGGCCGGCCTTGGTACGGCGGACGTAGGCCATCGTCAGGTCGAGCGCCGGGATCGCCAGGACCGCGATCGGCAGGATCAGCGGGAGCAACGCGGGCAGCAGGCTGGAGCCGCCGACCTCGTACGGGACGGCGTTGGGGTCCATCTGGCCGGTCAGGCTGATCGTCGACGCGGCCAGCATCAGACCGATCAGCAAGGCACCTGAGTCACCCATGAAAACTCTTGCTGGGAAGAAGTTGTGGGGCAGGAAGCCGAGGCACGCGCCGGCGAGCGCGACCGTGATGAGGGTCGAGGTGGTGGCCCGGTCGAGGTTCTGCTCGACGTTCAGCAGGTACGAGTAGGTGAAGAAGGCGGCCGCGCCGATCGCGGTGACGCCGGCGGCCAGGCCGTCCAGGCCGTCGACGAAGTTCACCGCGTTGGTGGAGACGAGCAGGATGCCGGCGGTCAGGACGGCGAGCTGCGCGGGCGGCGGCGAGAAGATGCCGCCGGGGAGCGGGAGCCAGTACAGCTGGATGCCCTGGACGACCATCACGCCGACCGCCAGCACCTGGCCGGCCAGCTTGGTGATCGCGTCCAGTTCGTACAGGTCGTCGACGACGCCGACGGCGCAGATCACCACGCCGCCGATCAGGATCGCCCGCGCGTCGTGCGCGACCTGCAGGCTGTCGCCGAGGAAGGGCAGGCTGGAGGCGACCGCGAAACCGGCGATCAGGCCGCCGAGGATCGAGATGCCGCCGAAGTACGGGATCGGGACCTTGTGCACGTCCCGGGTGCGGACCCTGGCCACCGCGCCGTAGCGCAACGCGATCTGCCGGGCCACACCGGTCAGCAGAAAGGTCGTGGCCATCGCCACGAACAGGACCAGCAGATACTCGCGCACTAGTCCGCAGGCCTCACATCAGCTGATTTCTCGTCCTCGGGCTTGTCATCGGTCACTTCTTCAGACGCATCAGCGATTGATTCAGTTGGCTTCTCGTCCTGCGGCTTCTCGTCCGGCTCGAGGTCGGTGGTGGCCTCGGGGACGACCTCGCGGATCTGCTGTACCGACAGGGCGCCGATCCGGACGATGTGCGGCACGTCGCCGGTGAGGTCGACGATCGACGACGGCTGCCCGCCGGTCACGGCGCCACCGTCGAGGTAGACCGCGACCGAGTCGAGCAGCTGCGCCTCGGCGTCGTACACGTCCAGCGCCGCCGGCTGCCCGCTCAGGTTGGCCGAGCTCACCGCGAGCGGTCCGGTGCGGGACAGCAGCTCACGCGTGTTCTCGTGATCGGGCACGCGCAGCGCGACGGTCCCCTGGGTCTCCCCCAGGTCCCACATCAGCGATCCCTGCGCGTGGCAGATCACCGTCAGCGGCCCCGGCCAGAACTTCTCGCACAGCTTCCGCCCGGCCTCCGGTACGTCGGTCGCCAGCGCGTCCAGCGACTCGACCACCGAGATCAGCACCGGCGGCGGCATGTCGCGGCCGCGGCCCTTGGCATCCAGCAGCCGCTGGACGGCGTCGGCCTTGAAGGCGTCGGCCGCGATCCCGTAGACGGTGTCGGTCGGCAGGACGACCAGGTCGCCCGCCTCGATCGCGTCCACGGCCGCACGGTAGGCCGGGGCCAACTCGTCACCGGTGAAGTCAAAGCGCTCGCTCACGGAGTGAATCGTGCCACTCCCCTGGCTACCCGCCCCAATCGGGTTCACCCTGACAATCCCGTGTCAGCTTCCGGGCGGACCAGCCGGGGCCGTGCATAGGATCCCCGCCATGACTGTGACGCGCGACTTTCTCGCCGGCCTGCCGAAGGCCGAGCTGCATGTCCACCACGTCGGCTCCGCCTCGCCGCGGATCGTCGCCGAGCTCGCGGCCCGGCACCCGAACTCTGCCGTGCCCGCCGACGCCGCCGCGCTCGCGGAGTACTTCGTCTTCACCGACTTCGCCAAGTTCATCGAGATCTACCTGTCCGTGGTGGACCTGATCACCACGCCGGAAGACGTCCGCCTGCTCACGTACGAGGTCGCCCGCGAGATGGCCGGCCAGAACATCCGGTACTCCGAGCTCACCGTCACGCCGTACTCGTCGGTCAAGCGCGGGATGGCCGCCGAGGCGTTCTGCGAGGCCATCGAGGACGCCAGGACCGCCGCTGAGAAGGAGTTCGGCGTCGTCCTGCGCTGGATCTTCGACATCCCCGGCGAATCCGGGTTGGAGGCGGCCGCGGAGACGCTGCGGATCGCGACCGAGGTCCGCCCCGACGGCCTGGTCGGTTTCGGCCTCGGCGGGCCGGAGATCGGCGTACCGCGGCCGCAGTTCGCCCCGTACTTCGATGCCGCCCGCGCCGCTGGTCTGCACAGCGTGCCGCACGCGGGCGAGTCGACCGGCCCGGAGACCATCTGGGACGCCCTGCGGGTACTGAAGGCCGAGCGGATCGGCCATGGAACCTCAGCCCTGCAGGACCCGGCCCTGGTCGACTACCTGCGCGAGCACCGGATCCCACTCGAGGTCAGCCCGACCTCCAACCTCGCTACCCGCGTCGTCGCCTCGTACGAGGAGCACCCGCTGCGCGGCATGGTCGAGGCCGGCCTGGTCGTCACGATCAACTCCGACGACCCACCCATGTTCGGCACCGACCTGGTCAGCGAGTACGCCGTCGCCGCCGACCTGCTCAACCTCGACAACCAAGGCGCGGCAGACCTGGCCCGTACCGCCGTCCAGGTCTCCTTCGCCGACGACACCACCAAAACGAACCTCCTTGCGGAGATCGACGAGTACGTGGCCAAGGCTTAGTCACCTGGTTGCCGGTGGCCCTCTCGCGCGACCAGACTGCGCAGTGTGACTGCAGGACTGCGCATTGAGTTGCTCGGCTCGCTGTCCGTCCGGCTGGACGGGCAGCTGGTCGAGGTGGGGCCGCTACGCCAGCAGGCGCTCCTTGCCGTCCTGGCCTTGCGAGCCAACCGGACCTGTACTCCGGAGGAGCTCTTCGACGCGGTCTGGGGCGACAGACCACCGGCTACGGGCCTCAAGGTCCTACCGCCCTACATCTACCGCATCCGCAAGGCCCTTCCCGTAGACGGCCTGCTGGAGCGGACCAGGGACGGATACATGTTGCGTCTGGCGCCCGATGCAGTCGACGTCAACCGCTTCGACGCAGCGGTGCAGGCCGCCGAGGCCCAGCAGGATGCAGGGGCTTATGCGGAAGCGCTGAATCTCTTCCGTGGTGAGCCGCTGAGCGGACTGCCGGGCCACTACCTCGCTACACACCGCCAGCGCCTCGTGGAGCGGCGCTACAAGGTCCTGAGCGACCGCATCGACCTCGACCTGGCCAGTGGACGCCACTCGGCGGTCGTGGCCGAGCTAGTGACTGCAGTAGCCGAGCGGCCTCTGGACGAGCGCCTTGCCGGCCAGCTGATGCTCGCCCTGTACGCCGGTGGCCGACAAGCAGACGCAATGAACGTCTACACGCAAACCCGGCACACCCTGGTCGAGCAACTCGGCGTAGAGCCCGGCCCGGAGTTGCGGGCGACCCATCAGCGGATCCTGCGCAACGAGGGCGGGGCACAGCCGAGGCGGGATGAGCTGCCCTATCAGGACTCAGCATTCGTCGGGCGCGACGACGAGTTGGCGGCAGTGGTCGACGCATTGAGTCAGGTGGACCGCACGGCACCGCCGATAGTCACCGTGGACGGTATGGGTGGCGCGGGCAAGACGGCGCTCGCGGTACGGGCTGCGCGTGAGTTGGCCGGCGTGTACCCGGATGGGTTGCTGTATTTGCAGTTGCACGGGCATACGCCTGGGCGCGGGGCTCTCGCAGTACGGGCTGCGCTGGATCATCTGCTCAGCAGCATCGGGATGAAGCCCGAGCGGATTCCGCGCGAGCTGGACGAGCAGGCCGCGTTGTGGCGGTCCGAGGTCGCCGGGCGGCGGGTGCTGATCGTCCTGGATGACACGCCGGACAGCCGGCTGGTGGCGCCTTTGTTGCCTGGGGCCCCTAGTTGCGGGGTGCTGATCACCAGCCGCCGGCAACTGATCGGCATCGACGCGGCCCGGCGAGTTCCGCTCGGGGTGCTCGGCGCGGAGGACGCTGCCCGGCTGCTGGTCGAGATCGTCGGCTCCGAGCGTGGTGGTCCGCAGGAGGCGGCGCAGGAGCTGGTGGAGCGCTGCGGCTATCTGCCGTTGGCGATCCGGATCGCTGGGGCTCGGCTACGGCACCGGCCGACCTGGACTGTCGAGCATCTCAACCAGCGGCTCCAGGCACAGGACCGTGGGCTGGACGAGCTCACTGCCGACGGTCGGGGGCTGGTGTCGACGTTCGCGATGTCGTACGAGCAGCTGAGCCCTGAACAGCAACGGATGTTCCGCTACCTCAGTCTGCTCCCCGGACGCGACGTAGACCGCTATGGCGCGGCTGCACTGGCTGGTGTGGAGCCGCACGAGGCGGAGCCTCTACTGGAGGACCTGCTGGACGCCAGCCTGCTGCTGCAGTCTGCGCCGGACAGGTTCCAGTTCCACGACCTACTTCGGCAGTACGCGGGCAAGCTGAGCCAGCAAGACGCCGTAGCCGACCGTGAGGCCGCTGTCGCACGCCTGCTGGAGTACTACCTCCAGACTGCCCACCGTGCGGTCTCGCTGCTGACCAAGGTCCGCTACGTCACCCTTGGCGAGCGGCCGCCGGTCGCCGGTCCCGAGCTGACGACTCCCGAGGAAGGACGAGGCTGGGGCGATGCGGAAGGCGGCAACGTCGTCGCTGCGGTCCAGCGGGCGGCCGACGGCTCCTTCGACGAGCAGAGCTGGATGATCGCCGCAGGCTTCGCGCGGTACTTCCACGAACGGAATCTGGTGCATCAGCGCACTACTCTGCTCGAACTCGGGCTGGCCGCCGCCGAGCGGCTCGGGGCGTCCGTGCCGCAGGCCCGGGTGTTGTTCGTGAAGGCTGTTCTGGAGAGACCTCAGCAGGGGCCGCTGCTGACCCTCGGCCCGGTCCGGGCCGCCTTGGAACTGCTGGGCGACGATGATCCCCTGCTGCGGACGCAGTTGCTCAGCCTCCTCGGTCAGACGCTGCGGCAGATCGATCCGGGTCAAGAGGCAGTGGCCGCCCACACGGCGGCGCTCGAACTCGCTCAGGCGATCGGCGACCGGCCGGCGGCCGCGCACGCGATGACGGAGCGCGCGATCACCGAGGGCGCCCGCGGCGAACATCGCAAGGCATTGGAGTCCTACCGGCTCGCCTTGTCGATGGCGAGAGCTGACGGTGACCGGACCCTGCAGCCGCATCTGCTGAACGGCATCGCCGAGTCGTACAACGAGCTTGGCCAGCCGCTGCTCGCGATCGAGGCGGTCAAGGAGTCGCGAGCCGTGGCGGACGAGCTCGGGATGCGCTTCAGCCGGACCGATTCGCTTTGCCAGCTCGGGGCCGCCCACCGGCAGCTCGGCGACTATGCCCAGGCGATCGAGCTCCAGCAGCAGGCACTGGCGATCGGGCTCGAAGCCGGGAATGTGTACGCCACCGACGAGGCCCGGACCCAGCTCGGCCGTTCCCATCTCGCCGCCGGTCAACTGGAGGAGAGCAAACGGTACTTCGAAGCCCTCGTCGAGAGCGCCCAGGAGGACCACCGCCGTCTGATCGCCGCCCGCGGCCTGGACGGCCTAGCCGCCTGCGCGGAAGCCGCCGGAGGCCTGTCCGACGCAGCAACCCTCATCGACGCAGCCCTGGAACGCCTAGGCCCCATGACCCCACGACACGCCGAAAAACTCCGCCACCGCCGCAAAGCCCTCCCCCGCACAGCCTGACCACCCCGACGCCACCCCGCCATCGCACCACCCCCGCTACCCGCCACCGCGCCTCCGCTCCGTCGTTCGCCCTCCACCGCGTGGTTGTCCACGCCCCCGCGTGGTTTTGTCGGTTGGGCGTGGTTCCCTGGTGCGGTGCGTAGGTCGCCTCTGGTTCTTGCAAGTCTGATGCTGCTGCTGGCGGCGGGGTGCAGCGACGGCAAGGCTGATACGGGCTCTGGGCCGGTGTTGAAGCCGGTGCCCAAGGCGTCCAGCGCGGTGCCTGCTGCGCCGGCTGACGGGGAGCTTCCGCGGGGTGGGCGGCAGATCTTCCCGAAGTACCAGCTGGTTGGGTACGTCGGACTGCCGGGGTCGCCTGCGTTGGGGCCGCTCGACAAGGATCTGGATGCGAAGGCGGACAAGCTGGAGAAGCTTGCCAAGTCGTACGCCGTCGGCCGTACTCCGCTGCCGGTGCTCGAGCTGATCGTCGTCGTCGCGAGCGGCGGGCCGGGCAAGGATCGCAAGTACCGCAACCGGCTGTCCGACGAGAAGATCGAGAACTATCTGAAGGTCGCGCGCGAGCACAAGATGCTGCTGTTGCTCGACATCCAGCCCGGCCGGGCAAAGATCCTCGACGAGGTGAAGCGGCAGGAGCGCTGGCTGAAGGAACCCGACGTCGGCCTCGCCTTCGACCCCGAGTGGGCCGTCGGCGCGGGCCAGGTGCCGGGCCGGGTCTTCGGGCATACCAGCGGCGCCGAGCTGGACAGCATCGCGAAGTACCTGTCCGGGCTGGTCGCGAAGCACGATCTTCCGGAGAAGGTGTTCGTCTTCCACCAGCTGTCGCCGCGGATCGTCAGCAACGAGAAGGCCTTGAAGCAGCACCCGGGCGTGGTGGCGATCAAGTCGGTCGACGGCATCGGCAACCGAGCGGACAAGGAATCGACCTGGCGCAAGCTCACGCCGACGATGGCCGCCGGGGTGCACGCGGGGTTCAAGCTCTTCTACCACGAGGACACCCGGCACGGCCCGCTGATGACCCCGGCCCAGGTGATGGCGCTCAAACCCAGACCGGAGTTCGTCGTCTACGAGTGAACTCTGCGTCCGGTGGCGAAGCGGTGCCTGCCGGCCAGGTCGAGCTGATCCCGTACCTCCGTGAACAGACCCGTGGCTGCGAAGACCGCCGGAGCCGACTCCCCTTGTACGTCGGCATGCTCGCAACCGAACCAGCCACCAGGCTTCAGCAGCCGGCCCGCCGTAGCAGCGACAACCTTGATCTCGTCGAGCCCGTCATCGCCCGACCAGAGCGCCAGCGCCGGGTCATGGTCGCGCACCTCGGCAGTGACGGATTCCCAAGCAGTCAAAGGGATGTAGGGCGGGTTGGAGATCACCGCGTCGACCTGGCCGTCCAGCTCCGGCAGACAGCCGTCGATGTCCCCCTCGTGCAGGGTCGCTCCGGTCCCGGCCAGATTGCGCCGGGCCCAGACGCATGCCTCGGCCGACAGCTCGACTGCATGCACCGTGCTGTCGGGGCGCTCGGTGGCGACAGCTCCGGCGATCGCACCCGAGCCGCTGCAGAGGTCCACCACCAGTGGGTTCTCGACGTCGGCGATGCGGTCGAGGATCCAACCGACGAGCACCTCGGTCTCGGGGCGCGGTACGAACACCCCTGGTCCTACCGCGAGGTCGCGGTAGCGGAACGCCGCAGTACCGGTCAGGTGTTGCAGTGGCTCGCGCTGCGCTCGACGGGCGAGCAGGGCCGCGTACTGCGCCTCCTGGTCGGCCGTCGGCTCCACGAGCCCCAACTGCATCCGCCGTACGCCGGTGACGTGGGCGAGCAGCTCTGCCGCGTCATAGTCAGGAGACGCGACCCCTGCGTTGGCCAGCTGGGCAGTGGCCTCGGCAAGCAGCGTACGGACACTCACAGGGCGCTCACTGGCTCTCGACGGCCTCTAGACGAGCGGTGAGGTCCGCGTCGGTCAGTGCCTGGATCACCGGGGCGAGCTCGCCGTTGAGCACCTGGTCGAGGTTGTGCGCCTTGTAGCCGACCCGGTGGTCGGAGAAGCGGTTCTCCGGGAAGTTGTAGGTGCGGACGCGCTCGGAGCGGTCGACCGTGCGGATCTGCAACCTGCGGGCGTCGGACGCCTCCTGGTTGGCCGCCTCCTGCGCGGCGGCGAGCAGCCGGGACCGCAGTACGCGCATGGCCTGCTCACGGTTCTGCAGCTGGGACTTCTCGTTCTGCATGGAGACGACGATGCCGGTCGGCAGGTGGGTGATCCGGACCGCCGAGTCGGTCGTGTTGACGCTCTGGCCACCAGGACCGGACGAACGGAACACGTCGATCCGCAGGTCGTTCTGATCGATCTCGACGTCGACGTCCTCGGCCTCGGGCAGCACCAGGACACCGGCCGCGCTGGTGTGGATCCGGCCTTGCGACTCGGTCACCGGCACCCGCTGCACCCGGTGCACGCCACCTTCGAACTTCAGCTTCGCGTACGGCGCCTCGCCGGGCTCGGGCGTGCCTTTCGCCTTCACCGCAACGGTGATCGACTTGTACCCGCCGAGGTCGGACTCGGCCGAGTCGAGCACCTCGGTCTTCCAGTTCTGCGACTCGGCGTACTTCAGGTACATCTTGAGCAGATCGCCGGCGAACAGCGCGGACTCGTCGCCGCCCTCACCCGCCTTGATCTCGAGGATCGCGTCCTTGTCGTCGCTCGGGTCGCGCGGCACCAGCAGCACCTGCAGCTTCTCGGCCAGCTCGTCACGCCGGTGCTCGAGCTTGGTCGCCTCCTCGGCGAAACTCGCGTCCTCGTGAGCCAGTTCCTTGGCGGCCTCGATGTCGTCGGCCGTCTGGAGCCACTCCGCGTACGTCCGCACGACCGGCGCCAGCGCGGCGTACCGCTTGCCGACCTGCCGCGCGACGGCCTGGTCGGAGTGCAGCTCGGGATCCGACATCCGCCGTTCCAGCTCGGCGTACTCCGCCTTCAGCGACTGCACAGCCTCGAACATGCCTGCACTCCTCTCCGGTACGAATCAACCACAGCGCGCGCAACGGGGGTGCGGGTGGCGAAGCCCCCGCCCGCGGCGAAGCCGCACAACACGCAAAAGCGAGGCGGCCTGCGCTGTCCGCAGGCACACCTCGCCCAGAGCTTTTGCAGCTACTTTTTGGCGTACCGCTTCTCGAAGCGGGCTACGCGGCCACCGGTGTCGAGAATCTTCTGCTTGCCGGTGTAGAACGGGTGGCACTGCGAGCAGACCTCGGAGCGGATGGTGCCGCTCTCGGCCGTCGAGTGGGTCTCGAACGACGCGCCACAGGTGCAGGTCACCTTGGTCAGCACGTAGTTCGGGTGGATGTCGCTCTTCATGGATCTCCTCGAGTCAAGGCGGTCCGGGTCGTCCGCTTGGTACGAACGTGAACCGGAACCAACAGTCAAGTTTGCCATCAGATGGCCCAACCTGACGAATCGCCCCGGTATTCCGGGGCGATTGGTCAGGGTGCGGCTACTGCTAGTTACCGTTGTCGGTGCTGTGGCCGTTGCCGGCCGACGGGGTGGTCTTGTTGACCTGGAGCAGGAACTCGATGTTCGACTTGCTCTCCTTGAGCTTGCCGATCAGCAGTTCGAGCGCCGCCTGGCCGTCGAGCGCGGACAGCACCCGGCGGAGCTTCCAGACGACCTGGGTCTCGTCCTTGCTCATCAGCAGTTCCTCGCGGCGGGTACCGGAGGCGACCACGTCGATGGCCGGGAAGATCCGGCGGTCGGCGAACTCGCGGCGCAGCCGCAGTTCCATGTTGCCGGTGCCCTTGAACTCCTCGAAGATGACCTCGTCCATCTTGGAGCCGGTCTCGATCAGCGCCGTCGCCAGGATGGTCAGCGAGCCGCCGTCCTCGATGTTGCGGGCCGCGCCGAAGAACCGCTTCGGCGGGTAGAGCGCCGACGAGTCGACACCACCGGACAGGATCCGGCCGCTGGCCGGGGCGGCGATGTTGTACGCCCGGCCCAGGCGGGTGATCGAGTCCAGCAGCACGACGACGTCGTGGCCGAGCTCGACGAGCCGCTTGGCCCGCTCGATCGCCAGCTCGGCGACCGTGGTGTGGTCGTCGGCCGGCCGGTCGAAGGTCGAGGCGATGACCTCACCCTTGACCGTGCGCTGCATGTCGGTGACCTCTTCGGGCCGCTCGTCCACCAGCACGACCATCAGGTGTACTTCGGGGTTGTTCGTGGTGATCGCGTTGGCCAGCGCCTGCAGCACCATCGTCTTACCGGCCTTCGGCGGCGAGACGATCAGGCCGCGCTGGCCCTTGCCGATCGGGCTGACGATGTCGACGATCCGGGTGGTCAGGATGTTCGGCTCGGTCTCGAGCCGGAGCCGCTCGGTCGCGTACAGCGGGGTCAGCTTGTTGAAGTCCTGACGCTGCTTGGCGACCTCGGGATCGGATCCGTTGACGGTGTCGATCCGGACCAGCGGGTTGAACTTCTCCTTGCGCTCGCCGTCCGACGGCTGCTTCACCGCGCCGGTGATCGCGTCACCCTTGCGCAGGCCGTAGCGCTTCACCATCGACAGCGCGACGTACACGTCGTTCGGGCCGGGCAGGTAGCCGCTGGTCCGGACGAAGGCGTAGTTGTCGAGCACGTCGAGGATGCCGGCCGCGGGGACGAGCACGTCGTCCTCGTTGATGGTCGGCTCCGGCTCGAAGCGGTCGTTGCGGCCGCGGTTGCGCTGGTTGTCCCGGCCACCGCGGTCGTTGCGGTCGTTCGTCGGACGGTCGGTGCCGACCCGGTCGCGATCGCGGCCCCGGCGGCGACGGCGACGGCCCTCGCCCTCCTCGCCCCGGTCGTTCTGGTTCTGCCGGTCACGGTTGCCGTCCCGGCCACCGTCACGGTTGCCGTCGCGATCGGTGCGCTGCCCATCGCGGTTCTGCTGCCCGTCCCGCAGGCTCTCGCCACGGTTCTGCTGCCCATCACGGCCGCCATCCCGCAGGCTCTCGCCACGGTTCTGCTGCCCATCACGGCCGCCATCCCGCAGACTTTCACCACGGTTCTGCTGCCCATCACGGCCGCCGTCCCGCAGGCTCTCGCCGCGGTTCTGCTGGCCGTCCCGGCTCTGCCCATCGCGGGCACCGTCGCGGGCCTGGCTCTCGCGGGTCTGGCCGTCGCGCTGGGTGTCCCGCGCGTTGTCCCGGCCACGGTTGCGGTTGCCCTCGCCCCGGTCGCCGCGGCTGTCGCCACGGTCCGAGCCCTGCTCGACCGACGGGCTGTCGACCGGCTCCCGGGTCTTCTCCGGCGCCTGGACGGCCTCGGCCGTCACGCCGTTCTGCGTCGCGACCGGCGACGACTCGGCCACCTTGTCCGCCACCTTGGCTGCGCTGTTCTGCTCGGTCGTCTCCGCGCTGCTCTGGGTGGCGGCGGCGCGCGTCCGGCGACTGCCGGCTCGCTGCGGAGCGTCCTGAGCGGGAGCCTCGGCCTTGACCTCAGCGGTCTTGGCCCTGGCCTTGACGGCCACCGGCTCCGCGACGGCCTCGTCCAGGGTCGGCTGGCTCGATCGCGAACGGGATCCGCCCGAGCCTGCGCCCTTCTGGGTCGCCTTGATCGCCTCGATCAGCTGGCCCTTGCGCAGCGCGCCGGTGCCCTTGATGCCGAGCGTCCCGGCGAGCTGCTTGAGCTCGGGGAGCAGCATGCCTTCGAGGCCGCCTCCGGCCTTGCGGCGCCGCGTTCCGGCGGTAGCCGTCGCGTCGGTGCCCGGGGCCGAGGTACCGGCTCCGCTGGAGGCTTCAACAGTTTCTGTCACGTGAGGTCCTTCCCACACGGATGGACGATGTCCTGAGAGGCTCATCGCCCGGAATCATCTCCCGCGACCGACGAAACGGCGACGCGGGGTAACAAGGAGGCGGCTCTCGCTGAATCTGGGTTCTCCCGGAAATCTCCGGCGCAGGCGGCGCAAGTTCTTCTCTGGGAGATCGCCACCTACACCTTGGGGTGCCGGGAACAAAGCCCGATGCGGCGAGAGTTCGCCGATCACCTGGAGGGGATCGGGTGCTCCGAGACTAGCACCCCTGAGGGTCAGTCTGCTGCCTCGAGGTGTTCAACGCGTGTCCGGGATCGTTCATTCCCGCCCTCGGCGAGCAGTTGTTCGGCATCGGCCGACCAGACCTGTACGCCGAGTGGATCGATGCCGAGCTCATAACGGTGCCAGCCGTCCGGCGCCTCCTCGGCTCGCTCGGGTTCGCCGCCCAGTACCAGCACCGTCGGACCGGCCCCGCTGATGACCGCGGCCAGACCGCTTCCCCGGAGCTTGTGCACAAGGGCAAGACTCTCGGGCATCGCCGGCTGCCGGTACTCCTGGTGCAGCCAGTCCTCGGTCGCCGTCATCAGCAACGAAGGCCGCGAGGTCAACGCAGCAACGAGCAACGCCGCTCGTCCTGCGTTCGCTGCGGCATCGGCATGCGGTACGACGTCGGGCAGCAACCCACGAGCCTGTTTCGTCAGCACCCGCGTCGACGGCACGTACGCGACCACCGACAACTCGGCCAACGGCTCCAGCTGGATCGCCCGGCCGGTACCGCCGTCGTCGGTCCACGCGATCGTGAAACCACCGAGCGCGGCCGCGGCCACGTTGTCCGGGTGCCCCTCGATCTCGTTCGCCAACTCCAGCACGTGATCGCGATCCAACGGCTCCCCCGCCAGCCCGTACGCCGCGGCGATCCCCCCGACGATCGCCGCCGAGGACGAGCCCAGCCCGCGCCCATGCGGAATCCGGTTCTCACACCGCAACGTAAAGCCCGGCACCGACGCACCCAACGCATCCAGCCCCGCCCGGATCGACCGCACCACCAGATGCGACTCATCCAGCGCGACCTCACCCTCGCCCGCCCCACTCACCTCGACGGTCACCCCGTCCCCACCCGGAATCACCATCAACTCGTCATACCGAGTCAACGCCAACCCGAACACATCAAACCCAGGCCCGAGATTCGCCGAAGTAGCAGGCACCCGAACCCGAACCGCCCCAGCCACCTCACCCAACCGCGCACCCAGCCCGCCCTCGCCGCTCACAGCCCGGCGGCCGGCACCCCCACCGTCCACCGCCCCACCGTTCGCGTCCCAACCATCCGCCGCCCCACCGTTCGCGTCCCAACCATCCGCCGCCCCGCCGTTGGCGGACCCACCGTCCGCCGCCGCGCGGTCGGCCGCACCGCGGCCGGACCGATCGCCGTTGGCGACCTCACCGTCGTCGAGCTCGCCGCCACCCGAACCATCGCGGCCGGCCTCGCCGTGGATCGCTCCACCGCCACCCACTCCAGCGCCGGCGAGCTCTTCGTCGGCTGACTGGTCGCTGGTTGAGGCCAACTCACACCAGTCCGGCTACTCGGGCTACCGCGTCGGTGTCTGCGGGGGTGACCGGGGACTCAGCGACTGTTGCGTAGGACAGAGCAGTGTCGATGTCTTTGAGGCCGTGGCCGGTGACTGTGATGACGATGGTGGAGCCGCCGTCGAGTCGGCCGGCCGCCTTCGTCGCGAGCAGGCCGGCGACTCCCGCCGCGGAGGCGGGCTCGACGAAGACGCCTTCGCGGGCGGCGAGATCGCGTTGCGCGGACAGGATCTGGTCGTCGGTGACCGCCTCGATCCGGCCGCCCGACTCGTCTCGCGCCGCCTCGGCGAGCGTCCACGACGCCGGGTTGCCCACCCGGATCGCGGTCGCCTGGGTGTCCGGCTTCTCGACGATCCGCCCGGTCACGATCGGCGCCGCGCCCTCAGCCTGGAATCCCCACATCTGCGGGACCTTCGAGGAGATCTTGTCCTTCTTGTACTCCTGGTAGCCCTTCCAGTACGCCGCGATGTTGCCCGCGTTCCCAACCGGCAGCAGATGCAGGTCAGGCGCGTCACCCAGCGCATCACAGACCTCGAACGCCGCGGTCTTCTGGCCTTCCAGCCGAACCGGATTGACCGAGTTCACCAGCGCCACCGGGTAGTGCTTACCCAGTTCGCGAACGATCCGCAGGCAGTCGTCGAACCCGCCGTCGATCGAGACCAGCTTCGCGCCGTGCACGATCGCCTGCGCGAGCTTGCCCTTCGCAATCCGCCCGGCGGGGACCAGCACCAACGGCAGCATCCCCGCGCGCACGGCGTACGCCGCGGCTGACGCCGACGTGTTGCCGGTCGAGGCGCAGACGACGGCCTTGTCACCGGCCTGCGCGGCCAGCGAGATCGCCACCGTCATGCCACGGTCCTTGAACGAGCCGGTCGGGTTGCTGCCCTCGACCTTGAGCCAGACCTCGCAGTTGGTCTGCTCGCTCAGCCACTGCGCGGCCACCAGCGGCGTACCGCCTTCGCCGAGGGTGACCACCGGAGTGTCCGTCGAGACCGGCAAGCGATCCCGGTATTCCTCGATCACGCCTCGCCACTGGTGCGGCCGCTGCTTAGTCATCTTCAATCCCCTTCGACCCGCATCACACTGCTGACCTCGCGGACGATCTCCATGTCGCGCAGGGCCTCCACGGTCGCGGAGAGTGCGGCGTCGGTGGCGGTGTGGGTGACGACGACCAGTTGGGCGTCGCCGCCGCGGCCTTCCTGCCGGACGGTCTGGATCGACACGCCGTGGTCGGAGAACGCGAGTGCCACCGCCGCCAGCACGCCGGCCTTGTCGGCCACGTCCAGCGACACGTGATAGCGAGTCCGGGTGGCACCCATCGGCCGGGCGGCCCGCTGGGTGTACGACGACTCGCCGACCCCCGGCACGCCCTTGAGCCGGTTGCGCGCGGCGGACACCAGATCCCCGAGGACAGCGCTGGCCGTCGGGGCGCCGCCGGCACCACGACCATAGAACATCAGCTGGCCGGCCGCTTTGGATTCCACGAAAACGGCGTTGTACGCGTCCCGCACCGAGGCCAGCGGGTGGCTCAGCGGGATCATCGCCGGATAGACCCGGGCGCCGACCGAGTCGTTCTCCTCGTCCAGCTCGCAGATCGCCAGGAACTTCACCACGCAGCCCATCTCGCGGGCCGACGCGATGTCCGTCGCGGACACCTCGGTGATGCCCTCGCGGTGCACGTCAGCGATGGAAACCCTTGTATGGAAGGCCAAACTCGCCAGCAGCGCGGCCTTGGCCGCGGCGTCGAAGCCTTCGATGTCGGCGGTCGGGTCGGCCTCGGCGTACCCGAGGGCCTGGGCCTCCTCGAGCGCCTCGTCGAAGCCGGCGCCGGTGGAGTCCATCTTGTCGAGGATGTAGTTCGTGGTGCCGTTGACGATGCCCATCACCCGGGTCACGTCGTCACCGGCCAGCGACTCGCGCAGCGGCCGCAGGATCGGGATCGCGCCGGCCACGGCGGCTTCGAAGTACAGGTCGCGCTCGTACTTCTCCGCGGCGGCGAACAGCGTCGGGCCGTCCTCGGCGAGCAGTGCCTTGTTGGCCGTGACGACGGAGGCGCCGTGCTCGAGCGCGGTGAGGATCAGGCTGCGAGCCGGCTCGATGCCGCCGATCACCTCGATCACCAGGTCGAGGTCACCGCGCGAGACGAGCGCCTGCGCGTCGGTGGTGACGAGGGCCGGATCGACCGCGATGTCTCGCGCCCGGCCGGCCCGGCGTACGGCGATGCCGGCGATCTCCAGCGGCGCGCCGACCCGGGCGGCGAGGTCGTCGGCCCGCTCGGTGAGGATCCGGACCACCTCGGTGCCGACGACGCCGCAACCCAGCAGCGCCACCTTCAACGGCCGCTGCCCTGACCCAGGCCCTTCCTTCAACGGCTCCGACAGCGGCTCCGTCGTCGACGACTCCGCCTTCAACGGCTCCGCAGGGGGTGCTGTGTTCTCGGTCATTCGGCCCCCATGTCCAGTGCAAGCATGTCGTCCTCGGTCTCGCGACGGACGACGACCCGCGTCTGCCCGTCCTTGACCGCGATCACCGGTGGCCGCGGTACGTGGTTGTAGTTGCTCGCCATCGACCGGCAGTACGCGCCCGTGCCCGGCACCGCGACCAGATCACCCGGCTTGACGTCGGCCGGCATGAACTCGTCCTTCACCACGATGTCGCCTGACTCGCAGTGCTTGCCGACCACCCGGGCCAGCGTCGGCCCGGCGTCGGAGTACCGGTTGGCCAGCGTGCAGGAGTAGTCGGCGTCGTACAGCGCGGTGCGGATGTTGTCGCTCATCCCGCCGTCGACGGAGACGTAGGTGCGGTAGGCATCGGCGTCGAGGTCGACCTCCTTGACCGTGCCGACCGAGTAGACCGTGCACATCGCCGGCCCGACGATCGCGCGGCCGGGCTCGATCGAGACCTTCGGCACCTCGACACCGTGCCCGCGGCACTCGTGCTCGACGATCTTGCCCATCTCGGTGGCCAGCTGCGCGGGGTCGGACGGATCGTCCTGGGTGGTGTAGGCGATGCCGAAACCGCCACCGAGGTCGAGCTCCGGCATGTCCACGCCGAGCTCGTCGGAAACCCTTGCGTGCAAGGCGATCACCCGCTTGGCGGCGACCTCGAAACCGGACGAGTCGAAGATCTGCGAGCCGATGTGCGAGTGCAGCCCGAGCAGCTCCAGCTCCGGCGCTTCGTTGATCCGGGCAACGGCTTCGTAGGCCGCCCCCGAGGTGATCGAGAAGCCGAACTTCTGGTCCTCGTGCGCGGTCGCGATGTACGCGTGGGTGTGCGCCTCGACGCCCGCGGTGACCCGGACCATCACCGGCGCGACCAGGCCGCGCTCCCTGGCCAGCTCGATCAGCCGGCTGATCTCGTGCCCGGAGTCGACGATGATCCGGCCGACGCCGGCCTCGAGTGCCCGGGCCAGCTCCTGCTCGGACTTGTTGTTGCCGTGGAACCCGAGTCGCTTGGGGTCGGCGCCTGCTCGCAGGGCGACGGCGAGCTCGCCACCGGAGCAGATGTCGAGGTTGAGCCCCTCCTCCATCACCCAGCGGACGACCGTCGTACAGAGGAAGGCCTTGCCCGCGTAGTAGACGTCGAAGTCCTTGAAACCGAGCTTGAAGGCGCGGGCCCGGGACCGGAAGTCGTCCTCGTCCAGCACGTACGCCGGGCTGCCGTGCTCGGCGACGAGCTCGCGCAGGTCGACGCCGCCGACCTCGAGCGCACCCTCGCCGTTCTTCTTGGCCGTGGTCGACCACAGCGAGGTGACGAGGTCGTTGGGGTCACGCGGCGCGCGCAGCCACGGGGGTGAGTTGTGGCCGAGGTCGGCGTGCAGCGTGCCCGCCTCGTGCGCCCTCACATCCGCTCCGGAGCGCTGACGCCGAGCAGGTCGAGCCCGTTGGCGAGGACGGTCCTGGTGGCGCCGACCAGGGTCAGGCGAGCCTTGTGCACCGGCTCGATCTCCTCGTCGCCGCGCGGAAGGACCCGGCAGACGTCGTAGAACTTGTGGAACGCCGAGGCGGTGTCCTCGAGGTAGCGGGCGACCCGGTGTGGCTCGCGCAGCTCGGCCGCGGTGGCGACCACGCGCGGGAAGTCGGCCAGCGCGCGGAGCAGGTCGCCCTCCTTCTCGTGGCTGAGCAGGCCGGGCTCGAACTCGTCCAGCTTGATCCCGAGCTCGTCGGCGTTGCGCAGGATCGAGGCGAGCCGGGCGTGCGCGTACTGCACGTAGTACACCGGGTTCTCGCTGACCTGGCGGGTCATCTCCTCGATGTCCAGGGTCAGCGGGGAGTCGACCGGGTAGCGGCACAACGTGTACCGCAGCGGGTCGACGCCGCTCTCCTCGACCAGCTCAGCGAGCGTCACGATCGTGCCCGCGCGCTTGGACAGCTTCATCTCCTCACCGTTCTTGAGGATCTTGACGAGCTGGCCGATCAGGATCTCGATGTTGTGCTCGGGGTCGTCGCCGGCACAGGCCGCGATCGCCTTCAGCCGGTTCACGTAGCCGTGGTGGTCGGCGCCGAGCAGGTAGATGCAGACCTCGAAGCCGCGCTCGCGCTTGTTCACGTAGTACGCCGCGTCAGAGGCGAAGTAGGTCGGGTCGCCGTTGGTCCGGATCAGCACCCGGTCCTTGTCGTCGGTGAAGTCGGTGGTGCGCATCCAGAGCGCGTCGTCCGCCTCGTACAGATGGCCCTGCTCGCGGAGCTTCTCGATCGCGTGGCCGACGCCGTCCTGCTGGTGCAGGCTGCGCTCCGACATCCAGACGTCGAACTTGGTCCGGAACTGGTCGAGCTGGTCCTGCTGCTCCTTGAGCTGCCGCTCGTACCCGGCCTCGCGGAAGGCGACCGACTGCTCGGCCTCGGGCAGCTCCTTGATCCCCGGCACCTCGGCGACGATCCGGGCAGCCAGGTCGTTGATGTACTCCCCGTGGTACCCGTCCTCCGGCACCGGTACGCCGTTGGCCGAGGCCATCAGCGAGGCGCCGAACTTGTCCATCTGGGCGCCCCGGTCGTTCACGTAGAACTCGCGGGTCACCTTGGCGCCGGCAGCGATCAGCACCCGGGCGAGCGCGTCGCCGACCGCGGCCCAACGGGTGTGGCCGAGGTGCAGCGGGCCGGTCGGGTTGGCGGAGATGAACTCCAGGTTGATCGGCTGGCCCTTGAGCGAGTCGCTCGACCCGTACGCCGGGCCGGCCTCGACGATCTGGGCCGCGATCTTGCCCTGGGCATCGGCCGCCACCCGGATGTTGATGAAGCCGGGGCCGGCGATCTCGACCGCCGTGATGGCATCGTCGTCCTGCAACTTGGCCGCCAGCAGCTCGGCCAGCTTGCGCGGATTGCCCAGGCTGGAGCGCTTGCCCAGCTGCATCGCGACGTTGGTCGCGTAGTCCCCGTGCTCGGGATTCTTGGGCCGCTCCACCTTGAGCTCACCAGGCAGGCCGCCCTCGACCGTCAACGTCCCGTCGTCGACGAGCGCGGTCAGGGCCAACAGAATCTTCTCAGCGAGCTGTTCCGGAGTCACCGGGCCAGCCTAATGGCCAGCCGCCCAAACCCTTGACTCAGTATCCACAGCCCGGTACGACGACGCTCCCAGGCGTCCGCTCAGGCGGGTTTGAGGCGGAGAACGGCCGTTTTGCCGGAGACGGCGACGGTGGTCACCTTGAGGTTGTTGAGGATGTAGCTCTGGCCGGGGCCCTGGGCGCTGGTGCTGAGGCTGCAGCAGCCACCCTGGGCGCTGTAGGCGACCGTGCCATCGCTCACGCGATCGATCTTCAGGGTGCTGGTGAAGCCCAGGGTGCTCCGCTTGACGGGGAGGCGGGTGCCGGTACGGACCGAGACCTCACAGCGGGAGTCGGCGCAGGCCTTGTAGTTGGTCCCGTCGGCTGCCTTGGGAAGGGGCTTGGCAGGCGGAGCCGTGGGCCTCGGCGGGATGGACGACTTGGGGGCAGCAGGCGTCGACGGGGTCGCGGTCGGCGTACTGGTGGTGTCCGGTGGCGGGGTGTCGCCGGGGCCTGGAGTGAGGGTGGCCGTGGGGCTTGGGGGTGTGGTGGCGGCCGTGCCCTTGTCGTCCGAGGAGCTGCCGCAGCCGGCCAGGGTGAGTGTGGCGACGACGGTCGCCACGAGCGCGAGCTTGGTGTCCATACCGGCAGTCAAGCGGGCCTTAGGGGATCTCAGGGGCGGTTGACTGCTTCCTGCCACTCAGGTCAGTGCTTCGCTTCGACCTGGACGACGCTTTCGCGGGGGAGCTTGGTGTCCCAGGCGGCCTTCTCGCCGTTGACGGTGACGGTCAGCGAGCCACAGGCGTCGGCCAGGCAGTGGTCGTCGTACCGGATGCCCCACAGGGTGAAGAACTGGTTCAGCGTCGGGCGCTCGGCCTTGGTCTTCGCCTCGACCCACAGCACTCCGTCGGTACCGTGCGTGTGCACCGCCGCCTGCTCGGCGCGGAGCCGGTCGACGCCGATGTCGGCCGGGATCTCGACCGGCTTGCCGTCGACCGTGACGGACAGCTTCAGCGTGTACGGCGCCGGGCCGCTGAAGTCGAGCGGCAACCGCTCCATCCCGGCCTTGTCGACGTACGAGACCGCGTCCCGTGGCGCGCTCCACGGGGGCGCGCTCGTCCTCAGCTCCGCCGGCCCGGGTTGCGCCGGACCGACCTGGCAGCCGCTCACCGCCGGTACCAGTGTCAGTGTGACGGCGACCACCAGCAGACCCGCTCTCATGAAGAGCAGGGTTTCATGTCACCTCTCGGACGGGATCAGCGCCCAGAGGATCGGGTAGATCAGGATCTGCGAGCCGGGGATGATGATGCAGCTGGCCACGAAGATGACCCGCATCGTGTTCGCCGAGACGCCGAACCGGCGCGCCAGACCCGCACAGACACCACCGACCATGCGGCCGTCGACCGGACGTACCAAAGAGCTGGCCATGAGTTGTTTTTCCTTTCGGTACTTGGGGTTACGCCCACTATGACGAGTCCAGTACCCAGCAAGATCCCTCCGCGCAGAAGACCCAGGGATCGACCAGGGTCTCCCCCGGTGCAAACCTGGGCCAAAATTCCTGCTAATGTTCTGCTCGTTCCTGAGCCCCCGTAGCTCAGGGGATAGAGCACCGCCCTCCGGAGGCGGGTGCGCAGGTTCGAATCCTGCCGGGGGCGCCGACGCAAGAAGCCCGTGACCTGACTGGTCACGGGCTTTCGTGCTTCTCACCGAACAAACCGGTTGGTGGACGGGCCGAAGCCGCGTTTGATGGGTCTCATGGGTGAGGTTGAGGGGATCTGCGACGCGCGATTCGGGGCGGTCAGGGATGCGTTTGTGGCGTCGCTGGACGACAAGGACGTGGGGGCGTCGGTTGCGGTTTATCTGGGTGATGAGCCGGTGGTCGATCTGTGGGGCGGGTACGCCGATGTGGAGCGCACCCGGCCGTGGGAGCGGGACACGATCACCTGTGTCTTCTCGACCACGAAGACGATGAGTGCCCTGTGTGCGTTGGTGCTTGCGGATCGCGGCGTACTCGACCTGGACGCACCAGTGGCGAAGTACTGGCCCGAGTTCGCGACGATGGGCAAGGAGAAGGTGCTGGTCAGGCACGTGCTCGGGCACACCGCGGGATTGGCCGCCTGGAGCGAGCCGTTGCGGACCGAGCAGCTCTACGACTGGTCGACTCTCACCAGCCTGCTGGCCGAGCAGGCGCCGAGCTCGCCGCCCGGGACGGTCGGTGCCTACCACGCGGTCACCCAGGGATATCTGATCGGCGAGGTCGTCCGCCGCGCGACCGGACGCAGCCTCGGCACCTTCTTCGCCGAGGAGGTCGCCGGGCCGCTCGGGGCGGACTTCCACCTCGGGTTGCCGGCCGAGCACGACCACCGGATCGCTCCGCTCATCCCTGCGACGACCAGAGCGCCGGAGCTGGAGGCGGCCGGGCCCGGCAATCCGCCGATACCGGCCGAGATCGCCAATACCGAGGCGTGGCGGCGGGCTGAGATCCCGTCGGCGAACGGGTTCGGCAATGCGCGGTCGGTGGCGGCCGTGCAGTCCGTGCTGGCCTGTGGTGGTGAGGCTCGTGGGGTGCGGTTGCTGTCGGCGGCCGGTGCCGAGCGGGTGCTGGAGCAGCAGTTCTCCGGTGAGGACGAGGTGCTTGGCCGGCGGGTGCGGTACGGGATGGGCTATGCGCTGTTGCAGAGCCGCACCTGTAGCTGGGGTGGTTGGGGCGGCTCGCTGGTCATGGTCGACCTCGAGGCCCGTCTCACCGTCGCCTACGTGATGAACCAGATGCTGGAGGAAGACGTGCTGGGGGATGACCGGGGGCTGAGCATGGCGTTCGCAGCCTATGAAGGCCTCATGTCTTAAGGGGTTCGGTCCTCGGCCGGCGTACGCCCGAAGGCCTTGTGGTACGTCCGGGTGAAGTGGGCCGGGCTGGTATAGCCGACCTGGTACGCGACCTCGGCGGCCGTCAGCGGCTGGGTGCGAAGCAGCACCCTGGCCTCCTGCAGCCGTAGCTGCTTCTGGAACTGGATCGGCGTCATCGAGGTCGCGGCCAGGAAGTGCCGATGGAAGGTCGACACGCTCATCCCGGCCAGCTCCGCCAGCTCGGCCACCCGGATCGGCTCGTTGTGGTGCCGGCGAATCCAGCGGATCGCGTCCGAGATGTGGGCGAGCATGCCGTCGGCCAGCCCGATCTGCTGGACCAGCGCGCCCTGGTCGCCGAGGAGCAGCCGCCACAGGATCTCGCGCCGGATGCCCGGCCCCAGCACCCGTACGTCGTCCGGCCGGTCGGCGATCCGCAGCAGCCGGACGACCGGATCGAGCAGGTCGTCCGTCGCGTCGCTGACCACCATGCCGCCGTACTGCGGTGGCCGGGCCGGCGTCTCGAGCAGCAGCGGCGCGATCTCCAGCGGATCGAGCCGGATGCTGACCACGGCGAACGGCTCGTCCGGGCTCGCCTTCAGCGCCTGGCCGATCACCGGCAGGTCCAGCGAGGTGACCAGGAACTGCCCGGCACTGTATTCGTAGGCGACCCCGTTGAGCAGCGTCAGTTTGACGCCTGAGGCAACAATCGCGACCGACGGCTCGGCCACGCCGGCGGTCAGCTCGGTCGGCGCGTCGACCCTGCTGACCTGTACGCCGTCCAGCAGGTGCCGGCTGTGCCCGCGCTGCCCGGCGGCGTGCCGCAGGATCAGCGTCCGGAGCTCTTCGAGCAGGTCCACTCCCCCAGTGTCCTCCGAAGTCGCCAGGATCGCGCAAGCCGGCGCCAGCATCAGGCTCACACCTCCCCGCCGACCGGTGGTCTGATCGAGGTATCGACAGAAAGGCATTCCCATGAACCGCAGAATTCTCGGCGGCACCGGCATCTCGGTCAGCGATCTCAGCCTCGGCGCGATGATGTTCGGCGCGATGGGCAACCCGGACCACGAGGACTCGGTCCGGATCATCCACAGCGCCCTCGACGCCGGCATCAACCTGATCGACACCGCTGACGTCTACTCCGCCGGTGAGTCCGAGGAGATCGTCGGTACGGCGATCAAGGGCCGGCGCGACGACGTCGTGCTGGCCAGCAAGTTCGGCCTGCCGATGGGTACCGACCCGAACCAGCGCGGCGCGTCCCGCCGGTGGATCATCCAGTCGGTCGAGAACAGCCTGCGCCGGCTCGGCACCGACCACCTCGACCTGTACCAGCTCCATCGCCCGGACCACGACACGGATGTGGCCGAGACGCTGGCTGCCCTGTCGGACCTCGTCCAGGCGGGCAAGATCCGGGCGTTCGGGTCGTCGATGTTCCCGGCCGAGACCATCGTCGAGGCTCAGTGGGCCGCGGAGCGGCGGAGTACGCACGGGTTCCTGACCGAGCAGCTCATGTACTCGATCTTCACCCGGCGCCCGGAGGCCAGCGTCTTCCCGGTGGCCCAGCGGCACAACCTCGGCGTACTGACCTTCAGCCCGCTCAATGGCGGCTGGCTGTCCGGTCGGGCGGACCTGCTGTCGTCGCACCGAGCGTCGACGCGGCCGAACCACTACGACCCCACCACTGTGACCGGTGCCGCGAAGGCGGCCGCGGTCGGCAAGCTCAGCGCACTGGCCGCCGAGGCCGGGATGACGCTGCCGCAGCTGGCCATCGCGTTCGTCCGGGCGCACCCGGCGGTGACGTCGGTACTGATCGGCCCGCGCACCCAGGAGCAACTCGACAGCCTGCTGCCGGCCGCAGAGCTCGACCTGTCCGCCGATGTGCTCGACCGGATCGACGAGATCGTCCCGCCCGGCACCGAGCTGGACCCGGCCGACAACTACAACGCCACCCCACCGGCGATCGAGCACGCCCACCTACGCCGCCGCTGACCCACGGCCAGGCCCAGGACAAGTAGGACGACCAGGGATCCGGCGACGTACCAAGGCCAGGTGGGTTTGGTGTGGCCGTAGACGGTGACGACCTGTCCCTGGCCGGGGATGGCAGTCAGGTTGGCCGGGGCAAGGACGAGGTCGGAGGAGGAGATGAGTTCGTTGGTGCTGCGGAACTCCTTCAGATCGGCATACGTCCGGCCGGTCTCGTCGATTGCCTGACCACCCGCAAGATAGACGGTGAACAGCTCCAGCGAGCCGTCCTTGTGTTTCACGATGAGCACCCGGGCGTTGAGCTTGCCGCCGAGGCGTTCAGCGGTCCCCGCGGCCGCTGTGCTCGGAGTACACGAGGTGTCGAAGTACCCGCCGCTGCGGCTGTCCTGTCCGTCGTTGCTGCACGGGAAGGCCAGCATCAGGCGGGCCTGCAACTGGTCCACCGTGTAGTACGCGGCGAAGTTGGCCATCCGGTCTTCGCTGGAGCCACCGGTGCTGGGGAAGCGGTCGTTCTTGACGTCAGTGGACTTGAGGTATTCACCCAGCAGGTTGGGGGCAGGGTCCGGTCCATCGTGCGCGCCGCAGCCGGACGCGGTGACGGCGAGGGCCGCAAGGACGAGAGCCAGGAAGCTGTGCCGAAGCTGCATGCGCAAGAGCCTAGGTCTGGCTGAGTGGTGTGCGGCTGCGCTGGCCTGATGCTGTCACCCGGGCGCCCTGTGAAGGGCTGATGAAGGTCTTACCAGGCGCGCCTTGACCTTTGTCCTGCCATGCCACACTCAGCACTGTGCGGACACTTCTCGGGCGGACGGCGGAGCAGGAACGGCTGAGCGCGCTTGTTGCCGGGATCACCGAGTTCGGTGGCGCCCTGGTGATCCGCGGCGCCGCCGGCATCGGGAAGTCCGCACTGGCCGCCGAGGCCGCCGCCCAAGCCAGAGCGGCCGGTGCGAAGGTCTTGTCCGTCACCGGCTCGGAGTCCGAGCAGAACTTCCCGTACGCCGGCCTGCACCAGCTACTGCATCCCGTGCGGAAGGGAATCGACGCCCTCCCGGGATCGCAACGCGAAGCCCTCCGAATCGCGCTCTGCCTCGCCGATGGCGACATCCCAGACCTCTACCTGGTTGGAATGGCAGCGCTCAACCTGCTCTCCGACACCGGTACTCCGCTCCTGCTCCTGGCCGAGGACGCCCACTGGCTCGACCAGGCGAGCGCCGACGTGCTCGCCTTCGTGGCGCGCCGGCTGGACTCGGAGCCGATCGTGCTGATCGCCACCGTCCGCGACGGCATCCCCAGCCAGCTCGACGCCGAACTCCCGTCCCTCCACGTCGAGCCGCTCACCGATGAGGTCGCCTCGGCCCTGCTCGACGAGGTCGCCCCGGCGCTGGGGCCACCCGTCCGCGACCGATTGCTGGCCGAGGCGGCAGGCAACCCACTCGCCTTGACCGAGCTACCTGCCACAATCCAGGCAGACTCGTTGCTGAAGGCCACATTGCCACTGAACACGAGACTGGAGCACGCCTTCGGCGCAAGGATCTCGACGCTCCCGGCCGACACCCGGATGTGCCTGTTGGTTGCCGCACTCAACGACCGCGGCTCGCTCACCGAGATGTACGAAGCCGCGAGCGCCGCGCGGGCCGGCACCCCGGTCGACATCGAGACACTCACGCCGGCCATCGAGGCCGGGCTGATCGAGGCCGGTCCGATCGGCTCCGGGTCGAGCGGGACCGGGTCGAGCGGGACCGGGCGAGGATGGGCCGCAGGCAGTCGGTTGGTTTTTCGGCATCCGTTGGTGCGGTCGGCGATCGTCCAGACCGCCGGCGTCGCCGAGCGGCAGGCGGCTCATCGGGCGTTGGCCGACGAGTTGGTGAAGGATCCGGAGCGGCGGGCCTGGCATTTGGCGGCGGCGGCTCAGGCGCCTGACGAGAGCATCGCGAGCACACTCACCAAGGCGGCCGAGCGGGCGCGGTACCGGGGTGGGGTTGGGGCGGCTATCGCGGCGTTGGAGGAGGCTGCGCGGCTGAGTGAGAGTGCCGAGTCGCGTGCTGATCGGCTGCTCCGGGCGGCTGATCTGAGCGTCGAGGCGGGACGGCCCGACCTCGTGGAGCGGCTGCTCACCGAAGCGTCCAGAGAGGATCTGTCGTTTCAGCATCAGGCTCGGGCGACCTGGATCCGGAGCAGTTTCGATGATGGGCTGGTCGACGACACGGCGGGGCCGATCGAGCTGGCCAAGCTGGCGCGTTCGGTCTACGAGGACGGCGATCTCGATCTCGCGATGCGGATCCTGTGGGGTGCCGGGATGCGCTGCTTCTGGGCTGAGCCCGGCGCCGAGGCACGCCAGCATCTGCTCGACGTCGCCGACAGCCTCCCGCTCGACGAACACGACCCCCGGCTGATCGCGATCCTCGCCTACGTCGCACCGATCGAGCGCGGCAAGGCGGTCGCGGCCGGACTGATGGAGCTGGCCGGGCAGACCGGCGGCGACCCGGAGGTCGAGCGATTCCTCGGCAGCGCCGCCCTGCAGATCGGCGCCTTCGAGCTGTCAGCCAGGTTCTCGGCATCCGCAGCGGCCGGCCTCCGGACGCAGGGCCGCCTCGGCCTGCTGGCCCGCGCCCTAGCCGTACACGCCTGCAGCGCCACCCGCCTGGGCAACCTCGACGTCGCACTGCCGGCAGCCGAGGAAGCGGCCCGGCTCGCGCAGGAGACGCACCAGACCTTCATGTACGGCTTCGCGCTGTCCGCCCAGGCCGAGATCGCAGCCCTCCGCGGCCTGTACGCCGAAGCCGCCGTGCTGATCGCCGAGGCGGAGCAGGTGGCTCTCGCCGCGGGTGCCCGGCCGATCCTCGCCACTGTCCAACTGGCCCGCGGCCTGTCCGCCCTGGGCGAGGGCCGCCACGCCGACGCGTTCGCCGACCTGCACCGCGTCTTCGACCTCACCGAACCGTCGTACCAGCTAGCCCTGCGCTGCTACCTGATCGCCGACCTGACCGAGGCTGCGATCCGCTGTGGTCAGGAGGACGCAGCACGCAAGATCATCCGGAGACTGGAGAAGGACGCGCAGCAGACCGGCTCCCCCTCGCTGCACATCGGCCTGCGCTACGCCCGCGCCGCACTGGCGAGTGACGACGACGCGGAGAAGCTCTTCCTGGCCGCGCTGGCCAGTGACCTCACCGGCTGGCCGCTGGAGCGCGGGCGACTCCACCTGGCGTTCGGCGAGTGGTTGCGCCGCCACCGGCGCGCAGCGGAGTCGCGTGTCCACCTGCGAGCAGCACGCGAGACCTTCGACGCGCTAGGCCTGATCCCCTGGAGCGAGCGAGCCCGCAGCGAGCTACGCGCCGCCGGAGAGACCAGCCCTCGCCGTACGCCGGATGCGCGCGAGCAACTCACCCCGCACGAGCTGAGCATCGCCCAACTCGCCGCCGAGGGCCTGACGAACCGCGAGATCGGCCAGCGGCTCTACCTCTCGCACCGGACAGTCAGCACCCACCTGCACCGGATCTTCCCGAAGCTCGGCATCACCTCGCGCGGCGATCTGCCAGCCGTACTGCGCTCGACCGGGTGACGTACACCGTCAGCGTCACCTGACGGGCGCGGCGCACGGCAGGCCACTCCTAGGTTGCTAGGCGTAAGTGCGCTGACTACCCGTAGGAGACATCCCATGCCCGAACAACCGTCGCGGCGGACCTTCCTCGCCACCTCAGCCGCTGCAGTCACAGTGGCCTCCACCGGAGTCCTCTCCAGCACGGAGGCGCTGGCCGGCCCCGAAGCAGCAGCAACGGACACCGCCATTCGGAAGTACCGGGTGAACGTACCCGACCATGTGCTCACCGACTTGCGGCACCGGATCAAGGCCACCCGCTGGCCCGCCAAGGAGACAGTCGCCGACCAGTCCCAGGGCGTCCAGCTCGCCAAGCTCCAAGAGCTCGTCCACTACTGGGGGACGCGCTACGACTGGCGCAAGGTCGAGCGGAGGCTGAACGCGCAGCCGCAGTTCGTCACCAGGATCGACGGCCTCGACATCCACTTCACCCACGTCCGTTCCAAGCATGCGAACGCACTGCCCCTGATCATCACGCACGGCTGGCCCGGCTCGATCCTCGAGCTGCAGAAGGTGATCGGTCCCCTCACCGATCCCACCTCGTACGGCGGCCGCGCGGCGGACGCGTTCCACCTGGTCATCCCGTCGATGCCCGGCTACGGATTCTCCGAGCGGCCGACGGCGAAGGGCTGGAACGCGGACCGGATCGGCCTGGCCTGGGACGTACTGATGAAGCGACTGGGCTACTCGAAGTACGTGTCGCAGGGCGGCGACTGGGGCGCGGTCGTCTCGGACAAGATGGCGCGCCGGGCGTTCCCGGGGCTGCTCGGCATCCACGTGAACATGCCGGCCACGGTGCCGCCGGACGTGGCGAAGGCGCTCAACGACGGCGACCCCGCGCCGGCTGGGCTCGGTCCGGTGGAGAAGAAGGCCTTCGACACGTTGAGGACCTTCTACACGCTGAACACCGGGTACTCCGCGATGATGGCGACCCGGCCGCAGACGCTCGGCTACGGCCTGACCGACTCGCCGGCCGGGCTGGCCGCGTGGATGTACGACAAGTTCGCGCAGTGGACCTACAGCGGCGGCGACCCGGAGCGGTCACTGACCAAGGACGAGATGCTCGACGACATCACGCTGTACTGGGTCACCAACACCGCAGTGTCGTCGTCGCAGCTCTACCTGGAGAACGGCGAGAACAACTTCAACGCCGTCGACATCTCCATCCCGGCCGCGATCACCGTCTTCCCCGGCGAGATCTACCAGACCCCGCGCAGCTGGGCCGACCGGGCCTACCACGACCTCATCTACTTCAACGTGGTCGACAAGGGCGGCCACTTCGCTGCCTGGGAAGAGCCCGAGCTGTTCAGCCGCGAGCTCCGCGCCGCCTTCCGTTCCCTGCGATGAGAGGACTGTTACCCATGATCAGCAGAAGGACTTTCGGCAAGGTGGTCGGCGCTGGCGCCGCCGCGGCGGCCGTAGTACCAAACATTGCTTCAGCAGCACCTGCTGCTGTTGGTGGGCTCGGGCGACTGCGGCATGTGCAGACCGACCTGCTTGATATCGCGTACTACGAGTCCGGCCCGGCCGACGGACGCGTGGTGCTGCTCGGGCACGGTTGGCCGTACAGCCCGTATGCGTTCACGCATGTGGTACCCGAGCTGGTGCGGGCCGGGTACCGGGTGCTCACGCCGTTCTTGCGGGGGCACGGGGAGACGACGTTCCTGTCGGCCGACACCTTCCGCTCCGGGCAGCAGGCAGCGCTCGGGTCGGACTGGATCGCCTTCATGGACGCGCTACAGATCCCGCGAGCGATCTTTGCGGGCTACGACTGGGGTGGTCGCGGCCTGTGCGTCGCCGCTGCGCTCTGGCCCGAGCGGTGCGTCGCACTGGTCTCGGTGAACAGCTACCTGGTCCAGAACCTCGACCCCAAGCTCGCAGTGATCCCAGCGGCTCCGGCCGTCGAGGCCGCTCAGTGGTACTTCGACTACTTCACCACCGAGCGCGGCAAGAACGGCCTGACCCAGAATCGCAAGGAGATCGCCCGGGTCGTCTGGACCAAGAACTCCCCCACCTGGGACTACACGGAGGCCGACCTCGACCGGGCCGCCTCCCTGATGACCAACCCGGACTACGTCGCCGTCGTCCTGCACGTGTACCGCCATCGGCGGCTGACCGAGCCCGGCGACCCCCGGTACGACGCACTGGAGGCCCAGCTTCGCAAGCAGCCGCCGATCACGGTCCCCGCCGTCACGCTCGATGGCTAAGACGACGGCAACTTCCCATGGACGGATGGCAAACCCTCGGCCTTCCACTTCACGGGTCCCCGGGTGCATCACGTAGTACGGGGTGCTGGGCACAACCTGCCCCAGGAGAAGCCGAAGGCGTTCGTGCAGGCGATCTTCGAGGCGGCGCGCCTACACTGATCAAGGTTTGCCGCGTCGTCCGTAGGAGGACCTGAGAATGCCCGATTCACGTACCCAGACGATCGCCTATCCTGCGCCGGGCGCGCGGCCGTCGCGGCGTGATCTGGAGCCGCTCGCGCCGCACGTGATCGTGCTGTTCGGAGCCACCGGTGACCTGGCCAAGCGCAAGCTGCTGCCGGGGCTGGCGTACCTGCAGCAGTCGCGGTTCGCACCCGACGTGCGGATCATCGGGACGGCGATGGAGGAGCTGACCTCGGACGAGTTCCGCGCCCGGGCCCGGCTCGCGGTGGACACCTATGGCACGCACAAGATCACCGAGGACGAGTGGGACCAGTTCTCGCAGCGTCTGGAGTACGTCTCGACCAAGGAGGGGCCCGACGCGCTCGCCGCCGCGGTGAAGGCGGCGGAGACCGCGCTCGGGCCGGACGCCTGCCGGCTGCACTACCTGTCCGTACCACCGAAGGCGGCCCACTCGGTGATCCAGATGCTGCGCGACGCGCACCTGGTCGAGCGGGCGCGGGTGGTCATGGAGAAGCCGTTCGGCGACAACCTGCAGTCGGCGATCGCGCTGAACGACTTCGTGCACGAGACCTTCGACGAGTCGCAGATCTTCCGGATCGACCACTTCCTCGGCAAGGAGGCGGCGCAGAACATCCTCGCCTTCCGGTTCGCCAACGGGCTGTTCGAGCCGATCTGGAACCGCAACTTCATCGACCACATCCAGATCGACATCCCCGAGTCGCTCGGGCTGGACCAGCGGGCCACCTTCTACGAGCCGACCGGCGCGTTCAAGGACATGGTGGTCACGCACGTCCTGCAGGTGCTCGCGTTCGTCGCGATGGAGCCGCCGACGGCGCTGGAGCCGCGGGCGATCTCGGAGGAGAAGAACAAGGTCTTCCGGTCGATGCTGCCGATCCAGCCCAGCGATGTGGTTCGCGGCCAGTACGGCGGCTATCGCAGCGAGGAGGGCGTCGCGCCGGACTCCGACACCGAGACGTTCATCGCGATGAAGGTCGGGATCGACAACTGGCGCTGGGCGGGCGTGCCGTTCTACCTGCGGACCGGCAAGAAGATGGCCGAGGGGATGCGGATCATCTCGATCGCCTTCAAAGAAGCGCCGAAGACGATGTTCCCGGCCGGCTCCGGCGTCGGGGCGCAGGGGCCGGACCACCTGACGTTCGACCTGGCGGACTCGTCGCGGGTGTCGTTGTCCTTCTACGGCAAGCGGCCCGGGCCGGGAATGCGGCTGGAGAAGCTGTCGATGCAGTTCTCGACGCAGGAGACGGAGACGGCGGGCGACGTACTGGAGGCGTACGAGCGGCTGATCCTGGACGCCATGCGCGGTGACCATACGTTGTTCACGACGGCTGAGGGCATCGAGTCGCTGTGGGAGAACTCGACGCTGCTGCTGGAGGATCCGCCGCCGGTGAAGACGTACGCGCCCGGCACCTGGGGACCGAACGCGATCCACCAGCTGATCGCGCCGCACGCCTGGCGACTCCCCTTCGAACGCGAATGGCGCGAAGGCAAGCCGGTCTCGGAGGACTAGCTGCTGGGACTCGCTCCGAGGGCTAGCTGCGCGGACTCGCTCCGAGGACTAGCTTCGGGGGCGGCGGAGGCCGTCGAGTGCTTCGGTCAGGGCGTCTTCGAGGTAGCTGAGGCGGTTGGTCGACTGCAGCAGGGTCGCGCCGCCGGTGACGGCCGCGAGGATCGCGTTGGCCGCCTTCAGTACGTCGACGCGCGCGTCGATCTCGCCCGAGTCCTTCAGCGCCTGCACACCCTTCGCCAGGTAGCCGGCCCACTCGTCGGTCAGCCCGTCGATGATCTCGCGGGTGGTGGCCGGGTCCGCCGTACCGAGCTGGGCGGTCAGCGCGGACAACGGGCAGGCCGCGCGTTGCGCGTCGTAGATCTGGATCACGCGGCGGCGCCAGGCCTGCCATTTGCGCCAGGTGGTGAGGTCGCCGAGCTGTGGCAGCTGGTCGGCGATCACCTGCTCCGCTTCGTACCGGGCGACGGCGACCAGGAGGTCGCCCTTGCCGTCGGGGAAGTAGTGGAAGAGCTGGCTCTTGCTCGTCGCGGTGGACGCGCGGATGTCGTCGAGCCCGACGTTGGCGACCCCACGCTCACGGATGAGCTGCGCGGCGCCTTCGACGATCCGCTGCCGGGTGGCGGCGCCCTTGGCGGTCAGAACTCGCTCCATACCGCCCACCCTAGCGCGCCGTGGGTTGGCTCACACTGGACTCAGCAGTCCATTTTGAATGCTATTCTGGACCCAGCAGTCCATTCTTAGCTGTTGAGGAGAATCTCATGCGGTTGGCAGGCAAGACGGCACTGGTCACCGGTGCCACCAGCAACATCGGACGCGCGATCGCCGTCGCGCTGGCCGCCCAGGGCGCCCACGTGGTCGTTGCCGGCCGCAACAAGTCCCGGGGCGACGAGGTGGTCGCCGAGATCCGCACCGCAGGCGGCGCAGCCGATTTCGTGGCGGTCGACCTGGACGGTTCGAAAGCGGCGGCGGGCGCGTTGGCCGAGGAAGCGACTCGGTTGCTCGGTGGGCGGATCGACGTACTGGTGAACAACGCGGGCGCGATCGACGGTGGGGCGACGGTCGATACCGATGAGGCGACCTTCGATCAGGTCTTCGCGGTCAACGTCAAGTCCCCGTACTTCCTGACGGCGGCGATCGCCCCGGCGATGGCAGCCGCGGGTGGCGGCGCGATCATCAACCTCGGCTCCTGGGTAGCCCGCCTGGGTATCCCGATCGGCGCCGTCTACGCCGCCTCGAAGGGCGCGCTGGAGACGTTGACCCGCGCCTGGTCAGCCGAGTTCGGGCCTTCCGGCGTACGGGTGAACGCCATCTCCCCCGGCGTCGTCCACACCGACCCGAACCACCCAGCGACGGCGATGATGGCCGGTACGCCGTACGGCCGAATCGGCGCACCGGAAGCCATCGCCCAAGCAGCCGTCTACCTCGCCAGCGACGAAGCATCCTTCATCCACGCCACCGTCCTCGACGTAGACGGCGGCCGAATCGGCGCAGCAGTAATCGCAAACTAACCCCCCACAACCACGCACTCGACCCGACTGCGGCAAGCCCACATCATGTGGGCATGAACACCTAGCGGTGACCTTGAACAAGGTGTGCCCTGTCCAAGCCCGCCGTTTCCTGTTCAAGCCCACATGATGTGGGCTTGCCACAGTCGGCAGGTCAGAAGCTGTTCGGGCTGAAGCTGGCGATGCAGCATCCACCAATCACCGCGCGCCGAGCCGGCACCTGGGCCGGCTCGGCTGGGTGGGTGGTTGTCAGAATGCTGCGGCCGCGGGGATGACGTCCGTGCCGATGCGTTCTACTGCTTCGAGGTCGGGGAGCTGGGGGATGCCACCGATGGCGACATCGAAGCCGAGGGTGTGGAGTCGGCCCAGTTCGTCGATCAGTTCCTGGGTCTTCTCGCCGTTCGGGCCGGTGTCGAGGGTTTGGTAGACGGTTTTGGTGATCTCGGCGTAGTCGCGGCCGACGTCCTCGCAGTGTTGTTTGAGGACGTCGAGCTTGTGCTCGAGGTCGGGGGTGTTGAAGAGGTTGCAGGACTGCGCGTACTGCGCGACCAGGCGGAGCGTCTTCTTCTCTCCCCCGCCGCCGACCATGATCGGCGGGTGCGGCCTGCTGAGCGCCTGCGGGACGTTCAGCAGCCGCTCAGCCTGGTAGTGCTTGCCCTCGAACGGCTTGTCCTCGTCGCTCCACATCTGCTGCAGGTACCGGAGCGTCTCCTCCAGCCGCTCGAACCGCTCGGCGACGGGCGGGAAGTCGAAGCCGAGCCCGCGCGACTCCTCCTCGTTCCAGCCGGCGCCGATGCCGATCATCGCGCGGCCGCCGGACAGTACGTCGAGCGTCGTCACCGCCTTCGCCAGCAGACCGGGGTGACGGTAGTGCACGCCGGAGATCAGCGTGAAGAGCTTGACCCGCTCGGTATGCCCGGCCAGAAAGCCGAGCGTCGTGTAGGCCTCGAGCATGTCGTTCTCGGCAGGTCCGACACCGCGGATCTGGAAGAAGTGGTCCATCACCGCCAAGTGGCTGAAACCGGCCCGATCGGCGGTCTCGGCCACGGCGGCGAGTTCGGAGCCGAGCGCGGCGGCGCCGTTCGGCCAGGTGAAGTCAGGAATCTGCAGACCGATGTCCATCGAGGATCCTTCCGGGGACGTTTCCTCCAGCCAACACCCCGGACCGGCCTCGTTCAAACGATCCCGCCGCAGGGTTGGATGGAGGGATGGATTCTGATCTCGAACTGGCGATCGCGGCTGCGGAGGCCGGTGCCGCGATGGTGCGGGCGCAGTACGGCGCCCCGGTCGTCCGGCATGACAAGTCGGCGACGGACTTCGCGACCGATACCGATCTTGCGGCCGAGCAGGAGATTCTCGGCCTGATCCAGCGAGCCAGGCCGCAAGACGCGATCGTCGGCGAGGAGACCGGTACCCGCGGCGACGGTACTGCTCCGAGGCGCTGGCTCGTCGACCCGCTGTGCGGGACGCTCAACTTCGCCGCCCGGACTCCGCTCTTCTCGGTCAACGTCGCCCTGCAACTCGGTACGGAGACGGCCGTCGCCGCGGTCGCGGACCCAGTCTCCGGCGAGACGTTCTGGACCGATGGGGCAACCGCAGGCGTCCGGCGGGACGGTTCCGACCAACCGATCGCGGCCTCAGCGGAGTCGCGCCTCGTCGACGTCAACCTCGATCGGATCACCGACGGAGACTTCCTCGGGTCGAGGCTGCTGACCGATGACACCTTCCGGCAGGCGTTCGGTCAGCGAGTCCTGTCGACCACGTTGGCCGTGGCCTGGGTGGCGGCGGGCAGGCGCGCGGCGTACGTGACCGACGGAAATCTCCGCGACAGCGTGCACTTCACCGCGGGCCTGGCACTGTGCCGCGCGGCCGGCTGCGTTGTCACCGACCTCCGCGGACAGCCCCTGCACTCCGGCCTGGGTGTCATCGCCGCCGCGGATGCCCGCACTCATGCGACGCTGCTCGACATCGTCGCCCGCCACCTGCCGGAGGGCTAGGGAGCGATTTCGAGGTGGGTGATGAGGTTGGTTTCGGGGTCGAGGGTGAAGCGGTAGATGAGGTCTACCACGCCGCCGGGGAAGTTGCCTTCGAGGTGGTTGGTGGTGACGTAGTGGGTTTCGTCGAGTTTCTCCACGTGCGTCAGCTCGACGGTGTAGGTGTATTCGGTCGCGGCGGTGTCGCGCCAGCGGTGGATCTCGTCGTGGCCGGTGTAGGTGGTTTCCTCGTCGACGACCACGGCATCGGGGGTGAAGGCCGACAGGAGGTCGTGGGCGTTGGCTCGGTGGGCCGGGTCCGCCTCGCGCAGGTAGGTGGTGATCGAGTGCGGGAGCTGCTTCGCGTGCTCGGCGGCGGTCGGGTCGGGCGGGGTGGGGATGGTCATCGGTTGCCTTCCGTGAAGAGGGTGAAGGTGGAGCGGCCGAAGGTCCGGCCGTTGATCTGGAGTTCGAGCGCGTGCTCGCCGGCGTAGTACCGGCGGGTCAAGATCGGCTTGAACGAGTGCTGTTTGGCGATCGTCGCCGACTCCCCCGGCGCGAGGGTGCGGGTGGTGAGCTTGAAGACCTTCGGGGCGAGCGTCCCGTTCGCCTTGACGTGGTGCACGACGTAGTCGATCGCCAGCCGCAACTCACCGGCCCCACGATTGTGCGCACTGAACTCGAAAGCCAGCGACTCCCCCACAGCAACAGCCGGTACTGCGACCAGCGGCCCGTCGACGACCAGCCCCGCCGGCGGCTCGAACCCCAGCAACGCAAGGGCTCCCGGGTCGGCCGCCTTGATCAAGGTACGCAACGCATGCCGCACGAGCCGCTCGGTCGTCGGCGCCGGCGATGCGAGCCACTCACCGGCGATCTCGACAGCCAACGAAGGGTCGAGACGGCTCAGATCGTTGAGGTGGTTGGCGACCGAGCGCCGGACGTACTCCGATTCGTCGCGCCGCAGCGCCTCGAGAATCGGCCGCGTCACGTCGGGCCGCTCGATCAGCCCAGGCACCCGCCTGGCCCAGGGCAGTCGTGCGCGCGTACCTTCGCTCGCCAGCCGCCGAACATGCTCATCCGGATGCCGGGTCCATTCCAGTACCACCGCCAGCGTGCGCTCCAGATCCGCCGTCAAGAAGGTCCGCAGCGCGAACTCACCGGTCAGCCGCGGCGTCAGCGCCGCAGTCAAGGCGAGACCCGCCTCGAGTTGATCATCCTCGACCGCCCGGACAGCGACGGCCTCGGTGACCGGCCAGATCATCCAGCCGGTGAGGTCGGGATCATCGAGCGCCGCCCGGAAGATCTTCTCCATGGCCCCGTACTCCGCGGGCAGGTCGGCCAGCAACGCGTCCCGCACCAACCGCCCGCGCTCACTGAAGGCCAGGCCGGCCAGCTCAGCAGGAGCCGCGGTCACCATCGGCAGGTCCAGTGCAGGGGCCGCATTACGAAGGCAGGCGCCGAGAGCGACCACAGACGCAGTACTGAGCATTTCTTCCGCAGTGGGCACGGGGACCTCTCGACGAAGTGACTTTCAAATTAGCAGTAACTGGGCAGGCAGCCAAGCCGGGCCGCCCTACTACTGTCGGCGCCATGATGCAGCTGAAGGTCATCGGGGTAGGCGCCGGCGATCCGGACCACGTGACGATGCAGGCCGTGAAGGCGCTCAACCAGGTCGACGTGTTCTTCGTACTGGACAAAGGCGAGGTCAAGCAGGAGCTGGTCGACCTGCGCGAGGAGATCCTGCGCCGGCACGCGGGCGAGCGCGAGTACCGGGTCGTCTACGGCCGGGACCCCGAGCGGGACCGCAGCAGCGACGAGTACGTCGAGTCCGTCGACGACTGGCGCCGCCGCCGCGCGGACGTCTGCGCGGACCTCATCGCCAGGGAACTCAAGGACGGTCAGGTCGGCGCGTTCCTGGTCTGGGGCGACCCGTCGCTGTACGACAGCACGCTGGCGATCCTCGACGACATCCTGGCCCGTGGCGAACTGACCTTCGCGATCGAGGTCATCCCCGGCATCAGCAGTGTCTCCGCGCTCGCGTCCCGTCACCGGGTCGGGCTCAACCAGGTCGGCAAGCCGATCGAGATCACCACCGGACGACGGCTGGCGAAGAGCTGGCCCGCTGACGTCGACGACGTCGTCGTGATGCTCGACGCGCAGACCGCCTTCACGCAGCACACCGACCAGGATGCCGACATCTACTGGGGCGCCTACCTCGGCACGCCGGACGAGCTCCTGATCGCCGGACCACTGTCCGAGGTGTCCGATCAGATCGTCGAAGCGCGCGCGGAAGCACGCCGGCGCAAGGGCTGGATCATGGACACGTATTTGCTGCGCCGCCGCCAGGAATAATTACCAAAGGTTCTTTAGAAAGTCTAGAGCGCACGCTCTTCTGCTACTTGTGCGGCGGACCTAGCTTGTTTCTGTCCACCCGCCCCCATGACCTTTGGCGCGCGCCCCCACTGCGCCGGGTCAGGACAGAGGAGTGCCATCGTGAAGATGCCTCGTTTCGTGCGCGTTCTGCCGGTCCTCGCGGCCGTCGGAGTCGTGCTCTCCATGTTCGTCACGGCTCCCGCGGAAGCCCGCATCCAAGCCCCCACCGCGACCCAGGCCTGCAACTACCCGAACTGGGTAGCCGGCGCCAACTACGTCACCGGCAACATCGTCAAGTACACCAACGGCCAGTACTACATCGCCGAACACGACAACCCCGGCTATGACCCGATCATCAGCACCTGGTTCTGGGACCCATTCAGCTGCGACGGCGGCACGACCCCGCCGGCCTGCAGCTACCCGAACTGGGTCCAGGGCGCCAACTACGTCACTGGGAACATCGTCAAGTACACCAACGGGCTGTACTACATCGCTGAGCACGACAACCCGGGCTACGACCCAACGGTCAGCACCTGGTACTGGGATCCCTACACCTGCGGCGGCGGACCGACGGATCCGCCGCCGACCGGGAGCTTCCCGGTGAGCGAGTCGCAGTTCAACTCGATGTTCCCGAGCCGGAACTCGTTCTACACGTACTCCGGTCTGGTCAGCGCCGCGGCGGCGTTCCCGGGCTTCACCAAGACCGGTGACGACGCGACGCGGAAGCGCGAGGCGGCTGCCTTCCTGGCGAACGTGAACCACGAGACCGGCGGGCTGGTCTACATCAAGGAGATCAACACCGCGAACTACCCCAACTACTGCCACCCGGAGCTCCCGTACGGCTGCCCGGCCGGCCAGTCGGCGTACTACGGCCGCGGTCCGCTGCAGTTGAGCCACAACTTCAACTACAAGGCAGCCGGCGACTACCTGGGCATCGACCTGCTCGGGAACCCCTGGCAGGTCGAGCAGAACGCGACGGTCTCCTGGAAGGCCAGCCTCTGGTACTGGAACACCCAGTCCGGTCCGGGCACGATGACGCCGCACAACGCGATGGTCAACGGCGCCGGCTTCGGCGAGACCATCCGCAGCATCAACGGCTCGATCGAGTGCAACGGCGGCAACCCTGGTCAGGTACAGAGCCGCGTGGACGCCTACAACCGGATCACCGGCATCCTGGGCGTCTCCCCCGGCAGCAACCTTTACTGCTGACCCCTAGACCAAAGGTGTAGATGCAGTGGCCGTGCGGCCGAAGCGGGTCCACCCGGACCTGGCAGAGGCTGCACGGCATGAGGACAAACATCAGTAGGAAGCTCCAGCTGGCAGCAGCCCTTGCGCTGCTGCCAGCCGCACTACTTGTCAACCAGGCCACGGCATCTCAACCTGCAGCCACCACCGGTCCCGTAGTGCGCACTGACAACGGACAGGTGCGCGGGCAGGCGACAGCGACGACCGAGGTCTTCAACGGCATCCCGTACGCCGCTCCGCCGATGCACGCGTTGCGCTGGAAGCCCCCGCAACCCGCCCAGCCGTGGACGGGCGTACGGGACGCGACGACGCTGTCCAGCGTCTGCCCGCAAGGAGACAACCCGGAAGCGCCCGGCGGCTCCACCAACGAGGACTGCCTCTACCTGAACGTCACCAGGCCGACCCAGCAGTCCGCCAAGCCGCGTGCAGTGGTCGTGTGGATCCCCGGCGGCGGCTTCTTCTCCGGTGCAGGCAACAGCTACGAGGCCTCGAAGCTGGCGGCCCGCGGCAACGTCATCGTTGTCACGGTCAACTACCGGCTGGGGATCTTCGGCTTCTTCGGCTACCCGGGCCTGCCCGCCTCTGGCACGTATGGCATCCAGGACCAGCAAGCAGCCCTCCGCTGGGTCCAGCGCAACGCCCGGGCCTTCGGTGGCGACCCGCGCAACGTCACTGTGGCCGGCGAGTCGGCCGGTGGCATGAGTGTGTGCGCCCAGCTCACCTCACCGACCTCTACCGGCCTGTTCTCCAAAGCAGTCATGCAGAGCGGCTCATGCGCCTTCAACTGGGCCGACAACAGCCAGTACCCAGGCCAGGCCGCCGATTCGCCGTGGATCTCGCAGCGCACGGTGCAGCAGAACGGCAAGGAGTGGGCGGCGGACAACGCAGCCAAGCTTGGCTGCAAGCCGGGACAGCCGACTCTGGACTGCCTGCGCTCGGCAGACCCCGCAGTACTTGTCGAGGACACGTTGAACTTCACGCAGGTGGCCTATGGCGGTACGGCGGTGTTGCCGCTGAGCCCTGCTAAGGCGATGAAGGCCGGGCTGTTCCACCGGGTGCCGGTGTTGTCCGGTAACAACCATGACGAGGCGTCGGGCTGGTTGGCCGCGTTCAACGGCGGAGTGCTGACCGATGCGGACTACCCGCGACTGGTGACCGCCATGGTCGGCGCTGCGGACGCTGGGAAGGTGTTGAAGGAGTACCCGCTGGCGAAGTACGGGTCAGCCGCTGCTGCCTGGACTGTGGTGACCACTGATCGGATCTGGTCGTGCACGCAGGTCGCCAACGATCAGCAGGCTGCCCGGAAGGTCCCCGTGTATGCGTATGAGTTCGCTGACAAGCACTCGCCGATCTCCCAACCAGGGCAGGGCGCGGCGCATGCCACGGAGTTGCCGTACCTGTTCAGCCTCGGCGGGTACGAGCTCCCGATGACAGCGGCGCAGACGCGGCTGTCGGAGCAGATGATCGACTACTGGACGGCCTTCGCTCGTACTGGCGATCCGAACGGGTCGGGGCGACCGCAGTGGGCTCCTGCCGGCCACGGCGACATCAGCGGGCTCTCACTCGCACCGACGGACCAGACCGGCATCCAGCAGGTCAATCTGAGCACCGAGCACCACTGCGGCTTCTGGGCCGGCCTCTAGGCAACTGACGGAGTACGGCGCTCGCGCTGATTGCTGACCAGCTTGGCGATCGCACCGCTCGGCATCAACGCGAGCAAGCCGTACAGACGCACCCCCGGCACCAGCGCGAGAAGGAACGCGGCCACCGCGCAAGCGAGGAAAGCGACGGAACCGACGATCTCGCGGTCGGTGACGGGGTTCTCGTCGGCCTCGAGTTCCTTGTGCCCGTGGACGAGCAGCGTGAGAGCTGTCTGGGTCACTGCAAGCACGACGAGGGTGCCGGAGTAGAAGGCCGCGGAGAAGGTGTCGGTCTTGAACTGGCCGAGGATCTCGGTCGGAAAGGGCAGCACCACGATGCAGAGCAGCCAGAGTACGTTCAGCCTGACCAGCATGGTGTTGTAGGCCTTGACATGCTCGAAGACGCCGTGATGGACCAGCCAGAACCGCGTGATCACCGCGAAACTCAGCAGGAACGTCCAGATGGCCGACTGGTTCTCGCTGATCACCGCGAACGGGTCCGGGGCATTGCCCGCGTTCGCCTCGGCCTGCGTCCTCGCCACCTCCGTGACGACCTCTACCAGCGGCAGGATCAGCAGGGTGACCGCGATGGCGACCACTGCGTCGGTGAACAGCACCAGCCGGTCGGGGTTCCTCGTCATGCTCACGGGCGACCACGGTAGCGCAGCAAGAGTGTCGTACCGACGAGAAGTGCCGCGACGACAAAGGCGGACGCGGCAACGAACGCGATGCTGTATCCGTCGCGCAGCGCGCTGACCGGGCTATCGCCTTCCGACACTCGTACAGCGGTGCGCGAGGCGGCCAGTGTTGCGAGTACCGCAGTACCGACTGCTGCGCCTGCCTGCTGGGCCGTGTTGTTGAGTCCGGAGGCTAAGCCGGCGTCACCCGGCGCTGCGCCGGACATGGCGAGCATGATCGCGGCCGGGATGCCCACGCCGGTACCAGCGCCCACCAGCAGGAGTGGGACCACTGCATTGGTGAGGTAGGAGCCGTTGACCGGGGCCTGGCTCATCAGCAGTAGGGCTGCGAGGAGAGCAGCCAGGCCGGCCAGTAGGAGTACGCGGGCGCCGAAGCGGGCGATCAGGCGAGGGCCGATGAACAGGGACATCACTGCGCCCAGGATCGGCGCGGGAAGGAAGGCCAGGCCGGTGTGGAGCGAGTCGAAGCCCAGCACTCGCTGCAGGTAGAGCGCGGTCATGAACTGGAAGCCGAAGCCGGCTGCGAAGAGCAGGACGACTACCAGGTTCGCCGTGGTCACCTGGCGGTTGCGGAAGATGTGCAGAGAGAGCAGTGGCTGGGCGGCGCGGGCCTGGCGTAGTACGAAGCCGGTGAGAAGGGCTACTGCTGCTGCCGCGAGGACAAGCGTGCGCGGGAGGTCCGCGGTCGGCTCTGCGGTCTGGACGATCGTGTAGACGGACAGTGAGAGGCCCGCAGTGACCAGGGCTGCGCCTAGTACGTCGGCGCCCTTGCTGAGGCCTAGGCCGCGTTGGCTCTTGAGCAGGCGGGAGGCGAGTACCAGGGAGACGATGCCGATCGGCACGTTGATCAGGAAGGACCAGTGCCAGCCGACTGTCTGGGTGATGACTCCCCCGAGGATCAGGCCGATCGAGGCGCCAGCGGCGGAAGTGAAGCCGTAGACGCCCATCGCGCGCGCCTGGTCGGCCGGGGCGGGATAAAGGCCGACGATCATGCCGAGGATCACCGCGGAGGCCAGAGCGCCGCCGACGCCCTGCAGGAAGCGGCCGGCGATCAGTACTTCGGAACTCGTGGCGACTCCACACAGCAGTGAGGCCGCGGTGAAGACGGCCAGGCCGGTGAGGAAGACCCGCTTGCTGCCGATCAGGTCGCCGATCCGGCCGGCCAGCAGGAGCAGGCCGGCGAAGGCGATCAGGTACGAGTTCATCACCCAGGCGAGGCCGGCCTGGCTGAAGCCGAGGTCGCTCTGGATCGTCGGCAGCGCGACCGTCACGACGGTGCCGTCGAGGATGATCATCAGCTGCATCACGCAGAGCACCGCGAGTGCTCTGGCGCGTCCTGGTTGGGCCGTACTGGTGTGGCCGGCCGGCTCGATCGTTGCGGTCATCGGTCGTCTCCTTGTCAGCAGAGCAGGACAAGTACGACCTTAACAGATAGTTCCGTAGTAGACGATCTTTTAGTGGATCATGCGCTTCGGCGTGGACGGCGTACCGCCTGCGCCTCCACCGGGGTGGCGAGCTGGCCGCCGACAAGCTCGGTCAGGGCGTCGGCAAAGGGCTTGCGCTGGGAGGCGGCGAGGGCGGCGAGCGCTTCACCGTGCACTCGGTCGACGACTCGCTGACCCTCCTCGGCGGCCTTGGCGCCCGCGGGGGTGACCGCGATGATCCGGGCACGACGGTCGGTCTCCGATGGCTTGCGCTCGGCGAGACCGGCCTTCTCCAAGGCATCCACGGTGCCGACCATCGTCGTCTTGTCGAGATAAGCGAGCTCCGCGAGCTGGATCTGGGTCCGCTCCTCCTCCAGCGCGTACAAGAGCACGCACTGCATCCGGGGAGTCAGCCCGATCTCCGCCAGCGCCGCGGTCAGCTGGGTCTCCAGCACGTGGCCGGCATGGATGAGCATCCCGGTCAGGTCCGGCACGGTGCGCAAGGGGGAATCAGCCATGCGTTAATCCTAGCTCGGGATTATCTGCTAGCGGATGATTCTCCGGCTGGCGCGGCTGTGCTAGACAGGCGGTAACCAAAGGGGCCCATCGTGGACCAGTTAACTCTCGGCGTCATCGGCCGTTCCCGCAAAGAGAACGAGCATCGGCTGCCGATCCATCCGCACCATTTCGAACGCATCGACGACGACCTGCGGCAGCGGATCTTCCTCGAGTCCGGGTACGGCGAGAAGTTCGGCATCTCCGACGTGCAGCTGTCCCGGTCCGTAGCCGGCGTCCTCGACCGGGAACAGCTGATCGCCAGTGCCGACGTCGTACTCCTGCCGAAGCCGCAACCCGAGGACCTGGCCGAGTTCCGCACCGGCCAGACCCTGTGGGGCTGGCCACACTGCGTCCAGGACGACAAGGTGACCCAGCTCGCGATCGACCGCGAGCTCACTCTGATCGCCTTCGAGGCGATGAACCACTGGACCGAGGACGGCCGGTTCAACCTGCACGTCTTCCACAAGAACAACGAGCTGGCCGGCTACTGCTCGGTGCTGCACGCGCTGGAGCTGATCGGCTCGACCGGCGACTACGGCCGCCGGCTCAACGCGGTGGTGATCGGCTTCGGCGCGACGGCGCGAGGTGCCGTGACCGCGCTGGCGGCGCACGGGATCCACGACGTCGACGTACTGACCGGGCGGGGTGTGGCGGCAGTCAGCTCGCCGATCCACTCCGCCCGGATGATCCAGTTCGACCACGAGGATGCCGACGACACCAGCGACCCGCGGCGCAGCCACGCGCTGATCGACGAGGAGCGGGTGCCCCTGGCGGGGTTCCTGGCCCAGCACGACATCGTCGTGAACTGCGTGCTGCAGGATCCGGACGCGCCGCTGACGTTCCTGATCGAGGAGGACCTGGACCAGTTCGCGCCGGGCAGCCTGATCGTCGACGTCTCGTGCGACCTGGGGATGGGCTTCAGCTGGGCCCGCCCGACCGGTTTCGCCGAGCCCACCTTCACGGTCGGCGAGAACATCACGTACTACGGCGTCGACCACACCCCGTCGTACCTGTGGAACTCGGCCAGCTGGGAGATCAGCGAGGCGCTGCTGCCGTACTTGCGGACAGTGCTCGACGGGCCGGAGTCCTGGCACACCGACACCACGATCGACCGCGCCATCGAGATCGAGGGCGGCCGGATCCGCAATCCGGGCATCCTCTCCTTCCAGCACCGCTCCCCCACCTTCCCGCATACGCACCTCTAGCCGGTACTACGCCCGCGCGGTAGCCCGGAGGGCTGCTGCGCGGGAAAACGGGCGGGAAAGTAGCATCGCGCCGTGCTGCCTCGTGAAAGAACAGTGCCGGACCGTTGTCCGGGGGTACTCGCTGTCCACGAGGCGGCCGACGGCGGGCTGGCCCGGGTGCGGCTGCCTGGTGGGGTGCTGAGCGCCCCGCAACTGCGGGTGCTGGCTGAGGCGGCTGTGGAGCTGGGCGACGGTCACCTGGAGCTCACGTCGCGGGCGAACGTGCAGATCCGGGCGCTGCAGCCGGGGGCGCCGGTGGAGCTGTCCGAGCGGCTGTATGCTGCGGGGCTGCTGCCGTCGATCACCCACGAGCGAGTGCGGAACATCCTGGCGTCCCCACTCAGCGGACTCGACCACCCCAGCCAGTACGACGTACTTCCACTCGCCAGCGAACTAGACCGCCTACTGTGCGCCACCCCGGGGCTAGCCGCCTTGCCCGGCCGCTTCCTCTTCGCGCTGGACGATGGCCGCGGAGACCTGGCGTCCTCCAAGCCAGATGTCGCTGTGCGGATGGTCGACGGCACATGCGGAGAGCTGCTGCTGGCGGGAGACCCGACCGGCCTGCTGGTCGAGGTCGAGGACGTGGCGGGGGTGATGGTGGCTGCGGCAGAGGCGTTCCTGGCGGAACGCGCTGAGCAGCAGTCGGAAGCCTGGCGGCTGGCAGAACTGCCTGACGGCCCGCAGCAGGTGCTGGCGCGGCTACGCGCTGCCGGTCCTCCCGCCGCCCTGCGGGCGGCGGCTCGGATCGCGGAGATGCAAGCAGGCGAGGCGCCCCCCAGCGCCCTTCGGGCGCAGGCTGCGGGGCGCGAGGAGCCCCGCAGCGCCCTCCAAGCGCAGGCCCCGGAGCCCGGCAGCGCCCTTCGGGCGCGGGTTGGGGTGCATGAGGGGCCGGACGGGACGGGCTCGTTGGTGGTTGGTGTGCCGCTTGGGGTGCTGGGTGCCGAGCAGGCTGAGGCGCTGGCTCGTGCCGGTGGTGAAGTGCGGGTTACGCCCTGGCGGTCTGTGGTGGTGCCGGAGGGCCAGCGCGCGGCGGATGGGCTCCGGCGGGTTGGGTTGGTGCTGGAAGAGGACTCAGCCTGGAACGGGGTTACCTCGTGTGCGGGGCGGCCGGGGTGTGGGAAGGCGTTGGGGGATGTTCGGGGGGATGCTCGGCGGGTGGTGCCGGGGTGGGCGGGTGGGGGGCGGGTGCACTGGTCCGGGTGTGAGCGGCGGTGTGGGAAGCCTGGTGGGGCGTTTTTGGATGTGGTTGCCCTCGGGGGTGGCGGTTACGCGGTCGACGGGGTCGCGATGGGAGTCGATGAAGTGAGGGCACACAGGTGAGCGAGAAGTACGAGTACGTGACCGACGGGGCCGAGATCTACCGGCAGTCGTTCGCGACGATCCGAGCCGAGGCGGCGCTGGACGGGTTGCCGGCGGACGTGGCGTACGTCGCCGTACGGATGATTCACGCCTGCGGGATGACTGATCTGGCGAAGGATCTCGCCTTCTCGGACGGAGTGGTGAAGGCCGCGCGCAGCGCGCTGCAGGCTGGCGCTCCGATCCTTTGCGACGCGTCGATGGTCGCCGCGGGAGTCACCCGCAAGCGGTTGCCCGCGGACAACGACGTCATCTGCACCCTGAGCCATCCGTCGGTGGCCGACCTCGCCCTGCAGCACAAGACGACCCGGAGCGCCGCCGCGATCGATCTGTGGGCGGACCGGCTGGCCGGGTCGGTCGTTGCCATCGGCAACGCTCCGACCGCGCTGTTCCGGTTGCTCGAGCTGATCCGCGACGGTGCGCCGCGACCGGCCGCGATCCTGGGGATTCCGGTCGGGTTCATCGGCGCCGCCGAGTCCAAGGAAGCCCTGGCTGCCAACGAGTTGGGGCTGGAGTACCTGGTCGTCCGCGGCCGCCGGGGTGGCAGTGCGATCACGGCTGCCGCCCTCAATGCGATCGCGAGTGAAGAAGAGTGACCGGACGGCTCTGGGGTGTCGGGCTCGGCCCGGGTGACCCCGAACTCGTGACCGTGAAGGCCGCCCGGCTGATCGGCGAAGCGGACGTCATCGCGTACCACAGCGCCCGGCACGGCCGGAGCATCGCGCGGTCGGTGGCAGCGCCGTACCTGCGTGACGGTCAGATCGAGGAGCTGCTGAGGTATCCGCTGACTACGGAGACCACTGATCACCCCGGCGGCTATCAGGGCGCCATGGACGACTTCTACGCCGACTGCGCGGCACGGCTCGCCGCGCATCTCGATGCCGGGCGCAACGTCGTAGTACTGGCTGAGGGCGACCCGTTGTTCTATGGGTCCTACATGCACATGCACAAGCGGCTCACTGACCGCTACACGTGCGAGGTAGTGCCTGGGGTGACCTCGGTGAGTGCAGCGGCCGCAGTACTCGGCAGGCCGCTGTGTGAGCGCGACGAGATCCTCACGATCCTCCCGGGCACGCTGCCGCCCGACGTACTGGCCGAGCGGCTGCGTAGTACCGACGCTGCTGCCGTCATGAAGCTCGGCAGGACTTTCACCAACGTACGCGAGGCTTTCGAGCTCGCCGGCCGGGCAGACGAGGCCTGGTACGTCGAACGCGCGACCACCGACGCCCAGCGCACCGCTCCCCTGGCAGACGTCGATCCGGACTCGGTGCCGTACTTCTCCCTGGCCCTGCTCCCCAGCCCGATCAACACCCCGGCACCGGAGGCCCTGGCGCCGAGGGTGAGTGCAGAGGGCTCAGTAACGGTGGTCGGGCTAGGACCGGCCGGGCCGGAGTGGATGACGCCGCAGGTCCGCAATGCGATCGCCGAGGCCGACGACCTGATCGGCTACGGCCCGTACGTCGACCGGCTGCCCGACCGTGCCCGGCAACGCAAGCACGGGTCGGACAACAAGGTGGAGTCCGAGCGCGCCGCCTTCGCCCTCGACCTGGCCCGCAAGGGCTCACGGGTAGTAGTGGTCTCCTCTGGCGACCCGGGCGTGTTCGCAATGGCCAGTGCGGTCACCGAGGTCGCCTCCGAACCGGAGTACGCCGACATCGCCGTCACGGTGCTGCCAGGGATGACCGCGGCGCAGGCGGTGGCCAGTCGCGTCGGTGCGCCCCTGGGCCACGACTACTGCGTGCTGTCGCTCTCAGACCGGCTCAAGCCGTGGGACGTGATCGCTGCCCGCCTCACAGCCGCAGCAGCGGCTGATCTCGCTATCGCTATCTACAACCCGGCCTCGAAGTCCCGTACCTGGCAAGTGGCGGCCACCCGCGACCTCCTCCTCGAACACCGCGCACCGACGACCCCCGTGATCGTCGGACGCGATGTAGGCGGAGCGAACGAGTCCATCACCATCACCACGCTGGCCGAGCTGGACCCGGCCAGCGTCGACATGCGCTGCCTACTGCTGATCGGTTCGTCGCAGACGCAGACGATGGACCGGGCCGCTGGACCACTGGTCTTCACCCCACGCCGCTACCCCGGCTAGGCGTCCGGGCCGGTGAGGATCTTGAGGTCGGTCACCGAGTAGGACAGCGAACCCCGGAAGCCGATGCCCTTGCGGACGATCCGCAGGTCGGCCAGCTCCTCACCTGGCGCCGGCAGGAAGGTCAGGTCACTGCTGCCGGTCCAGGCGTTGGCGACGGTCGGCCGGTCGAGGATCGACTGGGTCAGTTCGTGCACAGCCGGGTTGTTGAACTGCCCGGCCTGCAACCGCGGGAAGTGCCGCAGGTTGACGATCGGGCGGCCCAGCGCCGGGATGGTCGCCGACGGCTTCTCCAGGGTCACCTTGGCCTCGGCCAGTCGCCGGCCGGCCGCCGACATGCTGGCCGCAAAGGTTCCGCTTGGGCCCAGTACCGGTGCGGCGTCGCTGGCGACGCTGAAGGCCCGGGTCTGCTTGATCGTGCCGAGCTTCTTCGGGAAGCCCTGGAACCAGCCACGCGCGAGCGCGGCGTCGTTGTCCACGTAGATGTACGGGCACCAGGCAACCGGAGCACCGTTGAACTGCGCGTCCAGCAGGACCAGGAACTCGGAGTACTGGCTGCGGACCGGGTCGAGGTACTCCTGGTGGTCCCCGGAGAACTGCCAGTCGATGAAGAGCGCGTACCCATGCCCCGCCGTGATCGGGTCGGGTGTCAGTCCTGCCGGCAATGCGGCCGCTGCGGCCTCCGGCGAGGTCCAGAACTCCGCGCCCAACAGGTCCCCGACGTAGTGCCAGGGCGGTGCGGAGACGAGGTTCGCAGTACCGCGTGCGCTGAGCGGCAGGCTGTAGCCGCGCAACTCCCCCGGTGGCACGGTCACGCCGGGGGCGGCCGCCGCCTGCCCGGTCGAAGTGAGAGTAGTGGCCGCTACCGCCGCGAGGCCGCCGCCGATCAGGCTGCGCCGCCCCATGGCGCCGTGACCTGTTTGGTTGTCCGTCATCAGATTCCCCAGTTCGAGTGGTGGATCAAAGCCTCGAACAGGTCATCACGCGGGCCGGGGGCGATACATCGGTGGCCGATACTCATTTCGGGCAGGCCGGCTGCTCATCTCTGCAGGGGGAGGTTAATTCCGTCCGGCCGACGGAATAAACCACCACCCAACGGGTAGGGACCCGCCGCAGGGCTGACCTTTGAGGGGAACGGCAGTGGAACAGAGCATTCTGGATGGACCTGAGGCCGACACGACGACCCGGCGGTACGAGGAAGCCCGGGCCGCTGCTCATCGTGCGATGAGCAGCGTCACGCTGATCCCCGACAAACCGGCGGCCGAGCAGACCGAGCCGGAGCGGCTGGCCTACCGGGGTTTCAAGTTCGGCGCCGCGTTCTTCGGCTGGCTGATCATGATCTCGATGCTCGTCCTGCTCTCCGCCGTCGTCGGCGGGGCGGCCACCGCCGCCTACTACATTTTGGGCTATACCAAAACAGATCTCGAGGACAACGCCGGCACCTTCGCGATCAGCGCGGCGGCAGCGGTGGTCCTGGTGATCAGCCTGGCGTTCTACATCGGTGGCTACGTCGCGGGCCGGCTGGTGCGGTTCGACGGGATGCGGCAGGGGTTCGGGGTCTGGATGATCTCGTTGCTGCTGATCGTGGTCGCCTGCTCGCTCGGGGCGTTCCTGAACAGCAACTACGACTTCACCGGCCGGATCGACCGTCCCGACGTACCGCTCACCGATGACAGCCTGCTCACCGGCGGACTCGTCACGGCCGCCGCCTTGCTGATGCTGCCGCTGCTCTTCGCGCTGCTCGGCGGCCGGACCGGTCAGCGGTACCACGACAAGATCGACGATCTGATCGCCTGACGGGTCGAGGCGAATACGCGCGGGTACCAGGCAGTCAGAACGGGGCTGTCGAGGTGAGGAGACGGCGAGATGGTGCAGCAGTACCGGGACGAGGCTGATACCCAGCAGGTCCCGCCCAAACAGTTCACCGAGGACACCGTGGTGGAGCGGCCGACGGCCACGCACCGCGCCGACATCAAGACGTCCACGGCCGCCGAGGTCGACCCGGCGTACCGGGGCTTCAAGTCCGGGGCCGCCTTCTTCGGCTGGCTGATCGCGATCGGCCTGACCGTGCTGCTGACCGGCGTGATCGGCGCGATCGCAGCCGCGGTCGACTACGCGGTCACCATCGACCGGTCGACCGCCGAGGACAACGCCGGCACCATCGGCATCGTCTCGGCCGTGCTGATCGTGCTGATGATGGCGATCGCCTACTACAACGGCGGGTACGTCGCCGGCCGGCTCGCCCGCTTCGACGGCGCGCGGCAAGGGCTCGGCGTCTGGGCGATCGGGCTCATCGTCACGCTGCTCGTCGCCGGGATCGGTGCGCTGGCGGGGTCGCAGTACGACGTACTGGACCGGGTCGACCTGCCGTCCATCCCGATCGCGGACCAGGACCTCACGACAGGCAGCGTGATCCTGGCGATCGCCGTCGTGGTGGTCAGCCTGCTGGCCGCAGTGATCGGCGGCAAGGCGGGACAGCGCTACCACAAGCGCATCGACAACAGCTGGAGCTGAGCCCCAGCCACAACACCCCGGATGGCGGCGGGAAGATTGCCGGCCATCCGGGGTGTTGTGGCTGATGTGAAGAGGACGCAGGTGGCGGTGATCGGGGCCGGGCAGGCGGGCCTGTCGGCGGCGTACCACCTGGTCCGGATGGGGTTCCCCCGGTACGACGGGGTGGTGGTGCTCGACCGCAACCCGGCCCCCGGTGGCGCCTGGCAGCACCGGTGGGACTCGCTGACCATGCATGACGTGCACGGCATCGCCAACCTGCCGGGGGTCGCAGTACCGGCCAGTGCCGGCGAGGAGCGGGCCAATGCGTTCGTGCCGCAGTACTTCGCGGACTACGAGACTCGCTTCGACCTACCGGTCGTGCGGCCGGTGATCGTGGAGAGCGTGCGGCACGAGGGCGAGTTGTTCGAGCTGAGTACCGACCAGGGCGACTACGAAGCCGAGGCGATCGTCAACGCGACCGGTACCTGGAACCGGCCCTTCATCCCCTGGTACCCGGGGCTCGAGACGTTCCAGGGGCGGCAACTGCACACTGCTGACTACAGCGGCGCCGGCGAGTTCGCTGGTCAGCATGTGCTGGTGGTCGGTGGGGGTGCGTCGGCGGTGCAGCTGCTCGCCGAGATCTCTGAGGTCGCGACCACTACATGGGTGACGCGGAGGCCGCCGGAGTGGCGGACGCCGGGTGAGGAGTTCGGGCCGGAGATCGGGCGGCAGATCATCGCCAAGGTGGAGGAGCGCGTCCGGGCCGGGCTGCCGCCGAAGAGTGTGGTTGCGGTGACCGGTCTGCAGTTGCGCGAGCAGGAGCAGGCGGCGTACCGGAAGGGCGTCTACACCCGGCTCCCGATGTTCTCCCGGATCACTCCCGATGGCGTGGAGTGGGCCGATGGTCGGGTGGAGCAGGTCGACGCGATCCTGTGGGCTACTGGCTTCCGCGCCGACCTGGCGCATCTTGCACCGCTGCATCTGCGTGAACCGTCGGGAGGCATCCGGATGGACGGCACGCACACAGTGCTGGAGCCGCGGGTGCACCTGATCGGCTACGGGCCGTCAGCCAGCACCATCGGCGGCAACCGCGCCGGCTTCCAGGCCGCGCGCCAACTCCGCGACCTGCTCCAACCAGTAGCCGCCTAGCCTCTGAGGCGGAACAGCAGTTCGGTCTCCCACTGGTCCATCGGAACCTCTTCGGGGTCGGACTTGTAGACCTCGAGGCGGCTGCCCCAATTGTTGCCGTCGGCGTCCCACACCAGCCCCTCCTTCTCAGCCCAGGCCAGGAGTTCGCCGGTGACGCCTTCGAGTTCGCCGGGGTCGCCGATGTGCGTGACGCTGACGTAGCGGCCGCCGGGCAGGACACCGCCGACGATCTCGCCCTCGCCGTGATGGCGCTCCTCGACCGGTACGCCGATCTCCAGCACGAGTCCGTGCTCCATGTCGACCACGGCGTACCGGAAGAACACGTCGCCGATCGGGTTGATGGTGCGCGCGGCGAGCCAGCTGAACAGCTCCGGTGTACGCCGGGCGAAGTCGGCGATCTGGTTCATCGCGATCTTGCCGCGCAACGCCATGTACGGCTGGTCCTCGCGCTCGACGATCGTTGGTTGCATGCCGCTCCTCCATCCGCTTTTCGCTGCAGACTAGCCCCTTGCAGGGCACGTCGTTGAGGCGTGTACTGCTGGTATCTAGGGGGCTGGTGCAATGAAGCGTTTGCTGCTGGTCGTGGCGTTGCTTTTGATGTGGATGACGGTACCGGCGGCGGCTGAGCCGGCTACCTCGATCGGGTATCCGGCGAGTGCCACGGCTACCAGGTACAAGGGGCTGGCGTTCGACACCTGTACCGCGCCGACGGTCGCGCAGATGTCGGCCTGGCTGGCGTCGCCATACCGGGCTGTGGGGATCTACATCGGCGGAGTGAACCGCGGGTGCACGCAGCCGCAACTCACCGGCAGTTGGGTGCGCACTGTGGCGCGGATGGGGTGGCGGCTCATCCCTGTGTACATGGGGCTTCAGGCGCCGTGCACTACCCGAGCCAACGCGCAGAAGCTGACCGCATCGTCTGCAGCCGCACAGGGGACGGCTCAGGCGGCCGATGCCGCAGCCAAGGCCGCAGCGCTCGGCTGCTCCCGGGTAGCGCGCTCTACGGCGACATGGAGCACTACAACGTCAACGACGCGACCTGCCGGGCCGCAGTACTGCGGTACCTCTCGTCCTGGACGAAGGAACTGCACCGGCGCGGCTACATCTCCGCGGTGTACGCCCACCAGGACTCCGGCGCTCGCCACCTGGCCCAGGTCTACAACTCGACCTCCTACGCGCGCCCGGACGCGGTGTGGATCGCCCGCTGGAACGAGAACTCAGCACTGACGGGCTGGCCGCTGATCTCCGACCGCTACTGGTCCGTGGGCCAGCGAGGCAAGCAGTACAAGGGTGACCACAACGAGACGTACGGCGGCGTCACCCTCAACATCGACAACGACCGCTTCGACGCGCCGGTCGCCTCGACCTGGTACACGTACACGGTCCGCACCAACATCTACGCCTACAGCGGCCCCTCCACCGCGTACCCAAGGCGCGCGACCATCGCCCACAACGCCGCCATCCGGATCGTGTGCCAGACGTTCGGCCCCAAGATCGGCACCAGCGCCGTCTGGGACAAGCTGATCGACGGCACCTACGTCACCGACTACTACGTCCGTACTCCCGGCAACCCCGGCTACAGCGCACCCATCCCGGGTTGCAGCCTCCCGTACCAGACAACAACCGACAACCTGGCCAGGCGCCACGGCCCCGGTACGTCGTACGCCACCTACCCCGGCCTGCTGCCAATCGGCTCACTTGCCTGGGTCACCTGTCAACGAGCCGGCACAACTGTCGGCACCACCGCAGTCTGGAACCGCCTGAGCGACGGTACCTGGGTCACCGACTACTACGTCGCCAACCCAAGCAACACCACCTACAGCGCTCCCATCCGCCGCTGCTAGTCCCTCACCCAGGGCAACGCTGCCCAGTCGATCAGGCCAGGACTGCCTGCGTTCAGAGCACGTACTGCGGTGCAGAACGCCCGCCATGCATCCTCATTGCGTGCCGAGAGCGAGCCGCTGGTGACGTGCGGCTCCAACGCGACGGCCACCCGGGTCGCCCACTCGCTCATGGTGTCCCAGTGCTCGCCGCCGTACGACTGCAGCGTCGCGAGGCCGCGGACGATCTCCGGCATCAGGTAGGAACCGTCGGAGGCCAGGAGGTCGTTCTGTAGTTGCTGCACCGTGTAGTCGAGCGCCATCCCGGTGGACTGCTTCGCCTCGTCGCCGTAGCGCGCCGGATCCCCTTCAGGTGCTTGGCCGATCGGCTCCTGAAGCCGCGCGGCGAGCTGCGCTCCGAGCGTCACCGGCAACTGCGGCACCGGACCGAGCCAGCGGAACTCGTGGTGCTCCCGCTCCAGCTCGCCCTGGTCGTCCAGGAAGATCGGCCAGATGAGTTGCCCACGACCGGTGGCCAGCGTCACCCGGGCTGCCCGCGTTCGGGAGCCGTGTTCGCCTTGGTACGCGGCAGTGATGCCCGCTCGGGTACCGACCAGGAGTTCTTCGCCGCCGGGAGAGACGGCTGCACCCCAGCAGGCCAGGTCCACCTCGCCCTGCCCATCGATGTGGAGCTGCGGAAACTCACCGACGTACTCGGCCGAGGACAGGTCGTACAGCCTCGGCACACCGCCGCCGTCCTCGTTGGAGACGGAGATGAGCGTGGCTGGACGCAGGGGCCACCAGGCAGCGTTCTGGACCGGTGCCTGCATCCAGCGCCCGGTCACCACCTCGACCAGCCAGGCCTTCGAGCCGCCGTCGAGGAACAGCCAGCCACCGTCCGGGCTGAATCGGATCTCCTCGCCCCCACTCACCCCGTCGACGAAGGTCAGCAGCCGGTACGACCCGCTGCCGTCGATCAGCGTGACGGATCCCAACGATCCGCCCCAGGACTCGAAGAACGCCATCGATCCGGTCGCCGGCCACAGATCGACCGAGATGATGTCGGCATGCATCAGCGCCGGAACGAGCACGCCGGAGCGATCGGATCCGCAGTACAGGTTCCCTGCCGGATAGACCATTCCGTTGTGCTCGCGCCAAGAGCTGATGTTCCTGCCATCCATGGCACCGAGGTCGAGCGCCGGCGGCCGGCCGACGGCTGAGTGACTCAGATGAGCCGCGGCCGCGATTCGCCCGCTGACGGGGTCGTGGACCAGGCTCCTGGTCGTCAGCCAGGCAGGATTCAGGCGTTGGCCGGTATCCGACCTGACCGTCCGTTCGAAGCCGCTGCCCTGGTGGTTCTGCAGCGCATGCCCCAAGGCGTTGACCCGGTCGAAGTCCTTGCCCGCACCGCTCGACGAATGCTTGATGTTCTCCGAAACGGTGAACTCCGCCGCCGGCAGGTCGGTCACCCCCAGACGTCCGGGGTGGCGGCCTTCCGGCGCGGTCGTCAGGCTGTCCCAAAGCAGGTGGCGCGTCGTCATCTCCGTCATGCCTGCTACTGACGGACGACGACTCCGGCTACTGGGCCCAGGGCGGCTGGACGGTCGTTCCGTCGGCCATCGTGCCGGTGAAGCCGGCGGTGACGGCGACGTAGAGCTCAGCCTCGGTGTCGCCGAGGTTGCGGACCTGGATCGGGTCTCCGGCCAGTACCACGGCCGCGTCACCGGCCTCGAGCTTCTCGCCGTCCGGCGTGACCTGGACCGTACCGGACAGCACCATGAAGACCTCGTCGCGGTCCAGGGTGTGCGGCGCGTCGTTGCGCTGACCGGTGTCGAGCCGCAATCGCCAGGTACACAGGCCCTTGGACCCCAGGCTCGGTGCAGCCTGCACGGTGAACTGCGCGCCCGGAAGGTCGAACCGCGGCGCATCGGCCGCGCGGGTGATCGGCATCTCGTCCCCCAAACTATTTAGACAAGTTGACTTGTTCAACTCGGCTTGTCTATCATGGGTGACATGGCGACGAATGGCAACCCCGATTTCGGCATCCTGCTACTACTCGCGGAGCAGGAGTTCGTCCGCGAACTGCGCGCGGCCACCGCGGCCCAGGGCTTCGACGACCAGGGCCGCTCCGACGGTTTCGTACTCCGCACGCTCGGCGCCGCGCCGGCGACGATCAGCACGCTGGCGACCCGGCTGGACATCACCAAGCAGGGTGCCGCGCAGATCATCGACGACATGGAAGCCCGCGGCTACGTGGAACGCCACCCCGACCCCACCGACGGCCGGGCACGCCTGATCCACCTGTCAGAACGCGGCCAGGCAGCGCTCAAGGCTGCCCGGCGATTCCACCAGTCCTACGAGCGCAGGCTGCGCAAGACCCACGGCGACGAGGCGATCGACGCGGTCCGTGCTGTCTTCACCGACATGGCCGGCGAGGAAAGCACGACAGACCCCCACTTCCGCCCCCTGATGTTCTAGCGTCGGCGTCTACTGGCGGGTGGTTTACGGCTCGTCGACCACCGAGGCGTACGAGATCACGCCGCGGCGGATCTGGTCGGTCACCTGGCGCGCGGTCTTGCGCAGCGGCGTCGGGCCGGCCGCGTCGGCGACCTGCTCGGTGAGGTCGATCAGTTGCTTCACCCAACGGACGAAGTCACCGGCCGCGAGGTCGGACTCGTACAGCACCTCGGCCAGCGACGCGCCCGACGCCCAGCGGAACGCGGCCCAGCAGAAGCCGAGATCCATCGGGCGCAGGAAGTCGACCCGCATGTCCCGCTCGAGCGCCGACAGGTCCCGCCAGATGGTGCCCATCTTCTCCAGCGCGGTCCGTACCTCACCGCGCGGCAACCGCGGCGACGTCGGCTCGTCCTTGGAGCGCGACTCGTACACCAGCGCCGCCAGACAGGCCGCCAGCTCCGGTACGTCGAGATCGTCGAAAACCCCGACTCGCAAGCACTCGGCCGCCACCAGGTCGAGCTCGGTGTAGATCCGCGACAGCCGGTCGCCCGCCTCCGTCGTCTTGTCCCCGTCGAGGTAGTGCAGCGCGTCGAGCACCTGGCAGACCCGGTCGAACTGGCGGGCGATCGTGTTCGTCCGCTGCTCGATCTTGCGCTGTACGTCGCGGTTCTCCCGGTCGAGCCGGAAGTACCGCTCTGCCCACCGGGCGTGGTCCTCGCGATCCGAGCACCCGTGGCAGGGGTGCGCGCGCAGCTCGGCGCGCATCTGCTGCAGCTCCGGATCGTCCGCGTGCGTGACGACATCGCCGCGATGGGTGCGCGACGACGGCGGACCTTCCTCGCCGATCATGTCGGTGCGGCCGCGCAGTACATGGGCCAGCTCGCGGCGTTGCTGCGGGTTGCGCGCGTTGAACTTCTTCGGCACCCGGAGCGTGCTGATCGCCTCGACCGGGGTCGGGAAGTCGATCATCGACAGCTTGCGCACCTGCCGGTCCAGCGTCAGCACGGTCGGCCGCGGCCCTTCGCGCTCGGACCGTACACCGGCGTCGAGCACCAGCGCCCAGCCCGCGCTCCGACCGGCCGGGATCCGGATGATGTCGCCGATCCGCAGCTTCTCCAGCGACTCCTGCGCCTCGACCCGGCGATCCAGCTTGCGCCGCTTCGAGCCCGACGACTCGCGATCGCTGATCCGGCGGCGGAGCGCGGCGTACTCGAGGAAGTCGCCGAGGTGGCAGTCGATGGACTCCTTGTACCCCTCCAGCGCCTCCGTGTTGCGCTGCACCTGCCGCGCCAGCCCCACCACGGCCTGGTCGGACTGGAACTGCGCGAACGACAGCTCCAGCATGTCCCGCGCGCGTGACCGCCCGACCTGGCGGACCAGGTTGACGGCCATGTTGTACGACGGGGAGAACGACGACCGCAGCGGATACGTACGAGTGGAAGCCAGACCCGCGACGGCACGCGGGTCGAACCCGGGCTGCCAGAGCACGACCGCATGCCCCTCGACGTCGATGCCTCGACGACCGGCCCGGCCGGTCAGCTGGGTGTACTCCCCCGGCGTGATGTCGACGTGGGCCTCACCGTTCCACTTGCTCAGCTTCTCCAGCACCACCGTGCGGGCCGGCATGTTGATGCCCAGGGCAAGCGTTTCGGTGGCGAAGACGACCTTGATCAGGCCGCGCGCGAACAGCTCCTCGACGACCTCCTTGAAGGCCGCGAGCATGCCGGCGTGGTGCGCGGCGATCCCCCGGCTGAGCGCCTCGCTGAAGTCGTGGTACCCGAGCACACCGAGGTCCTCGTCCGGCAGGTCCACCATCCGCTCGGCGAGCACCCTCCTGATCTCGGCCTGCTCGCTCGGCTTGGTCAGCCGCAGGTCCGAGCGCAGGCACTGCAGCATCGCGTCCTCGCAGCCCTTGCGGGAGAAGATGAAGTAGATCGCCGGCAGCAGCGCGCCGGCGTCCAGCTCCTCGACCACATCGGACCGGTACGGCGTGAAGTGCGACCGGGCCGGCCGGCTCTTGGGCAGATCCCGGCGACGCCGCGGCCTGCGCGAGTCGTCCTTGAAGATCCGGCTGTCATCGCGGGCGATCTTGACCAGCTGCGGATTGACCATGTCCTTGAGGTCAGGCCCGCCGCTGCCTGCCTTGGCTGGGTTGCCCGACTTCGACTTTGGTGCGGTGTACGAAGGCCCGTACTGCGCTACGCCACCGGCGCGCGCGGTCGGCGCCTCCCCCGCGAACAGGTCATGCAGCCGCTTGCCCACCATCACGTGCTGGAACAGCGGTACCGGCCGCTTCTCCTCCAGCACCACGACGGTGTTGCCGCGGACCGTCTCCAGCCAGTCGCCGAACTCCTCCGCGTTGCTCACCGTCGCCGACAGCGACACCACCGACACGGACTCCGGCAGGTGGATGATGACCTCTTCCCAGACCGCGCCGCGAGCCCGGTCGGCGAGGTAGTGCACCTCGTCCATCACCACGTACGACAGGCCGAGCAGCGTCTGCGAGGCGGCGTACAGCATGTTGCGCAGCACCTCGGTCGTCATCACGACGATCGGCGCCTCGGAGTTGATCGAGTTGTCACCGGTCAGCAGGCCGACGTTCTCGTGGCCGTAGCGGCGTACCAGATCGCTGTACTTCTGGTTGCTCAGCGCCTTGATCGGGGTGGTGTAGAAGCACTTCTGCCCCCGCTGCAGGGCCAGGTGCACCGCGAACTCGCCGACCAGCGTCTTGCCCGAGCCGGTCGGCGCGGCGACCAGCACCTGGTGCCCGTCCTCCAGCGCCGCGCACGCCCGCAACTGGAACTCGTCCAGCTGGAAGTCGTACAGCGAGCGGAACTCCCGCACCGCGGGGTGCTCCTGGTCCGAGCGGAAAACGGCGTACTTCTCGGACGGGGTGCTCATGCCCCCAATCTATGCGACGCCACCCCCAGAACCCCGCGCTACCCGACCGGCTGGTCACCGAGTCGGCGCCGCACGAAGGCCGCGGCCCGCTCGAGCGCCTCGTCGGCCTCGGGCAGGAAACCGGTGAAGTACTGGAACACGTGCGGCGCCCCCGCGATCACGTCCAGGCTGACGTCGACCTCCGCCTCAGCCGCCCGAACCGCCAGCCGCAGCGAGTCGTCCAGCAGCACCTCGGCCGACCCGACCTGGATCAGCAACGGCGCCAGACCGGTCAGCTCCGCGAACAGCGGGCTGGCCAGCTCGTCCAGCGGGTCCTGGCCGCCGACATACCACTCCGCCGACTCGGCCATCTGGGCCCGGCTGAACAGCGGGTCGAAGTCACCCCGCGAGTCCACGCTCCCGCCGCTCAGCGAGACATCGGTCCACGGCGAGTACAGAACAGTCGCCACAGGCTGCGGCAACCCGGCCCTGCGCGCGGCCAGCATCAAGGCCAGCGCAAGCCCGCCACCGGCCGAATCCCCTGCCAGTACGACCTTCTGGCCACTGTCCAGCAGTTCCTTGTACGCCGCGATCGCGTCGTCGACCGCAGGCCGGGAACGGGTCCTCCGGTGCCAGCCGATACTCCAGCGACACGGCCGGTACACCGGTACTCCGCGCCAACGGCGCCGCAAGGTTGGCCCCTGTCCGGGCGGACCCGAGCGAGTAGCCGCCACCGTGCAAGTAGAGGATGACGCCCTCTCCGTCGGCGCCCTCGACCACGACATCCAGAGCAGGCCGGCCCCCGAGCGTCCGGGGGCGAAGCGTCACGTCCTCCCCCAGCGGCCGGCTGGCGAACATCTCGTCGAAGTCGGCGCGGTGCTGGGCCGGCGTCCGCCCGAGTGCGCTCTTGCTGATCAGGCCGCGGGCCTGCTCCCGTTGCTCCCTGCTCATCGCCGCACCTCTCCTGGATCGGTTATGGTTGATGACAACTACATTCCCAGGAAGCTAATTCCCACGAAGCTGGATTTCTCTGTGACCGACCTCACGTCGCTGTTCTCGGACCTGGTCCGGCTCGAGACGCGGCTCTACAACGCGCTCGACGCCCGACTGAAGGCGGAGCACGACCTGCCGCTCGGCCAGTTCGAGTTTCTGCGCTTCATCGCGGCGAGCGGCACGACCCGGGTCCAGGACCTGGCTGACGAGTTTGCCATCACGGTCGGCGCCACCAGCAAGGGAGTCGATCGGCTCGAAGCGGCCGGCCGCTGCCGCCGAACCGCCAACCCCGACGACCGCCGCTCTTCGCTGGTGGAGCCGACCGCGGCCGGCCTCGAGATCCTTGCCGCCGCGACACCCACAGTCGAAGCAGAGCTGGTCACCAGGATCGGCTCGGTCCTGTCAGAACAGTCGGTAGCAGACCTGGCCGGCCTGCTGTCGATGATCAGCGCTGGACTCGGTGGGTTTCGTAGGCCCACATGACCAGCTCGACCCGGTTCCGGGCGCCGAGTTTGGTCATGATGCTGGTGAGGTGGGTCTTGACCGTGCTGAGGCTGATGTGGAGGTCGCCGGCGATCTCGGAGTTGGTCAGGCCCTGGGCGACGGTGAGCAGGATCTCTTCCTCGCGACCGGTCAGCGGCTCGACAGGCTGAGCGGGCGGCCGGCCAAGCCGGGTATCGGAGAACGCCGCGAGCAGCCGGGCGGTGATCTTCGGGGCGATCAGCGCCTCGCCGTCGGCGGCCGCGTGGATCGCCTGGACCAGGAGTTCGGGACCGGCGTCCTTGAGCAGGAATCCGCGAGCCCCGGCCTTGAGCGCGCCGTGGACGTACTCGTCGAGGTCGAAGGTGGTGATCACGACGACGGCGATCGGGTTCTCGACGTGTGGTCCGGCCAGTTCGCGGGTCGCCGCGATCCCATCCATCCCGGGCATCCGGATGTCGAACAGGCACACGTCAGGGCGCAACCGGCGAGCGAGTTCGACCGCCTCACGACCGTCGGCGGCCTGACCGACCACCTCGATCCCGGGTTGCACCGACAGGATCATCGTCAGCCCGGTACGGACGAGTTCCTGGTCGTCGGCGACGACCACCCGGATCGGCCGGCCGTCCTCGGCAGGACCTGCTTCGACGGTCATCTGGCCGTCCTCGGCAGGACTGCCTTGACGGTCCAGCCCCGGTCGTCGCCGGGGCCGGCCTCGAAGGAGCCGCCGAGGAGGGCGGCCCTTTCGGTCATACCGACCAAGCCGTAGCCCACCGGCCCGGCCGAGCCTGCCTCGCCGTCGTCTTGGATGGTCAGCCGCACGGAGTCGGCCTCACCGGCCACCCGGACGTCGACGCGGGTCGCGGCGCGGGCATGGCGGACGGCGTTCGTGATCGACTCCTGCGCTATCCGGTAGAGGGCGGCTCCGACCGACGGCCCGAGGTCGTCGAGGTCACCCGACAGCTCGACGTCGACCGGAAGCCGGCTTCCGCGAGCCAACTGCTCGAGGTCGGCCACTCCGGGCTGCGGCGCCATCGCGGCTGCCTCGTCCTGCCGGAGTCCGGCGACCATGACGCGCATCTCCGCCAGGGTGCGGGTTGCCTCCGACTCGATGATGGCCAAGGCGTCCACTGCCGCAGCCGGGTCGGACGGGGCGACGATTCGGCCGGCCTGTGCCCGGATGACGATGGCTGAGACGTGGTGGGCGACGGTGTCGTGCAACTCGCGGGCCAGTTGCTCACGCTCCCGCAGCCTCACCTGGTCCAGCTCACGGACCCGCGACGAGGTCCGGTACCGGACGGCGGCGCCGAGCGTCGTCGGGAAGAGCAGGAACATGCTCCCGAGGATCGAGTCGACGAGCCCCGTGGGATCGACGGTGAGCCCGAGCGCCAACGCGATCAGGATGAAGACCGTACCGATCCCGATCTCCCGGCCGGATCCCCAGCGGAACAAGGAGTACGGGAGCAGGACCACGCAGATCATCATGTACTCCCCCACCGGCCCGCGGCCGGTGAGCAGCGCCACGACATCCAGCACGATCAGCGAGCCGAAGACGGCAGCGACGACCTCGAGCGGAGCGGTACGCCGCCACAGCAGCGCGACCACCGTCCCGATGGCCAACAGGATCGCCACCGGCCGCCAGGGCAGGTCGTCCCGGAAGATCCCCTCCAGGATGGCCGTCGGCAGCAGCGCACCGACGAGCACCCAGTCCCGCCAGACGCGCCGAGGCGGCTGGGGAACACGCGGCTCCGCCCAGAGCGTGCGGAGCGCGTTTCTGAACATGACCTCACAGTAGACACCCGAAGCGCCTCGGGTATCGGCCCAAAGTACGGCGTGTGGGTCAACCGTCCGGCCGAGTCAAATCCGGCCCTTCGCCCGAGGTGTCCTCCCGCGGATCTCGCGACGCTGGGTCCACTTGTCCCTGGGCCGTCGAAGGAGATCCCCGATGATGTCGCACGCGTTGTACAGACTGGGCCGGTACGCCGCCCGCCGGCCGTGGACGGTGATCGGCACCTGGCTCGTCGTCTCCGTGCTCGTGGTCGTCGCGGCCGGCGTCTTCGGGCAGAAGCTCTCGGACTCGATGGGAGCGCCGGGGCTCGACTCGCAGAAGGCCACCCAGCTGCTCGCCCGCTCTGATCAGGCCGGGCTGACCGCGAAGGTCGTGCTCACGCCTGCTGACGGGCAGGCGAGGTTCTCCGATCCGGGGCCGAAAGATGCTTTGGGCAACGTGCGAGCGGGAGCCGCCACGCTGCCCAACGTGCTGGGTGCCGGGGAGCCGGAGGTCTCGGCCGACGGGCGCGTCGCGGTCATCCGGCTGCAGTACCCGGTCCAGGAGAAGCTGGGTCCGGGCGATCTGGAGAACCTCAAGGAGTTCGCCGCCGGTGTTGCTCCGACGCTGCGGGTCGAGCTGGGCGGCGATCTCTTCTTCGTCTTCGAGGCGCCGCCGGCGGGTCTCGGCGAAGGGATCGGGCTGCTGGTCGCGATCCTCATCCTGCTGGTGACGTTCGGGTCGGTGATCGCGATGGGGTTGCCGATCGGGCTCGCGCTGTTCGGGCTTGCGCTCGGGATCAGCGGGATGTCGCTGGTCACGTACCTGATCGACATCCCCAGCTGGGCGCCGGTGATCGGGAGCATGGTCGGCCTCGGGGTGGGGATCGACTACGCGTTGTTCCTGGTCACCCGGCATCGCGAGTACCTGTCGTCAGGATCGACGGTCGAGGAGTCGGCCGGGCGGGCGGTCGCCACCGCCGGGCAGTCCGTGGTGTTCGCGGGTGGCACGGTGGTGATCGCGATCCTGGGGCTGGCGGTGGCCGGCGTACCGTTCATGACCGCGGGTGGGATCGCGGTCGCGCTCATCGTGCTGATCATGGTCGTTGCCTCGATCACCTTGTTGCCCGCGTTCCTGGGGCTGGCCGGGTCCTGGATCAACCGGCTCACGGTACGGCGCGTCACGGTACGGACCGGCGGGTGGGAGCGGTGGGCCCGGCATGTGTCCCGGAACGCTGTCGCGTATCTCGTCGGGTCTGTCGTCGCGTTGCTGGCGCTCGCCGCGCCGGTGCTCGCGCTTCAGGTCGGTACGCCCGACGAGGGTGCGCTGCCGGCGACGCGGACCGAGCGCCGGGCGTACGACCTGGTCGCCGCCGGATTCGGTCCGGGGATCAACGGTCCGTTGGTGATCGCGGTGGACATCTCTCGGGATGCTTCGGTGGTCGGGCCTCTGCTCGCCGCCATCAAGGCTGACCAGGGCATCGCCGCCGTCGCACCGCCCGACGTGAACGTCGCGGCCGGGCTCGCGACGCTCGTCGCCTTCCCGACCACTGGGCCGCAGGACGACGCGACGCTGGAAACAGTCAGGCGCCTGCGGACAGACGTCTTTCCCTCCGTACTACGAGACAGCCCGGCCGCGGCTCATGTCGGCGGGCAGACGGCGAGCTTCGCCGACGTCGGGGCCAAGGTCAACGATCGGCTGCCGCTCTTCGTCGGCGCCGTGATCCTGTTGTCGATCCTGCTGCTGACCGTCGTCTTCCGGTCGATCGTCGTACCGCTCAAGGCCGCGCTGATGAACCTGCTCAGCATCGGCGCTTCGTTCGGGGTGATGGTGATGGTGTTCCAGTGGGGCTGGGGCGCTGGGCTGATCGGGCTGGAGTCGACGGTGCCGATCGTGCCGTTCATCCCGATGTTCATGTTCGCGATCCTGTTCGGGCTGTCGATGGACTACGAGGTGTTCCTGCTGTCCCGGGTGCGGGAGGAGTACCTGCGCAGCGGCGACAGCGACGGCGCGGTCGTGCACGGCATCGCCACCACCGGCCGGCTGATCACCTCGGCCGCCCTGATCATGGTGTCGGTCTTCCTCGGCTTCGTGCTGAGCAACGACCCATCAGCCAAGATGTTCGGCCTCGGCCTGGCGGTCGCGATCTTCATCGACGCGACCATCGTCCGGATGCTGCTGGTACCGGCAGCAATGAAGCTGCTGGGCCGGGCCAACTGGTGGCTCCCGGCGTGGCTCGACCGCTTGCTTCCGGAGCTCGGAACACACAGCCCCCGCGACCCGGGGACACTCGGGCAGCGGGGGCTGTCGTCAGCCGGTCAGGGTCAGCTGACGTGACTGGGTCAGCTGATGTGGAAGGAGTCTCCGTAGACCTTCCAGTCGAGGGGGGTGTTGAGGTTGAGGTTGCCGTTGCGGAGGAAGACGCGCTGGGCGGTGTCGACCCGGCTGGTGTCGCTGTGCGCCTCCTCCTGCTTCATCGCCCAGACGCGGGCGTCGAGGAAGGCGTTCAGCCAGGTGGTCTCGTTGCCGCCCTGGGCCGGCGGCTTGGCCTTGGTCAGGGCGCGCTTGCGGATGCCACCGAAGCTGGTGCCGTCGTTGCCGCCACCGTGCATGACGATGGCGTCGTAGTACATGAACTGGCCGAGTACGCCGACGCCGTCGGCCTTGCCCTGTGACACCGACGGGTTGAAGTACACGCGGTCGCGCTCGCTGTCCTGCGCGGCCTTGAAGACCGAGTCCGCGGCAGCGGTCTTCCAGTCCCTGGTGTAGTTCGGGTCGAGACCCTCGTGCGAGTCGGTGCCGTCGACGTTCTCCAGAGCCGGCAGGTACTTCTGGAGGACGTTGCCCGGCTTCTTCTGCTTGTAGAGCTTGACCAGGTCCAGCATGTCGCCGGTACCCGAGCAGAATCCGATGATGCCGGCCGTGTAGCCGCGGCCGTCGTCGATGTCCTCGATGTACTTGTACTGCGCCTTCCAGTCCAGCGAGGAGTTCTCCGCGCTGGAGACGATCTTCATCGCGATTTCCTTCTTCGCCGGGTCGTCCAGCCCGGCTGCCTGCACGCTGCGCTGGGCGTGCGCGGCGATGTCGATCCTGGCGTTGCTGTGCTCGAGCAGCGGCGAGGCGTACGCGGTCGCCGGGGCGGCAGCGACGGCGAGGCCGAGCAGGATGCCGGTCAGCCGGCGGGTGCTGCGCAAGGTGTTCGTAGGGGCGTTGAACACGAATCTCCTCCGAGGGGGCGTCGAGGGTTTATCTGTTAGGAAGCTTTCCTATCAGACAAACCCGGTGACGGCCAGAGATTGCTGAGATTCGTTCAGTGATCGAGGGACTTAACCGGTTCGAAGCGGGGTGTGCGTCAGGCGAACACGGTGAGAGCGCCGGCCGCGACGCCGATGTCGACCGGCAGCGGGCCGAGGATCTCGCCGTCGGCGTACGCCGTGACGCCGGGCGACTCGAGCCGGATCGACCGGCCGCGCAGGGTGTGCACCGCCGGGTGGCCGAGGTGGGTGCCCTTGGACAGCTTCGGGAACATCTGCAGCAGGGTCAGCCGCGACACCGGCTTGATGATGGTGACGTCGAGCAGCCCGTCGTCGATCCCGGCGCCGGCGCAGATCTGCAGTCCGCCGCCGTACGTCGGACCGGTGCCGACGGCCACCAGCATCGCGTCGGTCTCCAGCACCTCGCCGTCGACGGTGACGACGTACGAGATCGGGGTGAAGGTGCGCAGCTCGGCGAGGGTGGCCAGCGTGTAGCGGGCGTTGCCCTTCGGCCACGTCATCGCGTTGGCGCGCTTGTTCACCAACGAGTCGAAGCCGCCGGCCACGACGGTGGTGATGTACTCGTCCTTGGCCGTCGCCAGGTCGACCGCGCGGGTCCGGCCCCTGACGATCAGCGCGGCCGCCGCCTTCGGATCCTTCAGCGGTACGCCGATGCCGCGAGCGAAGTCGTTGCCCGTGCCGGCCGGGATCACGCCGAACGGCATCCCCGACTTGGCCAGCACCTGGGCGCCGAGGTGGATCGTGCCGTCGCCACCGACCAGCGCGACGCCGTCGGCACCGGAGGCGATCACCTCGGCCGAGATCCGGCCGACGTCCTCGGCGCAGGTGGTCGTGTACTCGTCGACGGTCAGGCCGCCGGCTTCGAGCTCGGCGCGGACCACCGGGGCGACCCGTGCGCCCAGCCCTCGGCCGCTGGTGGGATTGACCACCAGCGCGATCTTGCGGGCCATCAGTCGGCCGGCAGTTCTTCAGGCATGCGGGCCATCAGTCGGCCAGCAGTTCTTCGGCCCTGCGGCCCCGGCGCTTGTCGTTGATCCGGCAGATCACCTCGGCGATGAAGAACAGCAGGCACATCGGGATCGCCAGCAGGCACATCGTGAACGGGTCGCCGGACGGCGTCGCGACCGCGGCGAAGACGAAGATCACCAAGATGATGTACGGCCGGAACTTGCCCAGCGCCGAGGCCGGCACCAGGCCGAGCATGTTCAGCAGGACGACGACCAGCGGGATCAGGAAGGCGATCCCGAAGACCAGCATCGTGCGGATCACGAAGTCCAGGTAGTGCGGGATCTCGATCAGGTTCTGCACCGAGTGCGGGGTGAAGCTGATCAGGATCGCGATGCCCTTCGGCAGCGTCCAGTAGGCGACCGCCATGCCGCCGGCGAACAACGGCGCGGCGAGACCGGCGAACAGCGCCGCCCACTTCTTCTCGCTGCGGTGCAGCCCGGGCGCGATGAACGCCCACAGCTGGTACAGCCAGACGGGGCTGGAGACCACCAGCCCGATCAGGGCCGAGACCTTGATCTGGAAGGTCAGCGCGTCGCCGACGCCGTTCAGGGTCAGGATCGGCTTCGTCTCGTCGGCCCCCGGGTTGAGCTGCCGGACGCTCTCCTGGAACGGCTGGGTCAGCAGCCTGAAGGCCTCGTCGTAGATGAACCAGGCCGCGACCGTGCCGATCACGATCGCGAGCACACTGATGAGCAGCCGGTTGCGCAGCTCGACGATGTGCTCGCGCAGGGTCATCCGACCCTCTTCGTCCTTCGGGCGGCGGGGTTCCTTCCGCCGTCCCAGCCTCACCGTTGTCACAGGTGGAGCGCGCGGCTCAGTTGGCGGTGTGGGTCGGCGGCAAGCCGTCGCCCGGAGCCTGGCCGTTCGGCTGCTGGCTGGGGGCCTGCACCGGCGGGTTGACCGGCTGGGTCGGCGCCTGGGTGCCCTCGGTCAGCTCACCCTCCTTCTTGCGCGACGACGGGCCGACCTCCTCTTCCCAGATCTTCTTCGACTTGCCGAGCTGCTTGACCAGGGCCGGCAGCTTGGCCGACCCGAACAGCAGCACGACGATCGCGAGAATGACGAGCCACTCCGCGCCCTGAGGCATTCCGAGAGACGGAATCATGACGAAACTCCCTACCGACTTCTACTCGTGGCTCAACCGTGAGCGCCGATACTACGCCCGAGCGTTTGCGTCCTCGGCGGTCCGGGCGGACCTCGCCTCCGACTGCGCGTCCTCGAGTTTGGACTGGGCGGTTACCAACTCACGTGTCAGTGCCTTGGCCTGACCCCACAGCTTCCGAGCGAGCAGCACGAGGACCAGGGTCCACACCGCCACCACGCCCAGGAAGAGCAAGAGCCAATACATGCCCAAGAGCCTATCCGGTTCCCGGTCACCACCCATCCTCGCAGTCCATCGCTGTGGACAACGGTGTCGGAACGTGATGGTAAGAACAGGGGAAGCAGAGACCTCAGGGGGAGACGGATGGAACGGATATCGGTGGCGGATCGGCGGGCCCGGCTCGGGCGGCGGCATCGGCTGGCCCGGTCGGCGCAGGCGGGGGATCCGGTCGAGGCGGCCACGTCGATGGTCGTCCTGCACGGGACCGATCCGGCGACCGTCCACCTGTCGATCGCCGCACGGGTGCCCGGTAGCGAGGTGGCCGGGACCGAGCGGGCGCTGTACGACGATCGCACGCTGATCCGGATGCTGGGGATGCGGCGAACGGTGTTCGTCGTACCGACGGCGTTCGCTCCCGTAGTACAGGCTGCTTGTACTGACGACATCGCGGACAAGCAGCGGAAACTGCTGGTCAAGCATCTCGCCGAGGCGGGGATCGCGGCCGATGCCGAGGAGTGCGCGAAGTGGCTGCGGGCCGTTGAGGAGTCGACGGCGACCGCTCTCGCGCTGCGTGGATCGGCGACGGCGCAGGAGTTGTCGGCCGACGAGCCGCGTCTGCGCAGCCGGCTCGCGATGGCGCCTGGCAAGTCGTACGCCGCTCAGCCGTACGTGACGAGCCGGGTCCTCTTCCAACTCTCGGCCGAGGGCCGGATCGTCCGCGGGCGGCCGCTCGGCACCTGGTTGAGCGGCCAGCACCAATGGTCTCCGGTCGAGAACTGGCTTCCGGACGGCTTCGGCGACAAGTTGCCGGCCGATGAGGCTCGGGCGACTCTGGCGCGGGCGTGGCTGGCGTCGTTCGGCCCCGGTACCTCAGCAGACCTGCAGTGGTGGAGTGGCTGGACGCTGGGCCAGACCCGCAAGGCCCTGACAGCTGTCGAGGCCGTCGAGGTCAACCTGGACGGCGAGGTCGGCTACGTACTCCCCGGCGACGAAGGACCGGTGGAGGAGCCCGAGCCATGGGTGGCGTTCCTGCCCGCGCTGGATCCGACCCCGATGGGCTGGAAGGAACGAGCCTGGTACCTGGGCGAGCACAAGGCCCGGATGTTCGACACGACCGGCAACATCGGTCCCTCGGTCTGGGCCAACGGCCGGATCGTCGGCGGCTGGGGCCAGCCCGAGTCCGGCGACGTCCGCTACCAACTGCTCGACGACGTCGGTCGCGAAACGGCCGCCGCGATCGAGGCCGAAGCAGACCGCTGGACCAAGTGGCTGGCCGGCGTCCGGATCACCCCCCGCGGCCGCCGCGCCTCCCCGCTGGAAGACGAACTCTCGAAACGCTGACCCGGCAACTGGCGCCTTCCCCCGTCCGTACTCGCATCGCGGGCCAACGCATGGAGCCCACCCGAACCACTGACGGCGAACCGCACCACGAGTCGCGTTGGCGACTGGCACCGTGCTCCGCCCACCGCCCAGACGGCTGTCGGGCGCCCGGCGGCGTCGGTACAGCAGTCGCGCCTCAGCCTGCCCACGCACCAGTCCAGCCCAGCCCGCATCGCACCGCGCCGCACCGTGCTGCAGTAAGCCCGCTGCGAACCCGCCCATGCAGTCCGCCCCAACGCGCCCATGCAGTCCGCCCCAACGCAGGGCCCGCTCGCGGTCCGCATCCCGGGCAGGCCGAGGTGGCGCCCAGCGCCACGAGGCCGATGCGGGCGACCGCTGGTCCCCGCAAGCGTGCGACCGGGGTTACTGGAGTTGGTCGTCGTAGGCGGAGAGGGCGTCGCGGGCTGTCTCGGCTATTTGTTTGCCCAGGTCCTGGGGGTCCAGGACGGTGGCGGTGCCGCCCAGACGGAGGATCAGGCGTTGGAGCCAGGCGGTGTCGGCCACCCGGAGCTTGACGATCAGGGAGTTGCCGGAGCTCTCCTCGATCGACTCCATCGGGTAGTACTCCGCGACCCACCGCGCCGGCGGCTCAAGCCTGACCGTGGCCAGCAGGTCCTGCTCGGACGGCTGGAACATCCCGTTGGACAGATCACGCGGAGTCGCCTCGGGCGGCGGCTCGCTCGGCAGGTCGAGGAGCTTGGCGTCAGCGATCCGATCCAGCCGGAAGAGCCGGACATCCTCCGCCAGCCGGCACCACGCCTCCAGGTAGCTGCGCCCTTCGGAGACCACCAGCCGCATCGGATCGACGTCCCGCTCGGTCGTCTCGTCACGCGACGGTACGTCGTACGTGAGGTGCATCCGTCGCTTGCCGGCCAGTGCCCGGTTGACCAGGTCGGCGATCTCCGGCGCGGCGGGCTCGACATGGACGTGGGCAGCGGAGCCCTCGATCGCAGCGGCCCCCTCCCCCGCGGCGGTCTCCAGCTTCGCGATGGCCCGGTCGACGGCGTCGCGGTCCTGGCCGGCCGTCACATCGCGCAGGGTGCGCAACGCGGTCAGCAGGGCGAGCGCTTCGTCGGCCGCCAGCCGCAACGGGCGCGCCAGATAGTCCGCGTTGTTGAGGTGGATCACCCCGTCGCCTTCGGCCGCGTCGATGTCGATCTCGATCAGATCGCCCATCTGGGCTCCGGGCAGACCGCAGAACCACAGCACCTTCAGGTCCGCGATGATCTGCTTGGGCCGTACGCCGAACTCCGCGGCGACATCGTCGACCCGGGCGCCGTCGTTCTCACGCAGGTACGGCACCAGCGCGAGCAGCCGCTGCACCTGGTCTCGCGCGTTGCTCATGTCATGACCTCGCCGCGCTGGAGCGGGGCTTGCGGGGCTTCTTCACGCTGGCACTCCCGCGACGGTACGCAGGCGACGCAGTACGCCGTCCAGCACGTCGCCCGGGCCCTCGACCACTGCATCCGGTCCGAGGGAGGCGATCTCTTCGGCGAGAACCTCGGCGTCGGCGTACGGGACGTGCAACAGGTCCCAGCCCTCCTCGTACGGCTCGATCGCGTTCGCGCGACGCCGCAGACTCACGGCCGAGCCGGTCCTGGCCCGGACCTTCGCCTCGGAGGTCGGTCGTGGCGGCGCGAGCTCGCTGACCAGCGAGCGGATGTCGGTGCCCTCGGGCACGGTGAACGAGTTCGGCGGGCCGACTGTCTTCACGTTGCCGCCGATCCGCGACAGCCGGAACATCCGGGTCGCCTGGCGGTCGCGGTCGCGGCCGACGACGTACCAGCGGCCGTGCCACGAGACGATGCCCCACGGCTCGAGGGTGCGGGTGGTCGGTGCCGAGCCGCCACTGCGAGTGTGCTCGAAGCGGACGGCCGTGCGGCTCACGACGGCGGACCACAACGGGTCGAAGGCCGGCTCGGAGGCGCCGACGTGCGGCTCGATCGCGCTCAACGCCGACTGGTCGGTCTGGATCCCGGCGGCCTTCAGCTTGAGCACGGCCGACGTGGTCGCCTCGGCCAGGCTGGCGTGCTGCCAGACCCGCGCGGCCACGCCGAGCACGGCGGCCTCGTCCGGCTCCAGGTGCACCTCGGGCAGTTCGAAGACGTCGCGGCGGATCCGGTAACCGACGTCGTCGGAGAAGAACTTGTCGATGGTGCCCATCTCGATCGGGATGCCGAGGTCGCGCAACTCGTCCTTGTCACGCTCGAACATCTTCTCGAAGGCGTCGTCGGTCTGCCCGGCGTACCCCTCGACGACCTCGCGGATCCGCTCCTTGGTCACGTAGGTGCGCGCGACCAGCAGGCAGATCACCACATTGAGCAGCCGCTCACTCTTCCGCGCCGACACCCGACCACCTTACGGGGTCAGGGTCGCAAACCGCCTGTTCCGCGCCGAACAAGTGTTCGGACCTACTAGGGTCGTGGTGTGATCCGGTGGCGTGAAGGAATTGTGGGTGGGCTCGGGCGGGGTTGGGCCGGGGCGCAGGAGTTGACTGTGGTGGTCGGTGACCGGGATGTCCGGGCGCTGGCGTACCCGGAGCTCGTGGGCTCTCCTGTCGTGGGTGATCGGGTGCTGCTCAATGTGGGTGCTCTCGACCGAGGGCTGGGGACCGGTGGCTATGCGCTGGTCGTCGCTATCCCCGATCGGCTCCCAGCGGACCCGCCCGAGACTGGGCACCTGGTCAAGGCCCGCTACACGCCCCTGCAGTCCATGGTGTTGGGGGCCGACGAGCAGGACTCGCCCGACCATGCAGTACTACGGGATGCCGACGACCTCTTCGGTACGCCGGTCGTGGTGGCTGACCTGCATTCCGCGCTGCCCGCAGTACTGGCTGGGGTGTTCGAGGCACGACCCGGTACTCGCGTGGTCTACGTGATGACGGATGGAGGCGCGCTGCCGCTGGCGTTCTCGCGGACTGTCTCGGCGCTGCGGGATGCGGGCTGGCTTGGCGGGACTGTGACGGTCGGGCAGGCATATGGCGGCGACCGTGAGGCGGTGACTGTTCATACCGGGTTGCTGACCGCCGTGCACGTGCTGGCGGCTGAGGTGGTCGTGCTGACGCAGGGGCCGGGCAACCTCGGTACTGGTACTCGCTGGGGCTTCTCCGGAGTCCAGTCGGGCGAGGCGGTCAATGCGGTCGGCACGCTGGGCGGGCGGGCCGTGGCGTCGCTGCGCATCTCCGAGGCCGACCCGCGACCACGGCACCGGGGCATCTCGCACCACAGCCTCACGGCGTACGGGCGGGTGGCGCTGCAGCCGGCGGACGTCGTAGTACCGGACCTGGACGGAGAGTTCGGCGACGCCGTCAGGGACGCCGCCGAACCCCTCAAGGGTCGGCACCGGGTCGTACGGGTCTCAGTGGACGGCCTGTACGACGCCCTGGCCGCCTCCCCGGTCAAGCTGTCGACGATGGGCCGCGACCTCGACGCAGACCGCGCCTACTTCGAAGCAGCCGCCGCAGCCGGCCGCCACGCAGCCGGCCTGGTGGACACCCCGGTTTGAGAAACGCTCACTGGGTGGCGTAGGAGATCTCGTTGAGAATCGGGTAGGACGCCGTACAGAAGGCGCGCGAATGCTTCATGTCGGCGACCGCGATGATGTTGCCGTAGATCCTGACCTCACGACCGCCTATCCGCGACGACAGGCAGTACACCGTGGCCCGGTAATAGCCCTGGCCGGTCGCGCAGGTGACGTCGCCTCCCGGGTACGGCGCCCCCGCCACCTTGGTGAACGTGCAGTTTCCCACCGGCTGGAGGCCGGTACCTGCCGCTGTCGCCGTCGCGGGGGGCGATCGCGAGCGCCAGGACTCCGATCGCCGCGGCGGCGACCGCTTTGGTCTTGTTCATAGTCGAGTTCCTAACTTCTGGGACGAATATCAAGCGGGAATGAACAGCAGCCGGCTTTTGCAATAGATCGGGAATGCGGCGGTGCGCCACCGGCATCGCTTTCTGATGGGAATTCCGGAGGGTTTTTATTTCAATTCGACCCTAGGGGTGCCGCTGACCGGCCCGCAATGAATGCTGCAGGAACCTGCAGTCGTCTGCAGGTTGCTGCAGAATGCGCCGAACGGCCTCGGTTATCGGCGAGAGGGTGGACGTACCACCACCCGGAGCGGGGAGTCAGGACTCCTGAAACAGCAAGCCGCGGCGGCGAGAGTGGAGGCATGGCAACCACGCAGCGCGACCTGACGATCCACGACATCGTCCGGATGGAGCCGCCGGTACCGGTGCGGGCCGCGACGGCTGCGTGGTTCCTGGCGGTGGGCGCGGGTGTCGCCGAATCGGTCCTCGGCGTGATCGGCGCGCTCGACGGCTCGGTGGCGTGGCCGGCGCTGGTCGCTCAGGTCGCGTTCCGCGCCATCGTCTACGGCGGACTGTTCGTGGTGATCGACAAGTACTTCCGCCTCGGCCGCAACTGGTCCCGCCGGCTCTTGGCGGTCCTGCTCGGCGTGATCGGCATGGCGACCCTGATCGTCGGCCCGATCCAGTGGCTCCTGACCGACGGCGACTTCGGCACGATCGACGTCACCGCGGACTTTGTCGCCTTCGCGGTGATCCGCAGCATCCACGTCATGGCGGTCATCACCGGCGTCATCCTCATGTACCAGCCGGAGGCGAACCGCTGGTTCGAACGCTCCTGACGCAAAAGGATGGGGGTGGGGTGGTGGTACCGAAGTACCGCCGCCCCACCCCCATCACTGGGTTCAGAGTATTACTGCTGCTTCGGCGCCGGGAAGGCGTTGAGGATGTCGAGGACGGCGATGGCCGGGGGGCTGGTGACCTTGCCCTTGTCGTCCTTGCCCGGGGGGAGCTCGACCAGGACCCGGCTGCCGACGGGCACACCGGCGAGGCCGTCCAGGGCACCTGCCTGGCCGTTCGGTCCGGGGCCGACCTGGAGCTTCTCGGTCGGCAGGCCTGGCTGGGCCGGCGAGGTCTGGGTGGCCGGCTGCGGGTCCCAGGTACTGGCCTGCTTCTTGCCCGCGTAGTCGAACACGACGTAGCGACCGATCAGCTGGCTGCCCGGCGCGATCGGCTTGCCCTTGCCGGTGGCGATGATGACGGGTTTGCCCGGCTTGGCCGGAGCCTTGGTGCCCTTCGGCACGGTCACGGTCGGCGCGGCGTTCAGTTCGCCGGTGACCTTGAACGGCGTCGCCGGGGCGGCCACCGGGTCGGCGTCGAGCTTGGTGTCGCTGCCGGCCGCGCCGACCAGGTCGACGACGAAGATCAGGGTGTCGTCACCCTTGATGCCCGCATCCGGGTTGCCCTTGTCCTGGTAGCCCATGTCCGGCGGGATCGACAGCAGGATCCGGCTGCCGACCTTCTTGCCGACCAGCGCCTCGTCCCAGCCCTTGATGACGCCGCCGAGCCCGATCGGGAACGACGAGGGCGCGCCGCGGTCGTAGGAGTTGTCGAAGACCTTGCCGTCGCGCCAGATCTGGCCGAGGTAGTTCGCGGTGAGCAGCTCACCCTTCTTCACCTCGGGGCCGTCGCCCTCCTTGAGGACCTCGGTCTGCAGGGTCTTGTCCGGCTCCCCGTCCTTGTGGGTGACGGTCGGCTTCTTGCCGAACTCCTCGGTGGCCTTGATCCCGATCTTGCCGAAGTCGCCCCCGGACCCGGCTTTGGAATCATCGGAGCCGCAGGCGGCCAGGGAGGTCCCCAGCGCCAGCACCGCGACCAGACTCAACAACTTGCGCACGAACGAGCACCTCGAAATCTCACGGCACGGCCCTGCCGTCGGCGGGCCCGCCTGGATATACGGCCAGATGAACTCGCCCACCCTAGCCTGCGCGGACAAGCCACAGACCAGGCACCTCAGTCACCGTTCGATCACATCACGCAGCGTCGCGAACCGCCGTACAGCAGACTCCCAGCAGGCTCACAGGCCGCTCACATACTGGCGATCAGCTTCTCCACGCGCTCGTCGTGCTCCCCACCACAGCTTTTTCTTTCACATGCTCGCGATGAGCTTCTCGACTCGCTCGTCGTGGCTCTTGAACGGGTCCTTGCACAGTACGGTCCGTTGGGCCTGGTCGTTGAGCTTCAGGTGCACCCAGTCGACGGTGAAGTCACGGCGGCGCTCCTGCGCCCGCTTGATGAACTCACCGCGCAACCGCGCCCGGGTCGTCTGCGGCGGTACCGACTTGGCCTCGAAGACCCGCAGGTCGTCGACCACCCGGGTGACCGCGCCCTTGCGCTCGAGCAGGTAGTACAGGCCGCGCGGCCGGTGGATGTCGTGGTACGCCAGGTCGAGCTGGGCGACCCGCGGGCTGGCCAGGCCGAGGTTGTTCTGCTGGCGGTACCGCTCGATCAGCCGGTACTTGATCACCCAGTCGATCTCGCGCTCGATCCCGGACAGGTCGCCGGACTCGATCGCCTTGAGGCAGCGCTCCCACAGGTTCAGCGCCCGCTCCACGGCCGGCGTGCCGAGCTCGCGGCGGTCGACGAAGTCGCGGGCCTTGGTCAGGTACTCGCCCTGGATGTCGAGCGCGCTCGCCTCGCGGCCGTTGGCCAGCCGGACCTCGCGCCGCCCGGTCATGTCGTGGCTGATCTCGCGGATCGCCCGGATCGGGTTGTCCAGGGTGAGGTCGCGCATCACGATGCCGGCCTCGATCATCCGCAGCACCAGGTCGGTACTGGCGACCTTGAGCAGCATCGTGGTCTCGGACATGTTCGAGTCGCCGACGATCACGTGCAGCCGGCGGAACCGCTCGGCGTCCGCGTGCGGCTCGTCGCGGGTGTTGATGATCGGGCGGGACCGGGTGGTCGCGCTGGAGACGCCCTCCCAGATGTGCTCGGCCCGCTGGCTCACGGAGTACACCGCGCCGCGGGGCGTCTGCAGCACCTTGCCGGCGCCGCAGATCAGCTGCCGGGTGACCAGGAACGGGATCAGCACGTCGGCCAGCTTGGCGAAGTCGCCGTGCCGGCTGACCAGGTAGTTCTCGTGGCAGCCGTAGCTGTTGCCGGCCGAGTCGGTGTTGTTCTTGAACAGGTAGACGTCGCCGAAGATGCCCTCGTCGTGCAGCCGCTTCTGCGCGTCGACGAGCAGCCCCTCGAGGATCCGCTCCCCTGCCTTGTCGTGCGCGATCAGGTCGGTGACCGAGTCGCACTCGCCGGTCGCGTACTCCGGGTGGGAGCCCACGTCGAGGTAGAGCCGCGCCCCGTTGCGGAGGAAGACGTTGCTGCTCCGCCCCCAGGACACGACGCGCCGAAACAAGTACCGGGCCACCTCATCGGGGGTCAGTCGGCGCTGACCGCGAAAAGTGCAGGTGACTCCGTACTCGTTCTCCAGACCGAAGATTCGCCGGTTCACAGTCCCCACCCTACGACCCCGTTCCGACAATCGGGTCGAGTCTCAGGCGCGCCGTCACCGCTTCGTTGCCCCGCAATCTTTGCGCGGTCGCGGAACGTGAGCGCTCCGGGCCGTCAGAGGTCGACGAGGTCGAGGAGCTGGCCCAGTTCCTTGGCGTCCAGTTCGCGGAGTTCGCCGGTGTGGAGGTTGCCGCGGCGGACGGGGCCGATCGCGGTGCGGGTGAGGCGCTTGACCGGGTGGCCGATGGCGTCGAACATCCGGCGGACGATCCGGTTCCGGCCCTCGTGCAGCGTCATCTGGATCAGCGTGCGGCCCTTGACGCTGGTCATCTCGCGGACGGTATCGGCCTGGGCGAAGCCGTCGTCGAGGGTGAGGCCGTCGGTGAGGCGGCGCAGTACCTGCGGTTTGACGTTGCCCTCCACCTCGGCGACGTACGTCTTGGAGACCTCGTACGACGGGTGCGCGAGGCGGTGCGCGAACTCCCCGTGGTTGGTGAGCAGCAGCAGGCCCTCGGTGTCGGTGTCGAGCCGGCCGATGTGGAACAACCGCTCGGGGCGGTCGTGGACGTAGTCGGCGACGCACGGGCGGCCTTGCGGGTCGGACATCGTGGTGACGACGCCGCGCGGCTTGTTGAGGACGAGGTAGACGTGCGCGGTGATCGGCGGAATCCGTACGCCGTCCACGCGGATCACCGAGACGGCCGGGTCGACCCGGGTACCGAACTCGGTCACCACCTGGCCGTCCACCTCGACCCGGCGCTGCTCGATCAGGATCTCCGAACCCCGCCGGCTCGCGATCCCCGCCTGCGCCAGCGCCTTCTGCAACCGGATCCCCGACTCCCCGCTCTCGCCGGCGCCGTCACCCTGATCGTGCTCGTCAGTCATTCAGCCCACTCTTGCTCTCGCCTGCACCCAAACCGGGCCCACCAACAGTCTCGTCCCCCACCCCGACCCGTCCCGACCCAGCCCCCTCGACACCGTCAATCGACCCAGCTACCCCGGCCTCGCCGTCAGCCTCACTCTGGGCGGCGTCGGCTCCGTCGGTCACCTGCACTTCGTCGGCACCGTCGCCTCCGTCAGCCTGCTCATCGTCGAACTCGTCGCTCCCCCCAGGCTCGATCGCCTCGGCGTCGTCACCATCGCCGGTCAGCTCGTCCGCGGACCCGCTCTGCTCAACACCAACGTCGGCCGGCTCGTCGTCGCCAGAGTCCGCTTCGTCGTCGGTCGACCCGGCTTCGTCGGCTGGTTCGTCGTCTGCAGACGCCGCTCCGTTGACGGGGGCGGCCTCGTCAGTCGCCTCGCCGTGCTCGACCTGGTCAGACGCGGCTTCTTCGATCGGCTCGGATTCGGCGGCCGGATCGGAGTCGGCTGGGGCGTCGTCCGGGTCTTCGTCGGGGTCGGTGTCTGCGTCGGTGGGGAGGGGGGTGGGTGGGGCGAGGTCATTCTCGAGGGGGGTGTTGTCGTCTTCTGAGGTGGTGGGGGCGTCTTCGGAGGGGGTGTCGGTGGAGGCGGCTGACTGGGCGGCCATTTCCTCCTCCATGTCGTCCATCTCAGGGAGGTACGGGGCTAGCTCGGGGAGGTCGTCGAGGGACTGCATGCCCATGCGTTCGAGGAAGTACGAGGTGGTGCGGTACAGCGTGGACTGGGACTCGGTGTCGGGGCCGGCCTCCTCGAGCAGGCCGCGGCTGATCAGGGTGCGCATGACGCCGTCGACGTTGACGCCGCGGATGGCGGAGACGCGCGCCCGGCTGACCGGTTGCTTGTACGCGACCACCGCCAGCGTCTCGAGCGCTGCCTGCGTGAGCCGCGCCTGCTGACCCTCCAGCACGTAGCCCTCGACGTACTGCGCGGTGTCCTCCCGCGTGTAGTACCGCCACCCGCCACCGACCTCGCGCAGGTCGAACCCACGCCCCTGCTCGGTGTACTCCTCCGACAGCCCGACCAGCGCCGCCGCCACATCCGCGACCGTACGCCCGACCGTCTTCGCCATCGCCAGCACCGGCAACGGCTCGTCCGACACCATCAGAATCGCTTCCAGCGCCCGCCGCATGGTGACGTCATCGATGGCATCCTCCCCCACCACCACGTCATCCAGCACCTCGTCGAGCAGCGCCCCCACATCCCCCTCAACAGGCACCCCCTCAGCGGCGAGAGCCTCGGCCGGTACTTCGTCCGCGGTCGGGAACTCGGTGCTGGTGCCCGAGTCCAGGGCGTCCCCCGCGCCGGGTTCAGCCGGGGTGGACTCCCCTTCGCGGGGTTCGCCCCCTGCTACGCCAGTGGGCGAACCATCACCGGAGGAGTCCACCCCACCAGCGGAAGGCGTCTCGGCCGGTACGTCGGCTGTGGCGGCGTCGGCGGGGTCCTGGAGGTCGGTCGGGGTCTGGTTGTCGGTCACTGGTCCACCGTCTCGTGCTCCTCCGGCCCGGATCCGGGCTCGGTCTCGGGCTGGTGCTCGTCCACGTGCTCCGAGCGGGCGTCATCGCCGGCTCCGGACTCGGGCTCGTCTGGCTCGGTGAGTTCTTCGCCGGGTTCCAGGAAGTCGGTTTCGTCGGGGACGACCGGGGCTTCGCCGTCCTCGTCGGCCGGTGCCGGTACCTCGTCGAACTCGTCGCCGACGGCGATGTCGCCCTCGTCGGTACCGGTCCACACGATCGTCAGCTCCCCGAGCGGCGTCTCCTGGTCGAACGTCACCGCCGCCTCGCGGAACAACTCCAGCAGCGCCAGGAACCGGCATACCGTCGTCACCGTGTCCGGCGAATCCGCCACCAGCGACCGGAACGTAGTACTCCGCTCCCGCCGCAACCGATCGATGATCACCGCCGCCTGCTCGCGCACCGTCACCGCCGGTGCGTGCAAGTGCGCCAGCGACACACCCTCCGGTACTACGGCCGCCTTCGGCGCCAGCGCCCGTGCAGCCAACGCCGCCAACCCGGCGGGGTCCACCCCGAGCAGCACCTCCGGCAGCAGATCGGCGAACCGTGCCTCCATCCCCACCGCCCGAGGAAAGCGCTTGGCCTCCTCCGCCATCCGCGACTGCATCAACGCCGCGATCTGCTTGAACGCCCGGTACTGCAACAGCCGCGCGAACAGCAGATCCCGCGCCTCCAGCAGCGCCAGGTCCTCCGCGTCCTCGACATCCCCCTGCGGCAGCAACCGGGCCGCCTTGAGATCCAGCAGCGTCGCCGCGATCAGCAGGAACTCCGACGCCTGGTCCAGGTCCCACTCCGAGCCCAGCGCCTTGATGTGCGCGATGAACTCGTCCGTGATCACCGACAACGCGATCTCGGTGATGTCGAGCTTGTGCTTGCTGATCAACTGCAGCAGCAGGTCGAACGGCCCCTCGAAGTTCACCAGGTGAACGTTGAAGCCGGTACCGGACTCCACTACCGGTGACTCCGGGTCAGGCACCCCCGGCAGGTCGATCGGTGGCTCCGCGGACTCCACTGGCGGCGTGGAGGCCTCGGGAGCCACGGCGTCACTCATCGCCGGCTCACTCCGGAGCCGCGGCCCGGAGCCGCTGCACCAGCACGGAGTCGGGTCCGTGGTCGACGAAATCGGCCAGCAGCACGTCGATCGCCTCCCGGACGATCCGGCCGCGGTCGGCGGTCAACCCGTGCTCGGCCCGCAACGCGAGCCGTGTCTGTTCTAGTCCGAGCAGCTCTTCCTCCGTCACATACACGGTGATCTTCGTGTCGTGCCGGATCCGTCCACTGGACTTGCGGTCCTCGACCACGGCCGTTCGGCCGCGTCCGTTCGGACCGGGGCGGTCGTCGGCCAGCGACGATCCGTCAGTGGTGGTGCGCTTCTCGGGTCTGGTCTGCTTGGGTGCCGCACCCCCGAAGAGTTCACTGGCACCTGGCAGGCTTACCCGGCGGGACAACGCGCGAGCACCTCCTTGGCAAGGTCGCGGTACTGGGTAGCCGCAGATGAGGACGGCGCGTACGTCGTGATCGGTTCGCCGACGACCGTGGTCTCGGGGAACTTGACGGTACGCCGGATGACGGTGTGGAAGACCCGCTCGTCGAAGGCCTGGACGACCCGGTCGAGCACCTCCCGGGCGTGCGTGGTGCGGCCGTCGAACATGGTGCCGAGGATGCCGACGATCTCCAGCTTCGGGTTCAGCCGGTCCTGCACCTTGCCGATCGTGTCGGTCAGCATCGCCAGTCCGCGGAGCGCGAAGAACTCGCACTCGAGCGGTACGACGATGCCGTTCGACGCGGTCAGCGCGTTCACGGTGAGCAGGCCCAGCGACGGCGCGCAGTCGATCAGGATCACGTCGTACAGCGGGATGATCGGCTCCAGCACCCGCGACAGCGTGTACTCCCGGGCGACCTCCTGGACCAGTTGCACCTCGGCCGCGGACAGGTCGATGTTGGCCGGCAGCAGGTCGAGGTTCGGCACCTTGGTGGCCTGGATCACCTCGTCCGGGGTGATGTCGCGCTGCATCAGCAGGTTGTAGACCGAGATCTCCAGGTCATGCGGCTGGACGCCGAGGCCGATCGAGGCCGAGCCCTGCGGGTCGAAGTCGATCAGCAGCACCTTGCGCCCGGTCTCGGCGATCGCGGCGCCCAGGTTGATGGTCGTCGTGGTCTTGCCGACGCCACCCTTCTGGTTGCACATCGCGATCACCTGCGCGGGGCCGCGCCGGGTCGGCGGCAGGACGTCCGGCAGGTCGGGCAGCGGCCGTCCGGTCGGCCCGATCTTGCCCCTCGCGCCGTTCGCGTCATTCACAGGGTGCATGTCCTCCGCGGTGAGCTTGGCCGTCGGCCGGGGCATCTCCGCATAGTTGCTGGGTGGTGTGACGGTCCGGGCCGGCACCGGGGCGGGTACCTGAGCAGGTGTCACGGGGGGCGTGGCGGGCGCCGGGTCAGGAGTCGACGACATCGGTTCCGTCGACGACGACAGGTGCTGGGTGCCCGGGAATGTCGACTCGTTCATGACTCGTCAAACCTTTCAACCGATACGGGCGATCCCAGCGACTGTAAGCGTGCATTCAAGCACTCTCAACCAGCCACTCCGCAGCGGGGTCGGCCGACCTTCCAGGCAGGGTCGATCACTCCGCCAGAGTGACCGACCGTGACGGAATGATCGCACACCGCCGCCAAGTTCCGTGCATGGGGGTCGTCAGTGATCACCCAGCCAGTCGAGCACGACGGTGGTGAGCACCCCAGGCGCAGCCAGATGAACGTCGTGCCCGACGTTCTCGAGCTCAAGCAGCCGGCTTCGCGGGATGGCATCGGCCAGCTCTCGGACAGCTGCGAGCGGACAGTACGGGTCGCTGGAGCCGATGACCAGCAGTACCGCGCAGGTAATCGCACTGGCCAGGGACAGGCTGATGTCGCCACCAGCAGCGACGATGTCCCGCAGTGCTCCACCCCAACCGGCCGCCATCTCCCGTGCCCGGTACGGACCGTAGGCCTCGGCCAGGTACGCGGCCAGGGGCAGCAGGCGCTCAGTCGGCTCGTCCAGCAGCCGCATCAGCGGGCCGAACCCTTCGACCGGCTCCACGACCCGGCCGGCGGCTCCCCAGGCGACCACCGACAGTGCCCGATCCGGTGCGAGCGCAGCCGTCAGCAGTGCCGTCTCCCCGCCGTCACTGAAGCCGACCAGGTGCGCGGCACCTACCCCGAGTTGGTCGAGCAGTGCGAGGTACGCCCGAGCGTCCTGGGAGTAGAAGTCGGCGCTGTAGGTCCGGGGCTCCGAGCGGCCGCAGCCGGGTAGGTCGGCCGCGATGACCCGAAACCCGTCGCCTAGCGCCTGTCGGAGCGGGTTGAGGTCGGTGATGCTGCCACCCCAGCCAGGGAGCAGCAGGACGGCATCACCTTGGCCGTGGTCTTCGTAGTACACGACTGAGTTTCTCAGTTAAGAGGACGACAGGGCCCTGGGGTGGGAGGTTGCGTAGACCTCGCGGAGTTTGTCGACAGTGACCAGGGTGTAGACCTGCGTGGTGGTGACGGACGCATGGCCGAGCAGCTCCTGCACTACCCGTACGTCGGCGCCGCCGTCCAGCAGATGCGTTGCGAAGGAGTGGCGCAACGTGTGCGGCGAGATGTCCTTGGCGATCCCGGCCCGCTCCGCTGCGCGACGTAGTACGGTCCAGGCGCTCTGGCGGGACAGGCGACCGCCGCGGGCGTTGAGGAACAGCGCATGCGACCCACGGCCCCGCTGCACGAGGTCTGGCCGCCCACGGACCTGGTACGCCGAAATCGCATCGCGGGCATAACGCCCTACCGGTACGACCCGCTCCTTGCTGCCCTTGCCCCGCAGCAGCACTGCCCCGGTCTCGAGATCGACCTCATCCACATCCAGCCCGACAGCCTCCGAGATACGCGCACCGGTCCCGTACAGGAACTCCAGCAGCGCGGCGTCCCGCGTAGCCAGCACTGCGGGCTCCGCCTCCGCCCCTGCCGCAGCAGCGAGGATGCGAGTCACCTCATCCACCGACAGCGCCTTGGGCAACCGCTGCGGAGGAGCAGGTGGCTTCACTGCAGCCGCCGGGTCGACAGCGGTCAGCCCCTCGCGCAGCAGGAACTTGTGGAAGCCACGGACGGCCACGACGGTCCGCCCGGCACTTGAGGCGGTCAGTGGCGGGTTGTCGGCGTCCCCTTCGCGCAGGCGCATCAGGAACTCGCTGATGACCGCCTCGGAGATCCGGCCGAGGCTGTCGATCTCCACCCCCGCCAGGTAGGCGTCGTACCGGCGCAGGTCGCGGCGGTACGACGCCAGGGTGTTGGCGGCCAGCCCGCGCTCGACCGTCAAGTGGTCGAGGTACGAGCTGACCGCACGGGTGATCTCCCGGCTCAGACGAGCACCTCGTCGAGCTTGAGCTGCGGCAGGTCATGCGCGTCGGCGACCGGGCCGTAGGTGACATGGCCGTCGTGCGTGTTGAGTCCGAGCGCAAGGCTGTGGTCGGCCTTGAGAGCCTCCCGCCAGCCCAGGTTGGCCAGGTCCACGGCGTACGGCAGCGTCACGTTGGTGAGCGCGTACGTCGAAGTGTTCGGCACTGCGCCCGGCATGTTCGCCACGCAGTAGAACAGCGAGTTGTGCACCTTGTAGACCGGGTCGGCGTGGGTGGTCGGGTGCGAGTCCTCGAAGCAGCCGCCCTGGTCGATCGCGATGTCGACGAGCACACTGCCCGGCTTCATCCGCGACACCAGCTCGTTGCTGACCAGCTTCGGCGCCTTGGCTCCGGTGACCAGCACGGCCCCGATCACCAGGTCGGCCTGGAGGACTGCCTTCTCGATCTCGAACGCGTTCGACGCGACCGTGCGCAGGTGGCCCTGGTAGGTCGTGTCCGCGTCCCGCAGCCGCTGGATGTTGCGGTCGAACAGCTGCACCTCGGCCTGCATGCCGAGCGCGATCGCCGCCGCGTTCATGCCCGCGACGCCGGCGCCGATGATGACGACCCGGGCCGCGTGCACGCCGGAGACACCACCCATCAGGACGCCGCGGCCGCCACCGTTGGCCATCAGGTGGTACGAGCCGGCCTGCGGCGCCAACCGGCCGGCTACCTCGCTCATCGGGGCCAGCAGCGGCAGTGAGCCGTCAGGGAGCTGAACCGTCTCATAGGCGATCGCGGTGGTCCCGGACTCGAGCAGCGCGGCCGTGGTCTCGCGGCTGGCGGCCAGGTGCAGGTAGGTGAACAGCACCTGCTCCTTGCGCATCCGGTGGTACTCCTCCGCCACCGGTTCCTTGACCTTCAGCACCAGCTCGGCCTCGGCCCAGACGTCGTCGGCGGTGGGGACGATCTGGGCGCCCGCCGCGACGAATTCCTCATCGGGGAGCAGCGAACCGCTACCGGCCCCCCGCTCGATCAGAACCTCGTGCCCGTTGCGCACGAACTCGTGCACCCCGGCCGGGGTGATCGCCACCCGGTACTCGTGGTTCTTGACTTCCTTCGGTACTCCGACCTTCACAACTTGCCCTTCTTCCGTATCCAGGTGACGGCTCGGGTGGTTGCGTCCGAGTCGCCGGCGGCCCACCTCGCTGTGGTCCGCGGCCCGGGCGTTTCGAGGGGTTGGGAACGCCAGGTCGCTGCCGAGTGTAAGCCCGCCAGGTTCATACCACTCGACCGGATGGTCTTAGTGATAGACGACGCGCGGCGGTCGTCCGTGGCAGTCCGGTTAAATCTTTACCGGGCTCTTTCGAACCCCTGGTTTTCTTAACCCGTTCAGCTACTTCCCGGTACCCGATCGGGAAACCCGTAGGCTTGCCTGTGCCATCGTTGCCAGGTGAGGAGATCCAGGCTGGAACGACGGCCCGCCCGCTGTCGCCTGTGTTGAGACGTACTGACGAGAGGAGCACGACGTGGCGGTCGATCTGGGACGGTTCGGGGTCTGGCACCAAGCACACAAGTGGGGACCCGAGCTCGCCGCTGGGGTCGAGCAGGCGGGCTACGGCACGCTCTGGCTCGGTGGCTCCCCGACGGAGGACCTGCGGGACGCCGAGGTGCTGCTCGCCTCCACCACCGACGCGGTGGTCGGCACCAGCATCGTGAACATGTGGAAGGCGGACCCGGCCGTGCTGGCGGAGTCCTACCACCGGCTCGAGGGCGAGCACCCCGGGCGGTTCGTGCTAGGCGTCGGGATCGGGCACCGCGAGCACACCGGCGAGTACAAGACGCCGTACGAGACCATCGTCGACTACCTGGACGCGCTGGACGACGGCAAGGTCCCCACGGACCGCCGGATGCTGGCGGCCCTCGGCCCGCGGGTGCTGAAGCTGTCGGCCGAGCGGACGGCCGGTGCCTTGCCGTACCTGACCACTCCTGAGCACACCCGGCAGGCCCGCCAAACGCTCGGCGCCGGCGTACTGCTCGCGCCGGAGCAGAAGGTGGTGCTGGAGACCGACGAAGACCTCGCCCGAGCAGTTGCGCGCGACTACCTGGCGTCGTACCTCAAGCTGAGCAACTACACGAGCAACCTGAAGCGGCTCGGGTTCAGCGACCACGACCTGGCCGACGGCGGCAGCGACGACCTGGTCGACGCCTTGGTGCTGCACGGGACCGCAGTGGAGATCGCCGAAGGCCTCAAGGCGCACCTGGACGCCGGGGCCGACCAGGTCGTCATCCAGCAACTAGGCAAGGAAGGCCCTGACCTCCTGCCGGGCTACGAGGCGCTGGCGACCGTCCTGGTCTAGGGCACTAACGCAGGGTGAAGTCGGCGAAGTCGAAGCCGGGCGAGACGATGCAGGAGACCAGTACGGGCTGATCTCCTGCCGGCCGCGCAGCTTGCCAAGCACCCGCCGGTACTACGACCTGCGGGTGCTGGGCGGCCTTCACATCCGGCCCGAGCGTGATCGGGTCCGGCTGGCCCGGGTCCTCACCGGTACCGCCGAGCTCCAGCGTCAGCGGCCCACCGCTGTGCCAGAGCCAGATCTCAGCCGACCGCACCCGGTGCCAGCGCGACTCCTCCCCCGGTACCAGCAGGAAGTAGATGGCCGTGGCGCTGGCCCGCTCGCCGTCGTACCCGTCGGGCTGGAAGGACACCTCCGACCGCCACGTCTCCCGGAACCACCCACCCTCCGGATGCCGCTCCAACCCCAGTACCTCAGCCAGTTCCGGTCTATCGAGTGACATGCCCCGACCGTAGCCTCCGGGTATGAACGAGTACCCGACCGACTACCACCGCCGACTCCCGTACGGCGAACGCGTGTCAGCCGACCCCGTGCTGGGCGGCCCGTTCTTCCCCTTCGAGGGCGACCTCCAGGTCGTACCGCTGGCCGAGCCGGTACTGCCTGAGCCACCCCGCGCAGGCGAGCCGGGCGCCGGCCCCTGTCCGACCTGCGCCGACCCGGAGAAGGATGCGATCTGGGCGGATCACCAGTGGGTGTTGAAGGCCTTCCAGCCCAGCGGACTGCCGATGGTGGCCCTGCTGGTCCCCCGAGAGCACCTTCGACTGGATGAACTTCCCGACGAGCTGACGGCGACCCTCGGCCCGATGATCCAGCGGACCGCCGGCGCCATCCGCCGGATCCCCGGAGTCGGCCGCACCCACTTCAACCGCTGGGGCGACGGCAGCGAGCACTTCCACATCTGGTTCCTGGCCAGGCCACTCGGCATGATGCAACTGCGCGGCGCGATGATCGCCGCCTGGGACGACCTGCTCCCACCGATCCCGGCCGAGGAGTTCGCCACCAACGCCCGCACGGTGGCAACCGCCCTCGCCGAACGATCCGGCGAACCACTCGGGAAAGGCCTCGGCGCATGATCAACGGAGCGCACCTCATCATCTACAGCCAGGACGCCGAGGCCGACCGCGCCTTCCTGCGCGACGTGCTCGGCTATCCGCACGTCGACGCCGGCCACGGCTGGCTGATCTTCAAGCTGCCGCCGGCCGAGGTCGCCGTGCATCCCACCGCCGACCGGGAGTCGCACGAGTTGTTCCTGATGTGCGACGACCTCACCGCGACCATCGCCGAGTTGACGTCTCGCGGCGTCGAGTTCCCGGACCCGCCGGAGGAGGCGCGCTGGGGCATCCTCACCACGATCCGCCTGCCCGGCGGCGGCAACCTCGGCCTGTACCAGCCCCACCACGAGCCCGCCTACGACCTCTGAGCCCCGGTAGCGCGCTCTGATCCGGGGGTAGCGCTCCGGGGTCGGGGAGTTGCGGATCGTGCGTGATCTCTTGACGGTGGTCGGTGGCTCGGGTATTTCTTGCTGACAACGATGTCACGCCGCCCGTGAATCGACGTCGAAGGTGGGGAACCCTTGAACAAGTCCGCCCTGCGCCGCCGCGCGTCCGTAGTACTGGCTGGGTCTTTGATCGCAGCCGTCTCGCTGACAACCTCAGCACTCGCCGGGCCCAGTCCGGCACCACCAAGTCCAGGCTCCGGCAAGTCGCCTCAACCGACCACTGCCACGCCGGACACCACTCCACCCGGTCAGCGCGCGCTCCAGGCCACCGGGACGTCGCGGATCACCACCAGTTCCGTGGACCCGACAGACCACGTTGACCCGCTCATCGGCACGACCAACGCGGGCAACGTCTTCCCTGGTGCAGTGACTCCGCAGGGGATGTTCTCCTTCAGCCCGGAGACGACCAGGGGCAACGCATACCGCACAGCAGCGCCCGGTGGTTACCTGTACTCCGCCACGAAGATCCGCGGCTTCAGCCTGACCCACATGTCGGGTACTGGGTGCGCCGGCGGCTCCGGCGACATCCCGATCTTCCCGTACGCCGGTGAGGTCACCACCTCCCCCCAGGCGGACCCGACGGACGCCACCTACGCCAGCACGTTCTCCCACGCCAATGAAGTCGCCAAGCCCGGCTACTACAAGGTCGGGCTCGACTCCGGCGTCACCACCGAGCTGGCGGCGACACCGCGCACAGGCTCGGCCAAGTTCACCTTCCCGGCCGACAAGGCCGCGTCGCTGCTCTTCCGGACCTCCAACTCCGAGGTAGGCAGCAGTGACGCCCAGATCTCGATCGACCCGGCCACCCGGACCATCACCGGCTCGGTGACCGCCGGCAACTTCTGCGGCTACCTGGCCTCGGTCGGACGGCGCAGCTACTACACGCTGCACTTCGTAGCCCAGTTCGACCAGCCCTTCGCCAAGACGGGCACCTGGAAGGACACCACGGTCAGCCCGGGCAGCACGAGCGCCCAGGGCGGTACGACGTACGGGCCGGACGGCTGGATGCCCGCCAACAAGGGCTCCGGCGGGTACGTCGGCTTCGACGCCAAGACGGTCAACATGCGCATCGGCATCTCCTACGTGAGCAAGGAGAACGCGCAGGCCAACCTGACTGCGGAGAACCCGACCGGCACGTCCCTGGAGGTCACTGCGGCTCAGGCGAAGCAGGCCTGGCGCGACCAGCTCAACAAGATCCAGGTCGACGGCGGAACCCCAGCGGCGCGCACTACCTTCTACACCGCGCTGTACCACGCACTGCTGCACCCGAACCTGTTCAGCGACGTCAACGGCGAGTACTGGGGCTTCGACCAGCAGAAGCACCGGGTCAAGGGAGTACAGGAAGCGCAGTACGCGACCTTCTCCGGCTGGGACGTCTACCGGTCGCAGGTACAACTGCTGACTCTCATCGAGCCGCGCAAGGCCGGGGACATCGCCCAGTCGCTGCTCAACCAGGCCGACCAGAACGGTGGCATCTGGGACCGCTGGACGCACGCCTCCGGCAGTACTTCGGTAATGACAGGTGACCCGGCCGCTCCGGCAGTGGCCGGCATCTACGCCTTCGGTGGTACCAACTTCGACGCCCGCGACGCCCTGAAGTCGCTGGTGAAGGCTGCGACCGTACCGACCGCCAAGGATCTCAGCTCCGCAGGCAAGCCGGTGATGTCGATCGGCCAGCGCCCGTCGCTCGACAAGTACCTGGCCCTGCACTACATCCCCACCAAGTCGAACGCCTGGGGTGGCGCCGTCGAGACGCTCGAGGACACCACTGCTGACTTCGCGATCGCGCAGCTGGCGCTGAAGACCAATGACAGCAAGACATACGACAAGTTCCTCAAACGGTCGCAGTACTGGCAGAACGTGTTCAACCCGGAGAACGGCGGCTACATCCAGAACCGCGACGAGAACGGCGCCTGGCCGGGCTTCGAGCCGGCGACGGGTGACGGGTTCGCCGAGGGCAGCAGCGCGCAGTACACGTGGATGATCCCGCACAACCGCGCCGGGCTGTTCGACGCGATGGGCGGGCAGGCCAAGGCCAGCCAGCGCCTGGACGCGTTCTTCAAGGATCCGAACGGCAACTGGGCCCTGACCCACTCGGGCGACCTGCACGCCGAGATGGACAACGAGCCGTCGATCAACACGCCCTGGATCTACAACTACACAGGACAGCCGTACAAGACGCAGGAGACGCTGCGGCAGGCGATGACCCAGTTGTGGAACACCACCACCGGCGGCATCCCCGGCAACGACGACCTCGGCGCCATGTCGTCCTGGTACGTATGGACGGCGCTCGGCCTCTACCCCGACGTACCGAGCCGCGCGGACCTGCAGGTGGGCGCACCGACGTTCACGCACGCGATCATCCACCGCGACCACGGCAAGTCGATCGAGATCACCGCACCCGAGGCGCCGGCGCAGTACGTCCAGAGCCTGAGCGTGAACGGCCAGAACTCGAGCAAGGCGTGGCTGGACGAGGACTTCGTCAAGCACGGCGGCACACTCGACTTCCACCTCGGTACTACGCCCAACATCGTGTGGGGTAGCGCCGCCAAGGACGCCCCGCGCTCATGGCGTACTGGTGAGATCCCGTTCCAGACCTCTACCGACACCAGCCGGGTAGTGGTCGCTCCTGGATCCACCAGTGGCCCAGTAGCCATCACTGCCCACCGACTGAACGGCAATGCGACCAGCGTCAAGTACACGGTGACAACGCCGGCCGGGCTCACCGCTTCACCTGCAAGTGGCACCTTCACTGTGGACCCGGCCAGCGGCGTAGGTAGTGCCCCAGTGACCATCTCAGCAGCCCCTGGTACTCCGGACGGCCGCTACTCGGTCACTGTGGCCCTTCAAGCAGCAGACGGCACGGCCCTGCCCCGGCTGGGCTTCACCGTCGTCGTTGGGCAGCCGAACTCCTTCTCCGTACTCCGGGAAGGTGTAGCGGTCTCCGATGACGCTGGCGACCACAACGAGGCCGACTACGACGGTGGTGGCGTCAGCTACTCCCGCCAGGCTCTTGCCGCGGCCGGACTCGTCCCGGGCGCCACTGTCACCAAGCAGGGCCTGACGTTCACCTGGCCCGGAGTAGCCCCTGGTGATCCCGACAACGTGCCTGCTGATGGGCAACTGCTCAACCTGAGTGTCCCCGCGGGCGCTACCACGCTGTCCTTCGTCGGCAGCGCGGTGAACGGCAACCAGCAGACGACCGCCACTCTCACCTACTCCGACGGCAGCAGCGCACCGATCGACCTGTCGTTCAGCGACTGGACTCTCGGCGGCGGCGGCGACACGATCCACTACGGCAACCTGATCGTCGCCACCACGCCGTACCGCAACGAGGCAGGCGGCGGCAAGGACAACGTGACCACGCACATCTTCGCCACCGCGCCGTTCACCTTCCCGGCAGGCAAGACACCGGTTAGCGTGACGCTGCCGAAGAACCGCGACCTGCGGATCTTCACGCTGGCCACCGGCTGATCCCGAACGCCCTGAAGGAGAACGATCGATGAGAGCCACCAGAATCATGGCTTGCGCGGCGCTGACCGTCGCCGGCCTGGTAGCACCGGCCGGTACTGCGCTCGCGCAGCCCGCAGCGGCTACCGAGGCCCAGGCCCCAGCCGCCGCTCCCGCGACGACCACCAGCGGTCCTTGCGGGTACACGGCGACGCCGGACGACCCGTCGCCGCGACCGGTCTCGCTGCCGCCGGACCCGACTCCCACACCGGCCAAGGGCATCGTCAAGGTGCTGCTGGCCACCAATCAGGGCCCGATGCTGCTGTCGCTGGACCGGGCCAAGGCACCCTGTACGGTCCAGAGCTTCTTGCACCTGGCCAAGAGCCGCTTCTACGACTTCACCACCTGCCACCGCCTCACCCTGTACGACACCCTCAAGGTGCTCCAGTGCGGCGACCCCACCGGCACCGGTGAGCGCGGCCCCGGTTACTCGTACAAGGACGAGCTCCCGACCGACCTACCGCCCTGGCCGGGCGACACCACCGGCACCCGCAAGGTCTACGCCCGCGGCACCCTGGCGATGGCCAACGCCGGCCCGAACACCAACGGCAGCCAGTTCTTCCTGGTCTTCGCCGACTCCCGCCTGCGCCCCGACTACACGGTCTTCGGCTCAGTAGACCGCCTAGGTCTCAAGGCCCTCGACCGAGTAGCCGCCGCCGGCGTCAAGCCCACCCCGGAAGACCCAGCCCCAGTAGACGGCACCCCCAACCGCAAAACCAACATCCTGCGAGCCCTGCGCCTGAGCTTCTGACAGCAACTACCGAACGCGGCCGCCGGGCTCTTCCCGGCGGCCGCGTTCTATTTGACCGACAGGGTGGGCGCGAGCGCCTGGAGGAAGTCCTCGGGGTGGAAGATCGTGCCGGCTGAGGCGACGCCGGTGGTGCGGGTGTGGCCGGTCAGGATGCGGTGGACTGCTTCTACTGCCAGGGGTGCGGTGACGGCGTAGATGTCTTGCCCAGTGGCCGTCAGGCGTCGCTCGGTGTCACCCCCGCGGACCAGTACGTCCACTACGAAGGTCTGGTCCGAGCGGCCCTGGGCGTCGGCTGGTACGGGTTCTGGCGTGTCTTCGTCGGACAGGTCCTTCGCTGCCTCTACCGACATGTAGGTGCGGACTTCTGGGATCGGTAGGTGGCTGGGGACCGTTACTACGTCGGCCATGGTGAACTCGGCGATCACCTGGCGCGGGCCTAGCGGCTCTGGGAAGTTCCAGGCCTCCTGGACCGGCTGGTCATCGTGGTACTGGAGTTGGCCGTCGCTGAAGCGGACTCGGCGGCCGGCGCGGCGGTCGTGGGATACCGCGCCTGCGCTGCGGGTGCCGGGGGTGGGGTGCCAACTGGTGAGGCCGTAGGCGATGTGGGCTTCGTCAGCGGTGGTCCAGTCGCCCATGGCTGCCGACACAAGCAGGTCGCCGAGGCCGCCGTAGAAGGCCATCGCCGGTACCACCGCCACACCCGCCTGCCGAGCCTGCTCGGAGTAGTTGGCGAACATGTCCGCGTTCGCCTCGATCTCGGCCGCGACATCGACGTACGGGATGCCTGCCCGCAACGCGGCCTCGACCACTGGCCCGGCTGTCACCGCGAAGGGTCCGGCCGCGTTGATGACTGCCGCGGCCCCCGCCAGCGCCCGATCCAGCGACTCCGGGTCATCCGCCGTCGCCGGGCGCACGTCCAGTCCGTCGTACTCCTTGGCCAGTACTTCGAGCCGCCCGGCGTCACGTCCGGAGAGGATCGGGACGAAGCCGCGCTGGACCAGCTCCGCGACGATGAAGCGGCCGGTGTGCCCGGTCGCGCCGTAGACAACCACTGTGTTCTGCATGTCTCTACTCTCACCTCCGCCGAACACTTTGGGTGAGAGTCCGAAACGACATCATGCGTACACTTTCGGACATGCACACGATCGCGATCGCGACGGCCGGGCAGCTGCTGCATTTCGAGCTCGCAGTGGCCTACGAGATCTTCCGGACGCCACCCGAGGAGCTGCCACGCGAGCACTGGTACGACGTACTGCTCTGCGGCCCCAGCCCTGTCGACATCGGGCCGTTCACGCTCGCCCCGGAGTACGGGCTGGAGCGACTGGCCACCGCTGACACTGTGCTGGTGCCGGCCTGCGCAGACGTCGACGTACCGCCACCAGCCGAGCTGGTCGACGCCATCCGCGCAGCCCACGACGCCGGTGCCCGGATCGCGTCCCTGTGCACCGGAGCGTTCGCGCTCGGCGCTGCCGGTCTACTGGACGGCCGACGCGCCACTACCCACTGGGCGCATACAGCAGAGCTCACTGCTCGCCACCCCGAGGCCACTGTCGACCCAGACGTGCTCTACACCGACAACGGCAGCGTCCTCACCGCAGCAGGCAAGGCAGCCGCAGTCGACCTCTGCATCCACCTGATCCACCTGGACCACGGCGCCATCATCGCCAACACAGTCGCCCGCCGCCTGGTCATGCCACCCCACCGCCCCGGCGGCCAAGCGCAGTTCGTCGCCACCCCCATGCAACCGTCCGGCGACCACCACCTGGCCGGCGTACTCGCCTGGGCCCAGCAACGCCTGGACCAGCCCCTAGCCGTCACAGACCTGGCCAAACAAGCCAACATGAGCACCCGCAACCTGGCCCGCCAGTTCCAAGCAGTCACCGGCCAAACCCCACTCCAATGGCTCCTCACCCAACGAGTCCGCCGAGCCCAGCAACTCCTCGAATCCACCACCCACAGCATCGACACCGTAGCCACCGCCACCGGCATGGGCACCGCCACAACCCTCCGCCGCCAATTCAAACGCCTGGTAGGAGTCCCACCCGACACCTACCGCCGCACCTTCCAAACCAATTCCCATAACTGAACAGACGCGCCGTGCCGCCTTGCCTTCATTCGGCACCCGCACGACGATGGCCTCTTGGGCTGGGTGCCGTGGCAGGGGGAATTGATGGTGGGGGCCGAAACAACAACACTGGACAAGCCTGAATCGTGGCGATCCAGAGCCGGAGGTATGGCCAAGAAGATCGCCAAGGACCCGGCCGGCTACACGTCCCTGATCTGCCTGCTGCTGGGGATCGTGATGGCCGGTGTTCCGGTACCCAAGAGCCTTGCCGAGCCGATCGACGCGGTCGCGTACTCCATCGTGGCCGCCGCGCTGTTCTCGATCCTCTACCAGTTCTGGGCCAACGGGGCGCTGGTTTCGCTGATCAGCGAAACCGTCGAGAGATCGGGCATCGAATCGGCGAAGCAGGTCGCCGAACTGCACAGCGCGCACTGGCCGCTGGAGATATTCCCACCCGGCTCGGCGCCGAATCCGATATTCAACAAGCACATCGACACCGCGCTCGCCAGCGCCGTTCGCTACGACTTCCGCGGGCAGAGCGGAAAACATCTCGCCAATCGGCTGAACCAGACACCGCCCAACCGCCTGCGTTATGTGCGAATCATCATCGAGGACTCGACGATCGAGGACGTGATGCGCGTTCGCGTCGAGGAGAAGAGGCACACCGATCCGGCCCGGTACAAGAACAGCACCGACGAGGCCCTGGAGAAGATCGTCCGCGGGGACATGCGGGACAGCCTGATCGGCTTGTTCCTGGCCCGGACCCACTACGAGGAGATCTGCATCGTCTATGCGCCGCGGCCCACCGACATCCGGGTGGAGATCGTCAGCGGCCAGAGCGTGTTCGTCAGCCCGTACCTGCGCAACCGCCCGGACGGATTCAGGTATCCGGAGGTTCTTCGCTACGACCACCAGTCGATGCCGGCTCAACTGTGGGTTCTGGAGTTCGATCGCGAGTTCTCGATCCTCGGCCGGACCGGCGTCCTGAAACTGACTCCGGCGACCGGCGCCCAGGTTCTGCACAAGCATCTCCGGTCCAAGGGCTGGCTCGATTCCATCGAGGAGCTACGCGGCAGAATCGACGATGCGCGCCAGAATCTGTCCTAGGATTACGTCGCCGCGGAATCAATCGGAGAAGCATCAGAGATGAATCGAAACACCCCAGGCCTCGAGGAAATGATCGCCGCCCTCGCCCAGTTCGACGCCACCGCCGAAACGTGGCGATCCCAGGTCGAGATCATCCTCGACGGCCTGACCGACCCGCGGGAACTGATCAAGAGCCACATGCGTGGCTGGAGTGCGCCGGAACGCGCGGACATGGAGTGGCGTTCCCATGTCACCGCCACGCACTACAAATGGCTGTTGCACCGCGATCCGGCCGGCTTCACCTTGTGGCTGCACGACTACAAGCCGTCGGACGAGCGAGGTTTCGGATACGCCGAAGTACCGCACAACCATCGGTACGACCTGTGCTCCCGGGTGTTGCGCGGCGGATTCACCAACCAAGAGCACGACGTGTCCGAAGAGGTCGCGTATCTCAGGTCCAAGAATTCGCTTGCGGTCGGCGATCTGCTGTCGCTCGATCACGAGACAGTGCATTCCCTGGCAGACATCCTGCCGGGCACCAAGACGCTCCTGGTCGAGGGCCCACGGAAGCGGACCTGGAGCACCTCGTACCCGGTCGGCGGATCGTCTCGGCGCCATGTGGACTTCGAGGGCCGGTTCGACGGCCTTCAAGAGTCCCTCTGATTCCGCGGGTTACTTCTGAGCGTCCTTGGCGGGCCAGGGGGCGTTGGCTGGGCGGAGGGTTTCGAAGCCGGGGCCGTTGAGGGCTGACCAGGCGGCTAGGGCGCCCATGATGAGCATGGGGTTGTGGAGGTCGCCGGCCAGGACTGCGGCTACTACGTCGACCAGGGGGGCCAGGACCGTTTCCATGTCGGCTTCTTCGTGGATTCTGGTGTATGCCTCGTCGGCGGCGGACAGGTCGCGGGCCAGGAAGATGCGGGCGGCCTCGGTGGTCATGCCGGGTGAGGTGAAGGCGTCGACCAGGACTCGCCACTCGGCGGCCTTGGTGGCGGTTTCCTCCCAGAGTTCGCGTTGCGCGCCGAGGTGGTAGTCCTCGCCGGTCACGTCGAGCAGGCCGGCGGGTGGTTCGAGCAGGCGGTAGCCGACCGGATGCCGGTACTGCCGAACCAGCAGCATCCGGTTCTGCGGATCCAGGGCGACGACGCCGACCGCACCCGGGTGCACCACGACGTCGCGGACGAAGGAGTCGCCGCCCGCCGGCGGGGTCACCTCGTCCTGGCGGACGGAGATCACCCGCCCGGTGGTGTGGACAGTCTCCGAGGACGCCACCGGCCAGGCCTCGCGGCTGTCCGCGAGGCCCGCGCCGAAGCGGAGTACAGGGTGGTCGGTCACGCCTTGGCCGTCTCTACAACTGCGGGCTTGGTGGCTTTGGACTTGGGGGTGGCCTTATTGGTCAGGTCCTCGACCGGGAGGCGGGATTCGCGTTGGCGGACGAGGGCTGCGGAGATCAGGCCGGAGAAGAGGGGGTGGGGCTTGGTGGGGCGGGAGCGGAGTTCGGGGTGGGCCTGGGTGGCGACGAAGTACGGGTGCTTCGCCCGGTCCAGCTCGATGAACTCGACCAGCTCGTGGTCAGGCGACAGGCCACTGAAGACCAGCCCGGCGGTCTCGAGCTTGTCGCGGTAAGCGTTGTTTACCTCGTAGCGGTGCCGGTGCCGCTCCTGGATCGACGGAGCGCCGTACAGACCGCGGACGATCGAACCCTCGGACAGGTTCGCCGGGTAGAGGCCGAGCCGCATCGTGCCGCCCAGATCGCCGGTGCCGGCGACGATGTGCTTCTGCTCCTCCATCGTCGCGATGACCGGCTGCTCCGCGTCGGGGTCGAACTCCGTCGAGTTCGCCTCGGTCAGGCCGGCCAGGTCGCGGGCCACCTCGATCACCATGCACTGCAGGCCGAGGCAGAGCCCGAGGATCGGTACGCCATGCTCGCGGGCATACCGGATCGCGCCGATCTTGCCCTCGATCCCCCGGACGCCGAAACCACCCGGGATACAGACCGCGTCCACGTCACCGAGCAGCCGCGCGGCACCCTCGGGAGTGGCGCACTCGTCGGAGGGGACCCAGCGCAGGTTGACCTTGGCGTCGTTGTCGAAACCGCCGGCCCGCAGCGCCTCGGCGACCGACAGGTACGCGTCGGGAAGGTCGATGTACTTGCCGACCAACGCGACCGTGACCTGGTCGGCGGGGTTGTGCACGACCTTCAGCAGCTCGTCCCAGCGGGTCCAGTCGACGTCGCGGAACGGCAGGTTGAGGCGGCGGACGACGAACGCGTCCAGCCCCTCGGAGTGCAGCACCTTGGGGATGTCGTAGATGCTCGGCGCATCCGCCGCGGCCACCACGGCCTCGACGTCGACGTCGCACATCAGCGAGATCTTGCGCTTGACGCTGTCCGGGATCGGCCGGTCGGCCCGGCAGACGATCGCGTCCGGCTGGATACCGATCGAGCGCAGCGCCGCGACCGAGTGCTGGGTCGGCTTGGTCTTCAGCTCGCCGGCCGGCGCCATGTAGGGCACCAGCGAGATGTGCAGGAAGAACACGTTGTCACGGCCGACGTCGTGCCGGACCTGGCGTGCGGCCTCGAGGAACGGCAGCGACTCGATGTCGCCGACGGTGCCGCCGATCTCGTGCAGCACCACGTCCACATCGGCGCCGGCCATCGCCAGCATCCGTTCCTTGATCTCGTTGGTGATGTGCGGGATCACCTGGACGGTGTCGCCCAGGTACTCGCCGCGGCGTTCCTTCGCGATCACCGACGAGTAGACCTGGCCGGTGGTGACGTTGGCGACCTGGGACAGGTCCCGGTCGAGGAACCGCTCGTAGTGCCCGATGTCCAGGTCGGTCTCGGCGCCGTCGTTGGTGACGAACACCTCGCCGTGCTGGAACGGGTTCATCGTGCCGGGATCCACATTGAGATAGGGATCCAGCTTCTGCATGGTCACCCGGATGCCCCGTGCCGTCAGCAGGCTGCCGAGGCTTGACGCTGTCAGCCCCTTGCCGAGACTGGAGGCGACGCCACCGGTGACGAATACGTGCTTGGTCTGCTGCCCGAACGAAGCTCTGTCCACGGGCTTTAAGGCTACCTCGTGTCAGCCGGTGGTCGCGACGAGACCCGCGTAGATGTCGAGCAGATTCTTTGCGACCTGGTCTTCGTCCGGCCACTCCGCGGCCAGTTTCAGGCCATCTGTCCGCATAGCGGCCGCCTTGTCCGGATCAGAAAAAACTTCCTGTACTCCGGCCGCAAGCGCCGCCGCGTCCCCCGGAGCAGCCAGTACCGCGCTGTCCCCCACCAACTCCGGTACGCCGCCCACCGCCGTCGCCACCACCGGTACGCCCGCCTGGACGGCCTCCTGGAGCACCAGCGCCCGCGCCTCCCAGTGCGAGGTCAGCAGGAACACGTCCGCCGCCCCCAACAGGTCAGCCACGTCGCTACGGTGCCCGAGCAGCCGCACCGGGAGCCCCTCGGCGTCGATCCGCGCCTGCAGGTTCTCCTTGAGCGGCCCGTCCCCCACCACCGCGAAAACAACGTCTGGGCGCTCAGACGCCACCGCAGCCGCCACCGACAACAGCGTCGGATAGTCCTTCTGCGGAGCCAGTCGTCCCACCGATAGCACCAGCGGCCCGTCCCCCAGCCCGAGAGACTCGCGGACCTCGGCAGCCGGCGTACGGACCTCTGGCAGCGCCGGAGCCGCTACCGGCGCCAGCTCCACCTTCCGGGCGCCCAGCGACTTGGCAAGCTCCACCAGGTCGCTAGACGCTCCTAGAGTCAGGTCGGCTCCCCGAGCAACTAGTCGCTGTCCGAGCCGCATGACGAGGCCGCGCGGCCCGGTAGTCAGGATGGCGTTGTGCCACGTCACCACGAGCGGCCGGAGATTCGCCCGGTCGCGCAGGGCCGCAGTACCAGCCCGGTAGCCGTGGGCGTGGATCACATCGCAGCCACGCAGCCCAGCGGCCTGTACTACGACAGTCGCGTCGCCGAAGTCGAAGTGTTCGGTAGTACCGGGTGGGGCGCAGACGACAACGTCATGGCCGGCCTCGAGGAAGCGCGGCACCAGTGAAGCGACGTGCTGCCCGATCCCACCCCGGGACTCCGCCAGCAGCAGGCCGATCCTCATGACGTCTCCTCCACAACGGTTGGCACGCCCCGGCGCAGCAGCGCTCGGGTGTCCGGACGATCCAGGACAACCGCGACCGCGGCGTACACGATCACCACAGCCAGGCCGGAGAGTATCGAGAACACCAGCGCACTGCCCCAACCACCGTCGTCAGCCGGCAGCGCGACGAACCACCCGGCGGCACCGGCCAGTACCGCGCCGACGAGCGCGGCAAGCGTTGCGCGGGGCAGCCCACCGAGCACACCAGGTCCCGCCAGCCGCCGCAAGACCACGAGCAGTACGACCGCTCCTACGACCATGCCGATCGACATAGCGGCCGCTAGTGCTCCTACGGCCTCAGAGCCGTCCCACTGCAGCGTGAGCAGGATCCCGGCGACAGCAACGACCAGCCAGGCTCCCCCGGTCACTACCGCGACCTGGCGTCCAGCGTGACGCGCATAGAGCACCCGGCCGACATGCATCAGCACTGCGAAGCCGATGATCGCCGGAGCGAAGGCAACGAGTCCTGCACCTAGTGAGGTGGCCTGGGTCTCCTGCACCCGTCCGTCGTTGTAGGCGAAGATGCGCGCGACCGGGACCGCAGTACCGACCAGCAGCGCGGCACCAGCTCCCCCGGCGAGCATGACGGCTCTGGTCGACGTGGCGGCGTAGAGATCAAACAACGCTGAGCCTGACTCGTAGGCAGCCGCCAGTCGTGGGAAGACCGCAGTGGTGATCGGCACGGCCAGTACTGCGTAGGGCAGCAGGTAGACCGCGTTGGCCCAGGTGTAGACGGCAATGCTTCCGGCTGCGCCTCGGTGGTTGGCCAGGTAGGTCGTGACGACGAAGGCCAGTTGCTGGGCGACCAGCACGGCAAGACCTGCGGCGGCGAGCTTGCGTAGTACCGGGCCCACGCCCGGGTCCAAGCGCAGGGTGGGTTTGATCGGCAGGCGCAGGAAGAGCATCGGGATCAGGACAGTGAGCGCTAGCGCGAGGACGCCGGCAGTGGTGCCCCAGGCAAGCAAGTCGGCTGCGCCCTGCGATGCCTTGTCTGCAGTGGGAGCCATGGCGGCGAAGACGAAGTAGGTGGCGACCACCACGAGGCTGGAGATGAGTGGGGCTACAGCACCTGCGGCAAAACGCTTGTGGGATTGGAGAACCGCCGTTGCGACGACAGTGATCGCGTAGCCGAAGACCTGCGGGACGAAGATCAACAGCATGCGAGTGGCGGTGTCGCCAGAACCACCGCACTCGGGGCCGGCGTCGAGCATCGCGGACGTGTAGCGCGAGGCGAAAAGCCAAGCCAGCAAGGCGAAAGGCGTCAGCAGCACGAGCGACCAGGTCAGCAGCGCACCGATGATCCGCCCTTGGGCAGCCCGATCACCTCTGGCGACCGGCCCGGCGAGTACGGGAATGACAGCACCCGCGAGTGCGCCGCCGACGACGATCTCGAAGACGACATTCGGTAGCTGGTTGGCCGTCGCATACGCATCGGCGAGGCATCCTGCACCAACGGTCTTGGAGAACACCAGCCACCGCCCGAACCCGACCACGCGGGCAAGCACCGTGACTCCGGCAACCAACAACGCGGCCTGGGCAATCCGCGCACCTGGGCGACTCGCGCCAGCAGGCTCAGCCGGGCGACTCGCGCCACCCGAGCCAGCAGGCTCAGCCGGGCGACTCGTTCCGCCCTCGCTCACCGGGGGCGTCGGCCCCACTGGTCGATCTTGTCGAGGACGGGGGTGTTCGCGATCACCTTGGTGAAGCTGACCTTCTCGCTGGCCAGGTTGAGCGCGACGACCGCGCCCAGCGCGAGCACCTTCAGCGGACGCGGCAGGGCGGACGCGAGCGCAGTACCGGTGATCGCGCCGAGCCCGTTGGCCCCGCAGTCACCGAGCATCGAGCGCTCTCCGAGATCTGACGGCGCGGAAGCAACTGCAGCTCCGACGACCGCACCAGCAGGTCCACCGGCCACGAGGGCGACGGGTGCGCTGACCGCGGCGATGCCCTTCAATGCCCGGCCGGGGCGGAGGTCGAGAAGGTTCGCGAGGTTCGCAGTACCGGCGATCAAGGCGCCGTCGGCAACGGTCTCGACGACCGCGCCGAAGCCCTTCGACCGACGAGGCAGCAACGCGGCCGCGGCCAGACCGGCCGCGCCGACGCCGAGGATCTTCACCGCCCCACTGGTGACCTCACCGCGACGCAAGGCGGTCAGATGGCCACGGAACCCCTTGGTTTCGGTCGCTCCGGCGAGATCGTCGTACGCGCCGACAGCACCCGAGACCGAGCCCGCCAGCAGAGCAGCAGCCTTCACCCGACCGTCCGAGCGGCTGGCAGCAACTCCGGCCAGCGCGCCGAGCACGGCGATCGGGCCCTCCAGCAACGTGACCGTCTCGCCCCGGTGGTTGGTCCGCTCGAACGGCGCGCGGCTCTCCTTCGGCAGCTTCGCCGCCGCGCGCTCCAGCCCGGCCGTGGCGGCAGCAGAGATCACCGCACCCAACAATCCCATCTCAGTTGTTGCCCTTCACCTGGTCGGCCGACGGCGCGACGCCGTTCTTCGCATCGATCCCGCCGTACTGCCCGGCCTTGCCGCCGGCCTGCTCGGCCAGCGCGAAGACGACCGTCATCTGCCCGCTCGGCAGGTTCGCGACGTCGACTGTCGACAGTCCCTTGGTCGCGTCGGCGTTGCCCCGCAACGCCTTCAGGAAGCCGCCGTTCTGCGCGGACTCGGGCATCCCGGCGACCACCACACCCGCGCTGGCGGAGTCGAGCCCCTCGGCGAAGTCCACCGCCTCGTTGTACGTCGAGTTGTCCGGCGCCGGCGTCGGCGGCTTGGCGGCCACCACGACGATCAGGCTGCCGCGGTCCTTCGGCGTCGGCTTCAGCGACACCAGCTTCGCGCTGCTCAGCCCGTTGATGATCTTGAGGGCCTCGGGGTCGACCGTCTTGCCCTCTTCCTTGGCGGCCACGCCGCGGGCCAGGATCATCCCGGCGCGCTGGTAGGTGTTGCTCTCGGTCGGGAACTGCAGATCGCTGGTGACCAGGTCGTTGACCAGCGGCTCGACCAGCTGGCGCTGTCCCGGGTCGAACAGCTTGCTGTCCAGCGAGACCCGGGTGGTGACCTGGCCGCCGGCCTCCTCGATCTTGTCCTGGATCGAGTTCGTCATGTCGCTGTCCGCGTCGGGCATGGTGACCAGCACGATCCGCTTGCCCGACAGCTTGGCCACGGTCAGGCCCGCGGTCACCTTCGCCACGTAGTCGTCGCGGTACTTGTCCAGGGCCTTCGCCTGGATCAGCTCGGCCCGCGCGTCGGCCAGCGAGTCGCGGTCCTTGGCGGCCTGGGCCTGGACCAGATCGCTGCCGGTGCCCTTCAACGGTCCGGCGCCCAGCACCACACCGGCGCCGAGGGCGAAGAAGATCGCCACGATGGAGACGATGTGGTAGCGAAAGTCGATCACGTGAACAGCTCCCGGATCCAGTAGACGAAGTCGTTCCAGCGCGCCCGCAGGATCGACCAGACCACGTCGTCGGCGCCGATGGCGGCCATCGCCACCCCGAGCGCGAACAGTCCGGCCGCGACCAGCGCGACCACCTGCAGGGTCGAAACGCGGCTTCGGTAGAGCCGGCCGACGCCCTTGGCGTCCACCAGCTTCGCACCTACCCGCAGCCGGGTGATGAAGGTGCTCGCCATTCCGGAGCGTCCCTTGTCGAGGAACTCCACCAGCGAGTTGTGGGTGCCGACCGCGACGATCAGCGAGGCACCCTTGGAATCGGCCAGCAGCATCGCGACGTCCTCGCTGGTCCCGGTGGCCGGGAACTCGATCGACTCGACCCCGAGCCGCTCCAGCCGCTCCGATCCCGGCGCGTGCCCGTTGCGGTACGCGTGCACGACGACCTCCGCGCCGCTCTTGAGCGTCTCGTCCTTGACCGAGTCCATGTCGCCGACGATCAGGTCCGGGACGTAGCCGTTCTCCACCAGGGCGTCCGCGCCGCCGTCGACACCGATCAGGACCGGCCGGTACTCCCGGATGTACGGCCGCAGGGCCACCAGGTCCTCGCGGTAGTCGTAGCCCCGGACCACGATCAGCACATGCTTGCCGTCCATCGCCGTGTGCACGTCCGGTACGCCGATGCCGTCCAGCAGCAGGTCGCGCTCCTGGCGCAAGTACTCCAGGGTGTTCGCCGTGAACGCCTCGAGCTGGGTCGACAGGCCCGCGCGGGCGTCGTCCATCAACTGGGCGACGGATGCGCTGTCCTGGACCACGCCCTTCGCGACGACTTCCTCACCCCGGTACAGGATGCCGTCGTTCAGCCGGACCCGCTCGCCCTCGTGCAGGACCGAGAAGACCTCGCGGCCGATCCCGTCGACCAGCGGGACGCCGGCCTCGACCAGGATCTCGGGGCCGAGGTTCGGGTAGCGCCCGGAGATGGAGTCGGCCACGTTGACGACGGCGGCGACCTTGCAGTCCACCAGGGCCTCGGCGCTGACCCGGTCCAGGTCGACGTGGTCGATCACCGCGATCTCGCCCGGCTTGAGCCGCTTGGTGAGATTCTTGGTACGGCGATCCAGCCGGACCACCCCGGCGGTCCCGGGCAGTTCAGGTGGGCGTGCTCGACGCAGGCTGGGCAGTTTCATCGCTTACTCATCCTGCCATGTCAAGAGCCTTCCGCCCGCCTTTTAAACCCGTAGCCCGGTGACCGTGCGTTAAATCATCCTTTTGAATTAGATTTCTTCCTCGGCTTCTTGTGCCGCTCGGCGGCTAGAGCGAGGAGTTCTTCGGCGTGGGCCTGGGCCGCGTCGGAGTGCTCCAGACCGGCCATCATCCGGGACAGCTCCTTCAGCCGGGCGTCGTCGTCGAGGGCGACCAGACCACTCGTGGTGACGGATCCGTCGTCGCTCTTCAGCACCACAGCGTGACGATCCGCGAAGGCGGCCACCTGCGGGAGGTGGGTCACCACGATGACCTGGGCCTTCTCCGCCAGCCGCGCCAGCCGCTTGCCGACCTCGACCGCGGCCCGGCCGCCGATCCCGGCGTCGATCTCGTCGAACACCAGGGTCGGGACCGGATGCGTGTCCGAGAGGATCACCTCGAGCGCCAGCATCACCCGCGACAACTCACCACCCGAGGCGGCCTTCTGCAGCGGCCGCGTCGGGCTTCCCGGGTTCGCCGCGAAGCAGAACTCGATCTCGTCGGCGCCATAAGGCCCGGGCGCGGTCTCGTGGATCTCGACGGTCAGCGTCGCGTGCGGCATCGCCAGCCCGCTCAGCTCCTCCGACACGGCGACGCCGAGCCGGGCCGCCGCCTCGCGGCGCGCAGTACTGACCTGGTCGCCGAGATCCTTCAGCTGGGCGCGCAGCTCGGTCAGCTCGGCGGTGAGCTGCCCGACGCGCTCGTCGCTGTTGTCCAACTCCGCCAGCCGTGCGGCGGCACGCTTCGCCCACTCAAGTACCTCGTCGACCGTGCCCTCTTCGCCACCGTGCTTACGAACAAGCGTCGTTAGCAACGAACGTCGTTCGCTCACCACCGAGAGCCGGGCCGGATCGGTGTCCACATCCGACGCGTACGACGACAGCTCACCGGCCAGGTCGGCCGCGAGATACCCGAGCTCGCTCGCGCGATCCGCCAATTCGGCCAGCTTCGCGTCGTGTTCGCGCTCACCGTCCAGCGCCTGCTTCGCGAGAGCCAGCAGGCCGAGTACGTCGGCCGGCCGGGTGGAGTCCAGGTCCTCGGAGGCGAGGGCCTCGGCTGCGGTCGTGGCCGCGGTACGGAGGCCGTCGGCGTACGCGAGTCGCTCCTCCTCGGCCGCGAGCTCGACATCCTCGCCCGGCAACGGCTCGGCCTTGGCGATCTCGTTCAGCCCGAATCGCAGCAGATCCGCCTCGGCCAGCCGGTCACGCTCCCGCGTGGTCAGCTCGGTCAGCTCGGTCTCGATCTCGCGATGCCGCCGGTACGCCGTGCTGTACTCCCCCAGCGGAACCAGAACCGGCTTGCCCGCGAAGGTGTCGAGCGTCTCGCGCTGCCGGGCCGGCTGCAGCAACCGCCACTGGTCGGCCTGTCCGTGGATCGCGACCAGATCGCCGGACACCTCGGCCAGTACCGACACCGGCACCGAAGCGCCGCCGAGGAACGCCCGCGAGCGACCCTCCGACGACAGCTCGCGCGCGATCAGCAGCTCGTCGTCGTCGAGCTCGCCGCCACGATCCTCGGCCTGCTGCACGATCGACTTCGGGACGTTGCTCGCCCGGCCCTCGACCCGGGCCCGGCGGACGCCGTGCCGGACCAGCCCACTGTCGGCCCGGCCGCCGAGCAGCATGTTGACGCCCGTCACGACCATCGTCTTGCCGGCCCCGGTCTCGCCGGTGACCGCGGTGAACCCCGGATCGAGCTCCAGCGTGGCGTCCTCGATCACGCCCAAGCCCGTGATGCGGATCTCCGAGAGCATGCGCTACTTCTCCTCTGATGGAGTGCTGTCGAGCTCAGCGTCTTCAGCGCTGTCGAGCTCGGCGGCTGGGTTGCGGTCGCGCTCGGCGCGTCCGCGCCAGCCGAGCACCGGTAGATCGAACTTGGCCACCAGCCGGTCGGTGAAGGACGCCTCGTGCGCCCTCGCCAGCCGGACCGGGGTCCTGCCCCGCCGGACGACGATCCGGGCGCCCGGCGGCACCTCGACCATCCGCCGGCCGTCACACCACAGCACCCCGCGCCCGTGCCAGGCGGCGATCAACTCGATCGACAGCTGCGACGTCGGCGCCACCACGATCGGCCTCGAGAACAACGCGTGCGCGCTGAGCGGAACCATCAGGATCGCCTCGACCTCGGGCCAGACGATCGGCCCGCCCGCCGAGAACGCGTAGGCCGTACTGCCGGTCGGCGTCGCGACCACGACCCCGTCACAGCCCCAGCGCGACAGCGGCCGGCCGTCGACCTCGACCATCACCTCGAGCATCTTCTCCCGGGCGGCCTTCTCGATGCTGGCCTCGTTGAGCGCCCAGGTGTCGAAGATCAGTTTGTCGTCGTGCCACACGTCGACCGCGAGCGTCATCCGCTCCTCGACCGTGTACGTGCGACCGACCACCACGTCGACGATCCGCTCCAGGTCGTCGCGCTCGGCCTCGGCCAGGAAGCCGACATGGCCGAGGTTGACGCCCAGTACCGGCGTACCGTGCGGGCGGGCGAGTTCGGCACCGCGCAGGATCGAGCCGTCGCCGCCGAGCACGATGATCAGCTCGACGTCCTGGGCCGCCTTCTCCGCGTCCTCGGCGATCTCGACCGGGTCGAGCTTCATCGCCTCGAACTCTTCGGACAGCAGCCGGACCACCAGGCCGGCACCGGTCAGCAACCGGTGCGCCTCGCGGGCCACCTCCACGGCCAGGTCGCGACCGGTGTGCGTCACCAACAGCACGCGCCGGGGCTCCGGCTCGACCACGGGGACCTGCCCTTCAGCATTCGGCGCAGTTGTCACTGCGGGCCGCTTTCGATAGCGGTCCGGAGCATCGTCTCATCGAGCGGCGGCGCTGTACGGCGTATCCACAGGAAGTATTCGACATTTCCTGACGGACCTGGCAACGGACTGGCCGCGACACCGGCCACGCCCCAGCCGAGATCGGCCGCTTTCCGGGCCACGCCACGGACCGCGTCAGCGCGTAGTACTGGGTCGCGGACCACGCCGCCCTTGCCCAGGCGCTCCTTGCCGACCTCGAACTGTGGCTTCACCATCAGTACGAGATCGCCGTCGGGTTTGACCACGGCGAGCAGGGCAGGCATGACGATCGTGAGCGAGATGAAGCTGAGGTCGCTGACGACCAGATCGACCGGGTCGCCGCCGATGTCTTCGAGGGTGAGCGTGCGGACGTTGGTGCGGTCCATCACGGTGACGCGCTCGTCGGTCTGCAGGGCCCAGACGAGCTGCCCGTAGCCGACGTCGACGGCGATCACGCTCGCCGCGCCGTTCCTGAGCAGTATGTCGGTGAAGCCGCCGGTGGATGCACCCGCGTCGAGGCACCGCCGATCCTTCACCTGTATCTCGCTGAAGGCCTCCAACGCCCCGACCAGCTTGTGCGCGCCGCGACTCGCATACCCGGGGTCATCCGTCTCGGACGTGTCGACCAGGATCGCCGCGTCCGCGCCAACGCCGGTCGCCGGCTTGGTCGCCACCGTCCCCGCGACCTTCACCTTCCCCGCCAGCACCAACTCACTGGCCTGCTCCCGCGACCGAGCCAGCCCACGCCGCACCAGCTCAGCATCCAGCCGGGAGCGCTTCACCCCTTTAGCCATCGGTCCCCGCGGTCACTCAACTCCGGTCGCCATGCTCGGCGTCCGCCTCCACCAAAGCAGCCTGCAGCCGCTCATGCAGCTCCGCATAAACCTCCGCATGCTCCCCCACCGCCAACTCCCCCAACCCCTCCAACCGCTCAACCACATCCTCAACCAACGGATGCACCTCATCTTCCCCAGCCGCCTGTACTACAGCCGCCGACGCGGAAGACCGAGGAAACCCTTGCCCAGGCACCCCCGGACGAGGACCAGGCTGCCCCGGCCCAGGCGAGGCAGGCCCGTCGGACCCTTGCCCAGGTACAGGCGAGGCAGGCCGAGCAAACCCTTGCCCGGGCACCCCCGGACGGGGACCAGGCTGCCCACTCCCCGCATCCGGCCCCGACAAACCCGAGCCAGGCGAAGGCGCGGCCGGTCGCGGGAAACCCTCGCCAGGCGAGGGCGCCGGCACCGACTCAGCAGCACCGCGTGCTGCTGGCGACCCTTGCCCAGGCACCCCAGGACGGGGACCAGGCTGCTCAGACACCGCATCCGGCCCCGACAAAGTCACGCCAGACGAAGGCGCGGCCGGTCGCGGGTAACCCTCGTTAGGTGAGGGTGTGGCCGGTCGCGGGAAAGCCTGGGCAGGCGAGGCGGCCGGCACCGAAGCAGCAGCACCGGGTACTGCTGGCGCAGCCGAAGCAGGCGCGGCGGCCCCTTGCCCAGGTACAGGCAGGGCGGGCCCGGTGGCCCCTTGCCCTGGTAAGGGCGAAGTAGGCCGGGGGAATCCTTGCCCCGGCACCCCGGGGCGGGGAGCTGGCTCCTCAGACACCGCGTCCGGTTCCGGGTCGTATGAGTCTTCTGGGCCGTCGTCCACGTAGGAGTGCTGGGTGGGTTGCTCCAGCGAGGCCTCGAAGGCTTGCTCGGTGTCTTCCACCGGGTCCGGGTCGGGCTCGGGGGTTGGGTCGCCGTAGACGGTGAAGCCGGCTAGGAGGGGGTCTGTGTGCGGGCGGCCCTGCAGCGTTGGGTTTACCCAGGTACTGCGTGACTCCGGTGCGTTCTCGGCGTCGTAGTCGGGGTGGGACTGCTCCTCGGGCTCGGCGTCGTAGCCGGGCTCGACGTCGGGGTCGACTGCCGGGGGGAACTGCTCGCCGGGGTGGTCGGTCACGTCACGCCTTCTTCGCCGGGGCCTTCTTGGCCGTCTTCGCCGCCGACGTCTTCTTCGCCGCCGCCTTCTTGACCGCCGCCTGCTTGACCGCAGCGGTCTTCGCGGCCGTCTTGGCCGAGCCCGCCGTCTTCTTCACCGGCGGCGTCTTCACCGCGGCCTTCTTCGCCGCCGGCCCAGCCCCAGCAGCCGCCGAGGTGGACGCGGAGGTCGACGCCGACGAGGCGGGCGCAGGAGCCGACGCAGCAGCAGTAGCGGCAACCAGCGCGTCGTTCGCCTCGGCCAGCTCGCGCTCCAGCCCGTCGACCCGCCGAGTCAGCGCGGCGACCTCTTCGGACCGTACGAACCCGAGCCGCGCGACCGCGCCCTCGACCTCGTTGGCGACGATCGCCTGCAGCAGCTGGCGATTGCTCTTGCTGGTAGCAACGATCTCCTCGGCCAGGTCGCTCACCTTGGTGGTCACGCCGGCCGTCAGCGCGTCCGCGCCGGTCTGCTGCAACAGCGCCTTCGCGGCCTGCTGCGCACGCTGCTTCGTCACCTCGGTCAGACCGTTCGCCAGCTGTACGTAGCCGCGCAATGCATCCATCACCATGAGAAACCTCCGCACTTGATTCTGTCCTGGCGCCGTAGCCCGGTCAGGCTCAGTTGCCAGCCACGGTATCGCGCCACGCCCGCAATACCAGCCCAGCTACGCCCATACCAGGCGTTACTTGTCCAGACCGACCCGGTGCAGCGCCTCGCCGATCTTGATCGACCCCAGCTCCGGCGCAGGCTTCGGCAGCGGCCGCCGCCCCCGCGCGGCGCTCTTGGCCGCCGTCTTCGCAACCGGCTTGGCCGGGGCATCCACCGCCGCCCAGGTCGCCGACAGGATCGCCCGCAGCCCGTCGTACGGCTTGCCCTCACCCGTCACAGCCACTGCGCCGTCAACAACCGAAGCCGTCCAGCCTTCGCAGCTGTGCTTCGCGCCGTCGACCTTCACGCCAGGATGCTTCTCCCGCAACGCACCCAGCCCTGCCCCGATGTACGTCGGCCGCTCGTTCTTCGGCGCCGCCGCGAGGTCATAGGCATCATGTACGCCGGTCGCCACCCAAAGGCTCGCGATCCCGACGTTGTGCGCCCCTGCGATGTCGGAGTCCAGCCGATCGCCGATCATCAACGGCCGCTCGGCCTTCAACCGCTCGATACTCGTCTCCAGCAGCGGCGCCTCCGGCTTGCCGGCCACGATCGGATCCACCTCGACAGCCGCCCGTACCGCCTGGACCAGCGTCCCGTTGCCCGGCGCCTTCCCACCCGCGGTCGGAATCGTCAGGTCGAGGTTCGTCGCGTACCACTTGGCGCCCTCGTTGATCGCGTGCGCGCCGTCCGCCAGCATCACCCAGTTCACATCGGGATGAAAGCCCTGTACGACGGCCACCGGCTTCGCGTCGCTGCTCCGGACCGGCCGCAGCTCATACTCCTCCAGCGCCGCGATCAGCCCTTCACCACCGACCACGAGCACCGGCGACCCCTTCGGGAACTCCTTCGCGATCAGCTTCGCCGCTGCCTGCGCCGAGGTGACGACGTCCTCGCCGATCACGTCCAGCCCGAACGACGCCAGGTGCTCGGCGACCACGGAGGCCGGGCGGCTGGCGTTGTTGGTGATGTACCCGATCCGCATACCCTCCGCGGCCGCTTTGCGCAGGTTGTCCGGCGCGTCCGGTACCGGGTCCGGGCCTACGTAGACCACCCCGTCGAGATCGAGGAGCGCAACGTCGTACCGGCCGGCGAGCGGTTCGTCACAAGCCGACAGTGGGGCGGGCGATTCCTGTGTCCTGGTCATGCTTCCCCCCGTACGATCACGGCCATGTCAGAAGCGTCCGCGAACGTCCTGCGGCTCGACCCGCTGCGGGCCTGGCGGTTCGTCGCGGGCAAGGTGAGCGCGCTCGGCGCGGTGACCTCACCGCCGTACGACGTACTGGAACCCGCCATCGTCCGGCGGCTGACTGACTCTGATCTCCACAACATGGTGAGGCTCATCCTTCCACGCGATCCCGACCTCGGCCCCGGCCGGTACGACGAGCCCGCACGGAGGCTGTCCACCTGGCAGCGCGAGGGCGTGGTGATCCAGGACCACCGGCCCGCTCTCTACGTCTACGAGCAGCAGTTCCAGGGCGCCGTACTGTGCGGGCTGGTCGGCTCGCTCGCGCTCGATCCGGCCCGCCGGGTGGTACTGCCGCACGAGGACGTGATGCCGCAGTGGGTCGACGACCGGTTCGAGCTGATGGAGGCGACGGACGCCGATCTGGAGCCGATCCTGCTCGCGTACGGCGGTGGCGGGGCAGCCAGTGACGCCGTCGACGACGCTCGCTCGGGCGAACCGTGGCTGGTCGCCGACACCGAGAACGGCGCACATCACCGGATCTGGCGGATCGACGACCCCGTCGTACTGGCCAAGATCGCCGACGAGCTGGCGACGCACGAGGCCCTGATCGCGGACGGCCACCACCGCTATGCGGCGTACCTGGAACGCAACCGGCGCGAACCCGACCGCGACGGCACCGACGTCGGCCTCGCCATGCTGGTCGACAACGACCGGCACCCGCTGACGCTTGACCCGATCCACCGCGTCGTACCGGGGCTAACCCTGGACCTGGTGTCTTCCCGTACGCCGAGTGGTTGGCAGGTGCTGCCTGGTCGGGTGGAGGGCGTGCCGGACCGCATAGCGATCACTGACGGGACGTCCTGGGTGACGCTGCAGTCCACCGAGGGGCAGGTGACTCCTACGGTCGCTCTGCTGCACAAGGAGCTGCTGCCGGCCTGGGGAGTACCTGTGGACGAGATCACCTTCCACCACGCGCTGGCGGACGCAGTAGCCCTCGCTGGGCCGCAGCAGGCCGCTGTGGAGCTTGTGGCGCCCCGGATGGACCAGGTACTCCGCTCAGCCGCGCGCGGCGTCGTACTGCCACAGAAGGCGACCTCGTTCGGCCCTAAGCCGCGCGTGGGACTGCTGTTCCGGATGCTCAGCTAGTACTTCAGGGCCGGTGGTACTGGTTGAGGAACTCCTCGCGGAGCGGCTTGCGCGCTGCCCGGTGTCGCTCGGTCAACCTGCCGAGCGTGAAGGACAGCTCCACGTCGCTCTGAGCAGCCGCCTCCCCTGCGAGCTTCGTCAATGCGTCGGCCGCCGCACAGTGGTCCTGATGCTGACCTAACAACTCCTGGTACCTAGCCGCCTGTACTGCGATGTCGCGCGCCTCATCACCGAGCACCGACGCACTCGTGTCAGCCGCGTACCGGACCCGCTTGGCCAGCAACCGCACCTCGTGCCAGTCGTCATCCGGCGACCACGGCTTCAGCAACTCGGCCGACTGGTCGAACTTCCGCCGAGCCGATTCGAGCAGCTTCGGCAGCAACTCGGCGCTCGTCTTCTCAGCCAGTGCGCTGAGCTCGGGCGCGGCGGCAACCACCTTCAATTCCCTTACCAGCAAGGCGGCCCGCTCCCCCAGTACCACCTCAGCCGACTGCGCGGCCGCCCGCTCCAACCCGGTCGTCAACGTCCCCAGAATCGTCGCCACATGCTCCGCGTCATCCTCGCTGGTCGACCCCTCGCGTACCAGTTCCGCGATCACCTCGAGATCCCGAGCCTCCCCACAACTATTGGCCAACCAAGCCAACTCGCCCCGCAACCGCTCCCCCCACTCCCCCGCGATCACCTTCCGGAACAACTTCAAATCACTCCGCAACCGCCGGCAACTCACCCGCACCTGATGAATCGCATCCTCCTCCCCCCGCCCCACCATCCCCACAGCCTTCCCCAACCGCCGCGCCCCTTTCGCCAGGGCTCGCCCCACCAACTCCCCCACCAACAATCCCCCGCCATCCCCCACTACCGAAGAACCCACCACACCCCCACCACTCGACGAATGCATTCCCGTCTCGGACACCGACCCAGCAACCGACGGACCCGCTGCCGCCGCACCGTTCACCGCACTGTTCACCGCACCGGCCATCGCACCATCAGAGCTCACCGCACCGGAGCTTGCCGTACCTGCTTGCGAATCGGCTGTCATCGCCCCATTCTGATCGGCCCCCATCCCCCACGCTCCGCCACGCCGACGAACCGCGCCCCACGACCCCGCACCCAACACCTCGTGCTCCACCTGAGCATTCCGCCATCCCAAACACTCACACCAAGCACAAAGTCACCCCGCCACCACCAGCACCGCCGCCATCGCACCCGCGACCGCCATCGCGCCCGGGACCGCGACCTCGCCCGGGACCGCGACCGGGACCGCGACCGCGACCGCGACCTCGCCCGGGACCGCGACCGGGACCGCGACCGGGACCGCGACCTTGGCCCCGCAGGCGCGGACCACGCGTGTGGGGGCAGCGCGCGCCCAGCCGGGGTCGCGTGCCAGGTACTTCTGGCGTGCCCACGCCCGGAATGCCAGCCACCAGGCAGGCGCCAGCGCCACACATCCACCACCTCCGCTACCGGCGGCAGTACCGCCAGCCGGGGACCGCCGGACGTACTCCGATTCGTCGCGCCGCTGGCGGGCTGCTGTCGGTTCCGCCCACTTTGGGCACCGACCAGCCACCGGCCCGGCGTTTGCGTGGCTGGCCGGTGCCCAAAGCGCAACCCCAGAGCCCACCTTGAGCACGACGCAGTTGCCCCTCCCGCCTTCAGATGGCGAGTGGGTGCCCAAGGTCCGCGATGACGCCGGCTGGATCCGGTACCCGGAACCCGGTACCCGGTGCTGGGGACTGCGGACTGGGGATGACGACGGCCCGGGTGGGCAGCGGATTCCTCCACCGCCCACCCGGGCCGTTCACCAACTAGATCCAGCTACTTACTCCGCCGACTTCTCGCCGGCCTTCCCGCCATCAGCCTCGTCATCCGCAGGCTCATCACCAGCGGACTCATCGGCATCCGCGCCGGAATCGTCGTCGACCTCGTCCGAGTCATCGGAGTCGGCCGCGTCGGCGTCGTCGTCCTCCGAGTCGGCCGCGTCGGAGTCTTCGTCGTCGGAGTCATCGTCCGAGTCGAGGCCGCCGTCCGAGTCGTCCTCATCGACGTCGTCCTCGTCACCGTCACGGTCGGCGTCGTCCTCGTCGAGGTCGTCGTCTTCGTCGGACCCTAGGTTGGCGTCTTCGTCGTCCGTGTCGGCTTCGGAGTCGTCGCTGTCGGGCGCGGCGTCACCGTCACGGTCGGCGTCGTCGGCCTCGGCCTCGGAGTCGGCCGAGTCGTCGTCTTCGTCCGCGACGTCCGAGTCGAGGTCGTCGGTCTCGTCGGCGTCGGACTCGAGGTCGTCGTCCGTCTCGTTTTCTTCGTCGGAGTCGTCCGTGTCGGCGGAGTCGGCGGTCTCGTCGTCGAAGACCTCGATGATGACGTCGTCTTCGTCGCCCTCGTCGAGGTCGGTGAAGGTGAGGCCTTCCAGTTCGGCGGCGCGTTCGGCGGCTCCGGTGGAGCCGTCCTGGTCGGAGCCGGCGGCGCGGTGGAACCAGGTGAGGGCTTCCTCCGTACGACCTGCCTCGGCCAGCGCGTCGGCGTACGCGTACCGCAGCCGCGGCAGCCACTCGGCGCGCGTGCGCTTGGTCAGTTCGGGGATCTCGAGGACCTGGATCGCCGCAGCCGTCTGGCCCATGTCACGCCGGGCTCCGGCCGCCACGATCAGCATCTCGATCTGCGAACCCTCCTCCAGCGTCAGCACGACCTTCTCCTGCGACAAGGCCAGCGCCTTCTCCGGGTGGCCGAGCGCACGCTCGCAGTCGGCCATCGCCGGCAGCACCTCGTGGTTGCCGGTCATCCGTCGCACCGCACGGAACTCGGTCAGCGCCTCCGCGTAGTGCTCGGACAGGTACGCCGTGATCGCCACAGCCTCCCGTACTCCGCCCAGCCGCGCCGCCAGCCGTCGAGCGGTCTTGGCGTGCAGGTAGGCGAGATCCGGGTCGTCTTCCAGGAACCGGCCGGACGCCACCAGGTGCTGTGCGACCAGGTCCGCGAGGCTACGCGGCAATGACCGAAGCTCGGCCTTCATCCCCTTGTCGAGCTCCGCACCGGTGATCCCTGCCGGAATGACGGGATCGTCCTTCCGCGGGCCGACCCTCTCCTCGTCCTCACGCCCGACACCCCGACCGCCACGCTCACGATCGGTCCGGCCACGGCCTCCACGCTCTTCGCGGCGAGGCCCGTTGCGGTCGTCCCGACGCGGTCCACGATCATTCCGCGGAGCCGCATCCTGGTAGCCGGTCCGCTCGTCCCGACGCGGCACAGACCCCGTCCGGTCATCACTCCGCGGCCCAGTCCGAGCGCCACCCTTGAAGCCGGTCGGTCGTCCATCCCGAGGAGGCCCAGACCGAGCCCCGCCCTGATACCCACCACGGTCGTCCCGACGAGGCGCAGGACGCTCATCGCGTCCACCACGCTCGTCCCGCCGAGGCGCACTGCGCTCATCCCGGCTGTACCCACCCCGCTCATCCCGACGCGGCGCCGAACGCTCATCGCGGCCGTACCCACCACGGTCCTCACGAGGCGCCCCACGGTCAGCCCCACCACGGCTGTCCCCACGCGAAGCCGAACGGTCATCACGGTTGTAACCGCCACGGTCGTCCGCACGAGATCCAGACCGGTCGTCCCGGCTGTACCCACCACGGTCGTCGCGGCCAGCGCCAGCGCGGTCATCGCGGTTGTACCCGCCACGGTTGTCCCCACGCGGCGCGGACCGATCATCACGGTTGTAACCACCGCGGTCGTCTCGCTGGGGCGCGCTGCGCTCGTCGCGGTTGTACCCGCCACGGTCGTCGCGCTGGGGAGCGCTGCGCTCGTCGCGGCTGTATCCACCGCGGTCATCGCGTCGCGGGGCGGAACGGTCATCGCGGTTGTAGCCGCCACGGTCGTCGCGGCCGGAGCCGGCGCGGTCGCCGCCGCGCGGGGCGGAGCGGCCGTCGGAGCCGAGAGCGGAACGGTCGTCACGTCGGGGCGCGCCACGGTCGTCGCGACGCGGGCCGCGGTCGTCAGACAGCTGTCCCTTGAACGGGTCGCGTCCCGGATCGCCCTTGTCGTCCCAGCGCGTGTTCCGCTTCGGAGCCGGCTTGTCGTCCCGCCGTGCCCCACCGGTACGCGGCGCACCACGCCCGCCACCAGAAGCACTCCAAGACCCACCCGAAGCACCGCCTCGAGAACCACCGGAGCCGCCCCCATAGGAGCCGCCCGACCCGCCACGCGAGCCGCCCGAGGAACTACCCCCGTACGAACTACCAGAGGAACTACCGCCGTAGCCACCGCCGGAACCGCCACGGGAACCACCGGAAGAGCTGCCGCCGTACCCGCCGCCAGAACTGCCACGGGGGCCGCCGGAGGAGGAGCCACCGCGAGGGGCGCCGGCTGAGCCGCCGCGGGGGGCTCCTGACGAGCTGCCGCCGCGGGGACCGCCGGATGAGGCGCCGCGGGGGCCGCCGGTGGAGCCGCCGCGGGGGGCGGAGCTGGAGCCGCCTGAGCGGCCGCCGGGGTTTCCGCCGCCGGCACGACCCGATCCGCCGGACGAACCACGGCCGGAGCGATCGCCCGGACCAGAGCGGGGGTTGCGAGGTGGCGTAGCCACGGTGACTCCTATCGGTCGTACGAGGTGAAAACGGCGCTCAGACAAAAGTACAGGCACAAACATTAAGGGCCACCCGGTGTGGGTGGCCCTTAACAGTGTGAATGTCCGGCGACGTCCTACTCTCCCACGACCTACCGGTCGCAGTACCATCGGCGCTGTCAGGCTTAACTTCCA
>NZ_JBITDB010000011.1:0-191581 GCF_044453825.1 Kribbella sp. NPDC051620
GGGGCGGGCACCCCCCCAACGTTTGGTGGTTAAACAACCCGGGGGGGGGCCCCCCCCCCCCGCCGCGCCCCCCCCCCCCCCCCCGGGGGGGGCCCCCCCCGGGGGGGGGGCCCCCCCACCCCGAGTTTCTTGCTGTTGGACCCGGGATGGGGTTCTATCGGGTGGGTGACGGTGACTGAGACGCACGGGGCGATCGACGCGGTCTGGCGGATCGAGTCGGCTCGGATCATTGCCGGGGTGGCGCGGATCGTGCGGGATGTCGGGCTGGCCGAGGAGCTCGCGCAGGACGCGCTGGTCGCGGCGCTGGAGCAGTGGCCGGAGTCCGGCGTACCGAACAATCCGGGTGCCTGGCTGATGGCGATCGCCAAGCGGCGGGCCATCGACCTGATCCGGCGCAAGGAGACGTACCAGCGCAAGCTCGCCGAGCTGGGGCATGAGCTCGAGATCGACGGGGACAGCGTCGAGGACGATGTCGAGGCGATCCTCGAGGACACCATCGAGGACGATCTGCTGCGGCTGGTGTTCACCGCATGTCACCCGGTGCTGACGACCGACGCGCGCGTCTCGCTCACGCTGCGGTTGCTCGGCGGGTTGAAGACCGACGAGATCGCGCGCGCGTTCCTCGCGCCCGAGGCGACCATCGCGCAGCGCATCGTCCGGGCAAAGCGCAATCTGGCCAAGGCGGAGGTCGAGTTCGAGGTACCGACCGGTCAGGACCTGATCGACCGGCTCTCGTCGGTACTGGAAGTCATCTACCTGATCTACAACGAGGGCTACTCCGCCACCGCCGGAGACGACTGGATGCGGCCGTCGCTGTGCAACGAGGCGCTCCGCCTCGGCCGGTTGCTCGCCGAGCTGATGCCGGCCGAGCCGGAAGTACACGGTCTGGTCGCGCTGATGGAGATCCAGGCGTCGCGCGCCAACGCCCGCGTCGGCCCCAACGGCGAGCCGGTCCTGCTGCTCGACCAGGACCGCCGCCGCTGGGACCGCCTGCTCATCCGCCGCGGACTCGAGAGCATCGACCGCGCCTGGAACCTCGAAGGCACCCCTGGCCCGTACCTGCTCCAGGCAGCCATCGCCGCCTGCCACGCCCGCGCCGCCGAGGCCGACGACACCGACTGGGCCCGAATCACAGGCCTGTACGCCGTACTCGCACAAGTCACCCCGTCACCCGTGGTCGAGCTCAACCGGGCAGTCGCGATCTCGATGGCCTTCGGTCCCGAGCGCGGACTGACGGCCGTCGACGCGCTGGCCGACGAACCGTCGCTGAAGGACTACCACCTGCTGCCGAGCGTCCGAGGCGACCTGCTCTTCAAACTCGGCCGCCTCGACGAGGCCCGAGCCGAATTCGAGAAGGCAGCCAGTCTCACCCGCAACGAGCGCGAACGAACCTTCCTATTGGACCGCGCCGCAAACTGTTAAGCCCCCACCCCGACTCGCTCGTCGGGCCGGAGTGTTGTGCCCGCCCGAATCACCTGCGGTGCACGGTCTGGCCAATGGGACTCGACTTGACGCTGACGTCGTCGAACGGCTGACTCACGCCCGGGCCGGCGTATAGGCCCCACCCCGACTCGCTCGTCGCGCCGGAGTGTTGTGCCCGCCCGAACCACTTGCGGTGCGCCGTCCAGCCCGCGGGACTCGTCCAGCGCTGGCGGTTGGTGCCGTCCACCGGTTGACTCGGTCCGGCCAGTCATAGGCCACCGCAAACCCACTGGTTGGATCAACGCCTTGCGCCAACCCGAACCACAGCCAGATAGCTCTCGCTGGTGGCGGGTTGCCGGATCAAGCGATGGTGTTTGAGCGGAAACTTCTCGTCGCCAGGTGACAGATTCTTTCCGGTCAGCTCTCCCAAACCGCCATCCCGGGCATGGCAGCAACGAGTTGCCGCATCGCAGGCCCGCGACCAATTGGCCACGCGTTCCAGGTACCCATGGCGTCGCCGCCCGAGTGGTTTGGGTGGGCTCAAGGCCCCAGCTCGACATGCGAGCACGGGTGGGGCTTAGACACCCACGCCCAAGCCCTGCGTTGGCAGCAACGAGTTGCCGCATCGCAGGGCCGCGACCAACTGCCTACGTGGTCCAGGTACCCATCGCGTGGCCGCCCGAGTGGTTTGGGTGGGCTCAAGAGTCCAGCTCGACATGCGAGCACGGGGGGCCTAAACACCCCACCCCAACCCCGCGTTCCGACCGTCTCAGAAATCTTTTGGGGTAGGTGTCGATTTGGTGGGTGGTCGATCGACGCAGCGGTGAGGCCAGATGAGAGGCATCGGCCGTTGTGAAGGAGCACATCATGCAGAAAGTCATCTCGGCCGACGGCACCCCGATCGCGTACGACCGCCTCGGCGACGGGCCCGCCGTCATTCTGGTCTGTGGTGGGTCGGTGGACCGGATGTCGAACGCGCCGCTGGCCGCGTTGCTGGCGCAGAGCTACACCGTCTACAACTACGACCGCCGGGGTCGCGGCGACAGCGGTGACGCCGAGGTCTACGCGATCGAGCGCGAGTTCGAGGACCTCGACGCGATCTTCGCCGAGGCGGGTGGCTCGGCCCACCTCTATGGCACGTCGTCGGGCGCCGCACTGGCTCTGCTCGCGACCGCAGCGGGCCGGCCGGTGAACAAGCTGGCGCTGTGGGAGCCGCCGTACTTCCTCGAAGGCGCCGAAGGCCGTCCGCCGGCTGACACCGCGTCGATCTACCGCGGGTTCGTCGCGGAGGGCCGGCGGGACAAGGCGGCGGAGTACTTCATGGCTGAGGTGGTCGGGATGCCCGCCGAGTTCGTGGCGCAGGCGAAGGCCTCGCCGTGGTGGCCGGCGCAGGAGGCGATCGCGCACACGCTCGCGTACGACGCGACGGTGATGGGCGACTATTCGGTACCGACCCAGGCGATCAAGGCAATTCACCAGCCGACCCGGGTGCTGACCGGGGGAGTCGCCTGGCCGTGGATGGCCGAGAGCAACAAGGCGGTGGCGGAGCTGCTGCAAGATGGCAGTCACGTAGTACTGGCTGAGCAGCAGCACAACGTCGACCCCGCGATACTGGCTCCCGCGTTGAAGGAGTTCTGGTCATGAACACCACGGTCTCGAAGGACGGAACCACGATCGCCTACGACCGGGCCGGTGATGGTCCGGTGGTGATCCTGGTCGACGGTGCGCTGTGCAGTCGCGCGCAAGGGCCGATGCCGGAGCTGGCCAAGTTGCTGGCCGGCGAGTTCACGGTCTACCACTACGACCGGCGCGGGCGGGGTGACAGCGGCGACGCACCGGAGTACGAGGTGGAGCGGGAGATCGAGGACCTAGCCTCGGTGATCGAGGCGGCGGGCGGGTCGGCTTATGTGTACGGATCCTCGTCGGGGGCGGCGCTCGCGTTGCGGGCTGCCGCCGCGGGGGTGCCGATCAGCAAGCTGGTGGTGTTCGAGGCGCCGTACGTGATCGACGACAGCCGGAAGGCGGTCCCGCTGACCTGGGTTGCTGACCTGCAGGCGCTGTCGGATCGGCCGGGGGAGGCGATCAGGTACTTCATGACGAAGGGGATCGGGCTGCCCGGTTTCGTCGTCACGCTGATGAAGCTGATGCCGGCGTGGAAGGAGTTGAAGGCGGTCGCCCATACGCTCTCGTACGACGCTGCGGTGGTCGGCGAGAATGCGTTCGGGAAGCCGCTCGACGCGTCGCAGTGGGCGGGTGTGGAGCTGCCCGTGCTGGTGGTGGGCGGCGGGAAGAGCCCCGCGTGGATGCGGGCGTCGGTCAAGGCGGTCGCGGACGCGATACCGGGAGCCGCCCATCGGGAGATCCCGGGACAGAACCACATGATCAAGGCATCGGCGATCGCACCGGTACTGACCGAGTTCTTCGGGGGTTGAGGTGAAGTTCACGACGAGGATCGCCGGGACGACGGTGACCGGGATCGAGGTGCCGGCGGAGGTGATCGAGGCGCTTGGTCGCGGGAAGAAGCCGCCGGTGGTGGTCACGCTGAACGGGTACACCTACCGCAACACGGTGGCGGTGATGGGTGGGCGGTACATGGTCGCGCTGAGCGCCAAGCACCGCGAGGCGGCTGGGGTGGCCGGGGGTGAGGAACACGAGGTGGAGCTGGTGCTCGACGACCGGCCGCGCGAGGTCGAAGTACCGGCAGATTTTGCCGCCGCTCTGGATGCTGATCCCAAGGCACGGAGGTTTTTCGACGGTTTGTCGTACAGCCAGCGCAGCTGGTTCGTCCTCGGCGTCGAAGAAGCCAAGAAACCGGAAACCCGCGCCAACCGCATCGTCAAAGCAGTCGAACGGCTGGCCTCGGGCCGAGGCCAGCGCTGACGACGACGGGCTCGTGGCGCTGGGCGCCACCTCGCCACCAGAAGGGGGAGTGGCGCAAGGCCGCCTTATGGGGTGGTGCAGGGCGGCCGACGTGCGAGGGCGGTGCAGGACGCCGATGCGCGAGGGGCGGTAGGGCGCCCGATGTCCGAAGAACCGCCGGCGGGCCGGGGTTCTTCGGACTGTCAGGTGTGGGTCAGGCGACGGTGATGAGGCCGCCGGCGTTGGTGCGGGCCGCGTCGAAGCGGGCCTGGGCGTCGGCCCAGTTGACGACGTTCCACCAGGCCTTGACGTAGTCCGGCTTCACGTTCTTGTACTGCAGGTAGAAGGCGTGCTCCCACATGTCCAGCATGACGATCGGGATCTGCCCGGCGGGCAGGTTGCCCTGCTGGTCGTACAGCTGGTGGATCAGCAGCTGGCCCTGCAGCGCGTCCCAGCCGAGGATGGCCCAGCCGGACCCCTGGATGGTGGTCGCGGCAGCGGTGAAGTGGGCCTGGAAGGCGTCGAACGAGCCGAACGACTCGTCCAGCGCGGCAGCCAGCTCGCCGTCCGGCTTGTCGCCGCCGTCCGGGGAGAGGTTCTTCCAGAAGATCGAGTGGTTGACGTGACCGCCGAGGTTGAAGGCGAGCGTCTTCTCCAGCCCGACGATCGAACCGAAGTCACCGCTCTCGCGGGCCGCGGCCAGCTTCTCCAGGGTGTCGTTCAGGCCGTTGACGTAGGTCTGGTGGTGCTTGGAGTGGTGCAGCTCCATGATCTCGCCCGCGATGTGCGGCGCCAGCGCGCCGTAGTCGTAGCCGAGGTCCGGAAGCGTGTACTTCGTAGTCAACTCTGCTCCTTCGTCAGGGCCCAGGAGGGCCGGTGGCTCTACCTTGAGACTTCAACCAGTGTTGAGGTCAAGCGGACACTTCCGTGCCCACCCGTACCCCGGCCGGCTAGCTCCTAGTCTGCCCCGTCCGTCCACAGCACCGTAGGCCGCCTCGCAACAGTTCACCCTCTGGTCGCTCCGGTACTTCGGCCAGCCCCGCCTCACCCCTTCGCGAGTACCGCCCGAAGTACCGGCTCGAAGGCCGCCGGGTCATCGGTGAAGCCGGTATGCCCGCCCGGAAACCGGGTGGGTTCGGCCCCCAAACCGGCCGCGAGCGCCGTCGAGGTGCGCTCACAGAGTTGACCACTCGACTCCACCCCGATCCCGACCACGATCCGGACCGGTCCGTCTCGCAGAGCGTCCACGTCAGGCTCCCAACCGACGCTCGGCCCCAGCTCGTGCCCGAACCAGAACCGCTCGTCCGTCACCGACTGCGGATCGCGCTCACCGCCGAACATCCCCTCGATCGCCCCCGGCGGCACCATGATGTTCGCCTGCGCGAAGAACTTCTCCCACGCGCCGATCACGTCCCCCGACAGATAGGTCGCCCGCAGCTCTTCGGACAGCCCGAGCTGCTCGACCCGGTCGTCGAGCAGGTTCAGCAGCGGCGGCTCGTGGGCAATCACCGTGCTGACCGCATCCGGGAAGAGCTCAGCCAGCGTCAGCACACTGACCGCCCCACCGCTCGACCCCAGCGCGACGGCAGGCCCGGCGCCGACGTGGGTGATCAGTGCGGCCAGGTCAGCAGCCCGTTGCGCCGGAGTCGAGTCCTGATCGGGGTTGTCGAGCGGGCTGCGGTTGATCCCGCGCGGGTCGGTCGTCAGCACCGTGTGGTCCGTGGCCAGCAGCTCGGCCAGTGGCGCGAAGGAGTCGGCGTCCATCGGAGCCCCGACGAGCACCACGAGCGGCCCGCTGCCGCGCAATTCGTAGTACAGGCGAGCATCGTCGACATCGAGGGTCAAAGCGGTCTGTGTTGTCATGGCTCGACCATGCGGGAGACCGTGCTCCGGACTCCAACACCTGTTGACCGGTGATTGACACGCCTGGTGTGTTAATAAGAACGAGTGCCCGACGATCTGGAGATCCGGCTGCTGCGGTACTTCGTCGTCGTGGCGGAGGAACTGCACTTCAGCCGCGCGGCGCAGCGGCTCTTCATCGCGCAGCAGGCGCTCAGCCGCGACATCCGCCGGCTGGAGGACCGCCTCGGGGCGCGGCTCTTCGATCGGACCACCCGCCGGGTCGAGCTGACGCCGTCAGGTCAGAAGCTGCTCGTCAGGGCCCGCGAGCTGATCAGCCTGCACGACCTCACCGTGCACGAGTTGCGCGGCTTCGCCCCGTCGATGACGGTCGACGTGGTTGGTCCTGGCCTGACACCCACGCTCGTACTCGCGGCCGCGCGCCGGATCGCTCCCGAGTTGGAGTTCTTCGTCCGCTTCCACACCGGCACCGAGGCCGCCGTACCGCTGGTGCTGGCCGACCGTCTCGACGTGACCTTCGGCCGGCATCCCGGGCGGGCCGAAGGTCTGCGTCAACGCGTCGTACGGTACGAACCGCTGGCCGTCCTGCTGCCCGAAGGCGACCCGCTCGCCGACTCGGCCGAGATCTCGCTGCAGGACCTGAAGGGGACCGGATTGTGTTACCGGGCAGGGAATCACGCCACCCCGGCCTGGGATCACGCGATCCTGCAGGTGCTCGCGCCCTGGGGTGTCGACCGGACGCTCGCGCATCCGCACGTCGAGGGTGGCGCCGACGAGTTGGCGCAGCACATCCGCGACCGGAGCTCCCCGATCCTGACGATGAGCACCCAACCGCCGGTCCCGGGCGCGGTACTGCGCCCTGTCATCGACCCGGTGATCCTCTACCCCTGGTCGATGGTCTGGCGAGCAGACTTGGCCCATCCCGCGCTGGACGCCCTCATTGCAGCCATCGACGAACTCGCCATCGACGACTGGCTCGTCATCCCTGACGGCGCCTGGCTCCCAGAACCTGAAAGCTCAGTCAGACGCTGACATCGAGTACGAGCTTGCCCTGCGTCCGTCCGGTCGCCATCCGCCGATGAGCCTCAGCGGCCTCGGCCAGCGGGAAGGTCTCCTCGACCTCTACCTGTACTTCGCCGTGCTCGACCAGCACCGCGATCTCGCCGAGCGCATGTCCGTCCGGCTCGACCAGGAACGGCCGCACCCGCACGCCGGCCGCCGCAGCCTTGGCGAGCAGTTCAGGTGAAGTACCGGATGGTACTGCGACCAGCAGTCCACCCGGCTTGAGCACCTTGATCGACTGGTCGACCGTGGTCTCGCTACCGATCAGGTCGACCACCAGATCGAGGTCGCCGGTCGCCGTCTCGACCGCCGTCGTCTGGTAGTCGATCACCTCGTCGGCGCCGAGCGACAGCAGCCAATCGTGTTTCGCCTTACTTGCCGTCCCGATCACGTACGCGCCAAGGTTCTTCGCGAACTGAACCGCCAGGTGCCCGACGCCGCCACCGGCCGCGTGGATCAGTACTCGCTGGCCGTGCTGAAGATCCGCCGCGGCGGTGAGGATCTGCCACGCCGTCAACCCGGCCAGCGGAAGGGCAGCTGCTTCGGCATGGCTGAGGTTGGCAGGCTTCTTCGCGAACTGACGGGCGGGCGCGGTGACGTACTCGGCGTATGCCGAAGCCGCCCGCGGGAACCACGGCATGCCGTAGACCTCGTCGCCGACCTCCAGCGTGTGTACGCCGAACCCGATCTCCTCGACCACACCGGACACGTCCCAGCCGAGGATGAACGGCGGCGCACCGAGTACGCCCTGCATACCGCCGCCCTCGCGGGTCTTGTAGTCGACCGGGTTGACGCCGGCCGCATGCACGCGGACCAGGACCTCGGTCGGCAGCGGCTCGGGTCGCTCGACCTCGGCGACGTACAGGACTTCGGGTCCGCCCAGCTTGTTCTGCGTGATGGCTCTCATGGGGCCGGACGCTATCTGCGCGACCGTACTTTCCCGCAAGGGCTGCTACTATCTTCTGGAAAGTGACCAGCTCAGGAGGGCCTTCCGTGACCGTCAGCTGTTCGACCGGAGTGCATGACAAGCATGATGTGTACGCCCTTCAGTGCCCCTGCCGCGACGTCCTCGACCTGCTCGCGAACAAGTGGGCCGCGCTCGCGATCGGTGCGCTGGAAGACGGCCCGGTCCGGTTCGGCGAACTCCAGCGCCGGCTGCAGGGCATCAGCCCGAAGGTCCTGACCAACACTTTGCGCCGGCTCGAGGACAGCGGCTTCATCGACCGCGAGATCTACGCCGAGGTCCCCCTCCGCGTCGAGTACTCCCTGACCGACCTGGGTCACAGCGTCTCCACCCCTCTCAGCGCCCTCCGCACCTGGGTCGAAGCCCACCTCCACGAGATCACCTGACAACTGCCGTGCGGCGTCCCGGCCGCCAACGGGTCATCCGTGGTGTGACTCCGGTCGCGGTCTCATAGACTGCGGCTCTCGATCCCCCGAATCTCGACCGAACCTGAGGAAGTTGTTCGTGCTCACGATGCAGGACGCGCTGCTCGCGCTGACCAAGTACTGGACCGAACGCGGTTGCATGGTGGTGCAGCCGTTCAACACCGAGGTGGGAGCCGGCACGCTGAACCCGGCGACCATCCTGCGCGTCCTCGGTCCCGAGCCGTGGCGGGTCGCCTACGTCGAGCCGTCGGTCCGGCCCGACGACGCGCGGTACGGCGAGAACCCGAACCGGCTGCAGACGCACACCCAGTTCCAGGTCGTGCTCAAGCCGGACCCGGGCAACCCGCAGGAGCTGTTCCTGAGCAGCCTCGAGGCGCTCGGCATCGACATCGACGCGCACGACGTCCGGTTCGTCGAGGACAACTGGGCCAACCCGGCGACCGGTTCCTGGGGACTCGGCTGGGAGGTGTGGCTGGACGGGCTGGAGATCACCCAGTTCACCTACTTCCAGCAGGCCGGCGGGATGACGCTGGACCCGGTGTCGGTGGAGATCACCTACGGCATCGAGCGGATCATGATGGCGCTGCAGGGCGTCTCGCACTTCAAGGACATCGCGTACGCGCCGGGCATCTCGTACGGCGAAGCGTTCGGCCAGGCGGAGTACGAGATGAGCCGGTACTACCTCGACGACGCGGACGTGGAATCGCAGAAGCGGCTGTTCGAGGAGTACGCGAACGAGGCCCGGCGGATGCTGGATCTGCGGCTGCCGGTGCCGGCGCACATCAACGTGCTGCGTTGCTCGCACACCTTCAACGTGCTCGACTCGCGCGGAGCGGTCAGTACTACGGAACGCGCCAAGGCGTTCGGCCGGATGCGGACACTGGCGCGCGAGGTGGCCACGCTTTGGGCGGAGCGGCGTACGGAACTCGAGCACCCGCTCGGCATCGCCTCATTGCCTGCCGCAGCTCCGGCGCCTGAAGCTTTCCCGACGATGAGCGGGACGCGGCAGCTGCTGTTCGAGATCGGTACCGAGGAGATGCCGCCGTCGGAGGTCACCAAGACCGCTGCCGCCGTCAAGGCCGCGCTGACCGAGAAGCTGGCGGCGACCCGGCTTGGGCATGGCGAGGTCACCACTTATGCGACGCCGCGCCGGGTGGTCGCTTTCGTGGCCGCTGTGCAGGCGAGTGAGCCGGATGCGGAGAAGGTTTCCCGTGGTCCGAAGAAGGCTGCCGCATTTGATGCCGAGGGCAACCTTACGAAGGCGGCTGCCGGGTTCGCGCGGGGCCAGAAGGTGGAACCCTCCGAGCTGCACGACCTGGTGGTCGACGGTGTCGAGTACGTCGCCGTGACCAAGCCTGACCCGGGGCGTGGGGCGGCCGAGGTGCTCAGCGGCGTACTGGCCGAGATCGTCAGCGGTCTGCGGTCGGACAAGAACATGCGCTGGAACGACGCCAAGCTGTCGTTCACCCGGCCGGTCCGCTGGATGGTCGCGCTGCTCGGTGACCAGGTCGTTCCGGTGTCGGTGTCGTCGCTGTCGGCCGGGCGTACGACGCGCGTCCTTCGTACCGCCGCCCAGCCGACCGTTGAGATCGCGTCGGCCGAGGGATACCTCGACCTGCTGCGGATCCACGGCATCGAGGCCGACCCGGCCAAGCGCCGCGAGCGGATCATCTCGGCTTCGGAGTTGCTCGCTCGTGAGGTGAACGGCAGCATCGACTTCGTCGCCGAGTCCGCGTTGCTGGACCAGATCGTCAACCTGATCGAGGAGCCGACGCCGATCCTGGGCAACTTCTCGGCCGACTACCTGGACCTGCCCGCCGAGATCCTGACGACCGTGATGCGCAAGCACCAGCGGTACCTGCCGGTGCGTGGCGCCTCGGGTGAGCTGTTGCCGCACTTCGTTGCCGTTGCCAACGGTTCGGTCAACGAGGCGATCGTGCGGAACGGCAACGAAGGTGTGCTGCGTGCTCGGTATGAGGACGCTGCCTTCTTCTGGCGGGCGGATCTGCAGAGCACGCCCGAGGCGATGAAGCAGGGGCTGGAGAAGCTCGCCTTCGAGGAGCGGCTCGGCTCGATGGCCCAGCGCGCCCGTCGGATCGCGGCCGTCGCTACGTCGCTGGCCTCCGTCGTGGAGCTTTCGGGTGACAATCTGGTGGCTCTGCAGCGTGCTGCCGAGCTGGCCAAGTTCGACCTCGGCTCGCAGATGGTCGTCGAACTGACCAGCCTGGCCGGCACGATGGCCCGCGAGTACGCCCGCCGCAGCGGCGAAACCGAGGCCGTTGCGCAGGCTTTGTTCGACATGGAGCTGCCGCGCTCCGCCGGCGACCCCGTCCCGTCTTCTGTGCCGGGCGCACTGCTGGCGTTGGCGGATCGCTTCGACCTGCTGGCCGGGCTGTTCGCGATCGGCGCCAAGCCGACCGGTAGCTCCGACCCCTTCGCTTTGCGTCGGGCCGCTGCTGGTGTGGTGGCGATCCTGCGCGAACACCCATCGCTGCGGGCGATCACGCTGTCGACCGGTCTGGCCGCTGCTGCTTCGGAGATCACCGCGCAGGGGATCGAGGTGTCCGATGCCGTGCTCGCCGACGCCGCGGACTTCACCGTACGGCGGTACGAGCAGCAGTTGACCGATCGCGGTGACGACCACCTTCAGGTCGCCGCTGTGTTGCCGTTGGCCGAGGCACCCGCAACCGCCGACGAAACCCTCGCCGAACTCCAGCGCCAGGTGTTGAGTGATGGGTTCGCCGACCTGGTCGCAGTACTCCAGCGAGCCCGCCGCATCGTCCCCGCCGATGTAGTCGCGTCGTATGACTCCACCAAGCTCACCGAACCGGCCGAGGTAGCCCTCCACGAAGCCGTCCAAAAGGTAGGCACCGCCCCCACCAACCTGGCCGACTTCGTCACCGCCACCCAGCCCCTGGTAGCCCCCATCACCACCTTCTTCGAAGAAATCCTCGTCATGGCCGAGGACCCAGACCTCCGCGCCGCCCGCCTCGGCCTCCTGGCCACCATCCGCGACCTGGCCGCCCCCGTCCTCGACTGGCAAGCCCTAGGCACCAGCCTCACCAAAGAAAACTGACCTAACCGCCGGCGTGGGGTACTAGCCCACGCCGGCGCCTGGTTCGCTCCTGCGTCGCTCCCACGGCGCTGAGCTCCCACCCGCCCTTGGTCGCGGGTTCCTCCGTCACCCGCTCAGCGAAGGCACCCGTGGTTGTCGAGGGCCCCTGTGCGGTGAGGTGTCCGTGGTCGCGTGTGCGGGTGGCCGTCCGGCGTGAGGTACTGACCTACGTCGGTGCCTCGTCGAGTACAAGGGCATCGTGGAGCGCCCGACCGTACCTGGGCTTCAGCCGACAGGCGCTCGTCCTGGGCGCTTGGATCGGTCTGGTTGACCTTCCTTGGCCCTTATCGTGCGGGACACGTGCGGCTTCGCAGGGAAGTACCGCACCAGCGAAGGGGGCTTCATGGTTACTCGGTATGGAACTGGTCGGCTGGCGCGGACGGTGGTTGCGCTCGGCGCCGCCGCGGCGCTTACCATCGGGGGCACGGTGACCGCTAGCGCGGCCTTGCCGAAGGTCAGTGGGCCGACCTTGGCGGGGATCGCGAAACCGACCTCGGCCAAGTACACGGCGCTGAACGGCGGGGTCACCGACGGGACGTACTGGTATGCCGTCGTGTCGGAGCACGCCAAGTCCGGCACCAAGATGTACGACTCGACCCAGCTGATCAAGACCAAGCTGTACGCGTCGACGCCGACCAAGGTCGCGACCTTCCGGATCCGCTCCGGTCACGCCACGAATCTGCTCGGGCACGGCAACGACATCGCCTACAACGCCGACACCAAGCGGTTGCTGATCCCCGCGTGGACCAACGACGACTCGGTCCAGGGCGCCACCCAAGGACGGGCCGTCCGGGTCATCAACCCGAGCACGCTCGCGATCGAGAAGACCGTATTGTTGCCGCACACAACGACCGGTCTGTGCTACGACGCGGTCAACAACCGGTACGCCGGCGGCACGCTGAACCAGTACTACTCGTACAACAGCGCGTTCAAGCAGACCGCGAAGTCGGCCAAGCTGGCGATGACCGGTACCGGGCAGGGCATCGACTGCGACCAGAGCTACGTCTACGTCATCACCAGCCCCAAGGGCACGCAGAAGACCAACCGGATCTTCGTCTACAACTGGTCCTTCAAGCTGGTACGCACCTACGAGCACGCTTCCGGCTCCGAGAGCGAGCACCTCACCCACCAGCGCGGCACCTACTACCTGGGCTTCAACATCGGTGCGGGCCGGCTCTACCGCCTGGACAACTTCCAGTTCACGGTGACGTACGCCGCCGGGGGCGGTACCGGATCGATGTCACCCACGATCGTGCTCTACGGCCGTACGACCGCGCTGCGGAAGAACACCTTCACACGCTCCGGCCACACCTTCGCCGGCTGGACCGCCAAGCGCTCCTACGACAACAAGACCCGCTACCAGAACCCGAAGGACACCACCAAAACCGGCTGGTACACCGCCGGCCACCAGCCCAGCGGCTGGAAGCCCTACCTCTACAAGAACAGCGCGACCGTACTCCACACCACCCCCCGCGGAGCCGTCGCCCTGACCGCAGTCTGGCGCGCCGCGTAGTACCACCATCACCAAGGAAAACCGAAGCGAGGTCTGTCCGGCGTGGGCTACTCACCCCACGCCGGCGCCTCGTTCGCTCCTTCGTCGCCTAGCTCCCACCCGTTGCGGTTTTGGTGGCTCCCGTAGTGGGAGGTCTGGCCGCCAGGCTCGGTATGACTTTCCCACCTAGTCGAGGTTCATGATCCCGGGTGTGGTGTCGCCGGGCCTGGTTGGCATTGAGGGAGACGTCCTGGATCCGGAGACGCTTTCCGAAGCCCTGGCCGGCATCACGACCGCCGTTCACCTGGCCGCCGTGTTCCGTACCACCGACGAAGCCCGGAGATCGACGCCACGACAGCGGACTGAACTGGGTGATCCTGCGTTTCCCCTTCGTGTACGGGGACCAGGACGGTCATCTCGAAGCGGCCCCGCGCCAACTGGCCGAGCTGGGATGGCATCCCGCGCGCAAACTCAGCGTCATCCACCACGAGGACATCGCAACCGCGATCAACCTCGCGCTGACCGGCGAACTGGACGGGCAAACGGTCAACATCGCCGACGACTCACCCCTCACCGCCTACGAAATGGCCCAACTCGTCGGCTCGACCTACGAGTCCTCCGGCGAGCCCCTGCCCAGCCCATGGCAAGGCCACATGGACATCTCGCTGGCTCGAAGCCGCGGCTTCCGACCGAAGGTGCCCACTGCCTACCAGGCCTATCGCGACGGAAGAATCTGATCCGAACGCGCCGGCCAGGAGCGGTCAGCGGCTGAGTTGGGACGCGACCGCATCGCGGTCGATGAGGGACCAGACGTGCGCGATCCGTCCGCCCTCGAACCGGTAGAAGACGTGCTCGGCGAACGAGACCGCCCGCCCTGTCGGTTCAAGGCCGAGGAAGGTGCTTGTCGGGGTGCAGTCGAACCAGAGCCGACAACCAACCAGGTCGCCATTGGTGGACAACAGGTGAGCCTCGTACCGTAGATCCGGTACCGCTCGAGCATCCTCCGCGATCATGTCGGCGTACTGCTGGCGGGTCAGCGGTTTGTCGTTGTAGACGAGTTCGTCGCAGACGTAACGGTCCAGCTCGTCGAACCGCCGGCCGTTCAGTACGTCGAGGTAGGCCAGGTACGTGGACTCCAGGTTGTGGTGGGCCACGGGTTCTCCTTCCGTGCCGTCCTGCACGAGCTGAAGCGGATAGTCCGCAAATGCCATGGCCGGTCGAGGTCGACCGTACATCGTGCCCCGGCATGATGGCGGGATGGAGCTGAGTGAGCGGATCGAGCGGGCTGAGGCGGAGTTGCTCTGGAGGCTTGGGGACGACTACGGCCCCGGCCCGACTGTGCTGGGGATGACGCGGCGCCGCTTCGGCTCGGTCGTCGCGCTGGCGGCACCGCGGGACACCTTGTCGTTCTGGTCCCAGGCGACCGGGTTCGGACTGGATGGGCCGGTGACCTCGGCAGTGATCGGCGAGGTCCTGGTCTACTTCAAGGCGGCCGGGTGTACGACGGCCAAGCTGAGCATCACGCCAAGTCTTCTCCCACCGGACTGGGACGAGATCGCGACGTCGTACGGAGTCACCCCGGGCCCGACCGACGTCCAGGTCGTACGCCGTGCCGAGCCGGTCGAGCAGGCAGCCACCGACTTCCGCATCGAAGCGATCGGGCCGCAGTACGCCGACAGTTGGGCGCAGCTGCAAGCGGACGCCTATCAGATGGACGACGACGGTTTCCGTACCATGCTCGAGGCCTACTGCGACTGGCCAGGCATGACGGCTTACGCCGCCTGGGATGGTGACACGATGGTCGGCACCGCCTCGCTGCACGTCGTCGACGGTGTCGGCCGGCTGCGCAGCGGCGCGACCCGGCCGGAGTACCGGGGGAGAGGCGCCCAGTCGGCGCTGCTCACCCGCCGGATCGCCGACGCCTTCGCCCAGGGCTGCGACCTGGTCACCACCGGCTCGTTCAAACCCGAGCCCGGCGGTCACAACCCGTCGCTGGCCAACATGCTGCGGCAAGGCTTCGAAGTGCTGACCGATCGCACGCTGCAGATCTGGCGACTGACCTAGAACCCACCGCCACAGATCGATGCCCTCGGCACCAACGGAAGGGGACTGTGAGGCCGTTGGCTATACCTTGCTCGCGACCACCATGTAGTTCTCGGCCTCAGGGTTGTACGTGGTCTTTTCCGTCCGGAGTCCGACCTGGTGCAGCTCGGCTGTGAGTTCGTCGTAGCGGTAGGGCCAGCACGACAGCAGTTCCGAGCGGACAAGAACCGGCCCGGCCGCATCAACTTCCGCGATCGCGATCTCGATGTGGTGCTCCTCCTCCCACTGTGACGCAATCTCCCAGCGGTAGACCACGACGGCATTGCGTCCGTTCCGGCGGATTAGACGGTCAGTGATGTCCAGCCGGGAACCTCTGGAACGCACGAGTTCCCAGGTGCGGGAGGTGAGTACCAAGCGCCCGCCGGGGCGCAGAAGCCGTGACATCGACTCCAGAGCAGCAAGCCTGCCGCTCGCGCCCACGGCATGGTGCAGCGAGTTGCCGACGCAGAACACCATGTCGAAGGTGCCGTCATCGAAATGGTCGGGCAACTCTTGCCAGTCGGCCCGCATTGTCCGGACGGGGGCCTTGAATTCCTCAGCCAACTCCGCAGTCCGGCGAACCATCGCTTCGCTGGCATCAGTTGCGACCACCTGCAGACCACGACCGGCGAGGCCGACCGCCAACTGTCCGGTTCCGCACGAACAATCGAGGACGTGAGCGTTCGGCGGCAGGAGACTGAGGACGTCGTCGAACGACGCAGCGAACTCGGCCGGGGCCAGCTTCGCATCCGAGATGAGCCACTCGTACACCTCGGCAAGCGAGTCATAGCTCGTCACAACTACTACCTCCGTCACGGGGCAGACGCACGGTCGCCCATCAGTACATCAGCGCAGCAAGTCGGCTCACCAATGGTTTTACAAGGGGCGATCCGCCCTGTCATGCCGCTTGCCGAGGAGGGCGCGCACCGGGACCTGCTCGATGTACGGCCGATAGGGATGAAGCACTTCCCGGAGCTCCGCTGCGATCTGTGGACGCTCCTTGGGCGAGGGAAGGCGGTCAACCGGTAGCGCGCTGTAGACCCCGCCGAGTACCTGATCGAAGTCGAGCTCGTCGGCATAGTCGAGCTCGACCTCGCTGACCTCGAAGCCATTGACCGTCAGGCTCTGGCGATAGTGCCGTTGCGTTGCGTTGTCGGTCCCGCAACTGTTGGCTGGACGCGCGCCCAACCAGTCGGACAGCCATTCGCGTAACGCCCGTGACCAGTCCGAGTCCTGCAGCCACAGCGGGATCCCGTTGGCCACGACCATGACACCACCGCCAGGACGCAGGAGCGGACCGACTGCGGCGAACAGCGCCTCATGGTTCATCCAGTGCAGCGCTTGTCCGATCGTCACGGCACCGACCGACTGTTCACCCAACAGCGATCGCAGCAGCGGAAGGTCGGAGTCGCTGCCGACCAGCCACGCCACATTCGTGACGCCCTGGTCCTGGGCGGCTGAGCGGGCGACGGCCAGCATGTCTGGTTCGGGATCGACCCCTATCACGGCCCGAACCTGCGGGGCTATCGGTGTCGCCAGTTGCCCCGTGCCACAACCGAGATCGATCACGAGATCGTCGCCCGTCAACGAGAACGCATCGATGCACGCGGCGATCAACCCTGACGGATAACCGCGGCGGTATCGGTGATACAGATCAGCAACCTCGCCGCCGAACCCCAGATCCATCGCCTCAGAATGCCTCCTCACGTCGATGATCCGACAGGGCTTCTGCCGCCGGCATAACGCCTGCCGGCCGTTCTGGAAGCTGACCGTTCCGCCACCGGGCCGGCATTGCAAGCTGGGTGGGTTAGAGGGGGAGGGTTAGGAGGGGGGCCAGGCGGGTGGCTATCAGGTGGTAGCCGTCGGGGTTGGGGTGTAGGTCGTCGGCGTAGAGGGTTTGGGCTTCGTTGGTGGTGAGGACGGTGCGGCCGTCTATCAGGTGGAGGTCGGGGAAGGTTCGGGCGCCTAGTTCTACGCAGGCTCGGATGTCGTCGAGGGTCAGGCCGACGGCGTTGGGTTTGCCTTCGAGGTTGGGGGCGACGAGCGGGGTGATGACGACGATCGGGGTGTGGGGGTGGCCGTCGCGGACGGTTGAGATGAAGGACTCGATCTGGCCGGGGAGGGTGCGGCCGTTGAAGGTCTGGCCGCCGTAGACGTTGACGCCGAGGCACAGCGAGATCAGGCGGGCCGGGGTGTCGCGGATGGTGCGGGCGGCGATCGGGTCGAGGTGGCATTCGCCGGCGAAGCCGAGGGAGATCAGGTCCCAGCCGTGTTGCCGGGCTACCAGGGCGGGCCAGGTTTCAGAAGGGCCGTACGCACCTGTGCATTGCGTGATCGAGCTGCCGTAGGTGATCCAGCGTGGGCCGGTCGGCGGCTGCGGTACGGCTTCACCATGAAAGAAAACCGCCCGTACCTCGATCGCGCCCCCTTGCGGCAGCCAGATCTGCAGGTCGGCTGGGTCGGCGGGAAGGTCGACGGTGATCCGTTGCTCGCCGGGCTCGACCTGGCAGCGTTGGTGGAGCTGACCGTTGATCAGGAAATCGACCGGGGCGATCGCCGCGTAGATGTCGAGGGCTGCTCGGATCTCCAGGGTTACCGATGATGCTGACGTCCGCCAAGAGGCTCGTACTCCGGCAGGGGTGGCGGCGCGGGACCAGAGGCGGTGGCCGGGGCGGTCCGGGCGGCCGAGCCAGTCGTGGAGTTCGAACGGCTGCTCGCGTGGGTCCAGTCGCCAGAACGTCTGCCAGCCGTCCGCGTCGACAGCTCGATGGCGGTAGCCGGTCCAGAGTGCGTCACTGCTCATGACGAAGTCCCAAGCCGGGTTGCCGCGCGGGCGCCGAGGCTCGCGTCGACATGGTCGCGCATCACGGCAGCGGCGGTCTCGGCATCGCCCGCGGCGATCGCGTCGACCAACGCTTGGTGCTCGGCATGGGTGCGGTCGAGGTCGGCCTGGCTCCGGTCGACGGTGAGCGCGAGCCGCCGGTAGCGGTCGGCCTTGTCCCAGAGCCCGTCGAGGGTCTGGACGAGCAGGTCGTTCTGCGATGCCGAGTAGATCGCGTGGTGGAACCGGCGATGGCTGCCCAGTTCCTCGGCCTTCGGATCCCCGCGGAGCGGAGTCAGCTCGGCCGCAGTGGCCCGGATCGTCTCAAGATCCGCGCGGGTACGCCGTTCCGCCGCGAGCCCGGCCGCGAGTGGGTCGAGCGACCGGCGCAGCTCGACCAGGTCGCGGGCCTCCTCCGCGGTCAGTGCGCTCACCCGGGCGTCGCGGTGGGCGTCCAGTTCGACCAGGCCGTCGCTCATCAGCCGGCGCAGAGCCTCCCGCAGCGGCGTCGTACTGATGCCGAGGTCACGCGCGAGCTGGCCTTGCTGGATGACGCAGCCGGGGGCGAGGTCGCCGCGCAGGATCTGCTCGCGGACCAGACCGTAGGCGACCTCGGCCTTGGTCGCGCGGGCGCCGTTCGGGTCGTCCATCGGTCCTCCTCCCGTGCCAGCAGCGAGGCTATAACCTACCGCAGCATACGATCCGACAGTGCTTATAACGAGATAAAGAGCCAAAGCTGAGGGAAACAACGCCAAACGAAGATCAGTCCGAGCTCTTGACGAGACAGGTTATAACGAAGGACAGTAGCTGTACCCCGCTCGACGAGAGGAACCACGTGCCGACCGCAGAACCACGAACCCACCGCCTCGGCGTCCTGCTCGGCGACGGCATCGGGCCGGAGATCGTGCCCGCAGCCGTCGAGGTGCTCGACGCCGCCGTCGCGACCGCCGGCGCCAAGCCGCTCGACTGGGTACCGCTGCCGGTCGGCGCCGCCGCGATCGAGAGCCACGGCAGCGCCCTGCCGCCCGCCAGCCTGGAGGCGCTCGAAGAGCTGGACGGCTGGCTGCTCGGCCCGCACGACAGCGCGGCGTACCCGGCGGAGCACCGGGCACAGCTGAACCCGAGCGGGTTCCTGCGCAAGCACTTCGAGCTGTTCGCCAACATCCGGCCGGCGAAGGCGTTCGAGGGTGTCCAGGCCATCACACCCGGGATCGACCTGGTGATCGTCCGGGAAAACACCGAGGGCTTCTACGCGGACCGCAGTACCTACCGAGGCACCGGCGAGTACATGCCGACGGCCGACGTGGCGATCGCGATGGGCATCTTCACCCGGCCCGCGATCGAGCGAATCGCGCGGGAGGCCTTCGAGCTGGCCCGTACCCGCCGCCGGCACCTGACCGTCGTACACAAGGCGAACGTGCTGCGGATGACGACCGGCTTCTTCCTCGACATCTGCCGCGAGGTCGGCGCCGAGTACCCGGACGTCGAGCTGGACGACTTCCACATCGACGCGATGACGGCCCACCTGGTACGCCGGGCCGCCGCGTTCGACGTGATCGTCACCGAGAACATGTTCGGCGACATCCTGTCCGACCTGACCGGCGAACTGGCCGGCTCTCTCGGCATCGCCGGCTCGCTCAACGCCTCCCACACCCGCGCGATGGCCCAGGCCGCCCACGGCTCGGCCCCCGACATCGCCGGGCAGAACGTGGCCAACCCCATCGCCGTCATCAGATCCGGCGCCATGCTGCTCAGCTGGCTCGGCACCCGCCACGCCGACCCCGCACTCCAGCAAGCAGCGACCCTCGTCGAAGCCGCCTTGGCGACCACTGTCGAGTCTGGAACCCGTACTCCGGACCTGCGCGGCACCGCCACCACGAGCGACTTCGCCGCCGCCGTAGCTGCCACCATCACCGCCGGCCGATGACCCCTCGACCACCGGCGCACCTGCCCCGAACCCTCCGGATCCTGCTGGAGAACGGCTTGCGGCACGGCACGAACACCGAGGAGCTCAGCAACTGGGCACCCGGCGTGACCGGCGAGATCGAGGTCCATCCGTCCCGGGTCTTCCTGCACGACACCAACGGCGTACCGGTACTGGCCGATCTGGCCGCGATGCGGGATGCCGTCGTACAGGCTGGCGGCGATCCCCGCTCGGTGGATCCGCTGGTGCCGGCAGAGTTGGTGATTGACCATTCCGTGATCGCCGATGTGTTCGGCCGGCCGGATGCGCTGCGCCGCAACGTGGAACTGGAGTACCACCGCAACGCCGAGCGCTACCGCTTCCTGCGCTGGGGCCAGCAAGCCTTTGAAACCCTGAAGGTGGTACCGCCGGGCTCGGGCATCATGCACCAGGTCAACCTCGAGTACCTGGCCCGCGTGGTCGAGGAGCGCGACGGCGTCGTGTTCCCGGATCTCTGCCTGGGCACGGATTCGCACACCACGATGGTGAACGGCCTCGGCGTCCTGGGCTGGGGCATCGGCGGTATCGAGGCCGAAGCGGCGATGCTCGGCCAGTCGGTCTCGATGATGATCCCGCCCGTGGTCGGCGTCCGCCTCACCGGCACCCTCCCGGCCGGCGCCACCGCCACCGACCTCGTCCTGACCCTGACCGAACGCCTGAGGGCGCACGGTGTGGTCGGCAAACTGGTCGAGTTCCACGGCCCCGGCCTGACCGACCTCCCGGTCGCCGACCGCGCCACCATCGCCAACATGAGCCCTGAGTTCGGCTCGACCGCCGCCTGGTTCCCGATCGACGACCAGACGCTCAGCTACCTGACCTTCACTGGCCGCGCCGCCGCTCAGGTGGCCCTGGTCGAGTCCTACGCCAAAGCCCAGGGCCTCTGGCACGACGACTCAGCGATCCAGTACGACGAAAACGTCACCTTCGACCTGGCCACCGTCACCCCCTCGATTGCCGGCCCGAGCCGCCCCGACCAACGCATCGTCTTGGCCGACGTCAAGAAGACGGTCGGTACTTCGGGTACAGGGCTGTCCGACGGGGCTGTTGTGGTCGCGGCGATCACGTCCTGCACCAACACCTCCAACCCGGCAGTGATGGTAGCGGCCGGGCTGCTGGCGAAGGCTGCGGTGGAGAAGGGTTTGGTGAGCAAGCCGTGGGTGAAGACGACCTTGTCGCCGGGGTCGCGGGTCGTGATGGACTACCTCGAGCGGGCGGGACTGACGCCGTACCTGGAGAAGCTTGGCTTCCACCTGGCCGGGTTCGGCTGCATGACGTGCATCGGCGCCTCCGGTGCGCTCATCGACGAGGTCGTGCAAACCGTACGGGACAAGGGCTTGTCGGTCGCGGCCGTACTGTCCGGCAACCGGAACTTCGAGGGCCGGATCCAGCCCGACGTCCGCTCCAACTATCTCGCGTCGCCGCCGCTGGTGATCGCCTATGCGCTCACCGGCCGGATGGACGTCGACCTGATCACCGAACCACTGGGCACAAGTGCCGACGGAAAACCCGTTTACCTGAAAGACATCTGGCCCCGCCCGAGCGAGATCGACGCCGTTATCCAGGAAGCGCTGCGGCCGGAGATGTTCACCGCGGCGTACGAGCGGATCTTCGAAGGCGACGACCGCTGGCGCGACCTCAGCGACGATGCGACCGGTGAGACCTTCGGCTGGGCCGACGACTCCACCTACCTCAGACGCCCCCCGTACTTCGAGCTGCAAGCGACCCCCGGCGACCTCCACAACGCCCGGGCGCTCGTCAGGCTCGGGGACTCCGTGACGACCGATCACCTCTCCCCGGCCGGCGCGATCCCACCGGACAGCGTGGCGGGCCGGTACCTGCGTGAACTCGGCGTCGACGAGCTGAACACGTACGCGTCCCGCCGGGGCAACCATCTGGTGATGATGCGTGGCGCCTTCGCCAACCTCCGGCTCCGCAACGCGCTGGCCGATGGCGTCGAAGGTGGGGTCACCCGCAAGGACGGCGTCCTGCTGCCGATCTTCGACGCCGCGATGGCGTACCAGCGCGAGGAGATCCCGGTGGTCGTCGTGGCCGGGAAGAACTACGGCACCGGCTCGTCTCGCGACTGGGCCGCCAAAGGGCCTGCCCTGCTTGGCGTTCGTGCCGTCCTGGCGCAGTCCTTCGAGCGCATCCACCGGTCGAACCTGGTCGGCATGGGCATCCTCCCGCTCGAGTTCCTGCCAGGCGAAGGCGACGACCTCACCGGCGAACACCCGATCGACATCGCGCTCGGCGACGACGGCTTCGCGACGGTCACCTCGGACGGCCGGTCCTACCGGTTGCGCATCCGCCTCGACACTCCTCGCGAGCATGAGTACTACCGGGCCGGCGGCGTACTGCCTTATGTACTGGCGCAGCTCCAAAGCAGGGAAGGGGTCAGCCATGCAGCAGCGGTCTGACCTCCTCGCCCAGGAACCGCGCGAACGCGGCGACATCCGGCTCGTCGCTGCAGGGCTGCACGGACAGGCCGGTCGCCCCGGCGTCGGCCAACTCCAGCAGTTGATCGGCGATGGCCCGGGCATCGCCCACGGCGCCGACGCCCGGGCCGCCCGGGATGCCGTAGTTGCCCAGCTCGGCATCGACCCGGGCGCGCGCGTTCGGTCCGGTCGCGACGATCAGACTCGCGTACACGTCATGAGGCCGATCGCCAGCAGCTGCCAGCACCGTCGCGGCCGACTCCTTCACCGCAGCGACGTCGAGGCCGAGCGCGAGCAGGGTGCCCGTGCCCAGCTCGCCGGCCGCAGCGAGCGACCGCGGGCCGGCAGCGCCGATCAGCAGCGCCGGCGGTTGCAGCGGGGGATAGGCCAGCGCAACCTCATCCAGGTTCACATACCGCCCCGACACGGAGACCTGCTCACCATCGAGCAGCCGCCGCAACGCCGTGGCGAACTCCCGCAGCAAGGTGAGCGGAGCCTCGGCCCGTACTCCGGCCTGCCCCATCCACCCCTGTACGCCGTGCCCGATGCCGCCCACGAACCGTCCCGGAAACAGCCGGTCGATGGTCGCGAGCTCCATCGCCGCCTGGACGACCGAGCGCAACGGCACCGGCAAGAGCCCGATCCCGACCCGCACCCGCTCGGTGGCCGCCAGCGCGGTCACCGCCGCGGCGACGGCGCTCTCCTTGAAGCAGTCCTCCGACACCCAGAAGTCGTCCAGTCCGGCGGCATCGGCGGCAGTCGCGACCGGCCGGAGCGACTCCGGCGGCAACGACGGGGGAAACACGAGTCCAAGTCGCGGTCGAGTAGTCATCGCTCCATCGTCGGCCCGGCCACCGACAGTTTCGGCCGCCGGACAAAGGTTGCCGGATCAGGAAAGTAACCAGTACGCTTATGTAACAGGTGATGCATTGTAACTGAGGTTATGCTCACCTACTCTTTCGAAAGGATCTGGAGATGACCGCGGAGCTGGCGGAGAGCCCTTCCGAACTGCACCACTCACACCGCGACGTGACCGGCGGCTGGCTGCGCCCGGCCACCTTCGGCGTGATGGACGGCCTGGTCTCGAACTTCGCGCTGGTGGCCGGCGTGGTCGGCGGCGGCGCGACCGGCAAGGTGGTGATCATGACCGGCCTGGCCGGGCTGGTGGCCGGCGCCTGCTCGATGGCGTCCGGCGAGTTCACCTCGGTGTCCTCGCAGACCGAGCTGATGCAGGCCGAGATCGAGGTCGAGCGGCGCGAGCTGCACAAGCACCCCGAGGAAGAGCTCAAAGAGCTGACGATGATGTACGAGGCCAAGGGACTGCGTCCCGAGCTGGCCGCCGAGGTCGCGCGCGAGCTGACCGCGGATCCGGAGGTCGCGCTCGACGTCCACGTCCGCGAGGAACTGGGCGTCGACCCCAACGACCTCCCGTCGCCGTGGGTCGCGGCCGGGTCGTCGTTCGCCGCCTTCGCGCTGGGCGCGTTGATCCCGTTGCTCCCGTTCCTGTTCGGCGCTTCGAGCGTGCTGCCCGCCCTGCTGCTCAGCATGGTCGGACTGGTGGTCACCGGCGGCATCGTCGGCAAGATCACGGCGCGCCCGTTCTGGTACGGCGGTGGCCGGCAGTTGCTGCTCGGCGCGCTGTCCGCGGGCGTGACGTACGCGATCGGCATGCTGGTCGGTACAGGGCTGTCATGACCGGCCATCCGCTCCGCGTCACCGCCCTGGTGAAGCAGGTCCCCAAAGGCGACCACAGTGGTCGGCTGGACGCCGACGGGCGGCTCGAACGATCAGGCGCCGTTGCTGAGATGAACCCGTGGTGCCGCCGGGCCGTCGCCCAGGCGGTGCGGCTGGCGGGGGAGTCGGGCGGAAGCAGTACGGTCGTCACGATGGGACCGCCGGCCGCGGTCGACGTACTCCGGGAGGCGCTCGCGTGGGGCGCGACCTCGGCGATCCAGCTGAGCGACCCCGTCCTGGCCGGCTCGGACTGTCTGGTCACCGCGCGAGCCTTGGCCGCGACGGCCGTGCTGGACGGTACGCCGGACCTCATCCTGGTCGGAGCCAGCTCAGTCGACGGCAGTACCGGTGCTGTCGGCGCGATGATCGCGGAGCTGCTCGGCCTTCCCTATATCGGTCCCGCGCTGCAGCTCGAGCCAGTAGGCACTGTGTTCCACGCAACCGTCCAGCACGACGACTGGACCGAGTCCGTGGAGGTCGAGCTCCCTGCGGTGGTCGCCGTCGCCGAACGCTCATGTGATCCCTGCAAGGCCCCCGCCGACAGCTGGCCGCCCGCAAGCGTGGTTCGCCGGCTGACCACAACCGACCTGCTCCAGCCGGTCTCGACCGCGTCCACCGCCGAAGGCCGCGCTGATGAGCTGCTGGGAGCCGGCGGCCGGTGGGGACTGCAGGGCAGCCCGACCAAGGTGGCCGGAGTACGGCCGCTAGCGCTCAGCCGGGAGCCCGTCATCTTTCGCGGTACTCCGCAAGTACAAGCAGCCCGAGCCGTGGCCGAGTTGCTGGCCCGAGGCTGCTTCGATGAGCTGGATCTCCAGCACGGTCTCGAAGACGCGGTGCCGGCCGAGCCGGTGTCGAACAACTCCTGGCCGTTGCCACAGCGTCCCGAGGTGGTCGTGCTGGTGGGGCCCGGACCTGATCTGGGTGTACGCGCTCTGCTCGGAGAAGCCGCTGTGCTGGCGGCTGGCTCGGATGCGACCGTCACCGCCATCAGGACCGGCGAGTCCGCCGACGCGCGGGAGCTGTCCTCCTGGGGCGCTGACGCTGTACTGACCCTGCGAAGTGACGAGCCGCGCCCGGCCGCCGCTGCCCTCGGCAGGTGGATGGCCACGAGGTCCCCGTGGATCGTGCTCGGAGCCGCATCGCGGTGGGATCGCGAGGTACTCGCGAGACTCGGCGTCTCCTTCGGCGCCGGACTGATGTCGGACCTGGTGAGCCTGTCCGTCGACGGCATCAGGCTGACCGGGCTCAAACCGTCAGGCGGCGGGACGCTCGCGGAGATCGTCAGTCACGGCTCTCCACAGATCGCCACCGTGCGAACCGGGCTGCTTCCCCTGCGCAGCCCGCGCGCTTCAGCTCAGCTTCCGCATGCCGTGCTAGCGGTCGACCCCGATCCGGGAATCCGGCGCACAGACCGCCGTACCGGTGGTGAAGGCGACGCGCTCGACCGGGCCGGCGTGGTGATCGGAGTCGGCCGTGGTGTCGACCCCAGCCAGTACGCCGGGCTGGAGCCGTTACGCGTCCTGCTGGGCGCCGAGCTGGCCGCCACGCGCAAGGTCACCGATCAGGGCTGGCTGCCACACGGCCGCCAGGTCGGCATCACCGGGCGCAGCGTCTCGCCGCGGATCTATCTCGCGGTCGGCGTGTCCGGCAACCAGAACCACCTGGCCGGCGCGAGCCGGGCGGGCACGGTCGTCGCCATCAACAGCGATCCGGCCGCGCCGATCTTCGCGCACTGTGACGTCGGCCTGGTCGCGGACTGGCAGGAGGTGATGCCCCACTTGGTCGAGCAACTCGGACTCGTCACCGGCCCGCGGGACCGGGAGCGCCGTGTCACCAGCGTCTGACGGCAGGCCGGATAGCCTGTCCGGCATGGCGACCCGACGTACCAAGGCACCCGCTGGGAACAAGCAAGCAGCCGATGGCTGGTTGCTGCTGATCTACAAGGTGCCCAGTGAGTCGTCGCGGGCGCGGGTGGCGGTGTGGCGGGAGCTGAAGCGGCTCGGTGGTTTCTACGTCCAGCAGGCGGTCTGCGTCCTCCCCGATCGGGAGGAGCTGCGGGCCGGCATGGTGAAGGTGCGGGAGAAGGTGACCGAGCTCGGTGGCTCGAGCGTCTTCCTCACCCTGACCGATGTCGAACCGGACGTACGGGACCAGTTCGTGGAGGGGTTCCGGACCCAGTCCGCGAAGGAGTACGCCGAGATCGTCGAGGAGTGCGACACCAAGTTCGTCAAGGAGATCGAGTTCGAGCGGTTCCGGGAGAACTACACCTTCGAGGAGGCCGAGGAGATCCGCCAGGACCTGGAGAAGCTGCGGCGCTGGCTGGCCAAGGTGGAGGGCCGAGACTGGATGGATGCCGACGGCAAGGAACTCGCGCGGGCCCGGGTGGCTGACTGCGAGCGCCTGCTGGAGGAGTTCGAGGCGGACGTGTACGAGCACACCGAAGGCAAGGTCTGACGGCTGGGGCCGTCGGCTACTTCTTCCGGCGGGCCGTGCGCTTGGCCTTGGGCAGTACCAGCTGCCCTTCCTCGGCCCGCTTGTAACCGTTCAGTTCTTCGCGCAACTGGTTCATCCGGACGGTGGTGTCGAGCGACCGGTCGCGTTCCTGCGCGGCCACGGCGATCGTCAGCGCCTCCAGCAGGATCAGCGCGGTCGCCTGGCTGGTGAACGTGCCGGGCCGGCTCATCGGCGCGGACAGTACGGCGGCGACCTCGTCGCGCAGTGCTTCGCCGAGCGTGTCGGTCACCAGGATCACCGGTACGCCCACTTCGGCGCAGTGATCCAGGATGACCCGGCTCTCCCGGACCAGCCGGTTGTGCGCCAGCATGACCACGACGTCCTCGGGGCCGAGCAGCAACAACCGGTCGGCGAGCCGGTAACCGGTGTCGGACGCGGACCGGGCCCGGTGCCCGATCCGGACCAGGTGGGTGGCGATGTACTCCGAGACGCCCTCCAGGCCGGCGAAACCGCTGATCACCGTCTCGCGGGCCGCGCCGATCAGCTCGACCGCGCGCCGGAACTCGTCGGTGTCGACGGTCTGCTCGGCCTGGATCAGCCGCTCGATGTGGTCGCGCAGCGTCGCGGCGAGCAACGTGCCGGGCTCGCTGCCGGTGGACTCGATGCTGTTGCTCAGCCGGTTCGCGGGCGTCAGCAGGCTCTGCAGATGCCCTTGCAGCGAACGCTTCAGCCCGGGCAGTCCGTCGAAGCCGAGCGCCTTCGCGGTCCGCACGACGCTCGCGTCGCTGGTGCGGGTCGCCCGTCCGAGCTCCTCGGCCGAGGAGAACGCGGCCTCCTGCGGATGCGCGGCCAGGTACTCCGCCACCCGCCGCTCGGTCGCGGTCAGGGTGGCGATCCGGGCGGCGACGCGTTCCTGCAGCGTGGGCGGCTTGGCTTCCGCAACTGACATCTCGGCTCCTTCGCTGGCTGTCGTCCGGCGCGATCACGAACAGCATGTCATTGGCCGGACCCGTTGACAGGCATTGTAGTGGTCACTACCGTCATATGAATATTCGTAGTAAACACAACGAACACCGTGTTGCCAGCGACCATTCTTCGTCCGCACAGGAGATTCCGTGACCGAGCTGCTCACCATCGACGTCTCCGCCGCCGATCCGCGCGACCGCGGCCGGCAGTACGGCGAAGCGGCCCGCGAGCCGATCGCCCGCTCGGTCGCCTTCTACGCCGAGTCGGTGGCCCGCGCGACCGGCCTGCCCTGGCAGGAGATCCTGGACCGCGCGCCGGCCTGGGTCCCGGTCATCGACGGCTACCTGCCGGACATCCTGGACGAGCTGCGCGGCATCGCCGAGGGCTCCGGCCGCAGCTTCGAGGAGATCCTCGCGCTGAACAGCCGGGGCGAGCTCACCCGTGGCAACCCGTTCAAGGCGGCGGAGCCCGGTACCGACGACGAAGGCTGTACGTCGTTCGCGATCCTCCAGCAGGCCAACCCGCTCGGGCACGTCTGGGCCGGGCAGAACTGGGACCTGTGGGACGGCGTCGCCGACACGGTCGTCGTACTGCGGATCGCGCAGCCCGGCAAGCCGACCATCATCTGTCACGTCGAGGCCGGCCAGGTCGGCCGGCACGGCGCGAACTCCGCCGGGATCGCCCTGAACGCCAACGGCCTGGGCGCCGGATTCGGAACGGGACTGGGGGTCCCCGGAACCTTCGTGCGCCGCAAGGTGCTCGAGAGCTGGGACATGCACGACGCGCTGGCCGCCGTCTTCGGCGTCCGGCAGAGCCTGTCCAGCAACCTTCTGCTCACCCATGCCGACGGTTTCGCCATCGATGTCGAAACCACTCCCGGCCGGCACGGCTGGATGTACCCGACCGACGGTCTGCTGGTGCACGGCAACCACTTCCAGTCCTTCATCCCGCCACAGATCAACGACTCCTACAAGCCGTTCTCGCTGGACTCTCTCTACCGGACACCGCGCGTCGAGGAGGGTCTGTCCCGGATCCGCGTCGACGGCACCAGCGAGGAAGCGGTCCACGACATCGTGCGGACCACGATGAGCGACCACTTCGGCCACCCCAACGCCGTCTGCCAGCACGTCGATCCGCGCCGGCACGAGCTCGACCGCTACTCCACGATCGTGTCCAGTCTGGTCGATCTGACCACCGGCGCGTATCGGCTCACCCCGGGCCTGCCCTGTCGCCACAGCTATCAGCTGGCCCCCTGGAATCTCTTCGACGGTCCTGGTTCCGAGGACCGTCCGCACGTCCCGGGGCCGGCGGCCGAGTCTCTCGCCGCCGCCCGGTGATCCCCGCCACCCCTGCCAGGCATCTTCGACTCGAGGAGCGAATGCCATGTCCCACTCCATCACGAGAATCCGGCGATCGGTCGCCGTTCTCACCCTGACCGCCGCCGCGGTCGCCCTGTCCGGCTGCGGCGGCTCGTCGTCCTCGCCGGCCACCGGAGCGGCGCCCAACGCCGACCGCGCGGCAGCCGCCCAAGGCATCAGCTCGGACGTCAATCTGGACCAGTGCGGCAAGCCCACCCGAACGATCAAGCACGACCTCGGTACGACGACGATCACCGGCAACCCGGCCCGGGTGGTGGTCCTGGAGTACTCCTTCGTCGACGCGATGGCCGCGGTCGGCCTGTCGCCGATCGGCGTCGCCGACGACGACAAGCCGAAACGGATCATCGAACCGATCCGGTCCAAGGTCGGCAAGTACACCTCGGTCGGCCTGCGGGCGACGCCGAACATCCAGGTGATCACCTCGCTGAAGCCGGACCTGATCATCGCCGACAGCGGCCGGCACAAGGCGATCTACGCGCAGCTGTCCAAGATCGCCCCGACGATCGCCTTCCCGAGCCTGAACGGCAACTACCAGCAGGTGCTGGACAGCGAGATGTCCTCGGCGATCGCGCTGAACAAGTGCGACGAGATGAAGACCCGGCTGGCCGAGCACGCCAAGCTGCTGGCCGACCTCAAGGCCAAGGTGCCGGCCGGCCAGGAGGCCAAGGCGCTGTTCGTCCGGGCGTCGGAGAAGGGCTTCACCGGTTTCCCGCCGAAGGCCTACACCCCAGGGGTGCTGGCCGCCGTCGGCATCGGCACCGCCCTGCCGGACGAGAACGGCGACGCGTCGGTGTCGCTCACCCTCGAGACGCTGACCACCACCAAGCCCGAGGTGATGTTCATCGCCCCGAACGAGGGCCCGACGCTGGCCGACCAGTGGAAGAAGAGCCCGCTGTGGCAGCAGATCCCGGCGGTGAAGGACAACAAGACCTACGAGGTCGATCCGGACAGCTGGTCGCGGTCACGTGGCCTGATCTCCGCCGAAGTGGTCGCCAAGCAGGCCATCGAACTGCTCTACGGGAAGTGACATGTCGCTCTCCACGCAAGCTGTGCCCAAGGCCGGTCAGGAGGCCGTCCACAAGCGGCCGAAGGTCGTCACCAGCAAGCAGCGGGTCACCTGGGTGACGCTGGCGCTGCTGATCCTCCTCCTGGTGGGTCTGGCCTGGGCACTCTCGATCGGCAGTCAGCAGATCTCGCTGGCCCGCCTGCCCGGTGCGATCTTCAAGGCCGACACACCGGAAGAGCTGATCATCCAGTCGATCCGGCTGCCGAGGGTGGTGCTGGCGCTCTGCGTCGGCGCCGCCCTGGCGGTCGCCGGCGCCCTGATGCAGGCGGTGGCGGCCAATCCGCTGGCGGCTCCCGAGATCATGGGGGTCAACGCCGGCGCGGTGCTGGTCGTCGTACTGGCGGTCACCGTCGTTCCGTCGCTGTCCGGCGCGCCGACGATCCTGCTCTCCTTCGGGGGCGCGGCGGCGGCAGGCGTGTCGGTGATGTTGCTGGCCGGTTCGGGTCGTGGCCGGGTGAGTCCGGTGCGGCTCGCGCTGGCCGGGGTGACGGCGAGCAGTCTGCTCATCTCGCTGACGCAGGTGCTGATCATCTTCGACGAGAACTCCACCGACAGCGTGCTGTTCTGGCTGGTGGGTGGCGTCAACTTCGCCGCCTGGCAGGACATCCGCAACCTGCTGCCCTGGCTGGCTCTCGGTCTGATCGGGGCGTTCTCGATGGCCCGGTCGCTGAACCTGCTGGCGCTCGGCGACGACATGGCCCGCGGACTGGGTCAGAACGTCGAGCGGACCCGGTTGCTCGGGTCGGCGCTGGTGATCGTGTTGTGTGGCGCGGCCGTGTCCGTGGCCGGACCGGTCGCGTTCATCGGTCTGATCGTGCCGCACATCGTCCGCAAGCTGGTCGGGTCCAACTACGCGGTACTGCTGCCGTTGTGCGCGCTGGGCGGCGCGGTCCTCGTGATCTACGCCGATGTCGTGTCGCGGTACGTGAAGCCGCCGTTCGAGGTGCCGGCCGGCGTCGTCACGGCGCTCATCGGCGCACCGATCTTCATCTACCTCGCGCGTCGACAGAAGGTGACCTCATGACGAGTACCGCGATCGTCGCGCGGCAGATCCGCCGTACCTCGCTGGCCCGCCGGCATCCCGCGATCCTGATGGGATCGCTCGGAGTCATCGCGGTGCTTCTGAGCCTCTACGGCCTCAGCGTCGGGGCGACCGAGGTGTCGCTGGGTGACGTACTGCGGGCGCTGACCGGCGACACCTCCAACCAGGCCTCGCAGATCGTGATCGACTTCCAGCTGCCGCGAGTGCTGCTGTGCTGGCTGGTCGGCACCGCGCTGGCCGTCTCCGGCGCGGTGATGCAGGGCGTGATCCGCAACCCGCTGGCGGCGCCCGACATCATCGGCGTCACGAAGGGTTCCGGTTTCGCCGGAATGCTTCTGCTGCTGGCGATTCCCGGGTTGCCGGTGGTGGCGATCGTTCCGGCCGCCTTCGTGGGTGGTCTGGTCGCGGCGGGGCTGGTGTACCTGCTGGCCTATCGGCGGGGAGCGACGCCGGTACGGATCGCGCTGGTCGGTATCGCGGTCAGCGCCGCCTTTGAAGCGGGGATCAGGTTCCTGCTGGTCCGCAACCCGCTCGACGTCAGCGCGGCGCTGATCTGGCTGACCGGCAGCTTGTTCGGCCGGTCGATGAACTCGGTGATCGAGATCCTGCCGTGGGTGCTCGTGCTGGTCCCGCTGATCGTGGTGTGGGCCCGCAAGCTCGACGTGCTCGGCCTCGGTGACGACCTGGCCGCCGGGCTGGGTGAACCGGTTGAACGAACCCGCCGGACGCTGTTGTTCTTCGCGGTCGCGCTGGCCGCGGCAGCCGTCGCGGTGTCGGGCACGATCGGTTTCGTCGGCCTGATCGCACCGCACATGGCCCGCCGGGTTTTCGGTGGCAAGCACCTGGCCTCGATCCCGGCGGCCGCGCTGTTCGGCGTACTGCTGATGCTGGTCGCCGACATGCTCGGTCGCGGCCTCGCACCACCGCTCGAGATCCCCGCCGGCCTGGTCACAGCCGTGGTCGGTGGTCCGTACTTCCTGTACCTGCTCGTGAAGACCGGAAAGTAGGAGATCCGCCATGCGTCTGCAGGCACAAGGCGTCCAGCTGGCCTATGACAAGACAGTCATCGCCGACAACCTGACGCTGACCATTCCCGACGGCAAGGTCAGCGTCCTGATCGGGCCGAACGGCTGCGGCAAGAGCACGGCGCTGCGCGCGCTGGCCCGGCTGCTGCCACCGGCCAAGGGCAGTGTGGTCCTGGACGGCAAGTCGATCCACGACACCTCGACCAAGGAAGTGGCCCGGCTGCTGGCGATCCTGCCGCAGGTCCTGACCGCACCGGAGTCGATCTCGGTGGAGGACCTGGTCTGGTTCGGCCGGCACCCACACCGGACCTCGTTGAAGGTGCCCAGTGAGGCCGACCGGGAAGCGGTCGAGTGGGCCATGAAGGTCACCAGCACGCTGGAGCTGCGGCACCAGCACGTCGACCAGTTGTCCGGTGGCCAGCGCCAGCGGGTGTGGATCGCGCTCTGCCTCGCGCAGGGCACGGACCTGATCCTGCTCGACGAGCCCACCACGTACCTGGATGTGGCTTATCAATTGGAGGTACTGGACCTGTTGCACCAGCTCAACCAGGAACAGGGCAAGACCGTCGCGATGGTGCTGCACGACTTCAACATGGCCGCCGAGTACGCCGACCATGTCTTCGTGATGAAGTCCGGCGCGCTCGTCACCCAGGGCACCCCGGAAGAGGTGTTCACCTGCGACATCATCCGGGACGTGTTCGGGGTCGAGTCGAAGGTCGTGCCGCATCCTGTCAGTGGCAAACCGATGTGCATCCCGCTGCGGGCCGGCCTACGTGCCCAGCTCGCGGTGGCGACCGGATAGGGAGAGCTGAATGACCGAAGGACCGACGCCCGCCGAGATCGCGAGCCGCTCTGAACGGGTCGCGCCGAAGCTGCGCCAGCACCTGCCCCTGACGCCGTTGCGGGCGTTCGGCGCGTTCAGCGACGAGCTCGGCGCGCAGGTACTGGTGAAGTGTGAGCATGAGCAGCGCACCGGCTCGTTCAAGGCGCGCGGATCGATGGCGAAGATCCTGACGCTGACCGACGAGCAGCGCGAGCGTGGCGTGGTGACGGCGTCCACTGGCAACCACGGCCTCGGCGTCGGCAACGCGCTCGCGACGCTCGGTGGCCGCGGCATTGTCTACCTGCCGGAGAACGCGTCACCCAGCAAGGTCGCGGCCCTGCGCCGGTTCGGCCTGGAGATCCGCGCCGAGGGCACGGACTCCGGCGTACTCGAGCCGAAGGCGCGGGCGTATGCGGCCGAGCACGACCTGACCTACGTACCGCCCTACAACGACCCGGACGTCATCGCCGGCCAGGGCACGGTCGGGGTGGAGATCCTCGAACAGCTGGCCGGCGAGAAGCTCGACGCGGTGGTCGTCGCGGTCGGCGGCGGTGGCCTGGTCAGTGGGATCGCGTCGGTGCTCAAGAGGCATCTGCCGGATGTGAGGGTGTACGGCGCTTCGCCGGTCCGGGACGCGGCGATGGCCAAGTCGGTCGAGGCTGGTGAGATCGTCCTGGTCGACGGCCAGGACACCTTGTCGGACGGTACGGCGGGCAGCGTCGAGCCGGGCAGCATCACGTTCGACCTGTGCCGGCAGTTGGTCGACGACTGGGTGCTGGTCAGCGAGGACGCGATCAGCGCCGCCTTGCGGATGGTGATCGACACTGAGCACCAGCTGATCGAAGGCTCGGCCGCGATGGCGTTCGCGGCCGCGCGGGCCCGGCGTACCGAGCTGGAAGGACAGCGGGTCGCGATCGTGTCCTGTGGTGGCAACATCTCGGCGAGCACGCTGGCGGCCGCGCTGGGCTGAGCACCGGTGCCGCCGTGGCGCCCGAAGAATCCTTGCCCCTGGGGGTCTTCGGGCGCTTCGGCCTGCCCAAAAGTTGCCAAGGGCAAATAAATCGGCCGGCTCGTTGACACGGACCGGAATGCGTAACTACCGTTCGATGCAGCATATGTTTCACATCGACCTGAGGAAGTGAGAGATGGACGCGGCAACGTGGGGGCTCGTGATCGCGACGTTCGTCGCGTGTTTCGTGGAGATGGTGGAAGCCACCACGATCGTGATGGCGATGGGCTTCACCCGCAGCTGGAAGTCGGCGCTGACCGGCACGGTGGCGGCGCTGGGAGCGCTGGCGGTGGTGACCTTGTTCGCCGGCTACGCGCTGGCCAACTGGCTGCCCGAATCGGCACTGCAGCTGGCGATCGGTGGTCTGTTGCTGATCTTCGGGCTGCAGTGGTTGCGGAAGGCGATCCTGCGGTCGTCGGGACGCAAGGCAGTGCACGACGAAGCTGCCATCTACAAGGAGGAAGTGGCTGCCGCGAAGGCGGCGGGTGAGCCCACCGGCGGGCTGGACATGTTCTCGTTCATGGTCTCCTTCAAGGGCGTTTTCCTGGAGGGCATGGAGGTGGTGTTCATCGTGATCACCTTCGGGCTGAACGCCGACAACGTTCCGGCTGCGAGTGTCGGCGCGGCCGCTGCCGTGGTGATCGTGCTGCTGATCGCGATCGCGGCCCGCAAGCCGCTGTCGATGATCAACGAGAACCTGCTCAAGTACGGCGTCGGCCTGCTGCTCGCGTCGTTCGGCACCTACTGGGCGGTCGAGGGCATCGGCATCTTCCGCGACGGCCGGTCGAGCCTGGAGTGGCCCGGCCATGACCTGATCATCCTGGCCCTGCTGGCGGCCTGGTTCGTGCTCAGCCGGATCTTCGTCGCGGTCCTGCGCACGCCGGCATCCGTGGCCACCCCGAGTGGCATGACCGTGGAGGTGGACAAGTGAAGTTCCTCAAGGCGTTCGGAGCCTTCTGGTACGACTTCATCATCGGCGACGACTGGAAGATCGCCGTCGCCGTGGTGACCTCGCTCGCCGTCCTGCTCGCGGCGCTGCGGGCCGACCTGTTCGGCGACACCGGACTGGCGCTGCTGGGTGGCGCGCTGATCGTGGTCGCGTTCGCGATCAGCCTGGCGATCGACGTCCGGCCGAAGCGGAAGTAGCCGCTTTCACCTGCTGCTGTTGACGATCGGCCCTGTCCGCGAGCTCTCGCGGGCAGGGCCGATCGCCTTTCCCGATCCTGCTCCTGTAGTGGATACAACGCTATTCACGAATCTCGTAGTGTCTGCTACAGTCGAGATCCGAGGCGCCCGTCCCACGAATCGGAGGAACCAGACGTGACTGAATCCCACCGTTCCAGGAGGCCCCGGTGATGCGAGACACCGCCGAGACGGTTCTCGGCCTGCTGCCCGCCGACGTCGAGTACGGCGATGTCCGCGTGGTCCGGCGAACCCATGAACAGGTCCTGGTCGAGCTCGAGGGCCCGGGCGAGGTGAACTACGACGACTCCCTCGGACTCGGGCTGCGGGTCGTGATCGGCGGTCACTGGGGCTTCGCCGCCACGCACCAGCTCGACCAGCGCGGTCTCGACGGCGTGATCGCGCAGGCCGTCGGTCAGGCCCGCGCCGCCGGCGGTGGCGGCCATGTGTCACTCGGCCAGCCCATCACGACCCGCGATTCCTGGTCGTCGCCGATGGCGGTCGACCCGTTCACCGTCGCGCTGTCCACCAAGCTCGACCTGCTGCAGGCCACCGTGAAGGAGGCCGCCACCGCCGGTCCGCTGGTCCAGCAGATCGAGGCGTCGATGGACTTCTACCGCGACGAGAAGGTCTTCGCGAACACCGAGGGCGCACTGATCGAGCAGACCCTGACCGAGAGCGGCGGCGGCCTGATGGTGAACGCCGGCGACGGCGACGACGTCCAGCGCCGGTCGTTCCCGCAAGGCGTGCCGCGGCAGATCCGCGGCCAGCGTGGCGACTTCGCCACGGCCGGCTTCGAGCACGTTCTGTCGCTCGGCCTGCCGGAGAACGCGGCCCGGGTGGCCTCGGAGGCGGTCGCATTGCTGACCGCGCCGCAGTGCCCGGACGAGATCACCACACTTGTTGCTGGCAGCAACCAGCTCGCGATGGTGCTGCACGAGTGCGCCGGCCACCCGATGGAGGCCGACCGCGCGCTGGGTACCGAGGCCAGCCTCGCCGGCGGCACCTACGCCACGCCGGAGCGCCGGGGCAACTTCCGCTGGGGATCGCCGATCGTCTCGGCGTACGCGGACGCCACGATCCCAGGTGGGCTCGGCTCCTACAAGTACGACGACGAAGGCGTACCGGCACAGCGCACCCAACTGGTGAAGGACGGCATCTTCCTGGGCTACATGTCCGGCCGCGAATCGGCCGCGACCCTGGGCGACGAGCCGACCGGCGCCTCCCGTGCGGACGGCTGGCAGCGTCAGCCGCTGGTACGGATGACGAACATCTGCCTCGAGCCGGGCGACTCCTCGCTGGCCGAGATGATCGCCGGCACCAAGCGCGGCATCCTGGTCGACACCAACCGCGGGTTCTCGATCGACGACCAGCGGATGTCGTTCCGGTTCCAGACCGAGGTCGGCTGGGAGATCCGCGACGGCAAGGTCGGCCGGTTGCTGAAGAACTGTACGTACCAAGGGGTCACGCCGCAGTTCTGGGCGGAACTCGACGCCCTCGGCGGCCCGGAGGAGTGGAAGTTGCACGGCGTTCCGTCCTGTAACAAGGGGGAGCCGTTGCAGGTGGCTCATGTCGGGCACGGCACCGTTCCCGGCAGATTCCAGAATGTGCAGGTGGGACGATGAGCATCGATCAGGCCCAGGTCGGGCAGGCGCTGGAGATCCTCGGCGCCGGAACGCGACTCGACATCCTCGGCGAGAACACCGACCTGCTCCGGTACGCCGAGTCCGAGATCACCGCCCAGCACAGCGAACGCAGGCTCCGGGTGCGGGTCCGCATCAACCGTGACGGCCGCGCGGTGGCCGGCTCACTCGAAACCCTCGACCCCGTTGAGGTCCGCGCGCTCGCCGACCGCCTCGGCGCTGCCCTGGCAGAGCTTCCGTGCCCGCCCGAGACTGCGGGAAGCGCCGCTGAGGTGACTGTGGACGCAGAGCTGGAGCAGCCGGAGGTCCCGGTCTGCCCGACGATCCTCGAGTCGGATCCGGCGGTACGGCATCAGTGGTTCAAGACTGTCCGGGACGGGCTCGGAGCCGAGGCCAAGCTGGGCGGGGCGATCCGGTACGAGGTGATGGACCGGGTCGTCGCCGACTCGACCGGCTTGTTCCGTGCCGAGACGTTGACGAAAGCCTCGATCCAGGCGATCGCCAAGCAGGACGGGCGATCGGCGAGCGTCAAGCTGCTGCATCGGGACGCGGACCAGCTCCCGATCGGCGAGATCCCGGCCAGGTTGCGGGAGGCGCTGAACCCGTTGCCGATGGGCGAGGCGCATCACGGTTCCTGCCGGGTGCTGCTGAAGCCGCAGGCCGTCAACAGCCTGATCGCGACCTATGGCTATGTGGCGCTCGGCGCGAACGCTTATGCCACCGGCCGATCCGCGGTGTCCGGCCGGCTCGGCGAGAAGGTCGCGAGCGAGCTGATCACCCTGGTCGACGACGGCGGCGACCCCGACGGGCTGCCCAGCGGGTTCGATGCTGAAGGCAACGTTCGGCGGAGGACCACGTTGATCGACTCCGGTGTGCTCACCGGTCTCGTGTCCGACCAGCGCCGGGCCGGGCTGACCGGCGGTGTGCCGACCGGGCACGCGGTACCGGATGGCTGGCGGTTCGGTGGTGACCCGGTCCCGTCGCACCTCCTGCTGGCGGCTGGTGAGTCCACCGAGGACGAGCTGCTGGCCGAGGTCGGCAGCGGCCTGGTGGTGAACCGGCTCGACTATCTGCGAGCCCTGCACCCCAAGGAGACTCTGGTCACCGGGACGACGCGTGACGCGACGTACTGGGCTGAGGACGGCAAGCTCGTCGCCTGGCACCCGCAGGTCCGGTTCACCTTCCGGATGGTCGACGTGATGAACGCGGTCCTTGGTGTCGGCTCGGTGCGCGAGCGCTGCGACCAGACCTTCATGGACAGCATCGTCGTACCGTCCCTGCTGATCGAGGCCGGCCCGCTCGTCCTCCCCTGAACCAGCAGGGCCTCGCGTCGCGTGCTCATAAACCACGCGGGGCCCTGCTGCTCCACTCCGACGAGGTCAGATGATCACTGCGCTGCTCAACGGCTATCTGATGCCGACCGATCAGGGGAATCCGGCGTTCTGCGCGGTCTACCTGATCGAGACCCCGGCCGGGCGGGTGCTGTTCGACTGCGGTCACGTCGGACGCCGCCGGGCGCTGCTGACCGCCCTGTCCGACCACGGGCTGTCGCCCGCGGATGTCGACGCTGTGGTGCTGTCGCACGGCCATTGGGATCATCTGCAGAACGCGGACCTCTTTCGCCGGGTGCTCCTGCATCCGGCCGAACTGCGCTACCTGCAGGACCCCGCACCGGAAGACCTCGGTACGCCTCGCTGGGCCGCCGGCGTGCTCGACGGACTCGAGGTCGATGAGGTCGTCGACGGACATGAGGTGTTGCCCGGCGTGGCTGTGATCGAGCTGCCGGGGCATACCCCTGGGTCGATCGGTCTGGTGGTCGAGCAGGAGACGGCTGTACTGACCGGTGATGCGGTCCCCTCGGCGGGAGTGCTGGTTTCGGGGCAACCGTTGGGGCGGAGCGCGGACGCGGTTAGGGCCGAAGAGTCCATCAAGCGGGTTGTGGGCCTGGCCGGGATGGTCTATCCAGGTCACGATCGGCCGTTCCGGATCAACCAGTACTGAGAGGCCATCGTGGAGCAGAGTGTGGGGCAGACGTCCAGCCTGGTCGAGGATCCGCCGGAGGTCGAGGCGGCCGCGGTGCTTGACCTGCTGCGAGCGCGGTACGGGATCGCGGCCGAACTGGAGCTGTTGCGCAGTGAGCGGGACCTGAACTTCCTGGCGCTGGCCGATGGCGGGCGCCGGCTGATCGTGAAGGTGTCGAACTCGGGCGACGATCCGGCGCAGATCGAGATGGAGAGCGCGGCGATGCGGCACGTCGCCACGGTCGACCCGGAGCTGCCCATCCCACGGATCGTCGAGGCCGTCGACGGCTCGCCGGAGGTTGTCCTGACGGCGGCCGACGGGCGGAGGCATCAGGTCCGGGTGATGACGGTGATGCCGGGCGCCGTCGGTGATCTCGCCGTACTGCCTGACTGGTTCGCGGGGGAGTTCGGGGCGGTGTGCGCCCGGTTGGTGCGCGCGATGCAGGGGTTCACCCACCGAGCCGCGGATCGCCACCTGGATTGGGATCCACGGCTCGTAACCACACTTCGGCCGTTCGCTCAGGCTGTCCCCGACCAGGCCAGGCGGGAGCCGCTGGAGCGGTTGCTCGATCGCTTCGAGGGGCTGCGCGAGCGGACGAGCAAGCTGCCTGCGTTCGTGCTGCACGGTGACGTCACGTTGAGCAATGTCCTGCTCGACGCCGAGGGGATCTCGGGAGTGATCGACTTCGGCGACATGCACCACACCGCCCGGGTCGCCGATCTCGCGATCAGCCTGACCTCGCTGCTGCGCGACTCCGCCGATCTCTGGCCGGCCGCCGGCCGCTTCCTCGACGGCTATCAGAGCGTCCTTCCGCTGGAGCCTGAGGAGGTCGAGCTGATCGGCGAGCTGGTGCTGGCCCGCTGCGCGGCGAGTGTGCTCATGTCGGCCTGGCGGGCGCCGCTCTATCCGGACAACGAGGAGTACCTGACCAGTCTGGTCGCGGGGAGCTGGCAGGTTCTCGACGAGTGGTCGGCGATGCGACCCGAAGACCTTGCCGGCCGGTTCCATCGGCTGTGTGGGACGTCGCGGGTGGCTTCCGTGCAACGACCTGATCCGACGCTCGCGCAGCGACGGAGTACGGCGTTGGGTGGCAGGTTGTCGCCGTTGTTCTATCGCGAGCCGCTGCAGGTGGTGCGGGCCGCCGGGCCATGGGTGCACACCGCCGACGGCCGCCGGTATCTCGATGCCTACAACAACGTTCCGGTGGTCGGGCATGCGCATCCGGCCGTAGTACAGGCGATCTCGCGGCAGGCCGCTGTACTGAACCTCAACTCGCGCTACCTCCATCCGAACGCCATCGAGCTGGCCGAGCGGCTGACTGCGTCGATGCCGGACGGACTGGACACCTGTGTCTTCGTCAACTCCGGCAGTGAGGCCAACGATCTGGCCTGGCGGATGGCGAAGGTCTTCACCGCGCGGTCCGGCGCCGTCGTCGCCGATCTCGCGTACCACGGGGTGAGCGAGGCGACCGCGGCCTGGTCGACGAACACCTATCCGCCGTCGGCCCGGCCGTCGCACGTCGAGGTCTTCGAAGCGCCCAGGGGACAGGAGGGTGCCGGGGTCGCCGCAGACCGGGTGCGGGCGGCGCGGTCGGCCTTGCAGGTAAAGGGAAACGACCTTGCGCTGACAGCCGTCGACAGCGTGTTCAGCAGCGCCGGCATTCTCACTCCGACCGACGGCTTCATGCTCGGACTCCAGGACGAGACCCGGGCGGCAGGCGGCTTGTTCCTGGCCGACGAGGTGCAGGCCGGTTTCGGGCGGGGTGGTCGGAACCTGTGGCGGTTCAGCGACTTCGGGCTCACGCCGGACTTCGTCACGCTGGGCAAACCGATGGGCAACGGGCACCCGGTCGCCGCGCTGATCACCCGGCGCGAGATCGCCGAGCAGTTCACCCGGATCGACGAGTTCTTCAGTACGTTCGCAGGCAACCCCGTCTCCTGTGTGGCGGCGTTGACCGTGCTCGACGTGATCTCGGAGAACGGCCTTGTCGTGCGGTCGGGTGCGATCGGTGCTCAATTGAAGGCCGGTCTCCAGGAGCTCGTTCCCGCAGGTGTCGAGGTCCGTGGGCAGGGTCTGATGGTCGGCGTCGACTTGTCCAGCCGGCCCGGTACTGCGCCGGCAGTGGCCGAGCAACTCCGTGAGAACGGTGTACTGGTCGGCACGACCGGCCCGGGCGGCGACGTACTGAAGATCCGGCCGCCACTGATCTGGGAGGCCGAGCACGTCGGGTATTTCCTGGAGGCGTTCGAGCGGACTGCACTAGCCTGACCAGGTGCGAGAACTGGTTGTGCTGGGCACCAGTAGTCAGGTGGCGTCGCGGGAGCGGAACCAGAACGGCTACTTCCTGCGCTGGGACTCCGAAGGCTTCCTGTTCGATCCGGGCGAGGGCACGCAACGGCAGATGCTGTATGCCGGGGTGCCCGCGACCGCCGTCACGCGACTCTGCGTCACGCACTTCCACGGCGACCACTGCCTCGGCGTACCGGGGGTGATCCAGCGGCTCTCGCTCGACGACGTGCAGCACCCCGTCCACGCGCACTACCCGCAGTCCGGGCAGGAGTACTTCACCCGGCTCCGGTACGCCGCTTCGTTCTACGAGCGGGCCGAGTTGCGGGAGGAGCCGGTGGAGGAGGACGGGCTGCTCTCCGTCGGCAGCTTCGGGCAACTCTGGGCGCGCAGGCTGGAGCATCCGGTCGAGTCCTTCGGCTACCAACTGATCGAGCCCGACGGCCGCCGGATGCTCCCCGATGAACTGAGCCGGTACGGCGTGAGCGGCCCGGCCGTCGGTCGTCTGCAGCAGGCCGGGTCGCTGGTCGTCGACGGACGCACCGTCAGCATCGAGCAGGTGAGCGAGCCCCGGCCGGGGCAACGGTTCGCGTTCGTGATGGACACCCGGCTGTGCGACGGAGTCTTCCGGCTCGCCGACCAGGCCGACCTGCTGGTGATCGAGTCGACGTACCTGTCGTCGGAGGCCCAGCTGGCCAGGAGCTTCGGCCACCTGACCGCGCGCCAGGCAGCCCGGGTCGCGCGGGAGTGCGGCGTACGGAAGCTCGTGCTCACCCACTTCTCCCAGCGCTACACCGACCTCACCCCGTTCCATGCGGAGGCGGCCGAGGAGTTCGACGGCGAGATCGTCGTCGCCACGGACCTGGCCCGTACGCCGGTACCGACCCGTCGGTGACCGGTCACCACCCGTTGGGCCGCGGGAACAATGGGTACCGGATGATGGTTCTAACTTTCATTACCCGCGTGAGCAAGGAGACCGCATGCTGTACGGAGCAGAACACATCAAGCGCTACGAGGAGACCGACGGTGCCGAGGGCTACGACTGGGGCGACCACGGCGCGCACATCCTCATTCTGTCGACGATCGGCCGCAAGTCGGGCGAGGAGCGCAAGAACGCGCTGATCTTCCGCGAGGTCGACGGCGGCTACGCGATCGTGTCCTCCAAGGGCGGTGCGCCGAAGCACCCGGACTGGCATTTCAACCTCGAGGCCGACCCGAACGTGAAGGTCCAGATCAAGGGCGACAAGTTCGCCGCCAAGGCCCGGGTGGCCTCCGACGAGGAGCGCGCCGCCATCTGGCCGAAGATGGTCGAGATCTGGCCGGACTACGACGAGTACACCAAGAAGACCGACCGGGTCATCCCGATCGTCATCCTCGAGCGTCAGTAGTCGCTCGTCTGCTTCCGGTACCGCCGTCCGCACCCTCGGGGTGCGGACGGCGGTCTGCGTTCGGGACGTCAGCGCAGGTCGCGGAAGAACTCGCGGACGTCGGAGACGAGGATCTCCGGCTCCTCCAGGGCCGCGAAGTGGCCGCCGCGGTCGACGTCGGTCCAGCGGGTGATGTTGTTGGCGGGTTCGCAGTACTTGCGGATGCAGACGTCGTGGGCGAAGGCGAGCACGGCCGTCGGTACGCCGGAGTTGACCGGCTGCTCGCCCCACGAGTTCTGCGCGTACCCGACGTACGCCGCCGAGCTCGCCGTACCGGTCAGCCAGTAGATCATCACGTTGGTGAGCAGCCGGTCCCGGTCGATGATCGTGTCCGGCAGCGCGCTGCGCGGATGCGTCCACTCGCGGAACTTGTCCATGATCCAGGCGAGCTGCCCGACCGGTGAGTCGACCAGTCCGTACCCGATCGTCTGCGGCCGGGTCATCTGGATCTGGATGTAGCCGAACTCCTCCCGCTGGAACGCCTGGATCCGCGCGACCCGATCCTGCTCCAGCGGAGTCAGCGCCGCGATCTCTTCCTCCGACATCTGCATCGGCGGCAGATTGGGCCCACCGTTCGTGTGGACGCCGACCACGTGTTCCGGCGCCGACCGGGCGACCTCCGGCGAGACGGCCCCACCGATGTCACCACCCTGTACGCCGTACCGCCCGTACCCGAGCTCGGCCATCAGCTTGGCCCACGCCCGGCCGATCCCGGCCCGGGTCCAGCCGCTCTCGTGCACCGGCCCCGAGAACCCGAATCCGGGCAGCGAAGGAATCACCAGGTGGAACGCGTCCGCCGCGTCGCCACCGTGCGCCGCGGGATCGGTCAGGGGCCCGATGATGTCGAGGAACTCCGCGATCGACCCCGGCCAGCCGTGCGTGAGGACGAGCGGGAGAGCGTCCGGGATGGGCGACTTCACGTGCAGGAAATGGATCCGTTGACCGTCGATCTCGGTCGTGTACTGCGGGAAGCTGTTCAGCTGCTTCTCCGCCGCGCGCCAGTCGTACTCCGTCCGCCAGTACTCGACCAGCTCACTCAGCCAGCCGACCGGTACGCCGGTGTCCCAGCCGTCACCGGGCAGCGGCGCGGGCAGCCGGCTGTGGTCGAGCCGGTACTTGAGGTCGTCGAGGGCACTCTGCGGGATGTCGATGGTGAAAGGCTTCATGTCTCCGACTCTCTCACCCGGTTAGGACAGCTTGTGTCCTAGCTCAATGGCAGACTTCGAAGCATGTTGGAAACCTCGGCCCGACTCCTCAAGCTGCTCTCCTTGCTGCAGTCCCCGCGCGACTGGAGCGGTACTGCGCTCGCCGAGGAGCTGGGCGTCGGCGTACGGACCGTCCGCCGTGACGTCGACAAGCTCCGCAACCTCGGCTACCCGGTCGACGCCGTGCCAGGCGTGGCCGGCTATCGACTCGGCGCGGGAGCCGCCCTGCCACCGCTCCTGCTCGACGACGAGGAAGCGGTCGCCGTCGCCATCGGGTTGCGCGCGGCCGCGACCGGAAGCGTGGCGGGCATCGAGGAGTCGTCGGTCCGCGCGCTGACCAAGCTCGAACAGGTCCTGCCGTCCCGCCTGCGCCATCGGGTCCGGCTGCTGCAATCCGTCGCCGTCGCACCGTCCGGAGCAGCCACGGTCGCACCCGAGGTCGTAATGGCGGTCGCGACGGCCGCCCGAGATCACCAGCGTCTCCGCTTCGACTACCGCAGCCACGACGGCGCCTCCACGGTCCGTACGACGGAACCGCACCGACTCGTCCATACCGGGCGAAGGTGGTACCTGGTCGCCTGGGACCTGGACCGCGACGACTGGCGAACCTTCCGCCTCGACCGCCTCGACCCCCGCATCCCGACCGGCCCGCGCTTCACCCCACGCGAGGCGCCCGAACTCGACCGGACGATGCAAGGCGTGGCATCCGGCGCCTACCGCTACCAGGCCGAGTTCGTCATTCACGCCCCCGCCGACCAGATCGCCGACCGAATCCCCAGCACTGTCGGCGTCGTCGAGTCGATCGACGCCACGAGCTGCCTGCTGAAGGTCGGCGCGAACTCCCTCGACGAACTCCTCATGCACACCGGCTCCCTCGGCTACGACTTCACCATCCGGCACCCACCAGAACTCATCGAGCGCTCACAGGTACTGGCTGCTCGCCTGACAGCGGCTACTGGCCGGCCGGCTTGATGTTCTGGTTCAGGTGGAAGACGTTCGCCTGGTCCCAGATGGTCTTCAGGGTGGTCAGACGGGCCAGCTTGGCGGGTGGGAAGGCGCGGTTGACGGTCTCGCCGTTCAAGGTGTTGAGGTAGGCGCCGCCGGCGTACTGGTCGAGGGTCGCGGCGTACGCGCGGATGGTGGCGATGCGCTCCGCGTCGTCGGCCGGGTCCTCCCAGCGGGTGGCGGTGACGAACTCGAAGAGGGTGTCGCGGTGGCTGAAGGCCGCGTCCTCGTCCGGTACTTCGGAGATCGCGCCGCCGTAGGCCTGCAGGCTCGCGCCGATGCCGGGGTTGCGGAGCAGGGCGCGGATCGCCTCGTCGGGCAGGCTCTTGAAGTAGTGGCCCTTCCAGTAGCGGCGGAAGCGGTGACCCTGAATGCTGTCGTCGCGGCTCTGCAGGGTCAGGTAGGACATCTCTTCGACGGACTCGCTGGTTGGGTTGCCGATCGCTCTGAAGGCGTCGAGCAGTGTGTCCGGATTGCCGGGGGCGCCGACCCAGACGAATCCGATCGTGACCTGGTCGCCGTTGATGTATGCGGTGAAGGTGGATTGCCGTGGGGCAGTGGCGTTGAGGTCGCGCCAGGCCTTCAGCACGTCGAAAGCCTCGGCGGTGGGATGGGTGAACTCGGCGACGAGCGCACGGGTGCCGATCTGGTGCAGCCGGAAGACGAACTCGGTGACGATGCCGAAGTTACCGCCGCCACCGCGCAGGCCCCAGAAGAGTTGCGGGTTCTGGGTTGCGGACGCTGTCACCACGTCGCCGTCGGCGGTGACCAGTTCGTACGAGAGGACGTTGTCGCAGGCGAGCCCGTACTGCCGTGCCAGCCAGCCCATGCCGCCGCCGAGGGTGAGCCCGCCGACGCCGGTGTGCGAGACGTTGCCGGCCGTCGTGGCCAGCCCGTACTTCTGGGCGGCGCGGTCGAGTTCGCCGAGCAGCGCGCCGCCCTGGACCCGGGCGACCTTGGCGACGGGGTCGACGTCGACCTCGGCCATCGGGGTGAGGTCGATCATCAGGCCGCCTTCGGGAACCGCGAGGCCGGCGATGTTGTGTCCACCGCAGCGCACGGCGAGCTCGAGGTCGTTGGCCCGGGCGTAGCGGACGGCGGCGGCGACTTCGGCCGTACTGCGGCAGCGGGCGATCGCGGCCGGGCGCCGGTCGACCATCGCGTTCCAGACGGTGCGTGCTTCGTCGTACCCGGTGTCGCCGGGGTGCAGCAAGGTCAGGGTGTCGGTGGCGGTCATCGTGCTGCTCCTCTGCGGGGGATTTGCTGGTGGTTCCACCCTGACAGCGAAGCGGTACCCGGATAAGGTCCAGTTGTATGAGCCGATCCAGGACCAATTCCGGTGCCGGCGAGCTGCTGGTCGAGCTCCGCCGGGACGGTTCCGTGCCGTTGCATCAGCAGTTGGAGAGCGGGATCCGGGAGCGGATCCGGCAGGGGTTGCTGCGTGCCGACACGGTGATGCCGGCGACGCGGGCGCTCGCCGCGGACCTGGGCTTGTCGCGGGGAGTGGTGGTCGAGGCGTACCAGCAGCTGGTCGCCGAGGGCTATCTGGTCAGCCGTGCAGGTGGGTATACACAGGTCGCGCCGGCCGCTGTCCCCGAGCAGGATGGCTCTAGAGCCAAGCCCACAAGTACCACTGCACAACAGATTGATGGACCGCTGCGGATCGACTTTCGGTACAGCCGGCCTGATGTTTCGCAGTTTCCGCGGGCTGCCTGGTTGCGGTCTGTTCGCCGCGTTCTGAACGAGACTCCGCATCGAGCGCTGGCTTATCTCGACGGGCAGGGGGCGATCGAGTTGCGGGAGGCGATGGCCGACTATCTCAACCGGGTTCGCGGGACGTCGGCGGAGGCCGGGAACATGCTTGTCTGCAACGGGTTCGCGCAGGGGTCACGGTTGCTGCTCCAGGTGCTGGCCGCTGCCGGGTACAAGCGGTTGGCGGTCGAAGACCCATCTGATGACGAGCTTCGCGGTGTCGCGGCGGCTGCTGGGCTGGAGGCTGTCGGCGTACCGGTGCTGGAGGCCGGCATCGATGTGGAGGCGCTCGAGCGGTCCGGGGCGGATGTCGTACTGGTGACCGCGGCGCATCAGTTCCCGACCGGGGCGGTGACGTCGGCGGCGACGCGGGCCGCGCTGATCGAGTGGGCGACGCGGCGGGAGGCGTTGATCATCGAGGACGACTACGACGCGGAGTACCGGTACGACCGGGAGCCGATCGGCGCGATGCAGGGGCTGGCGCCGGATCGGGTGGCGTATGCGGGGACGGCGAGCAAGACGCTGGCGCCCGGGCTGCGGCTGGGCTGGCTGATCCTGCCCGACTGGCTGGTCGAACCGATGGCGACGGCGAAGTTCGTCGACGATCGCGGGTCGTCGGTGCTGGACCAGTTGACGTTCGCGGACTTCGTCGCGCGGGGCGAGTTCGACCGGCACCTGCGGCGGATGCGACCACGGTACCGGGCGTTGCGTGATGCGCTCGTCGGGCAGTTGGCGGCGAAAGTACCGGACCTGCGCCCGATCGGCGTATCAGCAGGCCTCCACGTAATGACCTGGCTCCCCCCAGACCTGACCGAACCCGACGTAACCCAAGCCGCCCTCGACCGCGGAGTCGGCGTCTACGGCCTGAAGCCCTACTGGGTCCAAGGCACAGGCCCCGAAGGCCTAGTCTTCGGCTACGGCAGCCTGACCGCCTCAGATGTCACCAAAGGCATCGACCTCCTCGCGGACGCAGTCGCCGCCGTACGGACGTAGAACGCCGATGGTGGATCGGTACCCCGACACGGTGCTGGGCCGGACCCGCCTGCGGATCAGCGGATCCGCCCCAGCAATGCGGTTCTACAGGCGTTCCTAGGGATGGTGCCCGGGGTGTCCGCGGGCCCACGTGTCCGAGCACGCGGCGGCTCGAACCGCGCTCCGAGACAACCCGCGGTCGTGCCCTCGAATGCCCGGCCGAGGTCAACAAGTTCGTCGCCACCTACTCGTGACTGCCGACGGCCCGCCCCGCCTTCCCTTCCGTGTGTTTGCTGCCGCAAGGCAGCAGTGTGGGTCGGCGGTGGTCTTGTAGGTGTCTTAGTCGTAGTCCGTCGACGTGGTGACTTCCGCCCAGCGGGCGGCTTCTTCGGCGCGGGAGTGGGAGGCTCGGTCGGCGTGTTCGAGGGCGTCCTTGCCGAGTAGGAGCCGGAGTGGTGGTTCGTCGAGGGCGACGATGCCGATGATGGCCGCGGCCGCCTTGGCCGGGTCGCCGGGCTGGCGGCCGTCGACCTTGACGCGGTAGCGGTTGAGTTCGCCGACGGTCGACTCGTAGTCCTCGCCGACAGCAGCGATCGCCATCGACGACCCACCCCAGTCGGTGCGGAAGGCGCCCGGCTCGACGATCGTCACCTTCACCCCGAACGGCTTCACCTCGTTGCTGAGCACCTCCGAGAACCCTTCGACGGCAAACTTCGCGGTCTGGTACGCGCCCATTCCCGGCGTACCGCCGACCCGTCCGCCGATCGACGAGAACTGCAGGAAGTGGCCGGCCCGCTGGGTCCGGAAGTACGGCAGCGCGGCCCGGGTGACGTTCACGACGCCGAACAGGTTGGTCTCGAGCTGCGCGCGGAAGTCGTCGTCGGGCGTCTCCTCGATCGGCGCGCTGTTCGCGTAGCCGGCGTTGTTGGCGACGACGTCCAGACCGCCGAACTGGTCGATCGCGATCTGTACCGCGCCCTTGGCCGCCTCGGCGTCCGTGACGTCGAGCGCCACGGCCCGGATCCGATCGCCGTACTGCGCGACCAGATCGTCGAGCTGCTCGGGCTTGCGGGCGGTGGCGAGGACGCGGTCGCCGTTGGCGAGTACTGCCTTGGTGAGCTCACGGCCGAGGCCGCGGGAGCTGCCGGTGATGAGCCAGGTCTTGCTCATGATCTCTCCGCTTGATGTAACCGACTGGTTGGATACTTCTATGAAACCTCGCCGGGCGGCAATATGCAACTGACCGGTTGGTTGGCTAAGCTGGGCGGCATGCAGCGAGACGCGGAGCGGACCAAGCGGCAGATCCTGGCGGCGGCGACCGACGAGTTCGCCGAGCGGGGCATCGCCGGCGCCCGGGTGGACCGGATCGCGACGGTCGCCGGCTGCAACAAGGCGATGCTCTACGCGTACTACGGGAGCAAGGACGGGCTGTTCGACGCGGTCTTCACGGCGTATGTGGAGCTGTATCTGGCGGAGGTGGGCTTCGACGCGGAGGATCTGCCGGCCTATGCGGGGCGGGTCTTCGACTATTTCGAGCGGAATCCCGGGCATCTGCGGTTGGCGACCTGGTACCGGCTGGAGCGGCCGCAGAGCACGCAACTGGATGCTGTGGTCGCGGTGAACGCCGAGCGGCTGGGCGCGCTGAAGGAGGCGCAGTCGGCGGGGGAGGTACCGGCGGACTTCTCTCCGGTCGCGTTGCTGTCGCTGATCCAGTCGATCGCGACGAGCTGGTCGACGATGAACCCGGAGTACCGGGGTGCACAGCCGGCTCGGGCGGCGCGTCGGCAGGCGGTTGTGAAGGCAGTTGAACTGCTTCTTCATCGGTAGTTCACGGGGGTGTTCCAGGTCACTTCGGATTCTCAGGTGATTCATCGGTTCAGCCGAGGGAGCTCTCAGACTGCCGAGGTCTACTCGTTGTCAGGCAGGAAGGGCTGAGGAGGCAACGGGACATGAACAACACCGAAGGACCGCAGGAGCCGGGAAACCAGGACAACCGGCAGTCGGCGCAAACAGGAGGCGTGCAGCCGGGAGGTGCCGCGGAGGCGGCCGGTGGGCCGGCGCAGCAGCCGCCCGCACCGCAGACGCCGGGGCCGGGGCAGCCTTCGGGGAATTCACAGCCAGGGCAGGGATATCCGCAGCAGGGGTGGGTGCCGGACGGGCAGCCGCACTACGGGCCGGCCCACCTGGGCAATGGGCCGCAGGGGCAGCCGCAGTACGGGCAATCGCAGTACGGGCAAGCGCCTCACGGGCAAGCGCCTCACGGGCAGGCGGCCCAGGGTCCGGGTCCGTTCGGGCCGGGGGCTTATGGGCAGGTGCCTTACGGGAATGGGCAGTTCGGGCCTTCGCAGTACGGGCAGCAGTACGGGCCGCCGGCGTACGGGCCGCAGTGGGGGCCGCAGGCTCCCGCGCCGAAGCGGCGCAAGCGGCTGCCGATGGTGGTCGGGGCGCTCGGGCTGGCGGCGGTCGTCGCGGCCGGATCCGTTGCCTGGGGCATCGAGCAGCAGTCGAACGCGAACAGCTCGACGATGTCGCAGGTGATGACTCCGTCGGCGGTGGCGGCGAAGGTGACGCCCGGGCTGGTCGACGTGAACACCGTGCTCGGCTTCCAGGGTGCCCGCGCCGCCGGTACCGGCATCGTGCTGACGTCCGACGGCGAGATCCTCACCAACCACCACGTGATCGCCGGCGCGACCGAGATCAGCGTGGTCGACAAGGGCAACGGCAAGACGTACACGGCCACGGTGGTCGGCTATGACACGGCGCACGACATCGCGGTACTGAAGCTGAAGGACGCGTCCGGGCTGGAGACGGCGAAGATCGGCGACTCGTCCAAGGTGAAGGTCGGCGACCAGGTCGTCGGCATCGGCAACGCGGGCGGCAAGGGCGGTACGCCGAGCTACGCGGCGGGCAGCGTCACCGCGCTGAACCAGGCGATCACCGCGACCGACGAGTCCGGCTCCAACCCGGAGAACCTGGCCGGGCTGATCCAGACCGACGCGAACATCCAGCCGGGCGACTCCGGCGGGCCGCTGGCCAACTCGGCCGGTGAGGTGATCGGCGTCGACACCGCCGGTGGCACCAGCAACCCGGGCAGCGGCAACTCGCAGACCGGCTACAACCCGAACGTCAACAACAGCTTGGTGCCCAGCACGGCGATCGCCGCGCTGACCGACTTCGGCTCCGGCTCCGGTACGGGCAACGGATCCGGCTCCGGCGAGGGCAACGACCCCTTCGGCAACGGCGGCGGCATCCCGGCTCCGGGCTTCGGCGACGGACAGGGCTTCGGCGACGGGCAGGGCAACGGTCAGGGCTTCGGCGGGCAAGGCTTCGGCGACGGCCAGGGTGATGGGCAGGGTGACGGGCAGGGCGACCAGGGTGGCGGTCAGGGGCAGAACGGCGGTCAGGCGACCACCACCGGGTACGCGGTACCGATCAACCAGGCGATGGACGTCGTCAAGCAGATCGAGGCCGGCAAGGAGTCCGCGACCGTCCACATCGGCAGCTCCGCGATGCTCGGGGTCTCGGTCCTCTCGAACGCCAACGGCACCGCCGGCGCGGTCATCAACGACGTGGTCGCCAACGGCAAGGCGGCCCAGGCGGGCCTGGTGGCCGGCGACGTGATCACCAGCTTCGACGGCAAGACGATCGACTCGCCCGACGCGCTGTCCACCGCCCTCAACGCCCACCACCCCGGCGACAAGGTCTCGGTCTCCTGGACCGACGAGTCCGGCACCCAGCACACCAAGACCATCGAACTCACCACCGGCCCGGTTCGCTGACACCCTCCCGTCACCGAACCGCCCCGAACGGGCCCGCGCGCTCCCTCCCCCCACAGCGCCCGGGCCCGTTCGCATGCCACGCTGACCCGGTGAAGAAGGGCGCGGGACTTGATCTGCATCTGGAGTTGCGGCTGGATCCGGCGCAGTCGATCGGGCGCGCCCTGGAGCAGGCGCTCCGTGAGGCCATCCGCTCAGGACGCCTGACGACCGGCGCGAAGCTACCGGGAACACGCTCGCTGGCCGGCGATCTGGGGATCGCGCGCGGGACCGTCGTACAGGTCTATGCGCAGTTGGTGGCCGAGGGCTGGCTGCTGGGCCAACCTGGGGCGGGAACGCGGGTCGCGGCAGTGGCTACAGGTGCTGTGCGCGGCAACGGCGCAGATCTCGCGGCGGCGGCGTCGGGGGAGCGGGGTGGGCTGGATGTTTTGAGTTTGCAGGCTGGGCGGCCGGATTTGAGTTCGTTTCCTCGGCAGGTTTGGGGGCGGGCGGTGCGGCGGGTGTTGGCGGGGGCGGGGAGTGAGAGTTTTGATTACGCGCCGCCGGAAGGGTTGCCGGTACTACGGAACGCGGTGGCCGACTATGTGTCGCGCGCTCGGGGAGTGCATGCGACGGCCGAAGACGTGGTGATCACCGCCGGGTACTCGCATGGGCTGGCCTTGTTGGCGCGGATGTTCCGGGAACTCGGCGTGGAGCGGGTGAGCATGGAGAATCCTGGGCTTGCGCGGCATCGCAATCTGGTCATGGCGGCTGGGTTGGAGATCAGCCCCTTGGCGGTCGACGCGTCGGGCGCCAACCCGGATGACGTTCGCGGTCAGGTGGCGGTGTTGACGCCGGCTCATCAACATCCGCAGGGCGCAGTACTGGCTCCTGAGCGGCGGATGAGGTTCGTCGCGTGGGCGAAGGATGGGTTCGTCGTCGAGGACGACTACGACGGCGAGTTCCGGTACGACCAGCAGCCGGTCGGTGCGATGCAGGCGCTGGCGCCGGACCGGGTGATCTTCGCCGGTTGCGCGAGCAAGGCCCTCGCCCCGGGGGTTCGGCTCGGCTGGCTCGTCGTCCCGCCGGTACTCCGCAGGTCGTTGCTGCAGGCAATGATCAGTACCGGCTCCGGCGTCTCGGCGATGGAGCAACTGGTGATGGCCGACCTGATCACCCGCGGCGACTACGACCGGCACATCCGCAAGGTACGGCTGGAGTATCGCCGCCGCCGGACCGAGCTCGCCGATCGCGTCAACTCCGTCTGGCCGCATCCGCTGGAGGGGATCGCGGCCGGCATGCACGCCCTGCTTCCACTCGAATCGGCCGAGGAGGAGCGGAGGCTGGTCGACGTCGCGCAGTACGGCGGATTGTCGGTCCATGGCCTGCATACGATGGGCTACTGGCACACCGAGGACGACGCCCAGCCCGCGGCGCTCGTCCTCGGCTATGCCACTCCACCGCCGCATGCTTGGCGGACGGCGCTCGGCCGCCTCACCAAGGTGCTTCAGGCAACAAATCCGTCGCGCCAGGACGGATAGCGCGGCGTCCACTTCAAGTGCTTGCGGGCATAGTGATTGTCCGCCCCACGCGCCCACGGCGTGCGCTCCGAGTCGACCGGCTCCGGCTCCGGCGCACCGACCGATCGCGCGAAGGTCGGCACCCAGGCGGTACCGGCCGCCGGCTCGTCATCCACGATGTTGACCGGACCAGTCGGCCATTCCAGCGCCTGTACCGCGGCAGTCGCCGCATCCTCGATGTGCAAGAAACTGGTCACGTCGGCGTTCGGTACCACCTTGCCGGCGCGCACCGCGTCGTCCATCAACCCGCCCTTCGCGTACCAGGTGCCCGGACCGTAGAACAGCCCGTACCGCAACACCACCCACTCAGGCGCCTCCGCAACAATGTCCTCCAACGCACCGACCGCCGCGACCGTCTGCCGCCGGGCGCCCTCGGCCCGCAGGTCGAGCGGGTCCTGCTCGGTGGCCGGCGCTGGGGCTGGGGTGGTGGTCGTAGTGGCGGGCGCTGACGCCGGCGCTGGGCCCGGGGCGGTGGCGGCAGGGGTGGCGGGGACGTCGTCGGTGGGAGCGTAGGCCCAGGCGATGCTTTGCGCGATCACCTTCCGCACGCCTGCGGCGGCTGCCGCGTCGACCAGGTTGCGGGTGCCGGTCCGGCGGATCTCCATGTTGCCCGCGTAGTTCTGGTTGGCCAGATCGGTCAGTTGATGCATCACGACATCCGGCGCGGCCGCCGCAACAGCCGCCGCGACCGCCGAGGCGTCGTACACGTCGGCCAGCACCGAATCGGCCCCCTGGCTCCGCAGACCCGAAGCAGCCTCCGGCCGCCGGATCAACCCGGTGACCTGATGCCCCGCCGCCACCAACTCAGGCACCAGCAGCCGCCCAACCGCCCCGGTCGCACCGGCCAAGAACACCCGCATCAGTGCCTCGCGCCTTCCGAGCCAGAGCCAGCGGCAGAGCCGCCGCCTGCGCCGGACGCTGCGTCCGCGGCCGCGCTCTGCCCAGTGCCTCGTGGGGCTCCGCGCCGGTCCCGCCGGGCCTCGAGTTCCTCTGCGTCGACGTAGGTGAGCATTGGTTCGCCGGGGACGCCGATCATGACGGCGACGAACTTGCTCTGGCGGTCGGGGAGGTTGTTGGCGGCCTGGTAGTGGATGACGTCGCCGCCGGGTTCCCAGAACGCCTCGCCGGCCTTGATCACGTACGGGTCCTCGCCCTCCAGCTCGAACAGGATCTCGCCCTCGAGCAGGTACCCGAAGACCGGTCCCGAGTGCCGGTGCGGCGCCGCGCCCGGATCGCCCGGCGGCAGTTCGTTGGTGATCGTCATGACCTCGGCGCCGGCCGGCACCATCGGCGGCACGAGGTCGAGCAGCATCGTCACTTTGTTCGTCATGCTCGCCAAGCTAATCCTGCTCCGGACCATTCACCTGGTCCACTTCCGAAGCATTCCACTGGACCACTTGAGCCACCTCCCGGCAAAGGTGAACGATCGTTTAGCATGAGAGGTAAACAAGCGTTCACCCCTGCCCGGTGAGGATCCCCGTTGACCGTCCGTCCTGCTGCTCACCCACGCCTGGTACTGGCGGTGCTCTCCTCCTGCGGAGTGCTCGTCGCCGTCATGCAGACGATCGTCGTCCCGTTGCTGCCAGAGCTCCCCGGCCTGACCCACAGCAAGCCGGCCGACGTCAGCTGGCTGGTCACCGTCACACTGCTGACCGGCGCGGTCTTCACCCCACTGCTCGGCCGCGCCGGCGACATGTACGGCAAGCGGAAGGTGCTGCTGGTCGCGCTAGCGTCGATGGTCCTGGGCTCCCTGCTCTGTGCCATCAGCTCGCTTCTGCCGGTACTGATCCTCGGCCGCGGCTTCCAGGGCGCGGCCGTCGCCGTCGTACCGCTCGGCATCAGCATCCTGCGCGACGAGCTGCCGCCGGAGCGCGTCATCCCGTCGATCGCGATCATGAGCTCGACCCTCGGCGTCGGCGCCGCGTTCGGCATCCCCGCGGCGACGCTCGTGGTCGAGTACCTGAACTGGCACATGATGTTCTGGATCTGCCTCGCCCTCGGCCTGCTCAACATCGCGGCCGTGCTGCTTGTCGTCCCGGAGTCGGCATTGCGCGGCAGCGGGCGGTTCGACGTACTGGGCGCGCTCGGGTTGAGCGGATTCCTCGTCTGCCTGCTGCTCGCGGTGTCGAAGGGGAGCGCCTGGGGCTGGGGCTCGCCGGCGACCGTCGGGTTGTTCGTGGCCGCGCTGGCGATCGTGCCGCTGTGGGGCTGGTACGAGCTGCGCGGCGCGACGCCGTTGGTGGATCTGCGGGTCTCGGCTCGTCCGGCCGTGTTGTTCACCAACCTGGCGGCGCTGCTCATCGGCTTCGCGTTCTACGCCAACTCGCTCAGTACCGCGCAACTCGTCCAGGAACCCAAGTCGACCGGCTACGGCCTCGGCGCCTCGATCGTGGTCAGCGGGTTGTGCCTGTTGCCGGGTGGCGTCGCGATGGTGCTGCTGTCACCGGTCTCGGCCCGGATCTCGAAGACTCGCGGGCCGCGGTTCACCCTCGCGGTGGCCTCCGGGCTGATGGCGCTCGGGTACCTCGTCCGGCTGTTCACCAGTGGCAACCTGGCCGCGATCGTGGTCGGTGCGACCGTGGTCTCGGCCGGAACCGCCGTGGCGTACTCGGCACTGCCCGCCCTCATCATGCATGCTGTGCCGGTGACCGAAACGGCCGCGGCGAACGGCCTCAACACCTTGATGCGCACGATCGGCCAGGCGGTTTGCAGCGCCATCGTGGTGACAGTGCTGACCAATGTGGTGGCGACGCACTCCGGAGTCACCGCGCCGACCTTGCACGCGTACCTGCTCGTCTTCGTGATCGCGGGCGGCTGCGCGCTGGTCGCGGTCGGCCTGACGCTGCTGATCCCCGCGCGGCGCGCAGTACCGGCGAGGCACCCCGAGCTGGCCGAGGCGGGCCGTACGACGTGACCGACGCCAGCCGCCCCGCCATCCTCAAGGCAGCCCGCCGCGCCTTCGCCCGCCAGCCCTACGACGCGGTCACCCTGCGCGGCATCGCCGCCGACGCCAACGTCAGCGCCTCGCTGATCATCAAGCACTTCGGCGGCAAGGAGGCTCTGTTCGACCGCGTCGCCGACTTCAGCGACGCCGCTGACCTCCTGCTGGCGGCGCCGAACGAGGAGCTCGGCCGGCACGCCGTCGAAACCCTCATCAACTGGCGCCGCGAAACCGAGACCGACCTATTGCTGCGGGTCATCTTCGCGATCGGCGTCGGCGACGAACGCAAACTGCTCCGCGAACACTTCCGCGACCAGGTAGTGCACGCCTTCGCCAACCGCCTCACCGGCGACCACACCGCCGTCCGCGCCGAACTCATCGTCGCCCACCTCCTTGGCCTCGGCGCCGCCCTCTCCGTAGACAAGGAAGGCCCGGCCGCCACGGCGGACCCCTCCCTGATAGCTGACCTCTACGGCCCTGGAATCCAGACGCTCATCGGAGAGCAGTAGCGAGGGCCGTCTCAAGTACTGGCGAGTAATCTCAGTAGTTGGGCAGTGATGCTGGGTTCGGCCGTCTCGGTCAGTAAGATCGGGGTCCAGGTCGAGAGGCGCTGCGACGGGCCAGGACGGCTCGCCACGCTCGGTCTGGTTCCACCGAGTAAGGGCGCCTCCGGAAACTCTTCTGGAGGTGGCCGACGGTGACGGATCGTCAGACCGAGTTGCGGACCTTGCTGGACCAGCGGGTCGCGGTGCTGGACGGCGCCTGGGGCACCATGCTTCAGGGCGCGAAGCTGACGCCCGAGGACTTCCGCGGCGACCGTTTCCTCGACCACACCCATGACGTGACCGGCGACCCGGACCTGGTCAACCTGATGCGCCCGGACGTGATCCTGGACGTCCACCGGCAGTACCTGAACGCCGGCGCCGACATCACCACCACCAACACCTTCACCGCGACCAGCATCGGCCAGGCCGACTACGGCCTCCAGTCGCTGGTGCGGGAGATGAACCTCGAGGGTGCCCGGCTGGCCCGCCAGGCCGCCGACGAGGCCGGTGGCAAGTTCGTGGCCGGCTCGGTCGGCCCGCTGAACGTCACGCTCTCGCTGTCCCCGCGAGTCGAGGACCCGGCGTACCGTGCGGTGTCGTTCGAGCAGGTCAAGGACACGTACGCCGAGCAGATCTCCGCGCTCGCCGAGGGTGGCGTCGACCTGCTGCTGATCGAGACGATCTTCGACACCCTGAACTGCAAGGCCGCGATCGCCGCCGCCCGCGAGGTCGCCCCCGAGTTGCCGCTGTGGATCTCGGTCACCATCGTCGACCTGTCCGGCCGCACGCTGTCCGGCCAGACGGTCGAGGCGTTCTGGAGCTCGATCGAGCACGCCAAGCCGCTCGTCGTCGGCGTGAACTGCTCGCTCGGCGCCGCCGAGATGCGTCCGCACGTCGCCGACCTGGCCCGATTCGCCGACACCTACGTCGCCTCCCACCCGAACGCGGGTCTGCCGAACGCCTTCGGCGGGTACGACGAGACGCCGGACCAGACGGCCGGGATGCTGCGGGAGTTCGCGGAGTCCGGCCTGGTCAACATCGTCGGCGGCTGCTGCGGTACGACGCCCGCCCACATCGCCCAGATCGCGAAGTCGGTCCAGGGACTGCCTCCGCGCACGGTGGCAGAGCCCTACGGACAGACCCGGTTCAGCGGCTTGGAGCCGTTCTCGATCGGCCCGGACACCGGGTTCGTGATGATCGGCGAGCGGACCAACGTGACCGGCTCCGCGCGGTTCCGCCGGCTGATCGAGGCCGACAACCACCAGGCCGCGGTCGACGTCGCGCTGGAGCAGGTACGCGGCGGCGCGAACCTGCTGGACGTGAACATGGACGCCGACCTGCTCGACAGCGAGCAGGCGATGACCACCTTCCTCAACCTGGTCGCGACCGAGCCCGAGGTGGCCCGGATCCCGATCATGATCGACAGTTCGAAGTGGTCGGTGCTCGAGGCCGGGCTGAAGTGCGTGCAGGGCAAGGGCGTGGTCAACTCGATCAGCCTGAAGGAGGGCGAGGAGGAGTTCCTCGAACGCGCCCAGCGGATCCGCGACTACGGCGCCGGCGCGGTGGTGATGGCCTTCGACGAGCAGGGCCAGGCCGACACGGTCGAGCGCAAGGTGGAGATCTGCGGCCGGGCGTACGACCTGCTGACCCAGAAGGTCGGCTTCCCGCCCGAGGACATCATCTTCGACCCGAACGTGCTTGCCGTCGCCACCGGCATGTCCGAGCACAACGGCTATGCGAAGAACTTCATCGACGCGCTGCCGCTGATCAAGCAGCGCTGTCCGGGCGTCCACATCAGCGGCGGCATCTCGAACCTGTCGTTCTCGTTCCGCGGCAACGACATCGTCCGCGAGGCGATGCACTCGGCCTTCCTGTACCACGCGGGCCAGGTCGGTCTGGACATGGGAATCGTCAACGCCGGCCAGCTCGCGGTCTACCAGGACATCCCGGCGGACCTGCTGGAGCTGGTCGAGGACGTCATCTTCAACCGGCGCGACGACGCCACCGACCGGCTGGTCGCCTTCGCCGAGAACGTGAAGGGCAAGGGCACCCAGCGCGAGGTCGACCTGAGCTGGCGCGAGGGCACCGTCGAGGAGCGGCTGTCGCACGCGCTCGTGCACGGCATCGTGGACTTCATCGAGGACGACACCGAAGAGGCCCGGCTGACCCGGAAGCGGCCGCTCGAGGTGATCGAGGGCCCGCTGATGGACGGGATGAAGGTGGTCGGCGACCTGTTCGGCGCGGGCAAGATGTTCCTGCCGCAGGTGGTGAAGAGCGCGCGCGTGATGAAGCGCTCGGTCGCGTACCTCGAGCCGTTCATGGAGGCGGAGAAGGAGCTGGCCCGGCAGGAGGGGCGTGCCGAGGACGTCCGCGGTCAGGGCAAGGTCGTGCTGGCGACGGTGAAGGGCGACGTGCACGACATCGGCAAGAACATCGTCGGCGTCGTGCTCGGCTGCAACAACTACGAGGTGATCGACCTCGGCGTGATGGTGCCGGCCGCGAAGATCCTCGACACGGCCGTTGCCGAGGGCGCCGATGTGGTCGGGCTGTCCGGGCTGATCACGCCGTCGCTCGACGAGATGGTCGCGGTCGCGGCCGAGATGGATCGCCGCGGGCTCAAACTTCCTTTGCTGGTTGGCGGTGCGACGACGTCGAAGCAGCATACGGCGGTACGGATCGCGCCGGCGTACGAGAACACCACCGTGCATGTGCTGGACGCGTCCCGGGTGGTCGGCGTGGTCTCCGACCTGCTCGACGACGACCGGGCCGAAGAGCTTGCCGTCAGCAACCGTGCGGCCCAGGAGATCCTCCGCGAGCAGCACGCGAACAAGCAGCGCAAGCCGATGCTGACGATCGAGGCGGCCCGGGCGAACCGGGAGGTCGTCGACTACGGCGAGATCCCGGTCCCGGAGTTCATCGGCGTACGCCGGGTAGCCCCCGATCTCGAAACCCTGCGGGCGATGGTCGACTGGCAGTTCCTCTTCCTGGCCTGGGAGTTGAAGGGCAAGTACCCGGCCATCCTGGAGCAGCCCGTCGCGCGGGAGCTGTTCGACGACGCGAACACGCTGCTCGACCAGATCATCGCCGACGGCTCGTTCACCGCCAAGGGTGCGTACGCGTACTGGCGGGCCCACAGCGAGGGTGACGACATCCTGCTCGACGACCTGGGTGTCTCCTTCCCGATGCTCCGGCAGCAGACCGAGAAGCCCGCGGGCCGCGAGAACCGTTGCCTGTCGGACTACATCGCACCGGCCGGCGACCACCTCGGCGGTTTCGCCGTGGCGATCCACGGCGCGGAGGAGCTCGCGGCGAAGTACGAAGCGCAGAACGACGACTACAAGGCGATCATGGTGAAGGCGCTGGCCGACCGGCTCGCCGAGGCGTTCGCGGAGTGGATCCACCTGGAGGCCCGCAAGGGCTGGTTCGAGCCCGATGCGGAGCCGCTGCTGGAGGACCTGCACGCGGAGCGGTTCCGCGGCATCCGGCCGGCCCTCGGCTACCCGGCGAGCCCGGACCACAGCGAGAAGGAACTGCTCTTCGACCTGCTCGAGGCAGACCAGCTCGGCCTCGGCCTGACCGAGTCGTTCGCGATGACCCCGGCCGCGGCCGTCAGCGGCCTGATCTTCGCCAGCCCGGCGGCCAAGTACTTCAGCGTCGGCCGGGTCGGCAAGGACCAGGTCACCGACTACGCCAAGCGCCGCGGCATGCCGCTGGAGGAACTAGAGCGCTGGCTCCGCCCGAACCTGGCCTACGACCCGGACTGAGGATTTACAGTGACGGGATGACCGTCACGATGCTGGTGGAGCGTGACGGGCTGCTGGCGGCGCTGCGGGAGGTCGAGCCGGGGGCGATGGTGTTCGTCTCGGGCGAGGCGGGGATCGGGAAGACCTCGTTGGTGCGCGCCTTCTGCGCCGGTCGGCCGCTGGTTCGGTACGGGTTTTGTGATGCTCTCGGTACGCCTAGGGCGCTTGGTCCGTTGCATGACATTGCCAGGTCGAGCCAGGACTCCGCGCTGACCGGTCTGCTGGGGTCGGGGGCTGACCGGCACGCGCTCTTCACGGCATTTCTCGACCTGCTGGCCGCCGGGCCGTCGGTGGCGGTGGTGGAGGATGCGCACTGGGCAGACGAGGCAACGCTCGACCTGCTGCTCTTCGTCGGCCGCCGCATCGATGAGCTGCCCGCGATCGTCATTGTCACGTATCGCTCCGAGGAGGTCGGCCGCGACCACCCGCTGCGCCGAGTCCTGGGCGACCTGGCCACCGCCCGGCCGGTACGCCGGTTGCAGGTGCCTGCACTGTCTCGGGCGGCGGTAGCCGAGCTGGCCGAGCCGCTGGGGCTAGATGCCGACCAGTTGTTCGCAGTGACCGATGGCAACCCGTTCTTCGTCACGGAGGCGCTCAGTGCGCCGGGTGAGGAGCTACCGGCCACCGTGCGGGACGCAGTACTGGCCAGAGCGGCTCGCCTAGGACCAGAGGCTCGGTCCGTACTGGACATCGTCTCGCTGGTGCCGGACCGGGCCGAGCTTGCCCTTGCGGGTAAGGGCGTTGAGGAGTGCATCGAGTCCGGCGTGCTCCAGCTGGAAGGGCAGACCGTCCGCTTCCGCCATGAGTTGGCTCGGCGGGCGATCGAGTCCGACGTACCGGCCGTGCGGCTCCCGGTACTGCATGGGCAGGTGCTGGACTACCTGGCCGGTTTGGATGAGGTGGACCCGGCGCGGCTCTCGTACCACGCCGAGGCGGCCGGGGATCGGGCCGCTGCTCTGGAATACGCGCCAATGGCCGGCCGGCGAGCAGCGGAGGTCGGTGCCTATCGACAGGCGGCCGAGCACTACGCGCGGGCGCTGCGGCACGCCAGTGGAGCACCCGTGGAGGTGCAGGCCGCGTTGTGGAGGGACAGCGCGGAGGCCTGTGACAACAGCGGGTACCTAGCCGAGTCGATCAAGGCATCCGAGCGATCTGCTGAGCTGTGGGCGTCACTGGGAGAGGTTGACAACCAGGGCACGGTGATGGCGCGCTGCTCGCACGTACTGTGGAAGGCGGGCCGCAATGCCGAGGCCCATGCGATGGCACGCGCAGCAGTCGAGCTGTTGGAAGCCGGTACTCCGGGACCCGGGCTGGCGGTGGCGTACGCGGCTCTGGCCAGGTTGCTCATGCTCGGCCGGGACATGCCTGGAGCGATCGCTCTGGGGACCAAGGCAGCCACCCATGCCGAGCAGTTCGGTGACACGCAGACACTCGGCCGTGCACTCAACGCGGTCGGCAGCGCGCACTGGCTGACGGATCCGGAGCGCGCGGTCGAGGTCTTGTCGGCCAGTCTGGACGCGGCGATCGAAACCGGTGACCAGATGGGCGTCGCGTCGGCGATGACCAATCTCGGGTCGGGTGCCGGAGAGGTTCGCCGGTACGACCTGGCCGACCACTGGCTCGCAGCGGCCGCCGAATACTGCTCAGCCCGCGACCTGGACGCATCTGGAAGCTACGTGCAGGCGTGGCAGTCGCGGAGCCTGTTCGAGCAGGGGCACTGGACTGCTGCTGGGGCGAAGGCGGCTGAGGTGCTCGCTGCGCACAGTCAGCACGTGCCGTCGTACATCGTGGCCAATGTGGTGCTCGGCCGGCTTCGGGCGCGACGTGGGGACCCGGACGCGGAGACGCCATTGCAGCGCGGCTGGGAGCTCGCAGTACAGACAGGGGATCTGCAGCGGTTGTGGCCGGCCGCTGCGGCGCTGGCGGAGAACGCTTGGCTGCAAGGGAGTCCTGAGCTGATCGAGGGGCTTGTGGGTGAGACCTATGAGCATGCGCGGGTGCTGAAGCATCCGTGGGCGGTCGGGGAGCTGGCACAGTTGCTGCGGCTCGGTGGAGTCGAGACCGAGCTGCCGGAGTACGTTGCCCGGCCTTATCTGACTGGGGACGGGTGGCAGGAGCTCGGGTGCCCATACGAAGCCGCGCTGGCCCTGGCGGCGAGTGAGGATCCTGAGCGGCAAGTGGAGGGGTTGTCCGGGCTCCAGCAGTTGGGTGCCTGGCCGGCCGCTGAAATCGTCGCGAAGCAGTTGCGTGAGAGCGGCATCCAGCGGCTGCCCCGGCGTCCGCGCGGGAGCACCCGGGACAACCCTGCGCACCTGACCGACCGCGAAACCGAAGTACTGGCCCTGCTGGCGGAGCATCTGCGGAACGTGGACATCGGCGCCCGGCTGCACATCTCAGCGAAGACGGTCGATCACCATGTGTCGTCGATCCTCGGCAAGCTCGGCGTCTCGTCACGGCAGGAAGCGGCTGAGTGGGTGCGCGCCCAAGATAGGGAGCTGGGGACCCGAACATAGGGAACTGCTCCCGATGGCTGCGCGGTCGCGGCCGGGCAGAGTTCTTCGCAGGGAGGCGAACGGCGCTTCCCGGCAACGAAGAAAGGTACTGCTCATGACTCGCTACCTGGTGGAACGCAGCTTTCCCGAAGGCCTCACCATCCCGACCGACGACCGCGGCGCCAAGGCGTGCCTGAACGTGGTCGACGGCAACGCGCAGCACGACGTGACCTGGGTGCACTCCTACGTGTCGCCCGACCACAAGATGACGTACTGCGTGTACGACGGCCCCTCCCCGGAGGCGATCCGGAGCGCGGCCGAGACCAACGGGTTGCCGGTCACCAAGATCACGGAGGTCCGGGTCCTCGACCCGTACTTCTACCACTGACGGCTCTCCCAGGGTTAGTTTGCTTTTGCAAGCATCAGGCCCGTTCATGGGAGAGATCATGTTCAACCGTTCCTGGCGCCTTCCGTCGCGCCGGCTGGTCCTCACCGGGATCGCCACCCTGACCGTCGCCACTGTGGCCGGCGGCGTCGCGTACTCCGCGGGGGTGGCATCCCAGCAGCCGGCGATCCAGACGTCGACGCCCCGGTCCGAGAAGCAGGTCACCAACATCGACGTACTGCGGCAGCAGCTCCGCAACTACTACGGCGACCCGCTCGGCACCGGCACCTTCGCCGCGGACAGCAACTACGCCAAGGAAGCCAGCTCGGTCGCCAAGGCCGGCACCCGCTACCTGGCCACCCGCCACCACACCCATGGCACCAAGGCGATCCTGCTGGACGTCGACGACACGTCGCTGGCGACCTGGAACTACGAGATCGCCAGCAACTGGGCGTTCAACCCCGGTACCAACGGCACGTTCGTCACCGAGCAGCGCTTCCCGGCGGTGCCGGGCATGGTCGAGCTGACGAAGGCGGCCGAGCGGGAGGGGTACGCGATCTTCTTCCTGACCGGGCGCGGCGCGGCCCAGGAGCAGGCGACCCTCGGCAACCTGACCGCGGACGGGATCGGCGTCGACGCCGGCTACCCGAAGCCGACCGGCCTGCGCAACGGCGAGGACGGCCTGTTCACCAAGCCGGCGGTCGCGAACTACCCGGACTACCTGAAGGCCGCCTGCGCGGGCGACCCGAACGGCTCCTGCACGACGATCCACTACAAGTCCGCCACCCGGGCCCACATCGAGTCCCTCGGCTACGACATCGTCGCCAACTTCGGCGACCAGTTCAGCGACCTCAAGGGCGGCCACGCAGACCGCACCTTCAAGCTGCCGAACCCCAACTACTACCTGCCCTGATCCTCCGTCGCGGTTTATGGTGCGGAGATGAGTGAGTGGTCGCAGGGGGAGATCTACGAGTCGTACGTCGGTCGGTGGAGCCGGCTGGTGGCCAAGGAGTTCGTGGCTTGGCTGGACCAGCCGGCGGGACTGCGGTGGCTTGATGTGGGGTGTGGGACGGGGGCGCTGACGAGTGCGGTTCTTGCTCAGGCGGAGCCGAGTGCGGTGGTCGGGGTGGACCAGTCGGAGGGCTTCGTCGGGTACGCCCGGGGTGCCGTGGCGGATGAGCGAGCCCGGTTCCAGGTGCTGCCGGCGGAGGAGTTGTGTGCCGAGGCGGTCGGTGGGGCGGTTGATGTGGTGGTCGGCGGGCTGGTGCTCAACTTCATTCCCGAGCGGGTGGAGGCGTTGCGCCGAATGCGAGAGCTGGGCCGGACCGTTGCCTTCTATGTCTGGGACTACGCCGAGGGCATGCAGCTGATGAAGTACTTCTGGGACGCGGCGGGCGACGTCGTACCGGAGGATCGGGAGCGGGACGAAGGCCGGGCCTTCCCGTTCTGCAATCCGGCCGGCCTCGAGGGGCTTTTCACCGAGGCGGGCTTCCGCGACATCGCGACCCGCGGGATCGTCGTACCGACCGTGTTCGAGTCGTTCGACGCGTACTGGACGCCGTTCCTCGGCGGGCAGGGAGTCGCGCCCGCCTACCTGCGCAGCCTCGAGCCGGACGCTCAGGCAGCGGTCCGCGACCTGGTGGAGTCACGGTTGCCGACCAATCCGGACGGCTCGATCGAGCTCACTGCCCGCGCCTGGTCAGCCCGCGGTTCGAGCTGAAGTTGCTCCGGAGCAGGCCGTAAAGCAGGTCGTCGGTCCACTCGTCCTTGAACCACGTGTTCTGCGGCCGGAACCCCTCCTGCTGGAAGCCGAGCCGCTCCAGCAGCCGGGCCGACGCGACGTTGCGGGCGTCGACCTCCGCCGAGACCCGGTGCAGCTCGCGCTCGGTGAAGAGGTGGTCGAGCAGCCCGCCGACCGCCTCGGTCGCGTAGCCCTTGCCCTGGTACTCCGGTGCCAGCGTGTAGCCGATGTCGGCCTGCATCAGGTTGTCGAAGGTGTTCAGCCCGATGTCGCCGATCAGCAGTCCGTCGAGCGCGATCGCGTACTGGAACCACCCCGGCTGCAACGGGTCCCCGGCCGCGAACCTCGCCACCGTCGTCCGGGCTTCGTCGAGCCCGAACGGCGCGGTCCAGGACTGGAAGCGGGCGACCTCGGGCACCGACCGGTACGCCGAGAAGGCCTCGGCGTCCTCGGGCCGGAAAGGGCGCAATTCCAGTCGGTCGGTCGTGATCATCCACCAAGTATGGATGTCAAGAACGGCCGACCGGCTGCGTACTTGTTGGTGAGGACCGCGCCACGCGGACCGGGACGGAGGAGGGCGATGAAGTACCTGCTGGTTCTGCAGGCCGACGCCGGGGTGCAGTTGACGACCGAACAGCGGGAGGCGGTCATCGCCGGCCATCGCGAGTTCGAGCGGGTCGCGTCCGAGGCCGGCGAGCTGGTCAGTACACAGGCGCTCGCCGACCCCTCGCGGAGCACGCTGATCCGCAGCAGGCACGGCCGACAGGAGGTGTCGACCGGGCGGTCCCGGGAGGAGTACATGGGCGGGTACTACCTCGTCGACGTCGACGGTCGGGATCGCGCCCTCGAACTGGCCGGCCTGCTGCCCGACGTACAGATCGACGGCCTTGCCGTGGAGATCCGCCCGATCATGTGCGGCTCGGGTACAGACCTCTAGACCTCTAGACCTCTAGACCTCTAGACCCGGAGGGTGAGGTAGCGGGTGGCGCCGGCCGCGCCGGCGACGTCGATGGTGAGCTTGGTGCCCATGGCGGTCAGGTGGATGGTGGTGGCCAGTTGGGTCGGGTCGGAGACGGCGAGCTCGACCGTGCGGCCCCGGAGCCGGGCGATCACTGAGCAGGGCGTGTCTGCTTGAAGGTCGCCGACTCGGTCGGGCTGCCAGAAGTTCACCAGGGTCATACCGAGCGACATGCTGGTCACTGCCTGCACCGAGGCGGTGTTTCGCAGCACCAGCAGGCCGGAACCCTTGGACAGCTGCTTGGTCCGTGCTGCCGAGGCTCCTGGCACTACGAGATACCTGTACGCGGCTCCGCTCGGGTTGACGCCGTGGTCTTGCCACATGGTCAGGTAGCGACGGGTGATGGGCGTAGTGGGGCCGCCTGTGTTGATGTCGCGCCAGGAGCCCGTCCGTGCCTCGCGGCGGAGTTGCAGTGTCGCGCCACTGGGGAAGAAGTACCCGCCTACGCCCTCCAGGTGAGCCCACCTCGCGTTGCTGACGGTTGCGGAGTCGCCGAGCGCGGGTACGCGGCTGAGGTCGTCCACGGTCAGGACGTTGGTACCGCTGCTGTGCAGGTTGCGGTTCTCGATCACTGTCTCGACCGAATAGCCACTGCTGCCCGTGATGCCAGCACCTAGCGCAACGACGTACTCGTCGAGGCAGAACCAGGACTTGCGGGCTCGCATGGGTGATACCGGGCCCTGGAGGTCCTGGCCGACTGCTGCGTAGCCGTCGAGGGTGGTGCCGCCGACCCAGGCCGTTGTCGGGCGGGCCTCGCCCCACTCGCCACCTGCCTTCGGGGGAAGGGGGAGCTTGTCCACTGTCGTACCGGGGAGCCGCGTGCGGTCCACTGTCGGCCAGAAGGCGTCGGCGTACTGTCCGTTGTCCTTGTCGTACAGGTAGGTCATGCCGGAGCCGCTGTGGTAGCCCTGCTCGTTCTCGCCGTTGCCTGATTCGTAGTACGCGATCCGGCGGCTGGCCATCGAGATCGAGTACGCCCAGCCGGAGCGGCGATGCACTGAGCGGTCCATGCTGGCGAACAGCGTGTGCCCGTCGCGCTCGGGCGCCGGTGTGATGCCGCTGAGCGACTTCACCAGGGCCACCCGCGGGATTGTTGCCCCGGCCAACATGTTGCCGAAGGTGTCGCGCTGCAGCCAACCGGCCACCGCTGCTCGCCACTGGTTGGCCAACGCGGTGTCGACGCCGGCCGCGAGGCGCAGGATGGCCTCGGCCGCGGTGTAGCCGTCGTTGTGGTCGGAGGCGTTGTAGCGGGAGACCGCGCGGCCGCGGACGAAGTCCATCATCCGCGCGTCGTGGACGACCGGCAGGTACGCCTTCGCGACCGAGTCGAACAGGATCTGCCGTCTCGGATCGGTCACCTGCCAGGGCGAATTCGCCAGCAGGGCAAGGAGTTTGCCGATCCCGCTGAGCAGAACGTGACCGTAGGTGCCGGTGTAGGCGACCCAGGTGTGCTGGACGAACGAGCCGTCGCGGTAGAAGCCATCGCCGGTCGTCACGTACTGCCAGGTGTCGCTGAGGCCGTCGCGGGCGTGGGTCAGCTTTGCCTCGTCGTCGGTGACCAGGGCACGCACGATGATCGCCTGGCAGAGGTCGACCCGGTTGGCGCCGGTGGAGAGGATCTTGCCGCGCTCGGGCGGGAACATCCAGTACGGGTCGGCGACGAAGTGGTCGATGGCCGCGCAGTAGCGCTCACGTGCTGCCGGCGGGAGTTCGGAGTACAGGAGGACCAGCGTGTTGGCCAGTGGGCGGGTGGCACCGATCTCCCAGGACCACCAGTTGCCGAACTCGACCGTGCTGGGGTTGTAGATCAACTGGTCCATCGACTCCAGGGCTGCCTGGATGTCGGCTAGCAGCGAAGCGTTGGAGTGGTACGCCGAACCGGGGGTGGCCCAGGCGGTCGCCAACTGCTCCAGGCGGACGTAGGTGTTGGCGATCGACGGGTCCTGGTTGAGCGGGTAGTCGATGAAGACTGCCTTGCGGGTGGTGGAGCGGTCGAGCTTGGCCAGCGAGGCCTTGACCGCGTTGTCGAGCCGGGTCAGCGCGGCGGCGTAGTCGGCGTCGGCTGGGTCCAGGGATGCACCACCGGTCAGGTCGGCGGCCCACTTGGCCCTGAGGGCGGCGAAGTCGGCCGGTTCTGCGCTTGCGGTGGCAGGGAGTCCGAGTTGCATCGCGGCGACGGTAGCGGTGCTCGAGGCCAGGAAGGTACGGCGATTCAGCATGGCGGGGTTCCTTCAGAGAGGCGGATCACTGAGGAGGCTGTTTCGCATGAGTCTCTGGCAAGTCATACTCTTCGTCAATGGATTCATGCTAATGAATTTCCAGGTAGAGTCCGTGCATGAGTGCGTCGGAGGCTGTGCGGGGGCAGAAGGCCCGGCATCTCGCGGAGGAGTTGCGGCGGGGGATCGCCGAGCTGCGGTGGCCGGGCGGGAAGTTGCCGACGGAGCAGCAGCTCGCGGGTGAGCAGGGGGTCAGCCTCAACACCGTGCGGCGGGCGGTCGACCTGCTGGTGCAGGACGGGCTGGTCTATCGACGGCAGGGTTCGGGGATGTACATCGCGACCAACGAGACCGGGCCGCTGATCGGGGTCGCGGTGCCGTCGATGACTTACTACTACCCGCGCATCATCGTCGGGATCGAGCGCGAGCTGGCCAAGCAGGGTGCGCAGATGCTGCTGCGCAGTACTGAGTGGGACCGTGCCGAGGAGCGGCTGGCCGTCGACGGGCTGATCGGCGCGGGTGCGGCGGGGTTGATCCTCGCGCCTGATGGCCCGTCAGGGCTCGCCGAGCTCGAGGACCTGGCGTTGCCGATCGTGCTCGTCGAGCGCGGTCTGGAGGATCCGGCGACGGTGCACGAGTTCGTCGGGACCAATCATGCGGCGGGTGCTCGGGCTGCGTTGAAGCATCTGCGCGGCTTCGGGCATACGCGGATCGCTTACCTGGAACGCGTCAGTCCGCACACGGCCCCGCAGGTCAGGGCCGGCCTTGGCGGCGTGCCCGTCCTGGTGGAGTCACGTTATCGCTGGAGCACGGCGGGCGCTGACGAGTTCCTCGACGAAGTTCTGCGGCTGGGAGTCACCGCGGTCATCTGCTTCGCCGACCGCGAGGCGACGCTGCTGCTCAATGCGGCGCTTGCTCGCGGTATCGATGTACCGGGGGAGTTGTCGGTGATCAGCTACGACGACGAGGTCGCCGACCTGTCCGAAGTACCGTTGACGGCCGTTTCCCCTGCAAAACTTGAGGTTGGGCGGATCGCGGTGGAGTTGCTGCGCGCCCGGCTTGCTGATGCCGAGGCGCCGCGCAGGCAGGTGTCGCTCGTGCCGCGGCTCGTCGTCAGGGAGTCGACCGGGCCGGCTGCACGATAGAGCGTGCGGCCGATTCCGCGAGCTTCTCTGCCTCGGCGGCGTTGACCAGAACGCCTTCCAGTACGAACACGGCGAACCCATGCGCTGCCGCGGCCACCGACAGGACGAGCTCGCGCGACGCCGCCTCGGTGGAGCGGGCTTTGCGGGCCGGCTCCTGAAGTACCGCGAAGAGCTCGTTGCCTGCTGCAAGCAATTCTGGGTAGGCCGTCTTGTCCAGGCCTGCCGAGAAGGTCAGCTCGAACATCGGCCGACGCTCGGCCGCGAACCGGACATAGGCGCGGGCGAAGGCGGCCAGCTTCGCGACCGGATCGCGCTCGTCCTTCATCGCTTCGATGTAGCGATCTCGCTGCTCGGCGTACCCCTTCTGTACCAGCGCCGCCAGCAACGCATCCCGATCCGCGAAGTGCTTGTACGGCGCCGCGACACTGACCCCCGCCCGCCGACTCACCTCCGCCAACGTCGCCGCCTTGGGCCCACCCTCCGCCACCAACTCGAGCGCAGCTTCCTCCAGCACCCGCCGAAGATCGCCGTGGTGCTGTCCGCTGGGTCGTCTACCGTTCATTCGACTTAGGTTAGTGCCACTAACTAACCTCCGGCTTGACCGCCTGGCAGGTGAGAAGGAGGGGGATGGGGTCGCCGGGAAGGTGCCAGAAGCCGTCGCCGCCTTGCTGCATAGCGGGATGACGCTGCCGCAGGTCGAGCGGCAGTTCGTCCAGGCGCTTGATCTGCAGGCCCGCTCGGCCGAGGGCCGTGACGAGCTTGGCGACGGTCCAGGGCCAGGTGGTCTGGATGTGCGGACGGTCCATCTCGCCGGCGTAGGTCTGCTTGACCTCGCGCTCGGCGGCCTCGGTGCGGAAGTACGACTTCGCCAAGGCCAGCTCGTCGTCGAACAGCACCGCGATCGGGTGGAAGTCGGCGACGAACAAGGTGCCGCCCGGCCTGAGGCACTTCGCGGCGGCCCTGGCCCACCCGTCGAGATCGGGCAGCCACATCAGCGTGCCGTACGTCATCACGACGAAGTCGAAGGCGCCGTCGAGTTCGCCCGGAAGCTCGTAGACATCTGCCTGCAGGAAGCGCGCGTCGATCGACAGGTCGTGAGCTAACGCGGTCGCGGCAGCGATCGACTCGGCCGAGAAGTCCACACCGGTGACGTTCGCGCCCAGCCGCGCCCATGACAACGTGTCCTGCCCGAAATGACACATCAGGTGAAGCAACGACCGCCCGGTGACGTCGCCGAGCGCCTCCTGCTCGAACGGACGCAACGAGTTCCTGCCCGCCTTGAACGAGGCGACGTCATAGAACTCGGACTCGACGTGCGGTCCCGTCTGCGCGTCCCACGCTCGCTGGTTCCGCAGCATCTGCTGCTTCTCGTCCATGGCGTCGAAGCTAACTTGTCACTCGACCTTGAACCACAGGTTTGTTGCCAGCGGTACCTCGGTAGTGCTGAGGCGTTGGAGCTTGACCGTGCGGCCTCCGGGGTGGTCGAAGAGGCGGACGCCGTCGCCGAGCATGACCGGGGCGACGCAGGTGAGGACCTCGTCGAGTTGGCCTGCCTCCAGGCACTGACGGGCGATGTCCGCGCCTAGTACGTTCACGTACTTGTCACCTGCGGCCGCCTTCGCCTGGGCCAGTGCGTTCGCGAAGTCGTCCACGAAGTACAGGTCGGCAGATGACTTTGACGGCGGACGATGGGTGACGACGTACTGCGGTCCGTCCCACCCGCCGCCGAAGGCCTTGCCTTCGCCGGGGCGGCCCTTGTTCGGGTCGTCGCCGTCGAAGGTCCGCCTGCCGACGAGCAGCGATCCGATCTGCTCGATGAGGTCCCGTACCTCGGGATTCGGGCCGAGGTACGGGGTCATCCACTGCATGTCACCGGCCGGGCCGGCGATGAAGCCGTCCAGGGACATCGTCACCGCATAGAGCACCTTCGCCATGTTTCCTCCAAGGGTTGTTGTCGCCATCAAGACGAGCGAGCCCCGGAAAACTCATCGCAGGCGGAAGGCGGAAGGCGGAAGGCGGAAGGCGGAAGGCGGAAGGCGGAAGGCAGCGAGGCGGTAGGGCGGCAGGGCGGTGAGGTGGTCAGGTGGACTGCGGTCCCACGTCGTTGGGTGTGAGGGGACGGTTGATGGGCGTGGCCGTGCTGTACTCGTCGGCGCCGACGTCCGCCGTGCCCGAGCGGGGATTGCCGTCCAGATCCCGGGTGACGCTGGAGTACGTCCTGCTGGCCGCGTTGATCGCAGGGCTCGACGAGCTCAGCCGCCGAACGCCATCGGAACCCGTTGCCAGCAAGGGGTCCTTGCGGCTGAAGCCTGAAGCGGGGATGTTGCCGTTGCCGGCGGCGCCCCAGAGCAGGTTGCCCGACCAGGTGATGCCCTGCTGGTACGGCATGTCGACGAGCTGCCGGCCCGAGTCACCCACCAGAAGGTTGTCGGAGATCGTGCAGCCGAGCGGTGGCAGCGTCCGCATCGTCTCGCCGGCGATCGCGGTACCGCAGGAAAGTACCGTGTTGAGCGCGATCGTCACCCGGTCCGGGGCGTCGTTGCCCTTCCGGCTCTCGGGCGAATCGCTCGGCTTGTCGTCGCGGACCGATCCGCTGCCGAGCACGATCCCGGCGCCGGTCACCTTCTCCACATAGTTGTTCACCACCAGATGGTCATTGCCGTACATCCGGATGCCGTTCGTGCCGTTGAGGATGAAGTTGCCCTCGACCCGCGAGCGGCTGCCGTGCCGCAGCACGATCCCGCCAAGGCTGTCGCGGACCGTGTTGTCCCGGATGGTGTTGCTGCAGGACTTGACCGAGATCGCCTCCGGATCGCCGTTGGCCCGCTCGAACAGGTTCTGCTCGACGATCGCGCCGGCATCGCTCAGCGACCGGCCGCTCAGCCCGAGCCGGATCGGCTCACCGCCGTTGGACCCGCCGAAGGTGTGGTCGGAGAAGTAGTTGCGCAGGATGTGCACCCCGCGCGCCATCCCAGCCGTCCCGGGCCCCTCGACGCACAGGAAGACGCCCAGCGACGACTTGTGGTGGAAGTGGTTGCGGTCCACCTTCGAGTAGTCCGAGCGGACCATCAGCCAGTTGAGGCCCTCGGTGTTCGCGAGCTGGATGTCGTTGCGGCTGAGCCGGAGATGGGTGCAGTTGGTCGGCAGGTCGATCATCGTGCTCTGCCGGAATCGGAACCCGCTGACCGTCACCCACGACGAGTCGGCGAAGGTGAAGCCCTGGCTGCCGGTCAGCGTCACGCCGCCGACCGATTCGGCCTGCACGATGATCGAGGCGGTCGAGTTGCCGTGCTTGCCCTGGATCGCGATCGGCCTGCCGGACGGTACGGCGTAAGTGCCGTTGGCCAGGGTGACTGTGTCGCCGGGGTTGGCGGCGGCGATCGCCGAGCGCAGTTGGTCGAGCGTCGTCACCCGTACTGCGCGGGCGCGGGTCTGGGCTCCGGTTTGAGGCAAGGCGGAGGTGGCGTCGGCCAGGGTGGGGAGTGCGGCGGCGAGGCCGGCGCCGAGGGCGGTACTGGTCAGGAAGGTCCTGCGGTCCATGGGTGGTCCTCCGGTCGGGGCGGTGATCCGGGTGGTCGGCCGACGGTGCCGGCCGGATCGGCCGACGACGCCGGCCGGTGGCTCAGTCTGGGGCGCTCGCGCACACTCCGGCAAGCGCTTGCCGGAGTGTCGGAGAGTGATGTCCCGTGGGCCGGAACGAGGTTCCGCCGACGTTCCGCCGGGTAGGACGTGTGGGGCAGCGCGGGGCAGTTCGCGGGCAGATCGCCGGTAAGGGGGTGCTGGCGGTGTACAGAGCGAATTGCTGCGATAGCCTCCGGTAATTGCGATTTTCGGATCCGGGCGGGTGGAGATGGACGAAGGGGCCGGCGGCCGGCGCAGGACAGCGCCAGACGTCGATATGCAGCGGCCGAACGATGCCCGCGTCTACGACCTGCTGCTCGGCGGCAAGGACAACTACGAGACCGACCGCCAGCTCGCCCAGCAGGTGCTCAAGGTCGCGCCCGAGATGCCCGAGCTGCTGCAGGCGAACCGGCGCTGGCTCGCCGAGGTGGTCGAGCGGCTGCTCCGCGAGGCGGCCGTGGTCCAGTTCCTCGACCTCGGCTCCGGCCTGCCGACCACGGACAACACGCACGAGATCGCGGCCCGGGTGAACCCGAAGGCGAAGGTGGTCTATCTCGACAACGACCCGACGGTGATCCGGCACGGCCAGGCGCTGCTCGCCGACGAACGGCACAGCTTCTTCGCCGAGGGCGATCTGTCCGACCCGGCCGCGGTGCTGGCCAACCCGGTCGTCACCGGGGCGCTCAACCTCGACCAGCCCGTCGCGGTGATCCTGTGCCTGGTACTGCACCACATCCGTGAGACCAAGGCCGCCCGCGAGATCGTCGCCGGCTACGTGGACGCGCTGCCTTCGGGGTCGTACCTGGCGATCACGCATCCGTGCAACCCGCGTGACGGGAGCCGGCGGGCGGAGTTCGCCACCGGGGTGGAGGAGAAGCTGCGAATCGGCTTCAAGGCCGTGACCTTCCGGACCCCGGACGACATCGCCTCCCTGTTCGAAGGCCTCGAACTGCTCGACCCCGGGCTGGTCAGCCTCGGCGAATGGTGGCCGTCCCCGACCGCCACCCCGACCGGAGCCAGCCACCTGATCGTGGCCGGCCTAGCCCGCAAGCCCTGATCAAACAGCCGGCCCTGATCAAATAGCTGGCTCATCGCCGCCCGGTCCATCGATGATGGCTGCATGTCTGCTGACAAGGCTGCTGCCGCTTACTGATCCACGCCCGTGTTGATCAACACGGCCGCGTGATCGACGACCCCGCTTAGTCGCCGGGTCCCTCAAGCGTGCAGTTTTCCTTCTCAGGGAGCCCCATGTCGCAGCACCTCGAGATCGCCTGTGACGAGTCCGGATTCACCGGAACGAACATGCTCGATCCCAGCCATGAACTCATCACCCACGCCGGCGTGCAGCTCGACCAGGAGACAGCGGCGGAGTACGCCGCCCTGATCCGCACCCGATTCCATCGCTACTCGGCCACGGAGTACAAGGCCGGCCAACTCCTCCGCAACCGGATCGCGGTCGAGTGGCTGCTCGGCACGTTGTCGGGCACCGCGACCGTGCACCTCACCGACAAGACGTACTTCACCGTCACCCGCCTGGTCGACCTGCTGATCGGCGAACCGACGTACGCCGCCGGAACCAGCCTCGCGCTCGACCTGCGCCCGGTCGCGCGGACCCTGCATCGCGCCGGACCGGTCGTCTTCGGTACGACCCGATGGCGCGCGTTCCTCGACACCTTCGTCGAGATGATGCGCCACAAGCGCTACCGCCTCATCGACGGCCCATGGGTCGCTCACTTCCTGCAGACGCTGGACGGGATGCGATCGGAGCGACTCGACCCGCTGATGCAACCGCTCCGCGATGCCCGGCCGCAACTGTTCCACGTCCTCACCGAACTCCAGGACGACCGCTCCCCGGTACCACCGCCGCTCGAACCCCTGATCCCGGCACTCTTCGAAACGGCCCGGCTGTGGACCGCCGACGGCTCCTCGATCACGATCCTCCACGACGAGCAGAGCGCCCTGACTCCCCATCGGGTGGCCCGCGTCGGGGAACTCCTCCGTACGGTCTCCCCGAGCCCGGAACCCCTGCGCGGCCTGACGATGCTCGACTCCCGCACGGACCCGCGCATCCAACTGGCCGACCTCTTGGCCGGCACCGCCCGGTACCTCGCCACAGCCGAACTCCGCAACCGCGCCGACCCCCGCCTGACCGCGCTACTCCGCCCGTACCTGGCACCAACTTCCCTCTGGTCCGACCAAGCGAGCTGGCAGCGAATGACAGGCGGGCTGATGGTCCGCTAACCCCACCTCTTCTTTGTTCTTTGTCTTCGGTCAGTGACGAGCCGTTGACGGATAGATGTTTGGGCTGCAACCTTTGGCTACTGTCTCGCAAAAAGCTTGCAAATCTCTGCAACTTTGAGATCCCGCCCCTCCGCCCTGAGGACACCTATGAAACGAATGCTCGGCGGCCTTGTCGCGGCCGCCCTGATCGCCATCGGCCTCGTGCCGACCGCCTCCGCCGCCACCACAGCGGTTCTGACCAAGACCCTGACCGCCAACAGCTCGCTGGGGGACTATCCGGTCACCAACGCCGGCGACGGCAATCAGAACACCTACTGGGAGAGCACCAACAACGCGTTCCCGCAGTGGATCCGGGCCGACCTCGGCAGCTCGAAGGCTGTCGACCGGGTCGTCCTCAAGCTGCCCGCATCGTGGGGCGCCCGCACTCAGACGCTGGCGGTCCAGGGCAGTACCAACGGCACGACGTACTCCGACCTGGTGGCGAGCGCGGGCTACAACTTCGCGCCCGGGAGCAGCAACACCGTCACGATCACCTTCCCGGCCGCGACGACGCGGTACGTCCGGCTGAACATCACCGGCAACACCGGCTGGGCCGCCGGCCAGCTGTCCGAGTTCGAGCTCTACGGCCCGGACACCGGCGGCGACACCCAGCCGCCGACCGTACCGGGCAACCTCGCGCTCACCGAGCCTTCGTCCGGGCAGATCCGGCTCGGCTGGACCGCGTCCACCGACAACGTCGGCGTCACCGGCTACACCGTCTACCGCAACAACGCCGCGGTCACGACGGTCGCCGGCACTGTGCTGACCTTCACCGAGGCGCAGCCCGCGACGGCGACGGTCGAGTACTTCGTCCGCGCCCGCGACGCGGCCGGCAACGAGTCGGGCGACAGCAACCGCGTCCGCCGCAACGGTCAGGGCGGTGGTACCAACCTCGCCAACGGCAAGCCGATCGAGGCGTCCTCGTCGGTCTTCGGCTTCGTCGCGACGAACGCCAACGACAACAATGTCGCCACCTACTGGGAATCGAACGGCTTCCCTTCGACGCTGACCGTCAAGCTCGGCGCCAATGCCGACGTCAGCTCGGTCGTCGTCAAGCTCAACCCGGACCAGGCCTGGGGGCCGCGGACACAGAGCATCGAGGTGCTCGGCCGTGACCAGGGCGCCACCACCTTCACGTCCCTGAAGGCGCGGGCCAACTACGACTTCAGCCCGGCCTCGGGCAACACCGTCGAGATCCCGGTCGCGGGCCGCGTCGCCGATCTGCGGCTGCAGGTCTTCAGCAACACGGGCGCTCCCGGCGGCCAGGTCGCCGAACTCCAGGTGATCGGTACTCCGGCCCCGAACCCGGATCTGGTCGTCACCTCGGCCAGCTGGACCCCGGCCTCGCCGAGTGAGTCGAGCCCGATCACGCTCTCGGCGACCGTACAGAACATCGGTACGGCAGCGGCCCCGGCCAGCTCGCTCAACTTCAACCTCGGCGGCACTGTCGTCGGCACCGTTGCAGTCAGCGCTTTGAATGCCGGAGCCTCCGCCACGGTCTCCTTCAACGCCGGTACCCGCGCCGAAGGAACGTACAGCGTGTCCGCGGTGGTCGACCCGACCAACACCGTCGTCGAGCAGAACGACACCAACAACACCTTCACCGCCGCGACTCAACTGGTGGTGTCGCAGGCTCCCGGTCCCGACTTGCAGGTCCTGAGCATCACCTCCAACCCGCCGAACCCGGCCGTCGGAGCGTCGGTCACCTTTACGGTCGCCGTCAACAACCGCGGTACGTCGTCAGCCGCGGCCAGTACTACGCGACTGACCGTCGGCAGTACGACTCTCACCGGCGCCACCGGAGCAATCGCGGCCGGTGCGACCTCCAACGTCGCCATCAGCGGCACATGGACCGCGACCAGCGGGGGAGCGACCCTCACCGCGACTGCGGACTCGGCCAACGCGGTCGCCGAGACGAACGAGACCAACAACTCGTTGTCCCGCGCGATCGTGGTCGGTCGTGGCGCTGCGGTCCCGTACACCTCGTACGAGGCAGAGGCCGCCAACTACACCGGCACACTACTGACCGCCGATGCACTTCGTACCTTCGGCCACACCAACTTCGCCACCGAGTCGTCGGGGCGGCAGTCGGTCCGGCTGAACTCCACCGGCCAGTTCGTCGAGTTCACCTCGACCAACCAGACGAACTCGATCGTGGTGCGCAACTCGATCCCCGACTCGGCCAACGGGCAGGGCATCGACGCGACGCTGAGCCTCTACGTCAACGGCACGTTCGCGCAGAAGCTCAACCTGTCGTCGCACTACAGCTGGCTCTACGGCAACAGCGACGGGCCGGAAGCCCTGACGAACACTCCGGGTGGTGATGCGCGTCGGCTCTTCGACGAGTCACACGCGCTGCTTTCGCAGTCCTACCCGGCGGGTACGAAGTTCAAGTTGCAGCGCGACTCGGGGGACACCGCGTCGTACTACATCGTCGACCTGATCGACCTCGAGCAGGTGGCTCCCGCGTTGTCCCAGCCTGCGGGGTGCACCAGCATCACGCAGTACGGGGCAATCGCCGGTGATGGCATCGATGACGCGGACGCCATCCAGCGGGCCGTCACCGATGACCAGAACGGTGTGATCAGCTGCGTCTGGATCCCGGCCGGCCAATGGCGGCAGGAGAAGAAGATCCTCACCGACGACCCGCTCAATCGGGGTCAGTACAACCAGGTCGGGATCAGCAACGTCACGATTCGCGGCGCGGGCATGTGGTACTCGCAGCTCTACTCGACGATCGAGCCGCAGAACGCGGGCGGCATCAACCACCCGCATGAAGGCAACTTCGGCTTCGACATCGACAAGAACACGCAGATCTCGGACATCGCGATCTTCGGTTCCGGCCGGATCCGCGGTGGTGACGGCAACGCCGAGGGTGGCGTCGGGCTGAACGGCCGGTTCGGTACCGGTACGAAGATCACCAACGTCTGGATCGAGCATGCCAACGTCGCGGTCTGGGTCGGCCGCGACTACGACAACATCCCCGACCTGTGGGGGCCGGCCGACGGGCTGGAGTTCAGCGGGATGCGGATCCGCGACACCTACGCCGACGGCATCAACTTCGCCAACGGCACCCGCAATTCCAAGGTGTTCAACTCGTCATTCCGGACCACTGGTGACGACTCGCTGGCCGTCTGGGCCAGCAAGTACGTCAAGGACCAGTCGGTCGACATCGGCCACGACAACGCGTTCACCAACAACACCGTCCAGCTGCCGTGGCGTGCCAACGGGATCGCGATCTACGGCGGGTACGGCAACAAGATCGAGAACAACCTGATCTACGACACGATGAACTACCCCGGCATCATGCTCGCGACCGACCACGACCCGCTGCCGTTCTCCGGTACGACATTGATCGCGAACAACGGCCTGTACCGCACCGGCGGCGCGTTCTGGAACGAGGACCAGGAGTTCGGCGCGATCACCCTGTTCCCGTCGAACCTGCCGATCCCCGGCGTCACCATCCGCGACACCGACATCTACGACTCCACCTACGACGGAATCCAGTTCAAGACCGGCGGCGGCGAGATGCCCAACGTAGCCATCACCAACGTCCGAATCGACAAATCCAACAACGGCTCCGGCATCCTCGCCATGGGCGGCGCCCGAGGCAACGCCACCCTCACCAACGTCACCATCACCAACTCCCGAGACGGCGACATCCTGAAGGAACCAGGCTCGAGCTTCGTCTTCTCAGGCCAGTAACACCATTGCCCGCCCCCGGATCCGGTCTGCCCACCGGATCCGGGGGCTTCGGCATGCCAAGGTAGCGCCATGAGCGTTTGCATTGTTACTGGTGGCGGTGGGCCGCGGATCGGGAATGGGATCTGCCGGGTGCTCGCGGCCAAGGGGTGGACTGTTGTGGTCGCCGACTGCGACTTGGCGGCGGCTGGTGCGGTTGCCGACGAAGTGCGGGCGGCGGGTGGGAAAGCGGTCGCGATGGAGCTTGACGTGACTGATGGCGAGTCGGTTCGGGCGGTGGTGGCGGCGACGGTGGATCAGTTCGGGACTGTTGACGGGTTGGTGAACAGCGCGGGGGTGGGGTCGCGAGGGGATGGAGCGGAGGCGAGTCCGGAGGAGTTTGATCGGGTTCAGGGGATCAACTACCGAGGGCCTTGGACCTGTATCCGGGAAGTTGTGCCGGTGATGATGGCCGGCGGTGGGGGCAGCATCGTCAACATCGGGTCGGTGCATTCGGCGGGGGCGGCTGAGACGTTCACCTTGTACGCCGGTACGAAGGCTGCACTGGCTGCGTTGAGTCGGGGGATCGCGCGGGATTACGGGCGGCGCGGGATTCGGTGCAACATCGTGCATCCGGGGGCCGTTGAGGTGCGGGGGAGTGGGCACGTGCTGGACGAGTTCGTCGCCAAGCAGCAGATGTTGCCGGATGCCGTTGAAGCAGTCGACATCGGCAATGCGGTTGCCTTCCTGCTGTCGGCGGAGGCGCGCGCGATCACCGGCGTCGAGTTGTTCGTCGACGCCGGCACCACGGCGATGCTCTTCTCCAACGGCTTCACCGACTGAACGCCTTGTTGTTCAGCGGGTGTAGCTCCGGGCGACGTCGACCCCGATGACGGACGGCTGGCCGGCCGGTTCGGGGCCGAGTGCCTTGGCGAGGGCCGGGCCGAGGCGGTCGGCGAAGAAGCGGTCGGCGGCGTCCTTGGACTCCCACAGGGTGACGACGCGCAGGCCGTCGGCGGCCGTACCGACGTACCGGGCCTGGAGGCCTTCGGGTTCGGCGCCGACGTGCTCCATCACCTGGTCGAACTGTTCGATCGAGGCGAACGGCGGGGTGGCGATCGCGATCCATGACATGGCTTGCTCCTCTGGTCGGGCGACCGCTCTCTGCGGCCACACCCATCAAGTTAGGAGCCGGCCGGCCGGCGCGAATCCGCCGAATCACTCATCGCGGTACTCAACTGGCCGCGGGTCGCCCAGGTGGCGATCTGGCTGCGGGTGGTGAAGCCGAGCTTGGTGAGGATGTGCTGGACGTGGTTCTGCGCGGTCCGCTCGGAGAGCACCAGCCGGGTCGCGATCTGCCGGTTCGTGAGACCTTCGGCGACGAGCGCGGCCACCTCGGTCTCGCGCGTGCTCAACACGGGTTCCTGGCTCAGGTAGACGGTCATCCCCAGCGAGGCGGCCAGCCGCGCCGCGTCGCGCGAGTTGGTCTCGGCCAGCGCCCGGTCGCCTGGTCTGTTGCGCTCGAGAAGAGTCCGGGCGAGGTGGTACTGCGCTTCCGCGACGAACCCCGGCGCGCCCGCACAGCCGGCCTGGTGGACCGCCGCGGTCAGGTCGTCGACAGCATCGTCCAGCCGACCGAGTACTGCGGCCCCGCGTCCGAGCGTCAACTCAACAGGACCCAGGTACGCAACGCCGTTGCCCACCGTGTGCTCACCCCGGAACGGCTCGAGTCGACGCAGGAGTTCCGTGAGGTCGTCGTACCGGCCGATGCCGGCGCAGGCCAGAGCGGCGTACACGTAACCGGGCAGGATGAAGAAGGCGGGCAGCGACCAGGTGTCGAGCGGTCCGGCCTGCCGGTACGACGCGGCTGCCTCGCTCGTGAGCCCCGCGCAGGTCTGGAGATAGGCGCGCGACAGGTGGGCCATCGTCGCGAACCGGGGCGGCGGGTCGAACGCCTGCCTGGCAACCTCCGGGCTGACCCCGACGTGACCGGCCAGTGCCGCCAGCAAGGCGAAGTACGCGCCGGTGGCCGGTGCCTTCTCGATCACTCGCATCCGCTCGAACCCGCGTCGGGCGATCGCGGCTGCCTCGTCGTAGCGCCCACGAGCCTGGGCGACACACGCAGCGACTCGGTCGTGATGCCAGGCGCTGACCGGGCCGCCTACTCGCTCGACCGCGACCTCCAGCGCGGGCAACTCCTCTGCCGCGGCAGCCAGCCGACCACTCTCTATCAGGGCATCGAGCCGCCAGAGTTCACCCCACATGGCCGAGCGCGGGTTGCCGGTTCGCTGGGCGAGCTCGAGCATCTCCGTTGCCAGCAGCAACCTCTCCGCGCGACCGGCCGGGCCGGGGCAGGCCTCCTGCCGGGCGTGCAGGGCGTCGGCCAGCGCCTGGTCGTCGTTCGCCTGGCGGGCGAGGTCGAGGGCCTCCTGGCTGAGCTCGCCGGTCCGGTCCTGCTCACCGTCATAGAAGGCGAGGTGGCTGCGCTGAGCCAGCAGCCTCGCCCTGGTCGCCTCGCTCACCTGACCGGCCATGGCTTCCTCGCACAGACGTTTGGCGACGGTGTTGATCCCGGGATCCGGGACGGCCTCGAGGACGAGCGCCGCCTCGGCCCGCTGCTCGTCATCCTGTGCAGCCGCCGCGGCCTCGGTCGCTGCAGCCACGCAGGTCTGCAGATCCCCGGCCAGCCTGGCCGCACGGCCGAGCGCTACTTGCCTTGAGCAACGTTCGGCGGCCTCGACCGGCGCGATCTCCCAGGCGGCCTGATAGAGCCGCACGCCTTCCTCGTACGCCAGCCGCCGGACCGCCTCGTCGCCGGCCAGGGTCAGCCAGTACTGCGCGATCGCACCCTCCCCGTACTGCGCCAAGTGCGCCCGATGCCGCGCGATCTCGACCAGGTGCTCACTCAGATCGCCCGCGTGCTGCCGCTCCAACACCTCCGCGATCCCACGATGGAGAGCGGCGCGTTCCGCGGTACCGAGCGAAGCCGCCACCGCATCGCGGGTCAGGGCATGGCTGAACCGTCCCGGCTGATCAAGGAAGCCGAAGGCAACCGCCTGGTCGACCAGCGGCAGGGTTTGCTCAACCGTGAGCTCCAGTACCGCGGCAACCGTGGTGAGCTGGAAGTCCCGGCCTACGATCGCCGCCGCCTGCACCATCCGGCGGCAGTCGGCGCTGACCCGGTCGAGCCGGCCCACGACGATGTCGAGCACCGTCCGCGGCGGCCGGTCGGGCTGCCACGAGCCGTCGGCGATCGCCCGTCCGACCTCGGTGACGAACAGCGGGTTGCCACCGGTGACCTGGAAGACCTGCTCAGCCTGCTCCGCCGAAGCCATGGGGAGTTGCTCTCGGACAGCCCTGAGGTCGAGGCCGCGGAGCTCCAGGCGCTCGGCAGGCAGCTCGGCGAGCAGGCGTGCGCTCCCGGGCTCGCCTAAGCGATGGGTAGCGAGGACTAGTACCGGCAGGTCGCTCACCTGGGCGGCGAGATGCCGCAGTACCAGCAGGGAGGGCTCATCTGCGCGATGGACGTCGTCCAGGAGGATCACCAGCCCCTGCGGGTCCGCTGCCCGCGCTATGGCCTCAGTGACGGCCTCGAACAGGCGGAACCGGTCACCGGCCTCTCCTGCGAGCACCTGGTCGGCGTCGACCTTCAGTCCGCGCAGTACCTGCCGCCACGGCCAGTACGCCGGCGCGCCCTCACCCTCGACGCACCGCCCCCAGGTAACTGCGGTACCGGCCGCCAGTGCCAGCCCTGCGAACTCCTGCGCCAGCCGCGTCTTCCCGATCCCCGCCTCGCCGCCGCAGACCACCAGTCGGCCCCGACCGCCGCCCCGCGCGTCATCGAGCCACCCACGCAGCGCGCCGAGCTCCCGCCCCCGTCCCACAATCCCCATCCGCTCAGCATCACCTAATGCCCGGTACTTCGGGAAGCCCGGTGAACCATCACTTGCGTGGTCGGTCAGACTTGGGCGGTGAAACGGTTCCTGCGGCGGGCTCTCATCGCGATCGTCGTCTTCGTGCTGGTCGTCACGGGCGGGTCACTGACGTACAACGCCTTCACCGGCGGCACGGAGCCGGCGCCGGAGGGGCTGAAGTTCGTCCAGGCGGGGGACGTCAACACCCGCTACGAGAGCTGGGGTACGACCGGTACGCCGGTGGTACTGGTGCACGGCTCGGTGGAGTCGGTCGACACGTGGTCGCGGCTGGTGCCGTTGCTGGCCAAGACCCATCGGGTCTACGCGTACGACATCACGGGATACGGGTACAGCGAGCGCAAGGCGCCGTACACGGTGGAGCATCTCGCCGCGCAGTTGCTGGGCTTCCTGGACGCGATGCACCTTGGGGGCCCTGGGCAACCACGCCCGGTGCTGGTCGGGCACTCGCTCGGCGCCGGGATCGCGGCCGAGGCGACGCTGGAGGCGCCGGCCCGGATCGGCGGCCTGATGTTCCTCGACGGCGACGGCCTGCCGCTTCCCGGCGGTGCTCCGCCGACCGGGGTGATCGTGCCGCCGTACCGGACCACCCTGTACCGGGTGGCACTGAGATCCGACTGGCTGCTGCGGCGGGTCTACAAGTCGACGTGTGGGGCGTCGTGTCCGCCGATGGACGTGGAGCAATGGGTCCGGCCGTTTCGTCAGCCGGGCGCCGAGAAGGCTGTTTGGCAGATGACGGCCGGCGGGATCCCTGCAGTCGCGGCTGATCGGTTGGCTGGGCTGCGCGAAGTACCGGTTCCTACTGCTGTGGTTTTCGGCGCTCGGGACACCAATGGTGGCAATGCTGCCGAGACCGCCGAGCGGATCGGCGCGCCTGCCCCGACGCTGATCCCGGACGCCAACCACCTGACGCTGATCTCCAACCCGGCCGAGATCGCTACCGCAGTAGACGCGCTCGCGGCCCGCAGCCTCTGAGCAGGTACGTCACTGGTGCTCGGTGACCGGGAAGATCTCCTGTGCCACCAGGCCATGCGCCTCGCGGTGGACGGTGTTGGCCGCCTCCGCGTCAGGCGCGTCGACCAGACAGAAGATCTTGCCCGCCGCCTCATCCACCCAGTACTTCAGGTAGTTCACCCCGTGAGCCCCCTGGGTGGCCAGACTCACGTGTGGTTCGGGAAAACGGTTCAGGCTCCGGAGAGCTGGAGGTTGGTGGCTGCCGCGGTGAGGACGATGGACTGGTCTTCGATCGCGACCTGCTGGAGGGTGGCCTTGAACGGCAGTTCCGGTACGACGATGCCGCGCGACAGGATCGCGCCGACCGTGCCGCGGAGCTGCTCGGGGATGCCTTGCAGGGTGCTCTCGTCGACGACCAGCCCGATCCGGCCGTTACGTGCCTCGGGCCGTACGGTGGCGGAGACCTTCAGGCCCTGGATGGTCGCGTTGGCCACCAGTTTGCCGCTTCTGGTTTGCAGGGTGAGCGCGTCGATACCTCTGGTGTTCGCGGTGAGCTTCGCCAGCGCGGACGGGGACAGGCGCAGCTTGACGTCGGCCTTGTCCACCGTGACCGCGGCGTTCCGATCGCCGGTCAACGCCTCGTGAGGGACGTGGATGCCGTGCATGTCGACAGTCAGGTCCTCGGCCGCGACCTTCTCGATCCTCGGCTCGCGCATGGTCATCGTGACCTGGTCGAACTTGCTCCTGGCCAACTGCGGCAGGAAGCCGAAGCCCCCGATCTCCACCTTCGTCTCCGCGGCGGTGACGTCGTACTTCGCTGCCTCGTCGGCCGCCGACTTGGACAACTGGCCCTCGGCGAGCGACTCACCGACCCGGTCGGCGGCGACGGCGAGGCCGGCGAGGATCAGCAGGATGACGATCAGCGCGCGCAGTACCCGGCGTGGTCTTCTGGAGCTCATGCAGGCAGAGCCTAGTGTCCACGCCCTAACCCCGTCGGCCGCCCTGCTGCCAGCGATGGTGCCTGGCCGGTCCGCTGAACATCGCGACCCAGAAAAGCATCCAGAGCAACCAGGGCGCTGCCAGTACGACCGCTGAGGCGACCAGGCCGATCATCAGCACGGGGATGACGAACATCAGGGGAGACGGCGGTCCGGACCTGCCACGTCGGGGCCGGCCCGGATGGGTCGTCTCCAGTTCGGGGAGGTCGGCGAAGAGAAGGTCGACCTCATCGGCGTACCGGGCCTTGGTGGCCTGGTCGCTGCGCTCCTCGAACTCCTCTTGCGTCAACCGGCCGGCGACGAAGTGATCGCTCAACTGCTCGACCGCCCTGTCGCGCTCGGCGTCACCGATGCGGAGCGAACCTCTGGCGGGGAGGTATCCGCTCATGACCGGTCACCGTCGTCGTCATCCGCGAGGATGGAGTAGAGCGTGCGGCGCAAGGTGATCAACGCGTCCCGCGCCTTGGCCTGCTGGTCGGCCGAACCGGCGGCCATGATCTGCCACATCGCCGTCGCGACCTGGCCGAGAATCGGCTTCAGCCCGTTCTCGTCGTCGTCCTGCGCCGACATCGCCTCCCAGGGAGCCGAGACCTCGTCGGCGTGCTCGGCGACATAGGCGCGACCCTCGTCGGTCAGCGTGAACGTCCGCCGCCCGGTCGCCGCGTCGGCGGTCACCAGCCCTTCGTCCTCGAGCTGCTGCAAGGTCGGATAAATCGAACCAGGGCTGGGTTTCCAGGCCCCGCCACTGCGCTCGGCAACCTCCTGAATGATCTGGTAACCATTCATCGGCTGCTCCGCCAGTACTGCGAGAATCGCCGCCCGTACGTCGCCCCGCCGCGCCTTCGGGCCACGGCTGAACCCACGCGACCCACCCGCCCAGGGCGGCCCACCGAACATCCCCCACGGGTTCTGCCCGCCGAACGGATGCCCACCGAACGTCTGCTGCCCACCACGCCGGGAGCGCTGCCCGGTCATCGCCGCGCGCAACTCTTCCTTCAACTGCTCGAACCCATCACAATCCAGCCGCCCGAACCCGGGCCACCCACCGACAAACGCCGAACCCGTCATCCCAACCACTCCTCACCGAGCCATCACGATAATCCGACGATATATCGCGAACCCCGGCCACCCAAGGGTGTGGACAACTCTCAGCAACCTCTCATCCAGCCTTGCTACCGTCGGCAACTCCCTCCAAGCCGACAACGACTGAAGGGTCACCATGAGCTTCTTCGACAGCCTCAAAGACAAGGCCTCCGAACTCCTCCAGACCGCCACCGAAAAGGTCACCGACGCCACCGGCGTCGATCTGGGTGGCGTCACCGACAAGGTCGCCGAGACCACCGGCGTAGACCTCGGCGCCGCGGCCGACCAGGCCACCGAATCAGCCGAAGGCCTGGCCGGCCAAGCCGAAGGCATCGGCGAAACGGCCCAGGGCCACCTCGACGCCACCGGCGACCAACTCGCCGACGCCACCGGCATCGACATACCCACCGAAGCCCTCACCGACCAGGCCACCGACAAACTCGGCGACATCACCGGCAACAGCCAGAAGTAGGTCGGTTAAGCCGACCTCCCGAGGTCGATGCGAGCATGCCCGGCGCCCCGGGCACGCTCGCGGTCCGAGATCACCCCGCAGGAAGACCCGCGGAGCGCCTCCAGTGCCTCTGGCTCATCCGACGTTAGGGGGAAATCGGTGGACCTCTTGCGGCCAGTCGAGGGCGACGGCGAGGCGGCCCGCCCAGTAGCGGGCGGTCTCATCGTCGGGGACCTGGACCACACAGAGGCCGCCGAGGTGCTCCTTGGTTTCTACGTATGGTCCGTCGGTGAAGACCGGCTCGCCGTTTTGTGAGGTGACGCTGCAGACCACCGTCGACGCGTCGAGAGCACCGTTGCCGTAGACGAAGATGCCGTTCGCCTTCATCTCCTCGATCACGGGTTCCACCGAAGCGGACTTCTCGCGGATCTGCTCCGGCGTGTGCTCGGGAACCCACTCGTCGTTGAAGCTGATCAGGTAGTCAGTCACTGTCGTCTCCTCTCGAGGCAGCGGCCATCGGCGGCCGCCACATTATCTCCACGAACGGCAGCACCCCGATCCGACACCATCACGGCAACTGATTTCAAGACGACTCGGGGCCGGACGATTCTTCGTCCGGCCCCGAGTCATTCGCGTCAGTGCTTGGCCACGGCTCCAGTGGTCGGGTTGAGCAGTACCGGTCGGGGGTTCGGGCGGTGGTGGAAGTCGAGCATGCCGGTCAGCGAGCCGGCGCGGGCGTCGTACGAGGCATCGCCGATGGAGCCGGTCCGCCAGTTGTCCTCGATGAACTTGAGGATCGAGGTCTGGTCGGTCCGGCTGTGGTCGACGTAGTTGGTCTTGCTGAACGGGCTGATCACGAGCAGCGGCTGCCGCGGACCGAAGCCACAGCGGTCGGCGTACCCGCCGGCGGCCGGCTTGCCGCCGCACAGTGCCGCCTGGTCGTTGGCCGGGTCCGCGGAACCGTTGCGGAGCGGCGGCGTCACATGGTCGTACCAGCCGTCGGAGTCGTCATACGCGACGACCACCGCGGTCGAGGCCCAGTCCTTGGACTTCTGTACTTCGTTGATCGTGTTGACCAGGAAGTGCTGCTCGTCCAGCGGGTCGGAGTAGCCGGCGTGGCCGTCCTGGTACTCGCCGGCCTTGAGGAAGCTGACCGCGGGCAGGTTGCCCGCCTTCGCGGCAGCGGAGAAGTCGGTCAGGTCGTACTGGTGGTTGGCCTGGTCGGTCTGCCCGATCTTGGCGACCGACGTCGGCGGCAGGTGCTTCGGGTTGCTCGTCGACTTGTAGTACTGGAACGGCTCGTGGTGCGGGCTGTAGTCGACCACCGTGTTGCCGCCGACGTTCTGGTGTGTCGCGCCGCAGACGGAGTACCCGTTCGCAGTACTGGTCGGGCGGAACCCACCCTGGAACCAGCCCCAGCTGACGCCCTTCTTGTTCAGCAGATCGCCTACGTTCGTGCCGGTCATCACGCCGAGCGCGTTCTTCGACGTGTGGTTGTTGTCCGCGCAGTCGTCGTACGCCGGATCCGGGTCGTTGATCATCGTGCCGACGCCGTTCGCGTCCGGCGACGCGACGGTATAGGCGTCGGTGACCTTCTTGCCGGTGACCGAGTCGACGGCGTAGATCCCGTGCGTCTGGCCGGAGATCAGGTTGACCGCACCGGGCGAGGAGGGGCCGAAGGTGCTGCTGTACGAGTTGTCGCTCATCGCGTAGTGCTGGGCGTAGTTCCACAGCCCGGTCACCGTGTTGCCGTCGAAGTAGTCCATCACGAGGCCGGGCGCGCCGTACAGGATCGGCTGGCCGGTGCACTTGTCGGTCTCGGTGTACTCGACGAACTTGTCGGCCTTACCGCCGTTGTACGCCTTCTGCTCCGCGCCGTAGCCGTGGTTCTGGTCGCAGGTCAGCGCCTGCTCGGGGCTCAGCCGGCTCGGGTTGTACTGGTTCGGGTTGTGCTCGAGCAGCGTCGGCGTCAGGCCGTTGATCCGCGGCGTGTGGCGGGCGGCCTGGAACTTGGTGCCGTCGGTGTTGGCGGCGTTCGGGTAGGTGCCGAAGTAGTGGTCGAACGAGATGTTCTCGTCGAAGATGACGACCAGGTGCTTGATCGGCGTACTGGCGGTCACCGGTGGCTTGGGATGGTCGTCGCCGCCGTGATGCCACCAGCCGTCGCCGGCCCAGGCGGGCCCGGCCGCGGCGATCAGCGCCAGTGCGCCGACCCCGGCGACGCCGGTGATCGCCGCCATGCGGGTTCGTTTACTCCAGGTACGGGGTTTGGGGACCACAATTGCCTCCTGTTGGTGAAGCACTTCATGCGAGCAGCCCGCGGCCGAGATGGTCGGCGGAGTCCCGGACCCCGGGCAGAATGAGGAAATAGCCGCCACCCACCGGCTGGATGTAGTCGACCAGCGGCTCGTCGGCCAGCCGCTTCTGGATGGTTTCGAACTGGCGCTGGAGATCTTGCTGGTAACAGACGAAGACCAGTCCCATGTCGAGGTTGCCGACGTTGTCCACGCCGCGGTCGTAGTTGTACGGCCGGCGCAGGATGCGGCTGCCGTCGCTGTCCGGAGTACGCGGATTCGCCCGGCGGATGTGGCTGGTCAGCGGGATCGCCGCGCCGACCGGGTCGGCGGCGAAGTTCGGTACGTCGTGCTCGTCGTTGCCGTCGAGCGGGGCGCCGGTGTCGCGCCGCCGGCCGAACATGTTCTCCTGCTCGTTGATGGAGACGCGGTCCCAGAACTCCACCAGCATCCGGATCCGGCGGACGACCTGGTAGCTGCCGCCTTCGGCCCAGGGCTGATCAGTTGCTGGCGGCAACCACACGAGCTTGTCCATCACGGCCGCGTCGTTGACGTCCAGGTTGGACGTACCGTCCTTGAAGCCCATCAGGTTGCGGGGAGTGCCTGCCGGCCGGGGTGGCGAGCTGAACCCCTCGTACCGCCAGCGAACCTGCATCGCGCCGCGGGTGTGCCGGGCGAGGTCGCGCAGGGCGTGCACCACCGTGTCGCGGTTGTCCGCGCACAGTTGCACGCTCAGGTCGCCATGGCTCTCGGCCGGGTCGAGGTGATCGTTGGGGAAGGTCACCATGCGGGTCAGGCCGGCCGGCTTGCGTTTGGCCAGCCCGTACCGCTCGTCGAACAGCGAGGCCCCGACGCCGACGGTGACAGTCAGCCGGTCGGCGGGGACGGTCGGCCCCAGTACGCCGGAATCGGTCGGCGGCCCAGAAATGCCCGGATCGGGCGGCGTCCCGCCGGCGGTAAGAAAGTGAGCCCTGTCAGTCAACGTCCGAAACAGGTCGGCGAGCTCAGCCCGGTTCGCGGCGAGCACATCGAACGAAACATGCATGGCATGCGGCTGCGCAGGCGTAGTAATCCCAGCCTGATGCACCCCATGAAACGGCACAACCGCCTCAACCACCGGCCCCGCATCACCCCGCCCCGCCCGAGCAACCCCAGCCCCAGCCCCCGCCCCCACCGCAACCCCCGCCACCCCAGCACCCAGCGCACCCCGCAAAAACGCCCGCCGCGCCGTACCAGCCTGCCCCGTGCCAGGCCGGTCCGTTTTGTTCTGTTCGGGGTTGGTCATGAGGTCCTCCGGACGTCGCCTATTGCGGCGATCGGCGCTAGGACTTCCACTAGTTGGCTGACGGCAGCGTTGAGGCGCATGCGGTTTGGCTGGCTCAGTGCGGTGGGGGCGACCCAGGTGCCGTCCGGCCGGTGCCCCTTGGCGACCAGGCCTCGGGTGGTCGCGATCCACGTGGCTACCTGCGGCCAGCCGGAGTACCGCTTGGTCATCACCGGCGCCAGCGCGCGCAGCACCGCCTGCGTGCCGTCCAAGTTCGCCCCGATCGTGGCGAGCCCAGTGCCACTGCCCTGGTCAGCCTGCCCAGTCAGCTCGAACTGCAGCGCGTTCTCCATGATCTCGTGCGCACGCAGCGGCAGGTCGTTCGGATCAGTCCGCTCCTTCGGGAAGTCCTCGCGAAGACCAGCGACCGCGGTAGCAAGCCCAGTCCCGACCGCTACCAGCGATGCAGGCGACTGCCCATGCCACAACCCATACTCAATCCGCCGCAACCCACCGAACCCCGGATCCCGCACCCCACCAGCCAGCCCATCCGGCATCCCATCGATCCGATCAGCGAAGTCCCCGAACGTGTCGTACGCCGCCCCCAGCCGCTCATACGCCAGATGCGCGCCCAGCCACGCCGCCCGAGACGCCGCCAGATCACCGCCCCGCAGCGTCCGTACCAGCGCGCCGACCTCACCCGCCAGCGTCACGAGCGCCGCACCGACATACCCCCGGTACTCCGTCACAGCCCCGACCAGGTCCTGACCCGTGACCGGCAGGATGGCCGGCGTCGGCGGGGGAGGACCCTCCATGACCTGGATCGTCGGCCCAATCACCGCATCAGTGTCCTCAGCCAAGCACCGAAAGGCATACGACGCCCGCCCGAGGTTGACCTGCATCGGCCGACTGGTATTCGGCGCCAGCCCCTCGACCTCCGCGTAAATCCCACCGGTCGCCGGATCGATCAGGTCAACCTCGGTAGTCACCGTGCCGACGTTGCTGACCCGAACGCTCTGCGGCCCACCGCGCGGATCCTTCCACCCAGTACCGCAGTTCCCCCGCGACACGGTGACGGTCGCCGCCTCACCTTGCGACCCATGACCGGAGCACCCGGCCACACCAAGCAGCACCCCGCACACAGCCAACGCACCACCAGCACGCAAGCGCACAACAAGCGGCACGAGGGCTCCGAGGAAGGGGTAAACACTTGGTCACCCCCGACCCTAGGCCACCTGGCGAACACCGCCCCATGACAGATGTCAGTACCCGAAAATGTTGGCCTCCAGGTAACCCACCGTTTGCCTACTGCCCAGCGAGCGGGCCCTCCAGCGGAAGTGCAGATATCCGGATCAGTCCTTGCGACCCTTCAGTCGACGGCTGACCGCGCGCTCTACTTCGCGAGTCGCCTCGCGCTCGGCGAGGGCGTTCCGCTTGTCCCAGTTCTTCTTGCCGCGAGCCAGCGCGATCTCCACCTTCGCTCGCCCGTCCTTGAAGTACAGGACCGTCGGTACGATCGTCAGCCCGCCCTCGTTGACCTTCCGCTCGATCTTGTCGATCTGCGCCCGGTGCAACAACAACTTCCGCTTCCGCCGCGCCCCACCCTCGAACCACCGAGCCTGCGAGTACTGCGGAATATGCACCCCATGCAGCCAGATCTCGCCATCCTCGACCTGAGCAAACCCACCCACCAACGAAGCCCGCCCAGCCCGCAGCCCCTTCACCTCCATCCCCTGCAAAACAATCCCCGCCTCCCAAACCTCTCCCAACTCATACTCATGAGCAGCCTTACGGTTACGAGCGATCACAGGGTCGGCTACGGGCTTCTTCACACACCAATTCTCTCCCACCGGCGGGTGCGAGAGGATACTGCTCGTGGACGTGCATCAGATCACCGCGGCGTTCGACGACATCTTCGACCAGGCGCTCGTCTTCCACGGCTATACCGACTACATGCGCGACTACGACGTATTCGCCTATACGTCGGCTGATCCTCGAACCGGGATCGCGCCGGAGTACCTGCGCTACCGCTTCAAGCACTGCGTCCGCGCATCGGTCACCTCATCGGTCTCACCGCAGACCTGGAGCCAATCGCTGGACGACCGCCTGCTCGACATCGAGCAGGACCACGATCTCGACGGTCTCGTCTGGGGCGCCCGCTGGCAGGTCCTCTACCCAGGCGCCAAGCTGCTGCCCGGCACGGCAGAAACGGAGATGTGGTCAACCCGGCTGGGCAGACCGGCCTACGAGGCCAGGATCGAGACCAACATCCAAGCTATTTCTCTGATCTTCTCCGACCTGTCAGTCGACCAGATCGAGCCCGGCTACTCGCCCTTCACCGTGGCGCAGGACGACTGACCTGTTCGCCGAACGGGTCCGGTGGGTGCCCCCGGCAGGATTCGAACCTGCGACGCACGGTTTAGGAAACCGACGCTCTATCCCCTGAGCTACGGGGGCGCACGTGTGGACCGGGGACAAGGGTAGCGGAGTCAGCCGATGACTGCGTTGACGCCCAGGTGGCCGGAGATGGAGGCGTAGCGCTCGGCGTAGAGGGTGATGCAGTTGGAGGCGGTGCAGCCGCCGCCGGCGAAGGAGAGGCCGCGGATGGTGGCGCCGCCGCCGGAGGAGGTTGTGTAGATGGGGCCGCCGGAGTCGCCGCCGCGGATGGCGATCGCGTTGTCGCGGGTCGCGCGGATGACGTACGTGGTGCAGCCGTCCGTGTCGCAGTACTTCGCGCTCAGCGACTTCACCGTGAGCCGGCACATCGAGAGGCTCTTGTAGCCGGACTGGCAGATGAAGGAGCCGAGGGCCGGGTCGCCGGCGGCCTTGACCGTCCGGGTGTCCACGGAGTCGCCGGGGCCGTCGGTCCAGATCTTGGGGCCGTACGAGCTGCCGGTCAGCAGCGACTGGTCGTAGTCGGGGTAGTTCGTCCGCACCGAGGTGGTGCCGTAGTAGTTGGTACCGGAGTTCCAGACGGTGCCGACGCCGCCGCAGTGGCCGGCCGTCACCGAGCCGCGCTGGCCGTTCGACCGCTTGACGACCGAGAAGCCCGCGGTACACAGCTTGAGCGCCGACTTGATCATCGCGCCGCCCCAGTGGCCGCCGGTCGGGGTGTCGCTCATCCGCGACGTCCGCTGCAGACCACCGGCCGATGCCCGTACGCCGTCCAGCGACTGCAGCGCCGCGGCCGAAGCAGCCGAGGTCGAGGCCTTGTCGTACTCGACGACGACGTCCTCGGTCGCCGGGTCCAGGTCCGCGCTGTACGTCGTCTTGGCCGCGTCGGCCCACGAACGCGCGCTGATCCGGTTCCAGGCGTCCGCGATCGAGCGGGCGGAACGGCAGCTGCGCTCGAGGCCGAGCATCTTCTGCCCCGCGGCCGGAACGTTCTTGGAGACGGCGGCCTGGTACTTCTTCTGGTCGACCACCGAGTCGTCCACGACCACCTTGTAGCCGGTCTCGGGCGACCCCAGTACGCCGACGATGCCCTGGCTCAGCCCGTACGGAAGACCCGACGTCGGCCGGCCGGTCGCATCGAGCGGCTCGATCGACCGGACGGCGCTGGTCACGCCCTCGGCGATCGCCTGGCCGAGCGGTCGCGGGTCCTGCGCCGAGACAGGCTGGGACAGCCTGGTGGCGTTCGAGGATGTCGTCGTCGGGTCGGCGTGGTTGCAGACCGTGGCCTGCGTCACAGTCGTCGGTGCGCCCGGCGCGGCCGTCGACGGCAGGGCCGAAAGTGACGCGGTCACCAGTGACACTGAGCTAAGAGCGAGCAGCGGAACGGTAGCTGAGAGTCGCACTGAGCTCCCCAATCGGTGGACGGCCTCCGTGAATCGTCCGGTCAGGGACTGCTCATAGTCAATAGCCGATCACCGTCCGCAAGCAAATTTGACTACCGTGCGCGAGCGTATCTCGCAACTTCTCGCCCGTCGCCGGCGTAGAAGGTCAAGCCGGTCTGGTCGCCGGCGATCCGTTTCGCGGACGCCAGGACGGCGGTGTGCGGGACGTTGTCGCAGCCCACCATTCGTTGACTGCCCGACTTGCTGCTGAACTCGCCGCGCTGGCCGATCGAGTAGGTGCCGTTGATCCCGTTGCAGCCGTCGGAGCCGACCCAGGTCCCGTCGGCCTTGAAGGTGATGGTCGGGGCGTCCGGCCGGGCAGCCTTGAGGGTGGTGAAACCACTGAGATGCACTGGTCGCCAGGTGCCAATCACTGTCTGGGCCGTGGCTGCAGGAGCCTGAGCATTCGACCCGGCCGCTGCCGGGTTGCTCCCCGCCGGTTGTGGGGTCGACTGAGACGGGCCGGCCAGGCTGAAGCTGACTGCGGCGACCAGGGCCACCGCGGCCGCGGCGGCACCCGAGATCAGCCAGGTACGCCGCTGCGCCTGCTGCGCGCCGAGGGTGGCCCGGCCGACCAGGTCGGCCGACGGTGGCACCGAGGCGGCCGCGCGCTCGAAGGTGGCGCGCAGACCGTCCTCCAGATCTGACACTGTTTCCGGCTCTGTCTTGCTCACGACAACCTCTCATCAACACGGTGGGACTGCCTCGTCCTGCGGAGCGCGGCGAGGGCTCTGCTCGCGGTCGCGCGCACCGAGGACGGTTTGATGCCGAGCAGGTCGGCGATCGTCCGGTCGTCCAGGTCCTGGTAGTAGCGCAGCACCAGGACGACCCTTTCCCGGGCCGACAGCGTGGCGAGGGCTCGCCAGAGGTCGTCGGAGTTCACGATGTCCGTGGCCGGATCCGGCACCGTGCGATCGGTGTCGAGGTCGGCCGCCGGGGCTTCGGTGAAGGACCGGCGACGCGTCATCGACAGATAGGAATTGATCAGGATCCGGCGCACGTAGTGGTGCGGGTCGTCGGCCCGCTGCACCTTGCGCCAGGACCGGAACGCCTGCATCAGCGCGATCTGGGCCAGATCCTCGGCCCGCTGGTAGTCGCCGGAGACGGTGAAACCGAGGCGCACCAGTTCCTGCCCGCGCGCGGACGCGTACTCCTCGAACTCCACTCGCAACTCCCCAGCTGGGCGTACAACACCTCACACCTATTAGACGCAGTGTGCTACCCAGGGTGCTGCAGAGATTCACACACAGTTCGATCTCACCGTGGCAGCGGCCCAGCCGCCCGCCTTGCGGGTGGTACCCACAAGGCGGGCGGGGTGACCCGGCCCGGACGGCTTCGGGGGGCACGTCCGGGGCAGGGTCAGCGCAGGCCGAGCGCCTTGATCAGCTCGGGGGAGACCTGCCGCGGCGACGCGAGCTCGCCGGGCTTGCCTTGTCCTTCGAACGAGGTCGCCACGAGCTGCCGGCAACCGAACGCCTCCGCGGTGTACGAGAGCACGCCGCGGTCGTTGTCGGTGAACCGCAGCACGTAGGTCGGCCCCAGTTCCTTGGTGCACATGGCCGGTTTCTTGGGTACCGGCTTCGCGCTGTTCACCAGGGCGAAGAGGTCGGCGGCCTGGGCCGCGGTCCGCTTGGTGGTGACGGTCGCGTAGTCCTGGCCGGTCGCCTGCGCGTCGTACTGGCAGATCGTGACGCTGACCGGCTGGAACAGGGACTTGGCGGTCCCCTTGCCCCAGACAGCCTTGCCGACGGCGTCCCGGACGGCGGTGATGGTCTCCGGGCAGTCCATGCTCGGTGTTCCGCTCGGGGTGGCGGTGGGCAGTGTCGGCGGGGTGCTGGGGGTGGTCGGTGGTTGGCTGGGCTGGGCGCCGGCGCCGCTGGAGTCCTCGTTACCGCAGGCGGCGGTAAATCCGAGCACTGTCACGACGAGCGTCGCCCCGATGAAGCCCCGTGTCCTTGATGCACTCACGACTCGGTCCTTCCGGTTGGGCAAGGAAACCCATCATGGTCGAGGAGGATCTCACTGGTCGTGCCAGAACTGTCACGGCACTGCGTCTATCTGGTCACGGGGTAAAATGAGCCCATGACGAGCCCGTACGAAGACGACGAGCCGCTGCTGCCCGAACAGACCCGCGACGACGATCCTCGCGCCTGGGGGGAGAACGACCCCGGCAGCGACGACGACGAGCGGATCCTGCGCGAGGTCCCGCCGCACCACTGACCGGCTGCCCCGATGAGCACGGCTCTTCTGGTCCACGGCGGCCTGTGGGAACCGATGAACGCGGAACGCTTCTGGCGTACTTCGGGCATCATCGATGCGCTCGAGGTACGTGGTGTCACCCTCCTCGCGCCTGATCGCGTCCAGCAGCCTGGCAGCTGGACCGAAGAAGTCGCCGTACTGCGTAAGCACCTTCCCCAGGAACCGGTTGTGGTCGTCGGCGCCTCCAACGGCTGCTCGGTGGCTGCCCTGCTGGCGATCGAGTACCCGGAGTTGATCGAACGACTCGTCCTGGCCTGGCCGGCGACCGGCGGCGACCCGGTGGTCGACGAACGAACTCGCGCAGGCCTCACCTCCAGGGGTGCACCGGCAGCCGTCGCTGACGAGTTGCTGGTTGCGGGCACCTTGCGGGGAGTGCGAGATGAAGACCTTGCGGTACTGGGTATTCCAGTGGCCGTCCTCCCTTCGATGCCGGAGAATCCATCTCATCAACGCAAGACGGTCGATGCCTTGCTGAGCCTGATCCCCGGCAGTCGCGAACTTCCCGGCTGCCCGGAACCACCCACCCCAGACTTTCCGCCCCACAAGGAAGAACTGGCCGAGACGCTGGCTGCTTTCACGAGGAGGTAGTCCTGATGGAACTGCGGTCGTTCGAGAGCGAGTACACGACGCTCGTGGCGGGCTGGGCGACGACGGCGCAGGAGGTGGCGTTGCTGACCGGGCGCGAGGAGTACCCGTTCCCGGCCGGCATCCTGACCAGTTGGCGGGCGATCGCCGACGACATCGAGGCCTACCTGTACTTCGACGGCGAGACCCCGGTCGCGTACGGCGAACTCTGGCTGGACGACGACGAGGACGAAGTCGAGCTGGCTCGTCTCATCGTCGACCCGAGGCTGCGCGGCAAAGGCATCGGCACCGACTTCGTCCGGGCCCTTCTCGAACCGGCCCGGTCCGCGGGGCACACCGAGATCTTCCTCCGCGTGCGCCCCGACAACACCCAAGCGATCCGCGCCTACCTCCGAGCCGGCTTCGAACCCGTCCCCGACGACCTAGCCGCCGAATGGAACAAACCCCAACCCATCGACTACACCTGGCTCCAATACCCGACCACCAGCTGACCACCTGGGCCGGTCAGCTGGGTCAGGACAGTGGGCGGGCTCGGAGGGCGTCGCGGATCTCGACCAGCAGCTCCTGGTCCATGGTGAGCGTCTCGGGCTCCTCCTCAGGGGTGCCGGCCTTGGCTGCGCGGCGGTCCTGGATCTTCTTCATCGGGACGACGAGCACGAAGTAGACGACCACGGCGGTCAGGAAGAAGACGACGGCGGCGTTGATGATCGCGCCGAAGTCGATGACTGTTTTGGGGTTGCTGTCGTTGAGCTGGACGGCCAGGCCGTTGACGTTCGAACCCCCGATCGCCGCTATCAACGGATTCACGAGGTTGTCGACCACGGTCTTCACCACGGTGGCGAAGGCGGTGCCGATCACGAACGCGATGGCCAGGTCGAGGACGTTGCCTCGCATAAGGAATTTCTTGAAGCCCTCGATCATTTGCAGTGCCTCCACGATGCGGGGTCCTGGTGGACCCTCGGCTGGGTACCCGCAAAACGTAGGACCCCGCCCGCTGGATGGCGAGGGAGCGCGCCGCATCGCCACGGATCGCCATCGTCTGTGTCCGATAAGTGATCAGCTGGTGTCCGGTGTCAGCGCGAAGCTGATCCTGGTGTTCGCCGTCGCCTGGGCGATCCGGCCGATCACCTCCCGCCCGGCGGCGATCACAACCAGCGCGCCCGAGGCTCCGGAGGCTGAGGCGGGCAAGGCGATCACGCGCACAGCGCCGGCCAAGGGAGTCGCGGTGTCGACGGGTGTGCTCGTCGCGGCGTACAGATCTATTCGGTCGCCGACCTGGAGCAGGGTGGTGAGGTCGGCGTCGTCGATGCGGACCGGATAGGCGAGTTGCCCGGCGGGGAGTGACGCGGGAGTGACGAAGCGCACGTCGGTGAGTGGCTCGCCGGAGCGCACCGGCCCCGCGAGGACGCGCCGGGCGACGTCACTGCCCGGCTGGAGGGCGCCGGCGGGCACGACGGAGGCAGGCAGCCGCACGGTCCGAAGGTCGCGCGCCGTCGGCGGCGAGCCACCGGCCAGGTCTCTGGCGGCGGCGAGGACGGCCACCGTCGGCGGTGGTGGCGGAGAAAGGGCGGCCATGCCGCAGTACACGGCTGCCGCCGCGGACACCCCGGCCAGTAGGCGGCGGTGCCGGCGAACGGCTTTCAGCAGGTCACGAAGAAGAAGTCGGCTCATGCCAGGGAAGGTACGAGCCCAGGAGCGCCGTTCTCCCGTTGTCCACAGGGGAAAGTTCAGGCAGCGCTGGTGTTGCTGCTCGAAGACGAGCCGGACGAGCCCGACGAACTGGACGACCCGGTCGACGAGGAACTCTTCGACGAGTCCGACGACGACTTCGACCCGTTGGACGACGACTCCGACGAGGAGGAGGACGCCTCACTCTTGGCCGGCAGCGTGCTGGTCCCCGACGAGCGGCTGTCGTTGCGGTAGAAGCCAGAGCCCTTGAACACGACACCCACCGCGTTGAACACCTTGCGCAGGGTCCCCTGGCACTCGGGGCAGACCGTCAGGGCGTCGTCGGTGAAGCTCTGGCGGACCTCGAGCGAGTTACCACACTCGGTGCACTGGTACTGGTACGTCGGCACGTGATTCCCCTTCAGGCCGCTGGCACTCCTACTACTCGACTGCTAATAATGCGTCACGGGCCCGAAGTATTCCAACTTCCGTCCACGATCACCGGTCTGGACCGCTCTTCGTCCACAGGTTTCGGGGAGCGGCATTTGGGGTGCGGGGCCGGATTCTCTAAGTTTGGTCCGTGCGTCGCCTGCTGCGTGTCATCATCCTGTCCGGAATCGTGTTCGCCACCTTGCTCCTGGTGGTGGCCGGCACCGGCGTCTTCGTCGTCCGCCACTCCTTCCCCGGCTACGACGGGACGGTGGAGCTGACCGGACTCGACGCGGACGTGGAGGTGGTCCGCGACGGCAACGGCATCCCGCAGATCTACGCCGACAAACCGGGTGATCTGTTCGCCGCCCAGGGGTACGTGCACGCCCAGGACCGGTTCTTCGAGATGGACTTCCGCCGCCATGTGACCTCGGGCCGGCTGGCCGAGCTGTTCGGCAAGGACGCGCTGGAGACGGACAAGTTCGTCCGCACGCTCGGCTGGCGACGGGTCGCGGAGAAAGAGCTGGCCCTGCTCACGCCGACCACCCGGCAGTACCTGGACGACTACGCCCGCGGCGTCAACGCCTACCTGAACACCCACCAGGGCTCGGCCCTCAGCCTCGAGTACGCCGTACTGTCGCTGAAGGACCCGGGCGCCCCCGACTATCACCCCGAGCCGTGGACGGCGGCCGACTCGCTGGCCTGGCTGAAGGCGATGGCGTGGGACCTCGGCGGCAACATGGACGACGAGATCACCCGCACCAAACTCGCCGCGAAGTACCCGGTCGCCAACATCGCCAGCCTCTACCCGGACTACCCGTACGAGCGCAACGAGCCGATCATCGCGACGGCCGCGGTGACCAAGGGCGGCACGTTCACCACCGCGTCGGCCCCACCGCCCCAGCGCGGCATGCTGACCAAGGATCTGCTCAAGTCGCTCGACACCATCGACAAGGTGGCCAAGGGCCTGCCGGACCTGATCGGCCGCGGCGACGGGATCGGCTCGAACTCCTGGGTCGTCTCCGGTGAGCACACGACCACCGGCAAGCCGCTGCTGGCCAACGACCCGCACCTCGGCGCGACGATGCCCGGGATCTGGACCCAGGTCGGCCTGCACTGCAACAACCTCGGCACCAAGTGTCCGTACGACGTGTCCGGCTTCAGCTTCTCCGGCCTGCCCGGCGTGGTGATCGGCCACAACAACTCGATCTCCTGGGGTTTCACCAACCTCGACCCCGACGTGATGGACCTGTACCTGGAGAAGTTCGCCGGGCCGAACGCGGTGATGTACGACAACAAGCGCACCGGGCTGTCCAGGCGTGAGGAGAAGTTCAAGGTCGCCGGCCAGGACAAGGAGGAGACGATCGTCGTCCGGGAGTCCCGGCACGGCCCGATCATCTCCGACGTCGGCGACGACGAGCGGGAGACCGGTGAGCTCGCGGCGAAGAAGCTGAAGAGCCCCGAGGCCTACGGCGTCGCCCTCCAGTGGACCGCGCTGACCCCGGGCCGGACCGCCGACGCGTTGTTCGCGATCAACCGGGCCCAGAACTGGACCCAGTTCCGCGCCGCCGCCTCGATCTTCGAGGTCCCGTCCCAGAACCTCGTGTACGCCGACCGTGAGGGCCACATCGGCTACCAGGCGCCCGGCCGGGTCCCGGTCCGCAACGCGGGCTTCGGCGACTGGCCGGTGCCGGGCTGGGACTCTCGGTACCACTGGAAGGGCTACATCCCGTTCGATGCGATGCCGACCGAGGAGGACCCTGACGACGGCGTGATCGTGACGGCGAACCAGGCTGTCGTGCCGGAGACGTATCCGTACCATCTGACCGACGACTGGGACTACGGCTACCGGTCGCAACAGATCCTCGAGCGGGTCCGCGCGGCCGGCAAGCTCGACGCGAACGCGATGGCTTCGATCCAGCTCGACACGAAGAACCGCAACGCCGAGCAGCTGATGCCGTACCTGCTGCATGTCCAGATCAACGACGACTTCGACCGGCAAGGTCAGGACACGCTGCGGAGCTGGGACTTCACCCAGCCGGCCGACTCCGCGCCGGCGGCGTACTTCAACGTCGTCTGGCGCAACCTGCTTCAACTCACGTTCCATGACCAACTGCCGGAAAGCGCCTGGCCGGACGGTGGGTCACGCTGGTTCGAGGTGATGCGCAACCTGCTCACCCAGCCGAACAGCACCTGGTGGGACAACCTCGACACCACCCAGCGGGAGAGCCGCGACGACATCCTGCGCGAGGCGCTGGTCAACGCGCGGGCCGAGATCACCACCAAGATGGCCCGCGAGCCCTCGAACTGGCAGTGGGGCCGGCTGCACAAGCTGACGCTGACCAACCAGACGCTGGGCAAGTCCGGCGTCGGCGTGGTGGACAAGCTGTTCAACCGCGGCCCGTACGAGCTCGGCGGCGGATCGTCGATCGTCGACGCGACGTCGTGGGACGCGGCCGAGGGCTACAAGGTGACCTCGACGCCGTCGATGCGGATGGTGGTCGACCTGTCCGACTTCGACAAGTCGCGCTGGATCAACCTGACCGGCGTCTCCGGGCACGCCTTCTCGTCGAACTACACCGACCAGACCGACCTCTGGGTGCGCGGCGAGACGCTGCCGTGGGCCTACACCCGCGGCGCGATCGAGGCGGCCCGCAAGCACACGCTGACCTTCACCAAGCCGGAGAAGGAGAACTAACCGAGCTGGACCAGCCGGGTCGGGGTGAGTGCTGCCCTGACCGGTTGGTCATGCGGGTCGGCCGGGAGCTCGTCGAGGATCTCGGAGTCGTGGACCACGGCCCAGGTCGGCGTACCGGGGGAGACGCGCGCCAGAGCCCGGTCGTAGGAACCGCCGCCACGGCCGAGCCGTACGCCGTGACGGTCGACCGCGAGCGCGGGGCAGATCACCAGTTCGGCGGAGGCGATCGCGTCGGCGCCGAGGTCCACGGGCGGCTCTGACAGGCCGAGCCGCCCAGGGACCAAGTCGGCCGCGCCCGGGGCGACACCCCAGCCGAGGTCGTTGTCGGCGTACAGGACCGGCAGCAGAACCTCGCGCCCGGAGGCGAGCAGCCAGTCGATCAGCGGGCCTGTTTGGGGCTCGTTGACCATCGAGACGTAGACCGCGATCGTTCGCGCGGCCACCACCTCAGCCTGTTCGCGCGCGACCGCGAGCAGCCCAGGTCCGGACAAACTCGCGGAAACCTGCCGGGCGGCCAACAGCCGGGCACGCAAAGCGGCCTTGGAGGAGAACACAGAGTGATCCTAGAGACGCATGGTGACGCAGCTAACGTCGCGGTGGCGGTGGCTACCCTAGTGTTGGGTCATGAGTGAGGCAGGTCTTCAGCAGGCACAGGACAAGATGCGGGCGGCCGGGGCCGCCGAGGTCGCGATCAAGGTCTTCTCGCACTACTACCGGTTGCTCGAGTCGGGCCAGCAGGGCACGATCCGCGAGGGCGACATCGATCCGGTGGGCGATCTGCCGCATCTGGAGCACCTCGATCCCGATCAGGAGTCGATGCGGGCCGCCCTCGCCGAGACCGTGGTGATCAAGCTCAACGGCGGCCTCGGTACGTCGATGGGTGTCACCGGACCCAAGTCCGCGCTGCCGGTCAAGGACGGACTGAGCTTCCTCGACATCATCGCCCGGCAGATCCTGGCCACCCGCAAGGCGTACGACGTGCCGCTGCCGCTGGTCCTGATGAACTCCTTCCGGACCAAGGAGGAGTCGCTCGCGATCCTCGGCGAGTACTCCGACCTGCCGGTGGCCGGCGTACCGCTCGACTTCCAGCAGAACATGGAGCCCAAGCTCCTCGCCGACGACCTCAAGCCGGCCGAGTGGCCGGACGACCCCGAGCTGGCCTGGTGCCCGCCCGGCCACGGCGACATCTACACCGCACTGGTCGCGTCCGGCACGCTCGATGCCCTGCGGGAGAAGGGTTTCCGGCACGCTTTCATCTCCAATGCGGACAACCTCGGCGCCACCCCCGACGGCCGGATCGCCGCCTGGATGGCCGAGCACGACGTCCCGTTCGGGATGGAGGTCTGCCGTCGGACCAGGTCCGACCGGAAGGGCGGCCACGTCGCCGTCCGCAAGTCCGACGGCCGGCTGATCCTGCGCGACAGCGCCCAGGTGCACCCCGACGACACGAAGTACTTCCAGGACGTCACCCGGCACAAGACGTTCAACACGAACAACCTGTGGATCGACCTCGACAGGCTCGCCGAGCTGATGGACGGGCACGACGGTGTGCTCGGGCTGCCGATCATCGTCAACCGCAAGACCGTCGACCCTGCCGACTCCTCCTCGCCAAAGGTGATCCAGTTGGAGACCGCCATGGGCACCGCGATCGAGACCTTCGAGGGCTCGCAGGCCGTGGTCGTCGACCGGAGCCGGTTCAAGCCGGTCAAGACCACCAACGACCTGCTGGTACTGCGCTCCGACGTGTACGACCTCGACGACGCCGGTGATCTGACCACCACGCACGAGGGCGACGAGCCGTACGTCGACCTGGACCCGGACTACTTCAAGATCCTCGCCGACTTCGACCAGCGGTTCGCGGGCGGACCGCCGTCGCTGGTCCGGGCCGATCGGCTCGAGGTACGCGGTGACGTTGCCTTCGGCAAGGATGTGGTGGTGGTCGGCGAGGTCGAGGTGGAGGCGCCGGCCGGTGAGCGCCGGGAGATCCCCGACGGGACCGAGCTCCGTGGATGATGTCTGGATCCGGCCGCTGGAGCCGTACGACACGGACGAGGCCGCAGCGGTTTGGTGGCGGTCCAGGCATGCGCAGGACTCGCAGTTGCCACCGGCGATCCACTCTGAGGAACAGGTGCGCGGCTGGTTCGCCGAGGTGCTGCTACCGGACGGGCAGACCTGGGTAGCGATCGACGACGGCCGGATCGTCGCCGTACTGACGCTGGACGGCGACGACCTCGACCAGCTGTACGTCGACCCGGAGGCAGCCGGTCAGGGAGTCGGCTCGACGCTGGTCGACCTGGCCAAGGACCTGCGCCCCGGTGGACTCGCCCTGTGGACGTTCCAGAGCAACACCCGGGCACAGGAGTTCTACCGGCGGCACGGCTTCACGGAGGTACGGCGTACCGACGGCGCGGACAACGAGGAGCACGTGCCGGACGTACGCATGGTCTGGGGCGCCCATCCCGAGCGACTAGAGTCTTGGGCGTGAGACGTAGTGTTGACGAGCATTTGGAAGCAGTACTCGGCAGGGTGAGGCCGCTGCCGCCGTTCGAGCAGCCGTTGATGGAGGCGCTCGGGCTGGTGCTGTGTGAGGACGTTGTCTCGCCGGTGAGTCTCCCTGGCTTCGACAACTCCGCCATGGACGGGTACGCGGTACAGGCGGCCGATCTGGCCGGTGCTTCCCAGGAGAACCCGATCCTGCTGCCCGTTGTCGGTGAGATTGCCGCTGGGCGGACTCAGCCGATCGTGGTGACCCCGGGGACCTGCGTGCGGATCATGACCGGCGCGCCGATGCCCCGTGGGGCCGACAGCGTCGTACCGGTCGAGTGGACCGATGGGGGAGCTGCACGGGTCCACATCGCGCAGCAGCCATCACTAGGTGCCTCTGTACGCCATGCCGGTGAGGACCTCCAGGCGGGCGACAAGGTCATGGACCGGGATACCGTGCTGGGCCCGCGGCAGATCGCAGTACTAGCGGCTGTTGGACGTGCCCGGGTGACCGTGCGGCCGCGTCCGCGAGTAGTAGTCGTCTCTACTGGCGCAGAGCTCCGCGAGCCGGGTACGCGGTTGGGAGACGGGCAGATCTACGACTCCAACAGCTACACGCTCGCTGCGGCGGCCCGGCAGGCCGGGGCGGTCGTCTACCGGGTAGGCATCGTCGATGACGACCCGAAGAAGATCATGGACACCCTGTCGGACCAGCTGGTCCGTGCCGACCTGGTGATCACCTCCGGTGGCGTCAGCAAGGGCGTGTACGACGTGGTCAAGGAGGTGCTGACCAAGCTCGGCACCATCGACTTCCCTGAGGTCGCCATGCAGCCGGGTAAGCCGCAGGGCTTCGGCGTGATGGGTGACGACGAGGTACCGATCTTCACGCTGCCCGGCAACCCGGTGTCGGCGTACGTGTCGTTCGAGGTGTTCGTACGGCCCGCGCTGCGCAAGCTGATGGGGGCGATGCCGTACCGCCGCCAGACGGTGCAGGGCGTGGTACTGGACGGGTTCTCGTCCCCGGCTGGGCGGCGGCAGTTCGTCCGGGCAGCGGCCACCTCCGGCGATCAGGGCTGGATGGCCAGTACAGTCGGCGGCCATGGCTCACACCTGCTCGGTGGGTTGAGCCGGTCGAACGCGCTGATCGTGGTGCCCGAGGACGTCACCTCCGTCCGGGCCGGCGAGCAGGCTGAGCTCTGGCTGCTGGATGAGGAGACCGGATGACCGAAGCTGCCGGGGGGCTGACCCATGTGGACGCCAGCGGTGCCGCCCGGATGGTCGACGTCTCCGACAAGTCCGCGGGCGCGCGGCGAGCGGTTGCCTCTGGCAAGGTCTATGTGTCGGCCGAGGTGGTCGCTGCGTTACGTGGCGAGGGAGTACCGAAGGGCGATGCGCTGGCGGTTGCCCGGATCGCCGGGATCATGGGTGCCAAGCGCACGCCCGACCTGGTGCCGCTGTGCCACCCGATCGCCATCACCGGGGCGAAGGTCGAGCTGGAGGTGGCGGACGACGCAGTACTGATCGTTGCCACCGTCAAGACCACCGACCGGACCGGGGTGGAGATGGAGGCCCTGACCGCCGTCGCGGTCGCCGGGCTGACGGTGATCGACATGGTGAAGGCACTCGATCCGGCGGCTGTGCTGACCGACGTGCGGGTGGAGCTGAAAGAAGGCGGCAAGACCGGGCACTGGGAGCGGCCGTGAGGGCTCTGGTCATCAGCATCTCCAACCGAGCTGCTGCTGGTGTCTACGAGGACACCACTGGGCCGCTGATCGCAGAACGGCTGGCTGCCTGGGGCTTCACCGTCGACGGCCCGCAGGTGGTGCCGGATGGTGCTCCTGTTGGTCAGGCGTTGGTGAAGGCGGTCGACGCGGAGTACGACGTCGTGCTGACCACTGGTGGTACGGGTATCTCGCCTACGGACGAGACGCCCGAGCGGACGCGCGCAGTACTGGAGACAGAGATCCCCGGTATCGCCGAGGCCATCCGTGCCTATGGCATAGCGCAGGGCGTGCCCACTGCTGCGCTGTCCCGGGGGCTGGCGGGGTTAGCCGGCAAGACGGTCATCGTGAACCTTCCGGGTTCGCGTGGTGGGGTCAAGGACGGCTTGATCGTGCTGGAGCCGCTACTGCGGCATGCGGTTGACCAGGTACGCGGCGGAGACCACGTTCGGACGGACCAGGACTAATGGCCGTGGTGCACTGGCCCGTGGAACTCCAGCACGGGCAGGTCGGTCTCAGACCCCTCAAGGCCACCGATGGCCCCGAGTGGAGTGCTGCCCGCCAGCGGAACATCACCTGGCTCCGCCCGTGGGATGCGACCCAGCCGCCCGGTGCGGACGACGGTGCCCGCACCTTCCGGGCCATGGCTCGCGACTGGAACCGCCAGGCTCGGTACGGACGCATGCTGCCCTTCGTCATCACCTACGCCGGTGCAGCCGGTCCCAAGGCCAAGAGGCCTCTGGTGGGTCAGTTGACGGTCTCGGGGATCACCTACGGCTCCGCGCGTTGGGCGAACCTCGGCTACTGGGTAGACGAGCAGTACGCCGGGCGGGGGATCGTACCGGTGGCAGTGGCGCTTGCTGCCGACCACTGCTGGTTCACGCTCGGCCTGCACCGGCTGGAAGTCGCGATCCGCCCAGAGAACAAGGCGAGTCTGCGCGTGGTGGAGAAGCTCGGCTTCCGCTACGAAGGAGACCGGCCGCGCTTCCTGCACATCGACGGCGAGTGGCGCGACCATCGCATCTTCGCCCTGAACGCCGAGGAAGTCGGGCCCGGCCTGGTAGCACGGTTGCCCTGATCACGCTGCGTGCCTATTCACACCAGTCACACGAGTCTTCTTGCGACACACCGGCTCACGTACCGGACCTGACCCGCCCGGGGTCTTAGCGTCGTCGCATGGGGACGACAGGGCTGATCTATGTGGCGATCGTCGCCGCGTGGGCTGCCTACCTCGTCCCGATGCTGCTGAAGCGCAACGACGAGGCGAGTGCACGCCGCTCGGCGGAGAAGTACTCGTCGTCGGAAGCGCGCGTGCTGTCGCGGGCTACCGACGTGCAAGCGCGCTCGCGGTACGTCGTGCGACCGGCGGGCCAGTCGCCTGACACGGCGTCGCCTGACGAAGTGCCGGAGGACTTGTCGCCGCCTGCGCGGTACGTTCCGAACCGAGCCCGCCGGGTGGCCGCCATGCGCCGCCGGCGGGTGCTGTCGATCCTGACCCTTTCGCTGTTGTCGGTCACGGCGCTGGCCAGCTTCCAGATGCTTGCCTGGTGGACGTTGTCGGTACCGGCCGCGCTGATCGTCGGCTTCGTCGTACTGACTCGCGTCCAGCTGCGTCGCCAGGCCCGTGAGCGGGCTGCCGTCGCCGCGGAGCGCCGTGCCCGGGCCGAGGCCCACCACGACCGCGGCCCGGCGACCGCGCCACCACTGTCGCCGGACCAGGAGCTGACGATCGAGGTGAAGCTCCCGGTCGCTCCCGAGCCCGTCGCCGAGACCAAGCCCGAGCCGCGCACCGACGGCCTCTGGGACCCGGTACCTGTGACGCTGCCCACCTATGTGATGAAGGAGAAGGCCCCCGACCGGACGGTCCGCACCATCAGCCTGTCCGGCCCCGAAGTCTTCTCCTCCGCCCGCACCGCCGACCCCGAGCCGGAGGCGGCCCCGGTGGTACCGGAGCCCGTCCCGGCCCCGGTGGAAGAGCCTGAAATCCGACGGGCGGTGGGCGACTGACGCTGCGCTGAGACCGGAGCGATACCGGTTTCAGACAGCGACCATTCGCGTGTTAGAGTTTCGCGGTCGCAAGGGAAACCAGCGACAACCTGGGGCTGTGGCGCAGTTGGTAGCGCGCCTCGTTCGCAACGAGGAGGCCAGGGGTTCGAATCCCCTCAGCTCCACCAGGGCGATGGGCGATCTGTGTTCACGAAGATCCGTGAACCTGGGTCGCCCTGGTTGTTTTGTGCGGCGCTTCGCGCCGCGGGCGGGGGCTTCGCCACCCGCACCCCCCTTGCTGGGGTTGGGTTGGGTGCTTCGCCACACCTTGCTCGGGTTGGGTTGGGTGCTTCGCCGCCGGCACCCCCTTGGGTTGGGTGCTTCGCTGCTGCGCCCGCTTGTTGTGGGCTTCGGGTGGCGAAGTGTCCGTCAGGGACGGGTGCTGGGGGCGTCGTTGTGGCATCGTTGCCTGGATTTTGGCTGCGCTGTGTAACGGTGCGGGGGGTTGTTGCGATGTGACGGAGGGGAGTTGAACCGCGGGGCGGGTTCGGGATGGCTGAGTTCGACGGGGGAAAACGGATGCATCCGCGAGTGCTGGATGTAGGTCCGCAGACGGCGGCGATTTTGTCCGAGGCGCATCGCAAGGTCAATGCGTTGCCGGGTGGGGATCATTACCGGCGGTATGACCTGATGCGCAATGTCATGGCGGGAATCACCAGTGTCGACGCTTTTTATGTCGGATTGTTCCAGGGGGCGACCAGAATTCGGCTGCCTTATTGTTATGACGGGGAGAAGTATGATGTGCCGGAGACGCACACGTTCGCGCCCAATGGGCCGACCGCGTGGGTTTTCCGGGAACAACGCACATATCGGTACCGGATGGACGGCGGCAAGGTGGTTCGGGCCGGGCTCTCGTTCGGCGATCCGCGGAAGCTGTCCGCCGACGTCGTGACGGTTCCGCTGTTCAGGGTGCCGGAGGCGCGCCGGGAGATCTTCGGCGTGGTCTCAATGCACTCCTACCAGGCCGACGTGTACGGCGACGAGGAAGTGGCCGCCTTCGAGTGGCTGGCGGAGGTGCTGTCCCGGGCGCTCAACCGGGACTGGGAGGACGACCGGGTGATCAGCCTGCTCCCCGGTGTGGCGGGCGGCTCCGCCGTACCGCTGACCGCGGAGAGCGTCGTGGACTACGTGGTGAACAGACTCGACCGGCTGCGAGGGCAGCTGCAGGAAACCGCCGGGCAACTCGAGCACGGCCAGTTCGGCACCGCGGCCGCGGCCGGCGCGCTGGACGACCTCGGGCACGAGTGCGGCAGCTTCCAGACCGACCTCACCGAGCTGCTGCTCCGGGTCGACGACGAACCGAGCCGGCGCTTCGGCCTGCTGACCGAACGGGAACAGGCGGTCGCCGTGCTGCTGGCCGCCGGGCTGACCAATCCCGGTATCGCCGAACGGCTGTCGATCTCCGCCGAGACGGTGAAATCCCATCTGGCCCGGATCCGGGAGAAATACGGGATGACCGAGCGGTCCCTGCTGGCCGACGACATCTCGGCACATTTGGGCCGGACCGCGCGCGGGAATTGAGTTCGCCCGGACCAGCCGGCGATCACCCGGCAGGTGAGAAACCCGGTATTTGATTTCACCCGGTGGGGGATAGTGTCCCGGCCGCATTACGCGCAACCATCTTTCCGAGGAATTCAGCACGGGGAGGTGCGGTTGTGGGGTTGATGATCGGAATCGATCTGGGAACGACGTATTCAGCGGTCGCGGTGGTGGACCGGTCCGGCCGGCCGGAGATTCTGCCGAACGCCGAAGGGCAGCGGATCACACCGTCCGTAGTCTTCTTCTCCGGCGACGCGGCGCTGGTCGGTGCGGTCGCCAAGCGGTCGGCGGCGGTCGCGCCACTGGACACGGTGCAGTTCGTGAAGCGGGCGATGGGGGATCCGGCCTGGCGGTTCGAGACCGCCTCAGGGCAGCAGTTCCGGCCGGAGGAGATCTCCGCCATCATCCTGCGGCGACTCAAGGAGGACGCCGAGGCGTACCTGGGTGAACCGGTGACCGACGCGGTGATCACCGTCCCGGCGTACTTCGACGACGGCGCCCGGCGAGCGACCCAGGACGCGGGAGCGATCGCCGGCCTGACGGTTCACCGGGTCCTGAACGAGCCCACCGCGGCTGCGCTCGCGTACGGCGCCAACCGGCCGACGGTCGGCACCGTGCTGGTCTACGACCTCGGCGGCGGGACGTTCGACGTCACCATCATGCGGATCGCCGACGGCGAGTTCGAGACGGTGGCGACCAGTGGTGACCGGAATCTCGGTGGCTTCGACTGGGACAACGCCCTGATGCGGCTGATCAACGAACGCTTCCAGGCGGCCGGCGGACCGGATCTGCTGGACGACGACCGGACCGAGGCGGACCTGCGCGACCGGGCGGAATGGGCCAAGCACGCGCTGACGATGATGCCGGCCGCCCGGGTGGTGATCTCGGCCGGCGGCAGCACCGAGACGATCGAGATCACGCGGGCCGAGTTCGAGGAGGTCACGGCGCACCTGGTCAGCCGGACCCGCGACCTCGCGGAGATCCTGATCGAGGACGCCGGGCTGGTGTGGAGCGACATCGACCGGGTGTTGCTGGCGGGCGGCTCCACCCCGGATGCCCGCGGTCCGCGCGATGGTCGCGAAGATGTCCCGCCGGGTCGCGGAGTCCGCCGTCAATCCGGACGAGATCGTGGCGCTCGGGGCCGCAGTACAGGCACAGGTACTGGCCGCCGGCCACGGTGAGGGCGCGATGCCGCGGGTCAACGGCGTACCGATCAGCATCCGCGACGTGACCTCGCAGGGTCTCGGGACGCTGGCCAGGATCGAGGGCACGTCCCGGATGGAGAACGTCGTCATCGTCGCGCCGAACACCCCGATCCCGGCCTCGAACAGCGAGCTGTTCCAGACCGTGGTCGACAACCAGACCAGCTTGCTCGTCCAGGTCACCCAAGGCGATGACCGCGACCCCGCCTACGTGAAGGTGATCGGCGAGCGGGAGCTGTCGATCCCGCCGTACCCGGCCGGCGCGCGGGTCTCGGTCGCCTTCGCCTACGACATCGACCAGACGGTCTCCATCGAGTTGACCGATCTGACCAGCCACCGGTCCCTGGGCACCTTCGAGGTGTCCGACGTGGCGAACCTGACACCGGCCGAGAGGGACCAGGCCACCCGCAAGATCCATGAACTGGAAGTGAGTTGAGACCATGAAGACGACGCAGTTTGTGGACCTCTACCAGGTCCTGCAAGTGCCGGCGACCGCCACCGAGGAGGAGATCCGGTCCGCGGTCACCAAGCAGCGACGCCAGTGGGTGAAGCGGCAGACCAGCGCCGACCCCGACCGCCGGGCGGAGGCGGAGGCCCGGGTCCGCGACATCGACCGGGCCGAGCAGGTACTGCTGAACCAGCTGACCCGGCAGGGGTTCGACCGTGAGCGGGCCGGTCAGCGGCCGTCCGAGCAAGAGGTACCCGGCACTGAGATGGCCGGCAGCTGGATCGACAAGGCGCGCGAGTACCTGCTCGCCGACAATCCGGGCGCCGCGAACTACGCGGCCCGGGAGGCGATCGGCAAGGAGGGCAACGACGCCGAGGCGTGGTTCCTGCGGGCACACTCGTCGTTCCTGCTCGGCAACGGGCGAGACGCCGGCTACGAATTCGTCGAGGCGATCCGGCTGCGTCCCGACTCGGCGCTCTACCACTACGGATTCGCCGAGGCCTTCGCGGCGCAGGAGAAGTGGAAGGAGGCGCTGGTCGAGTACGAGCAGGCCCTGCGACTGGACCCGGGGAACCCGGAGTACCGGACGTCGATCGCCGTCGCCTACCTGCAGGACGACATGGCCGCCCGGGCGCTCGAGATCATGGAGGCCCTGGTCTCGGAGTATCCCGGCACCGAGGTCTACAAGTACTACCTCGGCCTGGCGCTGCACGACAACGCGCTGGACTCCCTCGGCCAGATCAAGCCTTTCGTCTACAACGGCCGGATGGTCGACGCCGGCGGCTACGCGGTGGTGTCCGAGGCCCAGGTCCGTTGGGTCGAGGCGCAGGGCGGCCGGATCCGGGCGCTGAAGAGCAAGGACCCCGAGATCCGCAGACTGGGCGAGCGGTTGATCGAGATGGCCGCCGAAAGCCGTACGGTCCGCTGGAACCTGGACGGCAGCGGTCCCTGGATCGGGGCCTTCGTCCTGCTCGGCGTGATCCCGTTCTTCGCCGGGTTCAGCGGCAGCGCGGGTGCCGTGTTCTTCGGCCTGGTCGCCGGTTGCCTGATCGCGGCGATCTTCACCAACACCCGCCGGCTGCCCGTGTGGAAGCAGAAGTTGAAGTCGCTGACCGAGAGCGGCCGGCTGTTGCGGCCCGGGATCTGACGGATGGAATCCAGCACGAGCATTCAGGGCCTGACCGAGGAGTTGGCTGCTCTGCGGGACCTGTTCCACCGGCGGCTGCTGAACGACAAGGCTCAGCAACAGGTCGTCGACGAGCTCTCCAAGCGTCTCGACAACGCCGACCGCCGAGCGGCGACGGCGATGCTGACACCGGTACTACGCCAGCTGGCGCTGGTGCTGGACCGCATCGACGCCGAGGCGCCACTCGCCTCGGTCCGGGACGAGCTGGCCGAGATCCTGACCCGGTGCGGCGTCCTTCCGCTGGGTCCGACGGCCGGCCTGCCGTTCGACCCGCGGTTCCATCACGCGGTCGGCCGGCTCGAGGTCACCGACCCGGCCGGCGACGGTGTGGTCGCGGCGGAGCTGAGGCCCGGCTACCTGCTCGACGGGACGGTACTGCGTCCCGCCGAGGTCACCGTCGGTCAGTTGCTGTCGGCAACAAACTGTGCACCGGAGACCGCAGGTGTGAGGGAGGACCACACAACAAGCTGATGAGCTGGGTGCCGTTCGGAGGGGACGGCGAAGGGTTCGCAACAGGGGGGATTGAAAAATGTCAGCAGGTGTTGACGATCGACTGGCCGAGCTGGTCTGGTACGGGACCGCCAAGCTTCGGCGTCGAGCGCACGTGGCGGTGGGGCACGCGCACTGCCCGACCCGCGGAGTTCCGTACGCGGAGAACGAGGGCAGGGTCCACCAACTCTGCCGCGACGACGGTTGCCTGGGCATCATGCACGAGGTCTACGTGCGGGCGGTCCAGCGGTTGGGGGACCGTCGGGAATCGATGTCACCGGTCAAGGACCGGCTGGGCTACGCCCGGACGATCGTGTCGTCGCAGGTGGCCGACTACGAACGCGACGGCCGCGTACGCCGGGGCCTGCCGGCCAAGCCGACCCGCAACGACGGCATCGCGGCCCGGATCAACGTCGCGCTGGACGCCAAGGGCGTAGGCGAGCACCAGCGGCACTGGCTGCGGATGCTGTTCCGGATGATGCGCGGCTACGCCTGTCGCGACGACCGGCGCAGCGCGGTCTGGCCGGTCGATGTCTGGGCTGGTGAGAAGAGTGCGGTCGACGGCGGGCTGCGGGTGATCGGAGCGGCTGCGACCCGGGCCGAGGTGTCGGCCGACATCGCCCTGGTGCTCGTCACCGCGGAGCAGGTCGCCGGGCGCCGATGGGTCGACGAGGCGATCCGCCAGCCGCTGCTGACTTTCACCGGGCCGCTGACCGAGGACCATCAGCGTGAGCTGACCGCCGCCGCGGTCGACCCGGTCGACGTCGTCTCGGTCGCCGCGTTGCGAACCAGGTTCTGGTCGCTGCTGCAGGAGGGATCGTCAGCGCAGGAGGCCCTGGACCGATCGGCCGACGAGGTGCTGGGGCACCGGGCCGAGTGCGACGTGGGGGAGGTGATGGACGATCTGCTGGCACCGAGTACCGATCAGGACCAGCCGGTGGCGTCTCACCCGTGGGGTGAGACGTAGTTGAGCGGGAGATCATCCTGCGGGCGATGGGCGGGGAGTGCGGAGAGTGACATTGTTCTCCTTGGGGGGATGGAAGAGGCCGATGGTTCGGGTGGTTCAGGGTTGCTTGTTCCGGTGGGGGCACTGGGGACAGGTGGTCCGGGCGCTCGGGCCGGTCTCGGAACTGTGGGCGTGGGTGGTGGTGGACGGGCGACCGGGGAGTTGCAGGGCTCCAGGTTGGGGATGCGTCGCAAGGGTCGGTTGAGTTCAACCAGGTGGTGAACTCCAGACGATCGATCGCCGGGTGTACTGGGGGCGGTACATCTGGCGGTCCGCATCCAACCGGTCGCAGAGGTCGCCACCCCCGCGTTCACGCGAACGGTCCTGGCTGAGAAGGAGAAACGGTGGAGGCCGTTCGTGAAGTGCTGGTGATCGATCCCGTTGATCTGCAGGCGATCCGGGAGACCGCCGAACGGGTCGGGGCGCGGACGGCTGAAGTGCCGCCGTTTCGCGGGATCCGGCCGGTGATGGCTTCGGTACTCGTGACCGGCGAGCGTGGAGCGGTCAGGCAGGTGCGGGCGGAGGTCGAGCGCCGGCGCGGCGGCCTGGTGTTCGACCTGCGGGTGGGTGCGGTGCGGCCGATTCACCGGAGCCGGGCGCTGGCCCACGGAGAACTCAAAGTAGTCGCTGCCGACGGGACGGTGAGGGTCGCGGAGTGCGACGCCGAGCTGGTCGCGGCACTCACCAGGCTGGCTTCGGGGCGAGGTGAGACGACGGTCGCGAACGTGCGCGACCTGGTCGGCACACTGAGCTGATCCACCTCGCATCGTCGTCACTTGCAGCTATTGGCATCCGCCTCGCTACCGGCCGAGCCCTTGGCAACCGAGCGTGACGACGGCATAGTCCTGCTTGCAAGGCAGGACTAGCTAGGGGGACGGCGGCCGGTGAATTCCGACAAGCCTGCTCCGCTGCGGGTGGACGCCGAGACGGCGATCATCCTGCGCGAGGCGTACCACAAGATCCAGTCGCTCTACCGGGGCGACCACTACGGTCTGTACGACTACGTGCGGGCGGTCTGCGCCAAGATCGCCCGGGTGGACACCTTCTACGTGGGGTTCCTGCACGGTACGAATCGGGTCCGGTACCCCTACGGCTACGACTCCGGCACCTACCTCGATCCGGACACCCACAACTTCGGGCCCAACGGCCAGACCGCGTGGCTGCTGAAGCATCGGCAGACCTACCGGCTCGCCTATGACAACGGTGCCGTACTGCGCTCCGGCGTCCAGTTCGGCGATGTCACCCGGAAGTCGGCCGATGCCGTCACGGTGCCGATCTTCCGGGCCGGCGAGGGCGGCTCCGATCGGTTGTTCGGCATGTTGTCGATGCACAGCTACGAGCCGGACAGCTATGACGACAACGCGGTTCGCGCGTTCGAGTGGCTGGCCGGATTCGTGGCGCGGGTGCTGACCCGGGAAGGCGAGGATGCCGAGGCGCTGCGCCGGTTGCCGGCCGGCGACGAAGGGCAGAACCTGCTGACGTCGGACCGGGTGATGGAGTACCTCGGTCACCAGATCGCCTCCCTGCGGGCGATCGCCGTCGAGGCGATGGCCGAACCGGACGCGTCGGGCGCGGCCGTCCAAGGGCACCTCAACCGGCTGGTTCGCGCGACCGAGCAGATCCAGTCGGAGCTGATGGAGATGATGCTCGACACCGACCAGGGACCCGAACGCCGCTACGCCAGCCTGACCAAGGCCCAGCAGGGCGTGGCGGTGCTCCTGGTCGAGGGCTTCGACAACGACCAGCTCGCGGCCGAGCTCGGCATCAGCCTCAACACGGTCAAGACCCACCTCAGCGCGATCCTGAAGAAGTACGGCATGGTCCACCGCGCCCAGGTCGCAGACGACGTCCGCAAGTACCTCGCCCGCTAGCGGCACAGCTGGAACGCTATAAATTGAGGGATTGAAGTAAGTCGGCGGATCTGCGTTAATTACGAAATAAACCCGCCGCCCTTGGGAGTCACAACGTGCCGTCCGATCCGCTGTCCCGCCGGACCTTCCTCGCATCGACCGGCGGAGTGCTCGCCGGTATCACGCTGAGTTCGGCCCTGCCCACCGAGGCCTTCGCCGCTCAAGCGGCCACCCGGACCGACCTCGCGCTCTACCGCCCGGTGACCGCATCTTCCACCGCGTACGCCGCCACCCCACCGCAGTTCGCCGTCGACAACCTCGCGCAGACCGGCGTACGAGGCTCCGGCTGGCGCGCCGCGACCACCGATCCGCAGTGGATCACGGTCGACCTGCAGGCCAAGTGCCGCGTCGAGGCACTCACGCTGACGTTCGAAGGCAAGGCTGGTGACCCTACCTTCGACCTGTCCGGCGGCAACCCCTACGGCCAGACCCAGGGCCAGGAGATCCTCTCCAGCTCGCCGGCGAACTTCCGCATCGACGTCTCGACCGACGGCAGCTCCTGGCGCACGGTCCACCAGGCGACCAACAGCCCCGGCGGCGTAGTCGACATCACCCTCGACACCGCGACCACTGCCCGGTACGTCCGCCTGACCGGCACCAAGCAGGCCAACGGCAACCCGCTCGGCCTCAACGGCTTCCAGGTCTACGGCACAGCCCAAGGCACCCGCCCCGCGGCAACCGGCTGGACCTCCTGGGGCACCCACCACGGCACCGTACCCGCCCTGGTCAAGGCACCCGACGGCACAGTCCCGGTCGAAGACGGCTGGACCCTCACCATGGACGACTTCGCCGGTACTACCGATGGCGCCGCCCTCTCGAGCCCATCTCAGGACACCTCAACCTGGCTGCCGGCGGTCGTCCCCGGCACTGTCCTCGCAACCCTCGTCGAGCAGGGTCACTTCCCCGAGCCCGCCGAGGGCATGAACAACCTGGAGATCCCCGAGGCCCTCAGCCGCCACGCGTGGTGGTACCGACGCGCCTTCGACCTCCCCAAGGGCCTCGACACCAGCGCGGGTCGCCGGATCTGGCTCGAGTTCGACGGGGTCAACCACCAGGCCGATGCGTGGCTCAACGGCGTACAGGTCGGGACTCTGAAGTCGCCGTTCGCGAGGGCGTCGTTCGAGATCACGCAGGCGTTGACGGCGAAGAACGCGCTCGCGGTCAAGATCACGCCGATGCCGCACCCCGGATCGCCAGGTGACAAGGGCGACAAGGGCAACGCGTTCGTGCAGTCGGGCAAGCTCTGGCAGGACTCGCCGACGTTGCTCTCGGCATCTGGGTGGGACTGGATGCCCGCAGTACGGGACCGCGCGGCCGGCATCTGGAACCATGTCCGCCTGCGCTCGACCGGCGACGCGGTACTGGGCGACGCACGCGTCGTCAGCAAGGTGCCCGACACGAGCAAGGCGAGCGTCGCCGTCACCATCCCGGTCCGCAACGCGGCGACCGCGGACCGGACCGTCACGGTGAAGGCGGTCTTCGACGGCAACACCCTGACCAAGACCGTCACCCTCAAAGGTGGCGAGCAAAGCAACGTCGCCTTCGACGCGGTCACCGTCACGAACCCCAAGCTCTGGTGGCCGAACGGCTACGGCGCGCCGGACCTGCACACCCTGACCTTCAGCGCCGCGATCGGCGGCAAGGTCAGCGACAGCCGGACGACGACCTTCGGCATCCGCGAGTTCGGCTACAGCTACGACCTGCCGATCAAGATCGACCCGGCCACCAACAGCGCGGCTCAGGCAGTCCAGTTCGCCAAGCAGACCAAGCGGTACCTCCGCATCCAGGGCCGCCGTCGTGCTACCGGCTGGGGCTTCTCCCTGTGGACACTGGCGATCAAGGACTCGGCGAACGCCGCGACGGACCTGGCGCGCGCCGGCACGGCGACAGCCTCGTCCGACGACGGCAGTCCGGCCACGAACGTGAACGACGGCAACGACCGCAGCCGCTGGTCGTCGCAGTACAACGACAACGAATGGGTCCAGATCGACCTCGGTGAGGCGAAGACCTTCGACCAGGTCGAGCTGCTGTGGGAGACGGCGTACGCGCTGACGTTTGCCGTCCAGGTGTCCGACGACGGCCAGAACTGGACCGACGTCAAGGACGTCAGCAACGCGCCGGTACCGCTGAAGATCAGCGTCAACGGCGTCCAGATCTTCTGCCGCGGTGGCAACTGGGGGTACGACGAACTGCTCCGCCGCGTCTCGCCGGCGAAGATGCGCGCGCTGATCGGCATGCACCGGGACATGAACTTCACCATGATCCGCAACTGGATCGGCTCGAGCACTCGGGAGGAGTTCTACCAGGCCTGCGACGAGAACGGCATCCTGGTCTGGAACGACTTCTGGGAGGCCGGCGAGTTCTCCGACAACCTGCCCGGGTACGTCGAGATCGCCCGCGACACGATCGTCCGGTACCGGACGCATCCCAGCATCGTGATCTGGTGCGGCGCCAACGAACAGCACCCGCCCGGCGGCATCAACCAGGGGCTGATCGACGCGGCGGCCGAGGAGGACGGCGAGATCCTCTACCTGCCGGACTCGGCGGCGGGATTCGTCTCCGGCCATGGCCCGTACTACTGGGTCGACCCCGCGAAGTACTTCGACGAGAACACCTACGACACCTTCAACTTCGGCTTCCACACCGAGATCGGGATGCCGACCATCCCGGTGATCGAGTCGATGCAGAACCTGGTCGGCAAGGGTGACCCGGGCTGGCCGATCGGTACGCCGTGGTACCACCACGACTGGTCGACGAACGGCAACCAGCACCCGGAGACCTACCTGGGCGCGATCGACGACCGGCTCGGCTCGTCGAGCGGGCTGGCCGAGTTCACCCGCAAGGCGCAGTTCGTCAACTACGAGAACATGCGGGCGATGTTCGAGGCCTGGAACGCGAATCTGTGGGAGGACGCGTCGGCGTTGCTGCTGTGGATGTCGCACCCGGCCTGGCACAGCACGGTCTGGCAGACGTACGACTACGACCTCGACGTGAACGGCAGCTACTACGGTGCTCGCAAGGGCTGCGAGGCGATCCATGTCCAGGCGAACCAGAACGACTGGAAGATCGTCGCGATCAACCACACTACGAAGGTGCTGACGGCAACCATCACGGCGGATCTGTATGACCTGAAGGGCGCAAGGCTCAAGCCGACCCAGCAGCAGGCGGTGAGTGTCGGCGCATCCGGCAAGACCGACTCCTTCGCCGTGCCGAACTCGGCTGATCTGCCGGCTCTCCACCTGCTGCGGCTCAAGCTGACCGATGCCCAGGGCAAGCTGTTGTCCGAGAACACCTATTGGCGGTATCGCGAGGCTGCCGACGTCCAGGCGATAAACGCTTTGGCGAAGGCGAAGTTGAGCGTCAACAGCACCGCCGGCAAGGGGAAGCTCACCGCGACCATCCGCAACACCGGCCAGTCGGTGGCCGCGTTGACCCGTCTCTCGCTGCGTGATCGCAACAACGAGCGGGTGTTGCCAGCGCTGTACTCCGACAACTACTTCTGGTTGCTGCCCGGCGAGTCGCGCACGGTGACGGTCACGGCTGACACGACGTCCAGCCTGAAGCTGCTGGTGGAGCCGTACAACAGCTGATCATCCGTACATCCGCCGGTACTGCTGGATGGCGCCGGCATGGAGGTCGATCGGGGCGCTGACAACCAGCGACTGCAGGTTGAGGAACTGCGCCCCGACGGCCGACGGTGGTACGAGGTTGCTGGCGCGCCGGACGAGGGTCTCGACGATCCGGCGCGCTGTCGTGGCCGGCAGGTCGGGGCGGCAGAGGAGGAGGTTGGGGATGCCGACGACCTTCACCGGCGCCGTCCCGCGGTACACACCGGCCGGTACTCGCACGTCTTGGTACACGGGACCGTAGGTACGCCGGAGTGCCGGAAGCGGGCCGTCGAGCGGGATCAGCCGGAGGGGGACGCGCTGGCTGAGCTTGTCGAGGGTGGAAGTCGGAACGCCACCCGACCAGAACATCGCGGCGATCCCTCGCGCCTCCAGCGACTTGGTGGCCTGCTCGAGTAACAGATGGTCCACCGTGCAGTCGACGCCGACGGTGGTGAGGATGCGGGCGGCCGTCAATGCCGCGCCCGATCCGGCGGCGCCTGCGGAAATCCTCGTACCGGCGAGGTCGGCGAGCGTCTTGTACGAACTGTCCGCCCGCACCACGCACTGCAGATAGTTCTCGTAAACCCGCCCCAACGCCTTAACCTGCGGACTCGGCGAGACCGCGTCGGCCAGACTCAACGCGAGATCCGTCTTGAGCTCACCGAGCAACCGCAGATTGTCCTTGCTCCCAAGGGTCGGCAACACAACAACCTCCTTGGCAACCCCAGCCAGATTGAGCTGAGCCGCCAACAGCTGAGCAAACTCCAAGTAGAACCCACCAGGCTCACCCGCCGCGATGGTGAGCCGATCACTCCCATCCTCACCTTTGGTACAGGCGGCCAGTACTAACGCTGTGGTCGAGCTGGCCAGGGCCGCAAGAACGGTGCGGCGGGAGTGCATCGACGGAGGTGGGTTCTGTGGAGGTCGGCTTTGCGGACCTGGGGAGCTCGGCTCGGGGGCGGGTTTGCTGTCGGCGCGCTTCATGGTGCCTCTGGCAGGTGGATGGTGGCGGTCAGGCCGTGGGGCGTGGTGGGGGACAGGGTGAGGTTGCCGCCCACTGCGAGGGCGGTTTGTTCGGCTATTGCTAGGCCTAGGCCGGTGCCTAGGGTGGAGGCGGTTCCTCGCCAGAAGCGGCGGGTGGCTAGGTCTAGCTGTTCGGTTGGTAGGCCTGGGCCGTCGTCTGACACTTGGATCTCCAGCCCATCAGGCACCCGGGTGGCGGCAAGTACTACGGTCGCCGAGTTGCCTGCGTACTTGATTGCGTTGTCTAGGAGGCCGCCGACGAGTTGGCGCAGATCGTGCTCGGCGGCGGCCGCGACCAGTTCGTCTTCGACTTGCAGGGTCAGCGTCACGCCTGCTGATACGGCTGTGGGGCGCCAGATCTCGAGTTCCTCGGCCAGTACGGCAGCGACGACACAGGACTCGTCTGAGAGCGGCAGGCCGTCGGTGACGCGGCTCTCCAGGGCGGCTAGTTTCAGTAGGTCGGTGAGTACGTCTTCGAGGCGTTCCAGGTCGTCTTGGAGGTGGAGGAAGGCGGGGCTGGCGGGGTCGCGGAGTTCTGGGGCCAGGCCGTCGATGCGTAGCCGGATCGAGGCCAGTGGGTTGCGGAGTTGGTGGGAGGAATCGGCGACCATCTGGCGTTGGACGTCGATCGAGCGTTGGACGGTTGCTCCCATCACCTCCACCGCCTGGGCGAGACGGCGCAACTCGGGTGGGCCGCTCGCCTCCAGTGACTGATTCCACGTGGCTGACCGACCCAGCTCGACGACGGCATCTTCGAGTTGCTTGACCGGGCGGATCACCCAGCGAGCGGCGCGGGAAGCCATGAACAGCAGTAGTAGTGCGGCAGCGAAGGCAGCCAGGCAGATCGCCAGCCATAGCCGGCGTACGGAGCCGACCGCCCGCGAAGCGTCGACCGCGAGCACGACCGCGCCTTCGGGTTCATGGGGTGAGCCGACCGGCGTCGCGATCAGCGGATGCGCGGAGCTCCACGGTCGGAGGGCGTCGATGCTCAGCTGAGGAAGATCCCGCGCGGCCAGATCGGCAATCGCGCCGACGCCGGGCGACGACTGGCTGAGCCCGCCGGTCGCGACGACGACGTTGCCGGAGGCATCAATCACCAATACCGACTCGCCATACAGTTCCTGATGCCGCTCGGCCTCGATCCGGACCGAGCTGTAGTCGGCCCGGTCGGCCAGCCCCGCAAACCGATCCAGTGCAGCACTCCGGGTCAGCTGCAGCCGTTGGGTCTGCGCATCGGAGACAGCGAAGAGGAACGGCAGTACCAAGGCCGCCAGCAGCACGAACGACACGACCGCCAGCACACTCATCAACCGCGCCCTCATGGGGCCAGCCGATAGCCGAAGCCCCGGATGGTGGTGATGACCGGCTTCCCGAGCTTCATCCGCAACTGGTGCAGATGGACGTCGAGCGCCTTCGACTTGGTCAGGAACGCGTCGCCCCAGATCTCGTCCTGGATCACCTCCCGGCTCACCGCGGTACCGGCCCGGCGAGCCAGTACTGCGAGCAAGTCGAACTCCAACGGCGTCAGATGCAGCACAACGCCATCGACAACAACCTGCCGCAGCCCGAAGTCGATCCGCAGCCCGCCCGACTCGTACCCGTTGTCGTCGAGCTCAGCCCGCCGGGACCGGCGTACCGACGCCTCGATCCGCGCCAGCAGTTCGGCCAGCCGGACCGGCTTGGTCAGGTAGTCGTCCGCGCCGAGCCGCAGCGCAAGTACCACCGAGCGCTCGTCGTCCCGAGCGGTCAGCACGATCACCACCACGTCGTCGACCCGGCGGAGCTTGCGCAGTACCTCCAGGCCGTCCATGTCCGGGAGACCCAGGTCGAGCAGGATGACCTGGGCCTCGGCGTGCCGGAGCAGAACGTCTGCCCCGCAGTCGACCAGCGTGACGGTGTGCCCGTTGGCGCTCAGGACGTCCCGGAGCGCCCGGCCGACCAGCTTGTCGTCCTCCGCGATGAGAGTGCGCATTGCGTCATTGTGCCGTTGTGGTCCGCTCACGGCGTACCGGACGAGCACTGCTCAGCGCCTTCCCGCGCGTCTCCGACATGGTCAGGTAGACGATCAGGCTGACCGCCGCGCAGCCGGAGACGTAGTAGTAGAAGGCCGATTCGTGGCCGGCGTTCTTGAGCCAGAGTGCGACGTACTCCGCGGTCCCGCCGAACACCGCCACCGTGACGCCGTACGGCATCCCGACCCCGAGCGCCCGGATGCTGGTCGGGAACAACTCGGCCTTCACGATCGCGTTGATCGAGGTGTACCCGGTGACCACGACGAGCCCGGCGAGCATCAGCAGGAACGCGCGGAACGGGGTCGCGTCCTCCAGCGCCGTCAGCAACGGAACGGTCAGCACGGTGGTACCGACGCCGAAGAAGATCAGCAACGGCCGCCGGCCGATCCGGTCGGACAGCATTCCGCCCAGCGGCTGCAGGCAGACGAAGAGCAGCAGCGCGAAGAAGTTGATCCAGGTGACCGTCGTCTTCTGGATGCCGGTCGTGTTGACCATGAACTTCTGCAGGTACGTCGTGAAGGTGTAGAACGCGACCGTGCCGCCGAGCGTGAGGCCGACCACCGTGAGGACCGCGCGCGGGTGCTTGGCCAGCTCAGCCAGCGAGCCCTGCCGGAACCGCCGCGACGCGGGCTGCGCCTCGAACTCGGCCGACTCGTCCATCGATCGCCGCAACCAGAACACGATCACCGCGGCAACGGCCCCGATCACGAACGGGATCCGCCAGCCCCACTCGGCCAGCGCGCTCTTGGACAGCGTCTGCTGCAACAGGATCTGTACTGCAAGAGCCACCAACTGCCCAGCCGCCAGGGTGACGTACTGGAAGCTGGAGAAGAAGCCGCGACGACCTTCCGAGGCAACCTCGGACATGTACGTCGCGGAGGTGCCGTACTCGCCGCCGACCGACAGGCCCTGCAGCAACCGCGCTGTCACCAGCAACACGGGTGCGGCGATGCCGATGGTCGCGTGGCCAGGGGTGCACGCGATCACAAGGGACCCGGTGGCCATCAGGGTCACCGAGAGAGTCAGGGCGGCTCGTCTGCCATGCCGGTCGGCGTACCGGCCGAGCAGGAAACTGCCGACCGGGCGCATCAGGAAGCCGACCGCGAAGACGCCCGCGGTGTTGAGCAGCTGGCCGGTCTGGCTGCCGGAGGGGAAGAAGACGGGTGCGAAGTAAATCGCGAAGGCGGTGTAGACGTACCAGTCGTACCACTCGACCAGGTTGCCCATCGAGCCTTTGAAGATGTTGCTGACCACTCGTCGTGAATCCACGATTGCCTCCAGGTGTCCTTGTGCCCGCAACTGTCCGAGTGGCGGACGGTGGCGACAAGATCACCGGCGGCATCCTTAACTCGCCTTAAGAGTGGTCCTCCGGGTCGCCGAGCGTGATGCCCAGGGCGGTGGCCATCGCGACGGTCACGGCGAGGGTGTCGATCGGCGAGGAGTTGGCGATCGTGGCGCCGGCCAGGCTGCCGATGCCGCGGGTGCCGTCCCAGGTGCAGTCGATGAAGACGGCGCCGGTGGCGGTCACCTGGGAGAACTCGACCGACGTCAGGTCGCAGCGGCGGAACACCGTGCCGGTCAGGTCGGCCGAGACGAAATCGGCGCTCTGCAAGCGGCAGTCGGTGAACTCGACTCTGACGAACTTGGCGAACCGGAACGAGCTGAAGTCCAGCACGGAATCCCGCACGGTCACGTGTTGCAGGCCCATCCCCGGACCGGCGAATCCGGTCAGCCGCGACGACGTGATCGCCAGCCGCGTGCCGGATGCGTCGGCCCAGCGTGCGTTGGCGAGATCGCAGTGGTCGAGCTCGAGGTCGACCAGGATCAGCTTGTCGAGGTCCGAGCCGCCGAGATTGACCCTGGTCAGCCGGCAGCCGCTGAGCTCGACGTGCTCCGCGAGCAGCCCGCCGAGGTCCTGGTCGGTTAGGGCGAGATCGGTGAGCCGGTCCTCGTCGCCGATCGCGGCCGGCGCCCAGTCGTCAAGCTGCGTCCGCAACCGGGGAGTGGCGAGCTTGGTCGGGGGTTTGCGATGAGGAGGAGGCATGTCCGTCACCGTAACGGCCGCCACCGTCAGTTTCTCAAGTAGTGCTCCGCCGCCCCGATCAGTGCGGAGTGCTCGGCGTCGGCGGTCGCGCTCACCGGGAAGGGGAACACCTCGGCCACCACGTCGAAGGCGCCGGCGATCGATCCGCCGAGCACGACCCGGGTCGCTTCGAAGCATTCGAGCCAGGGGATGAGCGCGTCGGACAGCACCTGGAACGCCTCCACCAGAGCATCCTTGGCAACGACATCGCCGGCTCGGGCGGCCTCGGCGATCTCCTTCACCCCCGTGCTGGGCGGCAATGGGTCGCTGAGCTTTTCGGCGTACCGGCGGAGGATGGCCCGGGCGGAGATCCAGTCCTCGATCGGGCGGCCGTCGTACGAGGTCTTGTAGAGCTCACCGCCGGGCGGGACCGAGTCGCCGGTACGGACCGCGCGGCCGTCGTCGAGGAAGGCCGACCCGATCCCGGTGCCGATCGTGATCCCGACGCACCGGTCGAGCCCGCGGAGCTCGCCCACCGACCACTCGCCGACCGTGAACGCCTCGGCGTCGTTCAGGAAGACGACCTGGTCGAGCCCGAGCCGCTCCCGCAGGCTCCGGCCGAGGTCATGCCCGTACAGCGCGGCGAACTTGTCCAGCTTGTACCAGGCCACGCCGGCCGCGAAGTCGAACGGACCGGGCAACGCCACCGCCAGCCCCTTTGCCAACGGCAACTTCTTCGCCGCCTCACACAGCTCCCCGATGATGGAGTCCGCCGAGGCCTTCGAGTTCAGCCCCGCCCGGTACATCCCCTCCACTCCATCGGTAGCCGGCGAAACCACCGCCGCCGTCACGTGACTTCCGCCGACCTCCAGGACCGGCACACCCGAACTCATACCGCCCATCATTCCCGACGCCCGGCCGACGTTGTCAGCCAGGCTGGTTCCATGTCCGGACTTATCTGGTTTTGCTGCGGCGCACTGAGACGGGAACCACCGGGCCCCGTCCGCTCGTAGAGTTGTCTGGAGCGCGGCCCGCCCACCGCCGGTCACGCTGCCATCACTGCGAATGACGAGGGTGACCGGGTTGCGTGCCGAGACGAGTGCGACCGCCGCCATCGCGACGCTCAGCGTCGCCGTAGCGGCAACCGGCCACGCCCTAGCAGGCGGCACCGTCTCGCTCCAATCGCTCCCGCAACTGCTCGCGCTCGCCGCCATCGCGTGGTCCACGGGTGAACACGTCGCGGGCCGCCGCTGGCACTCAATCACCCTCCTAGCTCTCCTCCAACTGACCACCCACCTCACTTTGGAGCTCAGCCACCGCGCCCCCAGGTCCGTTGCCACCGCGGCGGCCGCATCCGCGGCCGATACAGCGAGCGGCTCCTCGAACAGTTCCGCGAACAGTTCGGCGGTGCAGGCGGCGCACACGGCGATGGACCACGCAGCGATGGATCACGCGGCGATGGGCCACGCGGCGATGGGCCACGCGGCGATGGGGCACAGTTCGATGCACGACATGGCTGGGGTGCACGACATGGCTGGGATGCACGACCTGGCTGGGATGGCCGGCATGGCGATGTCCGGGGGCGATGCCTCGGCCGGGGTCGGCTCTGGCAGCCTGGCGAGCGCTGCCTCCGGCGGTCTGGCCGGCGCTGCTCCTGGTGACATGGCGAGGGCGATGCACAGCGGGTTTGCTGGTGTGGTGAGCATGTCGGCGGCGCACCTCTTCGTGTTGCTGGTGGGTGTTGCGCTGGTTACCCAGGCTCATCGCTGGGTGCATCGGGTGGCCGGGATTGTTGCTCGGCTGGTGCCGCAGGTTCCGGCTCCGGGCGTCGCTCTACCGGTGCTGCGCGCAGTGCTGGTCGGCGTACCGGAGGTGCCGCGGGTTATCCAGCGGTGGTTGGTTGCTGGTGTGTCGCGGCGGGGGCCGCCGGTGTGCGGGGTTCTTGCAGCTTCGTACTGATCCGCCCCACACGTATGCCCTAGAGAGGGTTTCCAGTCATGCCCAAGAATCTTGTACTGCGCGCTGCCGCGATCACCGCGGCGACCGCGCTCGTCCTGGTCGGCGCCGCCGGCTCGGCCTCTGCTCATGTGACCGTGTCGTCGCCGGACGCGAAGCCGGGTGGTTACGCCAAGCTCGTGTTCCGGGTGCCGAGCGAGTCCGACACCGCGAGCACCACCAAGCTCGTCGTCACGCTGCCCAAGGATCACCCGTTCGCCCATGTGGGCGCGCAGGTGAAGGACGGGTGGAAGGTGGTGAAGACGACAGAGAAGCTGCCGCAGGCGGTCAAGGTCGGCGACGTCACGCTGACCGAGGCGATCACCACCATCACCTGGACCGCCGCAGCCGGCGGCGTACCGCCGAACGACTTCGACGAGTTCGCGCTCTCGGTCGGCAAGCTGCCCGAGGGCGTCGACTCGCTCAACTTCCCGGCGGTACAGACTTACAGCGATGGGGAGGTGGTCAAGTGGGAACAGATCGCCAAGGACGCCTCGGACAAGCCGGAACACCCGGCGCCGTCGCTGAAGCTCACCACCGCGATCACGCCGGTCGCCGCCGCCACCACGGACGACAAGGGCGGTTCGTCCGACACGCTCGCCCGGGTGCTCGGCGCGGCCGGGCTGCTGCTCGGTCTGGTCGGGCTCGGCCTCGGGCTCCGCGCGGGTCGTACTCGGAAGGTGACTCCGTAATCGTGCGTCGCCTGTTTGCTCTGCTGGGTGCGTCGCTGCTCGTTCTGGTGTGCTCCACCGGGACGGCAGCGGCGCACGCCAAACTCGATTCGATGACGCCGGCCGACGGTTCGACCCAGGCGGCGCCGCCGACCCAGGTGGTGCTCACCTTCAACGAACCGGTCGGCAGTACCGGCGCCGAGGTCCAGGTCACGTCGCCGAAGGGCACGAACGTCTCCACCGGCGAGATCAAGGTGATCGACAACACCGTCACCCAGCCGGTCGACGGGCTCGTCGATGTCGGTGAGTACACGGTCGTCGCCCGGATCGTCTCGGCGGACGGCCATCCGATCACTGTCGGCGGAAGCTTCAAAATCACCCACGCGGGTCACCCGGCCGTACCGGTCGCCGCGACCCCGCCGACAGCGGACAGCAAGTCGAACGTCGTGGTGATCGTCGCGATGGGGCTGGTGATGCTGGTGGTTGTTGCGCTGGCGATCGTGATCGTCCGCCGCCGGCCAGCGCCGCAATGAGCGTCGAAACGGCGCCTCGGGTGTCGGGGAGGGTGCTGGGGTTGGGAGTTGTCGCGGCTGCGTTGGTGGTCGTGGTCGTAGCGCTCCTGGCCGGGGGAGGTGCTCCTAAGCCGCCACCCCCAGGGCTCGCGGGCGCGGGCCAGCCTGTGGCTTGGGCAGTCCCAGTACTACGCGTCCTCGCCGACCTGGCAGCAATCGCCACCGGCGGCGCCGTACTGGCCGCCGCCTGGTTGCTCCCAGCAACCTCGCTCGTCGAGCCGCAGAGCGGAGGTGGGCAGAGCAGGAGCCGGCGCGGAGAACCGCAGAGCGGAGGTGGACAGGGCAGGAGCCGGCGCGGTGGGGTTCAGGGCGGAGTTGCGCGGGGTGGAGGAGGAGGTCGCGGGCTTGGGGCGCAGGGGGTGCGGGCTTGTCAGGATGGGGCTGTTGTTGCGGGGGTTTGGGCTGTGGCTAGCTTTGGTGGCCTTCTGGTTACGGCCTCGGTGATTCTTGGGGTTCCCCTTGCTGAGTTGGGATCTCGGGCTGGGGACGCCGGCGGGTTGAACCAAGTGCGGGCGCTTGCGGTCGCGGTCGTGCTGACGGCGGTACTGGCCGTGGTGCTCTCTGGTGCTCGTACTGTCCGTACAGCGCAGGTGGCCTTGGTGCTGACCGCCGCCGCGCTGACCGGGCCGTTGCTCACCGGACACGGCGCGATCGAACGGACCGCCTTTTGGTCGGTACTAGCCACCGGCTCCCTCGTCGTGCACGTGTTGTGCGCGACCGCCTGGATCGGCGGCCTCGGCTCGCTGATCCGTTACGGCCGCGACCAGCAAGCCGCGATCGAGAAGTTCAGCCGGCTCGCCCTCATCTGCGCCGTGACGATCGGCGCCACCGGACTCCTCACCGCCGAGATCCACCTCGGCGGCCGCGAGGACGGCTTCGGCCTGATCACCCAGTGGGTGACCACCGGCTACGGCGCCCTCGTCTTCGCCAAGGCGGTGGCTTTCGCCGTACTCGTCTACATCGGCCGGCGCCACCGCCAAGCCACCCTGCCCGCCCTCGCCGCCAACCAACCAACCGCCTTCTGGCGTCTGGCCGCCATCGAGTTGCTCGTGATGGCCGGTACCGTCGGACTCGCCGTGGCCTTGTCGCGGACACCGTGACATGTCAACAGAAGCACGTAGGATGGGTGGATGACGCAGACACGGTGGCTCGATGCCCGGGAGTCGCATCTGTGGCAGACCTACCGTGACGCCTACCGGGAGCTGACCGCGACGCTCGAGGCCCGCCTGGTCGACTCCGGGCTGTCCGGCGCGGACTACGCCCTGCTCCATCCGCTGTCCAGCTCCGAAGCCGGCATCCTGCGCACGCGTGACCTCGGCCGCTCGATCGGCTGGGAGCGCAGCCGGCTGTCGCACCAGGTCAGCCGGATGGAGAAGCGCGGCCTGGTGATCCGCGAGGAGTGCGAGTCGGACGCCCGCGGCTCGATGGTCCGGATCACCGCGGCCGGCCGCGCCGCGATCGAGGCCGCCGCCCCGGACCACGTCGACGCGGTCCGCACCCACTTCTTCGAGAAGCTGACCCGCGAGGAGCAGGAGCAACTGACCAAGATGCTCGACCGCGTCCTCGCCGAACTCCCCAAGACCGACTGCTGAGACCCCAAAGGTTGATACGTCATCTAAATCTGCTATTTTTGGTGACGCATCATCAAAAGTCCCCCCACTCCTGTTAGCCCCCCACTCCTGTTAGGAAGAACATGCCCAAGATCGCGATCATCCTCGGTAGCACCCGGCCCGGCCGCAACGGCGAGGCCGTGGCCCAGTGGGTGCTCGACATCGCCAAGCAGCGCAGCGATGCGGAGTTCGAGCTTGTCGACATCGCGGACTACAACCTGCCGCACCTGGACGAGGTGATGCCGCCGGCGGCCGGGCAGTACTCGCAGCCGCACACCTTCCCGTGGGCGGAGAAGATCGGCTCCTTCGACGGCTACGTCTTCGTCACTCCCGAGTACAACCACTCCACCTCCGGCGCGCTGAAGAACGCCATCGACTTCCTCTTCGCGGAGTGGAACGACAGCGGCCGGCTTCGTCAGCTACGGCTCGGCCGGCGGTACCCGCGCCGTCGAGCACCTGCGCCTGGTGATGGCCGAGCTCAAGATCGCCACCGTCCGCGCCCAGGTCGCGCTCTCCTTGATCACGGACTTCAAGAACTACAGCGAGTTCGCCCCGGCCGAGTACCACGTGGCCGAGGTCACCACCATGCTCGACCAGGTCGTCTCCTGGAGCAACGCCCTCACCACCGTCCGCACTGCCGCCTGACCCTGGCGAAACGGCAGTAACTCCCAGTACCCGGCGTCCGTGGACGGTGACACGCCGTCACGGGCGACGGGCCGGCGGGGTCTGCCGGAAGAATGATGAGGGTCCGTTCAGATGCGCCTGAATTTGACAACTATTTTCATTAACGGCAGGATTCGACCCGACGACCACTCCTCGTCGGAGCCCCCTCACCGTGAAGGAAATGCGGATGTCCGATGCTCTGAACAGGCGGGGATTTCTCGGGTTGGCCGGCGGTCTGGGGCTGGCGGCGATGACCGGTTGCGGGTCCGGCGGCGGTACCGGATCGGCGGCTGAGCCGAAGGCCGGCGGGCGGTTGCGCGCGGTCTTCGCCGGGGGAGGCGCCAAGGAGGTGCTCGACCCGCACGTGCAGAGCCTGTTCGTCGACATCGCCCGCCACAAAGCGATCTACGAGAAGCTCGTCGAGCTCGGACCGGACCTGAAACCGTTGCCACGGCTGGCGGAGAAATGGGAGCCGGACGCGCAGGCGGCGACCTGGCGGTTCACGCTGCGGGACGCGACCTTCCACGACGGCAAGCAGTTGACGAGCGCGGACGTTCTCTACAGCCTCGCCCGGATCGCTGACCCGAACGCCCCCGAGCGCGTCGCGCAGTCGTCGCTCGCCGCGCTGGATCTCAAGCGGTGCAAGGCGATCGGCAAGCAGACGGTCGAGCTGGTCCTGACCGCGCCGAACGCAGAGTTCCCCGCCCTGCTGGCCGGTATCGGCACGCAGATCGTCCGGGACGGCTTCAAGGATCCGGCCAAGCCCGTCGGTACCGGCGCCTTCGAGTTCGTCTCCTTCGAAGCGGGTCGATCCCTGGTCGCCAAGCGGTACGGCGACTACTGGGACGGCGCGGCCAAGATCGAGGAGCTGCAGATCCTGTCCGCCGACGCCGAGGCGCGGGCCAATGCACTGCAGGGCGGACAGGCGGAGTACGCGAACGAGATGACCGCGACCTTCGCCCGGACCGCCGAGGCCGGCAAGGCGGTCAAGATCGTCGCGGCCAAGGGCAGTACGACGCAGGCCTTCGTGATGAAGGTGGATCAACCGCCGTTCGACAACCCCGACGTACGGATGGCCTTCAAGCTGCTCGCGGATCGGCAGCGGCTGGTGGATGTCGTGCTCGCCGGCCGTGGGGCCGTGGGCAACGACCTTTTCGGCAAGGGATTCCAGTACTACCCGGCGGACCTGCCGCAGCGCGAGCGCGACGTCGAGGAGGCCAAGGCGCTGCTCAAGAAGGCCGGCCTGCTGAACAAGGAAGTGGAGATCTTCACCTCCGACGCATCGGCGGGCTTCGTCGAGGCGGCGACTCTCTTCGCGGAGCAGGTCGGTGAGGCGGGTGTGAAGCTCAAGGTGACCACCGGCAGCGCTCAGACGTACGCCAAGGACCTGCTCACCAAGGGCGCGATCGGCAGTCATCGATCGGGCGCGATGCCGATTCCGCAGTACGTCACCGACCGGTTGCTGTCGAAGTCACCGTTCAACGTGACGCATTGGCGCCGGCCCGCGTTCGACGCTGCGTTCGCCGCGGCGCAGGTGCAGACCGACGAGGCGGCGCGCGCGGCGAAGTACGGGGAACTGCAGAAGACGTTGCGGGACCAGGGCGGCATCCTCGCGTGGGGACATCCGGACTTCCTGGTCGCCGTCTCCGCCAAGGTGCAGGGCGTCCAGGCGGTCCCGCCGAACACCTTGGACTCGGGCCGGTTCGACAAGGTGTGGCTGGCCTGAATGCGGTCGTATGCCGCCCAGCGGGCTGCATTGGCGATCGTCCAGCTGGCCGTGCTCTCGGTTCTCGTCTTCGTCCTCACCGCGTTGCTGCCGGGCGACGCCGCGGACATGCGCTTCACCGAGACGCTGACGCCTGAGCAGGTCGCCCGGCTGCGGGAACAGCTCGGGCTGGATCAGCCTGCGCTCGAGCGGTTCGTGCACTGGTTCGGCAATGTACTGACCGGAGACCTCGGTACTTCGTTGATCAGCGGCGGGCCGGTGCTCGACATCGTGAAGGCCTCGGTCGGGGCGACGTTGGTGCTGACGGTTGCCACGCTGGCCGTGGTGGTGCCGCTGGCCGTCGCCCTCGGCATCTTGATGGGGACGCGCGAGAACGGGCGGCTGGATCGGGCGATCACGTCGATCACGCTGGCGTTGAGTGCTGTTCCCGACTTCGTGATCGCGGTCGTGCTGGTTGCTTTGTTCTCGTTGAAGCTCGGGTGGCTTCCGGCGACTTGGGTTGGTGGGTCGCTGCTCGCGTCGCCCGTGTTGCTGGTGCTGCCTGTTGCCGTGCTGCTCGGCCGGACGGTCTGTTTGCTGTCGCGGCAGGTGCGGGCGGGGACGATCAACGCGTTGCATGCGGAGTACGTCGTACAGGCTCGGCGGTTGGGGGTGCCGCGGCGGCGGTTGCTGCTCAGGCATGTGTTGCCTAATGCGGCGGTTCCTGGGGTGCAGGAGTTGGCGCGGACCGGGGACACCTTGCTGGGTGGGGTTTTGGTGGTCGAGGCGATCTTTGCGATCCCGGGGTTTGCGACGGCGCTGGTCGATGGGGTCGAGACGCGGGATGTGCCTGTCGTCCAAGGGCTGACGTTGGTGCTGGCGGTGGCCGCGCTGTTGATCAATCTCGGCGCTGATCTCGTCTGCAATCGGCTGGTACCGCGGACGGAGCTGCTGCGATGAGTCCGAACACTAACGTCCGGGCGAGCATCTGGACACTTCGATCCCGTACTCCGCTCGCCGTCTCCGCATTGCTGGTGCTGCTGCCATTGCTGGTAGCCGTTTTCGGCCCATTCGTTGACGTGGCGGTCAAGGCCGGGTTGCCCTATGAAAGCGCTGGGTTGCTGGGCACGGACGGTCTTGGGCGAGATGTCTTCGGGCTGTTGCTGGTGGGTGGGCGGACGGCGCTCGGGATGGCGTTGGGGGCTGTGCTGATCGCGTATGTCCTGGGTGGGCTGATCGGGTTGGTCGCCGCGTCGACGAGGCATCGCTGGGTTGACGAGTTGTTGATCCGGCCGCTTGACGTGCTGCTGCCGTTGCCTTCGCTGCTGGTGATCAGCGTCGTCGCAGTGGGGTGGCGGGCGTCGCCGCTGGCGATCACGCTGGCGGTCGCGGCGGTGAACGTGCCGACCGTGGCGCGGTTGGTGAGGGCGGCGGCGCTGGACGCAGCGAGCGGCCCGGTGGTCGAGGCGTTGCGAATGCAGCGGGAGAGCTGGGTGGGCATCCACCTCGGTTATGTCGGCCGGTCAGTCCTCGGTCCGGTCGCCGCCGACATCGGCACCCGTATCACCCTTGCCGTCTTCCTGGTCGCCTCAGTCAACTTCCTCGGCCTCGGCCTGAGCCCAACCGCCCCCGACTGGGCGGTCAGCGTCTCCCGCAACCGCGAAGGCCTGCTGCTACAACCCTGGGCGGTGTTGGCTCCGGCTCTGCTCCTTGTCTCCTTCACCCTCGGGTTCAACTTGCTGGCCGACCGGTTGGTCCACCGGACCAGACGCCTCGCCGAGGCAACTCGATGAGGGGGGAGGAGGAGCGGGCCGACCGGGGAGGGGTGAGGGGCGGGGAGGCTGGCCGGGGTCGGGTGGTGAGCGGGGAGGGGGCCGGCGAGCGGCGGCGCCCGCTGGTGCGGGTTGTTGGGCTGGGTGCTGTGGCGGGGGAGGCCGTCCTTGTGGATGGTGTCGGCTTCGAGGTTTGGGCGGGGGAGGTTACTGCTCTCGTCGGTGCCTCTGGGTCGGGGAAGACGACCTCTGCTCTTGCTCTGCTGGGTGAGCACGGCCAGGGGGTGAGTTTGAGCGGCTCGGTAGAGGTTGACGGATGCCTGGTAGTGGACGGCGGGGTGACTGCAGCGGCGACGTCAGTGCGGGGGCGTGTGGTGGCTTACATGCCTCAGCATCCGGGGAGTGCGCTCAATCCGGCGCGGCGGATCGGGGCGGGGTTGACCGAGCTGGCGAGGCTGCATCACCCCGGCGTACCAGGTGTTGTGCCGGCGGCGTTGCGGGGTGCGCAACTGCCGACGGACAGGGCGACGACAAGGCGGTTTCCGCATCAGTTTTCGGGTGGGCAGCGGCAGCGGGTCGCGTTGGCTCAGGCGTTGGTTTGCCGGCCGAAGGTGCTTGTGCTGGACGAGCCGAGCACCGGGCTGGACTCGATCACCAGGCTGCAGCTGGTCGAGGAACTGAAGGAGTTGGCCGCCGCCGGGCTGGGAATTCTGTTGCTGAGTCATGATCTCGACCTGGTCCGCGCGCTCGCCCACCGGGTCGTCGTGCTCGACGCCGGCCGGGTCGTCGGCGATGTTCTCCCAACCGCAACACAACCGGCGGCGACACAGGGAACCGACCAACAGAGCGAGCCGTTGCTCCAGGCAATGAACATCTCCGCGTCGTTGCGTACCCGCGGCCGCGATCCCATCCTGCAGGAGGTCGATCTCGCCGTGCCGCCCGGTGGCTGCGTCGGCGTGGTCGGTCGGTCCGGCAGCGGCAAGACCACCCTCGCCCGCTGCCTCGCCGGCCTCCACGAGCGCCATACCGGCCGCATCACGCTGGCCGGCGAAGACCTCCCCGTACTACGCAAGCGCACCCCCGACCAGACCCGCCGAGTCCAATACGTCTGGCAGGAGGTCCGCGGCTCCTTCGACGAACGCCGCCTCGTGGACGAACAAGTGGCCCGTACTGCGATCCGCCTCCGCAGCCTGACACCAGACGCCGCAAAGGCCGAAGCCAAAGCAACCCTCGCCCGCCTAGGCGTCTCCGCGCACACGGCCGCCCGACCGCCAAGCCGCCTCTCCGGTGGCGAACTCCAGCGAGCAGCCCTGGCCAGGGCGCTGCTCGCGCACCCCGAAGTACTCATCTGTGACGAGATCACCACGGCCCTCGACGAGCACGGCACCAGCCTCGTCGTCGAACTGCTGAACGAGCTGAAAGCCCAGGGCACCGCCCTGGTCTGGATCAGCCATGATCTCGGCCTCGTCGCCCAGGTATCCGACCACGTCCTGGTGCTCGACGCCGGCCGCGTGATCGAACAGGGGCCACCGGCAACAGTCATGACCAAGCCCGACACCGAACTGACCCAGCGGCTGGTGAGGGCCGCCCGGATCGGGCATCAACCCCCAGAGCCTCCGCCCGTGCTGACCAGTAGTGCCGACACGAGGAGCGAACCGCACCGATGAAGCAACTGCACGATCACCTGGCGGAGGCGATCAAGGACCCGGACCCGATCCGCGTCGGCGAGGACCTGATCTGCCTGCGGTTCGAGACGATGAAGGTGTACTCCGCGCTGGGCGCCGTCCGCCATCTGCTGGAGACGGGCGCGGTCCGGCCCGGGGACACCCTGATCGACAGCTCCAGCGGGATCTACGCGCACGCGCTGGCGCTGGCCTGTCACAGGTACGGGATGAAGTGCCACATCGTCGGGTCCACGACGGTCGACCGGACGTTGAAGATCCAGCTCGAGATCCTCGGCGCGACGGTCGAGCAGGTGCCGTCGTCCAACAACCTGCACCTGGACCAGAACCTGCGGGTCCGGCGGATCGGGGAGATCCTGCGCGACAACCCGTCGTACCACTGGATGCAGCAGTACCACGACGACATCCACTACCTCGGGTACGGCGCGGTCGCGGATCTCGTGGCCGAGCTGGTACCGGCCGGGCCGCTGTGTCTCGTCGGGGGAGTCGGCACGGGTGCTTCGACCGGCGCGATCGCGGCGTTCCTGCGGGATCGGGGGCGGGACGTCAACCTGGTCGGCGTGCAGCCGTTCGGGAGCATCACGTTCGGCGCCGGGCATACACAGGATCCCGAAATGATCATCGCCGGGATCGGCAGCTCGATCGAGTTCCGCAATGTGCGTCACGAGCTGTACGACCGGTTGCACTGGGTCTCCTTCGACTATGCGATGTCGGCGGCGGTGGACCTGCTGCGGACGAGCGGGGTCTTCGCCGGACTGTCCGCGGGCGCGGCGTACCTGTCCGCACTGTGGGAACACAACTGCGACAGCAGCCGCACCCACGTCTTCCTGGCCGCCGACACCGGCACCCGGTACGTCGAATCCGCTTTCTCCCGGTACGCCGAGGCGCGCCCGATGGACACCATGCGCCCCCGCGAGATCGACTCACTCGACGAGCTCGCCGTGCCGTGGTCCGCGATGTCGTGGAATCGGCGGCGCACGGCCTGGGCCGAACGCCAAGAGTTTCCATCTGCGACTCCGTCGCATTAGAGTAGCCACGACCCAGAGAAGCCGAGGGATCCGCCATGACCGTCGCCGCACTCACCACCGCCGTCCTCGCCGGATCTCACGGTCCGGCGCCGGCGGAAATGAACGTGACCAGCGCTTTCTGGCTCCACCACACGACGCGGCTCCCCGGCGCGGACGTCACCTATCGCAACTACTACGTGCTCCTGCGGGTAGGCGACGTCTTCGGCGCCTGCTCCTTTGAGGCCGGCGAGGTCGATCCCGACTACTGTGCCGGCGCATCGGGCCTACCGTTGTCGGAGTTGCTTGCCGATGGCCCCCTTCCGGTCCGGATCGCCGCTTTGGATGCCTACCTGGCTGCGGTCGAGCCGCACCATCTGTCGGCCCAGGCCGAGGAGGTCATCCTGCCCGCCGGTACTCCGGACATCCGCGCCCGGGCCCGCGATGCCGCCGTAGCCGGCCTGCTCGAAGTCGCCGAGGGCTCGAAGGTCGCGCTGATCGGCGTGGTCAATCCGCTGGTCGACGCGATCACCGCCTTGGGCGGCACCTGTCTGCCCTGCGACTTCAACCTCCGCGAGACCGCGTCCGGACTCCCGGTTTCCCGCGATATGACGGCGGTTGTCGATGCCGCCGACGCGGTCGTGGCGACCGGAATGACCTTGAGCAACGGGAGTTTCGACATCTTGCTCGATCGTTGCCTGCAGCAATCGAAGCCGCTGGCAATCTATGCTCAGACCGGCAGCGCCGTGGCTCGCGCCTTCCTCGGCGCCGGCGTCACCGCCCTGTCCGCTGAGCCCTTCCCCTTCTCTCAGTTCAGCGCCCGCCCGACCTCCCTCTACCGCTACCGCCAGGACGGACCACCGACGCCATGAGCACCACCGAAGTTCGCAGGACAGGAGAAGTGCCGGGCGACTGGCGAATGGCGAAGCGGCTCTGGCCTTTTCTGCTCGCCTCCACGGTCAGCCTGATTCCGTTCACCGTCTTCGGCCTGTACCTGGTGCCGATCGCGGCGGCCGCGGACGGCAGCGTCGCCGAGATCGGCGGACTGCGGGGACTCGGAGGCCTCGCAGCCCTCATCGTCGGCATCGCGCTCGCGCCGCTCATCGACCGCTTCGCCAGGGAGCTGGTGGCCGCCGGCGGTCTGGCGCTGCTGGGGATCTCGGCCGCGCTGGGTGCCGTCGGCAACGTCTTCGCGCTGGCCACCTTCTGCCTGCTGATCGGTGCGTCGACCTCGATCCTCGGACCGTCGATCGGTGCGGCCGCGGCGGATCGCTTCAGGACTCCTGCCGCTGCTGGACGAGCGGCCACGCTGGTTTCTGCGACGACGTCGATGATGGCGATGCTGGCCGCGCCGGTGCTCGCAGTACCGGGGATGTTCTGGGGTTGGCGGGGAAACCTGCTGGCAGCGTCGGCGATCTCGCTGGCTCTGTCCGCTGCCTTCTTCTGGCGCGGTCGAGGACGCAAGGCTCCCCTGCATCACACCGAGCGGACGAGCTACCTGGCGACGTACCGGGCCCTGGCTCACATCCCCGGAGCGCTGCCGTTGCTGGGTGTAGCGATGCTGAGGACGGCCGCCTTCATGGGCTATCTCGCCTACCTGGCCGCGTTCTACGACGAGAAGTTCGACCTCGCTCCCGGCTGGTTCGCCCTCGTCTGGTCCCTCAGCGGCGCGTCCTTCTTCCTTGGCAACCTGTTCGCGGGCCGGTACCTCGTCGCGGCTGTACGCCCCGAGAAGACCCTGCTCCTGGGCCTCCTCGCCGCTCTGCTGGCCGTCTCCGCTTTCTACTTCACCCCGAGCCTCCCGGTCACCCTCCTGCTGACCTCACTCATGGGTGCTGCCCACGCCACCGTCGCAGCCTGCGTCACGACGCTGCTGGTACGCCGCAGCGGCGATCTCCGCGGCTCCGCGCTCAGCGTCAACGCCGCCGGCATGAGCATGGGCACGTTCCTGGGCGCGGCTCTGGGCGGTGTCGGCCTGGGATTCGGGGGATATCCCGGCCTGGCGCTGATTTTCGGCGCCGTCACCCTCGGTGGGGTTTTCCTCGCCGTGCGGGTAAGGCCCTAGCTGCAGCTATTGACATGGATCCGGCGCGAGTTCTGGTCCGTACCTCTGCCATACTCCGGCTCATTGTCACTTCTGAGACCCTTGGGGGGGGTCCTGTGTCCTTCCGTCCTGCCCACCTCCTGCGCCTCGGCATTCCTGCCGCCCTGGTCGCAGCCACGCTGGTAGCCGTCACCGGTTCCGCCAGCAACGCGGCCCAGCCGGGCCCGTATACACCGAAGTTCACTCCGCACAACGCCACCGGCCCGAAGTACGACCCGAACTCGGTCGTGGTGAAGTTCAAGCCGTCCGCCACCAAGGCGGCCCGGCAGTCGGCGCTGTCGCGCTTCAAGAGCAAGACCGGCGACTCGCTCACCTCGAAGGCCGTCGAGCTCACCGGCGAACTGCCGGCGCCGGAACTGCTGAAGAAGGTCAAAGCCGACCCCACCGTCGAGCTGGCCTCACTGAACTACAGGCGGCACATCTCCGCCATCCCGAACGACGAGTACTACGGCGAGGACCAGTCGATCTTCGCGAGCACCGTCCGGCTGCCGCAGGCCTGGGACCTCTCGAAGTCATCCGGCAAGGCACCCATCGCCGTCCTCGACACCGGTGTCGACCTCGGTCACCCGGATCTGGTGGGCCACCTCGTCCCCGGCTACAACTTCGTCACCCCTGGCGCGGCGCCGGTCGACGACGAGGGCCACGGCACGATGACGCTCGGCCTGATCGCCGCGTCCGCCAACAACGCGATCGGTGTCTCCGGTGTCGCCTGGTCGGCGCAGGCGATGCCGGTCAAGGTGCTCGACAACGAGGGCTCCGGCTACGACTCCGACATCATCAAGGGTCTGCACTGGGCCGTCGCCCACGGTGCCCGGGTCGTGAACATGTCGCTCGGCAGCGACGAGGACGACCCGGTCCTGCACGACGCGATCGCTCAGGTTGTCGCCGATGGGGTCGTGGTAGTGGTTGCTGCTGGCAACGACGGCAACTCGGTCCTGCAGTATCCGGCCTCCTACCCCGAGGTGATCGCGGTCGCGGCCACCGACCCGCGGGGCAAGCTGGCCGACTTCAGCTCGTTCGGCGACTGGGTCGACATCGCTGCTCCGGGCACCCACCTGCTGAGCACGGGCTCGCGGGCGAAGACGGACCCCGACTACCTGCCGTACTGGTACTGCACCGGTACTTCGTGCTCCGCGCCGGTCGTCACCGGGATCGCGGCCATGATCCGCAACAAGTGGCCCGCGTTCACCCCGGCCCAGATCCGCCAGCGCCTGATGGTGCTGTCGCGCGACGCCGGCCCGCGGGGCTTCGACCAGTACTACGGCGCCGGCATCGTGGATGCGTACGCAGCCCTCGGCGGGAAGACGACGACCGACTTCGCGGGCGGAGCTGCCGACGGCAACGACCAGCCGTCCCGGGCCACCAAGGTCGGTATCGGTACGACGGCGTCGAGCGTGATCAGCACCGAGGGAGACGTCGACTGGTACGCGATCGACTCCGCCGCCGCGCGCAACCTGCGCGTCTCGGTGACCGGCGCGTCCTTCGACGAGCGCAACCAGAACTTCGCCAACGTCGGCCCGGAGGTCGACGTCTACAACGCCGACCTGCAGTCGCTCGGCCACAAGGTGAACGCTTTCCCGCCGGTCAACCCGACCACGCATGTGGTGAGCTGGGGTCCGCTGACCGCGTCCGTCGACGCCAGCGCCGCCGCCGGTACGACGTACATCGCGGTCCGCAACAACAACGGGTCCTGGGACAGCCGGTCGTACAGCCTCTCGGTCACCGAGGCAGGTTCCGGTGGGACGAGCGCTGATCCTGCCTACCCGATCCGCGATGTCACGCCGGCCCACCTGTCCTCGGTCGCGACCGCGGACACCACGCCGACCGTGACGTTCGCTCGGGCGGTTGCCGAGTCGACGGTGACTGCCGACACGGTCCGGCTGAAGAACGGCAAGACGGGAGCCACTCTGCCCGCGACGATCAGCTACGACCCCGCGACGCTGAAGGCGACGCTCACGCCGACCACTCCTTTGCCAGAGGCAACGGCGTACAAGCTCGTCGTCGATGGTGTGCAGGAGACGGGTGGCACGCCGCTCACGTCGATCCAGACGGTCTTCAGCACGGTCGATCTGGTCCCGCCGAAGCTGACGACGTTCACCGCGAGCGGCGCCTACCTGGCCGCGAACGTGTCCTGGACGATCCCGGCGATCACCGATCTCGACCAGGTGATCATCCGGCAGAACGTCGGTGGCATCGCTCCGACGATGAGCACCGGCACGCTCGTCTACTCGGGCACCGGCACGTCGGTGAAGGTGACCGGGCTCAAGGCGGCGACGACGTACACGTACGCCGGCTGGGTGAAGGACAAGGGCGGCAAGTACAGCCCGATCTCCTCGAAGGCCGTCAACGGGGTCAAGTCGGGGATCTCGACGACAGCCACGGCGATCAACTACGGCGGCACGATCACCCTCAAGGGCAGCGTGCTGCGGATCGACAACAAGGCGTACGCGGGTCTGCCGGTGCAGTTGTACGGCCGAGCCAAGAACGTGGCGGCGCTCAAGCTGATCACCACCCTGAAGACCAGCTCGACGGGTGGGGTCAGCTACGCGATTAAGCCGGCCACGTCCTCGGTCTACACGATGGTCTTCGTCGGCAACGCCGACCTGATGGGAACCCGCACGGCCGATATCAACATCGCCGTCGCGCCGACCGTCACCTCGGTCCTCTCGCCGACCGCGATCAGGCTGGGCGCAACGACGCGCTTCTCCGGCAAGGTCACCCCGGCCCACTCCGGCAAGCTCGTCTACCTGCAGTTCTACTCAGCCAGGACCTGGAAGAACATCGCCTCGGTCAAGCTGAGCACCACCGGCACCTACGCCTTCGGCATCAAGCCGACGGCCCGAGGCTCCTTCGCGTACCGCGTCCTCTTCACCGCTGACGCAGACCACGCCCAGGCCCTCAGCCCCCAGCGAATCATCAAGGTCAGCTGACCTAAGGCTGGGGGAGTTGCTCCTTGAGTAGCTCCTCCAGCCACTGCTGGAGAGCCTTCATGTCCCTGGCCGCGGTCGCCGGGATGACAAGTTCCTTGGCCCACACATCCTTCGGGATGATCGGGAGGGCGCGGCCGCTGGGGCCGCCGGTGCGGAGCAGGCCGATTGAGCCCACGTCGGCCCAGCGGATGGATTTCTTCAGGCCGATCTTCAGGCCGGACTTGTCCACCGTCAGCGCCGGGTAGCGGGCATAGAGCCGCGAGGTGTACCAGAACGTCACGACCACGGCCGACAGCACCACCGCGACGGCGAGGTACTGGCGGGTGTCGCCCTCACCCCACGACTGGCCGAACGAGATCGCCTGGGTGAAAACGACGGAGAGCCAGATGAACCCCAGCTCCCGCCACACGCCGGCAGCCCGGATCGGGAAGATCACCCGGCCCTCGCGCTGAAGCTCGCCAGACCATCGCTCGGGCAAGCTGTCGCCCATCACTGCCATCGCAACCCCCAGTAGATCCACCCCGATCAGGGGCTAAGAGTAGGTCCTCAGGCGGGCCGCCCGGGTGTTCAGATAGCGCTGCTCCGGGAGGCTGGTGGTTTTGCGGGCTGCGTCGAGATAGGCGGTGAGTGCCTCGGGGATGTTGCCGGCTAGTTCTAGTAGGTGGGCTCGGGCTATGGCTACTCGGTGGTGGTTGGTGAGGCGGGGGTCCTTGGTCAGGTCGTCGATGAGGGTCAGGCCGGCTTGGGGGCCTTGGAGCATGGCGATGGCGACCGCGCGGTTGAGCAGGGCGATGGGGGTGTCGTCGAAGCGGATCAGGAGGTCGTAGAGGGCGACGATCTGCGGCCAGTCGGTGGCTTCGGGGGTCTTGGCTTCGTTGTGGACGGCGGCGATCGCGGCCTGGAGCTGGTACGAGCCCAGGGGGAAGCGGGTCATCGCGTCGGTGATGATCGCGGTGCCCTCGGCGATCAGGTCCGCGTTCCAGAGGGTGCGGTCTTGTTCGTCCAGGCGGATCAGGTCGCCGGCGGGGGTAGTACGGGCTGGGCGGCGGGCGTGGGTCAGGAGCATGAGGGCGAGCAGACCAGCTGTTTCTCCGTTGGTGGGGAGCAGACGGGTCAGACGGATTGCTTCCTCCGCGAGGTCCACGCGGTCGGTGCTGGTGTAGCCCTCGTTGAAGATCAGATACAGGACCTGCAGTACCGCGGCCAGCCGCGCGGGCAGCTCGCTCGGTGGCGGCGGACGGAAGGGGATGCCCGACGCCCGGACGCTCTGCTTGGCGCGGGTGATGCGTTTGCGCATGGTGTCTTCGGGGACGAGCAGCGCGCGGGCGATCTCGTCAGTCGTCAGGCCGCCGACCGCGCGCAGGGTGAGGGCGATCTGCGCCGCCCGGTTCAGCGACGGATGACAGCAGAGGAACAGCAACAGCAAGGTGTCGTCGGCATCACGCGGGCCGGCGGAATCGGCGCCGGGGGCAACCAACGGGATGTCGACAGCGACGGCGTTCTCGCGCCGCCGCCGAGCCTCCTCGCTGCGCAGCTCGTCGGTCAGCCGGCGCGACGCGACGGTGATCAACCACGCCCGCGGCTGCTCCGGTACCCCATCGCGCGGCCACTGCTGCGACGCCGCCAGCAGCGCTTCCTGTACTGCGTCCTCGCACGCGTCGAAGTGCCCGTACCGCCGAACCAGCGCGCCGAGCACCTGCGGCGTCAGCTCACGCAGCAGGTGCTCGAAGCCGGTCACGGTCAGGAACCGTCCATCAGCGGCCGGACCTCGACGATGTCGCCGACCGCGTCGACGATCTGCTGGGCGATCTCGTACGCCCGGTCGGCGCTCACCACGTCGACGATGCCGAAGCTGGCCAGCACCTCCTTGACCTCGGCGTACGGGCCGTCGGCGGCGACCGTACCGCCGGGGGTCTCGCGGATCGTCCTGGTCAGCGACGGGTCCCCGAGGCCGGCCGTGTAGACCGCCTCACCGCTGGCGGTCAGGTCCTTGCCGAGCTGCTCGTAGAAATCGCAGGCCTTCTGGAACTCCTCGGGGTCCCAGGTGCCCTCGACCCAGGTCTGGGCGTTCGTGTAGGCCAGCATGATGAATTTCATCGCGTACTCCTCGCCGATCCGGCTCCTTGGTGGGGCCTCTCAGTCAGTAGTCGGAGTCGGCTCCGCCGCAGGGACATCGTCTCGCATGTCCCGCACCGCCCGATGGCTCCGACCAGGTGAGTGAAGGTTCCCACCGAGAAGGAGCAGGACGATGAAACGACTCACTCAAGCAGTTGCGGCCGCCGCGCTCAGCACCGCCCTGGTCGGCGCCGGCTTGTCCGGTACTACGGAACGCGCCGACGCCGCCGCGGGGGCGAACCGCGGTCGCCACACGTATACGGGGACGATCGGCGGCGCAGAGTACAAGGTGGAGACGCCCGAGCGGTGGAACGGGACGCTGCTGATCTACAGCCACCCGTACTACCCGGCGGGCATGCCGGAGTTCCCGCCCGGGCATGGCAACCGGGTCGACAGCGAGGAGTGGCTGCTCGAGCAGGGGTATGCGCTGGCGGCGTCCGACTTCAAGGGGCGGACGGGGTTCGTGGTGAAGGAGGCGGTACGGGATCAGGTCGGCGTACTGGACTGGTTCGAGGATCACGTCGGCAAGCCGCGGCGTACGGTCGCGACCGGTTCGTCGGGCGGCGGCGCGATCTCGTTGCTGCTCGCGGAGAAGTACCCTCACCGGATCGACGGGGTGCTGGCGATGTGTACGCCGATCGATCTGTACGGGCAGATGAATCTGTCGCTGGACATCAACTTCGCGCTCAAGACGCTGCTTGACGCCAAGGAGGTCGAACTGGTCAACGCGAAGGATCCGGCGGCGAGTGTGCAGAGGTTGCAGGAGGTGATGACTGAGAAGGTGGAGACCGCGCAGGGTCGGGCTCGGATCGCGCTGGCCGGGGCGTTCGGCAATGTGACCGGCTGGAATTCGGCGCATGACCCCAAGCCGGCGACGATCGAGGGGCAGGCGCGGGCGCTCTACGAGATCCAGCTGTATGGAGCGGTGGGCGTCTTCGGCGCGGTCGGCCAAGCTGATCTCGCTGAGCATGCGGGTGGCAACCCGTCGTACAACGTAGGCGTCGACTACGCGCGGCAGTTGGCGAAGTCGAACCAGCTGGCCTTCGTCCGCAAGGCCTATCGCGAGGCAGGGCTCGACCTCGGCAAAGACCTCGCGCGACTTGCGGCGGCTCCTCGGATCAGCCCGGATCCCCAAGCCAGGCAGTGGATGTTGCGTCATGCCGTACCGCGCGGTACTACCCCCTCGCCGGTCGTAACGCTCCACAACACAGTCGACCTTGCCGTCCCCGACCACGAACGCTGGTACGCCACCCAGGTCCGCCGGCACGGCAACCCGACCGACCTCCGCCAGCTCTTCGTCGCCCGCGCCACCCACTGCGCGTTCACCGTCGCCGAGGAAGCAGTCGCCCTCCAAACCCTCTTGAACCGCATCAACACCGGCCACTGGCCAACAACCGATCCGGCTGGCCTCAACGTTCGAGCCGCTGCGTTGGGCGAGCGCTGGAGCAAGGTGTTCGACTTCGCGACCGGCGGCGACGCGGTACGCGCGCCGGGCTTCACGAAGTACCGGCCGGCGCCGTTGCTCCGCTCGTCTCGGTGAACGCCCTGGGCCGACCCTGAGATCGGGGAAAATCTCGTTCCGGTGGGAGTGGGGTGGGGATAGTGTTCGGGGTTATGGACAATCTGCCCGAGCGCCCGAATCCGCACGCCCACCTGCGGGCCTCCGACACCGATCGGGACCAGGTGGTCGATGTGCTGCGGGATGCGCTGATGACCGGGCGGTTGACGCAGGACGAGCATGCCGAGCGGCTCGAGCAGACGTTGCAGGCCAGGACGCTGGGGGAGCTCGAGCCGATCACCCAGGACCTCGCGGTACCGGGGCAGCCGTTCCGGCCGGTCGCCGCGGCCGCGCCGTCGAACAGTCCGGTACCGATCGAGGAGCCGGCCAACCCGTCCGACAGTTTCGAGTCGCTGGTCGGCATCTTCGGTGGTGGCGAGCGGAAGGGGCGCTGGCGGGTGCGCCGGCGGACCAACGCGATCTGCGTCTTCGGCGGCTACGACCTGGACATGACGGACGCCGTCTTCGAGGGGCGTGAGGTGACGATCTGGGCGTTCGCGATGTTCGGCGGGATCGACATCACCGTGCCGGACAGCGTCGAGGTCCGCAACGAAGGGGTCGGCATCTTCGGTGGGTTCGGCGCCCGCGGCGGCGAGTCACCTGACCCTCATGCGCCGGTCGTGATCGTGAAGGGCATCGCGCTGTTCGGCGGCGTCGGCGGCCAGCCCAGCTCGAAGCGGCACAAGAAGCGCTTCCGCGACGGTGGCCACGGTCAACTTCACTAGATCCAGGACTTGAACCACATGCGGTTCAGCCAGTCCGGATGTGGCATCACCTTGTCGGTCAGGATCGGCCAGATGTAGGCGAAGTTCAGCACCACCAGGACGACGAAGGCGCCGACGACCGCACTGCCGACCAATCGCCGCGGCGTCGATGCCTGGAGCGCCTGTTTGGCCGGGCCGAGGATCTTGCCCAGCACCATCGCCAGCGCCATACAGGTGAACGGGATCATCGTGACGGCGTAGAAGAAGAAGATCGGCCGGTCGTCGAAGAAGAACCACGGGATCCAGCAGGTGAAGAACCCGACGATCGGGATCCCGAACCGCCAGTCGCGCTGGGCGATCCAGAACACCAGCGCGGCGATCAGCGCCAATGCGCCGGCCCACCACAGCAGCGGCGTACCGACCGCGGAGATCACCGACAGGCAGTTCACCCCGGCCGGCGCGGTGCAGCCGTTGGTACCGGGCTTGATGTCGTTGACCGCGTCGAACCCGATCGGGCGGGCCACGATCGGCCAGCCGGCCGGGTGGGACTGGTACGGATGTGTCGCGTTCTTGATGTAGTCGCCGGTGTGGAACGCCAGTACTTCCTGGTGGTAGTGGATCAGCGACCGGAAGTCGTCCGGGATCACCTTCATCACGCCGTGCGCCGGATGGCTGGCCGCGTAGTCGTGGTCGTAGGCGTTGTCGTGCAGCAGCCAGCCGGTCCAGGTCGCGGTGTAGGTGATGCCGGCGACGAGCACGATGCTGACGAACGCGGGCAGGCCGTCGACGAAGACCGACTTGATGAAAGCGCGCCGGGCGCCGAGCGCACGACGGGCGCCGAGATCCCAGGCGAAGACGAGGATGCCGAAGCCGGCCATCACCCAGACGGCGGACCACTTGGTACCGAGCGCCAGGCCGAAGCAGACGCCCGCGGCGAGCCGCCACGGGCGGATGAGCAGCCAGCGGCCGATCTTGCGGCTGCCGTCGCGGTGCTCGAGGGAGTCCGCGTGCCGGCGGCGGGTCCAGTCGCGGTCGGCGACCAGGCAGGAAACGGCCGCGACCAGCCAGAAGGCGAGGAAGATGTCGAGCAGGGCGACCCGCGACATCACGAAGTGCAGACCGTCGACGGCGAGCAGCAGACCGGCGATACAGCCGATCAGAGTCGATCGCGTCATCCGGCGTACCGTCCGAATGACCAGGAGAACCGTCAGCGTGCCGAACAGGGCCGGCATGAACCGCCAGCCGAAGGTGTTCATCCCGAACAACTGCTCGCCGGCCGCGATCATCCACTTGCCGACCTCGGGGTGCACGGTCAGGCTCGGGGTGGTCTTGAAGACGTCCAGGTTGCCGGCCAGGATCGCCTTGTCGGCGGCCCCCTCCGGCTTGTCGATGAACTGCAGCGCATACCCGTGCTTGAGCAGCGAGTACGCGTCCTTGGCGTAGTACGTCTCGTCGAAGACGAACTTCACCGGGTTGCCGAGGTTCCAGAACCGCAGGATCGCCGCCAGCGCCGTGATCGCCAGCGTCGCGATCCAGCCACCCTCGAAATCCTTCGGCATCGGCGGATACAACCGCTCCTTGAGCGGCGGCAACCGTCTACCGAGAACATCCCGCCCGAGCGTCTCCCGCTCCTCCACACCCTCCGCGGACACGTCAGCCGGCTGAGCGGTGTCATCCTCGATCACGGCAGTCACGCTGGCCATGGTACGGAGAACCCGGTCGAACCGCTCCCCGGCCTGGCCACCGGTCCTGTGGATAACCGTCGAAACGTCCGCCGGACCTTCTAGACTCGTGACCATGAGTACTCCCAGAGAAGAGCTACACGCTCTGATCGACTCCTTGTCGGACAGCACCGCTGCCGATCTCTTGCCGGAACTCCGGCTGCTGAAGCTGCAGGCCGAGGCACGTGCAGAGCGTCCGCAGCCGACCGGCACCTGGCCACCGGCCTGGTTCGGGTCGATCGAGGGCAGTCGCACCGACCTGTCGGAGAACCACGAGGAGATTCTTCAGGCCGAGCTGGGACGCAATTCCCGGTGATCGTCGTCGACACCGGCCCGTTGGTTGCTGCGGCGATCAGCTCCGACATCAACCATCGACGTTATGCCGATCTACCGCTGGGATTGGTGGATGCGTCTGTGATCGCTCTTGCCGAGCAGCTCGAACTCCAAGAGATCGCGACCTTGGACCGGCGGCACTTCAGCGTTGTCCGGCCTAACCATGTCGACTCGTTCGCGTTGCTGCCGTGACCGGGCGATTGGTGTTGGTGGGGACTCCTATTGGGGATTTTTCGGATGCTTCGGCGCGGTTGCGGCGGGTGTTGGGGGAAGTGGATGTGGTGGCCGCGGAGGATACGCGGCGGTTGAAGCGGCTGACGAGTGAGTTGGGGATCGTCGTCAGCGGGCGGGTGGTGAGTTTTTTCGAGGGGAATGAGCGGCAGCGGACCGACGAGTTGGTCGCGGTGCTGGTCGAGGGGCAGACGGTTGCGGTGGTGACCGACGCGGGGATGCCCAGCGTGTCGGATCCGGGGTACCGGCTGGTGGCTGCGGCGATTGAGGCCGGCGTGCAGGTGACCGCAGTACCGGGGCCGTCGGCTGTGTTGACGGCGCTCGCGTTGAGCGGGTTGCCGGTGGATCGGTTCACGTTCGAGGGATTCCTGCCGCGGAAGTCGGCCGAGCGGTCCAAGCGGTTCACCGAGCTCGCCCGGGAGCAGCGGACGATGATCTTCTTCGAGGCGCCGCACCGGCTGGCCGCCTCGCTCCAGGATCTGGCCGACGCGCTCGGCAAGGATCGGCGTACTGCTGTCTGCCGCGAGCTCACCAAGACGTATGAAGAGGTCAAGCGGGGCACCGCCGCCGAGCTGGCCGAGTGGGCGGTGGACGGGGTCCGAGGCGAGATCACCATCGTCGTCGCCGGAGCCGACCCCTCCGCCCGCGAACTCGGACCCGAGGAGCTGGCCGCCGAGGTAGCCGCCGACGAGGAGGCGGGCACACCGCGTAAGCAGGCGATCTCGGATGTCGCCAAGCGGTTCGGAGTACCGAAAAGAACGGTCTACGACGCCGTACTGGCCGCCCGAGACCCTGGTAAGACCAGCTAGCCCAGCCCACTACCCTTGAGGGCATGTCCGAGAAGGCCTTTTACGTCACCACCCCGATCTACTACGTCACGGCCCCGCCGCACATCGGCAGCGCCTACACGACGGTGGCCGGGGACGTCCTGACCCGTTGGCACGCCCAGCGCGGCGAGCGCAAGTGGTACCTGACCGGTACCGACGAGCACGGCGAGAAGGTGATGCGCAGCGCTCAGGCGCAGGGCATGTCCCCGCAGGAGTGGACGGACAAGCTGGTCGAGGAGGCGTGGAAGCCGGCCTGGGTGGACGTCGACATCGACTACGACGACTTCATCCGGACGACCGAGAAGCGGCACACCGAGCGGGTCCGCGACTTCTGGCAGACGCTGTACGACAAGGGCGACGTCTACAAGGGCGAGTACGAGGGCCTGTACTGCGTCGGCTGTGAGGAGTTCAAGCTCCCCGCCGACATCAGGACCGACGAGGACGGCACCCAGCGGTGCATGATCCACGGCACCGAACTGGAGACGGTCTCGGAGACCAACTACTTCTTCCGGCTCTCGGCGTACGCCGACAAGCTGATCGAGCTGTACGAGTCGCAGCCGGACTTCGTCGCGCCGTCGAGCGCCCGCAACGAGGTCATCTCGTTCGTCAAGCAGGGCCTGCAGGACCTGTCGATCACCCGCTCGACCTTCGACTGGGGCATCCCGGTCCCGTGGGACGAGGACCACGTCCTGTACGTATGGATCGACGCCCTGCTCAACTACGTCACCGCCGCGGGCTACGGCACGGACCCGGAGCGGTTCGAGGAGCTGTGGCCGGTCGACGTGCACCTGGTCGGCAAGGACATCCTCCGCTTCCACGCGGTGATCTGGCCGGCCATGCTGATGGCCGCCGGGGTCGCAGTACCGAAGCAGGTCTTCGCGCACGGCTGGTTGCTGGTCGGCGGCGAGAAGATGAGCAAGTCGAAGCTGACCGCGATCGCGCCGAAGGAGATCACCGACCACTTCGGCTCGGACGCCTTCCGGTACTACTTCCTGCGCACGATCCAGTTCGGCTCCGACGGCTCCTTCTCCTGGGAGCACCTGAACGCCGTCTACACCTCCGAGCTCGCGAACGGCCTGGGCAACCTGGCCAGCCGGATCGCCGCGATGGTGAACAAGTACTTCGACGGCGAACTCCCCGAGCCCACCGACCACGGCCCCGCCGAGCAGGCCCTGGCCGACAAGCTCGCCGAGACCGTCGCCGCCGCCGACAAGGCGATCGACTCCCTGGCCTTCCACGACGCCCTGGCCGCGATCAACGACCTCGTCGGCGCCGTCAACGGCTACGTCTCCGAGCAGGAGCCCTGGAAGGTAGCCAAGGACGAGTCCCAGAAGGCCCGCCTGGCCACCATCCTCTACACCTCGGCCGAGGTACTCCGCGCCGTCGCCGTCCTCCACAACCCCACGATGCCGAAGACGGCCGCCAAACTCTGGACCCTCCTAGGCGCCGAAGCCAAGCTCGGCCCCCTCAAGGACCAGCGAATCCAGGAAGCCGGCACCTGGGCCCAACTCCCCACCGGCTCAGTCCTGGTCAAGGGCGACTCCCTCTTCCCCCGCCTGGCCGACCCGGAATAACCAAGGGACGGAATACCCGCTCGCCCCGGATGGTTGAACGCTGAAGCTAATTACTTGATGCTTCAACCTATCCAAGGAGCAGTGCGATGCGAGCGGTTGTCTTCGAAGAGTTCGGTGGACCCGAGGTTCTGCAGGTCAAGGACGCCAAGGAGCCGCAGGCCGGCCAGGGCGAGGTCCGGATCGCGGTCAAGGCCGCCGGGGTCAACCCGATGGACTTCAAGATCCGGTACGGCTGGTTCGACAGCTTCATGCCCACCACGTTCCCGGCGATCCCGGGCCTCGAGGTGGCCGGTGTGGTCGACCAGATCGGTGAGGGCGTGACCGAGTTCGCCGTCGGTGACGAGGTCGTCGGCTGGTCCCAGAGTGGCGCGTACGCCGAGCACGCGCTGGTCGGCGTCGCCGCCAAGAAGCCCGCGAACCTCTCGTGGGAAGAGGCCGTCGCCGTCCCGATCGGCGGCGAGACCGCGGCCCGGGTGCTGAACGAGCTCGGCCTCAAGGAAGGCGAGACGCTGTTGCTGCACGGAGCCGCCGGTGGGGTCGGCTCGGTGGGTGTCCAGCTCGCCGTCGCGCTCGGCGCGACCGTGATCGGTACCGCGTCCGAGGCAAACCACGAGTACCTGCGTTCGCTCGGCGCGATTCCGATCGCGTACGGCGAGGGCCTGGTCGACCGGGTCAAGGAGGTCGCTCCGCAGGGTGTCGACGCCGTCTTCGACGCGGCGGGCAAGGGCGGGCTGCAGGAGTCGATCGAGCTGCGCGGTGGTACCGAGCGGATCGTCACGATTGCCGACATGGCTGCCGGTGAGATCGGCATCGCCGTCTCCAGCGGGGCAGTGGCCGACGACGTGAAGAAGAACGGTCTGGCCGAGCAGCTCCAGCTGGCCGCCGACGGCAAGCTGAAGCCGGCCATCGCCAGGACCTTCACCCTCGATGAGGCCCGCGCCGCCCACGAGATCAGCGAGGCCGGCCACAACCGCGGCAAGCTCGTCATCCTGGTCTGACGCTTTTCTACAAGACCGTACGGCCACGAAGTCGTACGGTCTTGTAGAAGACACAGATGGGAGTTGGACATCATGGCCGACTATCTGGCCACGGCGGAGACCGAGATCGACGCATCGCCCGAGCAGGTCTGGGACGTCCTGACCGACCCGAAGCAGATCAAGAAGTTCATGTTCGGGGCGGACGTGGAGACCGACTGGCAGCCGGGCAGCCCGATCACCTGGCAGGGCGAGTACGAGGGCAAGCAGTACACCGACAAGGGTGAGATCGTCGCGGTCGACAAGGCCCGGCTGCTCAAGGTCACCCACTACAGCCCGTTGAGCGGGCAGCCCGACGTACCGGAGAACTACCACACGCTCACCTACGAGCTGTCCGCGACTGATGGCGGTACGCAGCTGAAGCTCAGCCAGGACAACAACGGCAGCCAGGAAGAGGCGGATCACTCCAGCGGCATGTGGAAGATGCTCGTCGACGGTGTCAAGAAGGCGGCCGAAGGCTAGTAAGATCCGACGGTGACCAGTCGATTACGGCCTGGCATCGGGCTGCTCGGGTGGTGGCTGTTGGTGCCGCTCAGCGCGGTCCTGTTGCTGGTCCGGATCGGCGACTCGACGGGGGAGAGCGTCCGCTGGATGCTCACCTGGCTGATCGCCGTACTCCTGCCAGGCACACTCCTCTGGCGCGCACTGGCCGGCGGCCGCTCGTTGACGCAGGACCTGGGCTTCGGCGCAGTGCTCGGCCTCGCCTGGCAACTGGCGGTCTGGGCGATCTGTACCGCGCTAGGCGTCCCGCTACTCCAATGGGCCTTCGTCGCCGGCCTACTGCTGTTCTTCGCCTTCAACAAGTCCCTGCGCCCGCCCGTCACCGCCCCACCCCGCTGGTGGCACGTACTGCTCGTCTCCAGCCTCCTACTGGCGATGGTCCGGACGGTGGTCGTACTACTGCGCCCCGTCCCGCTCCCGCCTCTGCCCGCCACCAGGCATCAAGACATCTGGTACCAACTCGGCCTGGTCCAGCAGCTACTGCATGACGTCACGCCCAGCGACCCATGGGTACTGGGCGAGCCACTGATCTACCACTGGTTCGCGACCGCCTCGATGGCCAGCGGCTCGGTGATGGCCGACGTCAGGCCGGCCACCGTGCTCATCCACCAGTGGCCGCTGACCATGCTGCTCACGCTGGTCCTGGTCGGTTGGGCGGCGGGGGAGCTGCTCAGCGAGCGCAAGTGGGCCGCGCCGCTCGCCGGCCTGCTCGCTGGAGTCCTGCCGGGCGCGATCCAGCTGGTCAACACCCCAACGGCCAACATGTCGGCTGCTCAGGTAGTGCAGGGACCGACCGGCACCATGGCGGCCGTGGTGATGCTGGGCCTGGTCGGTCCGACCGTGCTGATCCTGCGGCGGCAGGCTGGCCGGGGTGTCTGGACAGCGATGGTCCTGATGCTGGCGCTGGCGACCGGGACGAAACCGACCTTGCTCCCGATCATGCTGGTCGGCTGCCTGTTCGCGGGCGGCGTGGCCTGGGTGGCCGAGCGGCAGGCGCCATGGCGGGTCGCGGCCTTGACCGGCGTCACGGCGGCCTTCCTGCTGGCGTCCTCGTTCGCGCTGACCGGTAGTACGGGTGGCAGCCGGTTCCAGTTGCTCGCCGCGCTCCGGGTCCAGCCGTACTACCAGGCCGTCACCGGCGACAAGTCCTACCCGGCCACAGGGAACTGGGTGCTGCCGTCGCTGGAGCACGGCGACGGCCGGATGATCCTCTTCGCCGTTGTGCTCGTGACCTATTACTTACTGGTCGACGCACCCCGGCTGCTGACGCTGCTCGGTCTCAAGCTGTCGCCGGTGCGCCGCGACCCGGCGTACTGGTGGATCAGCGGTTGTGTCGCGGCCGGGACCGGGGTGACGCTCGTGTTTTCGCACACGGGCTATTCGGAGTACCACTTCCTCGGCGCGATCCTGGCGCTCGGGATGGTCGGGGTGGTTGCCGTCGGCGTCAACCTTGCGAGTCAAACGCGCGCACGGGACGTTGTTGTCGCGGCAACTGCTGGGCTGGTCACCGCGGTTGCCCTCTACCTCTTCTGGCCCACCGACACCGAGACCCACACAGTGGCACGCGCAGCGGCCGGGTTGCTGGGGCCGTTCGGGGTGCTGGCCGTGGTCGGGGGAGTAGTGATCCTTGGGATCAACCGGACGCGGCAGGCCGCGTCGGCCGCAGTACAGGTGATCGTGCTGACGGTCGCGGCCAGTCTGCCGGTGCAGTTCATCGTGATCGGGGACGCGCTGCGGGACGCCTCGAGGCCGCTGCCGCCGCCGAACATCGAGTACCGGACCTACCTCACGCGCGAGGAGCAGAGCGCGATGCTCTGGCTGAGCAAGCACCTCGAGCCCAACGATGTGGGCGTCAGCAACGTCTTCTGCATGCCGGTGCCGTACCGGCCGGGCTGCCCCAACGATGCGTACTGGATGTCTGGGCTCAGTGGAGTGCAGATGTGGATGGGCGGTTGGGCCTACGCGCCGGCCAACCTGGCCGCCACCCAGCACAAGCACAGCTTCCTGCTCCAGCAGTCGCCCTGGCCCGACCGAGTGCTGGACAGCCGGATCGCGGTCGAGAAGCCGTCCGAGGCGCACCTCGCCAAACTGGCCGGCGACGTCGGTGTCACCTTGATCATCGGGGATCTGCGGGCCGGCCCGGTCTCACCGAAGCTCGACCAGCTGGCCATTCCGATCTACCGGAACCAAGACATCCGGATCTATCGGCTCAAATGACTAAGTAGGCTGGGGCGCATGTCTACCGACGGTGTGGAGGTCGATCGCCCGACGCGGGAACGTGCTGCCATCGGGGAGGACGGCCGGTCTCGCGATCGCAGCCGCCCCGCGGTACCGGATCCGTTGCCGATGAGCGTGGTCGACGCGCACTGCCACCTGGACATCGCCGACGGCGAGGACGGCAACTGGCTGGCCGCGGCCGAGGCGATCAAGCTGGCCGCGTCGGTCGGCGTCACCCGGATCGTCCAGGTCGGCTGCGACCTGCCCGGCGCGGTCTGGGCGGTCGAGGCGGCGGAGCAGTATCCGAACCTGATCGCCGGTATCGCCCTCCACCCGAACGAGGCGCCCAAGCTTGCGTCCGTCGGCGAACTGGACAATGCGTTGGCCGAGATCGAGCGGCTTGCGGTGAGCTCGCCCAAGGTCCGGATCATCGGAGAGACCGGCCTCGACTACTTCCGGACCGGCGAGGACGGCCGGGCCGCGCAGCATGCATCGTTCGCGGCGCACATCGAGCTGGCCAAGCGGCTCGGCAAGACGCTGATGATCCACGACCGGGACGCGCACGACGACATCCTGAAGATCCTGGACCGCGAGGGCGTGCCGGACCGGCTCGTCATGCACTGCTTCTCCGGCGACACCGAGTTCGCCCGCGAATGCGTCAACCGCGGCGCGTTCCTGAGCTTCGCCGGTGTGGTGACCTTCAAGAACGCCCAGTCGCTGCGGAACGCGCTCGCCGTCACCCCGCTCGACCGCGTGCTGGTCGAGACGGACGCCCCGTACCTGACCCCGTCACCGCATCGCGGCCAGCCCAACGCGTCGTACCTGATCCCGCACACGGTCCGAAAGATGGCCGGCGTCCTGAACATCTCTGTCGCCGAACTGTGCCAGGCCCTGTCGGACAACGCCGACCGTGCGTTCGGCGGGTCCTGGTAGTGAAGTTCAGCGAGGTCGTCCGGCGACGGCGGATGGTCCGCAACTACGATCCGGACCGGCCGGTGCCTGCTGAGATCCGGGAGCGGATCCTGGAGAACGGTCTCCGGGCCCCTTCGGGCGGGTTCACCCAGGGGTGGGCGTTTCTGACCCTCGAAGGTGACGATCGGGAGCGTTACTGGCGGATCGCGGCCGAGAATCCGGACGAGAAGTATGTGGAGTGGATCACAGGGTTGCGGCGCGCCCCGCTGCTGATCTTCGCCTTCGCGCACAAGGACGCGTACCTCGACCGGTACACCGCTCCGGACAAGGGCTGGACCGACCGCGACGAGAAGCACTGGACGGCGCCGTACTGGTACATCGACACCGGGATGGCGGCCCTGCTGATGCTGCAGACGGTGGTCGACGAAGGCTTGGGTGCTTGCCTTTTCGGCCCTCCGGCGGAGAAAGTCGGACGGCTCAAGGAGGAGTTCGGAGTACCGGCCGGCTTCGACCCGATCGGGGTCATCTCGATCGGGTACCGGGCCCCGGACAAGCGGTCCCCGTCGCTCAAACGAGGGCGTCGCAGTACTGCGGAAGTGGTGCATCGCGGGCACTGGGGTCATCACCAGGCGTGAGCGGGCCGTTACACCTTTTTGCGCCACGCCGACTAGGGGATTGGCGCTTCAGCGACTTCTTCGTTACTGTCTCGTGATGTTGGCCGGGATCGGGGAAGATTCCGGGCGGCACGCCCCTCGGCGGTTGACCGTGGTTTCCGGGCCCTGAATACCCGGCATACGCGGCCTCGCGCCTGTGCCGTCCCACCCCGTGCCCGGGTAGCTCTACCTGGGAGCGTTAGTGCGTAAGTCCATCATCGCGGCCGTGGGCGCCACGGCTGTGTTCGCCGTCGTGGGCGGCTCCGTGGCCTATGCGACCAAGAGCAAGACCGTCAGTCTGTCCATCGACGGCCAGGTGCAGAAGGTGCACACCTTCGGCTCCACTGTCGGGGACGCCCTGAAGGCGAAGAAGATCCAGGTCGGCGAGCGTGACCTGGTGGCCCCGTCGCTGGACGCCAAGCTGCAGGACGGCCAGGAGATCGCGGTGCAGTACGGCCGCCAGCTCACCGTCAACGCGGATGGCACCAAGAGAAGCTTCTGGACCACGGCGGACAGCCTCAGCGAGGCGATGACCGACCTGGGCCTGCGTTATGACGGTGCCGTCTTCTCCACCAGCCGCAGCGCCCCGATCGGGCGCGAGGGCCTGGAGCTGACCGTTCGCACCCCCAAGACCCTGCAGATCGTCCGGCTGGGCAAGGCCGTCGCGGTGAAGTCGATGGCGACGACGGTGGGCGAGGCGCTGACCAGCGCCAAGATCCCGTTCGACTCCAACGACCGGATCGTCCCGGCGGTGGCCACCGTGCTCAAGCCCGGCAGCATCACCCGGGTCACCGTGGTCAAGGTCGAGACGAAGGCGATCACCGAGAAGCAGGCGATCGCGTTCGGAAAGAAGGAGACCAAGGACGCCACGATGCTCGAGGGCGAGACCAAGACGACCGCCAAGGGCGTCGCGGGCTCCAAGAGCGTCAAGTACCTGCTCACGTACCTGGACGGCAAGCTGGCGAGCAAGAAGCTGGTCTCCAGCGACGTCGTCACCAAGCCGGTCGACGAGCTCGTCACGGTCGGCACCAAGAAGAAGCCGGTCGAGGACGTCCCCGCCAGCCCCGGTGGTACCGGCGCCTGGGACCGGATCGCCGCGTGCGAGTCGGGCGGCAACTGGGCCTCCAACACCGGCAACGGGTACTACGGCGGCCTGCAGTTCGACCATGGCACCTGGGCCGCGTACGGCGGTACGGCGTACGCCAACAACGCCAACGGCGCGTCGAAGGCGCAGCAGATCGCGATCGCGGAGAAGGTCAAGGCCGACCGCGGTGGCTACGGCGCGTGGCCCGTCTGCGGCAAGAAGGCTTGATTCATCACCTTCTCTGCGAGACTGGCGCCGTGACGAGTGCTGATTCATCCACTTCCGCCGGACCGAGGCTTCTCGGTCCGGCGGAAGTGCGTTCACTGGCCGCGCAGCTCGGGGTCCGCCCGACCAAGCAGCGCGGCCAGAACTTCGTGATCGATCCGAACACGGTCCGCCGGATCGTCCGCGCCGCGGAATTGTCCGCGGACGGTGAGACAGTGCTCGAGGTAGGCCCGGGGCTGGGGTCGCTGACGCTCGCGTTGCTTGCCGAGGGCCACCGGGTCACCGCGGTCGAGATCGACCCGGTGCTTGCCGGGGCGCTGCCGGCCACGATCGCGGAGTACGCGCCGAACCAGGCCGCTGCGCTGACCGTTGTCGAGGCGGACGCGATGACCGTCGTACCGGCTCAGATCGGCTCGCCGGATGCGTGCGTGGCCAACTTGCCGTACAACGTCGCAGTACCGGTCCTGCTGCATCTGCTGGCGATCGCGCCGTCGCTGCGGCACGGGCTCGTGATGGTGCAGTCCGAGGTGGCCGACCGGCTCGCGGCGCCGCCGGGCTCGCGGACGTACGGCGTACCGTCCGCCAAAGCGGCCTGGTACGCCGAGGTACGCCGTGCCGGTCCGATCGGCCGCAACGTCTTCTGGCCGGCCCCGAACGTCGACTCCGGCCTGGTCGCCTTCACTCGCCGCGAACCGCCTTCTTCCACCGCGTCCCGCGAAGAAGTCTTCAAGGTGATCGAGGCCGCCTTCTCCCAGCGCCGCAAGACCGTCCGCTCCGCGCTCGCCCGCTGGATGCCCGACCGCGACCGCCTGGACGCTGCGCTGGCCACCGCCGGCATCGACCCGTCTTTGCGCGGCGAGATGTTGGGAATCGAACAGTTCGCCGCGATAGCCGACGCTGGGCATTAGCCTGTGCCCGTGTCAGCTCATCAGGTCACGGTCCGGGCGCCGGCCAAGATCAATCTCGGTCTGTCCGTCGGTCCGCCGCGTCCGGACGGATTCCATCCGCTCGCGACCGTGTACCAGGCCGTTGCCCTGTACGACGATGTGACGGCGACCCTGCGCGAGGACTCTTCCGAGGTCACGGTCGAGGTGCTCGGTGACTTCGCCGCGGACGTTCCGACTGACAGTACGAACCTCGCGGTCAAGGCGGCGCGGGTGCTGCAGGCGGAGTACGACGTCGAAGAAGGCGTCGACCTCGTCATCCGCAAGACCATCCCGGTCGCCGGCGGCATGGCCGGCGGCTCCACGGACGCCGCGGCCACTCTCGTCGCGTGTAACCGCCTGTGGGGGCTCGGTCTCGCTCAATCGGAGCTGGAACGCGTTGCGGCCGACCTGGGCAGCGACGTACCGTTCTGCCTCGTCGGCCACACTGCCCTCGGCCGCGGCCGCGGCGAACAGGTCACCGAGGTGATGTCACGCGGCACCTTCCACTGGGTCTTCGCCATCGCCGAAGGCGGCCTCTCTACACCTGCCGTCTATCGCGAACTCGACCGCCTCCGCCCCCTCCGCCGCGTCGAACCCCCCGAAGTCCACCCCGAACTCCTCACCGCCCTGCTCTCCGGCCAACCAGCAGCCCTGGCAGTTGCCCTCAGCAACGACATGCAAGCAGCCGCCCTCTCGCTCCGCCCCGAACTGGCGGACACCCTCCAGTTCGGCCTCGACCAAGGCGCCCTGGCCGCCATGATCTCCGGCTCCGGCCCCACCTGCCTCTTCCTCGCCGCCGACAGCCGCCGAGCCGTAGACCTGGCCGTAGAACTAGCCGAATCCGGCCTCTGCCGAATGGTCCGCCAAGCCGAAGGCCCAGTCCCCGGCGCAAGAATCCTGCCGGCCCCCATCCCCCGCTGACCCCGTTGTCCTCACGCCACGGCTGCGGGGGCGTGGGCGCGGTACCCCGGCTAGAGGTTGGTGCCTCGGCCTTGGATGATGGTTTCGGCTTGGGTGCGGTGTTCTTCGGCTAGAGCGTGGTTGCCGGTGGCATCCAAGGCGCCGGCTAGGTGGATGAGGATCAGGTAGTGGCGTAGGCCGTCGTCGTAGTGGGCGCTGATGGTCAGGGCTTCCTCGTGGTGGCGGATCGAGGACTGGAGGTCGCCTGACAGGCGGTTGGTGACGCCTAGTTCGTCCAGGGCTTCGGCAAGGCTGATTTGGTCGTTGAGGGACTTGAACATGGTGGCGGCCTGGTGGAGGTGGGTCGTGGAGGACTGTAGGTCGCCGGCTTGTTGGTAGGTGACGCCGGAGCAGAGGAGGGCGGCGGCCAGCTGGTGCTGGGCGTCGTGGTGGGTGCTGATGGCGATCGCTTCGTCGTAGGACGATCGTTGGGCTGCGGCTCGGCCGAGCTTGCCCTGGGAGTTGCCGATGTTGATGTGGGCGATCGTTTCGCCGGGGGCGTCGTCGAGTTCGCGGTAGAGGGAGAGGGCTCGTTCACCGGCGTCGATCGCTTGTTGGTAGTCGCCGTTGAGGTCGAGGACGTGGCTCAGGTTCGTCAAAGCCAATGCCTCGCCGACCAGGTCGCCGGTGGCTTCGAAGAGGTCGCGGCCGCGATGGAGTTCGGCGATCGAGTCGTCTGGATCACCAGCTCCGGATCGGGCCAGGTCGCAGAGGACCAGGCCGAGGTCGCTGCGGATGTGCGCCTCGGCCCACGGGTCGTTCACCACCTCCAGCGCCGTCCGGAAGATCCGCAAGCAGTCCAGCCAATGGCCGCGCATGGCGTAGAACGTGTGTAGGCCGATCACCAGCCGGAGCACCGACACAACTGGCACGCCGTCAGTTCGCGCGCCTTGCGATGCCAGCGCGAGCAGGTGCGGCCGCTGGCCGTCGAGCCAGGAGAGTGCTGAACTCATGTCCGCGTAGGCACGTCCGCCAGCGAGAGGAGGCTGAGCCCGGTACCACGGCAGCCGACCGGACCGGGGGAAACCGAGTTCGATCGACTGCCAGGCCGCCGATGCGTACAGGTCGAGGATCCGGGTGATCACGGCAGCCTGCAGCGCCGGACTGACGCTCGCTTGCGCCCGCTCCCTCGCGTACATCCGCAGGAGATCGGGTAGTCGGTACCGCCGCGGCGCCAGCGATTCGACCAGATGCAGATTGCAGAGATCCTCGAGCGCATCCAGTGCCGCATGCTCATCGCAATCGAGCAGCCGGGCCGCGACCTCGACGGTCAGATCCGGCCCATCCGGTACTCCGAACAGCGCAAACGCCTCCGCCGCCCGCTGCTCACGGTCACTCGGCCCGGCCGCCAGATCGTCGATCGAGACATCGAAGCTGGCCCGTACTCCGAGCTCGTGGTCCTCCAGTTGGTCCAGCCGCCGGCGCTCGTCCTGCAGCAAACCGGCGAGGTGGGCCAGCGGCCATTGGGGTCGTGCAGCCAGTCGGCCGGCGGCGATCTTCAGGGCAAGGGGGAGGAGCCCGCAGGCTTCGACGATCGACTGAGCGGCCTGCGGTTCGGCGTCGACCCGGGCGGCGCCGACGGTCGTACGGAGTAGGTCGAGCCCTTCGGAAGGAGTCAGCAGTCCGAGGCGCAGGATCTGTGCGGTCGGCATCCCGGACAGTTCGTGCCGGCTGGTGATGATGACGGCAGAGCGGCCGGTACCGGGCAGCAACGACTGGACCTGGGCGGCGTCTCGCGCGTTGTCCAGCAGGATCAGCGCTCGACGGCTGGCGAGGACGGTCCTCAGTCTGGCGGCGGCCTCGTCTACCTGCACCGGTACGTCCGGGCCGGACAATCCGAAGGCGCGCAGGAGGTAGTTGAGAGCTTCGAGTGGTGACACGGCGGCGGTGGTGTCATAGCCGTGGAGGTCCAAGTAGGCCTGGCCGTCGGGATACTCCGCGATCGCCGAGTGGGCGGCCTTCACGGCAAGGGTCGTCTTGCCGACGCCACCCATCCCGGTGATGGCGACGATCGCGACGCGGGCGCCGCTGGTGAGGGCGGTGTGCAGGGCATCAAGATCCGCCGTACGACCGGTGAAACCCGAATCCGGCATCGGCAGCTGCCGCGGCACCACCGCCCCACCCGCCCCGCCCGCCACCCGAGGTCCCGCCGCCTCCGCCCCGGGCCCCGCTGCCGCTGAGCTCTTGCGGCGCGCGGCCGCGCTGAAGAGCTTGCGCTCGTCGGCGGTCAGGTTCATCGCGTAAGCCAGCGCGTTCACCGTCTCCGTGCGCGGGAACCGGCGTACTCCGCGCTCGAGCGCGCCGATCGCCGCCAGGCTCATGCCGGCCTTTTCCGCGAGCATCTGCTGGGTCAGCCCGGCCGCCTTGCGATGCCGGTGCAGCAGCGTCGCGAACTCCGCTTCCATCCGCCGTCCTCTCGAAAACTTCGATCGCCGGCGCCTCACCGACAGGTTATTCTCGCAAAGCCAGTCGTCCGCGGTACCGCAGAATGGAGCTCCAGATGCGCCGAGCGTCGGTCCACGCCATCACTCCTGATCGCTGCGACGCACCCGCGAGAACCTTTGAACACTCTGACGATGGGCATTCTGGCGCATGCCGCCGCCGGTAAGACCAGCCTGACCCTGTTGTTCGTCAACAAGATCGACTGCCGGCGTGAGCTGGCCGATCAGGTACGCCGTACGCGCGTGCATCCGGCGTACTTCGGCTCGGCGATGACCGGCGAAGGGGTACCTGAGCTGATCGCCGGTATCCGCAGGTGGTTGCCGCGGGCAACGGGCAGGCCGGATGCCCCGCTCCGGGCGCAGGTGTTCAAGGTGGAACGGGACTCGGCGGGATCCGGTACCGCGATCCGCGAGATGGCCGAACCCGGCAACCTGTGGTGCGCGGCCGTCGGCTTCCGCATCTCGCCGGCGCCACCCTGGAGAGCACGGAGGTGCCCGGGACCGGGCCACCCTCAAGGGCCTGATCCCGGTCGGCCGGATCCATGCCTTCGAGGCGCGACTGCCCGGCCTCACTCATGGTGAGGGGGTGCTGCTGACCACCTTCGACAGGTACCAGCCGATCACCGGTTAGGCTTGAGGGGATATGGCCGCTACCCCTGCACCCAACCTTGTCAATCTTGAAGCTGTCTCCAAGGGCTTCGGAACCCGCACCCTGCTCGACCGGGTGACCCTCGGCATCGGCCGGGGCGAGCGGATCGGGGTGGTCGGGCGGAACGGGGACGGGAAGTCCACGCTGCTGCGGCTGCTCGCCCGGGAGGAGACGCCCGACAACGGGCGGATCACCCACAACCGCGACCTGCGGCTGGGCTTCCTCGGGCAGGTCGACAACCTCGACCCCGAGCTGACCGTCGCGCACGCCGTCCTGGGCGATGTCGAGACCTACACCTGGGCCGCCGATCCGAAGGCGCGCGAGGTGATGGAGGAGCTACTCGGTGGCGTCGACCACGACGCGCTGGTCGGCACGCTGAGCGGTGGTGAGCGCCGGCGCGCGTCGCTGGCGAAGCTGCTGATGACCGAGGTCGACCTGCTGATCCTCGACGAGCCGACCAACCACCTCGACATCGAGGCGGTCAACTGGCTCGCGCAGCACGTCGTCGACCGGGCCAGCGCGCTCATCGTCGTCACCCACGACCGCTGGTTCCTCGACGCCGTCTGCAACGAGACCTGGGAGGTCCAGGGCGGCAAGGTCAACTCGTACGACGGTGGCTACGCGGCGTACGTGCTGGCCAAGGCCGAGCGGTCCCGCAACGAGGCCGTCGTCGAGGGCAAGCGGCAGAACCTGGTGAAGAAGGAGCTGGCCTGGCTGCGCCGCGGCGCCCCGGCCCGGACCGCGAAGCCGAAGTTCCGGATCGAGGCCGCCAACGACCTGATCGCGAACGAACCGGCCCCCCGCGACAAGCTCGCCCTCGCCCAGCTCGCCACCTCGCGGCTCGGCAAGGACGTCTTCGACGCCGAGGACGTGTCGCTCAAGTTCGGCGACCGGGTGATGCTCAACCACGTCACCTTCCGGCTCGGCCCGGCCGACCGGATCGGCCTGCTCGGCCCGAACGGCGCCGGCAAGACGACGTTCCTGAAGGTGCTCACCGGCCTGCTCCCGCCGGACTCCGGCAAGGTCAAGCAAGGCAAGACGGTCAAGATCGCCAACCTCTCGCAGACGCTGGAGGATCTCGACGGCTCGGTCACCGTGCTCGCGCACATCACCGACATCCGCCGGGTCGCCGCGTTGGCGGCCGGGGTCGGCGAGATGAACTCGTCGCAGCTGCTGGAGCGGTTCGGCTTCACCGGCGACAAGCTGACCACCCGGATCAACGACTTGTCCGGTGGTGAGCGCCGCCGGCTGCAGCTGCTCCGGATCCTGCTCGACGAGCCGAACGTGCTGATCCTCGACGAGCCGACCAACGACCTGGACGTCGAGACGCTGACGGTGCTCGAGGACTTCCTCGACAACTGGCCGGGCGTCGTCGTGGTCGTCACCCACGACCGGTACTTCCTCGAGCGGGTCAGCGACATGGTCTACACGATCCTCGGCGACGGCACCGTGCGGCATCTGCCCCGCGGCGTCGACCAGTACCTCGAAGAACTTGCCCACGGTACGCCGGTACGCCGGGTGGACTCACCTGCCGGGGAGACCAAAGCCAAGCCGACCGCCGAGCCCGTCGTCGACGCCGCTGCGGCAAGGGCAGCCAAGAAGGAGCTCAACCGGATCGAGCGGCAGCTCTCGAAGCTGACCTTCAACGAGTCCAAGCTGCACGACCAGCTGGCCGCGAACGCGAGCAACTACGAACGGCTGGCCGAGCTCGACACCGAGCTGCGCAAGCTGGCCGAAGAACGCGCCGAGCTGGAAACCGCCTGGCTCGAAGCAGCCGAAGGCGCCGAATAAGTCAGCACATTCTTCCGGCGCCGGAAGAATGTATACATGATCAAATCTTTTGTTACCCATGAGTCGCGGCATACCCTCCGATCCCCTGTGATTGGGAGGGTATGCCGCGCCTGCGGGCGAGCGGGCCCCGACCGGCCGGGTTGTCCGAGCCCCGAGCCCCGGACACCACCAACCGGCTTCGGCGAACCACCTCTTGCCGCCGAAGTCACCGATCTCTAGAGCGTTTCGTAGTCGCCTGATCACCAACGGTCACGACACTAGTTGGACCGGTCGCTCAGTGTCGATAGTCGCGGACTACAGCAATCTCTCGATCTCGTTGCAACTAGCAACGATCGGCGCGGACATAAAGTGACGGGTCGTCTTTTCGGATTATTCCGCCACAATTCGGAAATGCCGGATCAGTGCTTTTCCTGGTCGAACGGGCCGACCAGTTCGCGCAGCACGCGGGCGATCTTGGCCTGGTCGCGCTCGCTGATCGAGCCGAGCAGGGTGCGCTCGTGGGCGAGCAGGTCGGCCATCGCCGCGTCGACCGAGTCGCGGCCGGCGACGGTCAGCTGGACCAGTACGCCGCGCCGGTCGGCCGGGTCGGGCAGTCGCTCGACGAGTCCGCGGGCGGTCAGCCGGTCCACCCGATTCGTCATCGTCCCCGACGTCACGAGGGTCTCCTTGAGCAACCGCCCCGGCGAGAGTTGGTACGGCTTGCCCGCTCGCCGAAGCGCGGCCAGTACGTCGAACTCCCAGGACTCCAGCCCATGGGTCTCGAACGCATGGCTCCGGGCGCGATCGAGATGGCGCGCCAGCCGGCTCACCCGGGACAGCACCTCCATCGGCGCCACGTCGAGATCAGGCCGCTCCCGGCGCCAGGCCTCGATCAGCCGGTCGACCTCGTCTCTCATGGCTCGAGCGTATGTCATCAAGACTCTTGACATCAAGACAACCGCCAGGCGTAAAGTATCTCGATGTCAAGACATCTCGGCAGAAGGGCGCCCCATGCGCACGTCCCCGGTCTGGAACCCCCAGCAATACAACAAGTACGCCGACGAGCGCGGCCGCCCGTTCGCCGATCTGGTCGGCCGGATCCGGGCGGAGGAACCCGCCACGGTGGTCGACCTCGGCTGCGGGCCGGGCAACCTGACGGCCACCCTGCTGGACCGGTGGCCTGGCGCGACCGTGCACGGTGTGGACAGTTCGCCTCAGATGATCGAGACGGCTCAACGGCTGGCAACCGAACGGCTGAGCTTCGAGGTGGGCGACCTGCGGGAGTGGAGCGCCGAGCCGGAGTCGATCGACGTGATCGTCACCAACGCGACGCTGCAGTGGATTCCGGAGCAGCTCGACCTGCTGCCGGGGTTCGTCCGCGCGCTCAAGCCGGGCGGCTGGCTGGCCATTCAGATTCCGGGGAACGGGAACGCGCCGTCGCATGCCATCCTCCGCGAGTTGGCAGCGACGGAGCCGTACGCCGAGTACGCGAAGGACAAGTCGCTCCGGCCGGACGTGCCGGGGCCGGCGGAGTACGTGGCGGCACTCAGTGCCGAGGGCTGCACGGTGGATGCGTGGGAGACGACGTACAGCCATCTTCTGGAGGGTGACAACGCGGTGCTCGAGTGGGTGAAGGGGACAGGGGCCCGGCCCGTCCTGCAGTCGTTGCCCGACGAACTGCGCGCGCGGTTCGAAGCGGAGTACGGGGCGAGGTTGAACGAGGCTTATCCGCGGCGGGAGTTCGGGACGCTGCTGCCGTTCCGACGGATCTTCGCGGTGGCTCAGAAGAAGGAGAGCTGATGAGACTCGATCACGTACAGGTCTCCTGCCCGCCTGGTGGTGAGGACGTGGCTCGGGCCTTCTACCGCGACGCGCTCGGGATGACCGAGCTGGAGAAGCCGCCGTTGCTCGCTGCCCGCGGCGGCTGCTGGTTCAAGGACGGTGATGCGGAAGTACATGTCGGCGTTGAAGTGGACTTCAGGCCGGCGTCGAAAGCACATCCCGCCCTCGCTGTTGACGATCTCGACGCAGTGGCCGAAACCCTTCTGGCCAGGGGGTATTCCGTAGCCTGGGACAACGAGACGATCCCGGGCCGCCGGCGGTTTCACACCGCCGACGGCCACGGGAACCGGGTCGAAATAGTCTGACTACTCGGTGGCCAGTGCCCCGGCCGGTGCGACCTTCGCGGCCCGCCGGGCCGGGAGGATCGACGCGAGCAGACCGGCGACCGCGGCGACCAGCGCGATCGTGATCAGGAGCCGACCCGGTACGGCGTACGAGAGCGGCCCGTCGATCTGGCCGCCCATCAGGGCCGCCGTCCCGGTCCATCCGTAGATCAACCCGAGCCCGATCCCCAGCCCGGCCGCGACCAGTGCCATCAGCAACGACTCGACCGCGAGCATGCCGCGCAGTTGCCGCCTGGTCAGCCCCATCGCCCGGAGCAGGGCGTTCTCACGCGTCCGCTCCAGCACCGACAGGCTGAGCGTGTTGCCGACGCCGACCAGCGCGATCAGCACCGAGACGCCGAGCAGGCCGACCGCGACGAGCAGCAGGATGTCGAACACCTTGGTGTAGAAGCTCCGCTCGGGCAAACCGCCCGAGATGTTGAGGTTCTTGACCGTGGGCAGCGACTGCTTGAGCTCGTCCATCACCTTCGGGCCGTCGGCCTTCGGGTCGGAGGCGAGCCAGTAGCCGGTCACTGCCGCCGTCGGCGCGAGCTTCTGCAGGTCGGCTGAGGTGACCGTGATCGGTTCCAGTCCCTGAGCCTGGACGACCTTGAGGTTCAGCTTCTGCTTGCCCGAGACGATGGTGACGATGGCGCCGTTCTCGACGTTCAGCGAGTACATCGTGTTGCGGTCCACCAGCGCGGTACCGGACTGCAGCTGGTCGACCAGTGCCGGGTTGTGGATCACCGACGAGGCGGCGGCCGGGTCGATCCCGGTGATCTCCAGGGTGTTGCCACCGGACTTCACCGAGGTCGACCGGACCGGTACGACCTGGGTGATGCCCTTGATGCTCTTCAGCTGGCTGGCCGCGGTGGCCGGCAGCTTCTCGTCGTACACCTTCATCGTGACGTCGACCGGGTATTCCTTGTCCATCGTGACGTCGAACGTCTTCCGGACCGAGGCGATCCCGACGCAGGTCAGGCTGATCAGCGTGACACCGATCAGCAGCGCCGAGGTGGTCGCCGCGGTCCGCCGCGGGTTGCGAACGGCGTTGGCGACGGCGATCCGCGCGGGTACCCCTCCGGTCCGCGCGGGCAGCGCCCCCAGCACCTTGACCAGCGCGGGCACGAGCAGGGAGCCGATCGACAGGATGCCGACGAAGGAGATCACGCCGCCGGCGACTCCGACAATCACCTGGTGCGAGCTGGCGCCCAGGGCGAGCAGTGCCCCGCCACCTGCCAGCAGGAGGAAGCCGAAGACCAGTCGTACGATCCCTGCCTTGGACTTCGCGACCGGAGCCGCCTCGGGCCGGAGCGCGGCCAGCGGAGCGACCCGGGTCGCCCGACGAGCCGGTACCACGGCCGCCAGGATCGTCGCGACCGTACCGAGCAGGAGCGGGATGAACACCGACGCGAGGTCGAGGTGCAGATCGACCGGGGGCAGACCCCAGTCGAAGGACCGGGCCAGCGTCAGGGCGATCGCGGAGAGAGCTACTCCGAAGACCACGCCGATGCCTGAGGCAACCAACCCGACGACGGTCGCTTCGGCCAGTACCGACGAGAAGACCTGTTTGCGGGAGGCGCCGACGCAGCGCAGCAGCGCCATCTCGCGGGTTCGCTGGGCGATCACGATGGTGAAGGTGTTGCCGATCACCAGGCACGCGACGAACAGCGCGATGACGGCGAACATGCCGAACACCCCACCGAGCACATCGATGCCGTTCGTGATGCTCGAGACCTCGTGGTCGATCCAGGCCTCGCCGGTGTAGACCTTCACGCCGCTGTTGACGACCGCCGTGACGGCGGTGCTCAGTGCCGCCTGGGTCACGCCGGGGTTCGCGGCGACCTTGAGCTGGTTGATGTAGCCCTGCGGTTCGAAGGCCTTCACCGTCTCGGCCGTGGCGACCGCCTTCGCGCCACCGATCGAGGTGGTGTCGTCGATCAGCCCGACGACCTTCACCACGTGGGCCTTGCCGTCCCAGGACGTCAGCCTGATCTCCTGGCCGACGGAGACCTTGTACTTGTCCGCCAGCTTGGCCGGCAGCGCGATCTCGTTCATTGCTTCCGGCAACTTCCCGGCCGAGGTGGTCGGGCCGGCGATCTTCGAGGTGTCGTAGCGGGCGGAGACGGCCAGACTGTCCGGGCGGACCTGGCCGGCCCACTGGACCTGCATGTACGCCGAGGTGTCGATCACCACCGAGGCGACCTGCGGCAGCTTCTTGACCGCGGCGGCGTCGGCCGCCGAGACGGATTCACGGTTGGAGTCGACGACCGCGTCGACGCCGGCGTTCTGTTTGCCGATGGTCTCGTCGATGCCGTGGGTGGCCGACGAGTGCGCGGTCATCGCCAGGGTGCCGAAGCCGACACCCAGCACGATCGCCAGACAGGCGGCGACCAGGCGGCCCAGATGGGCGCGCAGGGAGGAGAGGATCGAGCGTCGCACGGGTCAGGCCCCCAGCTGCCGCAGGGCGCCGAGTACGGACTCCGGGGTCGGATCGGTCAGCTCGCCGGCGAGTTTGCCGTCGGCGAGCATCACTACGCGGTCGGCGTACGAGGCCGCCAGCGGGTCGTGGGTGACCATCACGACGGTCTGGCCGAACTCGCGGACAGAGCGGCGCAGGAAGCCCAGCACCTCGGCGCCGGAGCGCGAGTCCAGGTTGCCGGTCGGCTCGTCGGCGAAGACCACCTCGGGCCGGCCGACGAGTGCGCGGGCGACGGCGACGCGCTGCTGCTGACCACCGGACAGCTCCGAGGGGCGGTGCGTGAGCCGGTCCTGCAGGCCGAGTACGTCGATCAGCGTGGCCATCCACTGCTGGTCGGGCTTGCGGTTGCCGAGCTCGAGCGGGAGCAGGATGTTGTCCTTGGCCGTCAGCATCGGCAGCAGGTTGAAGGATTGGAAGACGAACCCGATCCGGTCCCGCCGGATCTTCGTCAGCGCGGCGTCCGGGAGCTGGGTCAGTTCGGTCTCGCCGAGCAGTACCTGGCCGGACGTCGGGGTGTCCAGGCCGGCCAGGCAGTGCATCAGGGTCGACTTGCCGGACCCGGACGGACCCATGATCGCGGTGAACCGGCCCACCCCGAAGTCGACGGAGACGCCGTCGAGCGCGGCGACCGCGGTGTCACCCTGGCCGTAAACCTTGCGAAGTTCGTGCGCACGGATCGCAGTGCGGCCGGGTCCGTCCTGGGGGAGGCGCCCGGGCGCGAGTTCGCCGGTCTGGATGGTCATCGTTCTCCTCGGAGAGTGCCGGGGCGAGACGTTCTCACCCACGTTCCAAGAAGTTACTGAGGATGGCCGTCGGAAGAGTCGGACCAGGGAATGGACTGTGTGTACGACCTAGGTCGTACTTTTCCTTGCCCACTCAGTGATCTCGTACGCCGCGCTGCCGGGTTGTGCCGGATCCCCGCTCAACTCGGTCGAGGTCCACTTCGGGTTCATCGCAACTTTGACGACGCTGCCGTCCCTTCGATGGACGTGCAGGTTGGACTGGTTCGGGAAGTCCCACTCGAACTTGGCGAAGGCGACCTCGGACCGCGGGATCCGGTGCCTGACGGCGAACCAGTAGCGCAGGGTCAGCTCGTCCTCGGAGAGTTCGTACTGAGGAGGGAACAGCCGGCGCAGCAGCGGGCGCAGCATCAGTTGCTCGGCTTGACGATGCCGGTTTCGTAGCCGAGGACCACCAGGGCTACTCGGTCGCGGAGGCCGGTTTTGGCGAGGATGCGGCCGATGTGGGTCTTGACGGTGGCCTCGGACAACGTGAAGAGGGTGGCGATCTCGGTGTTCGACAGGCCGCGGGCGACCTCGACCAGTACTTCGCGCTCGCGCGCGGTCAGGTCGCCGAGGTCGGGGCGCTCGGTCTCGCCGTCGGGGAGCGAGCCGGCGAAGTGCTCGAGCAGGCGGCGGGTCGTACTGGGGGAGACGACCGCGTCGCCGGAGTGGACCTGGCGGATCGCGCTCAGCAGGTCGGCCGGTGGGGTGTTCTTGAGCAGGAAGCCGGCCGCGCCCGCCTTGATCGCGGCGAACGCGTACTCGTCCAGGTCGAACGTGGTCAGCACGATCACCCTGGGGGCCTCGGGCAACGACTGTAGTTGCCTGGTCGCCTCGACGCCGTCCAGCCTGGGCATCCGGACGTCCATCAGCACGACATCGCTGGCTGTCACCCGGAGCTTCTCCAGCGCCTCGCCGCCGTCGCCGGCCTGACCGACCACCCGCATGTCCGGCTGGGAGTCCACCAGCATGGTGAATCCGGCGCGGACCAGCTCCTGGTCGTCCACCAGGAACACCCGGATGACGTTGTCGTCGGTCACTGATTTCCTCCGTTGGGCAGGTTGTACGGCAGCTTGGCGATCACCTCGTAACCGCCGCCCGCCTTGGGTCCGGCGTTCACCGTACCGCCGGAGATGGACGCGCGTTGCCGCATCCCGACCAGGCCGTGCCCGGGATCGCTGCTCGGCGCGACGCCGGCGCCACGCCCGTCGTCGCTGACCATCACGGTCAGCATCTCGCGCCCGAAGTCGAGATGGACGCAGGTACGCGCTCCCGGCCCGGCGTGTTTCAGCGTGTTGGTCAACCCCTCCTGCACGATCCGGTACGCCGTGAGGCCGAGCAGCGCGGGCAGGTCGCGCGGAGTACCGGTGACCTCGTAGTCCACGGTGAGGCCGGCGTCGCGGACGTTGTCGATCAGCTCGGGCAGCGACGAGATCCCGGGCTGCGGGCGCGGCTGGTCCGGATCGAGCTCCTGCTGGGCGTCTTGTTTGAGCAGGCCGAGCATCTTGCGCATCTCGGTCAGCGACGCGCGGCCGGTGTCGCCGATCGTGGCCAGGGCCTTCTTGGCCTGCTCGGGGGACGCGTCCGCGGCGTACAGTCCGCCGTCGGCCTGGACGATCATGATCGAGAGGCCGTGGGCGACGACGTCGTGGATCTCCCGGGCGATCCGGGTGCGCTCGTTCGAGACGGCAAGTTTGGACTCACGGTCGCGGTCTCGCTCTGCCTGGATGGCGCGTTCCTCGAGCTGAGCGACGTACAGGCCTCTGGTCCGGCGGCGCTCGCCGGCCGCCCAGACACCGAAGACCAGTGCGCCGAGCGCGACCATCATGGTGATCTGCTGACGCCAGTCGGAGCCGCTCCAGTAGCGGGCGGTCGCCATCAGGACGCCGAGCCCGCCGATGCCGAGAGCGATCCGGCTGTACCTGACCTCGCCGTAGACGGAGATCGCGTAGAGGGCGACGAGCAGGCCGACGTTGCCGGGCTGCAGCTCGACGCCGGCCAGCCACTGCAGGACGGCGACCGCGGAGACGGCGAAGAAGACCGGCTCGGGGCGGCTGCGGCGCCAGACGAGTGGGGCGAGCATGCCCAGGCCGAGGATGCCGCCGAAGCCCGCCTGGGCGAAACCGATCAGTCCGAGGAAGAAGGTCAGGGCGCCGGCGAACAGCAGGTCGAAGGCCTGGCCGCGCGCGCCGATCTCTCGCCGGGGCGCCAGGATCCCAGCGAGGCTGCCCGTGATGCTCCCCGTCATGGTGGCCAGGTTACGGCGAAATTCCGGCCGGCTGGTCATGCTGCGGGGGGATGTCGCTGTACTACCGGGGTCCTATTTGTGCGGGCGGGTGGCCAGCGTCGGCTTGGTCTCGAGGCCGGACAGGCCGTTCCAGGCGAGGTTGACCAGGTGGGCGGCGACGTCGGTCTTCTTCGGACGGCGGACGTCGAGCCACCACTGACCGGTCAGGGCGACCATGCCGACCAGCATCTGCGCGTACATCGGGGCGAACTTCGGGTCCAGCCCGCGGCGCTTGAACTCCTCGGCCAGGATGTGCTCGACCCGGGTGCCGACGTCGCTCAGGATCGAGATGAACGAGCCGCTGGCCGAGCCGACGGGGGAGTCGCGGACCAGGATCCGGAAGCCGTCGGAGGAGTTCTCGATGTAGTCCAGCAGGGCGAGGGCGGCCTGCTCGACCAGTTCGTGCGCGCGGCCGGCGGTCAAGCTGGCCGTCACGGTGTCGAGCAGTTTGCGAACCTCGCGGTCGACGACTACGGCGTACAGGCCCTCTTTGCCGCCGAAGTGTTCGTACACGACCGGCTTGGAGACCTCGGCGCGGGCCGCGATCTCCTCGACGGAGGTCGCCTCGTAGCCCTTCTCGGCGAACAGGCCACGGGCGATCACGATCAGCTGCTCACGCCGGTCGGCACTGGTCATCCGGACCCGGGTCGTACGGCGCGGCTTGGGGTCGGTCACTTCGGGATCACGTCAGCATCATGCCGTAGATCAGGGTTACGAGGTGGGAGATTTACGGCTGGGGGCTGATCCGACGGGCTTCGAGGCGTTCCTTGACCGGCCAGCGGACGTCGGTGACCCAGTTGAGCTTCTCGAACAGCCAGATGGTCCGCGCGGAGGTGTCGAGCTGACCTCTGAGGACGCCGTGCCGGGCGCAGGTCGGGTCGGAGTGGTGCAGGTTGTGCCACGACTCGCCCTGGCTGAGGATCGCCAGCCACCAGACGTTGCCCGACTTGTCGCGGGACTTGAACGGCCGGCTGCCGATCGTGTGGCAGATCGAGTTGATCGACCAGGTCACGTGGTGCAGCAGCGCGATCCGGACCAGGCTGGCCCAGAAGAACGCGGTCAGCGCGCCCTCGATCGACCACGACCACAGCCCGCCGATGACGGCCGGGGCGAACAGGCTCGCCAGCACCAGGAAGGGGAACATCCGCGAGACCCGGACGATGTCGCGGTCCTTGAGCAGGTCCGGGGCGTACTGCCGCTGCGGGGTCTGCTCGGCGTCGAAAAGCCAGCCGATGTGGGCGTGCCAGAACCCCTTGGTGAGGGCCTTGAGGCTGGTGCCGTAGCGCCACGGGCTGTGCGGGTCGCCCTCGCGGTCGGAGAACTTGTGATGCTTGCGATGGTCGGCCACCCAGCGGACGACCGGGCCCTCGATGGCGAGCGAGCCGGCGATCGCCAGCGCGTACTTGAGGGGCCGGTTCGGCTTGAACGACTTGTGGGTGAAGTACCGGTGGAAGCCGATCGAGATGCCGTGCCCGGAGACCGTGTAGAAGACGGCCGCGATCACGACGTCGCGCCAGCTCAGGAAGCCGCCCCACGCGATCGGTACCGCCGCAAGCACCGCCAGGAAGGGGATCCCGATGAACAGTGCCAGGGCAACCTGCTCCCACAGCCCCTTCTGCTCGCCGCCCCGCGTCCCGTGGTCGGTGTCGAACTCGCCAGCCTGCCGGGCGCCGGTGGGCGCCTCCGGAGCCGCAACTGGAGTCATGATTTTCCCTCGTGGTGGAGGACGGCTTTACCTACGCAACCGTAACCTACGGCGTCGTAGGTAAGGAACCCCTTCGCGTGTCACCTTGCCCACCCATGGCAGACTGTTCCGGCGTACCAGCGATCCCCCGTGGGGTAATCGGCAGCCCGCGAGACTTTGAATCTCGAAGATCTGGATCGAAACCAGGCGGGGGAGCAACGCACGCCCCGGGTCAGGAGCATCTCTGACCCGGGGCTTCTTATCGGCCCACCCGTACTCGTCTGACGGGCTGAAGTCTTGAGCCCACCCGAACCCATCGCGGGGTGGCGTGGCTGGGTGCGGGGCTCGTGTGGTGTTGGTGGGGGCTGGCGCATTGCCCCACCCGTGCTCGTGTGGGGCGCTGGGGTCTTGAGCCCGCCCGAACCCATCGCGGGGCGGCGTACCGGCGTACGGGACTCCTCTGGCGTTGGTGGGACTGGCGCATCGCCCCATCCGCTGTGCTCCACCAACAGGCCTGCGATAGGCAGAACATCCAGTGATCCACTCCTGTGGTGGTCGGCCAATGCGCGGATTCGCCGAGGTGCGCGCGTCCCTACGAGTTCCGAGACGGCACCAGAGTCCGCTGCCTCAAGCTACGGTCCAATGACCAGGCAAAGGGCCGAGGAACGGTTGAGCCAGTGGGCCGTTCTTGTAGCCGTCATCCCAAGGCATCTTCCCGCGCGAGTCGGGCCAAATCATCTGGAGTGCTTCGACGCTCCCGTAGATCTGGTCGACTGCCGTGAGTTCGTCGATGTCCGTCACGGTGATGAAGGCCACGTAAGAGCCATCGGTCAGGTCATGCGTCGTAGTGCCAGGTAGGAAGGTCCGGCCTTCTCGGACCAAGGAGCCGATCAAATTGAGGAACCCCTGCGAGTGCTCGAATGGCATACCAACGACGACAACCTCTGGGTGATCCAACGCCGTCAACCCAACCGTGTACGAGAAGGCGGCCTCGCCCGGCTGATCACCAGCGCCCACGTGGCGCACGGCCCAGCCGTGTCTGTCGATGAGTTCAACGAGCTCGGCCAGCATTGGATTCACGAGCCGTATTCTCGCACTGGGCGAATGCTCCGCCGGACCTGCAAGTCCCGATGTGCACCCAAGCCACTGTGCTTGACCAATAGGCCCTCTGCCGAACTTGGCTCTTGTGGATCAAGGCGCGCCTTCGGCGCGCGGCGCGGCATGCGCATGCGGCCTCCGGTAGTTCACCGCCCGCGCCCGCCCTCGAGTGTCTTCACGAGAGCCAAGAGCATTTGCCTCCGGCGGGGGCCTCACGACTCCGGGATGACGGTCCGAATCGGCCGGCCTGCTTGGCGGGTGGTCGGGGTGTGTCTTCCCGCCTGCCGCTCAGCCCAGTCAGGACCTATCAGGAGCCACCAGAGGGGCCAAGATCGTTCGTCCAGTGGGGCTCCATCTTGGCCCCTCTGGCGTCTCCTGATCGCGCTACGCGTGGGCTGAACGGCAGACGGGAAGACGCAGGTTCGTTTACTGCGTGCGGAGGATGCTCGTGGTGGCTCTGGTGAACAGCTCGTCGGCGTCGTCGGGGTGGTCATGGGCTGTGATGTGGCTGGCCAGGATGGTGATGAACGCGGCGGCGAGGCTGATCTCGAACTCGCCGGGGCAGGCGTACCTGCGAGCGTAGGCGCGCAGGAGTGCATCGGTGCCGGGCTCGCCGTCCCACAGCGTGCCGTGGGCGCTGAGCGTGGCCAGGTCGTGGAAACGGCTGCCTCGTCCGGCTGCCTCCACGTCGATGATCGCCGTGAGGCTGTCGTGGTCGAGCAGGATGTTGTCGGGGGTGAAGTCACCGTGTACGAGGTCCGACGTGGGCAGCGTGCAGGCCTGGTACTGATGCAGCGATGACCGCACCGCGCGGGTGAGGGCGCGGCCTGTGGGGGAGTGCTCCTCGATGGCGGTGAGGAGATCCGACTCGCCGGTGAATACCACGGCGCGGTCGTAGGCCGACCAGTCCTGGTCGGTGTTAGGTCCGCGCCCGCACTGCCAGTCGAGGATCGGGAGCGCTTGGCGTGCCATGGAGGCGGTCAAATGCTCCGGCGAGGTGCCAGCGGCCCGTTCCTGGAGGTGGTAGAGGTGGCCGCGACGGGTGGTGCCGACCGTGAGCCAGGCGGGAGTTGGCCACCCCGAGCGTCTTGCCTCGGCGATTACCGGTGCTGCGCGGATCACGTGACGTGCCCAGGACGGATCGGGGCTGAACTTGAGGACCGCCTCGCGGCCGTTGCGGTCGCGGACCAGATAGGCACCGGACCGGTACCCGCCAGGCAGTTGGTGGATCAGCACGTAGCTCGTGCCGTGGGCGCGGTTCACATGGCGCAAAATGTCGGCGGCGGCCGGGTCTTCAGTGCCGGATTGGCTTCCGGCGTTCGGTTCGACGGGCTGAGTGAGGATAGGGATACGCCTCCCTCGGCGGTCTCTGCAGTTGGGCGCTAATCGATGCGGGCGTGGGGGGCCAGCATCGAACATACGGCGAGCAGCGTCCACGCATTTTGCAAGGGAGTGATGTCCTGGCCCAGAGCGAAAGCTTGCTAACGGATTTGCTAACAAACGGTGTGGATCGGGGTGGACGACCAGGCGCAGGGCGAGCCGGATTCAGGCTCAGACCGGGGTGGGTGGATGGCTTGTGTGGACCGTGGTGGACGGGTCGGCGGCAACTTTGAATCTCGAAGATCTGGATCGAAACCAGGCGGGGGAGCAACGCACGCCCCGGGTCAGAGCAACTCTGACCCGGCGCTTCTTATCGCCCCACCCGTGCTCGCGTGGCGGGCTGGAGTCTTGGGGTCCGTGCCGCCCTCGGTGGTCTGGGCTGAGCGACGGGCGGGAAGGCGCTAGGGGGCAGTTCTCAACCGCGGAGCGGTGGGTTGCCCTTCCGTCGGCACTCCGTGTTCCGCGAAGTAGGAGCGCAGCCGCCGCGCGTAGGGCTCGCGCTCGTCGCGTGAAGCTGGTTGCGGGAGATGCCGTGTGTTGTAGAGGTTGTCGTCCTTGTATCGAGGAAAGACGTGCACGTGGTAGTGCCATGCGTCTTGGTAGCCAGCCGGCTCGTTGTGTTGCCGCGTGGAAATCCCGTCGCAGCCGTAGGTGTGCCGTATACCTATCGCGACCTCGCGGACCACATCTTGAACTGCGTGCCCGTCAAGCGGCGGCAGGTCATAGAGGTTCTCGTGGTGATCCTTCGGTATGACCAGGACATGGCCGAGGTTGTTCGGCCACCAGCGTGAGGCAATGAATGCCATCGCGCGGTCGGTCCGCAGCACGATGTCTTGCTGGCTGGTCATGCTGTCTTCGCCACCAGCGAGCACCATGCAGAATGGGCACTCATAGCCCGCAGGCTCGTGGTTGAACATAGGTCGCCCCCAGTCGCCTTGGGCCTGCATTCTGGCCGGACGGCATGCCTTTCTTGCTAACGGATTTGCTAACAAACGGTATGGATCAGTGTGGACGACCAGGTGCGGGGCGAGCCGGGCTCAGGCTCAGGCCGGGGTGTGCGGACGGCTTGTCTGGACCGTGCCCCACTCGTCTGGCCCGCTGGAGTCTTGAGCCCGCCCGATCCCATGGCGGGGTGGCGTGGCGGGTGCGGGGCTCGCCCGGCAAAGCCGACGGCCTGAGCGAAGTCGGAGCAGATGGGATCATCGCCCACATCTCCGAACTCACTGAGGTAGTCCGCGCCAGCTAGTTGGCTGCGATCCGCCAGTACATCCGCGTCACATTCCCGTCAGCTGACGTGCGACAGGCTGGACGTCTGGCGACCAGCTGAGGGAGCCGGCCACCATCGATGTGCCGAGATCAGTGCAGGGGTTGTCACGTCGGTGGCGGTGTCGTGAGGGCGTGCTTGACGATGGCGTCGACCATCCATTGCTGGAGGGCGCTGACTTGTGCGGGCGCGAGCCCGGCGACGTCGCTCAGCCAGACGCGGGTCTCGATGCCACAGGCGGCGCGCATTGCCAACGCGAGCTGGTGCACGCCCTCGTCGCCTAGCGAGTCGGCCGTGGGCGCGAGCGCTTCGACGAACCAGGCAATGGCGCGGCCCTGGCGCAGCGGCAGCTCGTGCGGGACCTCGCCCAGCGAGAGGCGCAGCATCGCGCGCTGCTGCGGTTCGGCCTCCTGGACACGGCCGATGAAGAAACCGGCAACGGCGGCCACGCGTTCGTCCAGGGCTGACGGCGGCGGGTCGGGAAGCACCGACGTCGCCGCTGTCTCCGGGTATGCCGCGGCGAGGAGCTCGGCCTGCGACGCGAAGTAGCGGTAGGCGGTGGTGCGGGAGATCCCGGCAGCCTCGGCGACCTCCTCGACACGAGGCGTGTCGCCGGCCGTGATCAGCTCACGCGTCGCAGCGATCAGCTGGTCGCGAGTGCGTTGCTTCTGCCGCGTACGACCCGACTCGAGATAGCCCGTTGACATGCCCTTCATGGTATGCGACTTTCATTACGGGACTGTAGTCCCATAAACGATCGGAGTGTCAGATGAGTGAAAAGACGACGCTCGCGCCGGTGATCCGACGGGCAGGCGAGGGTGAGAAGCGATGGTTCTTCGGCGGCGGAGTCTTCACCTGGAAGCTCAGCAGCGTCAACGAAGACATCAGCCTGATCGAAGTCGACATGGTCGACGGCAAGTGGACCCCGATCCACACGCACCCGGTATCGGAGTCCATGTGGGTGCTCGAAGGGCAGATCCGGTACCGCATCAACAACGACGAACACGAGATCGGACCCGGCGATTTCGTCATGGTGCCCGCGGAAGTACCCCACGCCTTCATGGTCAAGAGCCCAACGGCAAAGGTGCTCGGAATCCAGCCCACCTGCGAATGCGAGCCCTTCTATCGCGGCGCCAGCGAGCCCCTCGAGGGATCCGCATGCGTCGTGGACTTTGCCCGAATCGCGCAGAGCGCCCAGGAGAACGGCGGCATCGAGATCGTTGGACCCCCACCGTTCTAGTGAGCACCCATCTGCCTACTGGGTGGTGGTCGGGGTGTGTCTTCCGCCTGCCGCTCAGTCCAGTCAGCTCCTGATCGCGCTACGCGTGGGCTGAACGGCAGACGGGAAGACGCAACGCGGGTGCTGGGGGAGCAGGTGCTCGGCCTCAGCGTGCACATCTGGGCTGTATCGGATGTATCAGATGCGCGAGTATTTTTTTTGAGGTGTTTCAAGTCGGGCGAAGATCAGCAGAGCGCCCAGAGTGAGAACGAGTAGTCCAGCCTGTGCAGCCGTAGGGACGTCGGTCCAGCCGCTGGCGGGAGAGGCGACGCCCGCGACGATCGATGCCGCAGCGGCTACCCACTTTGGGCGGCGAGGACTGCGACTGTTGCGGGGCACAGGCTAAGTCTGGCAGAGCTGGCCAACTTGCTAACGGATTTGCTAACAAACGGTCCTCTGGCCCGCTGGAGTCTTGAGCCCACCCGAACCAGCCGCAGGGCGGCGTACGGGGCTCGGGTGGCGGGTGGTCACGCAAACGTCGAGACGGTGACTGGTCGGTGCCCAAAGTGGCGTCGGGGGGTCGCAACGTAGGGAGCGCGCCTCCATCGTGATCGGGGCGCGCTCTGCCGAGCTCGGCGCTTCTGGGTCAGGGCCGCGCGTGTGCATGCGGGCCTCGGCTCGGGTCAGGTGGCGGGGCTGTCGGAGTCGTCGTTGAAGACGACGGTGAATGCACCGCGAGAGATGGCATCGGGGTAGAAGTCGGTGTGGAAGGAGACCGTGATGATGTCGTCCATGCTGATCGGGTCGTCTTCGGCCAGGACCTCGCTCACGTGCCTGAAGAGGGCCGTCAGCGATTGGTCGGCAGCATCCTCCGGTAGGCCGATCGAGAATGTTTTGCATGCGAAGCCTTTGGTCATAGGCGCATCGTGACATCACGTGGGGCGGCCCAGCTCGAGCAGGACTCCCGACTCAGTACTGGGGCGAGCGGGGTTGGGGTTTGAAGCGGCGGACTTCTTGGGGCCAGCCGCAGGCTTCCGCTACCTTGGCTGCCCATAGCTTGGCGGTTTCGTCGTTGGGGACGTTGACGAGGGCGAAGCCGCCTAGGAATTCTTTGGTTTCGATGTAGGGGCCGTCGGTCATGACGATCTCGCCGCTGGTGGGGTCGGCGGTGTAGACGGGGCCGTCTTCCTCCTCCAGGCCGCCGGCGTAGACGTAGACGCCGGCTTCCTTCATCTCATTGACGACAGCCCTTGCCAGTGGGCCGCGGCCGGCGAACCATTCTTCGGTGTGGTCGCCTACCCACTGCTGGTTGAAGTAGATGAGGTACTCGGGCATGGCTGCTCCTTCGGGCTCGAGCGGAACGGGTGTCCGCCTCCACCTACGCTACGAACGGCGTGGGGTGGATACGACAGGCTTTTCGATCAGTTCGCGGATGATGTCCGCGTGGCCGGCGTGCTGGGCCGTCTCGGCGATCATTGTGATCAGGAGGACGCCAAGCGTTGTGTCCTGATGGCCGGGCGCCCAGTGAGTCACGTGGCCTGGGGTGTTCAGGTCGAGGTCGGTGATGGTGGCGTCGGAGTGGGCGCAGGCCTGGCGGTAAACGTCGACGATGTAGGCGGTCGATTCGTCTGGGGTGGCCCACATGTCGATCTCGGTGGAGGGGTCGTCACGGAACCAGGTCGGGCGCTGGGGCGGTGGGCGGTCGAAGGATTCGCCGAGGTAGCCGTACTCGAGGCCGGCCAGGTGTTTGACGAGGCCTAGCAGGTTTGTGCCGGTTGGAGTCAGTGGGCGGCGTTGGTCGTACTCCGGTAGGTCGGCCAGGTTGTTGAGCATGGCGGCTCGGTTGTTGCGTAGGGCTTTCAGGAGTTCGAATTTCAGGTCGACGGTCACTTGGTACCTCCCGGGGGGAGCCTAGGGTGGGGTGGTGATCGAGGTTCCTGGGGCATTGGTGGCGGAGACCAGTCGGCGGGAAGGCGAGCGGGGGCGGGACTGGCTCGAAGCGCTGCCGGGGCTGGTTGATCGCGCGTTGGCTAGGTGGGGGCTGACGTGGTCGGGTGGGGTGATGCACGGGGCGGTCGGGGTTGTCGTACCGGTGCGCAGGGGTGATGGGACGGCTGCTGTTTTGAAGGTGTCGTTTCCTCATCCTGGCAATGTGGCTGAGCCGAAGGCGCTTGCGGTGTGGGCGGGGCGTGGGGCCGTGCGGTTGCTGGAGAACGATGCCGAGGTGTTCGCGATGGTGTTGGAGAAGGTGGAGCACCGCTCGTTGGCTGATCTGCCGGATGCCGTTGAGCGGGTGGTGGTCGCGGGGCGGCTGAATCGGCGGCTGGCGGTGCCGGCGGTGGGGGAGTTTCCGTCGCTGAAGGGGGTTGCCGATGAATGGGCGCGGGAGATCGAGTCGCGGTACGGGAGAGTACGGACTGAGCTGGCTGATCGGCTCGTCGGACGGGCGCTGGAGAGCTGCCGTGAACTGGCGAAGGAACAGCCGAATCTGCTGGTGCATGGCGATATGAACTTCAGCAACATCCTTGAAGCGAGCCGCGAGCCTTGGCTGGTGGTCGATCCGAAAGGCTGGGCAGGGGATCCCGCCTACGACGCCGTCAACCTGCTCCGCGACCGTTGGCACACCATGCCGGATCTGGCGAAGACGCTGCCGTACCAGTTGGCCGCCTTCGCGGACGCCGCTGAGCTCGACCGCGATCGAGTCATCCGCTGGGTCCAGGCATGCGCGGTCAAGGACACCCTCTGGAGCGCCGAACACGGCGAGCAGCATGTACGAGCTGGGGTCAGCGAGACGGTGGCGGGCATCGGCTGACGTACCGTCAGGTATGGCCGGTTGGGAGAGTCTGCGGGTGGACCTGCGCCGGTTGTACGCGGAATCGCCGGATGCGCTCGTGGGCTGGCCTGACCCGGAGAGCGAGCGGTCCGAGCAGCGGATTCACGTAGAGCTTGCCGCCTGGGCGACCGGCATCGCGGCCACCCTGCATGCGAAGTACGGGGAGTTCGTGGAGTTGCGGGTCGGTGCGATGACTTTTCCGGCCGGCGAGCTGTGGATGGGTGCGCGCCAGTACGACCTGCGCGGAGTACCGGCTGAATCCGCTGGGCTCGAGGTGGAGTCTCCGTCGCCGTTGGCAGTCCGGACTGGTCGGTACGCGACGAGAGACGTGCTGGTGACGAATCGGTCGGCGTACAGGCAGGTGCTGTCCACCAACGGCGAGCTGTCCTCGGCGGTGACCGACAGCTCCGGCAAGGTGGTCGGTCGGTACGTCGGTCCGCACTCTCTGGCCCTGATTGGGTTCGAGGTCGAGCCTGACCAGACCCGCTCGGTACCCGTCTTGATCGGCACTGCCTCGGTGGTGCCCGACCTGGCTTATGCAGTCCCGCCCGGACAGTGGGAGCTGGTCATCGAACTCCAGGTCGGCAGCAGTCTCCTCCTGTCCGCGCCGTTGGACCTCACGGTCACGCCCTAGCGGCTACCTTCTGTTGCTATGGAAGCTGAGCGGGTCGAGGTCGACGGCGAACTGTTCGACGTACGCGTCGACCAGCCCGGGCACTACCACTTCGACTGGGTGTCCGGGCCTAATCCCGGCTATGGGTTCAGCTCAGCCTCGTCCGATGCGTCGGCCTTGAGCGCTGCCGCCATAGAAGAGTCGATCCGTTCGTTCCTCAAGCAGGTCGACCCCGGCACCGGCTACATCGAATAGGTACGTGACGATGGGGCTCGTGCGTGGGTTGCGTGGGGTGTGGTGGACGCCGGTGGTTGCGGCGTTGGTGGTGGTTGGTGGGTTGTGGTTGGCGATCACGCCGGCGGCCAGTACTGCGCGGCTCACCAGTGAGGCGACTCGTGGGGTGTCGCTGACAACCATGTGGCCGAGTCGCACCGGCGAGGTGGATCCGGTGCTGGCCAGTGCGGTGGATGCGAGTTTGGCTCGTCGGGGTGTTGCTGTTGAGACCGGCAACGAGACGTTGTTTCTGCAGGATGTGGTGCCGGCGCTGAGGCCGCGGCAGGCGCAGTTGTTCAGGAATCTCAGGGCGATCGGGATGAGCGTGGTCTATCGGCGCGCTGAGCCTTGGGAGAACGTGTTGGGCCAGGTCGGTACCTTCCGGGTCAGCATGCGGTTCACGCTGACGGGTAGCAGGCTCGATCAGGCGGCCACGGATGTGGGTTACAGCTATGTCATCCGCAAGGGCCGTCTGTGGATGACCTCGGACCGCGCTCTCGACGACGAGATCGGCTCCAACCGGCAGCCGTGGGACTTCGGGCCCATCGCGGTACTACGCAAGCCCAACGTTGTCGTCATCACCAACCAAGGGCAGCAGGCCAAGGCGCAGCGTCTCGCTGACGAGACGGTGGCGGCGGCCAAGCGAGTCAGAGCCATCTGGCCAGGACAGCTACAGATCGTCCCGTACGTCGTCGCGCTGCGCGAGCCCCAGGTCCTGACCGAGATCCCGCCGACCCTGCCCGGCGCCGAGCCGGCCCAGGTGCGCGCGATGCTGAGTCCAGGCATCGGTCAGATCCAGCCCGCCGGAGGATGGGTAGTACTCCGCCAAACCACGCTCACCCCAGCGCAAATGACTCACGCTCTCATGCACCTCCTCCCGGTCAGACTCGGCGACGGAGCGCCACACTGGCTGGCCGAGGGCATGGCCCAGTACGCCGAACTCCAGGCCCTCCCAAGAGCCGAGCGAGCCGCCAAACGCGACGAGCTCACCAAGCAGCAGCTCGCCCAGCTCACCCGCCTCCCGAACGACGACGAGCCCGTCGACGAGGCCGTCAGCCTGCGCGCCGTGGAGCAGTTGATCGCCAAAGCCGGAGTGAGACCGGTCACGGAGTACTACCGCCAAGTCGCCCGTCGCGGCTACAACGACGCTGCCAGGGACCGTCTGATGCAGGAATACACCGGTTTCAGCGAGGAGCGGCTGGTGGAGTCCGTGCGAGGGTCTGCCGGCTGAGCAAGTAGGCTGACCAGGGCACCGTACCGAGTGTCCGTAGACAGCTGTTCCAGCCGAACTTGCCGGGAACTCGAGGAGAAGACCGAGTGACTTCCCACCGTCCTGCCTCCGTCATCATCATGGCCGCCGGGCAGGGGACCCGGATGAAATCCGCCCTCCCCAAGGTGCTACACGAGATCGGCGGGCGCAGTCTCGTCGGTCACGCCGTGGTCACCGCGCGTGCGCTCGCGCCGGAGCACCTCGTGGTCGTGGTCGGTACCGGCCGTGAGCTGGTCGAGGCCCACCTGACCGAGATCGACCCCGGAGTCCGTACCGCCGTCCAGGAGCAGCAGTTGGGCACCGGCGACGCCGTCCGGTCCGGCCTCACCGCGGTACCGGCCGATTTCGACGGTACTGTCGTCGTCACGTCGGGTGACGTCCCGCTGCTCGAGGCGGAGACGCTGACGGAGCTGGTCGCCGAGCACGAGCGCAGCGGCAACGCGATCACCGTGCTGTCGGCGCGGGTGCCGGACCCGACCGGTTACGGCCGGATCATCCCCGGTGACGACGGCAGCGTGGCGGGCATCGTCGAGCACAAGGACGCGACGCCCGAGCAGCGGCAGATCGACGAGATCAACGCCGGCATCTACGCGTTCGACGCAGCCACCCTGCGCGACGGGCTGACCCGGATCACCACCGACAACGCGCAGGGCGAGCTGTACCTGACCGACGTACTGGCGATCGCGAAGAGCGACGGCAAGCGGGTCGGCGCGCACGTCACCGAGGACGCGATGCAGACCGAGGGCGTGAACGACCGGGTCCAGCTGGCCACCCTGCGCGCCGAGCTCAACCGGCGCACCCTCGACACCCTGATGCGGGCCGGCGTCACCGTGGTCGACCCGAACACCACCTGGGTCGACTCCACCGTCACCCTCGACCGCGACGTCACGCTGCTGCCGAACACGCAGCTGCACGGCGCCACCAAGGTCGCCACCGGCGCCACGATCGGCCCGGACACCACGCTGACCGACATCGAGGTCGGCGAGGGCGCGACGATCATCCGGACCCACGGGTCCGGCGCTGTGATCGGCGCGGGCGCATCAGTCGGACCGTTCGCCTATCTGCGGCCCGGTACGACGCTGGGCGTGAAGGGCAAGATCGGCACCTTCGTCGAGACCAAGAACGCCTCGATCGCCGACGGCGCCAAGGTCCCGCACCTCACCTACGCCGGCGACGCGACGATCGGTGAGGGCGCCAACATCGGCGCCGGCACGATCTTCGCCAACTACGACGGCGTCAACAAGTTCCACTCCACCATCGGCAAGTACTCGTTCGTCGGCAGCAACTCGGTGCTGGTCGCACCGGCCGACATCGCCGACGGCGCCTACATCGCGGCGGGCAGCGCGATCGACGGGCCGGTCGGCGCCGGCGAGATCGCGGTCGCGCGTGGGCGGCAGCGCAACATCAAGGGCTGGGTCGCCCGCAAGCGGGCCGGCACGAAGACGGCGAAGGCCGCCGAGGAGGCGCTCGGCGCCGCATCGGATGCGCTCGACGGTTCACAGAGCGACACTGGCGAGAAGGCGTAACGGGAGGCTTGGCCATGAGTGGAATGAAACGGGCGACCGAGAAGAACCTGATGGTGTTCTCCGGACGGGCCCACCCGGCCCTGGCCGAGCAGGTCGCGGAGGAGCTCGGGTCGGGCCTGGTGCCGACCTCGGCGTACGACTTCGCCAACGGCGAGATCTACGTCCGGTTCGAGGAGTCGGTCCGCGGCTCGGACGCGTTCGTGATCCAGAGCCACACCTCGCCGATCAACGAGTGGATCATGGAGCAGCTGATCATGGTCGACGCGCTGAAGCGGGCGTCGGCCAAGCGGATCACCGTTGTGCTGCCGTTCTACGGGTACGCCCGGCAGGACAAGAAGCACCGCGGCCGGGAGCCGATCTCGGCCCGGCTGATGGCCGACCTGTTCAAGACGGCCGGCGCGAACCGGCTGATCTGCGTCGACCTGCACACCTCGCAGATCCAGGGCTTCTTCGACGGACCCGTCGACCACCTGATGGCGCTGCCGATCCTGACCGACTACGTGCGGGAGAAGTACGGCGAGCAGCAACTCGCCGTGGTCTCGCCGGACGCCGGCCGGATCAAGGTCGCCGAGCAGTGGTCGGCCCGGCTGAACAACGCGCCGCTGGCCTTCATCCACAAGACCCGCGACATCGACCGGCCGAACGAGACGGTCGCCAACCGGGTCGTCGGTGAGGTCAAGGGCCGGGTCTGCATCCTGGTCGACGACATGATCGACACCGGCGGTACGATCACCAAGGCGGCCGACGCGCTGATGGCCGACGGCGCCGCGGGCGTGGTGATCGCGGCGACGCACGCCATCTTGTCCGGCCCGGCGGTCGACCGGCTGAAGAACTGCCAGGCCACCGAGGTGATCGTCACCAACACGCTGCCGATCCCGGCCGAGCGCGAGTTCGACAAGCTGACCGTGCTGACCATCGCGCCGCTGATCAGCCAAGCCATCCGCGAGGTCTTCGAGGACGGCTCGGTGACCAAGCTCTTCGACGGCCGCGCTTAAACAGACGTCTTCTTCCAGGCGTAGTACGCCGTACCGAGGCTGGCAGCGGTCATCGGTACGGCGGTGATCAGACCGGCGACGCCGTTGCCGGGGACGACGAATGTCGCCACGATGACGAGCCAGAGCACCGGGATCCACCGCGGTACGGCGCGCGATCGCAGCAGCCCGACCGCCTGGAGAACGGTGCCGACGGCAACGAGTAGCGAGCCTGGGATGAGCGCGCCGAAGATGTGTCCCATATCGTCGTTGATCCGCTCGATCACCGACGGGTCGACGCCTGGCGCCGTGGCGAAGTAGTACGCCGATGCCCAGCCGCCGACGCCCACGGCGTACAGGGCGGTGCCGATCCACATGATGATGCCGCCGACGGTTGCCCAGGCGGCGCCGCGTGCCTTGACGAGGTAGACGGTCAGCAGTGCCTGAGCCGGGACGTTGATGACCAGGTTTGCGGCGAGCGCGACGAGTAGGCCCCACCACAGCCCGCGGTGCGGCTGGATGTCGGCGTACGTGTAGGTCTCGCCGCCGCCGGACGGCTCGGGCCAGAGCAGGCCGCCGGGGAGGGCGGCCAGCGCGGTGAGTGCCAGGGCGAGGGCGACGTAGCCGACCCTGCGTGGGGTGGCGGTGCGGACTAGGGTTTCGGTGGACATCTCGGGTACCCCCTGATGGAGAATTTCGGACCTTCTCAGCGAACCGCCAGGGGGCGGGCGGGCACATCGGAGCGGGCGCGGAGATGGATCTCCGTGCTGACCCGGAGCCGCGGAGGGCGCCCCGGACTTACGCTGACGACATGCGGTGGCCGCGATGGGCGACGCTCGGCCTCTTCCTGCTCGTCCTGACGATGGCGGCGGGGAGCGGCTGGTTGCTGCACACGCACCCGGCCGGCGAGCACACCGTCCGCAACTTCGTGGCCCTCGGCGGAGTCAGTACTGCGATCGCCCTCCTCGGTCTACTCATCAACCGCAAAGTCCCCGGCAACCTGGTCGGCCTCCTGCTCACGTGGGTCGGCACAATCGCCATGTTCCTGGCCGCACGTGACGTGTACTACGCGATCGTGGTCGCTGACCCTGAAACGCTGCCGTTCGACAGTCGCGTTGTCGCACTGCTCGACGAGAGCGGCTGGTGGCTCTTCATCGCGGTTGCTCTGCTCTTGCTGCACTTCCCCGACGGACTGCTTCCGGGACGGCGCTGGCGGACGGTAACTCTTGGGTTGGTGGTGCTCGGGTTTGCCCAGCAGGGCTTCGGAGCGGTTGCGACGATCCCCTTTCCAGCGCCGCTCGAGGACCTCCCCAGACCCTTCGGTCGGCCGCCATTGGTGATCCGGGTGCTCAGCGAGGTCGCCTTCGGGCTGATGCTCGCCTTGCTGATCGCCGCCGCCGTCTCGCTCTTCGTCCGCTTCCGCCGCTCCACCGGCCGAGTGCGAGCCCAACTCAAATGGCTCTCACTCGCAGGCCTGGCCGTCGTCACGTTCCCGTTCGTCTGCCTGTCCGAGATCCTCCTCACCGGCGAGACCGGCCTGATCTCGACGGTCTTCGGCATCGCCACCCTGATCGCCCTGCCCGCCTCGGTGGCCGTCGCCATGCTCCGCCACAACCTGTACGACGTCGACCGGGTGATCGCCGACACGGTCACCTACGCGATCGTCATGGTCGTCCTCCTAGGCACCTATGCCATGACCGCCCTGACCCTGGGACTCTTCCTGGGCAAGGGATCCGCCACCGCCGCCGCGATCGCCACCGCAGCCTGCGCTCTCGTACTGGCACCCCTGCGAGCGCGACTGCAACGCCTGGTCGACCGCCGCCTCTACCCACCCCGCCGAGCCGCCCTGCTCGCGATCGAAGACCTGCAACGCCGGATCCACACCGACCAGGCCCAGCCGGAGGAGCTGGAGAAGTCGCTGCAGACTGCGTTGAGGGACCCCACACTCCGGGTCGGCCTGCTGGTGCCTGGCGCCGCAGGATTGATCGACGCCAAAGGCAGCCCGGTCGGAATCAGCGGCGGTGTCCCGGTGATGCTCGGCGGCGTACAGATCGGACTGCTGGAAGGCGAGACCGGTCCCGCCGTACTACGCGCTGTCGCGACCAGCGCCGCAAGTCTCGTCGAGGTCAGTCGCCTGCGAGCCGAATTGGCCGGAGCACTGCGCGAGGTGGAAGCCAGCCGCACCCGACTCATCCAGGCCGGTGACCAGGAACGCCGACGGCTGGAGCGTGACCTCCACGACGGCGCCCAGCAGCGACTCGTCTCGCTCGGCATGGCCATGCGGCTGGCGCAGCGGCACCTCGACGACGGCACGGTCGACGTGAACGGGCTGCTCGATCAGGGCGTTGCCGAGCTGGCGACGGCGATTGCCGAGCTCCGTCAGATCGCTCATGGACTGCGGCCGACGAGCCTCGATGACGGGTTGCACGCGGCGCTCACGGCGATCACACAGACGTTGCCGATCCCCGTTCAGCTGCACATCGGGCCGGGGGAGTTGCCCGAGGACCTGGCGACGACGGCGTACTTCGTGGCGGCCGAGGCGGTCGCCAACGCGGCGAAGTACTCGCGGGCGACGTCGATCGCGGTACGGGTGGCGCAGTCGGCTGATGATGTCCGGATCCGCGTCGAGGACGATGGGTGTGGGGGTGCGATGCCGAGGCCTGGTTCTGGGTTGAGTGGGTTGGTGGATCGCGTTGCGGCGGTCGGCGGGTCGTTGTCGATGAACAGTCCGGCTGGGCGCGGTACGACGATCGAGGCGGTACTGCCATGCGGATCGTGATCGGGGAGGACTCGGCGCTGTTCCGCGAGGGGCTTGCGCGGCTGCTCGACGATGCGGGGCACGAGGTGGTCGGGCGGGCCGGCGACGCCGTGAGCCTGTTGACGGTGGTGGCTGAGACCACGCCGGATCTGGCGGTGATCGACATCCGGATGCCGCCCGACCACACCGATGATGGCGCTCGGGCGGCGCGACAGCTCAGGACGTCGTACCCGGAACTGGGGATCGTGTTGCTGTCGCAGCACGTGGAGACGCGGCACTCGGTGGAGCTGGTGAGCACCGGCGGATTCGGGTATCTGCTCAAGGATCGGGTGCTGGATGTCGACCAGTTCCTGGACGCGCTGACCCGGGTTGCCGCGGGCGGTTCGGCGTTGGATCCCGAGGTCGTCGGGCGGCTACTGGGACGGGCCGATCGCCTTGCCGCGTTGACGCCACGCGAGAAGGAGGTGCTCGCGTTGATGGCCGAGGGCTGCACGAACGCCGGCGTCGGCCGTCGCCTGTGGCTCAACGAGCGCACGGTCGAGACGCACGTCGCCAGCATCATGGGCAAACTCGGCCTGTACTCGAATGCCGAACACAATCGCCGCGTTCTCGCAGTACTGGCATATCTTGGCCAGAACTGACTGAAACGAGGTGCTGATGCGAATCGCCGTCTTCCACCCCGGCGCGATGGGATCCCAGCTGGCGAAGCAATTGGTTGCTGCCGGCCACGAAGTCCGCTGGGCCCCGTCCGGCCGCAGCCAAGCATCGGTCGAGCGCGCCGAGGCCGCCGGATTGATCGGTACTACGTTCGCCGACGCGGTCGGCTCAGCCGAGGTCGTGCTCTGCTCCTGCGCACCCCAAGGCGCCGTCGAGGTCGCGCGCCAGGTAGGCGCGGCCGGATTCGGTGGCATCTACATCGAGGCCAACCCCCTCTCCCCGAAGTCGCTCCAGGCTGCGCAGGACGCGTTGCCTGCCGCAACCTTCGTCGACGCGGGCGTAGTCGGCCCACCACCCACCGGCGGCCCGAGTCCGACCCATCTGATGCTCTCTGGCTCCGCCGCCGCTGCAGCCGCCGACCTGTGGACCGAAACTGCGGTGACTCCCATGGTCGTCGGGGATACAGTGGGAGCTGCCTCGGCCGCCAAGTCGGCCTATGCCCTTTACAACAAGGGAAAGGCGGCACTTGCCGTGCTGGCTTTTCAATTGGCGGAGAAGCATGGGGTGACAGAGGCGTTGACGGCTCAACAGGTCCGGGCAGATGCGGGGTCGTTGAAGGATCCGGGGTTGCCCGAGGCGCTGCGGAGCGTGGCGTGGCGCTGGGGCCCGGAGTTCGACGAGCTGGGGGAGACGTTGGACGCCGCCGGTCTCGAAGGCGACGCCGCGAGAGCCCTGCGCAAAGTCTGGAGCAAGCTTGATGAGTGATGAGTTCTACTCGCACGCGAGGTTGTACGACCTGATGTTCCCGGGCGGTCCGGCCGTCGATTTCTACCGGGCCGAGGCCGATCGGCAAGGCGGGAGCGTACTGGAACTCGGGTGCGGCACCGGGCACAAACTGATCCCGATCGCGGCCGACGGGCATCCGTGCGTCGGCCTGGACTTCTCGTCGCAGATGCTGGCGGAAGCTCAGCGGAAGGCGGACGAGCGCGGTGTAGCGGTGGAGTGGATCCAGGGCGACATGCGGGCCTTCGAGCTGGGCCGCACCTTCGACTTCGTGTTCATCACGGCCAATTCGCTCCTGCATCTGCAAGAGGCCGAGGATCTGGTGAGCTGCTTCCAGTCGGTACGACGACACCTGGCATCCGGAGGACGGCTCGTCTTCGATGTCTTCAACCCGAGCGTGCGCCTGCTGGCCGAGGCCGATGGCGTACGGCGTACCCGGGAGGCGTTGTCGTTCGTGGATCCTGACCGTGGCAGCGTCAGTGTCGATGTCGCTGAGATCTACGACTCGCCCGCGCAGGTCACCCGCGGGACGTGGTACCTCTCGACCGACTCCGAGCCCGATTTCGTCGTCGTACCGCTCGAGATCAGGAGCATCTTTCCGCGGGAGCTGCCGCTGCTCGTCTCGCTCGGCGGCCTTCGGCTGGTCGAACGCTTCGGCGACTGGTCCGGTCGGCCGTTCGCCGCCGATGCGCAGCTTCAGCTGTGCGTCTGCGAACCCGTCAGTCCTTGACGACCCGACCGCCGACTTCGGCGTACGACGGGGGACCGGGCTGAGCGAGGACGAGGGAGCCGTTGCCGTGGTGGATGGTGAGGCGGCGGCCGAGCGCGGCGGCCAGACGCATGGAGGCGGAGCCGCAGGCCTCGTCCTCAGCGATGCCGAAGCGGCGAGCGAAGACGCGGACCCGGACGGTGCCGGCCTGCTCGTCTTCCCAGGCCCAGAGCTGGGTCGCGTCCTGCTCCGGCGTGAGTGGGCCGGTGAGCTGGTCGACGGTCTCAGGGGAGTCGAGGCGTTCATGCCACCAGGGCGGTGCGGAGGCGAGGGGGCCACGGACCCAGACGTCGTCGCCGTCCTGCCAGGTGGGTACCTCGCCGGCCGGAGGCCGTAGTACGGCGGGAGCCTTGCCCAGCTCGCGGGTGAGCACCCAGGCGGCGCCGACCGACGGGTGACCGGCGAACGGGAGCTCCACCGCCGGGGTGTAGATCTTGAAGTCGGCCCGCTCGAGATCGTCGAAGAAGATCGTCTCGGGGTGGCCGAGCTCGGCGGCGAGCTGCTGCCGGTCGGCCGGATCGGGGATCGAGGCGCCGTCGAGCACCACCCCGAGCTTGTTGCCGAAGTTGCCGGCCGGATCGGCGAACACCCGCACCACCTGCACGTCAGTCATACAGGTGACGTTATCTGAGGCGGCGTGCGACGGTTGGGTCCACTGGGCTGTCGTGGAGGAGGGCGGCCAGGGCTTCTACGCCGTCGACTAGGCGGGGGCCGGGGCGCGCGAAGCAGCCGTTGGCATCTACGGCCCAGACCGGTACTGCGGGTGGAAGCGCTCCGTTGTCGAGCAGCTCTTGGGTGAGGGCGGTTGCGGCGTCCAGGTCGAAGCCGCAGGGGGCCGAGACGATCACCTCCGGGCGGGCCGCCTCGATGGCGGGCCAGGTGGTGCGTACGGAGCGGAGGCCGGCCGTGCCGAGGACGCTCACGCCACCGGCGTACTCGATCATCTCCGGGATCCAGTGGCCGGGGGCGAACGGCGGGTCGGTCCACTCGAGCAGCATCACCCGGGTGCTGCCCTGGATGCGGACCTTCGCCAGGCGCTTGCGCAGGTCCTCGACGAACCGGCCCGCCGGGCGGCCGATGGCGTTGCCGATCACCTCGATCGAATCGAACACCTCGTCGAGGTCGTGCGGGTCGGTGGTCACCACCTCGGCCTGGCAGCCGAGGTAGGACAGCGCCTCCTCGACGTCGTCGACGTCGATCGCGCAGACCTGGCAGAGGTCCTGGGTGATGACGAGGTCCGGGTCGATGCCGCGGAGAGCGTCGCGGTCGAGCTTGTAGAGGTCCTCGCCGGCGGCGACCCGTTCGCGGACGGCGGTGTCGATCTGGAGCGGGGTGAGACCTTCGGGGAGGCTGGTGGTGGATACGATCCGCCGGGTCCGCGCCTCGGCCGGGTAGTCGCACTCGAAGGTCACGCCGAGCACGTCGTCGCCGCCCCCGAGAGCGAAACAGATCTCGGTGGCCGACGGCAGCAGAGAGACAATCCTCATTTTCACAACACTAAGCCGTCATCGTCCTCAACCGCAGATTTGCCTGCGGCCGGGTTCAGGGAAGGAAGGCGGGGTGGGAGAGAGGCCGCAGATTTGTCTGTGGTCGGGCTCAGGGAAGGAAGGCGGGGTGGGGAGGGGCGGGTGGCGTTTCCGGAGGTGGGGGGGGGGGGGGGGGGGGGGGCGCGCCCCGCCCGGGGGGGGGGGGGGGGGGGGGGCGGGCGGGCCGCGGGGGGGGGGGGGGCGCGGGGGGTCTGGGGGGAGGAGGCGGCGCGGGCCCGCGCGCGCCGGGCCGGG
>NZ_JBITDB010000012.1:0-38624 GCF_044453825.1 Kribbella sp. NPDC051620
TCGCTGGGGTCCTGCAGCGCGTGGCCGTCAGGGTCGTTGAAGGTGAGGGGATTGCCGCCTGCGTAGGCGTAGAGGTTGGGGACTGCCGAGGAGACGCCCGCGTTGTAGGTCATGGTGTCGCGGGAGTTGAAGGTGGCGGAGTCGGTGTTGTACCAGCGGGCGCCCTGGTTGACGTCGCCGGAGCGGGGGTCGGTCCAGTCGCCTTGGTAGCCGACTCGGTACTTGAGGCCGTTGGCTGAGATTGAGTTGCCGAACGGGTCGTAGGTGCGGGAGTCGGGCAGACCGGTGGCCAGAGTGGTGTCGGTGGGGTCGAAGCCGCCGAAGACGTCGCCGTGGCGGTCGGCCAGGACCAGGCGTTTGGTGGTGTCGTAGCCGACGGCCAGCAGGCCGTCGCTGGCGCTGCGGCCGAAGAACTGGGTCCCGTCCGAGACGACCTCGTCGCTGAAGCCGTCGTAGCGCATCTTCGATGTGCCGGCCTGGACTGGGCGATCTAGAGCGTCGTAGGTGAAGTCGCGGTCGGAGTTGCGGATCATCCGGTCGAAGGCGTCGAAAGTGAACGCCTCGGTCGTTGCCCCTGCGACCTTGGACAGTAGCGCGCCGCGTGCTGAGTAGGTGTAGGTCGAGGTGCCGTCGTTGATCAGGCGGTTCCGCTCGTCATATGTGGCGAGCTTCGTGCCGTTCTTGGTGCGGTTGCTGGCGGCGTCCCAGCCGTACTCGGTGGTCTTGGTGCCCACAGTCCACGAGGTCAGGCGGCCGAGCTGGTCGTAGGCGTAGATGTTGTCACCAGCACCGGCTACACCCGTCGTCTTCTTCGAGGTGACGTTGTTGTCGGCGTCGTAGCCGTAAGCGATGGAGGAAACCGCGGCAGCGCCGGCCTTGAGCGCGTCCGAGTTCATGCGGCCGAAGGCGTCGTAGCCGATCGTCCGGATTCGGCTACTGCCGTAGTCGATCGTGCTCAGTTGGCCGGCGAGGTTGTAGCCGAGGGTCTGGACCGCCCGCGTGACCGGGTCGGTCACTGTCGTCGGGCGGCCGTTCGTGTAGGTGAAGTCGGCCGTCCCCGCGGCATCGATGCGTTGAGTCAGTTGACCGTCCGCGTCGTACCCCTGGGTCGATGTACCCGACGGTCCATCGGCGCGGAGCAGCATGCCCCGGTCGTTGTAGAAGTAGAGGTTTGCGCCATCGAGTGAACTTGAGGTCGCCAGGCGCCCGTCCAGGTCATAGGTCAGGTCACGTGTCGCGGTCGAGACCTCCGCGCCGGTGCCCTCTTCCTTGGTCAGCCGCCCGGCCGCGTCGAAGGTCCGGGTCCGCAGCACGCCACCTGGCGACAGCATCGAGATCGAGTTGCCGGCTGCGTCGTACGACGCTGTCCAGGTGCGGTCCGCGACGGCCGGGTGAGCCGTCGTCGACGGCTCGACAACCTTCTCTGTCAGGCCGAGCGAGTTCAAGGTGTAGACCGTCGAGTTCCCTCGGCCGTCCGTGTATCGGGTGCGGTTCCCGGCAGCGTCGTACCCGTACCCAATGGTGATCGAATCCGTCGCCGTCACCGGATCGTCCTGCTGGGTCAGCCGGCCTGCGGCGTCGTAGGTGTAGGTCGTCGGCCGTTTCCCGCTCGCCGGTGTCGAAGAGATCAGGTTGCCGTCCGCGTCGTAGGCCAACTGGGTCGTACCGAGTGCGGTATTGGCCGCGTCCAGAGTCTTCGAGGCGATCAACTGCCCGACCCGGTCGTACGCCGCGACGCTGCTGCGCCCCATGCCATCCGTACTCCGGACCTGTCGGCCGGCGTAGTCATACCCGAGCTTCGTGATCACGCCGTTCGGGTCGTTGGACTGAGTGATCTGCCCGAGCGCATCGTAGGTACTCGTCGCAACTGCACCGGACGGTGTCTGCGCCTTCACCACGTTGTCCTGGTCGTCGTACGTCAGCCGCGTGACGAAGTTGCCCGCCACGGGCTTGCGCTCGACATCCGTCGACGTGACCACCCGATCCAGATCGTCGTAGGTGAGCTTCTTCACCGCCCCCAGCGGATCGGTCGTCGAGGCGATGTCGCCCATCGGGGTGTAGGTGAGCTTCGTGATCGCCCGGTCGGCGTTGGTCTTGCCCGGCGCGTCGATCTGGACCTGCTGGTTCAGATGGTCGTAGGTGAACCGGGTCGCGTTCCCCCGCTCGTCCACCTGCGCGAGCACGTTTCCGACGGCGTCGTACTCGAACGTTGACTTCGGCGTCATCGCCTGCCCACCCGGCGGCGTGTACTGCGGCGCAGACACCTCCACCGGGCGACCGAGCTTGTCGAACGTCGATTTCACGACGTTACCCAGGGCATCTTTCGACGACGTCGCCAGCCCGAACGCGCCGTATCCGATGAATGCGGTCGGCTGCACATCAGCCGGCGTACCACCGTTCTGCTCGGCCTTGACCTTTGGAGCGACCGTCTTCACCTGACGGCCCAGTTCGTCGTAGCTGTAGGTGGTGGTGAAGTCGGCCTTCACCGCGCCGGCGGTGTTGCCGCGCGGTGTCGTCATCGACGTCGACAATCCCCGCTGATCGAACGTCCACGAGGTCGTCAGCTGAGCGCCGCCGGTGTTGTCCACGGTCTGCGACACTCGCCGTCCGGCGGCGTCGAAGACGTAGCCGGTGACGTCAGTGACAGCGGTCGGGCCGGCGACGTCGGCGTTCGACCAGCCGCCGGTCGTCTCCTCCTTGATGATGTTGCCGGCCAGATCGTGCGTGTAGGTCGACTTCCGGTTCAGCCCCATGGGGTCGGCAGCCTCGGTCGCCACCCGGCCGGCAACGTCGATCGTGTAGGCCGTGGTCGACTTGCCGTTGTCCGTGACCAGCTTCACGCGATTGCCCGCGGCATCGTACGAGTTGTCCTCCAGAACGACGTCGCGCGTCGTCCCGTCCGGGTTGTGGAACCCGATCAGAGTCTTGGTCTTCAGACTGTCGTCGGCGTTGTAGACGTACTTGACGACCCTGCCCATCGCGTCGATCTCCGCGGACTTGCGCCCAGCGGGGTCGTACTGGGTCTTGGACCGCACGGTGTAGTCGACGCCCTCGCGCGGCTCGCCGGCCGGCGGGTTGTTCGGGTCGACCGGGAGGTTCATGTCCCAGACCTCGGTCAGCATGTTGAGGTCGCTGTACTTGTACTCGAACCGGTTCCCGTTCGCGTCCTCCGACCAGGTCCTGTTGCCGGCCGCGTCGTACCCCTGCTGGGACTCCTTGCCGTCGGCATCGGTCGTGTGCGACACCCGGTTGCGGTCGTCGTACTCCAGCGTCGAAACCCGCGGCTCGTCCGAGGTCTTCAGATCCCGCGCGGTCGTCTTCGTGACGTTGCCGTCGTCGTCATACTCGAGATCGGCCTTCTGCTGGTGCTGCTCACCGGTCACCGCATCCGTCGTCACCGGTCCGGTGATGGCCGTGACCCGCGACATCTTGTCGTACTCGTAGGTCGTCGTGACGCCACTCGGGTAGGTATCCGAGACCTGCGTCTCGGTCTTCTTCCGCCCGATTTCGTCATAGGTGTACTTCGTGACCAGCCCCGACGGAGCCGTCAACTGCATCAGCTGACCGTGCTCGTTGTACAGGTAGTTCGTCGACGACGTCACCGACGAACTCATCTTGACCGTCGCGGTCTTCAATAGCCCCGGCGGCATCGGCTTCCCGTCAGGACCGGTCTGCACACCGTCGGTGTAGGCGTACGTCTTCAGCCCACCGTCCGGGCTGAACTCCGACGCGACATCACCCGACAACGTCAGGTTCATGTTCCGCTTGTACGTGTCGTCGGTCGCGCTCGCAGAACGGCCGTCGCGGAACGCGGCCAGCTTGTCCCACCGCGGATCCAGCGGCGGCCACGCCGCGTTCGCGTGGAAGGTGCTGTACTCCGTCCGGCAGTCCGTCGCCGGCGCTGTACGGCAGGTCTTGGTGGAGATCACGTTGCCGCGATCGTCGTAGGTCATGCTGACCTCGCCGCCGGATTCACCGGTGACCTTCGTCAGCTGCCCGGTCTTGTCGTGGGTGAAGCTGCGAACCGAGTAGTCCTCAGGCCAATGCGGCGTGGTTTCAGGCGTCCACGGCTTATGCGTGTCTGCCGCCTTAGGCCGACCGGTACGCAGCAGCCAACCACCCAACCCGTCGTACTCATAGACATACGAAGCACCACCGGGACCAGTGACGTTGACCGTGCGCAATAGGTCGTCGTCGGAGCCGGTGGTTTCCGGATCGCCGATGGTCCAGTCACCACCGTTGACATCGACATACCGGTGGACTCGATCCTTGGCCGGGTTGTACTCGATCTCAGCAGTGTTTCGGCCGGCCGCCGAGGTGATAGAGCTCAGCTGGTCAGCCGCGTTCCGGCCCTGCTGCCAATGAGTCACGACCTCCCTCGTCGTCAGCGGGTGCGAGTAGACCGCGGCCTCGTCGATCTGGCCACGGAAGTACTGCGTCGTGGCACTCCCGTACGCCGGCCACGCGGTCGGCGCCACAGCGGAGGCTCGACCAATGTAGTTCCACCCGAATTGCTCATGATCAACCACACTGCCAGTGATCGTGCCGATCGCGACGCCATCCAGGTAAAGGGACTGCCGAGAGCCCATCGAACTCAGCACGACGTGATGCCACTGGTTGTCATTGACCGCTGAACTCGAGGACATCGGCGCGGCGGAGCCATGCCAGAACTGTCCCCGCAACTTGCCGTCACTACCGACATAGAGCACTGGCATACCGCCGAGCAAATCACCGCGAATATTCTGCTTTTGATAGCCCAGTAGAGGCTGAACCGCAGTACCGGTCGTCTTGAACCACAACTCGACAGCCTCGTCACGGCTCCGGGTTGCAATACCGCCCGGAAGCTTCATGAAAGAGCCGGTGGTGAACTTCACTGACTTGTCGGTGTCGCCGACGGCCGCCAGTGCGCTGTCCTGACCGAACTGGACGCCTTCGTAGCTGCCGAACTTGTCGCCCTCGACGATGTCGATCTCGTTCGTGGCGTCGTTGTCGCCGCCGTCGTCCGACATCCGGAAGTAGCCGTCAGGCTTGCTGTCCAGCACCGCGCTGCGATAGTGCGAACCTTGCTGTGAGCCGTAGGTCGTGCACTCCTGCTCCGAATTGCACGACTTCGTCAATGTGTCGCCGGCGTACTCATATGTCCACGTCAACGGGGTCCCACCGACCGGTTGGGTACTGACCGAGGCGACGTGTTTGTTGTCAGCGGTCCAGTTGAAGGTCAGTTTGCGGCCGGCGCCGTCCTGGCCGGCCGCCGTCTCCAACGTCCCGTTCGCCCGATAGGTCAACGCCAGCGGCTTACCCTGAGTGCTGTAGATCTTGCTCAGCTTGCCCGTACCAGCAGCGAACTCGTACTTCGTACCAGCCGCGATCTGCAGCGTCCACGGCCCATTCGCCCCGGCCGACGTCAGCACCGACTTGGTACCACGTGGCGCGATAAACGCGCTGTCGGAATACCTGCCGAACCGCACTTGCCGGCCATCCGGATAGTTCACCAGTGCGTTGCCACCGTCGGTCTCGATCACCAGCCGCATGTCGTAACGGCTCGACCACCCCGCACCGAACAAGCCGTCGCGCCGCGGATCAAGACTGTTGTACGTCCGAGCCACATTCAGCTCCGGCCCCGCAACCGGCACGACGACGTCCAGCGCCGACGCCGTGAAGTTCCCGATCGCCGGATCGTACGGTTTGTCCTGCGACTTGCCGTCATTGTTCGCCAGATGCGAGGTGATCGACGGCTGCGGAACATCGGTGAACAACGTGATCTTTGGGCTCTGCGTCACCGCACCGTCGTTGTCCTGGATGTAGAAACTCCACTGATACTCGCCGTTCCACTCCAGCTCCCCAGGCTTGATCACCCGCGTCTTCGACGACGAAAAGGCCGGATCGGCAAAGCACACCGGCGTACGACCGCCCACGGTCCTGCAGAGCTCGAACATGTACTTCAACGTGCTCTCCGGCGCGTCCGGATCGATGGCATCCGCCCACACCTGGGGCGTCAGGCTGTAGGCCTGAGCGCCGTTCAACGGCCACACCTTGGCCGGATTCACCAACGGCGGGATGTTGTACACCGCGATCAGCTTGGCCTTGGGCAGGACTCCCCAGTCGGTGTACCACTTGTGAACCGATGAATCCCGATGAACCATCGTGAACTCGATCTGATATCTCAAACCATTGGGGCCACCGGGCAATGCTCCCACCGCGACATCCAGATTGATCTTGCCGCCATGCGGAACCGAGGTCGTCACCGGCGTCGCCAGCGACGTCACATCCACCCGGTGACCGGTCGTCGTGAAGACGCGGTAGCTCATGTAGTCGGTGGCCGGCTGCCAGGTGAAGTTCCCGAGGTTCGTGATCGTCATCGGGAACTTGCCGTTCTTGTCCTGCAGCACGTAATCAGCCGGGTTCTGCTGCCGGAACAAGTACTCGGCGTGGTACGGCGAGTGCGTCACCGCCAGCTTCGGCGGGTTCGCGGTATTGATCCCCGCGAACTTCTTCCACGAGTACCGATCGGTGCGCTTGTTGGCCAGCATCGCGAACCCGAAGTTCGACCGCTTGCCGTCCACCAAGCTCTGCAACCACCCGATACCGGCCCCGTTGAATTCGAGCGCGTCGTACCTCGGCTCGCACGTGGTCGTCCCTGACGCGTTCGAGACGTAACCACGCGAGAAACTGTTCGCCGCGATCACAGAGGGCGTCAGCGCCGGTCCCGGGTATTTCAACTGAGGCAACGGCGTCCCCGACCAGCCCGCCATCGCGCCGTACACCTCAACCGCCCGCGAGGAGCACGTGTCAGCCTGGTAGTTGTACACCTCCAGCTGAGCCGCGGTGATCGTGTCGTACCGGAACGCATCAACCAGGTTCGGGAAATACAGCAGCGACGTGAACGCATCCCAGCCCGAGCCTGAGCAAGTGTTCCCCGACGCGGGGCGACAGCCGATCTGCAGGCTGTCCGCGCCAGTGACAGAGCCGTTTACTCCCGCGCTGACCGCGTAGTTCGGCGTAATCCGATCCGTAGGAATCACGGTCGGATCGATTCGTACCGGGAACACCCGGGCCGGATCATCCAGCCACGCACTGTCCGCCGTGACCTTCAGCGCAGGCCGACCTGCGACCGTGACGAGCTCATACGTCACAGCTTCAGAGGTTGCATGGCCGTCGACAGCGTTCGAGTCCTCCATCGTGCCCGCGGGAATCCGCGCGCGCTCCACTCCGCGCTCGTCAGTCAGTACGACCTCTCGGCCCACGAGCGCCGCCGTCAGGTTGCTCGACAGGTTCAGCGGGAAGACATGCGAGCGGGCAGCGGCCGCCGACTTGAGGACGATCGTCTCCTTGATCCCCCGCGGCTGCGACTCCAACTCCAGATCCGCATCGGCCAAGAAGTCCGGGAACACGACCTTGTTACCCGACATCTGCCCAGCGACACCCGTCGCGCCCGACACGCCCCAACCGACGTCATGCCCCTCGCCCAGCTCGATCCGGGCCACCGGGTCCGCATCCGCCTTCGGCGCGATCCACGAATAGAGCTCAGTCGAGATCGCCTCCCAGCCACCCGGGTCGGCCGGCTGCAGGTTCGGATCGATGTCCGCCCACGTACCGTCCGCCTTCTTGAAGTTCAGCGGCGCCGGCGAGATGACCGTGGTCTCACTCGTGTCCGCATTGGCGAACGTCTGAGTGAACCGGTCCCGCTTCTCCGTCACCTCGCGACTCGTCTTCGCATCGAAGCCCTTCACCGCCGACGGCGGCAAAGGCAACGCCGCAACATCTTTCGGCGCCGGTTGCGTGGCGGACGGGTCGACAGGCTTCGCCTCACTCAGCGGGAACATCGACCGCAACGACGGCGGCTTCACCGTGTTCTTCGGTACCGGCGCCGGTGGCATCTTCCCCGACCCGAGCTTCTGAGCCGGCGCCGAGGCCTCACCTCGACCCACCATCGCCGCCTGCGGAACAGTCGGCGTACCGGCGGCCGCCGGAGCCACCTGGATCGCCGGTCCGATGCCGGCCAAGGGCACCGCCAAGGCGATGCCGATCGCCACGAGTTTCGCGGTACGAACCCGGTTGCGGCGAGCACGAGAAGACAGCCTGGACGCGGCCATGATGGATCCCCCTGGGGCGTAGGTGACCTGCACAGACCCTGGGGTCCCCCGACCCCACCAGCGCCGCCTGGAACTTAGCATCCGAACCCCACGGCACCAAGCAAACTGCAACAACCCGCCAATCTTCGGAAACCCTGTAACGCTTGGGGTTTCCGGATGTTTCCGGTGGACGAACAACAACCCACCCCAGGTCGTCCTGGGGTGGGTTGTTGTTCGGTGCTGGTTTGTTGTTAGTTGCGGTTGATGGTGATGGGAACTGACAGCGCGGACGGGGCTGAGGTTGGGCCTAGGAGGAGTTCGCCCTTGTAGGTCTGGCCTGCCGTCATTGGTTTGTTGTAGGTGACGTGGAGGGTTACCGGGGTGCCTGCCGGCAGCGGGCCGGTGGGGATGCCTGTGACTGTTAGGTCGTTGCCCTGGACTGCGTTGACGTTCAGGGTGAAGGCGGGGGTGCCGGCTACCGCGAAGCCGTGGACCCAGATCTGGTAGTTGCCGTCGGGTGGGCTGACCAGGTTGACGGACTCGTTGGCGGTGCCGGAGGTCGAGGAGGCCACGATCTCCGACGGGGAGAAGACGCCGTCGTTGTTGGCGTCGCGGACCACGAACAGGTCGAGGTCGTTGGAGTCCAGGGCGGTGCTGACGCTCAGCCGGGAGGCGTGGTTCAGCGTGATGTTCTTCTTCACGCTCGCCGTCGACGGATCGTTCGGGTCGTCCTGGTGGGCCGTCTCGGTGGTCGTGCTCGGCTGGCTGAGGCCGAAGGCGGTGGCCTTCAGACCGTCCAGCGCGACGCTCGACTCGAAGTTCACGTCGAAGCTGCCCGAGTCAGTCGCCGCGGCAACAGCAACCGAGGACGGCGACACCGAAGCAGATCCGAGCTGCACCTTGAAGGGCGTGTTGAACGCATCGCCCTGCCAGCCGACCTGGTGGACCGCCAGCGCCTGCAGGCCTTCCTGCGCCGGTGCCGTCACGAAGTCGGCCGGACCACCGGTCGCGGTGTCGAACCGCCAGACACCCGCCCGGATGTTGGTGTTCGGACTCTTCCCGACCGTGTCGATCGTGTACGGCGCACCGAACACCGAGTCGGGGAAGAGCTGGAAGTGGTTCTCCGAACGACCCATGATCAAGGTGTCGAGATCCGTGTACGGACCCGTGCCTTCCCAGGTCGTGTTGGCCAGCAGCTTGGTCCCGTCGGCCGGCGTCTTCGGTACGTCGTAGTAGAAGAACCGCCAGTCGCCGGACTCGGCCCGCCAGCCCCAGTCGTTGGCGCCGAAGACAGAACCGTTGTTGTACGTGTAGTTCTTCTGCGCCTCGGCGACATCCGAACCACCGAACGTCGTCGTCCCGACGATCTTCCCGGTCGCGTCCTGCGTCGCCTTGGCGGCCACCGCGACCGACACCGGCACGACCATCGAGTCCGAGCCGCGGGTCAGCACGACCGCGCCGGAGTACATCCCGTACGGCGCTCCCGCCGGCACCTTGATCGACGCGGTGACGGAGCCGTCCTTCGACCGGCCGGAGGTGGTGATCCACTTCCAGTCGCTGTTCTTGTACCAGTCGATCGAGATCTTGAAGTTCGTCACCCGGATGGCGGCGTTCTTGGTCGAGTGCTGCAGACCGAGGAACACACCATCAGCCATCCGCGAGTACGGATCCCGGACCCACGACTGCAACGCGTTCGCGCCGGCCCGGTGGTACATGAACCGGCCGTACTCACCCTGCTCGATCTCCGACTTGGCGAAGTCGAGGTCGAGGAAGCCGTCGATGTTGGAGCTGGTCGTCTTGTCCGTGTGGTTGACGACTCCGTTGCCGTCGGCATCCTTCCAGAGCTTGCCGTCGCCGTTCACGTCGGTCCAGTTGTAGGTGAGCAACCGCCACGCCTGGTCCTCGGTGTAGTCCTTGTTCGCGTCGAACTGCTCGCGCGGGTACTCCAGCTTGACCACCATCAGGTCGGCGTCCTTGTGCTGTTTCACCTTGCTGGTCAGGTCGACCAGATAGTCCGGCGCGTTGAAGTTGCCGGTGCTCTCCTGCTTCAGATCCTTGCTGCTCAACGAGAACGTGTCGTTCGCCGTACGGACCAGCTGCCGGTCGCTGACGTCCCAGACACCCGGGCCGCTGACCGTGAACTTCTGCGAGTCCGTCCCGCCAGGCGCGATCACGTTCGCGAACACCGGGTACTCCGTACCGCGGTAGTCGCCGACCCGCCACTGCGTCGGGCTGACCGAGGCGCGGGTACCGACCGCGCTGCGGACCGCCTTGCCGACATCGATCGAGCCGGAGCCCTGGATGTTCGAGTCGTACCCGAGGTCCTGGGCGGAACTCTTCAGCAGGTTCTTCGCCGTCGAGTAGAACCCAGCCGGTACTGCGCCCGCGTGCTCCGCCTTGTACGCCTGGTAGACCAGTGCGGTCGCACCGGCCGCAACTGGTGTCGACCGGCTCGTACCACCCCAGGTGGTCCACGCGTTCCGGCCGTCGAGCACGGTGTTCAGTGTCGCGTCACCGGGCGCATAGGCGCCGTCGGCAACCACATCGACACCGTTGGTCGCGTTCGCGCCGAAGCCACGGTTCGACCAGACCATCACGTCGTTGTCGTTGATCTGCTTGGTCCGGATGATCGAGTCCCAGCCGGTGCCGCCGAACTGCGTCGACGCGCCGACCTCGATGCCGGCGGTGGGAGCCGCCGATCCGGTCGTACCGAAGCCGGGAGCACCGTTACCCGTGGAAAACAGCGGCGTCGTCTTACCGCCGTTGTGGATCACGTCGGCCTCTTGCGACGCCGCGTCCCAGCCGTCGTTGTCGATCGCCGACTGCCCGTACGAGTTCGAGGTGACGTCGACGCCCTGACGAGACGTCAGGAAGTACCCGAACTGGGTGGAGAAGGCGAAGCCGAGGTAGATGTCGCCGAACGGCGCGAGCTTCGCGTTCGGAGCACCACCCAGTACGGCGCCCGCGTACTTGCCACCGGCGATGTCCTTGAAAGCCGGCGCCTTGCCGTTGGCAACCGCCTGGCCGACGATGTTCGACGCGGTCAGCGTGCCGTGGCCCTCGATCGACGGGTCGAAGTCACCCGTCCAGGCGACCACCTCGCCCGGGCCGAACGGCGTACCCTCGCCGCCGAACGCGTCCAGACCGCCCGGAAGCGGGGTCGCGCCGTCGGAGATGTAGTACAGCAGTCCACCGGAGATGTCGGTGTAGCCGTCGCCGTTCATGTCCCGGTACGACGCCGGGCTGGCCTTGCTGACCGGCTTCTCGTCCGCGAACGAGTGGTCGTTGTCGAGGTCGGCGTAGATGGTGTCGTACACACCGGCCGTGTGCGGGTCGGTGAGCAGGAACGCCGGGCGCTCGCCGTACAGCTGGAGCAGGTGGTCGTCCGGGTGGCTGCCGAGGCGGACCTTGCCGGACTTGCTCCACGCGGCCGGGAAGTCGTAGCTGTGCTCGACCGTGCCGCTGGGTGCGGAGAAGTTGCGCGACGGGCCGGTCTTGGTGGCGAAGTTGACCGAGCACTCGCCGGCGGCCGGAGTACAGGTCGCCGCGTCGGTCTTCACGTACCAGGACAGGCCCTGGTCGATCTGGTCCGGGGCGAACAGCCACTGCTGCGTGCCGTACGGGTCGAAGGCCTTGGGCCAGCCGTTCCAGCCGGCCTTGGCGCCGGTCTGGCCGGACCAGGTCTGCCAGGTGTTCAGCAGGTCCGGGTGGCCGAAGTCGGTACCGCCGTCGAGGACGCCGACGGTGATGCCGGTGCCGGTGTAGCCGTCCTTCCACGCGCCGGTGAAGTTGTGCGACTTGGCGTCGAGCAGGTTCTGGTTGCGCAGCTTCTCGAAGTTCGAGGGGAGCGGCGGCGGCGCTTCGGAGTACGGGACCTCGGCGGCCTGGATCTTGGCGATCGCGGCGGCCTGCTCGGCCTTGGTCGGCGCCTGGTGCAACTGCGGGTCGGGGTCGCCGAGCGGCTGGCCGGTCTTGCCGAACTCGACCGGCTGCACCGAGACGACGCCCGGCGCGGACGCCAGCTTGGCGAGCGCCTGTACGCCGATCGAGCCGGCGATGATGCCGGTCCCGCCGGACTGCGCGACCCGCGCGTTGTCGAGCAGCGCGCGGGCCTTGGTGGAGTCACCCTTGACGGTCGCGAACACCGCGACCTGCTGGGTCTCCCCCTTCTTGACCCGCTTCTCCAGTTTCGGATCCAGCTTCGCGACCGCGCCATCTGTCGCGGTCTCCACCTGCGTGGTGGGCTGCGCACCAGGCGGTCCCGGCGGCGCCGCCCCGGTCGCAGCCTGCACCGGCGCCGACATCAGCGGCGCGGCGATCAGGGTGGTCAAGGCAACAAGCGCGGAGCCATGCAAAAGCCGACGTCTCATCAAGTCCCCTCCAGCAAGGCGGCCCCCCGACCACCGCAAAGTCAACAGACGGGACTGTACGACCGTCACCTGCCGTCACGGAAGCGGTCCGCGAGACCAGTTCCCGCCACCCGGCACTTGGTTGCCGCAAGCAACGGACACGGTCCGTACACACCACTCCACCGCCTGCGGCCGCACCCCCGATTTTCCGCACCACCCCGCCACCGGACCCCCTCGAAGCCCGACTACGCGGAGTATCCGTCCCCCGCTCTTGCGAAAACGCATGTTTACCCCTGTCCTGTCGCGGTAGCCTTCCGCTGCCCCATCCGCGGCCGTACCCCGCCCCGAGGAGACACCGTTGGACAGCTCTCTGGCGATCGCAGGGATCGGCGTACTGGGCACCCTGGCTGCCTCGACGCTGTCGCCGCTGATCTCCGAGCGCTCGAAGCGCCGCGAGTTCGAGCGAGCCCGCGCCGAGCGCCTCGAACAGGCCGAGCGGGACGAGCTGCGAGTACGGCGACTCGAGTTGCGCGAGGGCTACATCGCCTTCAACGCGGCGGCGCGGGACTATCATCGCGCGCTTCGGGCCTGGTCCTACGCAGCCGACAACGGCACCGAGCGGGCGGCCGAGTCCGTCGAGTTGCCGCAGACCCGGCAAGCGTTCCAGACGGCGTACGCAGAGGCGCAGATGATCGTCACCGCGCCCGTACTGGTGCTGGCACAGCAGATCGCCCGGGGCCTCGCCGATACGTGGGCCATCCTCAAGCACCGCGAGGACGGCACGCACGACCCGGCGACCGACACGACCGAGAATGCTCGGCTGATCCTCCAGGAGGTCTGGGAGCCGCTGCGGACGATTCGGATAGCCATGCGCAGCGACCTCGACCTGCGCACCGACGAGGTGGAACTCCTGCAGCGGCCAGACCGCCTCTGAGCCTGCCGGGCTGATTTAGGGTGGGCTGTCCGGGTTCGCCGGGCTCAGAGCAACTGGAGAGTGCGATGGATCTGCGGCTGTCGGGCAAGACCGCGCTGGTGACCGGAGCCAGCAAAGGGATCGGGCTGGCGATCACCAAGGAGTTGCTGGCCGAAGGGGTGAAGGTCGTCGCGGGCGCCCGGACGGTCGGCGGTGAGCTGGCGGCGCTCGGCGTCGAGACCGTTGCCGTCGACCTCGGTACGCCGGAAGGGCCGGCTGCCTTTGTGGCAGACGCGCTGGCGCGGACGGGTGGGTTCGACATCTTGGTGAACAACGTCGGGGCGGTGCATCCGCGGCCGGGTGGGTTCGCCTCGGTCACCGACGAGGACTGGCTGGCCACCTGGACGATCGACTTCCTCTCCGCAGTACGGACCACGCGGGCCGCCCTGCCGCCTTTGCTCGAACGGGGCGGTTCGATCGTGACCGTTTGCTCGGTCAATGCCAGCTACCCGGATCCGCTGGTGATCGACTACAGCGCTGCGAAGGCCGCGCAGGCCAACTTCTTCAAGGCGTTGTCGAAGGAGGTCGGACCGCAGGGCGTGCGGGTCAACACGGTCAGCCCGGGACCGGTCTCGACGGACCTCTGGCTGGGCAAGGGCGGCGTCGCTGAGACGGTAGCCGGGTCGGGCGCGGCCGGCGGCGATCCCGCGGCGGTCGCTGCTCAGGCAGCGGCCGGCTCGGTGACCGGACGCTTCACCACACCGGAGGAGGTCGCCGCCCTGGTGGTCTTCCTCGCCAGCGACCGAGCAGGCAACCTCACCGGCGCCGACATCATCATCGACGGCGGCCTGACCCCGACCCTCTGACCACCGCCACCCGCCGGCACCGGTAGGGCTGTCAGGACCTCAGGTGTAGGCGGCGGGCGGCTTCGGCGATCGAGCCGGAGACCGAGGGGTAGACGGTGAAGGACTGGGCCATCTGGTCGACCGTCAGGCGGGCGCCGACGGCCAGTGAGATCGGGTGGATGAGTTCGCTGGCGCGGGGGGCGACGACCACGCCGCCGACGATGATGCCGGTGTTCGGCAGGCAGAACAGTTTGACGAAGCCGTCGCGGTTGCCCTGCATCTTGGCGCGGGCGTTGTCCCGGAGCGGCACCTTGACGACCATCGCGGTACTGCCGCCGGCGTCGAGTACCGCCTGGGTGAGCCCGACGGTGGCGATCTCGGGGGCGGTGAAGACGTTCGACGAGACGGTCGACAGATCCAGCGGCGCGACCGCGTCGCCGAGCGCGTGAGACATCGCGATCCGGCCCTGCATGGCGGCGACGGAGGCCAGCATCAGTACGCCGGTACAGTCGCCGGCCGCGTACACGCCGCGGGCCGTAGTACGGGAGACCCGGTCGGTGGTGACGAACCCGCCGTCGCCCAGCGACACGCCCGACTCGACCAGGCCCATGTCCTCGGTGTTCGGCAGCGATCCGACCGCGAGCAGCGCATGCGAGCCCTCGACCGTGCGGCCGTCGGTCAGCGTCACCAGGACACCGTCACCGTGCCGCTTGACCGACTCGGCCCGGGACTTGCCCAGGACGGTCATCCCGCGGCGCTTGAAGACGTCCTCCAGTACCTCCGCGGCGTCCTTGTCCTCGCCCGGCAGCACCCGGTCCCGCGACGAGACCAGCACCACGTCGCTGCCCAGCGCGTCGTACGCGCTGGCGAACTCGGCGCCGGTGACACCGGATCCGACCACGATCAGCCGCTCGGGCAGCTCCTCGAGCTCGTACACCTGCTCCCAGGTCAGGATCCGCTCACCGTCGGGCTCGGAGCCCTTGAGCACGCGCGGCCTTGCCCCGGTGGCGATCAGCACCACATCTGCGTCCAGCCGCTCGTCGCCGACGACGACGGTCTCCGGGCCGTCGAGGCGGCCGCGGCCGTTGATCACCCGGATCTTGTCGTCGGCCAGCCGCCGGCTGATCCCCGCCGACTGAGCCGCGGCCAGCGCCTTGACCCGTTTGTTGACGACGGAGAGATCGACACGCACGGAGTTCCGCGGATCGTCGTCCCCGTCCTCCACCCGGACGCCGAGCTGCCCGGCCTCCTCGACCTCCGTCATCACCTCGGCGGTGGCGATCAGCGTCTTGCTCGGGACGCAGTCCGTGAGCACGCACGAACCGCCGATCCCGTCGGAGTCGACGACCGTCACCTCCGCCCCTAGTTGGGCGGCCGCACTAGCCGCTTCGTACCCGCCTGGACCGCCACCGATGATCACAACTCGCGCCACGAGAGGCCATTGTTCCGTATCCTGTGACGTCGTGACCCTGTACGCCGCGTTTGCGTCGAATCTGGACCCGAACCTGATGGCCGAGCGGTGCCCGTACTCCCCCCTGCGCGGGACCGGGTGGATCGTCGGCTGGCGCCTGACCTTCGGGGGTGAGGAACTCGGCTGGGAGGGCTCGATGGCGACCGTCGTCGAGGACCCCAGCGACCCGACGAACCAGGTTTTCGTCGCCCTGTACGACGTCAGCCCGAAGGACGTCGAGCGGCTGGACGAGTGGGAGTTCATCGACCAGGGCGTCTACCGCAAGATCCAGGTCCGGGTACAGACCCTGGACGGCGAGCAACTGGCCTGGATGTACGTCCTCAACGCCTACGAGGGCGGCCTCCCCTCCGCCCGCTACCTAGGCATCCTCGCCGAGGCAGCCGAGGCCGCCGGCGCCCCCGACGACTACGTGGCAGACCTCAGAGCTCGCCCCTGCCAGTCCTCGGGCCACTGAAGCCCCACGCGCCCTCCGCTCCTCCGTCGCTCCAGTTCCGAGCGCTCCCACCCACCCAGTGCGCGGCTCCTCCGTCGCCGCTGAGTGAAAGCAATGCGATCGACCCGCCACGCCGAGGTGAACGGTCGACCGCTCGGCACTTCGCACCATGCCCCGCTCGGCACCTCCCACCGTGGTCCGGGCGACCCCTCGGCACCTCCCACCGTGGCCCCGGGCGACCCCTCGGCACTACCCACCGTGCCCTGGCGACCGCTCCGCACTTCCCACCATGCCCCGGTCAACCACGCGGTGGCGCACGGCCCGGCGCCTGCGCCAAGCCTTCATGGCGCCCGACCGCGCGACCGCGCCGGATTGACCATGTGGTGGCGCCCGACCCCGGCGAGCCCGCCGGGCGACCCGCCGCACTGAGGTGCGGGTGACCCGCTTGGTGCTGCCGGCCGTGCCCGGTGGAACACGTAGTGGCGCATGGGCCGGACGCCGGCAGCGCGGCGTCTGAGGCCGGGGGTTGTGACGGGTGGGCGGCTGGGGATGGGCAGGTGCTCGGGTGTCGTGCTCGGTGGAGGTCGGGGCTGGTCTACTGGGCGGTATCGTGCGGGCGTGACCGTCAACGATGCCGTTCTGATTCGTACTGCTGCTCAGGCCTGGCTGGCCGAGGACCCTGATCCCGACACGCGCGCCGAGCTCCAGGCGCTGCTGGACTCCGGCGCGGAAGCCGATGCCGAGCTGGCTGACCGGTTTGCCGGGACCCTCGAGTTCGGTACTGCGGGGCTGCGCGGCGCCGTCGGAGCGGGGTCGAACCGGATGAACCGGGTCGTGGTGATCCGGGCCGCAGCCGGGCTGGCGGCGTACCTGAAGGCGAACGGGCTGACCGACGGGCCGGTGCTGATCGGGTATGACGCCCGGCACAAGTCGGACGTCTTCGCTGAGGACACGGCAGCGGTGATTCGCGGTGCCGGGCTGGATGCCGTCCTGCTGGACCGGCCGACCCCGACTCCCGTGGTGGCGTTCGGGATCCGGCATCTGAAAGCGGTTGCCGGGGTTGTCGTGACTGCCTCGCACAACCCGCCGCAGGACAACGGGTACAAGGTCTATCTCGGGGACGGGTCGCAGATCGTGCCGCCGGCCGACAGTGAGATCGCGGCGGCTATTGAGGCTGTCGGGGCGCTGGCTTCGGTACCGCGTGGGGATGACTGGCAGACGGCCGGCGATGACCTGCTGGACGCGTACCTGGATCGGATCGCGACGCTGGTACCTGCCGATGCTCCTCGAGAGCTGAATGTCGCCTACACGCCGCTGCACGGGGTTGGGCGGTTGCTGGTCGAGGCGGCTGTCGCGCGGGCTGGGTTCACCGCGCCGTCGGTGGTGGCGTCGCAGGCTGATCCGGATCCGGACTTTCCGACGGTGTCGTTCCCCAACCCGGAGGAGCCGGGGGCGATCGACGCGGCTTTGGAGTTGGCCCGGTCCGTCGGGGCCGACATCGCCGTGGCCAACGACCCAGATGCTGATCGCTGCGCTGTCGCAGTACCGGACCCTGCTGCCGATGGCGGCTGGCGGATGCTCCGCGGGGACGAGCTCGGTGCCCTGCTCGGCGAATTCCTGCTCTCGTCACGTCCGTCCGGCGTCGCCGCCTGCTCGATCGTGTCGTCATCCCTGCTGGGCAAGATCGCCGCGGCGTACGACGTCGCCTACGCGGACACCCTCACCGGCTTCAAGTGGATCGGCCGGGTACCGGATCTCGTCTTCGGCTACGAAGAAGCCCTCGGGTACTGCGTAGATCCTTCAGCGGTAAAGGACAAAGACGGCATCTCCACCCTCATCCGGGTGCTCCAACTGGCCGCCGGAGCCAAAGCCGCCGGCCGCACTCTGCTAGACCTCCTGGACGACCTGGCCAAGAAATACGGCCTCCACGCCACCGACCAGCTGGCAGTCCGCGTCGAGGACCTCAGTCTGATCACCGCGGCGATGGAACGCCTCCGTGCGACTCCACCCACCTCTCTGGGCGGCCACACCGTCGACCGCACAGAAGACCTCAGCGAAGGCACCGAAACCCTGCCTCCCACCGACGGCCTCCGCTACACCTTGTCCGAAGGTGCCCGCGTCGTAGTCCGCCCCTCCGGCACAGAACCCAAAATCAAGTGCTACCTAGAGGTCGTCATCCCCGTCGCAGGCGATGACGTGCCAGCAGCCCGGCTCCGAGCTGCCACCGAACTCGCAGACATCAAACAAGACCTCGCCACCGCCGCCGGCATCTAGCACGCGTCCCACCCCGTACGCCGCCTTGCGGCAGCAAACACACTGAAAGGCGAAATCCTCGCAAGCCCCAGCCTGCTGGCTGAGCGAGCGCGCTATGAACCAACCGCAGGCTTCGGAGCGCCGCGGGCGATTCGACCAACCCCAGGCTTCGGAGCGCCGCGGGCGATTCGACCAACCCCAGGCTTGGGGACTCCGCGGGCGATTCGCCTTCCATTCAGCGTGCTTGCTGCCGCAAGGCAGCGGACACGATGGCTGGCAAGCAAACAACTGACTGAGGGCTCCCGGTAGTGCGGGAGCCCTCAGTCAGTTGAAAGCCTGGATGTCAGCTGGTGGCGGGTCAGCTGGTGAGTGCTGCGGCTTCGGCTTGCTCGGCTCGTAGGGAGCTCTGCAGGGAGGAGTGCAGGATCTTGAGGGTGCTGGTGGACTGCATCAGCGCCTCGCGCTCGTCCGGGTTGCGGTTGGCCAGCGTGGTGATCTCGTGGATGCTCGCCTCGATCCGCGCGATCCGGTCGGCGACGGTGCCCTCGAGGCTGCTGGCCCGGCGGACCGCGTCCGAGGTGACGGTCCAGACGTCTTCCTTGTCGTTGGTACGCCGCGACAGGTCGACCATCTGGCCGAGAGCGGCCAGATCGCTGTCGATCTGCGCGCGCTCCACCGGCGTGGTGATACCGGCCGTTCCTTGCCGCAAGCGGGTGACGTGACCGGACAGCTCCGACCAGCTGCACTTGCCGCTCTTGATCTTGTCCAGCACCTTTGTGTACTCGGTGTTGAACTCGTCGTAGTTCACGATCCTTGACTCCTGCCGTTCGTGGGTCGACCAAGACTGTAAGGCGTGCGGACCCGAAACACGGTAACCACACGATCGCAGATCGTGAACGTGTCGGCCAAATTGCAACACAAGACCGGATCAAACAAAAGCCGCCTGGAACGAGAACGCGTTCCAGGCGGCTTGGTTACTCGGGGATCACCCCTAGATTGTGTCAGTCGGGTCAGGAGACCCGGCTGGAGACCGCGTTGAAGGTGTTGCAGTACTTCGCGTACGTCGCCGAGCTGCTGGCGTTGAAGCCGGCCGTCGACCAGAAGTTGTGGTTCGCGAACGAGCCGTGGTCGCGCGGGTAGCCCTTGATGTCGCCGGAGTGCGAGACGACGTACTTCCACTGGGTGTAGAGCGCGCCGCTCATCGGGTAGTAGCGCTTGTTCGCGCCGATCATCGCCGAGCCGAGGCAGGAGGCCTGCAGCTCACGGCGGCGGCTCTCCTCCAGCTTCGCGGCGCTGCCGGAGACCGCGTACTGACGGCTCCAGGAGGCGCTCAGGATGCCGGTCATGTACTGCACGTGGTGGCCGTACTCGTGCGCGATCGTGTTGGTCGCGTAGGCGCGGGCGTAGACCGCGTTCTGCTTGTAGAAGTTGACCACGTAGGCGCCCGGGATGTAGATCTCGGCCTTGCTGCCGTGACCGCAGTAGTACGACGTCGGCTGGCTGATGACGCCGCAGTACGTCTTCGCCCGGGAGGTGTACATCACCAGGGTCGGCTTGATGTGGTAGTTCGCGCCGACGGCCTTCAGCGTCGGCGCCCAGGCGGCCCACATGCAGTTGACCATCGTCTGGTCGTAGGCCTTGACCGCGTTGGAGGTGGTCAGCGGGCCACGGACCTCCTTGCACTTCGACGCGGCGATCGCGCCGGTCTTGTACAGCTTGTTGTTCTTCACGATCGCCGTGTCCGAGGCGTACGACTTGATGCTCGGCTGCGTGCTGAGCGCCTTCGCCTGGGGCTCGGCGGCGATGCCGGCCTCCGAGGCGACCGGCTGCGGCACGCCACCCGCGGCCTGGGCGGCCTGGGTCGGTACTGCGAGGGCTGCGAACCCGGCGACGGCGGCGGCGCCGGCCAGAACACGCAGGTTCTTGCTGGAGAGGTTGAACATGGGCTCCACTCTCGGTGAATCGGGGGACCTTGCGGTGACCATCCTGGCGACCTTGAGGTTCACCTGGCGACGGACACGGGACTCGGACGCTACCGATCCGGACGAAGTTCCCCTAATCCCGGATTTTCTCGCCGAGGAAGGCGAGTTGCGCACCCAGCATGCGCCGCCAGTAACCGGCCGTGTGCGCTCCGGCCTGGAGCCCACCAGCAGCGGTCACCTCGGTACGCAGGTCCCGGACCGCGTCGGCGAACGGGTCGTCCCGCCCACAATCGATGCGCAGGGCAACATCTTTGAAGTCGGCCGCACGCCCGAACACCTGGTTGCGCTGGAAGTCGTCCACCCCGTCATAAGCACCGCTCGCGGCCTCAGAAGCCTTGTGCCACAAGGCCGGACTCATCGCGCCGGCCGCCGCGACCCGCTTCGCACTCTGCTCGGCCGCCAGCAGCAGAGCGCCGTACCCACCCATCGACCACCCCAGTACTCCGAACCGCTCCGTGCGCAGCCCGAGTTTCTTCAGCAACGGCAGGAACTCAGTCATCAGCATCCGCGCCGGGTCGTCGCCGGACGCGCGCCGATGCCAGTAGCTGTCGGCTCCCCCGTCGACAGCCGCGAGCGCGAAGGGCGCAGTACCGGCTTGTACTGCGGCTGTGAGGTACCTGTCCGCGTTGAGGTCGTTGATGGCCGACGTGTGGTCTCCACCACGTCCATGCAGCATCAGTACGACTGGTAGCGCCACATCGGGATCGGCACCGTGCGGGTACATCACTGTCCAGCCGACGGTTGTGCCCCGAGCCGCCGAAGCGAAGCTGCCGGACTCCACCGCACCCGGCGGGACGTCAGGAGCCACGCCGTCTTCGCCAGTAAGGCCCAGTACCCCGTGCAGCCGCCCACGACCCGGTACTACGCCTGCCTCCACCAGCCCCACCCCGCTGGCTCCAGCAACTGCGACCGCGGCCCCTCCGACCAGCAGGCTCCGCCGGGACAGGTAACGACTCATCTGCGCATCATGACCGCGCCGAGGGTCGATCAGCGGAGGAGCTGGGCCACCAGGGCGATGACGGCGAGTACCGCGGCGATGATCAGCTCGGGACGGGCCCAGGTGGTGACGATCTCGGCGTCGGCGGAACCCGTTCCGCCGTACATGTTCTTGTGGTAGTCGATCCGGTCGACGACGAACTCCGCCCGCGACATCGAGTTCTCCGACTTGAGCTTGCTCGTCCGGCCGGCCCGTTGCTTGCGGATGTCGCGCATCACCAGCTGGACGCCGGGGCAGCGCAGCCTGCGGTCCTCGGTGTGGACGCGGAGGATGTCGGTCACGTCGACGTCGGTGATCTTGTTCCACGGCACCGCGTGGTCGCGCAGATGGTTACGGATCAGCAGGTTCTCGGGGCGCAGCGTGACGGACGGGCGGAACAGGCCGACGTACGCGGCGAGCACCACCAGGCCGATCACGCAGGCCGACACCAGCCCACCGAGCGTGCGCCACTCCGCCGCGATGTCGATCACGCCGAGCGCGCCGATCACCATCACCACGACCGCGGTGATCCGGTTCGACTGCGACAGGTACTGCTCGTTCTCCAGGGACTTCGAATTCACCCCGTCAAGGTAGCCGCCCGATGTCCACAGGCCCACATTCGGCCGCGAACGGGCGGGCCGAAAGCGGATTAGACTGCCGAGCGTGACCACTACCGACACTGGCGTCGACAGTCTCGCCGACGTGACCTCGTCCGAGGACCGGCTGCGCCGGTTCCTGCTGGGCCTGCCGGGCGTCGACCAGGTCGGCGCCGAAGCCCGGGCGGCCGCGCTGAGCACCCGGTCGATCAAGACCACCGCGAAGGCGTACGCGCTCGATCTGGCCATCCAGATGATCGATCTGACCACGCTGGAGGGCTCGGACACCCCGGGCAAGGTGCGGGCACTGTGCGCGAAGGCCAAACGGCCGGACCCGGCCGACCCGACGGCGCCGCAAGTGGCCGCGGTCTGTGTCTACCCCGACCTGGTGGCGACGGCGAAGTTCGAGCTGCGCGGCACCGGGATCAACGTGGCCAGTGTCGCCACCGCCTTCCCCAGTGGGCGTTCCAGCCTCGCGATCAAGGTGCAGGACACCAAGGACGCGGTGGCCTCGGGCGCCGACGAGGTCGACATGGTGATCGACCGGGGCGCGTTCCTGTCCGGGCGGTACGGGCTGGTCTTCGACGAGATCGCCGCGATTCGCGAGGCCGCCGGTGAGGCACACCTCAAGGTGATCCTGGAGACCGGCGAGCTGGTCACCTACGACAACGTCCGGCGGGCGTCCTGGCTGGCGATGCTGGCCGGCGCGGACTTCATCAAGACCTCCACCGGCAAGGTCTCCCCGGCGGCGACGCTGCCGGTGACCCTGGTGATGCTGGAGGCGGTCCGCGACTACCACGAGGCCACGGGGCTGCACATCGGCGTCAAGCCGGCCGGCGGGATCCGGACCGCGAAGGACGCGATCAAGTACCTGGTCACCGTCAACGAGACGGCCGGCTCCGACTGGCTCGACCCCGAGCTGTTCCGCTTCGGCGCGTCCAGCCTGCTGAACGACCTGCTGATGCAACGCACCAAGCTGGCCACCGGGCACTACCCGGGTCCCGACTACTTCACGCTGGACTGAGGGCATTGAGCAGATTCGAGTACGCACCCGCGCCGGAGTCGCGCGCGATCGTCGACATCAAGTCGTCGTACGGGTTGTTCGTCAACGGCGCCTTCGTCGAGGCGACCGACGGCAAGCCGTTCAAGACGGTCAGCCCGGCGTCGGAGGAGGTGCTGGCCGAGGTCAGCGAGGCCGGCCCGGCTGACGTCGACCGAGCGGTCCGCGCCGCCCGCAAGGCCTACGAGAAGGTCTGGGGCCCGATGCCCGGCCGCGACCGCGCGAAGTACCTGTACCGGATCGCGCGGCTGATCCAGGAGCGATCGCGTGAGCTGGCCGTGCTGGAGTCGCTGGACAACGGCAAGCCGATTCGCGAGTCCCGCGACGTCGACCTGCCGCTGGTGGCCGCGCACTTCTTCTACTACGCGGGCTGGGCGGACAAGCTCGAGTACGCCGGTGCCGGCGCCGACCCGCGGCCGCTGGGTGTCGCTGCGCAGGTGATCCCGTGGAACTTCCCGCTGATGATGCTGGCGTGGAAAATCGCGCCGGCGCTCGCGGCGGGCAACACCGTAGTACTGAAGCCCGCTGAGACGACGCCACTGACCGCGCTGGCCTTCGCGGAGATCTGCCAGCAGGCCGACCTGCCGCCGGGCGTGGTCAACATCATCACCGGCGCGGGTCGTACCGGGCAGGCGCTGGTCGAGCACGAGGGTGTCGACAAGGTCGCCTTCACCGGCTCGACCGCGGTCGGCCGCTCGATCGCCAAGTCGGTCGCCGGCACGCCCAAGAAGGTGACGCTGGAGCTCGGCGGCAAGGCGGCGAACATCGTCTTCGAGGACGCCCCGATCGACCAGACGATCGAGGGCATCGTCAACGGCATCTTCTTCAACCAGGGCCACGTCTGCTGCGCCGGTTCGCGGCTGCTGGTCCAGGAGAGCGTGTACGACGAGGTGCTGGCGCGGCTGAAGCGCCGGATGTCGACCCTGCGCGTCGGCGACCCGCTGGACAAGAACACCGACATCGGCGCGATCAACTCGGCCGAGCAACTGGCCCGGATCCGCGAGCTCTCGCAGATCGGCGAGGACGAAGGCTCCGAGCGCTGGTCGCCCGAGTGCGAGCTGCCGGCGCAGGGCTTCTGGTTCCCCCCGACGGTCTTCACCGGTGTCTCCCAGGCGCACCGGATCGCCCGCGAGGAGATCTTCGGGCCGGTGCTGTCCGTGCTCACCTTCCGTACCCCGCAAGAGGCGGTCGAGAAGGCGAACAACACGCCGTTCGGGCTGTCCGCCGGGGTCTGGACCGAGAAGGGCTCGCGGATCCTCTGGATGGCGAACCAGCTCCGGGCCGGCGTCGTCTGGGCCAACACGTTCAACCGCTTCGACCCGACCTCGCCGTTCGGCGGCTACAAGGAGTCGGGCTACGGCCGCGAGGGCGGCCGCCATGGCTTGGAGGCCTACCTTGCCCACTAAGGATTCTTCTAGGCTTGATGTCCGCAAGACCTACAAGCTGTACGTCGGCGGCGCGTTCCCGCGCAGCGAGTCCGGCCGGTCGTACGTCGTGTCCGATGCCAAGGGCAAGTTCCTGGCGAACGCGTCGCAGGCCTCCCGCAAGGATGCTCGCGACGCCGTCGTTGCCGCCCGCAAGGCCTTCGGCGGCTGGTCCGCCCGGACCGCGTACAACCGTGGGCAGGTGCTGTACCGCATCGCTGAGGTGATGGAGGGCCGGCACGAGCAGTTCAGCTCAGAGGTCGCAGCATCCGAGGGGTTGTCGATCAGCAAGGCCCGCGCGGTCGTCGACGCGTCGATCGACCGCTGGGTCTGGTACGCCGGCTGGGCCGACAAGCTGGCCCAGGTGGTCGGCTCGAGCAACCCGGTGGCCGGCCCGTACTTCGACTTCTCCTTGCCTGAGGCAACTGGTGTGGTCGCGGTGCTCGCGCCGCAGGACTCCAGCCTGCTCGGCCTGACCAGCGTGATCGCACCGGCCATCGTCTCGGGCAACACGGTGGTGGCGGTGACGTCGTTCGAGCGGCCGTTGCCGGCGGTGACGCTGGGCGAGGTGATGGCGACTTCCGACGTACCGGGTGGTGTGGTCAACATCCTCACCGGCTCGGCGACGGAGATCGGCCCGTGGCTGGCCTCGCACTCCGACGTCAACGCCATCGACCTGGCCGGCATCACCGACCCTTCCGAGGCCACGGAACTGGAGGCCGCATCAGCCGAAAACCTCAAACGAGTCCGCCGCCCAGCCGAAGAAGACTGGACGGAGTCGCCGGGGTTGTCCCGACTCACGCAGTACCTGGAATTGAAGACGGTCTGGCACCCGATCGGTCTGTGAGTGATGCTGCTGTGGAGCGGCGACGGCGCCTGGCGCGCCGAAGCCGTTCAACTTGAGTTGAGTTCGGATCGGTTGAGTGCGACCGGGACGCAGTTCGGGGCTGATCCGCTGCCGTATCGGGCGGACTACGAACTGGAGACCGGTGCGGGCTGGGTGACCCGGCGGCTGCATGTCGACGCCGCGGGGGACGGGTGGAGCCGCTCACTAGAACTGCTGTCGGACGAAGCGGGTCAATGGACCTGTACCTCGTCGGTAGAGGGCGAGGTGGACCTGCCGGTGCCGGGTGGCAATCTCGCGGCGGTGAGTGGCGCGTTGGACTGCGATCTGGCCTTTTCGCCGTTGACGAATCTCATGCCGGTGCTGCGGCACGACCTGCATCGGCAGGCGGGGACCGTCGACTTTCTGATGGCTTGGGTGTCGTTGCCGGATCTCGCGGTGCATGCTTCACCGCAGCGGTACGAGGCGCTGGGTTCTGATGAGAGCAGTGCGCTCGTGCGGTACATCGGCCTCGACAGCGACTTCGTTGCCGACCTCCAACTCGATGCCGACGGCCTGGTAATCCACTACCCCGGCATCGCCACCCGCTTGTAGCTTGTGCGCATGCTGTTTGCGCGCAAGGTGATTGCCGGGGACCGGGTCGCTGTCGTCTCGCCGTCGGGCGGATTGCCGGAGGTCTTTCCGGGCCCGTACGACCTCGGGCTGGAGCGGATTCGCGAGTTCGGACTTGTGCCGGTGGAGTATCCGACCACCCGGAGGCTGAACACCACTCCCGAGGAACGCGCCGCCGACCTGCACGCGGCCTGGAGCGATCCGTCGATTCGGGCGGTGATCGCCTCGATCGGTGGGGACGATCAGCTCACGGTGCTCAAGCATCTCGACCCGGACGTCTTCCGCGCCGACCCGAAGCCGTTCTTCGGGTACAGCGACAACACCAACCTGCTCAACTTCCTTTATTCGCTGGGGATCCCGGCCTATCACGGCGGCAGCGTGATGGTGCAGTTCGGGCGCGGTGGGGCGATGCACCCCGACACCGAACGGTCGCTGCGGGCGGCCCTGTTGGGCTCGGGTGACTTCGAGCTGACGCCGGCGGCCGGGTGGACCGACCAGGATCGCGACTGGGCCGAGCTCGCCAATCTCGGCTCCGAGCCAGAGCTCTTCGCCGGCACCGGGTGGAGCTGGCACAGTCCGCGGACCGCGGTGACCGGGCGGCTGTGGGGTGGTTGTCTGGAGATCATCGAGTGGCAGCTCGCGGCCAACCGCTGGATGCTGCCCGTCGAGGAGTACTCCGGCATTCTGTTCCTGGAGACCTCCGAGGAGATGCCGTCCGCCGACGAGGTGTACCGGATGCTGCGGAACCTCGGCGAGCGTGGACTCCTGGCTCGCTTCGAGGCCGTTCTCTGGGGCCGCCCGAAGAGCTGGTCGCTCGATCGCCGATCGACTCCGGAGGAGTCAGCCGCCTTCGTCGAGGCGCAGCATGCCGCGGTTGGGCGGGCGCTGGCGGAGTACAACCCTGATGCCCTGCTCGTCACGGGGCTCGACATCGGGCACACCGATCCGCAGCAGGTTCTCCCGTACGGCGGTACCGCGAGCATCGACCCCGTGGCTCAGCGCATCTCGGTCACTTACTGAGCTTGGCCGTCGCTGCCTGGGTCCGGGCCTGGGCCTCGGGGGTGTAGGCGTCGCCGAAGTCCTCCGCCTCGAAGATCTGGCGGAGGTCGACGCCGCGGGAGTTGCCCATGTCGGCGTCGAGGCAGCGCTCGGCCCAGGCGATCGCCTCCTCCTTCGAGGCGACCTGGATCAGGCAGTAGCCGGCGATCAGTTCCTTGGTTTCGGTGAACGGACCGTCGACGACGCGGTGCTTGCCTTCGTGGATCTCGAGCCGGATCGCCTTGGAGCTCGGGTGCAGGCCGTCGCCGCCGATCAGCACGCCCGCCTCGGCCATCTCGGCCATCAGCGAGGTCATCGCGGTGATGCTTTCCTCGCTCGGCATCGCGCCGGCTTCGTACTCGTCGGTGCCTCGAAACGTCATCATGTAGCGCATAGCGGGCAGGTTAACCGACGCGCGGGTTAGCGGATCTGGGTCCTGGACAGCGTCGGGTTGGTGTCGGGATAGCAGGCGACCGGCGACTTGATGGTGATGAACTTCCACTTGATCGCTGCCGTGAGGGTGAGGCCCGGGTCGTCGAAGCTGGTGCCCTTGAGGCTGGTCTTCACCACGCGACCGCTGGCGCCGGCCTTCAACCGGACGGAGAGGACCGGCAACTGGTACGCCGATCCGCCTGGCACCGGGCCGCCGAGGTGGATCGTGATGATCCGGCCGGAGTGCTCGAGGGTGGGCGTGGAGCCGAGGCCCGAGCCACCGATCAGGCGGCCGCTGATGAACCAGGTGTTGTTGGGGACGGGAATCCGAAGCGTCAGGTCGCGGACCTCTTTGAGCTTGAACCCCCTGACCTCTGCCGGCAACGATCCCGGCTTCAGCTCGACCGCGATGGTGAAGCCGGATCCGGCTTTGACGCTCGCCGGGGCCTTCGCATTCACCGCCTGCTTGAGGCTGAAGGTGTGCTTGCCGAACTTGGTGTCCGCTCGGCAGGCGTAGCTCGCGGTCGGCGCGGCAGCGGGTTGCGCCACCGGCGACGCGGCGGCCGGAGTACCGGCCGCCAGTACTGCGATGGCGAGGATTGATGACTTGCGCAGCTTGGTGGTGATGCTGTGAGTAGTCATATGACTACCGTACGGAGTCGCCTGAGGTTTGGCTTGGGTTGTCTCGGCTGGTGGTCAGCGGCCGACGAAGTACCAGGCTGCGGCGCCGGCCAGCAGGAACAGGAGTGGGAGCGAGGTGTAGAGCCAGCGACGGCCGCGGCGGCGTCGGGTGGGTGATTGGGCGACCGTGGTCGGGACCTGGTCGACGTCGTTGAAGGTCGTGCGCTGGGCGGCGAGCTTCGGGGCTTCCTGCTCGAGGCGGTAGGCCTCGGCCTCCAGCCGCTCAGCCAGGGTGTCGGCGCGGTTCCAGCGGTCGCCGACCCGGTACGCGAGGGTCCGGGCGAGGATCTCGTCGATCTCGCCGATCGAGTCGTGCAGCAGCGGTCGCAGGCTCGGCGGGTCGATGTCGGGGTCGCGGGCCAGTACGTCGGTGATGGACGACGCCACGAACGGCGGCCGGCCGGTCATCAGCGCATAGGTCACCGCGCCGACGGCGTACACGTCTGCTCGCTCGTCGAATCCGCCGTCGCCCCGACCCTGCTCCGGAGCCATGTACGACGGGGTGCCGACTGCCTGGGTCAGGCCGGATGCCTCCGCTGCGCGTTTCGCCAGGCCGAGGTCGGCCAGCACGATCCGGTGGGTGCCGCCGCCTGATTCGAGCCCTGAGGACGGTCGGAGCAGCAGGTTGGCAGGGGTGATGTCGCGGTGCACGACTCCCTCCTCATGGAGGGCCGCTACGGCTCGGGCCAGGTCGGCGCCCCACCAGAGGGCGTCGGCGGGCTCCAGAGGTCCATGCGAGAGCACTTCGGCGAGTGAGCCGCCGTCGACGAAGTCCATTACGAAGTACGGGCGGCCGTCGGGCAGTTGACCGAGGTCGAACACCCGTACCACCCGGTCGCTGGCGATCCGGCGCATCAGCCGGGCCTCGGACAGGAAGCGCTCGCGGACGTCCGCACGGGACGCCCAGTTGTCGGCGAGCACCTTCACGGCGACGTCCACGTCGAGGTCGTCGTCGTACCCTCGCCAGACCGTCGCGAAAGCGCCTGCGCCGATCTTCGACTGCAGCCGGTAACGTCCGATGACATCCATCGGGGCTATTGTCGGGGACTGCAGGGATCAAGGCGACTACCAACGCCTCGGCGAGTGTGCCGCGGCGAATCTGGGGGAGCATGAACGAGGAGCTGGAAGAGCTCGCGGCCCGCGCGTCGCGTGGCGACGAGAGCGTCATCCCCGAGCTGCTGCAGGCGATCCGCCCGCAGGTACTGCGCCGGGTCTCGAAGTTCCTGCCCTACCGGGAAGATGCCGAAGAGGCCGCGCAGGACACGCTGATGACGGTGGCGACCAAGATCCACATGTTCAAAGGCACCGGCAGCTTCGCCGGCTGGCTGACCGTGGTCGCCACCAACTGCGCACGGCAGACCTATCGCTCCCTGAAACGCCGCTCCGTCGAACAGTCCGCCGAAGTCCTCCCCGAAGCGATCGACCCCCGCACCACCTCGGTAATAGCCGGCTCCCGCCTGGACCTCCTAGAGGCCCTCGAGTCCCTGGAAGCCAGCCACCCCCAGCTGGTCCAGCCGCTGGTCCTCCGCGACCTCGGCGCCATGTCCTACGCCGAAATCGCCGAAGAACTCGCCGTCCCCCTGGGCACCGTCAAAGCCCGAATCCACCAAGCCCGCAAACAGGTAGCAGCCCACCTAACAGTCCGCTGACCACCCCCGAAGCAACTCCGCACTGACAGGCGACGCCACTCCCGCACTGAGGGACGACTCACTCACGCACTGACAGGCGAAGCCCGCTGCTCCCCCACTGACAGGCGAAGCCCGCTCCGCACTGGGAAGCGACCCTGCTCCCGCGCTGGGAGGCTAAGCCGCTCCCGCGCTGGGAGGCGAAGCCGCTCCCGCGCTGAGGCGGAGCCTCGCCTCACGCCGAGTGCACTGCTTCACCCCACGCCGGGTGCATTGCTTCACCCAGCGCTGGGTGCTCTGCTTCACCGCACGCTGGGTGCGCTGCTTCAGCTCGCATCTGCCGGCCGTGGCTGCTTGCGCCAGGCTGACGGTTGGCCGGTCCCGGGCGACTTGCGCCCGGGACGACGGAGTACCGACTAGCGGAGACGGCCCTGCCGTTGGGCTCCTGGGTCGATGGTGGTGATCTTCGTCTGTGCGAGCGCCGGGTTGGGGGCGACGCCCATCCAGGTCTGCAGGATTTGGGTGGCCTCGGCTCGTTGAGCAGCCGGCAGGCCGGTGATGCTGGAGCCGTGGTTGCCGGCCGGCTGGGTGTACCAGTGCGAGTCGCGCGTACCCGGCCCCGGCTCGAACTTCTCCGCGCTCCACGGGTCGTTCTCGCCGTAGACGAACAGCATCCGGCGCCCCGACGTCTTCAACCACCGGTCCACGTCGGCCATCGCGTACGGCTCGTGCTTCGGCTCGATCGAATCCGGTACGGCGGCCGGCGCGTCGCCCGCCTCGCGGTAGTGCAGCAGTCCCTTCAGCCAAGTCGTCTTGCTCGCCACGTCCGGCCAGTTCAGCTGCTGCGTCGCCTGGTAGTAGTACGGGAGGAAGTCCGCGGTGCCCTCATCGGAGTAGAACTCCCAGCCCGAGATCTGATCGATGAAGTCGAACAACTGCTGATCGGTCGCCGCCGCCGTTCCCGGCACCTGCGGGCAGCTCGCCTGCGTGCTGTACTGCCAGAAGGCGAACGGCGTGTCCAGTACGGCCGCCTCGAACGCCCGGTCGACCGTGCCGAAGGTGTCCTCGTACGTCAGGCCCTTCTGCGTCGCCAACTCCTTCAGCTTCGCCACCATCGTGGGCCTGCGCAGCAACGTGTTCCGTTGCATGTTGCGCAGGGCGAGGTTGCAGGCCGGGTCGGTGCCGGCGTCCTGGATGAAGGAGATGTACGTGTCGTGCCGGTTGTTCACATCCTGCGGCGCCACGTACGCGACCGTCGCGTCGACGTCGTTGGGGTAGAAGCGCCGGTGGTAGACCGATGTCATACCGCCCTTGCTCGCTCCGGTGGAGACCCACTTCCCGGCGTACAGGGCCTTCTTGAATGCCTGGACGATCTCGTGGTGGTCGGTCGCCGCCTGCCAGATGTTGAGCTTGGTCCAGTCCTGGCTGGCCGGCTTCGAGGTGTTGAAGAAGCGCTGCTCGACGTTCAGCTGGTTGCCGTCGACGAGACGCGTCGGCTCCGAGGTGAACGCGCCGCCGACACCGCCGTACCCGGTCGTGTGCAGGACGGTCGGCCGGTCGAAGCCGCGGTGCCACAGGGTGACGCGCTGCTCGAACTTCTCCCCGCGCGGCTTGCGGTGATCGGCCGCCTGCGTGTACCAGAGCACGAAGAACGGCTTGCCGTTCACGAGGCTGCTGCTCTCGATCCGCAAGCCCGGAATCGCTTGCAGCTTGGCCGTCACCTCGGCGACAGGATCAGCAGCCGGAGTCACCGCCCCTTGTACTGCGGGCGCGGCCGTCGCTGTGGTGAGCGCGGACCCCGCGATCAGGGCAGCGGTCAGAACAACCACCGGCAGACGGGCAAAGCGGCGCATGGGCGGACTCCTCGGTGTGGGGCGGCACTGCTGAGCAGCCTAAACGCCCCCACCGACAACTTCGAGGGCTTGACAGGTACGGTGCGCGCATGTGCAGAGCGGTGAAGTGCAAGGCGTGTGGGAAGACGACGTGGGCGGGCTGCGGGCAGCATGTCGCGCAGGTCAAGCAGAGCGTGCCGGCCGAGGACTGGTGCGCCGGACACCCCAAGGAAGCCGGTTCAGGCCTGTTCGCGCGGTTCTTCCGCCGCTGATCTTTGACCGCCGACCTCTGACTGCCAACCTCTGACTGCCGACCTCTGGCGTCAGCCGAAGGTTCGGCGGAAGGCGACCGCGCGGCGGAGGTCGTCGGTGTGGTCGGCGGTGGCGCGGCGGATGCTCGGGGCAACGGTTTCGTCGGCGATCAGCGCGTCGGCTCGCTCGATCACGATTTCGTCGATCGCGTACTTCGGAAAGATCCTGCTGACCGGACAACTCCTTCACGCCGACCGTGCCGTCCATCATGACCCGTTGCCAGGCGTCTCCTTGCCGTAGATGCCTAGCCGGACCAGGCGCAGTACGAGGGACCAGCGGAGGTCCGTGTAGACCTGCAGCGGGCATGCCATAGACGCTACTTAAGCCGGCGGCAGGCCGCGGCGTTCCCGCTCGTGCCGCAAGTACAAGCCCGCTGCCGTCGACACGCTCGTCAGCAACCAGACCCCGACCCCAGCATCATCAGCCACCCCGATGACCGGCAGGAACTCCGGCAGGATGTCGATCGGCGAAACCAAGTACACCAACGCCAACACCCACAGGGCTTTCTGCCCGCCCGACACCGCCGTATACCCCTCAGCCTTGGCCGCCCGCAACATCCGCGGCAACGCCCGGGCCCGCTCGAACACATCCCCCACCGGCACCGGTTCCCCACGCGCAGCCTTCCGCCGCCGAGCCGCCCGCCGCAACAACCCAACCCCCACAAAACCAACACCCACCGCGAGGAACACGCCCCCAACCCCCGCCGCAGGCAACCCGACAACATCAGCGTCCCGAAACACCAACGTCGCCAACCCCATCAACCCCAGCAACCCACCGAAGAACACCATCCCCCAACAGTAAAGCCCCACGCGCCCGCCGCTTCCGTTCCTCCGTCACTCCAGCCACCGGCCGCTACCACAACGTCAGTCCAGAAAGGTCCAGTCGAGTCCGACGTAGAGCGACACTGCCACGACGACGATCAGTGCGAACGTCAACTGAGCAATCGCTGATCTCTTGTCCCGCGCCTTCACCTTGAGCTGCTCTGCCTTGGGCAGCCGGCGGAACTGCTTGCCCTTCATCAGATGGATGTCGAACATCAAGGACGGATCTCCCAGTGTCACCACCAGGATCAGGGCTGACAGCAGCGCCGAACCGTAGAACATGCTGTCGAGACTCGTACCAGCTATCAGGCCTCGGACGAAGAACCCCAAGGTCGACAGCACCACAGCACCGATCACCACGACGCTGTCGACCCGGCTACCTCGCGACTTGACCGCGGCCAGCACCAGATACACCAGCCAGACCGCCACGAAGACGACGAGTGGGATCACCGGCAGCACCCTAGTCCTGACCGCCTCCCGCGTGCACCACGTGAAGTGGCTCTGCGGACGAAAGTCCCTGCCGTCATCGAGCGGATGCGACTCGTTCCAGGGTGCACGCGCACACTGAAGATCAGCATCAGACAGACCGGCCGGACAGCGTCAGCGGTCGTCGTCGGGGGTCCGCTTTCGCTCGTTGAGCTTGACGATCACGCCGGTCAGGACGAGTGCGACCAGCAAGAACAGCCCGATGGTTCCCATCAGCGGACTGTGGAGGCCCATGCCCACCACCATGAACAGCGTCCATGCGCCGAGGCTGAGGCTGTACCACTCGCCGATGTTGTGGCGGTCGAACAGGACGAGGTTGAGGATCACGGCACCGACGAACAGGCCGGTGCCCCATCCGGATTCGAGGAAGTCTTTCATCGGCCGGTGCCGATGGCGCTGAAGGCCATGTGGTCCCTCCGGGGTGCCGAGGTGGAGTCGACTGGATGATAGCGGCGTGAACAGATCACGGAGCTTCGTCGTGGATCGGGATGGGTGGGACGACGCCGAGATCGTCGAGGCGTGCCGGCTGGTGCTGGAGGTCCTGCAAGAAGCCGCGACCGGGTACGAGACCGACATACCGATCGACGATGCCGACTGGCCTGTGGAGGTGGTGGCGGCGGCTGAGGTACTGCGCGGAGTCGCCAGGCGAGTTGGGCGGGTCGAGAAGGGCGGGTATGCGCAGACCGGCGTGGTGCGGGTGGGTCCGGCATCGGCGGAGGGCCTTGATGCGAGTTGGGCGGCGTTTGTGACGTTTGCGCCTTTTGCTTACGACGCCGGCGTTTGGGGGGACGCGGGAGAGCTGGTGTCGTTGGCTGACGAAGGGCAGTCGATCGCTGTGCGCTTGGACGAGGATCAGGCGGAGGCGGTTGGGCGGGTGATCGGGGCGGCGCGGTTGGTACCGGTGAAGGAGTGGCGGGCGGTGCGGAGACAGCGGCGCAAGGAGCGGCGCGGGTCAGGGGGTGGTGGCGGCTTGGCGGATGTGGGTGGCTAGGGCTGTTATGGGTGGGGTGAGTGGGGTGGGGGCGTAACAGATGAGGTGGGAGCGGGTGGCCCAGGGGTCTGTCAGGGGGCAGATGTCTAGGGCGGGGTTGCCGGCTACTGAGCGGAGAGGGGCCACGGCTAGGCCTGCGCCGGCGGTGGCGAGGGTTATGAGGGTGTGGAGAGTGGGGACGAGGGTGCGGTAGCGGGGAGCCGGGGCGTGGGGGCCCAGGCGGCGGTCCATCCAGGTGCGGAGGGTGGAGCCTAGGTCTAGGCCGATCATGGGGTGTTCGGCGACTTCGGCGTACGACATGGCGGTCCGGCCGCTGAGGAGGCCGCCTGCGGGGCCGATGACGACCAGGGAGTCGTCGACGAGGGGTTCGGTGCGCAGGGTGGTACCGGTGGTTTCGTCGTCGTCCAGGACGATGCCCAGGTCGGCTTTGCCTTCGGCGAGGAGGCGGAGGGAGCGCGGGGTGCGTTGCTCGGAGACGGTGACGTCGTGCTCGGGGTACTCGCGCAGGAAGGACGCCAGGGCGGCCGGGACTACCCGGTGCATGGCTGAGCCGCCGGAGACCAGTACGAGTGGGCGGGAGCGGGCGGCGGTGTAGCTCGCGACGGCGCTGTCCAGGCGGGCGGTTTGGGCCAGTACTTCGCGAGCGTGGCGAGCGAGCGTGGTACCAGCGGGAGTTGGGCGCACCCCACGCCGTTCGCGGATCAGCAGCGAGACCCCGGCGTGGGACTCCAAAGCTCTGACCCGTGCACTGGCCGAAGGCAGGCTCAGGTGCATCTGCACTGCTCCGGCCGTGATCGAGCCTTGGTCCACCACATGGACAAACAACCGCAGGTCGTCCAGGTCATAGCGCATACAGATCAGCCTAAGTCCTAGCCAGAGGCTGACTGAGGCAAAAACGCATTGTGCTCCTTACCCGGGCTCCCTGATGCTCGGTAGGTGACCACGCTGCTGATCGTCCTGCTCGCCGGGATCGCAGCGGGCGCGCTCAACTCGGTCGGCGGTGGCGGGAGCTTCGTCGCGTTCCCAGCGCTCGTCGCGGTCGGGGTCGGCGCGGTCACCGCCAACGCGGCAACCACCGTCGCGCTGCTGCCAGGCGGGCTGGCCAGCCTCTGGGTCTACCGCCGCGATCTCGAACCACTCCCCAGTACTTCGATCCGCGTACTCACCTGGACCAGCGTGGTCGGCGGCGCGCTGGGCGCAGTACTGCTGTTGACGCTGCCGTCCGAGTCCTTCGATGCGGTCGTCCCGTGGCTGCTCGCGTTCGCCACCCTGGTACTCGCCTTCGGCCGGCGAATCGCCAAGTCACTCAAGACGACGATCGCGGGACGCCCGACGATCGTGGCCGGCCAGCTGGTGCTCTCCATCTACGGCGGGTACTTCGGTGGCGCCTCGGGACTCATGATGGTGGCGTTCTGGAGTATCGCCGCGAGCATTGACCCCGGCCGCGTGAACCCGTTGCGGATGGCCCAGATGGCGGCCATCTACCTCACCGCGGCCATCGTCTTCCTGGCCGCCTCGGACGTGCTCAGTGAATCGCTCAAGCTGCTCCTGATGCTCACCGGCGCGATCCTCGGCGGCTTCGGCGGCGCTACCCTGGCCCGCAAACTGCCCACCCCGGTACTGCGGGGAATCGTGGTGACGTCGGCGGCCGCGATGACCATCGGCTACTTCCTGGTGAACCGATGATCACCGAGGACTCGCTGGCCCGGCTCGCGATCGCCTGGGAGGCCTGCCAGCTCGCCGAATCGGCCCGCAGCGCTGTCACGGTCCAGGGCGATCCGGTCGCGCAGGCGAACGAAGTACTGGCCGCTGCCGAACGCTATGCGGCTGCCGTCCACGCTTTCACCTGCGAGCAGGCGACCGGCGCAAGGATCAGCTGGCAGTTGCCGGAGGCCCCCGAAGAGGCAGCGGAGGACCTCGACGACTGGGTCCTCCGGCACGCCGACGGCGAAGATCCGGGCGCCGCGCCCATCTCGGGAAACTTGTAGCCGAGAGCAACAAAAGCAGCACGCGGCCTCAGTCGATCAGGCCTTTGACGATCGTCGTCATCCGGTCGACCGGGATCGCGAAGCCGATGCCGATGTTGCCGGCGCGAGACGTCGTGCCCAGGGTGGCGATGGCGGTGTTGACGCCGACCACCTGACCGGCCGAGTTCACCAGCGGGCCACCCGAGTTGCCGGGGTTGATCGCCGCGTCGGTCTGGATCGCCGACTGCCGGTTGCCGTTGTCGCCGAACCGCGCCTGCCGGTTGACGGCGCTGACGATGCCGGCCGTCACCGTTCCTTCCAGCCCGAGCGGTGAGCCGACCGCCAGTACCGGGTCTCCGACGTGCAGCTCCGAGGACCGGCCGAGCGTGAGCGAGCGCAGTCCCTCGACGTTGCCGCTGACCTGGAGTACGGCGAGGTCGTTGTCCGTGTCGACGCCGATGATGCTCGCGTCCACCGATCGGCCGGTGGACAGGACCAGTGACACATCGCTCGCTCCCTCCACCACGTGGGCGTTCGTCACCACATGTCCTTGCTGGTCGATCGCGAATCCCGAACCGGTCGCCCGGCCGGCCCGCACGGAGACGACTCCCGGCAGGACACTCGCCGCGGCCGTAGCGATCGACCCCTGCTGAGCACCAGCCGACGGTGCTGCCGCCTGCGGCAACTCGACCGGTGCGCTCGCAGTTGGCGAGTCACCCCATCCCCCTGTCACAGCACCCGCTAGACCGCCGGCCAGGATCGATAGGGCGATGCCGGCGGCCAGTACTCGACCAGTACGTCGTACAGGAGCCGTCACCCCGGCCGGAGGGGCCGCGGCCGGAGAGGGGGTTGCCGACTGGGCGGCGGCGGCCGGGGTGACGGGGAAGGGGACGCCCGGTGGCGGCGCGGGTACAGGCGCATCGGGCGGCGGGCCGGGCTGGTAGTGCGGGCCGCGGAAGGGGTGGCCTAGATGAGGGCTCATGCGAGGGCTCCTTAGGGCAGCCGCGAGAACCAGAGCAGCGACGCCAGACCGGCCAGTAGTGCGACCGCCAAGGCGATACCCGCCACCAGGTTGGTGATCTCGCGTTCCTCAGTGGTCCAGCCGATCGACGACTGGAGGTCGGAGTAGACGGAGCGCAGTTCCTCGTCGCTCTCCGCGGAGTAGAAGGAACCGCTCGTGGCGTCAGCCAGGGCGCGGAGCGAGTCGGCGTCGGCTGGGACCGGTACGTCGCGGCCGTCGAGGTTCACCGTGCCCTGCGGGGTGCCGTAGGCGATCGTGGAGACCGGTACGCCGGCCTGCGCCGCTGCCTGTGCTGCCTCGTCGATCGGGCGGCCCGAGGTGTTGCCGCCGTCGGACAGCAGCACGATCCGGGTCGGTGGCGGGTCGGTTGCCGCGTCTGCGTCAAGGTTCTTCACCGCGTCCAGGCTGGTCATGACCGCCTCACCGATCGCGGTGCTGTCCGTCAGGGTGAGCCGCTTGAGCGCGTCGACTGTGGCTTGGTGGTTGGTGCTCGGTGGAGCGACGATGTTCGCAGTACGGGCGAAGGAGACGAGGCCGACGTTGAACTGCTCGGGGAGGCTGTTCACGAAGTCGGTCGCGGCGCTCTTGGCGACCTCGAACCGGTTCGGCTCGACGTCGGTCGCGGCCATCGAGTTGGAGATGTCCATCGCGACGACGACGGTGGCGCGTTCGCGCGGTACGCGGACGTCGGTCACCGGGCGGGCGATCGCGATTGTCAGCACGGTCAGGGCCGCGAGGAAGGCGAGGGCGGGTGCGTGGCGGCGCCAGCCCGGGCTTTTCGGGGCGACCTTCTCGAGCATCGGGAGGGTCGCGAAGCGTACGGCGTACTTGCTGCGGCGGCGTTGCGCTGCGATGTAGGCCACGACCAGAGCCGCGACGATCAGCAGCAGCCAGAGCCACAGCGGTTGCTCGAACTTCATCGGATTCCGGTCCTCCCTCTCGGTGTTCGCCGGGTGCTGACCCGCTTCCGCGCGGTCGCGAAGGCGGCGACGTCGCGGACCCAGTCCGTGTCCGTACGCAGGACAAGATGAGCCGCGCCGGCTGCACGGATCGCCTCCGCCGTCTGTTCCCGGTGCTCCCGCATCGCCACGGCATACCGCTCCCGCAAACGCTTCTTGCTTGTCTGTACTTCCCGCCGCCGCCCGGTCTCCGGATCAACCAGCGTCAGCAGCCCAACCTCAGGCAACTCGAGCTCCCGCGGATCAAGGATCTCCACAGCAATCACCTCGTGCCGCGCACTGAGCCGCCGCAGGGCGTCAGCCCAGCCCGCGCGGGCGAAGCCCGACGCGGACGTGCCGGGCGCGGACGTGCCGGGCGCGGACGTGCCGGGCGCGGGGAGCGCGCGCTCCCACCCTCCAGCGAGACGCCGCCAGGCGTCGGCCCGCGCCGGGTCGGCGCCGTCTCGGCGCCCTCCACCTCCGCGGGGGGCCCCCCCCGGGCCCGGGGGGGGGGGGGGGGCGGGGGGGGGGGGGGGGGGGGGGGGGGAGGCCCCCCCGCCCGGGGGGGGGGGGGGGGGGGGCCCGGGGGGGTGCTTGAATTTGAGGGAGCGGGCGACCCGGGGGGGCGGCCCCCACCACAGCGCGGGAAC
>NZ_JBITDB010000012.1:38633-54581 GCF_044453825.1 Kribbella sp. NPDC051620
CCCCCGCGCCGCCCCCCCCGGCGGGCCCCCCCCCGCGCCCCCCCCCCCCCCCCCCCCCCCCCCCCGGGGGGGCGGGGGGGCGGCCCCGGGCCAGGGGTCGGTGTGGAAGTCGGAGACGACGACCCTCAGGCCGGGTCTGGGGTGTTCGCGGTTTAGGCGGGTGATGGCGTGTGCCAGGTCGGTTTGGGGGTGCTGGCCGGGGGTTGCTCGCGGCGACGACAGCAGGGTGCGGAGGGTACGGCGTAGAGCTGGGCCGCCGCCGACGTCGGGGATTCGGCGGACTTCGTTGCCTAGGGCGACTCGTACGCCTAGGCGGTTGCCGGGGCGGTCGGCAAGCAGGCCTGCTGCGCCGACGATGGCTACGGCTAGGTCGCGCTTCTCAGACAGCGCGGTACCGAAGTCCATCGAAGCAGAGGCGTCGACCAGCGCCCAGGTTTCCAGTTCGCGTTCGGCGAGGGGCGCCCGGACGTGCGGTTCGAGGGAGCGGGCGGTGACGTTCCAGTCCATCCGGCGGACGTCGTCCTGCCCTGCCTGGTACGGCCGTGCCTCGTTCGGCTCAGAACCCGGACCGCTCCGCAGGCCGGTGATCTCGCCCTGCAGGAACCCTTCCAGCTTCCGCTTCACCGAGAGCTCCAGCGAGCGGAGCGCCCGCTCCCGCCCGGCGAGCAGGTCAGGACCTGTCATGCCGCAGAACCCTGCGGTGCTTGATCAGCCGGTACTACGTGAGGCTGCTCGATCGCCTGCAGTACCCGCGACACGACCGCCCGCGGGTCGACTCCATCGGCCAGTGCGTCGAACGTCAGCACTAGCCGATGCGCCATCACGTCATGCGCAACGTCGTACACGTCAACAGGCAGTACGTAATCCCGCCCGCGCAGCAACGCCAGCGCCCGACCCGCCGCGACCAGACCGAGCGTCGCCCGCGGACTCACCCCGAACTCCAGTACGCCGCTGAGATCATTGATCCCGTACTGCGCCGGCACCCGCGTCGCGCGCACCAACCGGACGACGTACTCCGCGACCGCGTTGTGCACGAAGACGTCTTCCGTCGCCTCCTGCAACTCACTCACGATGGCCGGCGTCAGCACCGCGTTGGCGTGCGGCCGGTGCGAGCTCATCCGCTGCAGGATCGTGAGTTCCTCCAGCGGCGTCGGGTAGTCGACGGTGATCTTGAGCAGGAACCGGTCCCGCTGCGCCTCGGGCAACGCGTAGACGCCCTCGGACTCGATCGGGTTCTGGGTGGCCAGTACAAGGAACGGCTCGGGCAACGGGTAGCTGACGCCGCCGATGCTGACCTGGTTCTCCGCCATCGCCTCCAGCAACGCCGACTGCACCTTGGCGGGCGCGCGGTTGATCTCGTCGGCGAGTACGAGGTTGGCGAAGATCGGGCCGAGCTCGGTGTCGAAACCTTCCGCGGACGGCCGCCAGATCCGGGTGCCGACGATGTCACCGGGTACCAGATCAGGGGTGAACTGCAGCCGGGCGAAGCGGCCGCCGATCACCTCGGCCAGCGTCCGGACGGCGAGCGTCTTGGCGACACCCGGTACGCCTTCCAGCAGACAGTGGCCGCGGGCAAGCAATCCGACCAGCATCCGCTCCACCAGCTGGTCCTGCCCGACAACAACCCGCTTCACCTCGAAGAGCGCCCGCTCCAGTACTGCGGTCATGCGTTACTCCGTTGACCATCAGGGCAGTCGTGCGTCGCGCTCGGCGTACTGGGGCCTTCTTCCACAGTCACGTAGCCCTGGTCGGGGGCCGGGTCGTTGCCCGCGGCGTACGCGACGCCGCCTACGCCCAACGCGGCGGCTGCGATCGCAGTACCGAGCAGGAGGCGCTTGCCGGGGAGATTCATGCTGACTCCTTCGAGATCGGATGCTGAGTTCAATTCGTGGGGCACCAATCCATCAGGCGACCCCGAAAACGACCGGAAAGCAGAACGAAAGTCCAGCGAAAGCGCCTACCGGCTCTCACCGCCGGCGCGGCTACCTTTGAGTCGTGCGATTACTGGTGGTGGAGGACGAGGAAGGCCTGGTCAGCGCGCTGCGCTCGGGACTCGGTCGGGCCGGCTACGCGGTGGACGCGGCGCTGACCGGCGCGGAGGCGGTCGAGAAGCTCGCCAGCACGCCGTACGACCTGGCGATCCTCGACATCACGCTGCCGGACACGAGCGGGCTCGACCTGTGCCGCGCGGTACGGCGGGGCGAGATCGAGGTGGCCTCCGGGCGCGAGCTGCGGGTGCTCATGCTGACGGCGCGCGCCTCGCTCGCCGATCGGGTGCGGGGGCTGGACGAGGGTGCCGACGACTATCTGACGAAGCCGTTCGCGCTGGTTGAGCTGCTGGCGCGGATTCGGGCGCTGCTGCGGCGGGACGTGACGAACGGGACTACGCAGCTGCATGTGGGTGATCTGGTGCTGGACAGCTCGCGTCATCTGGCAACTCGGGCCGGGCGGGAGCTTCCGCTGACGCTGAAGGAGTTCGGCGTACTGCGGTATCTGATGTCGCGGCCGGGGCATGTGGTGTCGGCTGAGGAACTGCTCGAGCATGTGTGGGACGAGAACGCGGATCCGTTCACCCAGAGCGTCCGGGTGACGGTCGGGACGCTGCGGCGCAAGCTCACGCTGGAGGGCGAGGAACCCTTGCTGGAAACGGTGATCGGGCGCGGGTACCGGCTTCGAGGTGAGACATGAGACGGCCTGCGTTGCCTGGTTGGGCGCAGACGATCCGGTTCCGGCTGACGCTGGCCTATTCCGCGGTACTGATCGGCCTTTCCGCGCTCGTGCTCGGCAGCCTGTACTTCGCCCTGTCGGCGTACCTCGATCCGCAGCCGCTCGATCCGATCACCGTCAAGAAGTCCTACTACGACAAGGACGGGCACCTGAGGTTCAAGCCTGGCGAGCCGATCCAGGCTGCTGACATCGCCAGCGTCCAGTCGGCAGTGAACTACAAGACGCTGGAGACGCTCAAGACCTACTCGGCGGCCGGCATGGGCGTTTTGCTGCTCTTCAGCCTTGGTACCGGGTGGTGGCTCTCGGGTCGCGTGCTTCGGCCGGTACGCCGGATCACCGCGACTGCTCAGGACATCTCGGCGACCGATCTCTCCCGACGGATCGCGATGGACGGGCCGCAGGACGAGTTGCGCAATCTCGCGGACACGGTCGACGACATGCTCGAACGACTGGAGTCCGCCTTCGTCGCGCAACGGCAACTGGTCGACGACGCGTCGCACGAGCTGCGGAACCCGTTGGCCGTGATCCAGGCCAACGTGGACGCAGTACTGGCCCATGACGACACTCCGCCGGAGGATCGGGCGCAGGCGACGGCGATCGTGTCGCGTGCGATCCAGCGGATGACGCGGCTGGTGGAGGACCTGCTGGCGTCCGCTCGGCGGTCGTCACCGGCCTTCGTGGACGCGGATGTAGATCTGGCCGCCATTGCAGGGGAAGCCGCGGAGGAGTATGCGCTGCTCGCTGCTGATCGGGAGCTGCGGTTGGTACGCCGGTTGTCACCGGGGCCTATCGCTGCGGGTGATGCTCAGGCGCTGCGCCGGGCAGTCGACAACCTGCTCTCCAACGCCGTACGGCTGGCCCGCGGCGGCAGCGAACTCGTCCTGGCCGTCGGCAGCCGCAACGGCTGGGCCTGGATCGCAGTACGAGACGAAGGCCCCGGTATCGCCGACGAGGACACCGACCGCGTCTTCGACCGCTTCTTCCGCTCCGGCCAACGCCAACCCCCCGCCACCGTCCCCCTGGTCGACCCGTCAAGCGGCCCCTCCACCAGCCAACGCCGAGCAGGCCTCGGCCTGGCCATCGTCCGCCAGATAGCCGAATCCCACGGCGGCACCGTAGCCCTCCACTCCGAACTAGGCACCGGCTCCACCTTCACCCTCTGGCTCCCCGAACGCTCCCTCACCAACACCACCCGCCGCTCCCCCACACCCCCCACCGAAGACCCCCTGGGCCCCCGCTCCTAAACACCCCACGCGCTCTCCGATGCCCGCTCCTACGTCGCGCGCCTCTCCGACCGCTCCCACCCACCCCTTGCGCTGCGCGCGCCGAACCCTCGCGCTGCGCGCGCCAAACCCCGCGCTGCGCGCGCCAAACCGCTTGCGCTGCGCGCGTAAACCCCCTGCGCTGCGCGCTCCGAGGTTCCGCCCTCCTGCGTCGCGCGATTCGACCACGCTGCTCGTCGACTACATTGACCTACTGACTGGATTGCCTGCTGGTAGATTGTGATCCGGCAGCGTTCTCCTGCCCGTCCTGTTCGTCTCGCTGGCCGCGCCCGGCGGGAGTCTAAGCAGGCAAGCAGCCGATCAACGGCGCAGCAGAGCGAGGAAGTACATGCCACGCACACCTATTTCCGGAGTGCGAGCGCGGGCGGACTCCAGGAAGTAGTGACGATGTCGCGACGACGCGAACAAGAGATCCGTCAGTACATGAGCCAGCACGGGGTGACGTTCACCGTTGCACGGCGGGCATTGAGTGGCCACGGTCCAGCTGCAACAGGTAATCAGCCGGACGGCTGGCCTGCCGCGTCGAAGGACTACGTGGTCGGCGAGGTAATCGATCACCTCCGTCACCTGGTCGGCAACGGGCTGGAGACTTCTGATGCCGCCCGTGTTATCGAGAACCTTCTCCGTGGCCATTTCGACGAAGGAAGGATCGCCGCGGCGATCACCACAATGGGTGACGTCATGGTCGTCTCTGTGGCCAGCGCGCCTGCTGACTTCCCGCTCATCCAATCCGGCGTCGTCTGGGAGCACGAGTACGGGATGACGTTGGAGGAGGTCACCCTCGGACTCGATGCCGAGCTCGAAATCAGCTTGCCTGACTGGGCAGCTGCGCCATTGATCAGCACCGGCGCTGCGGCTACCGCCTATGTCGAGGACGCCTGGGTGACCGTTGCGTTGCGGGGCGTCGAACTCGAATGCACAGCCCAACTGCGGGTCGAATCGGAGCAAGCCGAGATCACAGAGTTGCGAATCGGCAGGCGCGAGGACTGAGCGAACAGCCGATTCCACGCAGGTCTGGACCAATTGGTCCAGACCTGCGCTTCTTGAAGCGCATCCTCTTCCAGTCCGTCAATGCGGCTCGACTGCCGCGCATTCGTTGCTCATCGCAACATAATTGCCAGGAGCTCCAGGGGAAGATGTAGTCGGTTTGGTTCGGAGCGTAATCGAACATATGATCGAAGCATGAGCAAGCGTTCGAGTGGTGAGGCGACTGGCGGGCCGTCGGGCTCGTTGGGGCGAGCTGCTGGACGGCCGCCTACGCAGAGCTTGCTGCGGTTCGACCAGGAGGACGACTGCGGTCTGGGGACCTCTTTGTATGAGGCAGTGGTTTGCCAGGACACGAGCCTGCTGAGTGATTTCGGGTGGTTGGATCGGCTGGACGCGATCACCTTGCTGGAGGATCGTCTGGCCGCCCTGAAGGCGAAGACCATCGCCGGCTTCGATGACTGCTTGCGGGGTGTTTCTGCTGATCTGGGACACCGGTACCCGCAGCCGGGCGACCGCGCCGCGACGGCCGGCGAGCGGCGTTGGATAGCCGGTGATCTGCGGTCGGTCTCCGACGAGATCGCCGGGATCCTCGAAATGCGGCGCGGTAGCGCCACCACCCGGATTCACCGCTCCTGCGAACTGGTCCACAACTTCCCCGCCACGCTCGCCGCGTTGTCCGCGGGACACCTGACCGAGCGGGCCGCGTTCACGATCGTGCGCGAGCTTTCGGTACTGGAAGACATCGCCGACATCCGCGCCGCCGAGTCCGCCGTCCTGGCATGGAGCAAGACGCATCCACTGGTGGACATCAAGCAAGCCTGCCAGCGCGAGGCCGCTCGCCGCTCGCCGGAAGCGACCGACAAGGCCTATCAGCGCGCCCACGACGAGCGATCCGTGCGGATGTACTCCGATGACCTCGGCCGATCCGACATCGTCCACAACCAGAGCAGCATCGACGGTGCCGCAGTGATGACCAGCCTCTCCCGCGCCGCGATCCGCTGCCGCCGCCTGGGCGACCCGCGCACTCTGGACCAGCTCCGAGCCGACATAGCCCTGAGCCGCCTCCTCCCGAGAAGCAAGCGCCCCACCCCACAGCCCCAACCAGCCACCCGAGCCACCGACCCAGCCCACACAGCCGATCTGGCCGATCTGGCTGACCCGGCAGATCTGGCCGAGGCAGCCGACCCGGCTGATCTGGCTGACTCGGCTGATCTGGCCGACGTGGCAGAGCCGGCTGACGACGCAGGCGTCCCGCCAACTGAAGTGCCGGGCGACGAACCGGCCTTCGAACCACTCGGTGCAGATCTGCAGACCACCGACAGTTGGTGCGACGGTCCCGACGATCCCGACCGAGATGAAAGTGCCACTCTCCACCCTGCAAATCCCCGCAGTGATGCCGGCGACGAGCACAAGAACACCCACCTCGGCGAGCAGACCGGTGCTACAAGCGATCGGTTCCGAGGAACTGATGTTGATAGGCCGGACGAGTCTCTTGTTGGGGCAGAGGCCGCGGTGGTCATCCATGCGACGGCCGCCGAGGTGCGTGCCCTGATCGAGGAGGAGCAGGGAACCGGCGGAGAAACCGATCAGCACGGACCTCTCCCGCAGAGCGCGCTACGCAAGTACCTTCTCAAGGCCCTCACACAGACCCTTCTGCTGAACCTCTCCAGTACTTCCGTCAGCCCCAGTACGTCCGCCGAAGGCTTTGCGGCCGGAGGGACTGGGGTTGGTTCAAGGGTTGAGCTTCAGGTGACGGATCGACCGCCTGCGAGTGATCCGGATCGGTACGTGCCATCAGCGGCGTTGGACCGGTATGTGAGGTTGCGCGATCGCACCTGCCAGTTCCCGGGTTGTAACCGGCCTGCGGAGTTCACCGATCTGGACCACCGGGTGTCGTTCGCCGCCGATGGGCGTACGACCGCGGCCAACCTCTGGTGCCTGTGCCGCCACCACCATCGCCTCAAGCACGAAGGCGGTTGGCAGATACACCTCAGCGCCGACGGCATCTACACCTGGACCAGCCCAACCGGCCGCCATCACCCCAACAAGCGCCGCCACCGTCCCGGCAACGGCCACCGTCCCGGCAAACAGAGTGACGGCGACGACCACCAATCCTCGGTCGAGCCAACCATCGCCCCAAGCTGACGATGCCGCCGGTCTCGAGGAGAAGCCGACGACGTCGCCCGCTCGGGGAGAAGCTGACGATGTCGCCGGCCTCGATGACTTAGTCGGGGCGGCTGCCGATGAGTAGGAAGGCGCCGGCTGTGAGGACGATCAGGGCGATGCCTCCCAGGACGCTCGGGCTTACGTAGTCCACACCCCAGTCGGCGGCTTGCATGCGTTCAGGCATTTCACGGTCGTAGATGACGTCGATCGTGGGGCCGAGGTCGTCGTCGTAGTAGTTGGTGGTGTCGTTCTCGACTTGCTGGCCGGACTTGGTGGTGTACCTGACCATGAGGCGTTTGTTGGCGGCGCGGCCGTGGTCGGATTTCTCGCCCAGGACCGTGGCGGTGACTACCTCGCCCCGGCGCGACAGCCAGTAGGTGTCCTCCGCCATCGCGGCCGCGATCAGCAACATGACCACGGCGCCGAGCAGACAGCAGATACCTTCCCAGATGCGGCGATCGCGCTTCTTCGGCCGGGCGGCACTAGCCACGGCGGCGACCGGCCCTGGGCAGGACCGCCGGAGGGGTTTCCTTGGTCAGCGGTACTCCGAGGCCAGCAGCGGTCGGGTGCCGGACAGTACTGCGGCGTAGCGGGCTCGGACGTCTGCGGCGGCTTCGTCAGACAGTACTGCGGACTCGGGCTTGCTCATGGCGACGTCCCAGACAGGTAGGTCGCCTGAGACGGCCCAGGCGGCTTGCCGGGCGGCGCCTAGGGCGACGTACTCGGCGGGCTCGGGTAGTACGACGGGGGCACCGAGCAGGGCAGGGGCTAGGGCCTGGACTGCGCGGGAGCGGGCGGCGCCGCCGAGCAGGAGGACCCGGTGGACGGGGATGCCTTGGGCTCGGAGGGCGTCGACGGCGTCGGCCAGGCCGCAGAGCATGCCTTCGACTGCTGCTCGGGCCATGGTGGCGGGCTGGGCGGTGGTACGGGTGAGGCCGTAGATGAGGCCTGTGGAGTGCGGGAGGTCTGGGGTGCGCTCGCCGTCCAGGTAAGGGAGCATGACGAGGCCGTTGCTGCCGGGAGAGGTCAGAGCGGCCTCGTCCAAGGCGGCAAGGTCCATGCCGAGCAGAGTGGCGGTTGCCGACATCACCCGGGCAGCGTTCAGGGTGCAGACCAGGGGCAGGTAGCCGCCGGTGGCGTCGGCGAAGCCAGCTACGAAGCCGCTTGGGTCAGAGGTGGGCGAGGCGAAGCGGGCGAACGCAGTGCCGCTGGTTCCAAGGGAGACGGCCACGTCGCCGGGCTGGAGGTCGAGGCCCAGGGCGGCGGCCATGTTGTCGCCGGTGCCGGCTGCCAACGCCGCGCCGAAGGAAGTCTGGCCGACGACCTCCGACGGGCCGGCGACGCGCGGGAGCTGCAGCGAGCGACCGAAGGCGAGCTCGACCAGGTCAGGGCGGTAGTCATTGGTGGAAGGCGACCACCAGCCCGTACCTGAGGCATCTCCCCGATCCGTCGTCAGCTCGGCGATACCCGACCGGTCAGCGGCGAGCTGGTGCGTCAGCCAGTCGTGCGGCAAAGCGACCGCCTCGGCGCGAGCAGCCGCGTCGGGAGCAGCGCCTTGGACCCAGCGCAACTTGGTGACGGTGAAGCTCGGTACCGGCACGGACCCAACAGCGGAAGCCCAGGCCTCGGGTCCGCCCAGCTCGGAGACCAAAGCCGTGGTGGCGTCGGCCGAGCTGGTGTCGTTCCACAACACGGCCGGATGCACAACGGCCCCGGTACCGTCCAGCAGAACCATGCCGTGCTGCTGACCCGCGACCGACAACGCCGAGACACCATCCAGCAGGCCGTCGGAGGCGATCGACCACGCCTTCCACCACTCGTTCGGGTCGACCTGGGTGGCGTCGGGATGCGGCGCGCGGCCTTCCCGCAGTACCTCGCCGGTGGTGGCATCGCACACGACGACCTTGGTCGCCTGGGTCGAGCAGTCGACTCCGGCAACCAGTGTGGGGTCAGTCATCTAGAGATCCTTTTCGGTAGCTAGGTGCCGCAGGACGTCACGGGCGAGGTCGGTCGTCGTCACCAGCGTGCTGACCAGCCCGGCCCGCACGGCGGCGATCACCGCCGGGGCGCGATGGGCTCCCGCGGCGAGGGCGATCCGCTCCGCCGGGTGGCGCAGCTGGTCGACCGAGACCGCGATGATCATCTGTTCCAGCGGTGACTGGACCAGTCTGCCGTCCCGGTCCAGAAGATGCCCGCTGACCTCGGCGATTGCGCCGCCTGCGAGACCTTCGGCGCGGAGTTCCTCCGACACCGCGTCCCAGACCGTGGAGCAGCCGGCCCGCCAGGCGCCGATCGCGACGACCGAGATGTCGAGCCCGTCGGCCAGCGCCAGGGTGTCCGCGATGCCGGGCTGCCGGCGCAACGCGGCGACGGCGGCGATGTCGTCGACGACGAGCGGCGCGTGGACGGCGTGCGCAGTACCGCCGGCGAGAGCAGCCGCTCGGCGGGCAAGGTCCATCGTGCTGCCGCCGCCGGCGGGCGAGTGGAGCGAACCGGCCATCTGGATCACCGTGCAGGCAGGCAGTACGTCGATATGGTCGACCATCGCGTCAACCGCCCGACTCCAGGTCAGGCCGAGCAGGTCGCCGTCGCGGACCAGGGGCGCGACCGTTCGAGCCGCGGCCTCGGCGACCTGGTCGCGGACCTGCTCGGGCGATCCCGAGGTGTGGGTGACGACGCAGGATTGGAGCCCGAGCGCGTCGGCCAGCTGTTCGGACAGTCCGCGATCGATCGGCGACGGGTTCTTGATCTGGATCTGGACGATGCCGCGACTGCGCGCGTCCTCGAGCAGCCGGGCGACCTTGAACCGGCTCAGGTCCAGCTCCTTCGCGATGTCCACCTTGGAGATGTTGTCGAGGTAGTACCGGCGAGCGACGTCGGCCAGCAGCTCGTCGTCCTCGTCGCCCTCGCCGAGCAACTGTCCCCGACCGTTCACCGTCGCCCCGCCACCAATCTTCTCCCGTGATTCCCCGGCACCGTAACGGTTCGCGGGCCCTTGCCGCGAGCCCCTTCTCAGGTCCGCGCCTCCAGGGTTGCTCGCGCTCCACGTTCGTGGAGCGAAGCGAGCGCGGCGGTGTAGGCGGAGACGAAGCGGGGGTCGTCGACGAGGTCACCGAACAGATCCCGGTCGGACACGAAGAGCAACGGTTCCGTACGGTTGTGCTGCGCTCGTTCGACCAGCTTGTCCCTCAGCCTGTCCACGACCTCGATCGGCTCACCTTGCTCGTCCACGCCCTCGGCGTACCGGGCCCAGGAGGCGATCACCAGAGCGGAGTGCTCGATCCCGCGATCCGCGGCGAGTTGCTCGCGGACGACGGGGACCAGCCATTTGGGGATGCGGTCCGAGCTCTCCGCGCAGAGCCGGGCGAGAGTGTCGCGTACTTCGGGGTTCGCGAACCGCTCGATCAGCTGATGCTTGTACCGATCCAGGTCGACCCCAGGCACCGGTGGCAGCGTCGGCGTACCCTCCGAATCCATGTAGCCGAGCAGGAAGTCGACGAACAGCTTGTCCTGGCAGACCTCGTGCGCGTAGCGGTAGCCGGCCAGGTACCCCAGGTAGCAGAGGGCTTGGTGGCTCGCGTTGAGCAGCCGCAGCTTCATCAGCTCGTACGGTTCGACGTCCTCGACCAGTTGCACGCCGACGTCCTCGTATGCAGGCCGCGAACCACCGAAGTCGTCCTCGAGCACCCACTGCGTGAACGGCTCGCACACCACCGGCCAGCCGTCCTCGACCCCGTACTGCGACGCCAGCGCCTCACGATCCGCGTCGGCGGTGACCGGCGTGATCCGGTCGACCATGCAGTTGGGGAACCGAACCTCGCTCTCCAGGAAGGCCGCGAGCGATGGGTCCTTCAGCCGGGCGAAGGCAGCGAGCATCTTGCGCGCTACGTGGCCGTTGCCCGGGATGTTGTCGCAGGACATCACCGTGAACGGCGCGACGCCGGCCGCCCGTCGCCGGGCGAGCGCCTCGACGATGAAGCCGAACGCGCTCCCCGGCAGCGCGCCCGGCTCCAGGTCAGCAGCTAGGCCGGGGTCGGAGGCGTCCAGCTCCCCCGTCACCTGGTTCACGTGGTACCCGCCCTCGGTGATCGTCAGCGAGACGATCTTGGTGGCGGGGTCGGTCAGCTGCGTCAGTACGGCCTCGGGATCGTCCGGCGCGAAGAGGTAGCCGACGATCGAGCCGATCACCCGTGGCTCAAGCGTCCCGTCCGGGTACTTGACGACGAGCGTGTAGAGGCAGTCCTGCGCCGCCATCACCTCGGCCATCCGCTTGTCGTGCGGGAGGACACCGACGCCGACGATGCCCCAGTCGAGTGCTTTGCCCTCGTTCATCAGCTTGTCGAGGTACATCGCCTGATGGGCCCGGTGGAAGCCGCCGACCCCGAAATGGACGATGCCTGGGCGTACCGAAGTACGGTCGTACTTCGGTACGCCGACTCGCTCGTCGAGCGAGTTCAGGCTGGCCGAGTTGAGTCCTTGCACCGTTGCCTCCGTCACTTGACCGCCCCGAGCGACAGGCCCTGGACGAGCTTGTCCTGTGCCGCGAACCCGGCGATCAGCACCGGCAGCGACACCACCAGGGAGGCCGCGCAGACCTTCGCGAGGAACAGGCCCTGGCTGGTGACGAAGCCGGTCAGGAACACCGGCGCGGTCTGTGCCACGGTACCCGTGAGGACGCGGGCGAAAAGCAGCTCGTTCCAGCTGAAGATGAAGCAGATCAGGGACGCGCTCGCGATCCCGGGCATCACTACCGGGGCGACCACTGAGCGGAGAGTACGCACCAGGCCGGCGCCGTCGACGGAGGCCGCTTCGAGGATCTCGACCGGTACTTCGGCCAGGAAGCTGCGCAGCATCCAGACCGCGATCGGCAGGTTCATCGACGTGTAGAGCACGATCAGCAGCCAGATGTTGTCCAGCAGCCCGGCGAACTGCGCGAACAGGTAGATCGGCAGCAGCCCTGCGACCACCGGCAGCATCTTGGTGGACAGGAAGAAGAACATCACGTCGGTCCACTTCTTCACCGGCTTGATCGACAGCGCGTACGCCGCCGGGAACGCCAGCAGGATGACCAGCAGCGTCGACAGGATGCTCGCGGTCAGCGAGTTCGCGATCGACGGCCAGGGACCGGAGTCGAAGAACGACCGGAAGCCGTCCAGGGTCAGCGGCGCGGTGACGTCCGGCGGGTTCTTCGCCGCGTCCTCCTCGTGGTGGAACGAGGTCAGCGCCATCCACAGCACCGGCAACACGAACAGGATGCCGACGATCCAGGCGAGCCCGGACAACGCCCAGCCGCCACCACGGTTCTTCCTGCCGGTCACGATGGTTACCTGGCCGCTCATCGGCCCTCCTCCTTGAACAGGGTGGACACCGAGCGGAGCGCGAAGGTCGCGATCACGATGGTGCCGATCACGACGATGACGCCGGCGGCCGAGGCCCGGCCGTAGTCGTGGGCGGTGTAGAAGGTCTGGTAGATCGTGTACGGCAGGTTGGCCGTACCGAGTCCGCCGGACGTGATCGTGAAGACGGCGTCGAAGTTCTGTACGACGTAGATCGAGCCGAGCAGCGCGCTCAGTTCGAGGTACTGACGCAGGTGCGGCAGGGTCATGTACCGGAAGATGTCCCACTGGCTCGCGCCGTCGATGCCCGCTGCCTCGATCACGTCGAGCGGGCGGCTCTGCAGGCCGGCCAGGATGATCAGCATCATGAACGGCGTCCACTGCCAGACCAGCGCGAAGATCACTGACCACAGAGGTTGGTTGCTGATCCAGTCGGGTTGTGGTGCGTTGTCGCCGAAGATCCACTTCAGCACGCCGTTGAAGAGCCCGTACTCCGGGTTGTACAGCGCGTGCTTCCACAACAGGGCCGCTGCGACCGGTACGACGAGGAACGGCGTGATCATCATCGTGCGGACAGCGCCGCGGCCGCGGAACTTGCGGTCGAGCAGGAGCGCGATGCCCAGGCCGAGGAGCAGGCTGATGAGGACGACGCCCGCGGTGAGCAGGATGGTCACCCAGATGGCGTGCCGGGTGTTCGCGTCGGTGAGGACGCGGCGGAAGTTGTCGACGCCGGCGAAGCTGCGCTCGTCGGGGTAGTACGCGTTCCAGTTCATGAACGAGGTGATGATCGTGACCACGAACGGCAGCTGGGTGACGATGATCATGAAGACCAGCGCGGGCATCAGCGGCGCCCTGCGGGCCCAGTCGCCGGTGCTGCGCAGCAGGGTGCTCGGCTTCTTCGGCGGGGTGGTTGTGTGGCGGCCCGGGCGCGCCTCGGTGTCGATACTCATGGCCCTCACTTCGCTTCTCTGGCGCGATAGCGGTCAGCTACGTCGTCGGCGAGTTCCTGTCCACGTTTCAAGGCGTCGTCCACACTCATCCGGCCGGCGATCGCCGAGCTGACGTCTTGACTGACCTGGGTCCCGAGATCGGGGAACTCCGGGATGTCGATGAACTGGATGCCGATCGCCGGCCGCGGCTGGGCGCCCGGGTTGCGCGGGTCGGCGGTCTCGATCGCCTGCTTGGTCGGGTCGGCGAACGCCGCCGCCTCCTTGCGGTAGTTCGGGTTCTCGTACGTCGAGGCGCGCTTGCCGGCCGGGACGCGGGACCAGCCGAGCTCCTTGCCGACCAGCTCCTCGTACTGCTTGCTGGAGGCCCAGGAGATGAACTTCCAGGCGTTGTCCTTCTTCTTGCTCGCCTCCTGGATGCTCCACGACCAGGCGTACAGCCAGCCGGAGCTGTCGGTCTTCACGACCGGCGCGGGGGCGTACCCCATCTTGCCCTTGACCGGCGAGTTGGGCGCTTCGAGCGAACCGGCGGCCGAGGTGGCGTCGTACCACATCGCGACGTTGCCCTGGACGAGGTTGTTGAGGCACTCGGTGAAGCCGGCCTGCGGGGCACCGAGCTCGCCGTGGTTGCGGACCAGGTCGACATAGAACTTGGTCGCCTCGGTGAACTCGGGTGCGTTGACCTTGGCCTGCCAGTCCTCCGTGAACCAGGTACCGCCGAAGGTGTTCACCACGGTCGTCAGCGGGGCGAACAGCTGGCCCCAACCGGGTTGGCCGCGCAGGCAGATGCCGCGCATGCCGGGCTGGGCGTTGTCGACCTTCGCGGCGATGTCGGCGACCTGCTGCCAGGTCGGCTTGGCAGGCATCTCGATGCCCTTGGCCTGCAGGATGTCCTTGCGGTACATCAGGAAGCTCGACTCGCCGTAGAACGGTTCGCCGTAGATCTTGCCGTCGTCACCGGACATCGACTCGGTCATCGGCTTGAGGATGTCGTCCTGGTTGAACGCCGTGTCCTTGGCGATGTAGTCCGACAGCGGCGCGATCCACTTGCTCTTGGCGTAGATCGGGATCTCGAAGTTGCTCAGCGAGGCGACGTCGTACTGGCCGGCCTGGCTGGAGAACTCCTGGCTGATCTTGTCCCGGACGTCGTTCTCCGGCAGCACGGTGTAGTTGACCTTGATCCCGGTCTGCTTGGTGAAGTTGTCCGCGGTCAGCTTCTGCAGGTCGACCATCTGCGGGTTGTTCACCATCAGCACGTTGACGCTGTCGGCGCCACCGCCCCCGCCGCCTCCGCCGCCCCACCCGGCGCAGCTGCTCATTCCGCTCACCAGCAGGAGTGCGATCGCCACACCTCCGATGCGTTTGCGCTGTTCCAGCACGGGCTGCTCCTTCGCGATCGGCGGGCACTCGCTCATATGAGCAGCACGCTGCTCATCGTTGAGTGAACCGTTTGGCCTGCCGCGTGTCAAGAGTTCGTTGAGCATCTGTGCATTGGCGTGCTCATTTGAGCGCTCTAGCGCTGGGAGTGGGCAGCAGCCACACTGTGCGGTGATGCCTGAGGTCGAGACCCGCCTGCTCGGCGGCACCGCCAACCGTGGCCTGGTGGTACGGGTCGGCGATACCGTACGCCGCCCGCTGCGGCCCAGCAGCCCTGCCGTGCATGCGCTGCTGGATCATCTCCAGGAGGTCGGCTTCGACTCCTCACCCGCCTTCCTCGGGGTGGACGAGCAGGGCCGCGAAGTACTGACCTACGTGCCGGGCGAGACCGTGCAGGCGCCGTACCCGTCGTGGTCGATGACCGACGCGGCGTTGGAGAGCGTCGCGCACCTGCTACGGCGGTACCACGAAGCCGTACTCGGCTTCGACCCTTCCGGCTACCCGTGGGCCGAGTCGGTGCCCGCGGAGTACGACGACGGGCTGGTCGGCCACAACGACCCCAACCTCGACAACATCGTCTTCCGCGACGGCCTGGCGGTCGCCCTGATCGACTTCGACCTGGCCGGTCCCGGGTCGGTGCTCTGGGACATCGCTGCCGCCGTTCGGTTGTGGGCACCGCTGCGTCCCGACGCCGACATCCACGACGTACGCCAAGGCCAAGCTCTAGCCCGCCTCCGCCGCTTCACCGACGCCTACGGACTCACCGAGCTGGACCGCACCCGCCTCATCGACGCAGCCGCCGCCAACCACATCTGGTGCATGGACTACGTCCGCCGAGGCGCCGAATCCGGCCACCCCTGGTTCCTCCAACGCTGGACCACGGGCGAAGCGACTCTCACAGAGAGAACCAACAGGTGGTTCATCACCCACCACGAGGAACTAGTAAAAGCCTTACAGACCTAGGAAATCCCACGCACCCGCCGCCGCTCGCTCCTTCGTCGCTCGCCGCTCTGGGCGCTCCCACCCACCTGGGCTTGCCCCCGGGTGGTGGACACCGGGTTATGCGGCTTTGGCCGCTGTGGAGTGGTGTGTGAGTTCGTACTGTATTGGGCTGGTCATGCCGAG
>NZ_JBITDB010000012.1:54678-55997 GCF_044453825.1 Kribbella sp. NPDC051620
CTTGGGCTTGCCCCCGGGTGGTGGACACCGGGTTATGCGGCTTTGGCCGCTGTGGAGTGGTGTGTGAGTTCGTACTGTATTGGGCTGGTCATGCCGAGGGCTGAGTGGCGTCGGCGTCTGTTGTAGATGTTGGCGATCCAGTGGTTGACGGCGTGTTTGGCTTGAGCGTGGGTGGTCCAGGTGTGGCGGTGGTAGAACTCGACTTTCAGGGTCGCGAAGAACGATTCGGCCATCGCGTTGTCCCAGCAGACCCCGGTGCGCCCGACTGAGCAGGCAAGGTTGTTGGCGGCGGCGAAGTCGCTGATCTGGGTCGAGGTGTATTGGGTGCCGCGGTCGGTGTGGAACACGACCTGGTCGGGCAGGTCGCCTCCGCGTTGTTCGAGAGCCATTTGGAGTGCGGCCTGGACCAGGTCGGCGCGTTGATGGTCCTCGATTGCCCAGCCCAGGGCCCGGCGAGAGCACGCGTCGCGGACGACAGCCAGGTAGAGCCATCCTTGGTGGGTGTGCAGGTAGGTGATGTCAGAGATCCAGACCCTGTTCAGCGCTCCAGTGTCGAAGACCCGATTGACCAGGTCCGGGCGCGGTGCGGCGTGATCATCGGCCACGGTGGTCACCTTGAAGGGACGCGGTGACACGCCCTGCAGGCCCAGCGCGGTCATCGCCTTGGCGACGGTCTTGCGGGTCACGACGGTGCCGGCCGCACGCAGCTCGCCGGTGATCCGCGGCGCCCCGTAGACACCATCAGAATCAGCGTGGGCCTGGGCGACCCGTCCGGCGATCTGTTCGCGGCGACGCTGACGAGGTCCGGGCCCGGTCAGCTGGCGATGCCGCCAGGCGTAGTACCCCGATCGTGAGACCTGCAGCAACGCACACATCCGGGTGACATGGAAGCCGGCCTTCTGCGACTCGATGACGTGACCGATGACCTGGTAGGCATCTACCGGTTGTTGTCGGAGGCGAAGAAGGCCGCTGCTTTTTTCAGGAAATCCCGATCCTTCCTCAACTCCGAGTTTTCCCGGCGCAGTCGCGCCAACTCAGCCCGCTCATCCAAACTCAACGCCCCTTGCTCACCACCGGACTCAGGCTCACCCGGTTCAGTACTGGCCCGCTCCACCAGCACCCAACGACTCAGCAACTGAGCTCCCAACCCCAGCTCACGGGCAACCTGAGCGATCGGCCGGCCCGACTCGATCACCAACCGAGCCGCCTCCCGCCGGTACTCCGGCGTGAACGTCCTGTGCTTTCCCATAACAACATCCTTCCCACGAGACCAACGATCTCGCCAGCGAAGATGTCCACCTATCGGGGGCAAGCCCAAC
>NZ_JBITDB010000013.1:0-45522 GCF_044453825.1 Kribbella sp. NPDC051620
CGCTGCGACGTCCTGTTCGCCATGCTCCGCACCAATACCCACTACCACCCACCCACACCCCACACACCTTGACCAAACCCATAGGGGCACACCCGGTGTTGAACGCTCCTCCGTCGCGCGCTCCGCGAAAGCACCGACGCCCAGCCGCACTGGGTAGACACCAACGAACTGCTGGTTGCGACGCGCGAACTCCGCCGTCAGGGTGCCCGGCCGGATGGACGGGGCAGCGGGTCGCGACGACGTACGCCTCGGACCCAGCGGAAGCGGCCCGCCGGCCCGCGCTGTCGAATGCTTGCACGTCGCAGAATCCGGCTCGGCGAAGGAGGTGTTCGAGCTCGAGCAGCGGAATGACCCGGCGCTCCATCACGTCCTGATCCACCCCGCCGTCGCGGTGACGCCAGGTGCGCCGTGTCGTCTGCAGCCGCAACTCCGGGTCCCACTCCGTGTGGATCTCGACGGTCGCCGCCACCAAATCTGTTTCCAACCCAGTGCAACGGACGCCGACAGGGCCGTGACTCATAAGAGTCATGACGACCAGAACCCCGCCAGGGCGGACATGGGCGGCGAACGTCTCTGCTGCCTGGCCAAGCTCCTGGTCCGTCCGGAGGTAGGCCAGGCTGTTGCCGAGACAGGTGACGAGGTCGAATGTCCGTCCGAGGCGGACACTGCGCAGATCACCTACCTGTAGCTCGACGCCCGGATAGCTGCTGCGGCCGTAGTCGACCAGACCGTCCTGGATATCCACACCAACAGCCGAGCATCCGAACAGCTCCGACAGCCCCGCCGCATGGCGTCCGGTCCCGCAACCAAGATCTAGCACCGACCGGATCTCACCACCGAACGCCGCCCGGATCCTGCCGATCGCTTCGACCACGCCGTCGTCGGCTCCAAGCTCGTCGCAGATATCCGGCCGCCGGTAGTTGAGATTCGTCCTCGTCCAGTCCCCGCCGGCCGTCACCTCGCACCTCTGACCGCGATCACGCTCTGGATTCCTCCCATGTCCCTTGTCCGCGATTCTGCGCGAGGGCCAGCGGGGCGCGGGCTGCAGAGCTGGCAACGCCGGGAGCTGAGGCGAGCCGGGTGGGCTTGGCGTGCGGGCGACGGGGTGGGGCGGAGGGGTGGGTGGGAGCTGCCGACCGGGGAGCGACGGAGGAGCGAGCGGGGAGGTTGCGTGGGGGAGTTGCCTTGGAGTTACTTGATTTGGGATTGGGTGGCGGCGTAGGTGTTGCAGGCTTTGGTTTCGCCTACGTTGAGGCCGTTGACTATCCAGTAGCCCTGGCTGGTGGCGAGGCCGTGGGTTCGTTCGCTGGGTGGGGTTTTGGGGGTTTCGCCGAAGCTGTTGCTGGCCTGGAACTCGAATTCTTTCAGGCGGGCCGTGAAGGGGTAGGACTTCTCGATCGCGCGGCTGAAGACGCCGGCGAAGCAGGAGGCCTGGAGTTCGTTGCGGCGGGAGCTTTCGAGTTTTTCGTCGGGGTGGTCGGCCAGGTAGGCCTGGCGGGCGTAGAAGAGGTCGGAGACGCTCTGCACGTGATGGCCGTACTCGTGGGCGATCGTCATCAGGTAGGCGAGATCCTCTTTGGGGCCGAACGCCTTGTTCATCTGCTGTACGTCGGTGTACATCACGTGGTTGCCGAAACAGTAGAACGCCAGCACCCGCCCGGACAGCGGCGCGAAGTGGCCGCACGGACCGTCGACCGGCTGGTCGAAGACGATCAGGCCGGGGTCGGGCTCGTGCTTGCCCATCTTGGCGAAGGCCGGGCGCCAGGCGTCGTTCAGGCACTTGAAGAGCTTCTCGTAGTAGACCTTCTGCGCCGCCAGGCTGCCGTCGCCGAGATCCTCGGCCTTGCAGTCCAGCTCGCCGAGCCCACCGACCTTGTAGATGGGCGCGTTCAGCAGATAGTCCTCAGCAGAGCCCTTGGGCGCGTTGCTCTTGGCAGTCGGTACCACCGAAGGCCCACTGCTGATCTGCGGACCGCCACTACTGGCAGACGAACTGTTGCCACTCGTCAGCAATACCCCGACCACACTCAGCGCGATCCCCAGGAACGCGACACTGAAGAACCCGATCAGCACCAGCCGGATAGCGCTGCCCCGCCGCCGCGGCGGCTGGAACCCATTGAACTGGTTCGGCCCAGGCCCGTAGTAAGGCTGACCGTACTGCTGGCCCCCGTACTGCGGGACGCCCTGCTGCGGGTACTGCGCGACCGGCGGAGGCAGTACACCCGGAGGCGGCCCCACCCGGTCCTGGGGGCGGCCGCCGTACCCGTACGGGGTGCTCACGTGTCGTTCCCCTTCAGCTCGATGTGGGAGTTCGCTGGCCGAACCGGCACGAGACTACTCTCGACCCATGTCACTGAAGAGCCGCCTCTGGCCGGCCGCCCTGCTCGTGTCTTTGACAGTGCCCATGGTTGCCCTCGGCACGTTGCCCGCCCAGGCCGCTGACGACCAGATCACCGGGTACGCCGCGGAGGCGTCGCTGACCGGTGACGGCGTACTGAAGGTCAAGGAGACGGTCGATCTGACCGCCGGTGGCGACACCTTCGCCCGGACCCTGACCACCCGGGTCCGCGCGAACGCCACCGAGGACCGCACCTACGAGCTGCGCAACGTCTCGGCCACGGTGAACGGTCAGCCAGCGCAGGGCTTCGAGGACAAGAGCGTCGACGACGGCCGCCGGATCAGCCTCAAGGTGTCCGGCCAGGCCAAGATCGTCTACAGCTACGAGGTCGGCAACGTGGTGGCCGACTCGATCGAGGGCCGCGAGGTGAGCTGGCCGATCGTCCAGGGCTTCGGCACCAGCATCCCGAAGGCCACCATCTCGGTCAGCATCCCGTTCGCGAGCTGGGTGACCTGCATCGCCGGCCGGGTCGGCTCGAGCATGCCCTGTACCTCGTCCCAGCTCGCCGAGTCGGCCGCACTGGAGATCGAGCAGAACGGCGTACCGGCGGGTGGCCACCTGACCTTCCTCACCGGCCTGAGCGACCAGGCGACGGTGAAGCCCAACGCGGAGTTCAAGACCCGGTGGAGCCTGGGCAACGCGTTCACGCTCGACTCGTCGACGATCGGCCTGAGCGCGCTGCTGCTCGGCCTCGGCGTACTGGGTGCGGCGGCGCTGTGGTTCCTCCGCGGCCGTGACGCGGGCAAGGTCGGCCCGGGTGCGCCCGAGCGGCCGGTGCTCGACGGTGCCGATGGACCGCAGTTCGCGGCGCCGGACGGGATCCGGCCCGGCCAGGTCGGCACTGTGGTGGACGAGACGGCCGACGTCGTCGACATCACCGCGACGCTGCTGGACCTTGCCGTGCGCAACTACTTGACGATCGTGGAGCTGCCGCGCGAGACGCACTTCGGAAAGCTGGACTGGGAGCTGCGGCGGCTCAACGCGGGCGGCCCGGAGCTCCTGCCGTACGAGAAGGCCTTGCTGGACGCGGTTTTCGCCGAAGGGGAGACCGTCCAGGTGTCCGAGCTCGGACACGGACTGCGCTCGCGCCTCAACCTGGTCCGCGAGCAGCTGTACGCCGATGTCGTCACGCAGGGCTGGTTCGCGAGCCGGCCGGACGCCGTGCGCAACCGGTGGACCACAGCTGGACTAGTCCTGTTGGGCGCCGGTGTGGTGCTGACCATCGTGCTCGCCATAGTGACGAAGTACGGGCTGGTCGGCTCTGCGGTGATGCTGGCCGGCTTGGCGCTCACACTGGTCGGGCAGGTCGCTCCGGCCCGCACTGCTCGCGGTGCCGCGGTACTGGGCCGGGTTGCCGGGCTGCAGCAATACCTGACCAACGAGACGTCCGCGGACCTGCCGCAGAGCCACCGGCTGGAGTTTGCCTCGCGCTGCCTGCCGTACGCCGCTGTGCTCGGCCTGACCGAGAAGTGGGCGCTGGAGATCGCCGCGACGGACGATGACGACGACCCGGATGCCGGTATCGGCTGGTACTCCGGTCCGGAGAACTGGCACCTGTCCGACATCGGTGAGTCACTGTCGAACTTCGTCACCGCGTTCGGCGGCCACCTGTCGACGGCACGCCGGCTGTTCTGAGCAGCCGGCGCACCGCCGCAGTACTCAGTTGGTGAACGCTGCCTTGCCGACGAAGGTGTTGCACACGTTCGGGCTCTTGGTGTTGAAGCCGCGCACAGACCAGTAGTTGTTGTTCACCTTGCCACCGTGGTCGCGGATGCGCGGCCGGGAGAACTCGTCGCCGGTGTTGGCGACCAGTACCTTCCAGGTGGCGAGCAGCGGACCGCGGAGCGGGATGTACGCGCCTGCCGCGCCCAGGTACGCCGAGCCGAAGCAGGACGCCTGCAACTCACGGCGGCGGCTCTCGGCCAACTTGGCGGCCGGAGTGGGCGCGTTGACCTGCCGGGAGAGCGAGGCCGCGTAGATGCCGGCCAGCTTCTGCACGTGGTGGCCGTACTCGTGGGCGACCGTGGTCATCATCCACACGCGACCCGAGACCGGGTTGCGCTTGTAGTAGTTCAGCCCGACGGCGTACGGCATGTAGATGGTCTCGTTGGTGCCGCAGTAGAAGGCACGGGTGCCCTTCTCCGCACCGCAGACGGTCTTCATCGGGCCGACGAAGACGACCAGCTTCGGCGCGCGGTACGGCAGGCTCGCCTTCTTCATCGCCAGCCACCAGGTGCGGTTCATGCACGGCACGATCAGGTTGTAGTACGCCTTGGCGCCGGCGAAGGTGTTCGGGAGCACCTTCGGCTCCAGGCACTGCGTGGGGGTGAGCACGCCGACCTTGTAGAGCCTGCTGGTGGTGACGATCTGGTCGACCGTCGGCGGTGCGCCTGGGGTGGCGGAGGCGGTCGGGGTGGGGGATGGAGTCACCGAGGGGGTCTCGGAGGGAGTGGGCGCGGGTGTGTCGGCCACGACGGGGGTGTTGTCGTCGCCGGTGTTGCGGAGCGCCAGGGTGACGCCTGAGCCGACGATGAGCACAGCGAGCGCCACGAGACCGATCAGCAGACCCTTGGAAGCGCGACGAGGCTTCCGGCGGCGGCCCGGACCCGGCGGCTGCGGGATCGGGATCGGCGGGTACTGCCAAGTCTGCGGCTGCTGCACCGGCTGACCAAATCCCTGGAGTCCACCGTCAGTCGGTACGCCGCCCGAGGGCGGTCCAGCGTGCCGGGCGCGGCGTCCGCTCGGGTCGGCAGCGCGGGGCGGGGATCCGGTCGGACCGGAGGCGGAGAAGGACTGGCCGCTACCGCGCTGGCCCGGGCTGTGAGCTTGGGGTCCGCTCTGGCCCACTCCCGCTTGCCCTGGGCCTGCTTGCCCTGGGCCTGCTTGGCCTGGGCCCGCTTGGCCTGGAGCCGCTTGGCCTGGGCCGGCGGGTGGGCGGGAGCTGGCGGGTCGGCGGGTGCCGGGGGGTGGGGTGGCACCTGGTTGGGAGTAGGGCGGGAGGTTCCAGGTGAGGTTGTTCTGGCGTGAGCCGGGTGGGCCCACCAACGGGGTCTGCTCGCCGGGTGGTGCGGGCTGGAGGTACTCCTTCTGCTTCTCGGTGGACTCGGTCCACCACAGGGGCGACTGGCCATCCGCGCGGGCAGGCCCCTTGGCCGGTTCGGTGGGCTGTTCGCCCTCCGGTTCCGGCTCGTTCGGGTTCCGCCCAGGGGGTGGAGTCCAGTTGTCCGACATCGATACTCCTCACGAAACCTTGCCGGCCGTAGCCGTGAACGTGTTGCAGCTGACGCTGTCCAGCGTGGTGAAGCCGCGCCCGGTCCAGTACTGGTGACTGGCCCGCGCGCCGTGGTCCCGCGGCCCGCCGCGGTTGTTCTCGTCCCCGGTCTGCCCTTGGACGTACTTCTGGTAGATCGTCATGTCCAGACCGGTGATCCCGTAACTGCTCTGGTTCGCTCCGGCGAAGACCGCACTCAGACAGGATGCCTGGAGTTCGAGTCGCCGGCTCAGTTCCAGCCGCGCGTCCTCGTCCGGAGCGTCGTACTGGAGCTGCCGGGCGGCCGTCAGGATGCCGGTGAGCTGCTGCACGTGGTGCGCGTACTCGTGCCCGGCCGTGTACGTCGCCCACATCCGCGTGAACGCCCGGTTCGCGGCGTCCGGCGAGCGGCTCCAGAGCTTGATGTCGTCCGTGTACTTCAGGTAGAGCGTCTGGCTCGTCCCACAGTAGAACGAAACAGTCGCACCGGCCGCGCACGGCGTCTGGGCGACACCGGCCCAGTAGACCAGCCGCGGCGGCGCGAAGGCGTCTTTGGCCGCCTGGACCTTCGGTGCCCAGGCCTTGCTCAGACAGGCGACGACGTTCGAGTAGTACAGCTTGACGTTCGCCTGCTTGCTCAACGGGACCGGCGCCTCCTGGCAGCCCACCGTCTTCTGCGGCCCGGTCGCGTAGAGCGCGTCGGCCGTCACGGTTCTGGTTGCAGCCTGTGACTGCGGAGTACCGGCCTTGCTGTCGTCGGGCGTACCGAGCGGTGCCGCCCGGCCCGCGCCGGGCTCCGGGGCGGCAGCAGACGAGTCGCTCTCGCGGAGTGCGAGAGCGACCGTCACCACGAACACCGCCACGCCACCCAGCATGAGCATGCTGAGGAGCAGCCCGGTCGGGCGTCTTCGCGGCTGTGGCCCCCCATGCCGGAAGTGCTGGTCGCCGCCGAGGTCGGGTCCCCATCCGACCGGCGGCTGGTCTTCGCCGAACGCTGCGCTGCGGTAAAGCGGTATCGAGCCGTCGGGCAGCGCAGCCGGCGGCGGGTGCGGCCCTGGTGGCTCGCTCCAAACCTGGTCAGACACGGTCGTTCCTCATCCCCCCGGGACACACATCGCGTGATCCGGGGGACCAGGCTAACCATCAAGACCGCTATCCGTCTCCATATCGGTACACCGGAGTTCTCTATGACACCTTCGCGCCCGACGCGGTGAACGTGTTGCACACGGCCGGCTTGCGGCCGTTGTAGCCCTTGAGCGCCCAGTACTTGTGATTCGCCGTACTGCCGTGGTCGTGCGCCCGGTCGATGGTGTCCCCGATCAGCCACCTCCACTGCCGCAGGGACTCGCCCGTGAGCGGGTAGCTGCGCTTGTTGGCCGAGATGAAGATGTCGCTGAAGCAGGACGCCTGCAGCTCGAGCCGGCGGCTGCCCTGCAGCTCCAGGGCCTGGTTCGGCGCCTCGTAGCGCAGGTTGACGTTGGCCTGGAAGATGCCGGTCAGGGTCTGCACATGGTGGCCGTACTCGTGGGCGAACTGATGCAGCATCCACATCCGGGCCCAGACCCGGTTGTAGACCGACCGGTCCTGGTTGTAGTAGCCGAGGTCTTGAGACAAGTTCATGTAGATGGTCTGGTTGCTCGGGCAGTAGAACGGCGGCCCGGTGTCGTACATGGTGCCGCAGGGCGAGTAGACCGTACCGGAGAACGACAGCACCGTCGGCGGCCGGAACTCGGCGCCGGCCTGGACGACCAGGGCCGGCCAGGCGCGGTTGAGGCATCTGGCCAGGTTCGCGTAGTTCGCCCGGGCGCCCGCGACGGTCGACTGGCGGGCCTTGGACTCCTTGCAGTTGACCGAGCCCATCGTGCCGGCCTTGTAGAGCTTGTTGCGGGCAACGATGTCCAGATCGCTCGGCTCGGGCTTGGGCTTCACCCGCGGCGCGGTCGGCCTGGTCACAGTTGGCTTGGCGAGGGTCGGTTTGGCCACCGTCGGCCTCACGCTGGGCGGCTGAGCCGAGGGCACCTCGGTCGGCTCGACCGATGGACTGTAGGTCGTCGTCGGGTACGGAGTACCGGTATAGGAAGGGTCGTGGTGCTTCAGAGCACCCGACAGCGCCGCGATCCCGGCAGTACCGAGTACTGCGAGGCCCAGGATGATCAGCAGCGCTTTGCCCGCCCCACCCTTCTTCTTGGGCGGCAGAGCGCCAGGCCCCCACCCGTACTGCGGTGACGGCGGCTGCTGCGGGTACGGCGGGTACTGCCCAGGAGGCGGCTGGTAGGACACGGAGGCTGACGCTATCGGAGCCCCAGCTCAGACCCGGTATGGTGCGGTCTGCAACCAGTGAACTTCCGCCCCGGCCGGCCGGCCGCAAGGCTCTGACCCTCTCGATACGGTGTGATTGGGCGATGCGTAGACGTCTGCTCGGGGTACCTCTGTGTGCCCTCGGTTTCCTGGCTCTGACCGGCGTACCAGCCGGCGCGACGACTACCGCCGACCCGGTCGTCACCAGTTTCAACAGCACCATCAGGGTCGAGCGGGACGGCACGCTGAAGGTCGTCGAGGTCTGGAAGCTGAGCAACGTGACCGGGACCTTCACCCGGTTCGTGGTCACCCGTGAGCACCTCGCCGACGACGTCGACCACGTGCAGAAGATCGAGGATCTGCAGGTCAAGTCGGGTGGCGCGGAGAAGAACAAGGAGCTGACCACCAACGGCGACATCAGCTCGATCGCCGTCGCCGACCTGTCCGGCGGTGACACCGAGCTCGAGTTCGACTACACCGTCAAGGGCGCGGTCGCGGAGACGCTGAACGGCACCGAGGTGCGGTTCTCCCCGCTGACCGGGCTGGCGATGACCGTGCAGGACGCGAACATCGTCTACAGCGCCCCCGAGGTCAGCCACGTCTCCTGCTTCGCCGGCGCGATCGACAGCAACTTCCCGTGCACGCTGGCACAGCTCGGCGAGACCTCCGGCCCGACCTTCAAGCAGACCGGGCTGCCGCCGGGCAACACGATCCGGATGACGGTCGGTTTCCCCAAGGGCCAGATCGCGGCCAACTCGATCGTGGAGTACCGCAAGACGTTCAAGCGGGCGTTCTCGACCGACACGGCCCAGCTGATCACCGCGCTCGCGGTACTGCTGCTCGGCGCGCTCGCGTTGCTGCTGCTGTACCGGCTGCGCGGTCGTGACCAGGTGGACCCGCGGCGGGTGGTACCGGCGTCGTTGTTCAGCCTCGGCCAGGACACCCGGATCGACTTCACCCCGCCGGCCGATCTGCGGCCCGGTGAGGTCGGCACCCTGATCGACGAGCGGATCGACCCGGTCGACGTGACCGCGACCATCATCGATCTGGCCGTCCGCGGGCACCTCACGATCACCGAGCTGGAGCACGAGACCGAGTTCTCCCGGCCGGACTGGGAACTGCGCCGGGTCAAGAACGCGCCCGCCGAGGAGCTGCAGCGGTACGAGAACGTCCTGGTCCGCGCGATCTTCGGCGACAACGACTCGGTGCTCGTCTCCGAGCTCGGCCGCCAGGTCCGCGCCAACCTCGGCCAGGTCCAGGACGCCCTGTACGACGGGGTGGTGAAGCGCGGCTGGTTCACCGAGCGCCCGGACCGGACCCGCTCGCTCTGGGCGACCATTGGCATCGTCACGACCGCGATCGGCGTCGTGCTCACCGTCGTACTCGCCCTCACCTCGACGTGGGGCCTGGTGGGCATCGCCATCACCGCGGTCGGCGTCGGCCTGCTCGTGATCGGCCGGCACATGCCGGCGAAGGCGCCTGCCGCCGGCCGCGTCCTCGGCCAGGTCGCCGCCATCCGTGGCGAGCTGCTGGAGATGGACGTCAGCGAACTGCCGTCCGACCAGCACGCCGAGCTCTGCTCCCGCGCTCTCCCGTACGCCGTCGTCCTGGGCGGCTCCGAGCGCTGGATCGACGCCCTGGTCGCCACGGACTCGGACGAGGACGAAGACGAGGGCTTCCACTGGTACCGGGGGCCGCGGGGCTGGCACCTGCAGTACCTGCCCGACTCGCTCCGCAACCTCACCACGAACCTGACCGGGGCGCTCTTCACGCGCTGAGCTGTCGAGGGAACTTCGGAACCGCCCGTACGCCGCCCCCGGCATACGGGCGGTTCCTGTTCGTGGGTGTTACCAGTTGGCTTGATGGGTCCGCGGTGGCAGTCGCTTGCCGGCCGGGTGGATCACGTAGACGATTCCGCCCGAGTGCGGGATCCAAGCGTTCTCGAAGGCTGCCCGGTTGTAAACAGTCCGGACCTCGTCATTGCTCTTGATCAGGTGCGAGGCCGGGTCGTTCACGACCACGTCGCCGTTCTTCGCGAACCCGACGATCACCATCAGATGCCCGTTGGTGCCGTAGCCCGCGCCCGGCAGTTCGTCCTTCTCGAAGGACAGCGACGCGACCAGGGGAATGCCGGCCTTGATGAACTGCTCGGCCTCGGTCAGCGAGCGCAACCTGGTGACGAAGGCGTCGAGCCCGCGCGTCCCGGCATACGCAGTGTTGAAGGGCCAGTTGCCGGCGCCGTCGTACTTGTAGTCGAAGACCGACCTGGCCGAGTGATCGACCTGTGGATCGGGATCGGCCGGATCTACCCACGCTGTCTCGGCCCTAGTCGGTCCACGGCGGTAGTAGTCGAGCACCATCGCAGTGGACGTCGCCGAGCACCAGGCCTCGCCACCGTTGTCCCACTGCGGGTAGTGGCCGATGTGTGTCTCTTGCGAGTACGTCGGTACGTCGAGCACGCGACCCCAGGCGCCGCCACCCCGGCTGACGGGGACCGTCTCGTCCGCGGGTAGGCGGGAGGCCATGGCCCCTACTGACTGGAGTACGGGGACTTTCGTAGTACCGGCTAGGCGGTAGAGGGTGACCTTGAGGCGCCAGCGGTCCAGGGAGCGGCCTGCGCCGGCTACGAAGGTGTCGACCGAGACTGTGCCGGTGGTGTCCTTCTGGCCGTTCACCGAGGTGCGGTGGATGTCCCCGGCGGCGGTGTCGTCGCCACGGTTCCAGCGGCCGAGTATGTACCACTTGGTGGTGGTGCCCTCGTCGGAGCGGCCCGACATGGCGACCTCGAGCCAAGTCCCGGCTGGGGTGGTCGCGTTCCAGGAGGCGACCAGCTCGGTCAGGCCGTAGCGGGTCCGCACTTCTGGGGAGACCCAAGTGGCTTGCTCGTAGGCCTTGGCAGTGCCGTCGCCGAACGGATCGACGTACGACGTGGTGCCGGTGGCGGAGCCGAATCGCAGGGAGCCGTTGACGACGGTGGTCCCGGAGCGGGTGCCGGAGAGGAAGTCGGCGGACGACGTCCACGTGCGGTAGGTGATCTCGCGGTGCTGGGGTGGCGCGGCCAGGCTCGGTCCGGCGGTCAGACTGAGCGTGACCACGGCGGTGATCAGCGTGGCGACAGGGCGGGCGGCGGTCATGATTTCGACGGTAGACCCGCTCCGCCGCCCTGTCGCGGTGAACGCGTGCCGCGATGTGTCGCCATTCGGTTATTTAATTACCGGCAGCCCATTCGTCGGCCAGAACGGCGTAGACCAGCTCGTCGGTCCACTCGCCCTTGAGGAACTCGTTCCGCACGAAGTGCGCCTCCAGCCGCATCCCGAGCCGCTCGAGCAGCTTGGCCGAGCCGGTGTTGCGGTAGTCGAGCCGGCCGATGATCCGGTGCCAGCCGAGCTCCTCGAAGCCGAGCCGGAGCAACTCGGCCGACGCCTCGCGGGCATACCCCTGGCCGTGGAAGTCAGGGTGGAAGACGAATCCGAGCTCACCGGTCCGCTGCTCGGCCTGATGGACGAACAGCGTCACCTCGCCGACATGCTGGCCGGTCTCCCGCAGGATCACCGCGACGGTGAGCGCTTGTCCGTCGGCGTCCAGCGGTACGTCGGCCAGCCGGCCGGCGAGGGATTGCCTGACCTGCTCCGGCGTCTTCGGGTCGTACAGCAGGAACCTGGTGACGTCCGGGCTGGACTGCAGCTTCAGCAGGTCGTCGTAGTCGGTCTCGAGGTAGCGGCGAAGGGTCAGGCGGTCTGTCTCGATCGGCAGCGAATAGCTCACCGATCGAGACTAAAAGACCGCTGCAACTCGATTTAGCCGTTGGCGAGTGCGACCAGGCGGGACTGGTCACCGTTGAAGTGGTCCTGGTCGAGCGGGGACGAGGTCCACTGCCAGAAGGTGTAATACGGCCAGCCGCCCGGCAGGGTGCCGGGGGAGGTGTTGTACCGCGCCACCCAAAGCGGGTTGGTGGAGCTGAAGGCGGTGCTGTTGCCGGTGCACTGGGTCCACCAGTCCAGGTTGGTGTAGATGACCGCGTCGCGACCGGTACGGGACTTGTAGGTGTTGAGGAAGTCGCGGATCCAGCTGACCATCGAGGCCTGGCTCAGCCCGTAGCAAGTGGCGCCGTACGGGTTGTACTCGATGTCGAGCGCACCGGGCAGGGTCCGGCCGTCGCGCGACCAGGCGCCGCCGCGGTCGACGAAATAGTTGGCCTGGTTGGCTCCGCTGGAGTCGTTCGGGGTGGCGAAGTGGTAGGCGCCGCGGATCATCCCGACGTTGTAGGACCCGTTGTACTGCTGGGCGAAGTACGGGTTGGAGTAGTAGTTGCCTTCGGTGGCCTTGCTGTAGGCGAACCGCTTGCCGTTGTTCCACCAACCGGCCCAGTCGACGTTGCCCTGGTGGCTGGAGACGTCGATGCCCTCCACTACCGCCGCAGGTGCGGCCTGAGTGGATCGGCTGGGGGCAGTGGGTGCGAGCCAGCCCATGTAGGCGTCACCGGCTTTGGTGATGCCGTGCTGGCGGGCAGTGGGTGTGGGCTGGTGAGCAGCGGGTTGGGCGGCGGCGCCAAGCGGGGCCAAGAGCAGGCCGAGGGTGGCGGCGGCACCCGTGATGAGGGATTTCACGAGGAACCTCCACGGAGAGCGATGAGGGCGGAACAGAGCGCTCACTTGCCGACGCTACGCCGCTGCTCGGCGGAAAGTAACTACTTCGGAGAATCAGTTGTGGCTATTTGACGACGATCGAAAGGACTGCCTGTGGAGAATTGTCAAGAGCACTCCCCGATCACCGTTACCCTTGATCGGTGACACTTCGCTTGTACGACACCGCGACAGCAGCAGTGAGGGATTTCGAGCCGGTCCAGCCGGGCAAGGTCGGGATCTACCACTGTGGGCTGACGGTGCAGGGTGCCCCGCACGTCGGGCACATCTACAAGGAGATCGTGTTCGACGTGCTCCGGCGCTGGCTGGAGCGCTCCGGCTACGACGTCACCGTGATCGCGAACGTCACCGACATCGACGACAAGATCCTGGCCAAGTCGGCCGAGCGCGACGTGCCGTGGTGGGCGCACGCCTACGAGTTCGAGCGCGAACTGCACTGGGCGTACGACGTACTGGGCTGCCGTCCGCCGACGTACGAGCCGCGGGCCACCGGGCACATCCCGGAGATGGTCGTGATGATCGACGAGCTGATCAGGCGCGGGCACGCGTACGCCGCGACCGACGGCTCCGGCGACGTGTACTTCGACGTGAAGTCCTGGCCGTCGTACGGCGAGCTGTCGCACCAGCGGATCGACGACATGGAGGCCGCCGAGGACGCGGACCCGCGCGGCAAGCGCGACCCCCGCGACTTCGCCCTCTGGAAGGGCTACACCGAGGGCACCCCGAAGACGGCCTCCTGGCCGACTCCGTGGGGCGACGGCCGGCCGGGCTGGCACCTGGAGTGCTCGGCGATGGCCGGGAAGTACCTGGGCGACGAGTTCGACATCCACGGCGGCGGCCTCGACCTGCGCTTCCCGCACCACGAGAACGAGCTGGCCCAGTCCAAGGCGGTCGGGCAGAAGTTCGCCCGGTTCTGGATGCACAGCGCGCTCGTCACCGCGGCCGGCGAGAAGATGTCCAAGTCGCTCGGCAACGGCGCGATCGTGCGCAACGTGGTCGAGCAGGTCCGGCCGATCGAGCTGCGCTACTACCTGGTCAGCTCGCACTACCGCTCGGTGGTCGAGTTCTCGATGGCCGCGCTGGAGGAGTCCGCGACGAGCTTCCAGCGGGTCGAGGGGTACGTCGCTCGCGCGACCGAGGTGACCGGTGGGGTCTCGCCGGCCGCCGGCGTGCCGCAGGCGTTCGCCGACGCGATGGACGACGACCTCGGGACGCCGGCCGCGGTCGCGGTGCTGCACAACACCGTGCGGGACGGCAACAAGCTGGTCGCCGACGGCGATTCCCCTGCCCTGCAAGAGAATCTCGCCGCGGTGCGGGCCATGCTCGGCGTGCTGGGCCTGGACCCGCTGGCCGAGCCGTGGGCCTCGCGGGCCGGTGGTACCGAGGAGCTCACCGAGGTGGTGGACGGCTTGGTGAAGGCGCTGCTGGACCAGCGGCAGGCCGCCCGCGAACGTAAGGACTATGCCGCGTCGGACGACATCCGCGACGGGCTCAAGGCGCTCGGCGTCATCGTCGAGGACACCCCACAGGGTGCTCGCTGGACGATCGCCGAGCCCGAATCAACCGAAGGAAACTGAAGTGCCAGGCAGTAGTCAACGCAAGGGTGCGATCCGCAAGAAGCGCGGCAACCCGACCGCCGGGTCGGGCGGCCGGGTCCGGCAGGGGCTCGAAGGCAGAGGCCCGACGCCGAAGGCGGTCGACCGCACCAAGCACCCAGCGCACAAGCGGGCGAAGGCCAAGGAGCGCCTCGAGAAGCGCACCGGCGGCCGGCGTACCGATCGCAAGGACACCGAGGCGACCGTCGAGTGGGTCTACGGCCGCAACCCGGTGGTCGAGGCGCTCCGCGCGGGCGTCCCGATCAACGCGCTGTACGTTGCCGAGGGCACTGAACGCGACGCCCGGCTGCGGGAGGCTCTGCTGATCGCGACCGAGCACGGCATCTCGCTGCTCGAAGTACCGCGGATCGAGATGGACCGGCTGACCAGCCACGGCGCCCACCAGGGCCTCGCGGTCCAGATCCCGCCGTACGAGTACGCCCACCCCGACGACCTGCTGTCCCGGGCGTACGACGCCGGCCAGGTCCCGCTGATCGTCGCCCTCGACGGCGTCACGGACCCCCGCAACCTGGGCGCCATCACCCGCTCGGCAGCAGCCTTCGGCGCGCACGGCGTACTGGTTCCCGAGCGTCGTACCGCCTCGATGACTGCCTCCGCCTGGAAAACCTCCGCCGGCGCCGCGGCCCGCATCCCGGTAGCGAGAGCCACCAACCTCAACCGGGCCCTCAAGTCCTACAAGGACGCCGGCCTGCTGATCATCGGACTGGACATGGGCGGCGAGGTAGAACTCCCCGACCTGGAGGCAGCCACCGAACCGATCGTCCTGGTAGTCGGCAGCGAGGGCAAAGGCCTGGCCCGCCTCGTCCGCGAAAACTGCGACCTGATCGTCTCCATCCCCATGACATCAGCCACCGAGTCCCTCAACGCCGGCATAGCCACCGGCGTAGCCCTCTACGAAATCTCCCGCCGCCGCGGCTGATCCACGACACCACAAAGCCCCGGACCGCAGCGGTCCGGGGCTTTGCTGTAGCCGTGGCTCAGTAGACGCTGACGCCGTAGCGGCTGAGGACCTCGGTGACCGGCTGGAAGAAGGTTGTGCCGCCGGAGGAGCAGTTGCCGCTGCCGCCGGAGGTCAGGCCCAGGGCGGTGGTGCCGGCGAACAGCGCGCCGCCGGAGTCGCCGCCTTCAGCGCAGACGTTCGTGCGGATCAGGCCGGTGACCGTGCCCTCGGCGTAGTTCACCGTGGCGTTGGTCGCGGTGACGGAGCCGCTGTGCACGTGCGTGGTGCTACCGCTGCGCTTGACCGCCTGGCCGACCGTGGCGTTCCCGGCCGTGGTGATGTCCTGGTACGAACCGTTGTAGAGGTTCACGTTGCCAGGGTGGTTGGTGTACGAGGTGGAGTACTTGACGATCGCGTAGTCGTTGCCCGGGAAGCTCGACCCGTAGGTCGTGCCGAGCAGCGTCGTCTTGGCGGAGTTCGCGTACCAGGAGGACGCGATGTTGCCGCAGTGGCCGGCGGTCAGGAAGTAGTACGTGCTGCCGCTGCGGACGTTGAAGCCGAGCGAACAGCGGTACTGGCCGCCGTAGATCGCGTCACCACCGCTGATGTACTTCGTCAGCTTGCCGGGCAGCTTCTCCAGGGTGACCCGGCTGCCGAACTGCTTGGTGACGCCGGTCAGCGACGCGAACTTCGAGCCGGTCACGGTGTCGTCGTACGAGACGATGATCCGGCCGTCCGGCTGGGTGCTCCAGGCGGTGCCGGGGATGGATGCGTCCTTGCTCAGCGTCGCGGTGATGGCGCTCGCCGACAAGGTCGAGACGGGGGTGGGCGCTGCCGACGCCTGGGTGGCGAGCAATCCTGCCGCTGCCAGACCTACGGAGCCGAGTACTGCGGTGATACGGGCGAACTTCACGGTCAGCCTCCTCGTGGGGTGAGGACGCGCTCGGGGCGGGAGCGTCCTTGATCCAACCGTGATCTGTTCTACCCGAAACTGTCATAAAGTGCCCGCGTCAACTCGGAGCGTAAGGGTTTACCTGCGCGGCACCCCGTGCATACCCTCAGGCGCGATCCGGTAACGCAGCGTGCTCGTCAGCGACTGGCGGCCGTCCACCAGTCGCGCATGGTCCACGTCGACAGCCGCGTCCTCGCCGTAGACGGTCACCGTCATGACGCCGTTTTCGAACCACGGCCCGTACGCCGTCCGCCAACTGGCCGCGACGTCGCGGACCCCGGCCGATCGCGACAGTCCGTGCAGGACCCGCGTCAGGCCACGGCTGTCGAGCAACTTGTTGGCCAGCCTGATATGCCAACCGACCGGGTTGCGGAACGGCGACATGGTGAGCTGGCGAATCGCCGTGCCGGGGTGTTCGACCTCCGTCAGCGACGCCTCGGCCAGATAACTGCAGTGCACGTCACCGGACAGCATCAGCACCGAGTTGGGCGGATTCTCCGACTGCACCAGCTCCCCGAGCAGATCGGTCAGGTCGTCGAACGAGTTCCGGAACGACGCCCAGTGCTCCAGATCCATCCCCTGCCGGATCTTCTCGCCGAGCCGCGAGCCGAGCGGGCCCCAGGCGCCCGACGAGATCGCCTCGTCCCAGCCCTCCAGATGATGCAGGCCGGGCGTGAGCAGGAACGGCAGCGTGGACGCCAGCAGGAGATGGTTGATCGGCTGCGTCGCGCCGATCGTGTGCCGCCGGACCCACTCCCACTCGTGCGCGTCGACCATCGCCCGCTCACCGGGTTCCAGTTGCCTTGAGCAACGAGAATCGACGGCGACCAGTCGGACCCCACGAGAGCGCGCGCCGAAGTCGCGGTAGAAGCTCCAGCGGGTCGAGGCCGGGTCCTCGTCCGCTTCCCAGGCGAACGCGTCGAGGTAGGAGCTGCGTTCGTCCTCGTCGTCCAGCCCACGCATCGCGGCGTACGTCGGATCCTTCTCGAGCTGCTCCGGCGACAGGTTGCCGAGGTGCTGGTAGACCCAGTACGACGCGTAGGCGCCGATCACCCGGTCGTGCCACCACGGTTGCGCGGTGACCCAGCGCCGCCAAGTCAGCGAGGTGTTCCAGTCGTCGCGCAGATCGTGGTCGTCGAGCAGCATGCACAACGGCACGGTCGAGAACAGCCACCGGACGACCGGATTCAGCCAGGCGTCGTCGTACAGCCAGGTGTACTCCTCGAAGTTGCCGATCTCGTCGGCCACCTCGGACCCCTGCCGGCCACCGTGCGCCGCCCGCAACTTCGCCAGTACGGCGTCCGACGGGTCATCGGCATACACCTGATCACCGAGCAACAGCACTGCATCGGGCCAGTCGGCATCCCCCGAGGACATCCGCTCGGCCAGCGCGACCAACGCGTCCGGCCCGAAATCCTTCAATCCCTGCTCGTCGAACGGCGCCGACCGCCGGCACGACCCGAAGGTCAGCCGGAAAGTCCCGTCTGCCCGCGGTGTGCGAATCACGCTCGGCCCGTACGGACTCTCCTCCAGCGGCCACGCCTTCACACCGTCAAGGTGCACCTCGTACGGCGTAGAGCTGGCCGGCTCCAGCCCCTCGATCAGCACCAGCGCGTAGTGATGCCCGTGCACCGACCAGGTCCGGGCCCGGTGCCCCAGTACCTCGACCTCGCCCGCCGAGGTGGTCTCCACCCAGACGGTTGCGCGCGTCTCGTCGACGTACCGGAGCAGCGGGCCCAGCTTCAGTTGCATTCAAACGACGCTACCGGCTGCAGCCAAGATGCCAAGCGCTGAAGTCAGTAGATGGTCACGCCGTACGCGTTCATCGCCTCGATGACCGGCTGGAAGTAGGTGACGCCACCCGAGCTGCAGTCGCCGGTACCACCGGACGTGAGTCCGTAGGCGTACGTACGGTAGAACAGCGGGCCGCCGGAGTCGCCGGGCTCGGCGCAGACGTTGGTGCGGATCAGGTTGCCCACCGCGCCCTCGTCGTAGATCACTGTGGCGTTCAGTCCGGTGACCTTGCCGCCGTGCAGGCCGCTGGTGACACCTGAGCGGTAGACCGTCTGGCCGAGGCCTGGGTTGGCCGCCCTGACGATGTCCTGGGAGTGGCCGTTGTAGAGGCTCACGCTGCCACCGGGCTTGAGGCCGGCCCGGTAGGTGATCACGGCGTAGTCGTTGCCCGGGAAGCTGGGCCGGTAGACCGTGCCGACCAGGTTGCGCTGAGCCTCGTCGCTGTACCAGGTGGCGGCGTCCTTGCCGCAGTGGCCGGCGGTGAGCAGGTAGTACTTGCCGTTGCGCTGGACGTTGAAGCCGGCCGAGCAGGTCCAGTCACCGCCGTAGATCCCGCCACCGCCGTTGACGTACTTGCGGAGCTTGCCGGGCAGCTTCTCCATCACGACCTGGTCCCCGAACCGCTGGGTGACCTTGGTCAGCGACTGGTACTTGCCGCCGATCACGGTCGAGTCGTAGGAGACGACGACCTTGCCGTCCGGCCTGGTCATCCAGGCGGTTCCGGGGACGGCGGCGTCCTTGGTCAGGGCGGCGGAGATCGCGGCGGCGGTACGGGGTCCGGGCGGCGTCTGCTGGGGGGCGGTGGAGACGGCGTTGGCGGCTGGGACGGCGGTCAGGGCGAGTGCGCCGGTGACCAGCGTCGCCACGGCGCGGCGGAGGGAAAGCGATGTCATGGAAGACAGCTTTCCACTGTGACCGGTTCAGCCGGGGGCGTTGGCATCAACCTGTCGTCAGTCGTGCCGCAGCGAGTGCAGGACGAACGAGGAGAGCTCGCGGTACGCCTCGGCGTCGCTCAGGCCGGTACGCCGGGCGATGTCGCCGCGCTGGATCGCCTGCATCGTGTGCGCGACCATCTCGGCCGCGAAGCCGATGTCGACCTGCCGGAAGGCCCGGTTCTCGATCCCGTCCTCGATCAGCGACCGGACCCGGTCGGCCGCGATCCGGGTGTTGCGCTCGTACACCGACCGGGCCGGCGCGAACGTCGCGACGTCGTCCAGGAAGGTCCGGCTGGCCGGCCGCAGCGCGTCGGCGACCGCGTTCAGGTACGCGGCGATCCGGCGGTCCGGGCGGGTCTGCTTGGCCACCGCGGACTCGACCTCGGCAGTGGCATTCTTGAAGTAGTGCTTGACCACCTCGACGGCAAGCTGCTCCTTGCTCGGCGCCAGCGCGTACAGGGTCGTCTTGCTGCACCGCAGCTCGGCCGCCAGGTCGTCCAGGGTGAACCGGCTGAAGCCTTGGGTGAGGAACAGGGACAGGAGCCGGTCGAGCAGTTCGGACTGCCTGCGGGTTCGACGGCCCGGGACGACTGTTGTCATATCGAGACAGCATAGAACGATACGGAACTTTGGTCTTCAGTATCGATAGGAGTATCATTTCGGTAGCCACTGAGAGGGGTGCGTGATGGCTGTCGATCGCTTGCTCCCGACCGAGGAGGCCGGTGAGCTGCTGGGGCTGGTCCGGGACCTCTGCGAGCACGAACTCGCGCCGTACGCCGCCAAGGCCGAGGAGACCGAGACCTTCCCGCGGGAGGCGTTCCACGCGCTCGGCAAGGCCGGGTTGCTGGGCCTGCCCTATCCGGAACAGTACGGCGGCGCCGAGCAGCCGTACGAGGTCTATCTGCAGATGCTCGAGGAGATCGCCGCGGCCTGGATGTCGGTCGGCGTCGGACTGTCCGTGCACACGATGACCAGCTACGCGATCGCCACCTTCGGTACCGCGGACCAGCGCGAGCTCCTGCTGCCCGACATGGTCGGCGGCGAACTGCTCGGCGCCTATGCGCTGTCGGAGCCGCAGGCCGGGTCCGACATCAGCGGGATGACAACGAAGGCAGTCCGCGACGGCGACCACTACGTGCTGACCGGCACCAAGTCGTGGATCACGCATGGTTCGCACGCCGACTTCTACACCACCTTCGCGCGGACGTCGCCGGACCCGAAGCGCGGCATCTCGGCCTTCCATGTGCCCGCGCCGGCCGATGGCCTCAGCTTTGGTGCTCCCGAGCGCAAGATGGGCCTGACCGGATCGACCACCACGCTGGTCAACTACGACGGCGTCCGGGTGCCGGCCGCCAATCTGATCGGCAACGAGGGCGACGGGATGCGGATCGCGCTCTCGGCGCTCGACTCCGGCCGGCTCGGTATCGCGGCGTGTGCGGTCGGCCTTGCGCAAGCCGCGCTCGACCTGGCCGCGTCGTACTCGCAGGGCCGCGAGCAGTTCGGTCATCCGATCTCTGACTTCCAGGGCATGCAGTTCCTGCTGGCCGACATGGCCGCGGCGACCGAGTCGGCGCGTGCGACGTACATCCAGGCTGCGCGCCGGCGCGACCTCGGCCGGCCGTTCACCCAGCAGGCGGCGATCGCCAAGCTGGTCTGCACCGACGCCGCGATGAAGGTGACCACCGACGCGGTCCAGGTGCTCGGTGGCTACGGTTACACCCGCGAGTTCCCGGCCGAGCGCTACATGCGCGAGGCCAAGGTGACCCAGATCTTCGAAGGCACCAACCAGATCCAGCGTCTGGTGATTGCCCGCGACCTCTTGGGTGGTGTCGGTCGCCGGTTACTCGGCACCGGCGGCGCCCAGGCGGGCACATCGCGGCGTTAGAGGAAACGCCACGATGAACCCCGCATCGAGGCGCTTCCTCTGCCTTGCGCTGCACCCGCCTGGACACCGCCGGCACTCGAGTAACCGGCGACCGACACCACCTAGGAGTGTTCGATGAAGCTTGCCCCGTCCGACGTCGTGCTCGTCACCGGCGGTGGTTCCGGGCTCGGTGAGGCGACCGTACGCCGGTACGCCGCGGCCGGGTCCGGCGTGGTGATCTGCGACCTGCCGTCCTCGGCCGGCAAGGCGATCGCCGACGAACTGGGCGACCGCGTCGTCTTCGTTCCCACCGACGTCACCGACGAGGCCGCCGTCACCACCGCCCTCGACGCTGCCGCCTCGCTGGGCCCGTTGCGCCTCGTCGTCACGTGCGCCGGCATCGCCACCCCCGGGCGCGTCGTCGGCCGCAAGGGCCCGTTGCCTCTAGCAACCTTCCGGCAGGTGATCGAGGTCAACCTGATCGGCACCTTCAACGTCCTCCGGCTGGCCGCCGAGCGGATCGCCGCCCTCGAGCCCGACGAAGACGGTGACCGCGGCGTCGTGGTGATGACCGCCTCGATCGCGGCCTATGACGGCCAGATCGGCCAGGCGGCGTACGCCTCCAGCAAAGGCGCGATCGTCTCCCTGACCCTCACCGCCGCCCGAGACCTGGCAGACAAGGGCATTCGCGTCGTCACCATCGCCCCCGGCACCATGGAAACCCCCATGCTCGCCGGCCTCCCCGAAGACGCCCGCAAGGTCCTCGAACAGCAGGTCCCGCACCCGGCCCGCCTAGGCCGCCCGTCGGAGTACGCCGCCCTGGTGGACCACATCGTCAGCAACCAACTGCTGAACGGCGAGGTCATCCGCCTGGACGGCGCCCTGAGGATGCCTCCGCGCTGATCGCCCTGTGGACAGTCCCTGATCTGGGGGGCTGCCCGGATACCTTCCCTGCTGAATCGACTTGGCGATTCGTTGCGGAGGAGGTGTCTGACAAATATGTACTACAGTGTTGTCATGGCTGAGATCCCGGTGCGGATGCTGAATCAGGAGACGGCGAAGGTGCTGGCTCGGGTCAAGCAGGGCGAGGAGATCGAGATCACCGAGCGAGGCGCGGTGATCGCCCGACTGGTGCCCGCCAAACCGTCACCAGTCGCGCGCCTGCTGGAGACCGGCAAGCTCAGACTGCCGCGTAGTACCGGCCCGATGCCGCACCCGCGGGGCGAGATCCGCACGGACCGGCAAGCAGGCGAGTTGCTCGAGGAACTGCGTGGCGAGGAGAGGTACTGATGATCTACCTCGACACGGCGGCCCTGGTGAAACTCGTCCGTCGCGAGGTGGAGTCGGACGCGCTCGTCGACTGGATCGCGAGCCGACCGGACGAGCTCCTGGTCTCGTCGGCGCTCGCCGAGGTCGAGCTGCCGCGCGCCCTGCGGCGGACCGAGCCGGCCCTGCTTCCGGCAGTGCCTGGGGTGCTCGGACGGATCGCGATCTACGAGATCGACGAGTTGGTCCGCTCCACCGCCGCTGCCTACGACGGTGCCGCCATCCGTTCGCTCGACGCGATCCACCTCGCCACGGCAGACGCAGTTCTGGCTGACGACCTGACGGCCTTCGTCACGTACGACCGCCGCCTGCTCGCCGCCGCGGACGACCTGGGGCTCCCAGTCGCTGCACCTGCCCCCTGATCACCGCCTTGTCCGCGGGGTCAGCGGGCCGGCGGCGTGGAGCCGGCCGGGATCTGGATGACGTCGCTGGGCTGTTCCGGATTGTGGACGCCGGTGATGATCAGGTCGGCGAGGTCGGCGGAGAACAGGCGGAGGTCGGGCCCGACCTTCGCGAAGTACTGGTTGGTGCAGTCGAGTGGGCGGAAGAGCAGGGACCAGTCGCCGTCGGGACCGTGAAGGGTCAGCCGGATGGTTTTCCGGCCGAGGGGCAGGCAAAACAAGGGGCTCTGGCCGGTTGTCGTGGGTGCGGTCTTGAGTTCATCGGTGATCCGCTGAGCGAGCTGGGTTGCCTCCTTGCCGACGAGGCGTGAGCCGGCGATCAGGGACGACTGCTTGGAATCGCGTGCGCCCCAGTAGTCGCAGATGTCGACGGACTCGATCTTGCCCAGCACGAACGGCTCGGTCGAATCGTCGTCGTTCGGGAGATAGCCGTCCTGCCCGCAGCCGTACGCGTCTGGGCCGTTGATGAGCGGGGCCGCCGAGTCGAGGATGCGCTCGCGGAGGGCGTCGTTGCTGGTGAGCACGCTGACGTGGACGCCGCCGACCTCGCGGGTCTCCTCGGTCCAGCCGCCGTCGTACTTCTTCACGCCGGGCTTCTGGACGTCGCCGAACCAGACGTACTCGTGCCGTTCCTTCAGCGGCAGGACCGCGACGGCGCACCCGGACCACTTGGGGGTGATCCAAGGTGAGAGTCTGCCGACTGTCGGCGCTGTCGAGGACCCGCACGGGGCTGGGCTCGAGGTGAAATGCGTCCAGCTCTCCGGCACCTGGACCTGGACCGTCTTGTACGACTCCCAGCGGAAACCCTCCGTGATCGCGGCTGGGCCGGCGTTGTGGTTCAGGGACTGGGTCACGGTGATGGTCGCGGCGACCGCGACGACCGCCAGCATCGCGGCGCTGATGGTTCGGCCGGTACGCCGGCGGCGTAGGCGGCTGTGGACGGTCGCCAGCAGGGCGTGGTCGTCGGGGGCGTCGGCGGCGTGACGGTCCAGGGATTCGGTCAGCAGGGTCTCGGTGGGGTCTTCGGTCGTCACTGCGTGACCTCCTCGGTTGTGCTCAGGGTCGTACGGAGCGACGCCAGGGCGCGGTGGATCTGGGAGCGGACCGTGCCGGGGGTGCAGTCGAGGATCTCGGCGATCTCGCTGTCCGGGAGGCCTTCGTAGTACCGGAGGACGACGGCGGCGCGTTGCTTGGTCGGAAGGGCGGCGCACAGCGTCCAGACCGCGTCCTGCTCGGCGTGCGGGCCGGCATGATCGGCGGTCGCCGTGTCGAAGGTCGTCGCCTCGCCGACCGGCGTCTCGCGGCGGAAGAACTTGCGCCAGCGGGCGATGTCCGCGTTGATGACCGACCGGCGCAGATACGCCTCCGGATCACCCACGCGCTGGATCCGGGCCCACCGCGAGTACGCCGAGACGAGGGCGTCCTGAACCGCCTCCTCAGCCCGCGAGTGGTCGCGCGTCATCAGGTACGCGAACCGCAGCAGTGCGGCCCCGCGCAACCGGACCCACTCGTCGAAATCCGGCGATTCCCCGTCGGCCATCTCCCACCTCCTACCCCGTACCACGCCGGCAGGAGGTCAGACGTTGCATTCAGTCGAGATCGGGATCCAGCGTCGCGCCGGGCAGCGGGGCCGGGGGGAGGGTGAGCTTCTCGTCGGGCTTGGCGGCCAGGACGTCGTCGACGTACGAGCGGGCCGCTTCCATCGTGTCGACCTCGTGGCCGGCCTGCTCGGACAGGAACCAGCGGTGCTCCAGTACCTCGTGGAACACCTCGGCAGGCTCCAGCTTGCGCTTCAGGTTCCGCGGTACCGACCGGACGACCGGCTCGAACACGTCGGTCAGCCACTCGTGCGCGACGATCTCCTCGTCCTCGTTCTGCTGGTCGGTCGAGGCCGCGTAGGAGTCGAGGTCGTTCAGCAGCCGGCGCGCCTGGTTCTCCTCGACGTCCAGCCCGGTCAGCCGCAGCAGCCGGCGTGAGTGGTGGCCGGCGTCCACGACCTTCGGCTGGATCCGGACCTGGCTGCCGTCCCAGTCGGTGATGATGTCGATCTCGGCGACGTCGAAGCCGAGCTCGTTCAGCCGCCGGATCCGCGAGTCCAGCCGGTGCATCTCGTCGGTGCGGAACTCCTCCGGCGCGGTCAGTTCCTTCCAGAGCGCCTCGTACCGCGCGGTGATCGAGTGGATCGTCTCCAGCGGGTCGATCGACTCGTCGAGCAGACCGCCCTCCTCCAGGTCGGACAGCTCGCCGAACAGGTTGATCTCGGCCGTGTACAGGTCGTGTGCGCGCTGCCCGTCGGAGATCTCCTGGTGCAGCTCGCCGGTCTCCGCGTCCACCAGGTACGCCGCGAACGCACCGGCATCACGCCGGAACAGGGTGTTCGACAGCGAACAGTCGCCCCAGAAGAACCCCAGCAGATGGAGCCGGACGATCAGCGCGACCAGTGCGTCGATCAGCCGGTTGACGGTGTCCGGCCGCAGCGTGCTGGAGAACAGTGCCCGGTACGGCAGCGAGAACTGCAGATGCTTGGTGACCAGGATCGAGTCGAGCGGCTCGCCGTCCTTGTCCAGCCGGTCGGTGATGACGCCGACGGGCTCGACCGAGGGTGAGTCCAGCCGCTCGAGGTCGCGCAGCAGCCGGTACTCGTGCATCGCGAGGTGTTCCATCACCTCTTTGATCGCGTAGACCGTGCCGCTGACCCGGACGAACCGGACGACGTGACGCGAGATACCGCGGGGGAGCGCGACCAGCTGGTCCTCCGGCCAGTCCTCCAGCGGGATGTCCCAGGGGAGCGAGAGCAGGCCGGTGTCCGGGCGGGTGGCTACGAAACGAGGCACGCGACCAGTGTGGCAGTTCCTGACGGATCGGGTAACGAACGCAAGTGGCCGCAAGAATTTGCGGAATGTGGCGTAGTGTTTGCGCTATGACGCGACGACTTGCTGAGGTGGCGAAGAAGGTCGGGGTCAGCGAGGCGACCGTGAGCCGGGTACTCAACGGCAAACCGGGGGTCTCCGAGGCGACCCGCGAGGCGGTGCTGACCGCGCTCGACGTGCTCGGCTACGAGCGCCCGACCCAGCTCCGGGGGGATCGGGCCCGCCTGGTCGGCCTCGTGCTGCCGGAGCTGCAGAACCCGATCTTCCCGGCCTTCGCCGAGGTGGTCGGCGGGGCGCTGGCGCAGCAGGGGTTCACGTCGTTGCTGTGCACGAGGACAGTCGGTGGCGTCTCCGAGGCGGACTACGTGGACCTGCTCCTGCAGCAGCAGGTCTCGGGCGTCGTCTTCGCCGGCGGTTTCTACGCCCAGGCGGATGCGCCGCACGCACACTACGAGCTGATCCAGGAGCGCCGGCTGCCGACCGTACTGGTCAACGCCGCCGTAGACCACCTCGGCTTCCCGCAGGTGTCATCGGATGACGTGGTGGCCGCGGAGATGGCGATCGGGCACCTGCGCGCGCTCGGGCACACGAAGATCGGGATGGTGCTCGGCCCGCGCGACCACATCCCCTCGCGCCGCAAGCTGGACGCTTTCCTGAAGTCTCCGGAGGCTGATCCGGAGTTGGTCGAGCACACGATGTTCTCGCTCGAGGGCGGTCACGCGGCCGCGACCAGGCTGGTGAAGCAGGGCGTCACCGGGATCGTCTGCGCGAGCGACATCCTGGCGCTCGGTGCGATCCGGGCCGTCCGCCGGGCCGGCCTGTCCGTACCTGACGACGTCTCGGTGATCGGGTACGACGACTCCGCGATGATGAACTGCACCGACCCGCCACTGACGACGGTCCGGCAGCCGATCGACGCGATGGGCCGGGCCGCGGTCGACATGCTGGTCGCGCTGATCGAGCGCGCCGCAGTACCGGCCGATGAGCTGCTGTTCGAGCCCGAGCTGGTGGTACGCGCCTCGACGGCTCGGGTGCGGGCGCCAGCCAAGGTCTGACAACGACAGACACCCTGCGGGGGTCTTGAGCAGAATTCCTGCTCAAGGCCCCCGTTTTGCGTTGTTCCGGCCAGGAGTCACGTTTTTGCAACTTGCGATCGAACTATTGCGCACATCCAGTCGTGTTGCCTACGGTACGGACCACATCCGAGGGGCGGGACGGAAAACGCCCTCGCCAGTAGAAGGGCACATCGATGAGGACAACGAGCCACCGCAAGGCGCTCAGCCTGTTGCTCGTGGCAGGGCTCGGCCTAGCCGCCGCGTCCTGTGGATCCGGGGACGACAACAAGCCGGCCGCCCAGGGATCGGGCGACGCGAACGCTCCCGTGACCATCACCGTGGGATGCCAGCCGCCGAAGAGCAACCCGAAGGAACGCGCCGGGTGGGACGAGGACGTGGCGGCCTTCCAGAAGCTGCACCCGAACATCACCATCCAGAGCAAGGACGCGTTCCCCTGCATCAACCCGGACACCTTCCAGGCGAAGCTGGCCGGCGGCACCCAGGAGGACGTGTTCTACGTCTACTACACCGATGTCCAGAAGATCATCAAGGCCAAGCAGGCCGCGGACATCAGCCAGTACATCGGTGACGTGAAGGAACTCAAGGACATCCGCCCCGATGTCCAGAGCGTCTTCAAGGACGGCGACAAGAGCTACGGCCTGCCGCGCAACAACTACAACATGGGCCTGGTCTACAACCGCAAGCTCTTCACCCAGGCCGGCCTGAACCCGGACTCGCCGCCGAAGACCTGGTCCGAGGTGCAGGAGGCGGCCAAGAAGATCGCCGGCCTCGGCGCGGGCTACACGGGCTTTGGTGAGTACAGCGCGGGCAACACCGGCGGTTGGCACTTCGCCGCCTCGCTGTACGCCCGTGGCGGATCGATGGTGAGCGACGACGGCAAGACCGCCGCGTTCAACAGCGACGAGGGCAAGGCCGTGCTGGAGAACCTGAAGAAGATGCGCTGGGACGACAACAGCATGGGCACCAAGCAGTTGCTGCAGTGGGAAGACCTGATGCGGATGATGGGCTCGGGCAAGCTCGGCATGATGATCGGCGCGCCGGACGTGGTCCAGTCGGTCAACAACGACTTCCAGGGCAAGTTCGACGACTACGGCGTGACGGCGGTACCGGAGTCCGAGGGTCACTCGTCGCTGAGCGGTGGCGACGGGTACATGTTCAACCCGAAGGCGACGCCGGAGAAGATCAAGGCCGGCCTGCTCTGGCTGCAGTTCCACGAGCTGACGCCGGGCCAGGGCCAGTTCAACTACGAGCGGGCCAAGGCCCAGGGCCGCCCGGTCGGGCTGCCGATCCCGGACCTGTACGGCAACAGCGCGCCGGGCAAGGAAATCGTTGCTCTGCGCAAGCAGTTCGCCACCGTGCCGGTCGACCACTTCACCCCGTACGTCGACGCGCAGGCGAACATCACCAACAAGCTCGAGCCGCCGAAGGCGCAGGAGCTGTACGCGGTACTCGACGTCGCGATGTCCGCGGTGCTGACTCGTAAGGACGCCGACATCAGCAAGCTGCTCTCGGACGCCGAGGGCAAGGCCAACAAGATCCTCGCCAAGAACACCTGATGGCGGTACTGACCGCGAAGCCGCCGGTGCGCCGTTCCCTTCCCCAGGGAGCGGCGCGCCGCGCGGTGGGCAGGAACCTCACGGCGTACGGGTTCCTCTGCGGGGCACTGATCTGTTTCGCCTTCTTCTCCTGGTACCCGATGATCCGCGAGGTCGTCCTGAGCTTCCAGGAGAACAACTTCGTCGATCCCGCCAAGTGGGTCGGCTTCGACAACTTCCGGACCGTGATCGAGGACCCGGCCTTCCGGTCCGCGTGGCTGAACACGGCCGCCTTCAGCGGTCTCGCGCTGATCGTCGGGTACGCGATCCCCTTCGTGCTCGCGGTGGTGCTGAACGAGCTCAAGCACGCGCGGGCCTACCTGCGGTTCGTCGTCTACCTGCCGGTGATGTTGCCGCCGGCGGTCGGGGTGCTGCTGTTCAAGTGGTTCTACGATCCGGGCGCGGGTCTGTTCAACCAGATCCTCGACGTCTTCGGCATCCCGCCGCTGAGCTGGCTCGACTCCTCCAGTACCGCGCTCATCTCACTCGTCCTGGTCTCGACCTGGATGAACCTCGGCACCGGCACGCTGATCTACCTCGCCGCGCTGCAGAGCATTCCCGGTGAGCTGTACGAATCCGCGGAGCTCGACGGCGCCGGGCTGTTCAAGCGGGTCTGGCACGTGACGATCCCGCAGACCAAACTCATCCTGCTGGTGATGCTGCTGCTCCAGGTGGTGGCGACCATGCAGGTCTTCATCGAGCCGTACCTGCTGACCGGTGGCGGCCCCGAGAACGCGACCGTGACGGTGGCCTACCTGATGTACCAGTACGCCTTCAACTTCGGCGACTTCGGCGGCGGCGGCGCGCTCGGCCTGATGCTGATGGTGGTGCTGATCGTCTTCTCGACGATCTACCTGCGCGTCTCACGCGACAACGAGGGGGGCCGATGACGACCACGCTGCAACCACGACAGGTGCTGGAGGCAACCACACCGGCGCCGGCTCCCCGGCGTACCAGGAAGAAGAAGGACAAGGGGCACGGGTACGAGACCCGGAGTCTCGTGTCGCCGCTGGCATTGCGATCGGTGCGTGGCAAGGCGACGTACTGGACCGTGCTGGTCGTCGTCGTGATCGGCTTCACGCTCGCCTTCGTCTTCCCGCTCTACTGGATGGTGACCGGTGCGCTGAAGTCGCCGGAGGAGATCGCCCAGATCCCGCCGAGCTTCTTCCCCAAACACTTCGACTTCGGCGTCTACGCGGACGCCTGGAACCAGCTCCAGCTCGGCATCTTCCTCAAGAACACCGCCCTGTACGCCGGTGGCGCCTGGCTGTTCACGCTGGCGGTCGACGTCACCGCGGCGTACGCGTTGTCGAAGCTGCGACCCTTCTTCGGCAAGCTGATCCTGGCGCTCATGCTGGCCACGTTGATGATCCCGCCGATGGTGCTGCTGCTGCCGACGTACCTGGTCGCGAAGGACGTGCCGCTGTTCCACTTCAACCTGCTCAACACCCCGTGGGCGATCTGGTTGCCGGCGGCAGCGAACGGGTTCTTCATCTTCCTGCTCAAGCGGTTCTTCGACTCGATCCCGCGCGAGCTGCTGGAGGCGGCCGAGATCGACGGCGCGTCGCCGATGCGGATCCTGTGGTCGATCGTGCTGCCGGTGTCGCGGCCGATCCTCGGAGTCGTCTCGATCCTGTCGGTGGTGACGGTCTGGAAGGACTTCGTCTGGCCACTGCTGGTCCTGCCGGAGACGGACAAGATGTCGATCAGCGTCGGGATCGCGTCGCTGTCCGCGCAGATGCCGCAGAACGTGCTGATCGCGTCGCTGGTGATCGCGTCGCTGCCGACGATCCTGGTCTTCTTCGTGTTCCAGCGCAGCATCATGGCGGGTCTCACCGCCGGAAGCCTCAAAGGCTGATCCCCTCCAACCCCCAAGGAGAAGCAATGCCTCTAACAGATGACGGCACATGGTGGCGCGGAGCAGCGATCTACCAGGTCTATCTGCGCAGCTTTGCCGACGGCAACGGTGACGGGATCGGCGATCTGGCCGGGCTGCGGGCCAGGCTGCCGTACCTGGCGGAGCTCGGTGTCGATGCGATCTGGCTGAACCCGTGGTACCCGTCGCCGATGGCCGACGGCGGCTACGACGTCGCCGACTACCGCGCGATCGATCCGAGCTTCGGCACGCTGGCGGAGGCCGAGGCGTACATCGACGAGGCGCACGCGCTGGGGATCCGGACCATCATCGACATCGTGCCGAACCACGGCTCGGACCAGCAGGACTGGTTCGTCCAGGCACTGGCGGCCGGGCCGGGGTCGGTGGAGCGGGAGCGCTTCCTGTTCCGCGACGGCGCTTCCGACGGCGTACCGCCCAACAACTGGCAGTCGATCTTCAACGGCCCGGCCTGGACCCAGGTCCCCGACGGCCAGTGGTACCTGCATCTCTTCGCGCCCGAGCAGCCGGACTTCAACTGGCGCAACCCGGAGGTGGTGGAGGAGTTCCACTCGATCCTGCGGTTCTGGCTGGACCGTGGCGTGGACGGGATCCGGATCGACAGCGCGGCGGTGCTCTTCAAGGACCTGGACAGCGTCGAGGAGTCGTACACCGATCACGACGAGGTGCACGACGTGTACCGCGGCTGGCGGCAGATCACCGACGAGTACGAGGGCCGCTTCCTGGTCGGCGAGATGTGGATGCCGGACCAGGAACGCTTCGCCCTGTACCTGCGCCCCGACGAGATGCAGACCGCCTTCAACTTCGACTTCCTCTCCCGCCCCTGGGACGCGGCCGAACTGCGCGCCTCCATCGACCTGACGCTGACCACCCACGTCCCGATCGGAGCGCCGCCCACCTGGGTGCTCTCGAACCACGACGTGACGCGGCCGGTCACGAAGTACGGACGCCCCGACACGTCCTTCTCCCACCAGGACCGCAAACACGGCATGGAGACCGACCCGGTCCTAGGCGAACGCAGAGCCCGAGCCGCCGCCCTCCTGGCAATGGCCCTCCCCGGCAGCCTGTACGTCTATCAAGGCGAAGAACTAGGCCTCCCGGAGGTAGAAGACCTCCCCGACCACCTCCTACAAGACCCCCTCTGGACCCGCTCCAACGGCACCGACCGAGGCCGAGACGGCTGCCGAGTCCCCATCCCCTGGTCCGGCAAAGAACCCCCCTTCGGCTTCGGCTCAGGCACCCCTTGGCTCCCTCAACCCCCCGACTGGAAAAACCTCACCGTCGAATCCCAGCAAGCCGACCAGAACTCCATGCTCGCCCTCTACCGCAACGGCCTAGCCATCCGCCGCGAATCGCTGGGCGACGGCACTCTCACCTGGCTCGACTCGGCTTCAGGCGTCCTAGCCTTCACCCGAGAATCCCTGACCTCCATCACCAACCTCACCTCAGACCTCATCGATCTCCCGGCTCACACCGAGGTGCTCCTCACAAGCAGCCCACTAGAGGAGGGCAGATTGCCCTCAGACACAACAGCCTGGCTCCGCTGACCCGCCGCCCACCCCGCGTGAGCACCACGGCCACAGACCTGGTGCTCACGCGGGGTTCCTCAGATCGAGGGTGTGAGCGGCTGGAAGCGCCTCAGGCGGAGGCTGTTGGTTACTACGAAGATTGAGCTGAAGGCCATGGCGGCGCCGGCGAGCATGGGGTTGAGGAGGCCGGCGGCTGCCAGGGGGAGGCCGGCGATGTTGTAGGCGAAGGCCCAGAAGAGGTTGCCTTTGATGGTTCTGAGGGTGGTGCGAGACAACCGGATGGCGTCGGCTGCCGACCGCAGGTCGCCTCGGACCAAGGTCAGATCGCTGGCCTCGATCGCCACGTCGGTGCCAGTCCCCATGCTGAGACCGAGATCGGCCTGGGCTAGCGCGGCGGCGTCGTTGACGCCGTCTCCTACCATCGCGACCGTGCGGCCTTCCGCTTGCAGTTTCTTGATCGCGTCGACCTTGTCGGCGGGGAGGACCTCGGCGATGACCTCGTCGATGCCTACCTCGGCGGCCACCTTCTGGGCTACTGCCTCGTTGTCGCCGGTCAGCAGCACTGGTCGCAGGCCCAGTGCTTTCAACTGGCGGATTGCTTCGGCTGAGGTCGGTTTTACGGTGTCGGCTACTACCAGGACTGCGCGTGCCTTGCCGTCCCAGCCGACCGCGACGGCGGTACTGCCCTCGGCCTCGGCGTGCTCCTTCGCATGCGCCAGACCCTCAGGCAGGTGCTGGCTCCACTCCTCCAGCAGCCGCGTCCGGCCGACCAGCACCGCGTGCCCGTCGACGATCCCTTGTACGCCGAGCCCCTCCACGTTCCCGAAGTCCTCGACAGCCGCGAGCTTGCCCACCTCATCGGCAGCCCCCCGCGCGATCGCCTGCGCAATCGGGTGCTCACTCGAGTGCTCGAGTGCCCCCGCCAACCGCAGTACCTCCGCCCGCTCCTCACCATCCGCCAGCAGCACGTCGACCAGCGCCATCCGCCCGGTCGTCACCGTCCCCGTCTTGTCCAGTACGACGGTGTCGACCCGATGCGTCGACTCCAGCACCTCAGGCCCCTTGATCAGGATGCCCAGCTGAGCCCCACGCCCGGTACCGACCATCAACGCGGTCGGCGTCGCCAGCCCCAGCGCGCATGGGCAGGCAATGATCAGTACCGCGACCGCCGCGGTGAACGCGACCTCCACCGGCGATCCGTTCCCCAGCCAGAATCCCAACGTGGCCAGCGAAAGCCCGATCACGATCGGCACGAACACCCCGGAGATCCGGTCGGCCAACCGCTGAACAGCCGCCTTCCCGTTCTGAGCGTCCTCCACCAACCGCGCCATCTGCGCCAGTTGCGTATCAGCCCCGACCCGAGTAGCCCGTACTACGAGCCGCCCGCCGGCGTTGACCGTCGCCCCGACAACAGCGTCCCCCTCGCCGACCTCGACCGGCACCGACTCGCCGGTCAGCATCGAAGCATCCACCGCGCTCGACCCGGTGACGATCACCCCATCGGTAGCGATCTTCTCACCCGGCCGCACCACGAACTCGTTGCCCACAGCAAGCTGCTCCGCCGGAATCCGGACCTCGACGCCATCCCGCAGGACAGCGACGTCCTTGGCCCCCAACTCCAGCAAGGCCTTCAGCGCAGCGCCCGACCGTCGCTTCGCGCGAGCCTCGAAGTACCGCCCAGCCAGGATGAACGTCGTCACCCCGGCCGCGACCTCGAGATAGATCTCCTCCGCCCCGCTGCCCCGCGACGGGATCAACGTGAACGGCATCTTCATCCCCGGCGCCCCCGCCTCGCCCAGGAACAACGCATACAGCGACCAGATGAAAGAACTCAGCACGCCGACCGAGATCAACGTGTCCATCGTCGCGGCCCCATGCCGCAGATTCGTCCAAGCGGCCTTGTGGAACGGCCAGGCCGCCCACGTCACCACCGGCGCGGCCAGGGTGAGCGAAGCCCACTGCCAGAAGTCGAACTGCAGCGCCGGAATCATGCCCAAGGCAATCACCGGTACGGCGAGCGCGATACTCGCGATCAACCGCTCCCGCAACGGCCGCAGCTCATCAACCGGCTCCGGACCGTCAGCGACAGGGGGAGTGGGCAACGAAGCGGTGTAGCCGGTCGCCTCGACCGTCGCAACAAGGTCGTCAGTACTGATGCCCGAGGCAAACGTCACTTTCGCCTTCTCGGTGGCGTAGTTGACCGTCGCGGTGACACCTTCCATCCGGTTGAGCTTCTTCTCGACCCGGTTGGCGCAGGACGCGCACGTCATGCCACCGATGAGGAGCTCGACGGAGTTGTCCGGGGTGGTCATCGCGGCACCTCCACGGTGAATTCGGCGGTCCGTACCTTGCCCGCGTGCTGGAAGTCGAGGAACAGGCTGTATGTCCCGGCTGTCGGGAACGTCGTCCCGAACCCGATCTCCGGGCCGCTCTCGGTCGTGGACGGATGTGTGTGCAGGTAGGCGAGATCGCCGCCCCGCAACGAGACCAGGTGGCCGAACGCCCCCAGATACGGCTGCAGGTCGCTGACCGGCTTGCCACCCTTGCTGACGCTGAAGGTCACCGTGGATTCCTCGCCGGCCACCGGCGTACCGGTCATTGTGATGTCGTACCCGTCGACCGAGTAGACGCTCGCCGGCTTGTTCATCGGCACCGGGACGTACGGCCCGGAAACGTTGACGTCGGCACCCAAGGTGAGCTTCTCGCCGAGCGCGGCCGGCTCGAAGTCGGTGAAGATCCGCCACTGCCCACCCGCGGTGAACGTGAACGGAATGCTCCAGACCCCATCGGCAGAACGCGTCGGGTGCACGTGATGGAACCCGGACAGATCCCGCCGGACGACGATCAGATGGAGATCCTTTTCATGCGTCTGCGTGTATTGCGTGACCGGCTTGCCGTCGGGCCCCTGGATCGTGAAGGCCAGTGTCTGCGCCTTACCAGGCTGGAAAAACGTGCTCTGAGGTACCAGCGTGTAACCCGACTGGGAGACCGCGAGCCCCGGCGGCTGTGCGTCGGCGTCGCCGTGACCGGCGTCAGGCATCTCGGCCATCCCGCCGTCGTGTGAGTCTGCGGCCGGTGCCGGGTCGGCTGCCGCGACCGGGTCGACCGCGGAGCCGAGCGCGAAGGCGGCGGCGAACGCCAGCGCCAGTGCACCAGCGAACGCGCCGAGCCGGACCGCGACAGCCCGCGTCATGAGCCTGAGCCGGCCAGCTCGTAGCCGGCCTCGTCGACCGCCTCGCGCACGGCGGCGTCGTCCAGCGCGGTCTCGCTCGTCACGTGCACGGCGGAGGTACCGCCCGCGTTGAGGTCGATCTTGACCTCCTGGACGCCCGGCAGCTTGCCGAGCTCCTCGGTGACGGCGGCGCTGCAGTGGCCGCAGGTCATCCCGTTGACGGAGTACGTGGTGGTGGTCATAGCGGTGCTCCTAGCTTGGAGGTTCTCAGAAGATGTCAGCTGCGGACGAGCCGGGCGATCGCGTCGGAGGCCTCGCGGACCTTCTCCTCCGCCTCCACCCCGCCCCGCTGCGCGGCCTCGACCACGCAGTGCGACAGGTGCTCGTCGAGCAGCTCGAGGGAGAAGGACTGCAGCGCCTTGGTGGCTGCCGAGACCTGGGTGAGGATGTCGATGCAGTACTTGTCCTCCTCGACCATCCGCTGCAGGCCGCGCACCTGGCCCTCGATCCGGCGCAGCCGCTTCAGGTGGCTGGACTTCTCCGAGGTGTATCCGTGTACGTGCTCGGCGTTCTCTTCGGTGGTCATCGCGGTCCTCTTCTCCCAACTGCTACCCCTGCGGGGTATGTCGACAGCAAAAAGGTACCCCCTGTGGGTATCCAGCGCAAGTCCACGGCGGATACCCATAGGGGGTAACTGGAATTACAGCCCCAGTTCGGTCAGCCCAGGGTGGTCGTCAGGCCGTACTCCCGGCGCGTCCCAGTGGAACAGCCGCTCGCTCTCGGCGATCGCCTGGTCGTTGATACTGGCCCGCCGCACCCGCATCAACCCGTTCTCGTCGAACTCCCAGTTCTCGTTGCCGTGCGACCGGTACCACTGGCCGGCCGCGTCATGGCTCTCGTAGACGAACCGGACCGCGATCCGGTCGCCGGTGAACGCCCACAGCTCCTTGATCAGCCGGTAGTCCAGCTCGCGCGCCCACTTCTGGGTCAGGAACTCGACCACCTCGTCCCGGCCGTTCACGAAGGTGTCCCGGTTCCGCCAGTAGGTGTCCGGCGTGTACGCGAGCGAGACGGCGGCCGGATCCTGCTTGTTCCAGGCGTTCTCCGCGGCCCGGACCTTCTGGATCGCCGTCTCCTCCGTGAACGGGGGCAGCGGGGGTCGAGCTTTCACAGCATTCTCCTCAGTGGTCGACTGTATCCATTGAAGCTTGTACCAGCGTGAACGCCCAAGGACCCTCCGGGCAACCAGAATCATGAAAGCGATCCGTTACGACAGCCCGGAGGCTGACATCGGTACACACGGGGGCGGCGGGCCGCGCAGCGGCACCGGCGGTGAAACGGACGGCGACCGGCCCGAGCTGGACGGCCGGGATGCGAGCGCGGTGTTCGGCGGGCTCTTCGACGCCTATGCCGCGCCGCTCTACCGGTACCTCGCCCGCCGGGTCGGCCCCGACCATGCCCACGACCTGGTCAGCGAGACCTTTCTCACCGCCTTCAAACAGCGCCAGACCTACGACCCTGCCACCGCCGCCGTTCGCAGTTGGCTCTACGGCATCGCGACCAACCTGGCCCGGCGCCACGTCCGCCAGGAAGTCCGGGGCCTCCGGGCGGCGAGCCGCGCAGATGCAGGCCGTACGCCGTACCAGCCTTCGCACGACGGAATCGTCTCGGACCGTGTGGACGCTCAGGCGCTGGCTCGCCAGATCGCCCCAGCGATCGCGGACCTGTCCGACGGCGACCGCGATGTCCTGTTCCTGACCTCGTGGGCCCAGCTGACCACCGTGGAGGTCGCCGAAGCACTCGACATCCCCGTTGGCACCGTACGGTCCCGCCTGCATCGCATCCGCCGGCAACTGCGCACGCATGCCGCCACCGCTCACCTGACTGCCACCCCGGAGGCGATTCACCATGACTGACGACAAGCTGATCGATCTGTGGTCCGAGGATGAGCTGGACCGTGCTCTCGGTGCCCTGCACGAGGACATACCGACCGACCAGGCCCGGCTGGAGGCCTCCCGGGCCACGTTTCTGGCGGCCATCGATCGTCCCGTACGCCGCAAGCGCCGACGCTGGGCATATGCGCTGACAGCGGCCGCCGCCGTCACCACCCTTGTAGTCGGCGGCTTCCTGGTCACCACCAACTCACCCGGCGGAAGCGCCGAGGCGAAGGCCGAACTCAACTCCGCCGCCGACCATGTGGTCGCCAAGGATCCGGTGATCCCGCCCGGCAAGTACCGCTATCGGGTCAGCCGCGCCTGGGTCTCCAACTTCGTCGAGACGGCCCCGAACCAGGGCGTCACCTTCCTCGAAGAGCAGCTGACCGAGACCTGGATCCCGGCCGACCGTACCCAGGAGTGGATGCAGCGCAGAAGCACGACCGGCCACCGGAAGCTGACCCAGGGCACGCAGCAGCAGATGGACGAGGTCACCAAGAACATCGATGACAAAGCGCCGCCTGAGGTGCTGCGTGCCCGGTGCGGTGACTTCTACCTCGACGCGGGACAGCAGCCCTGCACGAGGGCGGGCGGTTGGCAGGACCCGACGCCGGAGTGGGCCGCCGGCCTGCCGACCGACCCGAAGGCGCTGTTCAAGCGGCTGAAGAAGGACGCGCCCCGCAACAGTCGTGGCGAGACCGAGCTGCTCGTGTACGCCGCGGACGCGCTCCGGACCGGACAGGTGCCGGCCGACGTACGGTCCGCGCTGTATCGGGCGCTGGGGAACCTCGACCACCTCGAGGTGTCGGACCGCGCGGTCAACCTGGACGGCAAGGTCGGCATCGCCTACGGCAGCGACGACGGCAACGAACGCCACGAGATCATCATCGACCCGCGCACCGGCGACTTCATCGGTGAGCGCCAGATCATCACCAGCGGCAAGAACCGTGGCCAGCTTCTGGGCTTCAGCTCGGTCGCCATCCGGATCGTCGATCGGATGGGCGAGCGGCAGTAGCTGCAACCGAGCAACAAACCCGGCGAGGTGGACGTCATCCTCTGCAAGGATGAGCGTCCCCCTCGCTGAGGGGGTACTGAGGGAGAGGGGCGGCATGCCTGAGCTGGCAATTCGCACGCAGGCGCTGCGGAAGACGTACCGGACCAGGCGGGGCAAGCGGGTGGTCGCGGTGCAGGGGCTCGATCTCGAGGTGCCGATCGGCGGGGTGCACGGTTTCCTCGGGCCGAACGGCTCGGGCAAGACGACCTCGATCCGGATGCTGCTCGGGCTGGTCCGGGCCGACGCCGGCACGATGACCGTGTTCGACCAGGTGGTACCGGACCGGCTGCCCGACGTCGTCGGCCGGGTCGGCGCGATCGTCGAGTCGCCGAAGTTCTTCCCGTCGTTCAGCGGCCGGAAGAACCTCGAGCTGCTCGCTGACGCGATCGGCGCGCCGCGCAAGCGGGTCGGCGAGGTGCTGGAGGAGACCTCGCTGAACGAGCGCGGCAAGGACCGGTTCAAGACCTACTCGCTCGGGATGAAGCAGCGGCTGGCGATCGCCGCCACGTTGCTCAAGGAGCCCGACCTGCTGATCTTCGACGAGCCGACCAACGGCCTCGATCCGGCCGGTATCCGGGAGATCCGCGAGACCATGCGCGGGCTGGGGGAGCAGGGTCGCACGGTCCTGGTCAGCAGCCACATCCTGGCCGAGGTGGAGCAGGTCGCGGACACCGTCTCGATCATCGGCCACGGCCGGTTGCTTGCCTCCGGCACCGTGGCCGAGGTGATCGGCGGTACCGGCAAGTCCACCGTGAAGATCAGTATCGACCAGCTGGACAAGGCCGCCTCGATCCTGACCGCGTCCGGCTTGACAGTACGGGCTGAAGGCAACTATCTCTTCGTCGACGGCGCCGAGCACTCGGCCGAGGTGACCAGGCGACTGGCTCAGCAGGAGTTGTACGTGTCCGAGCTGGTCCCGGTCCGCGCCGACCTGGAGTCCGTCTTCCTCGAACTGACCGCCGACGAGGGCCTCGGAGGCGACCAGTGATCCGCCTCACCGGAGTCGAGCTCCGTCGGCTGATGTCGCGCCGGCTCGCCGTCATCGGCGTCGCCGCCGTGCTGATCATCACCGCGTTCCTGCTGTTCGCCACCTGGCGTGACTCCCGGCCGTTGTCGGCCGCCGAGCAGCAGCAGAACCAGGTCTACTTCGAGCAGGCGCAGAAGGACTGGGAGCTGCACGGCGAGCAGTACCAGAAGGACTGCGAGGCCTCGTACGCCTCGGCGCCGGAGCCGAAGCCCGCGTTGAAGGACTTCTGCCCGGGACCGCCGACGATCGAGCAGTACGGCAAACCGAAGAACGTCTTCTCCGAGCTGATGCCGACCATGTTGCAGGGCCTGTCGTACCTGCTGGTGGCGATGGCGTTCCTGATCGGCGCCAGTTTCGTCGGCGCCGAGTTCAGCAGCGGGGCGATCGGCAACTGGCTCACCTTCGAGCCCCGCCGGATGCGCGTCTACGCCAGCAAGCTGACCGGGGCCGCGATCGGGCTGGCCCCAGTGGCGGTGGTGCTGACCGGCATCCTGGTGCTGGGCACGTACCTGATCATCGACAAGCTCGGCATCACGGCCGGCACGACGGGCAAGGTCTGGGGCAACCTGGCCGAGACGTCCGGCCGGGTCGTGCTGATGACGGCGGTCGGTGCGGCGATCGGCGGTGCCGTCGGCCTGCTGCTGCGGCATACGGCAGCCGCGATCGGGGTTGTGATGGCGTACGTAGTACTGGTCGAAGGCGTGTTCGGCGGCTTCCTGACCCAGGTGCAACCGTGGCTGATCCGGCTGAACTTCGACGCCTTCGTGCTGCACGGCACGTCGTACTACGTGGAGAAGTGCACCACCGGCCAGGACGGCAGCTACAGCTGCAACTCGGTCGAGAAGCATCTGTCCTTCGAGCACGGCGCCTGGTACCTGAGCATCGGCGCCGTCATCGTGATCGCGCTCGGCGCGCTGGTCTTCCGCCGCCGCGACGTCAACTAGCGGCCTGAACCAGCGCCCTGCCGCCGCCTTCGCAGCAGGGAGAACAGCGCAAGTCCACCGGTGATCAAGAGGGACCCACCGGCGGCCGCCAGGCCGAGATCGAGGCCTGGCGGCCGGAAGCCACAGTGGATCTTCTGGCTCGGGCCGGGCAGCTGCACCGCAACCAGCCCGCCGAACTCCCCGGCCTCCTGAGCCTTGCCGCCGTCGACCGAGCAACGCCAGCCTTCGGTCCGCGGCACCGCGACCACCGCAAGCCCTGTACTTCCGGGCTTCAGCGTCGCGTCGATCGAGTGGCCGCCCGCCTTGACCTCAGTGGCGCCGCCCGCGCGAAGAGCCGCGACGGCCTTGGCCAACTTGGCCTCGTCGAGGCAGCCGATCGCGCCGGTCACCGGCAGCGGGTACGGCGAGACGAGGATCTTCAGCTCGATGACGGCCACCCCGTTGGCCGGTGTCTTGCCCACGTCCAGCACCGCGCTGCTCGTGTTGCTGCCCGGCCGCTTGGTGGCGATAAGGTTCCGCCAGTCGCTGTCGGCGCCGATCCGCGCCTGCCCACCCGTGCGCGGCAGGCTCAGATACACAGTCGATCCAGGCCGGCAGGTCGCGGTCAACGTGACCAGCCCCTTGTCGACCCGACGACCCCGATACTTCGGCACGTCGTACACCTTCGAGCCCAGAAGCCGTTCCTGATAAGCGAAAACGCTGTCGGGCTCGGGCGCGTTGTCAGCCGGCTTCGGGCGGACCGTGACGAGCGGCGGCACCTCGGCCCGCTTGATCGTGCCGTCGTCGAGCCGGGCGCCGATGGAGAAGATCGCGTTGGTGACCGGATTGTCCAGCTCCACCGATGCGCGCCCGTATCCCTGCCAGCCGAAGCCGAGGTTGGTCAGCGTGTGGTTCAGGCTCGCGGGCAGCAGGCTGCTGTAGTACCCAGGCCCTTGCCCACCCAGCAGAATCGGATCGTTCGGTGTCAGCGGCGTGCCAGGATCGGTCCGGTACTGCGGCCAGCCGGACGCCGCCTTGACCTTGTCGGCCAGGTCGGTCTGCTGCGCTCCCCACGGCTCCGCGGAGGCAGTGAGCACCTTGTTGCGCTCTTGATCGACCACGATCGCCGTCCACGCCAGCTCGACGCCGATCGCGCCGATCACCAGCACGGCGGCGATAGGAGCGACCAGCCGTACCTGCCCGAAGTACCGGATTGCCAGCAGCACGGCGAGGAGGAGGCCGCCCGAGCAGCTCAGCACGATGATGCTGCCGTTGGTGAGCAAGGGGCTGTGCTGCGTGCAGATCGCCAGCGTGACGACGAGTGCCGTGCCGCCGAGCAACGCGATCCAGCTTGGCGTGCGGTCGGCGACGGACAGCCAGGCGGCGATGACGAGGATCGCGCAGAGGACGAAGCCCTCCCGGTACTGGCTTCCGTTCGGGGTGTCGAAGCCGTGCCAGACGTCGTGCGTCGGCTTCCAGAGGAACGAGGCGCCGACGAGTACAGCCAGCAGGGTCCAGGCGATCCGGGTGACGGCACGGACGGACCCGTTGAACGGCAGCGTCGCGGCGAGCAGCAGGGCCGCAGTACCGACGTACAGGCCGGCGCTGCGGGAGACGCCTTCGGTCAGCGGCAGGAGTCGCGAGAAGAAGCTCTCCAGCGAGACGGGGACGAAATGGCCGGACGGCGAGGGCGCCGCGAGCGCGTTGGTCTTGAAGACCGGGATCAGGACCGGCGTCGACAGGGCGAGGCCGAGAACCATCGTGACGGCGTGCCGGAGCAGGCCGCGCAGGCGGTCGGCCCAGGCGAGCTCGCTGGTCAGCACGCGAACGATCAGGATCAGGCTGGCCGCGATCGTCGCCATGTAGGCGGTGTAGAAGTTGGACACCCAGAACACGCCGACCACGAGCACGCTCAGGATCCGGTGCTTGCGCTGGAGCGACCACTCGCCGACCAGGCAGAGCATCGGCAGCGCGATGAGTCCGTCAAGCCACATCGGCACGTACGCCGCATCGTCGATCGCCCAGCCACACAGCCCGTACGACGCGCCGAGCACCGCCGCGAGCCACCACGGCCCGGGCCGCATCCGCCGGAGCAGGGCCGCCATTGCAGCGGCCGCCAATGCAAGCTTGAGCGTGGTGATCACGAAGACCGCGAGGTCGATGTCGTCCCGCGGGAACAGCACCACCAGCAGCGACAGCGGACTGCCGAGATCGACCCCGTAGTCGCCGAGGAAGCCGACCCCGAACCCGCTCTGCCAGTTGAACAACAGGTCGCCCTGGGCGTTGCCCGTCAGGACATCCCAGAAGTGCGCGAAGAACGGAATGTACTGCACACCGAGGTCATTGGTACTGCGTGAGGCGTCCCCGAACGGGAAGGTGCCGCGGAACATCCCCGCGACCATGAAACCGACAGCCGCGACCGCTCCCGCGACCCAGGCCTCCGGCGCCGGGATTCTTGCCTTCGGCATCGCGCTCCCCTCTACCGCGCGCCAGGCTACACTCCTGGCCAGGTCGTGGATCTCTCCTGGAGTGCAATGCGGTTGACGCTGGTGGTTCCCTGTTTCGACGAAGCCGACGTGATCGCCCGGTTCCACGAGGCGGTCAGCCGGGAGCTGACCGGGACCCACGAACCGTACGAGATCATCTACGTCGACGACGGCAGCAAGGACGGCACGCTCGACGCGGTGATCGAGATCGCGCGCGCCGACCCGGCCGTCCGGTACCTGTCCTTCAGCCGGAACTTCGGCAAGGAGGCCGCCATGCTGGCCGGTCTGCGACACGCCGGCGGCGACGCGGTGATCGTGATGGACGCGGATCTGCAGCATCCGCCGGAGCTGATCGGCCGGATGCTCGAGCTGCACACCAAGGGCTTCGACCAGGTGATCGCGCGCCGGACCAGGGCCGGCGACCCGGCGACCCGGACGCTGCTCGCCCGGACGTATTACTGGCTGATCAATCGCTGGGCCGACGTCGAGCTGATGGACGGCGTCGGCGACTTCCGGCTGATCTCGCGGCGCGCGGTCGACGGGCTGCTGAAGCTGGAGGAGAACAACCGGTTCTCCAAGGGGCTGTTCGCCTGGATCGGGTTCGACTCGATCATCTTCGAGTACGAGAACGTCCAGCGCGAGGGTGGCGGGCGGAGCCGGTGGTCGTTCCGCAAGCTGTTCGAGTACGGGCTGGACGGGCTGCTGTCGTTCAACAACAAGCCGTTGCGGGCGGCGATCTATGTCGGCATGCTGCTCACGACGGTCGCCGTGCTCTATGCGATCTGGGTGATCGTGGTGGCGGCGACGCAGGGCGTGGAGATGCCGGGGTACGTCACGCTGATCGCGGCGATCACCGGGCTCGGCGGGCTGCAGATGGTGATGCTCGGGGTGATCGGCGAGTACATCGGGCGGATCTACTACGAGACCAAGCAGCGGCCGCATTACCTGGTCAAGGAGAGCAACCTGACTCCGCCGGGCGTCGTACTGGGTGGGGCTGTGACCTCGACGTACAAGCTGCACAGCCATACCGACGAGGTACGGCTCGATCAAGACTGAAAAACGGCCCTGGGGTATGGAACCCCAGGGCCGTTCTCATGTCGTAGATCAGGCAGTCAGACGCTCTTCGGTCGAAGACGAGAAGAGGTGCAGCTTGTCAGTCTGAGCCTCGAGGTGGATCAGCGAGCCCTTCTCGACGTTCATCCGGGCGCCGATCTTGGCCACGATCTGCTGGTGGTTGCCGTCGTGCTCGGCGGTGCCGTAGAGGAACGCGTCAGCGCCGAGCTCCTCGATCACGGCGACCTTCACCGGCAGGCCGTTGTCGGAGACCTTGAAGGCCTCCGGACGGACGCCGATCGACACGGTCTTGTCGCTGCCGGCCTTGGCCAGGATGGCGCGCTCGACCGGGATCGTGTAGTCGCCGACCTGGACGCCGCCGTCGACCAGGTTGCCGGTCAGCAGGTTCATCGCGGGCGAGCCGATGAAGCCGGCCACGAAGAGGTTCTTCGGGTTGTCGTACAGGTTCAGCGGGGTGTCGACCTGCTGGAGCAGACCGTCCTTGAGCACCGCGACCCGGTCGCCCATCGTCATGGCCTCGACCTGGTCGTGGGTGACGTAGACGGTGGTGACGCCGAGGCGCTGCTGCAGCTCGGCGATCTGGGTGCGGGTCTGGACACGCAGCTTGGCGTCGAGGTTCGACAGCGGCTCGTCCATCAGGAAGACCTGCGGGTTACGCACGATGGCGCGGCCCATGGCGACACGCTGACGCTGACCACCGGACAGCGCCTTCGGCTTGCGGTCGAGGTACTCCTCGAGGCCGAGCAGCTTGGCAGCCTCCTGGACCCGCTTGGCGCGGTCCTCCTTGGAGACACCCTGCATCTTCAGCGCGAAGCCCATGTTGTCCGCGACCGACATGTGCGGGTACAGGGCGTAGTTCTGGAACACCATCGCGATGTCCCGCTCTTTCGGCGGGCGGTGGGTGACGTCGCGGTCGCCGATGTAGATGGAGCCCTCGTTGACCTCTTCGAGGCCCGCGAGCATCCGCAGCGAGGTGGACTTGCCGCAACCGGACGGGCCGACGAGGACCATGAACTCGCCGTCCTCGATCTCGAGGTTCAGCTTGTCGACGGCGGGCTTCTCAGAACCGGGGTAGACCCGGGATGCCGCCTTGAACGAGACAGTAGCCATGACTGTGTACCTTCCTTCACCGGCAGGAACGTGCCGGACGATCCGAGTAAAGGCCCCCAGGCGGGGGTGCGCCCATCCTCACCTGAGCCGCGGCTCCTGACAAGGTGTACGGCGTGTGACGTGTCCCGTTTGCCTGCAATTTCTTGCAAGTTCTTGCTGCAAGTTCAGTGACCGGTGGGTAAGGTGCCGCCGTGAGCAGTAGAGCGAGGCTGGCCGACATCGCGGTCAAGGCCGGCGTCAGCGAGGCGACGGTGTCCCGGGTACTGAACGGCAAACCAGGCGTCGCGGAAGAGACCAGACAGGCAGTACTGACCGCCCTCGACGTCCTCGGCTTCGAGCGCCCGACGCGGCTCCGCCGCCGGTCGGCCGGCTTGATCGGGCTGGTGATGCCGGAGCTGATCAACCCGATCTTCCCCGCCTTCGCCCAGGTGATCGAGTCGGCGCTGTCCCAACGCGGCTTCACGCCGGTGCTGTGCACCCAGTCCCCGTCGGGCGCGACCGAGGAGGAGTACGTCGAGATGCTGCTCGAACGCGGCGTCTCCGGCATCATCTTCGTCTCCGGCCTGCACGCCGACACCGGCGCCGACCACGCCCGCTACCAGTCCCTGGTCGACCGCAACCTCCCCGTCGTCTTCGTCAACGGCTGGCTCCCCGGCGTCGAGGCACCCTTCGTCTCCTCCGACGAGTACGCCGCGATGGACCTGGCCGTCTCCCACCTCGTTGCCCTGGGCCACCGCCGGATCGGCTTCGCCTCCGGCCCCGAACGCTTCATCGTCGTCCAGCGCAAACTCGCCGGCTACCGCACCGCCATGAAAGCCCAACTCGGCTTGACGGATGCAGACCTTTCCGACCTGGTCCAACTAAGCATGTTCGGAGTAGAAGGCGGCCACGCCGCAGCCCAACGCCTCCTCGACGTGGGCGTCACCGCTGTGGTCTGCGGCTCCGACATGATGGCCCTGGGCGTCATTCGAGCCGCCCGCGAACGCGGTTTGTCAGTCCCCACCGACATCTCAGTAGTCGGCTACGACGACGCCCCCATGATGGAATTCACCGACCCCCCGATGACGACAGTCCGCCAACCCGTCCAGGCCATGGGCCTAGCCGCAGTACAAGCCCTCCTGGAAGAAGTCCGCGGCCACACCACCCCCCACACAGAATTCCTCTTCCGCCCAGAACTGGTAGTCCGCAACACCACCGGCCCCCACCACCTGCCCGGCCCCTGACGAGCAAAGAGCAAAGAACAAGAGCAAAGGACAAGAGCAAAGGACAAGAGCAAAGAACAAGAGCAAAGAACAAGAGCAAAGAACAAGAGCAAAGAACAAGAGCAAAGAACAAGAGCAAAGAACAAGAGCAAAGAACAA
>NZ_JBITDB010000014.1:0-14629 GCF_044453825.1 Kribbella sp. NPDC051620
CCCCCCCCCCCCCCCCCCCCCCCCCCCCCCCCCCCCCCCCCCCCCCCCCCCCCCCCCCCCCCCCCCCCCCCCCCCCCCCCCCCCCCCCCCCCCCCGAGTGGTGGGCTTGAACAGGAAATACCTTGTTCAAGCCCGCCCTTTCTTGTTCAAGCCCACATGATGTGGGCTTGCCACCCTTCGGGTCAGCTCAGGAAGACGCCGGCGTCGGGGGCGAAGTCGGCTTCCTCCACCACCCGGCGGACCTCTACCTCGTTGCCGAGTGCCTCGGCCAGGCGGGCGGCCCATTCGACTGCTTCGTCCTTGGTGCGGACGTCGACGACGATGATGCCGCCGATCAGCTCCTTGGTCTCGGCGAACGGGCCGTCCGTGACGGTCCGCTTGCCGTCGGCCACCTTGACCCGGGCGCCGAGCGCACTGCGGTGGACGCCCTCGGCGAACAGCAGCACGCCCGCCTTCGACAGGTCGTCGACGACCCTGCCGACCGCCTCGCCCACCTGCCGGCTCACCATCCGGCCGGCCTCGGTGTCGTCGTCCGCCTTGTTGATGATCATGTAACGCATCGGTCCAACTCCCTCGTCCTGGAGATCCTTTGATCTCACGTCGACCGGGTCACCACCAGATCGACACCCAGGGCGAAGACAATTTCAGCTCGGCTGATCGCCCTCGGGGTGGTACGCGCAAGCGTCGGCCAGGTCGACGGTGGGCGGCGGGGTCGTCTTGCCGGCGCCCGGGCGGGCGAGCGTCTTCGGGTCCTTGGTGGGCGGGGTGCTGGGCGGGGTCGTGGTCGCCGGGGCTTCCGGCTTCGGCTCGAGGGCCTTGGCGACCGTCTCGCGGAGGCCTTCGTAGTCCGGGTGGAGGTACTTGAGCTTCAGCTTCGAGACGTCCAGTGAGACGTTCGAGACGGTGCCCGACTTCACCTTGAGCGCGAGCTGGATCAGCGCCGGCAGGAGTTCCTGCGGGATGTCGGTGCGGAGCAGGTTCTTGCCCGCCTTGGCGATCGCCTGGTACTTCGTGACGAGCGTGCTCGGGTTGGCCGCGTCGACGAGCGCCTTGATCGTGCAGCGCTGCCGGATCTGCCGCTGGTCGTCATCGGCCCCGTACCGTCCGCGCGCGAACCACAGCGCGTGCGGGCCGTCGAGGTGCTGGTTCGGGCCCGGCTCGATCCACTCGTTCGGCGGGATGTGCGCGCTGCTGATGCCGCCCATCGCGACCCGCTCGTTGACGTTGACCGTGATGCCGCCGAGCGCCTGGACCAGCTGCGAGAACCCCTTCAGGTTGACCTGCAGGTAGTAGTCGATCTTCAGCCCGGTCGCCTCGCCGACGGACTGCTTCACCACGTCGGCGCCCTCGTTGTCGGACGGGCCGAGGATGCCGGGATGCGCGTCCGGGATGTTCTGGTACATCGCCGTCAGCATCCACTCCAGCCGGCCTTCGAGGCTGAGCCCCTCCTTGCCGAAGCCGTCCGGGTAGAACTTGTGCAGCGGCGAGTCCTTCGGGAACGGCATGAAGGTGAGCTGCCGCGGCATCGAGATCAGCGACGTGTCACCGGTCTTGGTGTCGATACTCGCCACGATCACGGTGTCGGTACGGACGCCAGGCCGGCTCGGCGCGTCGTCACCGCCGAGCAGCAGCAGGTTGAGTCGCGGGCGGTTCTCCCACGGGTCCTTCACGTTGACCGTCTTCGGCCGGGTCGCGCTCTTGCTCTCGCCCTGGGAGACGAACACGTTCTGAACCAGGTCGCGCTGGGCGAGCACGTTCTCGACCGCGATCGCGGCGGGGGTGGCGATCGCGAAGCAGAGCAGGCCGACCAGCAGCGCGCCGACGGCCCGGCCGCCCGGGGCAGCCGTTGCCGGACGCAACAACCGGTGCGAGCCGACGATCACGACGATCCAGCCGAACGCGATGGCGCCGATCACCACGCTGGTCATCAACAGCCGGCTCGGTACGACGGCAGCCGACAGCACCTCTTCCCGCCGGGTCAGCCCGACGTACACCCCGAGCCCGATCAGCCCGACCGTCAGCGTCAGCACGAAGGCCCCGAGCCGCTTGCGCCCACCGATGATCAGCCCGATCCCCGGCAGCAACGCGCTCAGCAACGTCAGCCCCAACGACCGCGGCACCGACCGAGCCCGCCGAGCAATCCGCTCCGCCGCCCGCCGATCCCGCCTGGTCTCACCGACACCCCGCTCAGCCACCTGCCGACCTGCGCCGCCTCCACCCGAGTGGTCGGCACCCCGCTCGGCGGGCTGCCGGTCCCGTTTGTCGTTTCCCACCATCCGCTCACCGTCCCCCCGGCTCGCAGCTTCCCCAGTTGCCCCAACGGCACCGCCGACAGGTCCAGCGGCACCACCAGCATCCCCAGCGGCGCCAAATCCGGGAGCGCCGCTCACCCCAGCGGCGTCGCCCACTCCATCATCGGAGCCCACTCCCCCAGAGTCGGCCGCGCGGGCGAGGCCCGCAAGGTCGGCTTCGTCTCGGGTAGGGCTCGACTGCCCATCGGCACCGGGATCAGCTCCGGGGAGAGGCGTGCCTTTGGCGCGCTTCGCGCGTGAACGACGCCCCATGACCTCCCCTGTCCGCCCGTGGATGTACGACCAGTACCCCGGTCGCACACCTCGTTAGACGCCGAAAACGGCCACAAGGTTTACCCCTAGCGGAAATCCACCTGCCCCTGCGGGACCCGCGACGGCTCCAGCGGACGCAGCAACCCGGCGGCGAACCACGCCTCGACGGACTTCGCCTCCTTCGTGTTCGGCACGTAGACGACGCGGGCCATCCAGTCGTCGGAGTTGTTCCGGCGCCACTCCAGGATCAGCCCGGGCCACGGGCCGCGCTCGTACGCGGTACCGAGAACCCAGCAGTGCCGGCGGCTCCGGTCGGGCGGCGGTTCGCGCGGATAGCGCCGGTTGCTCCCCATGGGCTCAGCATCGCACATGCATTCGATTACAGCGCAAATCGGATCTGGCGGACCAGACGACAGACCTCGGCGATCAGACTGGCAGGTGCGCTCCGGTGACACCGGGGTTCTCGGCGAGCACGCGCAGTACGGTCGCGATCTGGGCCGGCGGGGTCCACTTGGCGGTGTTCGCCTCCGGCATCGCGCGACGGTTGGTGGGGGTGTCGATGGTGCCGGGGAGGATCGCGTTGGCGCGGATGTGGTCCTTCGCGTATTCGACGGCGAGGGCGTCGACGAAGGCGAGTACTGCGGCCTTGGCGGTGATGTAGCCGGCCGCTCCGGAGAAGGGCTTGAGGGCGGACATGCTCGAAGTACAGGTGATCGATCCGCCACCCGCGGCGATCAGCAACGGGAGGATCGCCTGGGTCACCAGGTACGTCGGCCGCAGATTGAGCGTCAACTGAGCCTCGAACTCCTCCACCGCCGTCTCATGCACCCGGCCTCCAGCCGCAAACCCACCCACCAAGTTCACCAGCGCCCGCACCGGCGCACTGTCGTCGGCGCCAGCAACCCGCGCGACCTCAGCAACACCAGCCGGATCCGCCAGGTCGACAACGAGCGTCTGCAAGGCCTCGGCCGACCCGAGCTCACCGAGCGACTTCTCCGATCTCCCCGGCACCACGACCCGCCAGCCCGCCGCGAGGAACTCGGCAGTCACCGCCGAACCAAGCCCACCGGTGCCCCCAGCAACAACCACAGTCCCAGTCATACCGGGAGCCTAATCCGCGCTCCCCGCTGCGCGGAGAGCGCGGGCGAGAGAAAGGCGGGGCGCCCGGGCTGGCGTGGCCGGGCAGGCTGGGCCGGGCCAGCTGGGTGGCCGGGCCGGGCCGGGCCGGGCCGGCTGGGGTGGGCCGGCTGGGGTGGGCCGGCTGGGGTGGGCCGGCTGGGGTGGGCCGGATGAGCCGGGCCGGCTGGGCCGGGCCGGCTGGGCCGGGCCGGATGAGCCGGGCCGGATGAGCCGGGCCGGATGAGCCGGGCCGGCCGGGCCGGCCGGGTGGGCCGGGTCAGCTGGGTGGCCGGGCCGGGGGGCGGGCTGGGGGGCCGGGCTGGGGGGGCGGGCTGGGGGGCCGGGCTGGGGGGCGGGCTGGGGGGCCGGGCTGGAGGGGCCGGGCTGGGTGGGCAGGGTGCTGGTTAGTCGGGTAGTGCCAGGGTGCGGCCGGCGTCTCGGGCGGCGGTTATGGTGCGGGCCAGGGTTTGTTTGAGGGAGTCTGCCTCGTCGGTGAAGTTTTGGACCAGTGAGGTGTCGCCTGCTGGTTCGGTGCGGGCGAGGAGTTCTAGGTAGCGGTCGCCGTCTTCGAGGGCTGCTTCGGCGCGGAGGGCGGCGTCGGCGGAGCGGACTCGGTCGGCGTAGTGCTCGAGGAGTTCGACCTTGCGTTTGATGGCGTCGACGGAGCGGGTCAGGGCGCGACGCTGGGGGCCCAGGACTGCTTCCAGTTCGGCGGTCGCCATGCCGCGGGCCACCTCGCGCTGGCGGGCGCGGAGTACGGACTGTTCGTGCAGGACCTGGCCGATGTCCCAGAGTTGCTCGGGCAGGACGAGTTCGTTCTTGACGTCGTCGAGCAGGCCACGCTGGGTGACCGTTGCCTCCAGCACCGATTTGACCGCGCGCTGGCCGCGGGCAAGCAGCCGGCCGGACTCCTCGTCGAAGTCCTCGGCCAGCAGGTACTTCCCGTGCTGCAGCCGGACCGCCTTCTGCTTGCGGTTCTCGACCGCCGAACCGACCCCGACCGCGCCGGTGGTGACGACGCCGACGATCGCGAGCACGAGCGCCGCCCACGCTGCGACGGCGGTCGGCAGGGTGAGCGCGAAGATGATGAGGGCGAGGATCCAGCCGCCGACGCAGACCGCGAGCCAGACGAGCAGGGAGCCGAAGGTCGCGGCCGGTTCGGTCGACCAGGAGGTCTGCCGCTTGGGCTTGGGGCGGCTCGCGGGCACGAACAGCTCGGGTTTCCGCTCGAACAGCCGGCGGACCTCCACCGGCACCTCCGGCGCGAACACCGGTTCCGGGCCCATCGCACCTCCTCTTCGACGCTGCCATCCACACTGCTGTCCACGCTGCTTGCGAAGCTGCTGTCCGCGCTGTTCGCGAAGCTGCCGATACTCAGCGTAGCGGCGTCCGCAGCCGTTGCAGCTTGACCGCGAGCCCGTCGAGCACGATTCCCAGCCCGAACTCGAACAACTCGTCCAGCTGGAAGTCGAACTCGAACCCGTCCGGCTCCGCCAGCGCGCGGAATCCGGCGAGATCCTGCTCGACGATCAGCTCCGCCAGCCGCCCGGCCTGCTGGTCGGCCCACTCGTCGGCGGTCAGCCCGGTGTCCTGCTCGGCGTACGCCTCGCTCTCCAGGTTGAGCGCGACGCCACGGACGTAGCCGAAGACGGTGATCGCCGCGTACATCGAGGTGTTCGCGTCGACGCCGAAGCCGCCGACAGCCCGCAGTACGGCGTCCGTATGCGGCAACAGATTGGGCAACACCTGCGGCCGCCCGATGCTGACGGCACTCGCAAGCCACAGATGAGCCTTGTACGCCGACCACTGCGCCCGAGCCGCCGTCTCGATCACCGCCCGCCAGCTACCCGGCAACTCCCGAGGCATCGGAAACTCCCCGATCGCCACATCAACCATCTGCAGTACAAGCGCCTCCTTCCCTCCCACATACCTGTAAAGCGCCATCGTCGAAACCCCAAGCTCAGTCGCCACCCGCCGCATAGACAGAGCCCCCAGCCCCTCCCCATCAGCAATCCGCAGAGCAGTCCGCACCACCTCCTCTCTACTCAGCACCACCGGCGCCTCGACGACCCGTGCCCGGCCCTCGGCAGCTCCGACCACCGTGCCGACTCCCGGAAGGGAGTGCACCAGGCCCTCCTGCTGGAGCAACGTGAGGGCCTTGGTGGCTGTTGCCATGGCTACGCCGTGGGTGCGTACTAGTGCACGGGTGGAGGGAAGTCGGTCGCCGGGTTTGAGCTGGCCGGTGGTGATCAGGCTGCGGAGTTCTGCTGCGATCTGCTGGTACGGCGCTGCCATGGATCCTCCGAACTAGTGCACTCAGACGCGGGACAGCCGATCGTGTGACGCTGTCTCGTGTACACCGTACGCGCACTACCCAACGGAAGGAATCACCCAATGAAGATCCTCATCTCCGGCGCCGGGATCGCCGGGCCCGCGCTGGCTTACTGGCTGCAGAAGGCGGGCTTCGAGCCGACGGTCGTCGAGCTCGCCCAGGCACCGCGACCGGGCGGGCAGACGGTCGACATCCGCGGGATTGCCAAGGACGTGGTTGAGCGGATGGAGCTGATGCAGGTCGTCAAGCAGCGCCGGATGCATGAGCGCGGGATGGCCTACGTCCGCGCCGACGGCCGCCGGACCGCGGCACTCCCCGCGGAGATCCTCGACGGCGGCGGACCGGTCGCCGAGATCGAGATCCTGCGCGGCGATCTGTCGGAGATCCTGCTCGAGGCCACCAGCCAGAACATCGAGTACCTCTACGGCGACTCGATCACCAGCCTCAGTCAGGACGACGACGGCGTCCAGGTGACCTTCCAGAGCGGTACCGAGCGCCGCTTCGACCTGGTCGTCGGCGCCGACGGGGTTCACTCGCGGACCCGGGCGCTTGCCTTCGGCAACGAGACGGAATTCGTCGAGCACCTCGGCGGCTACGGCTCCTTCTTCACCGTCAAGACCCCCGAACCCCTCGACGGCTGGCTGAAGATCCACTCCGCCCCCGGCGGCCGCTGGGTCGGGCTCCGGCCGGACCACGACCCGCAGTACGCGAAGGCTCTGCTCAGCTTCCGCTCACCACTGCTCCCCCGTCTGAAGCAGGCTGAGCAGAAAGCCTTGCTGGCCAAGACGTTCGCAGGCGTCGGCTGGCACGCGGCCCACATCCTCGAAGCGATGCCCGGCGCCGACGACTTCTACTTCGACACGACCAGCCGAGTCGTCGTACCGGAGTGGTCCCGCGGCCGGATCGTCCTGCTCGGAGACGCCGGGTACTGCGGCTCTCCGCTGGCCGGCCACGGTACTGCGCTGTCGCTCGTCGGCGCCTACGTCCTCGCCGGCGAGCTGACCGAGTACGACGGCGACCACGCCCGCGCCTTCCCGGCGTACCAGCGGGAGATGCAGCCGTACGTCGCTCAGCGCACCGAACTCCCACCCGGCGGCATCAAAATGGCGATGCCCCTGACGGCCACCGGCATCCGGCTGCGCGACGCCTCCACCCGGCTGATGACGTCGCGCCCGTTCCGCCCTCTGCTCGCCAAACTCGCCGGCCAGCCCGACGCCATCACCCTGAAGCCGTACCCCGCGATCACTCAGGCCAGGACGACCCGAGGATGACGTCGACGAAGTTGGTCCGCTCGAAACCGGGGACGAACCGGTCGAGCACATCCGCCTTCACGTTGCCGAACGTCGTCGCCGGCCGGTGCTTGATGCCGTCGGCGAACGACTGCAGGATCCGGTTCTTGAAGTCCGGCCGCGGGTGCGCCGCCACGATCGCGGCGCGCTCGCCGGCCGAGATCCGGTCCAGCCCCAGCCCGAGCACGTCCGCCTCGACACCAGCCGTGACGAGGGCGATCTCGGGCGCCATGTGCGCGGGGATCTCCGGCGTCGTGTGCAGCGCGATCGCCGTCCAGACCAGCTGCGTCTCGTCGTCGCCGATCCCGTGCCGGCGCAGGAAGTCGGCGGCCGCGTCGGCGCCGTCGATCTCGAACCGCTGCTGCGACTCGCGGTACTGCTCGGTCAGCCCGAGATCGTGGAACATCGCGCCGACGTACAGCAGCTCCGGGTCGTACTTCAGCTCCTTGCCGTTCAGCGAACCGAACAGGAACACCCGCCGGGAGTGGTCGTAGACCAGGTCGTCGGTCACGTCGCGGACCAGCTCGGTCGCCTCCTGGGCGAGCTTGCTGTCCGGGATCTCGATGCCTGCAATGCTGGACATTCGTCCTCCTCTTGATTCGGTCTCCAGCCTCCCGCGCGCAAGGCCAGGGCGGTCGAGGTGATCCGGACGGGTGTCCCTCGCATCCGGACACCGCATACTCAAGAGGTGCCTGATGTGCTGGTGGTCGTCTACGACGGGGTCCGGCTGCTCGACGTGACCGGGCCGCTCGAGGTCTTCGCCGTCGCGAACGAGCAGGGCGGCGAGTACCGCTCCCGGCTGGCCTCGCCCGACGGGCGCGACGTGGTCGCCAACACCGGCACGCGGCTCGGGGTCGACCTCAGTCTGTCCTCGGCCGATGCGCGGGGCGCGACTCTCGTAGTACCGGGTGGTCCGAACTGGCTCCACACCATCAGCGATGCCGCCCTGCTCGACCAGATCCGGCGGCTCTCGGGGCAGTCAGCCCGTACTGCTTCAGTCTGCGCCGGAGCCTTCGCCCTGGCCGCGGCCGGACTGCTCGACGGGCGGCGGGCCACGACGCATTGGGAACTCGCGGACCAGCTGGCGCGGCGGTTTCCGTTGGTCGAGGTGGACAGCGATGCGATCTTCGTGGAGGACGGGACGGTGATCACGTCGGCAGGGGTGACGTCGGGGATCGATCTCGCGCTCGCGCTGGTCGAGAAGGACCTCGGCGCGGAGACGGCGCGGCTGGTGGCCAAGCAGATGGTGGTGTTCCTGCAGCGGCCGGGCGGGCAGTCGCAGTTCAGCGTGCGGCTGAGCGCTGGGCAGGCGCGGCACGAGCTGGTGCGGAAGGTGCTCGACGCGATCACCTCGGATCCGGCGGGTGATCACAGTCTCGAAGTACTGGCGTCGCGGGCCGGGGTGAGTGGCCGGCATCTGACCAGGCTGTTCCATGACGAGGTCGGTACTACGCCGGCGCGGTTCGTCGAGAAGGTCCGGGTGGAGGCTGCCCAGCTCTTGCTGGAGGCGACGACGGACCCGCTCGATGTGATCGCTCGCCGGGTCGGGCTGGGGTCACCCGAGACGCTGCGGCGCGCCTTCGCCCGGGTCCTCAACACGACGCCGGGGCGGCATCGGGCGCGCTTCAGCGGCGTACCGAAGAACAGGTAGTCCGTCTCAGTCGAGCGGGGAGATCCAGTCTGGGTTGCGGCCCAGGAGGGCCAGCAGGGTGTCGAGGTCGGAGGCGTCGCCGGGGGTTTTGAGGCTGCGTTCGAAGGCGGCGCCGGGGCCTCGGGATGCTTCGGTGTCGGGGATTCTCCGGGCCAGGGTCAAGGCCATCTCGACCATGTCCTTGGGTGGGTCGTAGGGGGTGTCGATGGCTCGGGCGAGGTCCCAGGCGTGGACTACGCAGTCCAGTTGGCGGAAGGTGAGCGCGACCCGGCGGGGGAAGGTGCCGAACTCGCGGACCTCCATCGGCTGGTCCAGCGCGCCGCCGTCGGCGAACGCCTCGGCGACGCGGACGTTGGAGCGGCGATAGGCGCCGGCGGGGTTGTCGCCCAGCCGCCCGCCGGTCCAGGTCTGTACCGGAGCCGAGCCGTCGCGAGCGGCCGCGGCGAAGCCTTCGTTCTCGCTGACGATGTGCCGGAGCAGGCCGCGGACCGTCCAGTCGGGGCAGGGAGTGGGAAACCACAGGTGCTCCGGTCGCACCTGCATGACTACCTCGCCGAGTACCGCGCCGGCTCGCCGATCCAGATCCCGGATGTCCATCCGCGTTCCTCCACGTCGTCGCCCTGCCCTCGCTGAGCATAGGCCGCGATTCCCGGCGCTGCCCGCTTTTCGGCGCGGATACCGGCCGTCGCAGGGGTTAACCCGCAGCCGGTACTGCGCCGGCTCCGCCGGAGCCAGTAGCCTGAGCGCATGCCCGGGACCCTTTACATCACAGGTGACAAGGCCGCGGACGGCCTGCTGAACAAGGACGGCACCGCCCTGCTGATCGGGATGCTGCTGGATCAGCAGGTGCCGATGGAGTGGGCGTTCGCCGGCCCGGCCAAGCTGCGGGAACGCCTCGGGCACCTGGACGCGAAGAAGATCGCCGCGATGGACGTTGACGAGTTCGTCGCGATCTGTTCGGACAAGCCGGCGATCCACCGCTTCCCGGGGGCGATGGGGAAGCGGATCCATCAGGTCTGCGTCGTGCTCGCCGACGAGTACGGCGGCAAGGCGGCGAACATCTGGAAGGGCGTCGACACCGGCGCGGAGCTGTACAGACGACTGCATGCGCTGCCCGGCTACGGCGAGGAGAAGGCGAAGATCTTCGTCGCGATCCTGGCCAAGACCCAGGGCGTCGCCCCGGACGGCTGGCGCGAGGCGGCCGGCAAGTTCGGCGACGACGTACCGCGCTCGGTCGCGGACATCGACGGCCCGGAGTCGCTGGCCAAGGTCCGCGAATGGAAGAAGGCCCAGAAGGCCGCCAAGCGCGACAAGCAAGACAACTTAGTCGGCTGAGCGATGGCCGCTTTCCGCGACTCCGCCCAGATCGACGGGGTACGGCTGGCGGAAGCACTCGACCGCGGGCCGTTCAGTTTGGCTTTGCGGTTGGCGGTTCGGGAGAGTGGGCTGAGTCTTGAGCGGTTGCAGTTCAAGTTGCGGGAGCGGGGGGCGCCGGTCAGCAAGACGGCGTTGAGTTATTGGCAGCACGGGCACAACCAGCCAGAGCGGGCCGAGTCGTTGCGGGCACTTGCCGTGATCGAGGAGATTCTCGGGCTGGAGGCCGGAGCGTTGGCGGCGTTGCTGGGGCCGCCGCGGCCTCGGGGGCGTTGGCTGGTACAGAAGCCGGGAGCGCTTCGGCCGGATCAGGCATGGGCGCGGCCCGACGGGCTGGCCCGGGCGTTGGAGCGGATGGGGAGCAACCTCGACGCGTTCCACCAGTTCGCGCAGCTCGGACTGCATCTGCAGCTGCGCGTCGACGCCGGCCGGAAGCTGGAGTCGATCACCCATCACCTGGTCGCCCGCGCCGATGTCGACGGCATCGACCGCAAGATCGTCGCCGTCCGCAGTGACGCCGGTACCGCCGAACCGCTGGACATCACGAGCACCCGCGGCTGCCGCGTCGGCCGCCAGCGCCAGGACGCCGCCACCGGATTCACCACCTTCGAGCTGCTCCTCGACCGCCCGCTGCGCGTCGGCGAGCTCGCAGTACTGCACTACAAGGTCCGTACCGACCTCCCCGACACCCTGCACAACCAGCGCGTGCAGCAGTCGATGCGCGACTTCTCCATGCAGGTCTCGTTCGCCCCGTCGGTGCTACCGGCCCGGGTCTGCCGCAGCTACCGTTCCTCGGTCAGCGACAGCGGCACCCTCAGCGACCTCTCCGTCGGCGCCAGCCACACCGCCGCCTTCGCCGTCCTCGACCCCGCGCCCGGCATCCACAGCCTCGGGTGGGACTGGTTCTAGTACTGCGGCCGCCAGCGCAGTAGTGATCGGTACTGCGGCCACGATCCCCAGCCCGCCGACCAGCGCCCGCACCACCTCGACCGCCACCCGCTCGGTCGACAGCACGTAGCTCTCCGGCACCCCGCTGATGCTGAACAGCATGAGCATCGGCAACGCGGCCCCGGCGTACGCAAGTACCAGCGTATTGACCACGGCAGCCACATGTGCCCGCCCGACCCGCAGGCCGGCGCCGAACAGCTCCCGCCGCGACGCCGTCGGCTTGGCGGCAGCCAACTCCCACACGACAGCCGTTTGCGTGATCGCGACATCGTCCAGCACACCGAGCGCCCCGATCACCAGCCCGGCGATCAGCAAGCCCTTCAGATCCACGCCCGGGACGTACGACGCGACCTCCGACGCACCGTCCGAGCTCAGCCCACTGATCCGCGTCAGCCGGAGGAACACCTCCCCCAGCGCAGCCGTCAGCATCAACGCGCCGATGGTGCCGAGCAACGCGACCGAGGTGTGAACGCTGATCCCGTGCGTCAGGTACAACGCGAGCACCATGATCGCCGTACCGCCGACAACCGCCACCAGCAAGGGATCCGAGCCCGACAGGATGGCCGGCAACACGAACTGGGTCAGCACGACTGCTGTCACCGCTAGCGCTCCTAGCGCCGCTACGCCACGCCAGCGGGACAACGCGATCACCGCTACCGCGAACAGCGCAGCCAGCAGGAGGAGCGGGCGGCTTCGGTCCTGGTCGAGGTACAGGTAGCGGTCTGCTGGGTCGGCCTGCTCGACGACGCCGAGCAGGATTCGCTGGCCGGTCTCCACGCGCGGTACCAGCGGATGCTTGACCGCTCGCGCCGTCACCACGGTCCCCTCGCCGACGCCGTCCGTCACCTTGACGGTCGCCCTGTCGCACTCGTCGGGTGCCAGCGGACACGGCACGACCGCCGTCACGATGCCCTTGGCCTTCGCGCTCTGCAGGGCGTCGACCTTGATCTCACTGGTCGGTCGCAGGAGCACCAGGAGGACGATCGTCAGGCCGAGCAGGGGTAGGAGGAGGCCCAACACCAGCAGGCGAGTGCGCCTGGCCACCCGCCCCGCGGGGCCGTGATGATGCCCCACTACCAAGCCGCCGGAGACGAACCTGCGACGAGCTTGCGCGGCTGCCCACTCCCATCAGCCGGTACTACGAAAACGCCCGGCTCTCCACTGTCTTGCTTGCTATAAGCAACTGTCTTGTCGTTGATCCACGCCGGCTGGTCGTCGATGTGGCTGGTCTCGGCCAAGGCGACATCGTGGTGGGTGGCCAGCGTGAGCACATGCAGCCGCCAGGTCTTGCCGTTGCGGAACTTGTAGGCGATCCGGGTACCGTCGGGGGACAGCGAAGGGCACTCGACATTCTCCCGTACCGCCGTCAGCGTCCGGTTCTGGAGGTTGCCGCGCATCAGCCAGGTCTTCCCTTTCGACGCCATCGTCGCGTAGAAGATCTCGTCGTCGGACCCGAATGTCACACCCCAGTAGTTCACATCCGCCGAGCTGTACACCTGCCCGCCAACCGATGCGGTGAAGTCCTCGAGCGATCCGTAGTGCGTCCCGGTCCTGAGGTCGTAGATGCCCGCGGTCGTCGAGAACGCCCCGGCCATCAGGTAGCTGTCTCCCGACCTGAACACAGTCCATGCGGCCAAGTGGCCACTGGGCGAAACCCTCACCCTGCTGGGATTCCCCCACAGTTGAAGGGTTTTGACCACCTTGCCGGAGGTGTTGATCAGATCTAGCTCAGACGCCATCGGCACGGCCGTCGCTCGAAGGCACGCCATCGTCCCCCCACCCGCATAAACCCGCTGACAAACCGGCCCAACACCGACCGGAGTCACCGCGCCGATCACGGCCGCGCTGCCGTCCCCGCCGCCACCTCCGTCCCCGCCGCCGAGGGCGATCTGCCGGACCCGATTGCTGCCCGGCTCGACGTACAACAGCGTGCCGGACCGGTCCAGCTGGACCCCGCTCTGGGCCGCTGCCTGCTGTGTCGTCGCGACCCGCCAGCCGAGGTAGCCGATGCCTGCAGCAACAAACACCGCGATTAAGCTGATCCCAGCAACGATCCTCCCCCGGCCCACCACGGCGGCGCTCATCGAGCTACCTGTGGGCGGCAGAGCCAGGCGCCGGTGGCGATTGCGGCGGCTAGTGCTCCGGCGAAGAGGGTGAAGGTCAGGGTCGGTTGGATCCAGGCGGCGAGGGCGCCGAAGGCTAGGGCGCCTGCTGCTCGGGCGAGGGCTTGGGCGGTTTGGACTACTGCCATGCCGGTTGCGCGCAGTGGGGTGGGGATGAGCGGGCCGGCGTACGCCATCAACACACCGTCGCTGGCTGCGTAGAAGAGGCCGTGCAGGAGCAGGATCGCGGCTGCTACCACGCGGCCTTGGGTGTTGGTGGCCATGAGGAGGTAGGCGGCCAGGAGCAGGACGTGGCCGAGGAGGAAGAGCTTCCAGCGGCCGATGCGGTCGGCGAGTCGGCCGAAGGGGATGGCGGCGAGCATGAAGGTCAGTGCGGTGCCGAGGGGTAGGAGCGGGAGAACGGCGGGCGGCAGGCCGGCTGTGCGTTGCACGGAGAAGTACAGGAACATGTCGCCGACGGTCACCAGGCCGAGCAGTGCCGCGGCGATGATCAGGCGGCGGAGTTCCGGCGCGGTTGCCGCTGCCAGGCCGGCGCGCACGCTCACCGCGGCTTTGGTGACGATGGTGCGTGGTTGGGTGACGAAGAAGACGAGGATGAGTACGCCGATCGCGGCCAGGCAGAAGCTGGTGCTGAACACCACGTCGTACCCGCCGGGGATCGCCGCGATGATCGCGAACCCGAGCAACGGGCCGAGCAGCGCGCCGGCCGTGTCGAGTGCCCGGTGGACGCCGAACGCGCGCCCGAGATCCTCGACGGGCGTGGACAGCGAGATGAGCGCGTCGCGCGGCGCGGTACGGATTCCCTTGCCGGCCCGGTCGACGGCAATCACCGAGCTCAGCCCCGACAACGACCCACCCACGGCCGGCAGCCCGAGCTTGGTCACCGCCGACAACCCATAACCCGCAATCGCCACCGCCTTCGGCCGCCCAAGCCGATCAGCCACATGCCCACCGGCAAGCCTCAGCACCGCAGTCGCCCCGGTGTAGAGCGCATCAAGCGCCCCGAGCTGCAAGAAGCCCAGCCCAAGCCCGTACATGAGATAAAGCGGCAGAATCGCCGTCACCATCTCAGCGGATGCATCCGTCACGAGGCTCACCAGACCCAGCGCCACAACCGTCCCGGAGACTCGCCGCGGGGGGGGGGGGGGGGGGGGGGGGGGGGGGGGGGGGGGGGGGGGGGGGGGGGGGGGGGGGGGGGGGGGGGGGGGGGGGCGGGGGGGGGGGGGGCG
>NZ_JBITDB010000015.1:1686-3698 GCF_044453825.1 Kribbella sp. NPDC051620
CTGGTTTTCCTGCCCGTATTTTGAGAACTGTATAGTGGACGCGAGCATCTTCAGTAGTTGTTTTTGTTGTTGTTTTGACAAGCTACTAAGGGCAATCGGTGGATGTCTAGGCACCAAGAGCCGATGAAGGACGTAGGAGCCTGCGATAAGCCCCGGGGAGTTGGCAACCAAGCTGTGATCCGGGGGTGTCCGAATGGGGAAACCCAGCTGGCATTCTAAAGCCAGTTACCAGTGCCTGAACACATAGGGTTCTGGAGGGAACGCGGGGAAGTGAAACATCTCAGTACCCGCAGGAAGAGAAAACAATAGTGATTCCGTGAGTAGTGGCGAGCGAAAGCGGATGAGGCTAAACCATGTGCGTGTGATAGCCGGCGTGCGTTGCGTATATGGGGTTGTGGGAGCATTCAGACCTTAATGCCGTGGGGTCAGGGAGTTATAAATCACTGTTGAAGTCGAATTTTCTGGAAAGTTGAGCCGTAGTGGGTAAGAGCCCCGTAGGCGTAAGACAGTGACTTCCGAGTGTTTTCCCAAGTAGCACGGGACTCTTGAAATCCCGTGTGAATCTGGCGGGACCACCCGCTAAGCCTAAATACTTCTTGGTGACCGATAGCGGACTAGTACCGTGAGGGAAAGATGAAAAGTACCCCGGGAGGGGAGTGAAATAGTACCTGAAACCGGTTGCCTACAATCCGTCGGAGCATTCATTCGTGGGTGTGACGGCGTGCCTTTTGAAGAATGAGCCTGCGAGTTAGTGGTATGTGGCGAGGTTAACCCGTGTGGGGTAGCCGTAGCGAAAGCGAGTCTGAATAGGGCGCTTTAGTCGCATGCTCTAGACCCGAAGCGGAGTGATCTATCCATGGGCAGGTTGAAGCGCGGGTAAGACCGCGTGGAGGACCGAACCCACCAGGGTTGAAAACCTGGGGGATGACCTGTGGATAGGGGTGAAAGGCCAATCAAACTCCGTGATAGCTGGTTCTCCCCGAAATGCATATAGGTGCAGCGTCGCGTGTTTCTTACCGGAGGTAGAGCACTGGATGGTCTAGGGGGCTTACCGGCTTACCGAAATCAGCCAAACTCCGAATGCCGGTAAGTGAGAGCGCGGCAGTGAGACGGCGGGGGATAAGCTCCGTCGTCGAGAGGGAAACAGCCCAGATCACCAGCTAAGGCCCCTAAGCGATTGCTAAGTGGAAAAGGATGTGGAGTTGCCCAGACAACCAGGAGGTTGGCTTAGAAGCAGCCACCCTTGAAAGAGTGCGTAATAGCTCACTGGTCAAGTGATTCCGCGCCGACAATGTAGCGGGGCTCAAGCAATCCGCCGAAGCTGTGGCATTCACACTTGTACCCGGCCACCTTGTGTGGTCCAGGTGTGTGGATGGGTAGGGGAGCGTCGTGCAGCGTGTGAAGCAGCAGAGTGATCTAGTTGTGGATGCTGCACGAGTGAGAATGCAGGCATGAGTAGCGAATGACGGGTGAGAAACCCGTCCGCCGAATGATCAAGGGTTCCAGGGTCAAGCTAATCTGCCCTGGGTAAGTCGGGACCTAAGGCGAGGCCGACAGGCGTAGTCGATGGACAACGGGTTGATATTCCCGTACCGGCATTAACACGACCCGACCGAACCTACTGATGCTAAGACTCAGAAGCTTTGAGGCCTTCGGGCTGAGGGGTGGATGATTCGACCCTAGGTGGTATTAGGTGCACTAAGGAGTGACGCAGGAGGGCAGTCCATCCGCGGCGATGGTAGGCGCAAGCTGATCCGCGGGCAAGGTGGTAGGGCGAGGCATAGGCAAATCCGTGTCTCATTGAGCCTGAGAACCGAGGCGGACCCGTTCAGGGGAAGTGGATGATCCCATGCTGCCGAGAAAAGCTTCGTAGTGAGTGTTAGAGCCGCCCGTACCCCAAACCGACACAGGTGATCAGGTAGAGAATACCAAGGCGATCGAGTGAACCATGGTTAAGGAACTCGGCAAAATGCCCCCGTAACTTCGGGAGAAGGGGGGCCGGACACGTTACA
>NZ_JBITDB010000015.1:3793-4973 GCF_044453825.1 Kribbella sp. NPDC051620
CGTGGGAAGCGTTGATGGCCGCAGAGACCAGGCCCAAGCGACTGTTTACTAAAAACACAGGTCCGTGCGAAGAAGTAATTCGATGTATACGGACTGACGCCTGCCCGGTGCTGGAACGTTAAGGGGACAGGTTAGCTGGTTTAGGCCGGCGAAGCTTTGAACTTAAGCGCCAGTAAACGGCGGTGGTAACTATAACCATCCTAAGGTAGCGAAATTCCTTGTCGGGTAAGTTCCGACCTGCACGAATGGCGTAACGACTTGGGCGCTGTCTCAACCATGGACTCGGCGAAATTGCATTACGAGTAAAGATGCTCGTTACGCGCAGCAGGACGGAAAGACCCCGGGACCTTTACTACAACTTGGTATTGGTGGTCGGTACAACTTGTGTAGGATAGGTGGGAGACTGTGAAGCTCGGACGCCAGTTCGGGTGGAGTCATCGTTGAAATACCACTCTGGTTGTTCTGGCTGTCTAACTTAGGTCCATTATCTGGATCAGGGACAGTGCCTGGTGGGTAGTTTGACTGGGGCGGTCGCCTCCTAAAAGGTAACGGAGGCGCTCAAAGGTTCCCTCAGCCTGGTTGGCAATCAGGTGTCGAGTGTAAGTGCACAAGGGAGCTTGACTGTGAGACAGACATGTCGAGCAGGGACGAAAGTCGGAACTAGTGATCCGGCGGTGGCATGTGGGAGCACCGTCGCTCAACGGATAAAAGGTACCCCGGGGATAACAGGCTGATCTTCCCCAAGAGTCCATATCGACGGGATGGTTTGGCACCTCGATGTCGGCTCGTCGCATCCTGGGGCTGGAGTAGGTCCCAAGGGTTGGGCTGTTCGCCCATTAAAGCGGCACGCGAGCTGGGTTTAGAACGTCGTGAGACAGTTCGGTCCCTATCCGCTGCGCGCGCAGGAGACTTGAGAAGGGCTGCCCCTAGTACGAGAGGACCGGGGTGGACGAACCTCTGGTGTGCCAGTTGTTCCGCCAGGAGCACGGCTGGTTGGCTACGTTCGGGAGTGATAACCGCTGAAAGCATCTAAGCGGGAAGCACGCTTCAAGATGAGGTCTCCCACCGAGTTAATCGGGTAAGGCCCCCAGTAGACCACTGGGTTGATAGGCCAGAAGTGGAAGCGCCGTAAGGTGTGGAGCTGACTGGTACTAATAGGCCGAGGGCTTGTCTCAACACC
>NZ_JBITDB010000016.1:0-3977 GCF_044453825.1 Kribbella sp. NPDC051620
CAGCCAGCAACCACCGTCGACTCAGGCGACGACCAAACCGGCGACAACAAAGACGGCGCCGACCAGACCCTCCAAAACGCCCTCAACCAAACCGGTTCTGTCGTCGGTGAGGTCGGGACCGCACAAAGCATTAACTGGCTTGGGAACAATGACCCTCGTGGTACAGGACTTCCTTCCGGCAGTTTTGGCCAGCGAGTACTCCCTGGCGAACTTGAAGGTGGGGAACCTACCTACCCCGGTAACCGAGGCCGAGGCGGCAACCGGATCGGTGAGGGTGAGGAGGCATGTGAATGTACGCCGCTGGTGGGTCCCAATGGGGAACCAATTCATGAAATTCCTGAGGGTTCCACAGGTGGTGCGGGTGCTGGCAAGCGGATTCCTAAATGGATGCTTGGAGACTGGGGGATTGGCAAGAATTCCCCGAAAGACAAAGAGACGCCGCTGTGCAGTTACTGTCGGACAAATCCGGCGACCGGCCTGGATCATGTTGAGCCACGATCGAAGAACGGCGACTTGACCGCGAAGAACATTACGCCCGCTTGTACTTCTTGTAATAGTTCGAAGAGGGACCGACTGGCTCCGCTGAATCCGCCGAAGAACTTTTTCGGGAAATGGCCGCCGTCGTGGTGGCCAGATTGGATGAGGTAAGATGCGGCTTCGCAGACAGGGATACACACCAGAAACGAAAGGTTCTTGATATGAAGTTCATTGCGCACGATAAACCGGTATTGCGAGGCGAGAGCAACTATATAGCTCGAATTAGCTTGTCGCCCTTCGGTTTGTCTGAGGTTTTCGAGCAGGTTTGGCTTGGTGAGGTAAGGGATGGCGAAGGTGAACTGTGTTGCATTCCATTCCGGGCCTATGGAATTTCGCTACGGGATAGGGTCAGACTGTCTGCCGACGGCGCAAACGTGGTTGAGGTGGTTGAGCGGTCCGGTCGACGAGTGCTCAGGGTGTTCCTCGATGTGCAACTCGGCCCTGAGGCGTCGCGTGGCCAAGAGGCGGAGATCACCCTCCGGGTGAAGGCGGCAGGCTTGCTTTCGGAGTGGTGTGGTGCTCGTCACGTGGCGGTTGACGTGGCAGGGGGAGAGGAGCCGGTCTCATTGCTGGCGTACCTCGAGGAAGGCGAGCGCAGGGGGCGACTGCGATGGGAGTGGGGCGACGCCCTATCTTTCGCTGTCTGAAGGGAGCTCGCCTCCCCCCGCTGCGAGAGGCCGTTGACGGAGGTCGGATGATGCGTGCTATGGCTGATGATCAGATAAAGGTGTGGTTCCGGTTCATTCCTCGTGAGGGTTGGCTCCCGTATGATCGCGAAGGATTGTGGGCGACCAAGGTCAGCGCAGATACCGCCCGCGTGCAAAACGTTCCGTTCCTCCAGGATGGAGTGGCTGAAGGCGACGTGGTGCGGTTCCGGACCGATGCGGATGGGATTCATTGGTCCATGGGGCGCGTCAGTGCCTTCGGTAACTGCACTGTTCGTGTTCTAGCCATCCCGACCGGACCACTGGGGCGGGATCCTAAAGCCGTGCATGAGCGGTTGGCGGCGTTCGGACTCGGAGGGGAGATCTTTAGCGACGAGTTTCCACTGGTTGCCTTCACAGTCCCATCAGACGCAGACTTCGCCGCCATCAAGGCCCTCCTTGCTCAAGGTGAGGATGAAGGCTGGTGGCATTATGAGGTCGGGTCTGCAACCGACGAGTGGTGGAGCGCTTGACTTGGACCTCTCGGCTCTGGGCGGAAAGGGTTCAGGCAACCAGTCGTGGAGCGGCTTCCTGGCTCGGCTGAATGGCGACCTCGACGTTGGTGGGCACGTCTGGCGGGCCATTTACTGCTGACTGTAATCGCCAGCTTCGGCTGAGCCGCAACCTGTGGCTGCGGGGCGAGCAGTTGGCCGCGGTCTCAACAACCGCGCTGATCGGCCTGCTCCGCTCACCGGTCCACTGGAGCCGCACTGGGGGCTGCGTCATCCCACTCGGCGTCTCGTTGCTAACAGCAACTCAGCTCGGCGGTCGATATCCCTTGCTACCGGCACTGACCGAGTCCGCTCTGTTCATGGTCGCCCGGTCTGGTGGCCGCCAAGAGGCAACAACCAAAGAGTTCAACTGGGGCTTCTTCCAAGTCCTGGCCGGCAACTCCTACCTCTGGCTCTCAATCCGTGCCGCCGTCCTGCTCGCCGTAGGCCGTCGCCGCGAAAAGGTGCTCGCAGCAACGGTAATCCAACTTGATGCGGTCACCTAGCTCAGTCATGCGCTCTTATGACGCCTGTGAAGGGCGTCCAGCCAATCGTTCGGCGCAGCCAGCAATTCGGTCGGTCGCGTGCCGCTGTATGGCGTATCCACGCACTCTGAAAGTGAGTCGCGCGGTACCAAGGATCCTTCGGCGGCCCGCCGTGCCCGCTCCGGCCAGGTAAAAGTCGGCGACAAGGTCATGGCTATGCATCCGAAAGATGGCACGACCGGTCCGCAGGTTGTGACGCAACTACATGTCAACGAGGGCCTGAAGTCGCAGGGAAGCGTGACATCGACCAGAGACCATCCGTTCTTTGTGCGACGTGGTCAGTCGTGGGTAGAGGCCGGCGACCTCGAGCAAGGAGATGAACTAATCTCCAGCCTGGGGAAGGCTAGCATCATCGTTACTTCGGTACGCCCAAGCCAAGCGGTGGCCCGAGTATCCAATTTAACGGTATCCAATACGCATTCGTACTACGTACTTGCTGGCCACGTGCCGGTGCTTGTGCATAATAATGACTGTCTCGTAGGGAAACTGTCGGATAAATTGCCCGACGGGAATGAGCAACAAACTGGCGGCGGCCTATGACGCCGTGAAAGCTGGTGAGATCGCTTCCCATGACGTATACAAGGGCCGAGAGTACGCCTGGTGGCGCGGGGCGAAGGAGTATAGATTTCCCGGGCGGCCGGATACGGAGAGAATCCTGGAGAAAACCCTGCCCAATGGTGATAAGTCTACGGATGGACGACATCTCGCTATCGGAAGATACAGAAGTTCAGTGGGCCGCACTTTCCGGACTCCGGTTGGTGAGCCGATAGGTGGTTGACCGAATTGCATCCCTGCTACTGGAGGTTGGCTTGCCTTTCCCGTTCATACGCTATTGTTGATGACGCCTCTCGTGACACTCTGGTGGCGGCTGAAGAGTTGCGCGGCTACTTCGCAGATCCACGGAACAATCCTTCGGAGATGACATTTCTGATGGTTCACGAGGTCAACACGGATAGGCGTCAAGTAGACGAATCTGTTCTGAAGATCCGGTCGAGTAGATCTGGGAAGATCGGCGAATACTCTATTGGTCGAGTTGTTCGCAAGGAGATTTCGCAGGCATCTGGGCGGGGCATTATTCCTAATGTCACGTACAAGTCTTTCGGTGCGGTTGGTGAGTTTCCTGAAGCCGCAAGAATTTGGATTCGATGGGTTTCTGAGGTTCCGTTAGATGGCGGCGAGTGGATTAACATGTCGCCGAGTTTTCAGGCTGCCTGGTTAGATGTAGTCCAGAAGTCTTGGTTTGCGACGAGTCGTGGGGCTGCCCGCTATGGACCCAGTGCTGTCGTCGAGCTGGAGGGGACGCAGATTTCGTCGAGGACCGCCTTCTACTGTGCCTTGGGTGAAGCAATCAACGGTCCAGGTGGCTACTACGGGTCGAGCCTGGACGGGCTGGCAGATTGTATTAGATCGAGCTTTGGTGAAGGGCCGCCAAGCAGGATATCGTGGCGCGATTTTCAGTCCTCTGCAGAGTCCAGGGACCGCGCCTACTTGAAATCAATACTAGATGTCCTGGATGAGTTCCACATTGAGCTAGTCACCAACTGAATGTGAGTGCACGGAGGGCGTTCCTCAGGCCGTCCATAAAGGCTACGACACCACCAAGCGCTGGTCCTGGCCGACCGCCACGGCGACGTCTTCGGCGGCTTCGACCCCACCGACACCACTCTGGCCACCGGTCTGCCCGACTCCCGCACCTACGA
>NZ_JBITDB010000017.1:0-1455 GCF_044453825.1 Kribbella sp. NPDC051620
CGGGTGTGCCCCTATGGGTTTGGTCAAGGTGTGTGGGGTGTGGGTGGGTGGTAGTGGGTATTGGTGCGGAGCATGGCGAACAGGACGTCGCAGCGGCGTCGGGCCAGGCAGATGAGGGCGGCGTTGTGTTTCTTGCCTTCGGCTCGTTTGCGGTCGTAGTAGGCGCGGCTGGTGGGGTCTGACAGTGCGGAGAACGCGGACAGGTAGAGGGCGCGTTTGAGTTTGCGGTTGCCGCCGCGTGGTGGGTGTTCGCCGCGGATGCTGGTGCCGGAGTGGTGGGTGACGGGCGCGATGCCGGCGTAGGCGGCGAGGTGTCCTGAGGTTTTGAAGGTGGAGGCGTCGCCGATCTCGAGCAGGATGCGGGCTGCGGTCCTGACGCCGATACCGGGCATCGAGGTCAGGACCTGGGCAAGAGGGTGCGCATCAAGGATCTCCTCGACTTGGGCCGCGATCATCACGCGTTGGTCCAGTACGGTCTTCAGGAGCTGGGCCAGTTGTGGCGCGATGATGTCGGCGGCGGTGGTGCCGGGGACGACGACGGTCTGCTCGGCCAGCGCGGCGCGGATGTCATCGACGAGCTTGTCGCCCATCCGCGGAGCGTGCTTGGTCGCGATCGCGGTCAACTTGCGGCGTTTGGTGGCAGCGATCCCGGCCGGTCCACCGCACCCGATCAAGATCTCCAGGACCGCGGGGTGAGTGATCCTGGGTCCCAGGACCCGTTCAAGACCAGGATGAAGCCCGGTGAGTAAACCGCGGATCCGGTTGCTGAGCCGGGTCGCCTCGACGGTCAGGTCATCGTCGAAGCCGACCAGCACATCGAGCTCGGCCAACGCCTCATCACCGGCTCCGACACGACGCAGTGTGTGAGGCAAAGTCCGGGCGGCATCAGCAATGACGAACGCGTCCCGGGCATCGGTTTTCGCGTCACCCGGATACAGATCAGCGATCCGGCGCATCGCCAGACCGGGCAGATACGCCACATCGTGTCCACACGCCCGGGCCACCGCGACCGGCAACGCACCGATCGAGGCCGGCTGATCGACCACCACCAGCAATCGTCCATGCCCAGCGAGCCTGTCGAACATCGCCCGCAACCGCGGCTCGGTGTTCGGCAACGGCGCGTCATACAACCGGCCACCAGCCGGATCCAGGCCGACCGCGTGATGGTCGCCCTTGCCGACATCCAGCCCAACAAACACCTGGTACTCGCCCACGGCCCAGTCGTCCTTCCGTCTCGTCGCCGCCTGGCCGGCCAGTCAGGCATCGACGGCCGGCAACCACGTTACGACGAGACCTACCCCCAACCAGGGTGGCCGTGTCCCTATCAGCGGTCCCTCGATGCCACCAGGCCCGGCGACAACACACCCGGGATCATGAACTTCGACTAGGTGGGAAAGTCATACCGAGCCTGGCGACCAGACCTCCCACTACGGGAGCCACCAAAACCGTAACGGG